>QZFT01000053.1 GCA_003600225.1 Pseudonocardiaceae bacterium YIM PH 21723
GTGCCTGTTTCGCCGGGATCCTGAAGGCCCTGGGCAAGTTCAACACCTCCATGGCGGCTCGTCGACTTCGGTAGCCGGTCAGCCAGCCGGGACGACCCTGGATTCCAGGTGGCAGTGCCGCAGCAGGGCACGCAGGTCCTCGATGCCCGCGCCCTCGGGCAGGCCACGGGTGGCGAGCACCAGGAACTGGTGACCGGCCGCGCCGTGCAGTTCGAGCAGGAAGCCGCCGTCGAACTCGTAGACGTGGTGCAGCCACTGCCAGTGGATCTCGATGCCCGCGTGCGTGGCGAACTCCAGCAGCAGGCCGTCCTGCGGGTTCACCTCCGCCGACGTCGGCTCGTGCAGTTCCGCGTTGTTCCGCCACACCAGGGCGCCCAGCCGATACACGCTGATCAGGTAGCCGGCCGCGACCAGCACCGCCAGCACGGCCAGGCCACGCACGACGAGCAGCTCGGTGTCCCAGGTGCCGATGAGCAGCGCGACCGCGAGCACCACGGCGGCCCACGGTCCGGCGACCACGGAGGGCCGGTTGCGGCGGCGGGCGGCGAGCGCGGCCAGATAATCGGCCCGCTCGGGCTTCCAGGACAGCGACAGTGGCGTGCGCATCGGGTACTCCCCAGGTCGTGAATCGTGCCTTTCCCGGAACGTGGAAAGGGATTCGTATCTTCCCCGCTGCTGAGTCATGTCCATGGCCTCACTCGAACGAGTGACTGTCCGGAGTCCTCCGCGCTATCGGATTGTTACGCCCTGCAAGCGTTTGCCAGGCCATGGTTCCGCCGGGTGAAACCATCCATGATCAGGGCGAATATCGGTTTACATGATCGACTGATGCGTTAATGAAAAACTTTCAGTTCCGGTGGGTCCCGACGTATGGTCTACGCAGGGAGACGGACTGTGTCTGAACAGGCAAGAAACCGTCTTCACGGGACACCTAGGTAGCTCTACGCAACCGGATACACGGGTGTCCACACTGCCGGCGGCCCTGTCGCGGCGGCAGTCTTAGAGCTGTGACACCGGAGCTCGCGCCCGTCAACTGGGGGTCGGGCGGGGGCTCCGGTGTCCCGGGTAAGGCATGATAGGTGGAACGTTTTCCACGCTTTTCCCGTTGAGTAGGTGTGAGAGAGCTGTCCGTCGACGATGTCATCCAGGTCAAGCTCGGTTCCCGGGGTCTGCTGGTGATCGGTGGCCCGCCCGGAGCGAACCGTGCGCTGCTGGCTGCCGCCGTGCCCGGAGCCACCCTGATCACACCGAACCAGACGTGGGAGAACACCCTCCACTGGGCACCCAGCCTGCTGCGTTACCCGCTCGCGCGGGTC
This sequence comes from Pseudonocardiaceae bacterium YIM PH 21723, assembly GCA_003600225.1. GTDB lineage: Bacteria > Actinomycetota > Actinomycetes > Mycobacteriales > Pseudonocardiaceae > QZFT01. Next base: position 1,317 of record QZFT01000053.1, read on the forward strand.
AAGCACTGGCTGCGGATCGTGAAGAACGCCCTCACCGTCGGCGGCCCCATCGTGCTGCGTGAGCCGGCCACCCGGCAGATCACCCGCACCGCGCTGCGCAGGCTCGCCTGGGTCAGCGGCCGCGACCTGCACCTGATCTGGGTGGACTCGGCCACCGACGAACCCCGCGGCCGCCGCCTGTGGCTGGCCCGCCGGATGCTGGTCGGCGGCGCGACGCCCCCCGGCTGGCAGAGTGCACGCGTGATCAGCCGCGCGAAGGTACGCGACGGACTGACCCTGCGGGTCACCGCATAGACTGAAGCTTTCCTGCCCGTCCGCCTAGCAGTTGGAGCCTTCCCCCGTGTTCGACTCACTCTCCGACCGGTTGACCACGGTCCTGCAGGGACTGCGGGGCAAGGGACGGCTCTCCGAGGCCGACATCGACTCCACCTGCCGCGAGATCCGCATCGCGCTCCTGGAAGCGGACGTCGCGCTGCCGGTGGTGCGCACCTTCATCGCCGGCATCAAGGAACGGGCGAAGGGCGCCGAGGTCTCCGGGGCGCTGAACCCGGCCCAGCAGGTCGTCAAGATCGTCAACGAGGAACTCGTCCGCATCCTCGGCGGTGAGACCCGCAGGCTCAGCCTGGCCAAGACCCCGCCCACGGTCATCATGCTCGCCGGCCTCCAGGGTGCCGGTAAGACCACCCTGGCCGGCAAGCTGGCCCGCCACCTCAAGGGGCAGGGCCACACCCCGCTGCTGGTCGCCTGTGACCTGCAGCGGCCCAACGCGGTCAACCAGCTCCAGGTCGTCGGTGAGCGCGCGGGCGTCCCGGTGTACGCGCCGGAGCCGGGCAACGGCGTCGGCGACCCGGTGAAGGTCGCCCAGAGCGCCATCGACGAGGCCCGCCGGTTGCAGCACGACCTGGTCATCGTCGACACCGCCGGCCGCCTCGGCATCGACGAAGAGCTGATGAAGCAGGCCGCCGACATCCGCGACGCCGTGCAGCCCGACGAGGTGCTGTTCGTGGTCGACGCGATGGTCGGTCAGGACGCGGTGAACACCGCCCAGGCCTTCCAGGACGGTGTCGGCTTCACCGGTGTCGTGCTGTCCAAGCTGGACGGTGACGCGCGTGGTGGTGCGGCGCTGTCGGTGCGTGAGGTCACCGGCCAGCCGATCCTGTTCGCCTCCGATGGCGAGAAGCTCGAGGACTTCGACGTCTTCCACCCGGACCGGATGGCCTCGCGCATCCTGGGTATGGGTGACGTGCTCACGCTGATCGAGCAGGCCCAGGAGGTCTTCGACGCCAACGAGGCGCAGAAGACCGCGGCCAAGCTGACCCAGGGGCAGCTGACCCTGGAGGACTTCCTGGAGCAGATGCTCGCCGTCCGCAAGATGGGCCCGATCGCCAACCTGATCGGCATGCTGCCCGGCGCCGGGCAGATGAAGGACGCCCTGGCGCAGGTCGACGAGAAGCACCTGGACCGGGTGCAGGCGATCATCCGCGGCATGACCCCGGCCGAGCGGAACGACCCCAAGATCATCAACGCCTCCCGCCGCCAGCGCATCGCGCGCGGCTCCGGCGTCGCGGTCAGCGAGATCAACGACCTGGTCACCCGCTTCTTCGAGGCCCGCAAGATGATGGCCTCCATGGCCGGCCGCTTCGGCATGCCCGGTGGCGGCGGCGGTAGCCGGAACAAGAAGGGTAAGAAAGGCAAGAAGGGCAAGGGCGGTCGTGGCCCGACGCCGCCGAAGAACCGCGGCGGCTTTCCCGGGATGTTCCCCGGTGGCATGCCCGACCTGTCCAACATGCCGCAGGGCCTCAACGAGCTGCCGCCCGGCCTGTCCGGCCTGGACCAGCTCCCGCCCGGCTTCGACCCCACCAAGTTCAAGTTCGGCAAGGGCTGACGTTCCGCCGGGGTTGCGTCTGGCGGTCGGCGAAAGAGGGCTTTGGAGGGGGAGACGGGCTTCGGTGCCCGTCTTTCCTGCCTGGCTGTCTGGTGGGGCACGCCTGTCTTTGCTGTTGGGGCCGCTTCCTCGGGGGACCTGAAGGACGCCATCGTTTACTTGAGTGCACTGAAGGACGCCTTCGTTTACCTGGAGTAAATGGTGGCGTCCTTCAGGTACCTACAATCCAGAATGGACGACCAATTCGTGGGATACACGGCGCGCCGCGCCATTTCCACACCGTGTCGCGCCGGGCGGCCTTGATCAACGCGGAGTTCGGGTCGCTGGGCGCGCTAAAAGCGTCTTTCAGGCCACCCAACAGGCCTGAACGCCACCTTCAGCCCCGCGCAGCGGCCCCGACCACCCAGACAGGCGTGCCCCCACCCAACCCCCCCCGGCAGGAAAGTCGAAGCCCCAGCCCGTCTCCTCCTCCAAAGCCCTCTTTCGCCCACCACCCAGACCCAACCCCCAGCTACCCAGCCTCCAGAGCCGCCCGCACGATCTCCAGCGCCTCCTCGCGGGACAGCCCCAGTTCCACGGCGGTCGACGCGTACACCTGTGCCGCCTGCTGCGCCCGTGACCGGCTGAACTGCCCCCGGGCGCTGACGAAGGTGCCCGCCTTGCCCCGCGTCTCCACCAGGCCGGCCTCCTCCAGCTCCCGGTAGGCGCGCGCCACGGTGTTCACCGCCAGGCCGAGTTCCGCCGCCAGCGCGCGCACAGTAGGCAGTTTGGCGCCTACCGCCAGCGCCCGATCGGTGATCTGCTGTGCCAGCTGTGAGCGCACCTGCTCGAACGGCGGAACCCGCGATTCGGTGTCCAGACGGATCAACATGTCGATGATCCTGGCACAGGAGAACCTGAGTGACTTTCTTAACAGCCACTACACCAAGGCGTGTTTGCCACGTCCCGACCAGCGGGAACCCGACCGAAGTTCAAGATCGATCGCCCATTTCTGTTCGCGTGGGCCGCCGTCGTGCGTCACGATGCATAGCGGGGCTGCACAAGTTGATCTGCGAGGTGTATCCATGCGTTTGTTCCGCCGTGTCCGCCGCGGCTCTGCCGCCGAGCCGGTCACAGCGATGATGCCCCTGCCACCCGATGACAAGACCGTGCACCGCGTCCTGGACATCGCGCTGCGCATCGGCGAACTCCAGATGGCGGCGGGCGCCGGCGCCGCCGACGTCACGGCGACCATGCTGGAGGTCGCGGCGGCGTTCGAGCTGTCCCACTGCGAGGTGGACGTGATCTTCACGTCGATCACCATCGCCTGCCACCGCGGCCCGGAGGCGGCCCCGGTCGCCTCGATCCGCGTCGTGCGGGCCCGCAGCCTGGACTACACCCGGTTGATCAACGTGGAGCGGCTGGTCTACGACATCACCCAGGGCAAGATCGGCCACGAAGAGGCGATGGACCGGCTCGCCGAGATCGACCGGACCCCGCACCCGTACCCACGCTGGGTGGCCACCGCCGCCTGGGGTGGCATGGCCGCCTTCATCACCCTGCTGATCGGCGGCAAGGACCTCTGGCCGATGGCCATCTTCGCCGCCGCGATAACCATGGTCGTCGACCGGTTCGGCAGGCAGCTCAACAAACGCGCGCTGCCGTTCTTCTTCCAGCAGGCCGTGGGCGGCGCCCTGGCCACCGGCGCCGCCATCGCCGTGGTGGAGCGCGGCTGGCTGCCGATTCCCGGTCAGCCCCGGATCAGCCTGGTCGTCGCCGCGGCGATCACCGTGCTGCTGTCCGGGCTCACCGTCGTGGCGACCGTGCAGGACGCCATCTCCGGCTACAACGTGACGGCCGCCGGCCGCACGGTCGAGGTCTTCCTGCTCACCGCGGGCCTGATCACCGGCGTCACCTTCGCGCTGCGGGTCGCGCACTGGGTCGGCATGGCCGCCGGCCCGATCGCCGAACCGCTGCCGCCGTCCGCCCTCGACCTGCCCTTACAGACCGTCGCCGGGGCGGGAGCCGCCGGTTGCTTCGCGATGGCCAGCTACGCACCCTGGCGGGCGCTACTGGTGTCCTTCGGCGTCGGCGGGCTGGGCGCGGCCAGCTTCAAAGCGCTCACCCTGGCCGAGCTCGAACCGATCTCCGCCTCCGCGCTGGCCGCCATGGTCATCGGCTTCGTCGGCGGTCTCATCTCCCGGCAGCTGAAGCTGCCACCGCTGATCGCCGCCGTGTCCGGCCTGATGCCGCTGTTCCCCGGCCTGGGGATCTACCGAGGCCTGTACGAGCTGGCCGTGCTGCGCGACTACCAGGGGCTCGGCACGCTCATGGTGGCCGCCGCCATCGCCGTGGCGCTCGCTTCCGGCGTGGTCTTCGGTGAGTACCTGGCGCAGCCGGTGCGCACCCGCCTCGGCCGCCTGGAGCGCAGGCTGTCCGGTCCCCGGATGGCCGGTCCGATGGAGCCCGTCGCCCGTGAACTGGACTGACTGGCCGGGGACCATCCCGGAAGCCGAGGCCATGCAGGAACGCCTCGCCACACAGGTGATCACCACCGGCGCCGTCTCCGCTGATACGGCGCTGGTGGCCGGGGTCGACGTCAGCTATGCCGACGAGGACCGCCTGGCCGCGGCGGTGGTCCTGCTCGACACCGGCACGCTGGAGCTCGTCGAGTCCGCCGTGGTCACCGGCCGGGCGAGCTTCCCGTACCGGCCCGGGCTGTTCGCCTTCCGCGAGTTACCGTCCATTGTGGAGGCTTTGGCGACGCTGTCCGGGACGCCGGGACTGATCGTCTGCGATGGTCACGGGCTCGCCCATCCCCGGCGGTTCGGCCTGGCCTGCCACCTCGGGCTGATCACCGGGATCCCGGCCATGGGCGTGGCCAAGAACGTGTTCACCGGTGAGTTCGAGGAACCCGGCCCGCATCGCGGCGCCACCAGTCCACTGCTCGACGGCGGCGAGGAGATCGGCTGGGTGCTGCGCACCCAGGACGGCGTGAAGCCGGTCTTCGTCTCCGCCGGCCACCTGATCGGCCTGGACAACGCCTGCGAGTGGGCACTCCGGCTGACCCCGCGCTACCGGCTGCCGGAGACCACCCGGCAGGCCGACCACCTGTCCCGCCAGGTCCTGGCGCGCGGCTAGGTCCGAGCCAGTTCTACGACCAGCCGGGGACGCAGGGCGCGCCGCATCCGGAGCATGAGCGCCCCGGTGACCAGCGAGACCCCGCAGAGCGCGCCCCACAGCAGGGTGTGGTCGAACTCCAGGACCGCGAGCAGCAGCATGGGCGCGACCACGTTGCTGATGCCCAGCGCCACCTGGTTCGTCGCCAGGTAGGACCCGAGTTTCCCCTCGGGCGCCAGCTGGGTGACCATCGCCGTCAGCTCCACGAAGCACAGCATCTCGCCCGCGGTGAAGACGACGATCATCAGGATCAACACGGCCAGCAGCGGGCCGTCGCCTAAGTGCCGGATCGGGATGAGCAGCGCGAAGGACACCGCGAGCAGCAGGCAGCCCACCGCGATGACGTCCGGCCGGGAGAAGGACCTCAGCCGGCGGGAAACCGGCAGCTGGAGCAGCGTGATCATCGCGGTGTTGATCGCGAACAACACGCTCGTCGTCCACAGCGGTGCGTGCGTGGAACCCTGCAGATAGGCGGGCAACGCCAGTTCCACGCCCATCAGCAGCAGCCACTGCACGGCGTTGATCACGCAGATCCACACGAACAGCCGGTCGGCCAGTATCGGTATACCCGCAGGAGGCCGCCCGGTCTCCGAGCCGGAGATACCCCGCACCCGCAGGTAGAGCACTCCGGCCAGCGCGAACCCGGCGGCGTTGATCAGGAGCAACGGCACGCCACTGTCGCCGGAGAGCGCCACCGCGATGCCGCTCAGCAGCGCCCCACAGCCCATCCCGGCGTTGAACGCCGTGCGGGACAACGCCAGCCACGAACCGCGCTGCTCCGCGCCACCCAGACCCACGGCGATTGCCTGCTCGCCCATCTGACCGATGCGCATGCAGGCCACGTCGGCGACGACCGTGCAGACGAACAGCCCGAACGAATCCACGAAGATCAGACTCAGCCGGGCCAGGCAGCGGACGAACACCGTGATGACGACGATGTTCCTCCCGCCCACCAGGTTCACCAGCCGGCCCGCGCCCGCCACCGCGACCAGCGCGATGGCCGCGCCGATGCCCAGACCGACGCCGACCCGGCCCAGCGAGATGTGCAGCTGCCGGCTGAAGAAGACGACCGCGAACGGATAGAACACGCCGGTGCCCAGGGCGTTGATGAAGGCCGCGAGGCCGATGGGGATGGCCCGGCGGTCGCTGGGGAACCCGAAGCCCGCCCGGTTCACAGCGCGGCCGATCGGCGCAGCAGCTCCCGGCGGTCGATCTTGCCGTTGACCGTGGCGGGCAGGGCGTCGGCGGTGAAGAAGGCCGAGGGCACCATCGCCGCAGGCAGCTCGTGGCGCAGCCGGGCGGCCAGCGCCGTGAGGTCGGCGTTGCCCTCGATCCACGCCTCGATGCGTCGGTCGAGGCCGTCGCCGAGGACCAGCAGCACCACCTGGGTGATGCCCGGTTCCCGGAGGATCGCCTGCTCGATCTCGCCGAGCTCCACCCGGAATCCCTGGATCTTGACCTGGCTGTCCCGCCGGCCCACGTACTCGATGTCGCCGGCCGCGTTCCACGAGCACAGGTCTCCGGTGGCGTATCGCCGCCCGCCGTCGAACGCGGCTCGCGTCGCCTCGGGTGCGTTCCGGTAGCCCCGCGCCAGGACGTCGCCGCCGATCATCAGTTCCCCGACCTCGCCGGGCTCGCTGATCACGGCGCCGTCCGTGCCCTCCAGCCACACCGTCGCCGCGGGCACCGGCCGGCCGATGGACGGGAGCTGGTCGCGTTCTCCGGTGAGCCGGAGGTCATCCGAACAGGTCACCAGCACGGTCGCCTCGGTGGGCCCGTACGCGTTGTGCACGGCCGCCGGGAAATCGGGCTCCGGCCAGATCCGCAGCCGATCGCCGCCGGTCAGCACGGTGCGCAGGTCGCGCGGCGACCAACCGGCGGCCAGCAGCCGTTCGAACATCGGCGTGGGAACGCACGCGTGTGAGACCGCCGCGCTGTCCAGGAAACGGGCGATCCGGTCGCTGCCGGCCAGGTCCTCCGGGGTCGCCATGACCAGCGTCGCCCCGGCGGTGAAGGCGCCCCACTCGTCGAGCACCATCATGTCGAACATGATGTTGGTGACCATCGCCATCCGGGTCCCCGGCCGCAGGTCGAAGGACCCGCGGAACCACTCCAGCAGCGTCGCCAGACCGCCGTGCCGGATCTCCACGCCCTTGGGCAGGCCCGTCGACCCCGACGTGAAGATCACGTACGCCGAATGATCCGGCTCAGTAGCGGGTTCTCCCAGACCGGTGACCATGTCCGGGGCCGTCACCGCCAGCACGTCTGACGGCAACCGGCCGGCCAGGGACCCGATCGTCAGCACCGCGTCGCACCCGGCCTCCGCGAGCAGCGTGGCGATCCGGCCGTCCGGCAGCACCGGGTCGAGGGGCAGGTACGCGGCTCCGGCCAGCCAGGCGCCGAGGTGGCAGACGGACACCTCCAGCCCGCGCGGGTGCAGGATGCCGACGACCGGGTGCGGCCCGGACAGGTGCGGCCGGACGGCGTTCGCCCAGGAACGGGCGCGGTCCCACAGCTGCCGGTAGGTCAGTCTCGATCCGGCGTATTCGATGGCCGTGGTCTCCGGGCGGGCCAGCACGTGCCGGTAGATCAGCTGCGTTGTCATCATGGCGTTCACTTCGGGTCGCAGGGCGGGATCAGGGCGGTGCGAATGGCGCCGGCGACGTGGTCCGCCGCGACGGCCGCCGCGTCGTAGAGCGCGAAGCGCCGGAAGAAGCCGTGCACCATGCCGGAGTAGCGCACGGACACCGTCGGCACTCCGGCCGCGGCGAGCAGCCGCGCGTAGCGCTCGCCCTCGTCGCGGAGCACGTCGAACTCGGCGGTCAGCACCAGCGCCGGTGGCAGACCGGCGAGATCGGCGTGCAGGGGAGTGATGTCCGGATCCCGCCGGTCGGCGCCGGGCGGGATGAACGCCGCCCAGAAATAGGACATCTCCTCGGGGGACAGGCAGTAGTCCGCCATCTCCCGGTAGGAGTCGGCGCTCATGCTCGGATCCAGGGCCGGGTAGATCAGGGCCTGGAAGGCCAGCGGGGCACCGGCGTCCCGCGCTCGCCGGGCCGCCACCGTGGCGAGCTGCGCGCCCGCACTGTCCCCGGTCACGGCCACCCGGCGCGCGTCGAGCCCGTACCGGTCGCCGGACTCGCGGACCCAGGCGAGGACCGCGTCCACATCGAGCATCGCCGCGGGCCAGGGGAATTCGGGCGCCAGCCGGTAGTCCACGGACAGCACCGCGCAGCCGGAGACCTTCGCCAGCCGGCGGCACAGGTTGTCCACCGTGTCGAGGTTGCCGAGCACCCAGCCGCCGCCGTGCAGGTACAGCGTGACACCGAGGTTCCCCGCCGTCGCCGGCCGGTAGAGCCGGACCGGTACGCCACCCGCGTCGAGGTCGTCGACGTGCGGCAGATCGATGACCGGCCCCACCTCCGCGGGGGTCGAGGCGATCAGCGACCGCCGCTCCTGCGGCACGGATCCGTTGGTCAGCGTGACCTTCCCGCGCTTGCGGACCACCAGGGCGGCCTGCGGATGGAGGTGGCTCATCGGCTCAGCGCCCCGATCGCCTTGACGATGCGTTCTGCGGCACCACCACCACCGAAGTAGTCCCTGACCTCCTCGCGCGAGGGCATCGACAGCACGTCCCCGCCGGAGGCGGCGATCCGTCGCCGGTCGGTGCCCACCAGCCGGCCCGAGCCCAGCTCGACGGTCTCCCGGAACTCGGTGCTGTCCCGGAGCACGAAACACGGGGTCCCGACGAACAACGCCTCGCGCTGCACGCCGCTGGAGTCCGTGTACACCCGGTCCACGCCGCTCAGCAGCGCGAGCAGTTCGGTGTGGCCGAGCGGATCCAGCATGGCCACGGTGCGGTGGCCGAGGCGATCCAGCAGGCCGCCGTCCTCCAGCGCCCGCCGCGCCGCCGGGTGCAGCACGCAGACGAGCGGGCGGTCCAGGCCGAGCAGGCCCTCGACGACCTCGGTCAGCAGCCGGGGATCCTTGAGCGTCGCGCCGCGGTGGAAGGTGACCAGCGCGGATTCGGCCAGCCCGGGGATGGCCGAGTTGAACCGGGCGAGCGCCGCCAGCGCCGCCGGTTGCTGCCGCAGGCAGACATCCAGCAGCAGGTCGCCCACGAACTCCACGCTGTCCCGGTGCCCCTCCGAGACCAGCTGGTCCCGGGTCCGGGTGGTGGAACACAGGTGCAGGGTGGAGATCGCGTCGATCGCCAGGCGGTTGATCTCCTCGGGCAGCGCCTTGTCGAAACTGCGCATCCCGGCCTCGACATGGGCGACCGGGATCCCCGATTTCGCGGCGGCCAGTGCGGCGGCGATCGACGAGTTGGTGTCACCGATCACGACGGCCAGCTCCGGCCGGAGTTCGGCCAGCGCGGACTCGATCTGCACCATCGCCGTGCCGACCTGCTGCGCGTGTGTTCCGCTTCCGGTGGACAGCTGCCGGTGCGGCGCGGGCAGGTCGAATTCCTGGAGGAAGGCGCCGTTCAGCGAATGGTCGAAATGCTGACCGGTGTGCACTATCTGCACGTCGTGTGCGGCGGACAACACTGGCCATAATGCGGAAAGTTTGACCAGATGCGGTCGTACGCCGACGACAATGGAAATCTTCATGGTCGATGCCCTGTCGGTCTAGAAAGTGAAGGCCTTGCCAGAACGGATCTTTCCCCGGGTGTCGAAGATGGGCGTACCGCTGTTCTCGACCGAGTCGATGGAAAATTCGTTGTGGCACTGGAGAAGAATGATCAGGTCGCTTTCTTCCGCGCCTGCGCCAAGGTCATCGACCTTGTGTACGGGTGTGTCGTCCACGCTCCACTGCTGAACATGCGGATCGCAGAAGGACACCAAAGAGCCCTTGGTGCGCAGCTGTCTGACGAAATTCTCCGCCGGGGTGCTGTTCATGTCGGCGCTGTTCGCTTTGAAGGTGACTCCGGCAAGCAGAATCCTGGCCCCGAACAGGGTTTTGCCGTCATGGCTCAGCTGGTCGCAGCACCGCTGAATGATGAAACCGGGCATTGTCGCGTTGATGTCCCTGGCCAGCTCGATCATCCTCATCGGCGAACCCACCAGCCGGGCGCTGTGCGACAGGTAGATGGGGTCGATGGGAATGCAGTGCCCGCCGACCCCTGGGCCCGGGTAGAACGCCTGGAAGCCGAAGGGTTTCGTCGCGGCGCAGTCGATGGAGTCCCAGATGTCCACCTTCAGCAGATTGGCGACGGTGGCCAGCTCGTTCACCAGCGCGATGTTGATGTTCCGGTAGGTGTTCTCGATGAGCTTGGACATCTCGGCCTCGCGGGCGGACTTGGCCATGATGACGTTGTCGCAGAGGGCGCCGTAGAACTGCCTCGCCACCTCGGTGCACTGGGCGGTGATCCCGCCGACGACCTTCGGCGTGTTCCGCAGCCCGAACTCGCTGTTGCCGGGGTCGATGCGTTCCGGGGAGAAGGCGAGGGCGAAGTCGGTCCCCGCCGACAGGCCGGAGGCCCGTTCCAGGATCGGCCGGATCACGTCCTCGGTGGTGCCGGGGTAGGTGGTGGATTCCAGCACGACCAGGGTGCCTTTGCTGAGATTCGCGCCGACCGTCTCGGCCGCACCACGCACGGCGGTGAGATCCGGCAGCCCGTCGGCGTTGAGCGGCGTGGGTACACAGATCACCGCGACATCCGCGTCGCGCAATACGCCGGCCTCGGTCGTCGCCCGAAAACCGGATTCCAGCATCACCCGCAATGCGGAGTCGGCGACATCCTTGATATGCGATTTCCCGGCGTTCAATCCCACTGCGACTTGCGTTGACTTGTCAAGGCCGATGGTGGCTATTCCGGATACGCAGGCCTCGAATGCTAAAGGGAGTCCCACATAACCTAAGCCCACTACGACAAGGTTGGCCATTAGTTCTCCTGCAGGGAATGAGGCGCTCGGAGTTACTTTCCCGTTCTGGGATTTGGCTTCGGCGACTAAAGCCGTATCGAAGTTACCACGCTGTGACATCGACAACAACACGATTATTTGACGGCCAATTCACAAACTTGGCGCTTGCCAAATTTAACAGCGGATCTTTTCGGCCTAAATTTAACAGCCGATGTTGTTGCCTGAGCCCGGCATATGTGCTGCGGCCTGTGGGTATGTGCTGATGTGATTGCGGCATTTGACCGTTATGTCACGGGGGGAATTGCGGTATCGCCGGATCGGCCATTCGGCGCGTGCCCGCGCCGGTACTACGTAGACTCGCCCCGTGACTGTGCTACATGTGCGAGGCACTCTGCTGCCGACGGACGAACCCGCCGAGTTCTGGATCCGCGACGGACTGCTGTCCACCGAACCGGTGCCGGGCGCGGAGACCGTGTTCGACGGTGGCTACCTCACCCCGGGCCTGGTCGACGCGCACTGCCACACGGCCATCGGCCCGGACGGCAACCTCGATCTGGCCGGTGCCCGGGCGCAGACGATCCAGGACCGCGACGCCGGTGTGCTGCTGCTGCGGGACGCGGGCGAGCCGATCGACACGAGTTCACTGCAGGACCACGAGGACCTGCCGCGCCGGGTCCGGGCCGGCCGCCATGTGGCCCGGCCCAAGCGGTACATCCGGGGCCTCGGCCTCGACCTGGAGGATCCCGCCGAGTTGCCACAGATCGTGGCCGAGCAGGCCCAGGCGGGTGACGGCTGGGTGAAGCTGGTGGGGGACTGGATCGACCGGGAGACCGGCGACCTCGCCCCGCTGTGGCCGGACGACATCCTCAAGGACGCCATCGCCGCCGCGCACGCCCACGGCGCCCGGGTCACCGCGCACGTGTTCGGTGAGGAGGCGCTGCCCGGTCTCCTCGCGGCCGACATCGACTGCATCGAACACGGCTGCGGCCTCACCGACGACACCATCGCCACCATGGTCGCCCAGGACATCGCCCTGGTGCCCACGCTGATCAACATCGTGGAGAACTTCCCCGGCATCGCCGACCAGGCCGCCAAGTACCCGGTCTACGCCGCCCACATGCGAGCTCTACACGAGCGGGTGGACCGCACCATCGGCGCGGCCCACGAGGCCGGTGTCCGGGTCTACGCGGGCACCGACGCGGGCGGCATGATCCGGCACGGCCGGATCGCCGACGAGATCGTCTCGCTGCACCGCGCCGGGCTGAGCTCCGCCGATGCCCTCGCGGCCGGATCTTGGGCGGCCCGCAACTGGCTCGGCGCCGATGATCTCGGCCACGGCGCCCCCGCCGACCTCGTCTGCTACACCGAAGATCCTGGAAAGGACCTGAACGTGCTGCGGGTACCGGCACGGATCGTCCTGCGCGGCAAGGTTGTCGGCTAGGGTCGGATCCGGACGGACGAACCGCGGAACGGAGGGTACGTGAGCGCCACTCCTGTTTCGCGGCTCGATCGCATCCTCGAAGAGCCTGGACCGCCCCGCACGCACCGCTGGCGGTGGGGCGCCTTCCTGCTCAGCTTCGCCGTGTTCCTGTTCGCCTCGCAGGCGATCGTGGTGCTCGTCCAGGGGCCGGACGGCAAGACCGGTTCCGTCGGCCTGTTCCTGGCCCTGTCCGTGCCCCCGCTGCTGGCGGCCGCCGTGGGCGTCGTGGCCACCATCGTCCGGGGTAACGGTCCCTGGGTCGACCTGCGGCTGGAATGGCGCTGGCGGGATGTCACCAGCGGCCTGGCGTTCGGTATCGCCGGGCTGGGCCTGACCCTGATGGCCGCGCGGGTGTGGACCTACTTCGTCGGGGACAAGAACGCGACCTCCGCCGTCGGCTCGCTGCTGGACGGCATCCAGATGAGCCCGGCGCTGGCCGTGCTGGTGTTCCTGCAGGTCTGGCTGATCTCGCCGATCTGCGAGGAGATCATCTACCGCGGGCTGCTGTGGGGAGCCATCGAGCGGGAGAACTGGGGCCGGTTCACCGCGTTCGTGCTCACCACCGTGGTGTTCGCCTGCTCGCACCTGGAGCCGTCGCGCACCCCGCTGCTGCTGATCATCAGCCTGCCGCTCGGGTTGTCCCGGCTGATCACCGACCGATTACTGACCAGCATCGTCACCCACCAGGTGAACAACTTCCTGCCGGCCCTCGGCCTGCTGCTCGGCATCCTCGGAGTGCTACCCCCGTGATCGATCTGAACGCCGACCTCGGCGAGGGCTTCGGCATCTGGACCCTCGGCGACGACCGGGCGCTGCTGGACATCGTCACCTCGGCGAACGTGGCCTGCGGCTTCCACGCCGGTGACCCGTCCACCATGCGCGCGGTCTGCGAACTGGCCGCCTGCCGCGACGTGGCGATCGGCGCCCAGGTCTCCTACCGCGACCTGGCCGGATTCGGCCGCCGGTTCATCGACGTGGACCCGGTAACCCTGGCCGACGAGGTGCTCTACCAGATCGGCGCCCTGGAGGCCTGCGCCCGCGCGGCCGGCACCCGCGTCGGTTACGTCAAGCCACACGGCGCGCTGTACAACGCCGTCATGCACCACGACGCCCAGGCCCAGGCGGTGATCGCCGGCATCCGCGCCTTCGCCCCATTGCCCGTGCTCGGCCTGCCCGGATCGCGACTGCTCGCGCAGGCCGAACAGGCGGGCCTGGAACCGGTGACCGAGGCGTTCGCCGACCGTGGTTACACCCCGGAGGGCACCCTGGTGCCGCGCACCCAGGACGGTGCCCTCTTGGCGGGCACCCAGGCCGTCGTCGACCGCGCCGTCCGGCTGGCCACCGCCGGTGAGCTCGTCGCCGTCGACGGCACCGTGCTGCGGACCTCGGCCCGGTCGCTGTGCCTGCACGGTGACACCCCCGGAGCCGTCGAGCACGCCCGCGCCGTCCGCGCCGAGCTGGCGGCTCAGGGCGTTCCGGTCGCGCCGTTCACCGTGCGCAGCTGACCGGGCAGGACGAGCACCAGCCCGAGCACCACGGTCAGCATGGCGGCGATGCCGGTGAGACCGATCAGCCGCTCGACCAGGCCGAGTGGCACGAACTGCCACCACCGCCCGTGCCCGGCCACCGCCCGGATCACCCCGACGATGATCACCCCGAACCCGGCGATCGAGGCCACCGCGAACCCACGCGCCGTCCGGCGCCAGGACGGCCGGTCCGGGAACACGGCGGGGGCGATCAGGATGATCGCGAGCGGGAGCGACAGGAAGGCCACCGCGCTGGCGTACCGGTGGATGAGCCCGCCGAGCGAGGGGCCGGGGGCGACCGCCCAATTCACCTTGGTGAACGCCACGACCAGCAGCAGGCTCAGCACCCACAGGCCACCCAGCAGGATCCCGGCGGAGGACGGCGCGGTGTCCCGGTGCCGGATCACCGCGGCGAAACCGAGCGCCGATCCCAGCGCGATCAGCAGCACCGCGCTGTCGAACAGCCACTTGTTGGACGTGAGCGCGTACTGGCTGAGCGTGCGGACCACCGGGTCGATCTCGCTGGTCGGTGGGATCACGTGGAGCGCGAGCAGCACGATGACGCCGAGCGTCAGCGCGACGAGGCCGGCCAGCGCGGAACGGGAGGGCATGCCCCCGACGGTAACCAGCGAACCTGGGAGCTTCCTGAAAGCCGGACGACGCGGCAGGAGTTCAGGCCGATTTCATTCAGGTGGGAACCGTCTGGCAGAATGGCGAGCTGTCTGTCTCGGCCGGTCCCTCTCACTGTGTCGTGACTGCCCACAACTTAGGGCGAACGCCGTGTTCCCCACGGGTACTTCGCCCGGTTTCACCGCACCGTGATTAATGAGGAGCATCTCCGCGCATGGCCGTCAAGATCAAGCTGATGCGGCTTGGCAAGATCCGTCAGCCGTACTACCGCATCGTCGTCGCCGACGCCCGTACCCGTCGTAACGGCAAGGCGATCGAGACCATCGGTAAGTACCACCCGAAGGACGAGCCTTCCTTCATCGAGGTCGTCTCCGAGCGTGCGCAGTACTGGCTGGGTGTCGGCGCGCAGCCGACCGAGTCGGTGCAGCGTCTGCTGGAGATCACCGGCGACTGGCAGAAGTTCAAGGGCCTGCCGGGCGCCGAGGGCACCCTGAAGACCAAGGAGCCGAAGGCCGACAAGAAGGCCGTCTTCGAGGCTGCTGTCGCCGCCGCCGGTGGCGAGTTCGAGGCTGACAGCGCCACCACCCCGAAGAAGAAGGGTGGCGCCAAGAAGGCCGACAAGGCTGAGGCGAAGACCGAGGCCAAGACTGAGGCCAAGGCCGAAGAGACCACCGAGAAGGCGGACGGCGACGCGTGAGTGTCCTAGCGGACTCGCTTGAGCATCTGGTTCGCGGCATCGTGGAGCACCCGGACGAGGTCCGGGTGCACCTGATCACCACCCGCCGTGGTCGTACCCTTGAGGTGCACGTGCACCCGGACGACCTGGGCAAGGTGATCGGCCGCAGTGGTCGTACTGCGACCGCGCTGCGCACCGTGATGGCCGGCATCGGCGGACGAGGCCTTCGGGTCGACGTCGTCGACACCGACCGCTGAGTACCCGGACGCCAGGCGTGCCGGAACTCGTTGTTGGCCGGATCGGTCGCCCGCACGGTATTCGCGGTGAAGTCACCGTGGAGGTGCTGACCGATTCACCGGACCAGCGCTTCGCGGTGGATACCGTGCTGCGCGCTGCGACCAAGGCCAACCCAGGTGCGACGCTGACTGTGGCGGCCGCCCGGAACCATTCCGGGCGGCTGCTCGTCACCTTCGCCGGTGTGGTGGGCCGCGACGCGGCCGAGGCCCTGCGTGGCCGCATGCTCGCCATTGACATCGCCGAGCTCCCCGAGCTCGAGGACGACGACGAGTACTACGACCACCAGCTCGAAGGTCTGCAGGTCGAACTGCCGGACGGCTCCAAGGTCGGCAAGGTCAAGGAGATCCTCCACGGTCCCGCAGGCGACCTGCTGGTGGTCGCCAGGCCCGGCGATGACGACGCCCTGGTCCCGTTCATCAAGTTGATGGTGCCCACCGTCGACGTACCCGGTGGCCGTGTGGTCATCGACCCCCCGCCCGGCCTGCTCGAAGACCTCGACGAGGACTGAGAAGTTAGGCGCGCGCTGTGCGTATCGACGTAGTCACCATCTTCCCCGAATACCTCACCCCGCTGCGTGCCGCGCTGCTCGGCAAGGCCATCGACAAGGGCATCCTCGAGGTCGGCGTGCACGATCTGCGCGGCTGGACCCACGATGTGCACAAGGCCGTCGACGACAGTCCGTTCGGCGGCGGTCCCGGCATGGTGATGAAACCCGAGATCTGGGGCCCGGCCCTGGACGACGTGTGTACGCCGGCCACCCGGCTCATCGTGCCCAGCCCGGCGGGCGTCCCGTTCACCCAGGCCATGGCGCAGACGTATGCCCAGGAAGAGCACCTGGTCTTCGCCTGCGGGCGCTACGAGGGCATCGACCAGCGGGTGATCGACGACGCGGGCCGCCGGATGCCGGTGGACGAGGTGTCCATCGGCGACTACGTGCTGGTCGGCGGCGAGGTCGCCGTACTGGTCATGGTCGAGGCCCTCGCCCGGTTCATCCCCGGTGTGCTGGGCAACAAGCTGTCCGCCCAGCAGGACTCGTTCTCCGACGGCCTCCTCGAAGGCCCCAGCTACACCCGCCCCGAGGTCTGGCGTGAACTGGCGGTCCCGGACGTGCTGCGTTCCGGGAACCACGCCGCCATCGCCCGCTGGCGGCGTGATCGCTCCCTGGAACGCACCCACTCCCGGCGGCCCGACCTGATCGCCGCCCTGGATCCGGCGGAGCTGGACAAGAAGGACCGGGCCAAGCTCGCCGAGCTGGACGTCAGCGCCGACTGCGGCTGAGCTACAGCCGGTTCAGCCGGCGGTGCACCAGGAACCGGAAGCGGTGCACATCCGGGTCCACGTGCAGCTGCGGGTACTTGTAGGTCAGCTCGTACGCCTGCGCCATCAGCTCATGTGCCTTGTCCTGGGAGATCGGCGCCAGCGTGGCGCTCGCGAGGAGCTTCTCGATCTCGAAGGTGGCGATGAGGTTCTTGGCCACCCCACCCATCATGTGGTCGATCAGCAGGGACAGCGCGTGCTGGGTGTCCCCGTACCAGTACGTGGCCACGACCATGGTGTGCCCGGTCTCGGTCGCGTCGTAGTGCCAGCAGTCGCCCGGCTTCAGCTCGCCGAGCGCCGCGGCCCAGGAGGGCTCGGGCAGCCCGCCCGCCACGAGGGCGTCGGCCGCGACGGAAGCCGCCCGCGCCGTCGTCTCATCCGGCAGCACCGTGGCCATGCCGCGCAGCAGGGCCAGGCCACGCCTGCTCGGCGTGGCGACCGCATGGCCGATCACCGAGTTCCACAGGCCGTGCTCACCGCGCCCGTCGAAGGTCAGCGCGGCGGGATCGTGCGGCTGCTCGGCAGGCGTCGTCATGAGGCCGGGTACCGGCGGGCCCCACGGGGTCGTCGAGTTCATCGCCGCGGCCTCGGTGAGGGCGACCGCCACCGTGCCCTCCGCGTCGAACGGGCCGGACAGCTGGGGCAGTTCCCGGGCCATGTCGAGGACGACCCGCAGTTGCGGGGACACCGCTGGCTCGGCGGGGCGGGTCTTCACGGGGATGGGTTTGCGGACCACGGGCCTGCGCGACTTCTTGCTCACCGCGTAGAACCTACGCCTGTCAACTCCCTGTTAAGCAGGCACGTCGGCTGCGCGGGACGAAAATCCACCCCGTAAGCTGGCCCACGTGGCAGACATTTCTTCCGACGACCAGGCGTCATCTCGCTCGAAGAAGGTTCGCGGCAAGCGCGCCGCGGAGGAGCCGGACAAGAAGGGCTCCTTCTGGAAGGAGTTGCCCATCCTGATCGTCGTCGCGCTCGCGATGACGATCCTGATCCAGGCCTTCCTGGGCCGGGTGTTCTTCATCCCCTCCCAGTCCATGGAGCAGACGCTGCACGGCTGCACCGGATGCACGGGTGACCGCGTGCTGGTGGACAAGGTCACCTACCGGTTCTCCGACCCCAAGCCCGGCGATGTCATCGTCTTCGAGGGGCCGGTGGAGTGGGGCCACGAGGGCGAGCCCAAGTCGGACAACCCGGTCGTGCGGGCCGCTCAGTACGTCGGCTCGCTGGTCGGTTTCGGTGGCAACGACAACGACTTCGTCAAGCGGATCATCGCCGTCGGCGGCCAGACCGTGCAGTGCTGTGACGCACAGAACCGGGTGCTGGTCGACGGCAAGCCGCTGAACGAGCCGTACGTCTACTGGGAGCCCGGTCGCGGCACCCAGCAGCAGGACTTCCAGCCGTTCAAGGTGCCCGAGGGCAAGCTGTGGGTCATGGGCGACAACCGCAACGACTCCCTGGACGCCCGCGCCCACGGTCCCATCCCGGTGGACAACGTCGTCGGCAAGGCCCAGGTCATCGTGCTGCCGGTGAACCGCTGGGGCCTCGTCGACGACCCGAATCCGCAGGCTCCGGGCAAGGCGCAGAGCCTCGGCGTACCCGGCTGGCAGCAGGGCCTGCCCGTCGCGGGCGGGGTGCTGCTGGCCTGGCCGCTGGTGCGTGGCGGCAGGCGGATACGTTCCTGGGCGGCCGCTCGGGAGAAGTGATTTGCAGGGCTGATTTTTGAACCGCCGCACCTGTCTGGCACACTGGACGGGTTGCTGCGATCGGATGTCAGCCGACACAGGGCTGCACCGGCCTCCCAGGACTGGTGAGGATCGAAACGGCGCGGCCGACAGGACTGTGCGGTACTCGAAGTTCCCCAGCGGGCAGATGGTTCATTCTGCTGCTGCGCGGGACTGGAGCACCGAAGTACACCACTGACAGTAGATCTTTACGAGGACGGACCACCCGATGAACACCCTGGACGCTTTGGACGCTGCGTCGCTGCGTTCCGACATTCCCGCCTTCCGCCCCGGTGACACCCTGAAGGTGCACGTGCGGGTCATCGAGGGCACCCGCGAGCGCGTGCAGGTGTTCCAGGGTGTCGTCATCCGCCGTCACGGCGGCGGCTCCCGCGAGACCTTCACCGTGCGCAAGGTGTCGTTCGGTGTCGGCGTGGAGCGGACCTTCCCGGTCCACACCCCGAACATCGCCCAGATCGAGGTCGTCACCCGCGGTGACGTCCGGCGCGCCAAGCTGTACTACCTGCGCGAGCTGCGCGGTAAGGCCGCCAAGATCAAGGAGAAGCGCGAGGCTCGCGAGACCACCTCGGCCTGATCCTCGGCAAGATCGTCTTCCGGAGTAGTCTGACCAGGTGGCAGAGTCTGTGACATCTCGCGATGAGCAGAGCGAACGATTGGCCGCGGAAAAGCGGTCCTTCCTCGCCGATCAGGCTCAGTCATCTGTGTCGGACACCCCGGAGGACATCGAGGGTGATGGCGCGCCCGCCAAGAGGGATTCCTTCTGGCGAGAGCTGCCCATCCTGGTGGTCACCGCGCTGGTGCTCACCTTTCTGATCCAGACCTTCCTGGGGCGTGTCTACCTCATCCCGTCCTCGTCCATGGAGCAGACGCTTCACGGCTGCACGGGTTGCTCGAACGACCGCGTGCTGGTCGACAAGGTGACCTTCCGCTTCCGCGATCCCCGTCCCGGCGATGTGGTGGTCTTCCGCGGTCCCGAGTCCTGGGGCAGTGAAGCGGCCGGCAAACGCTCCCCGTACCTGGTGATCCGCTGGTTGCAGCAGGCCGGTTCGGTGATCGGCATCGCCCCGCCGGACGAGCGGGACTTCATCAAGCGGATCATCGCCGTCGGCGGCCAGACCGTGCAGTGCTGCGACGCCCGCAACCGCGTCATCGTCGACGGCAGGTCACTCGACGAATCCCCGTACCTGTACTACCACCCGGCCCTCGGCCCCGAGCAGCGCAAGTTCGCTCCGGTGAAGGTCCCGGACGGCCAGCTCTGGGTGATGGGGGACAACCGGCAGAACTCCTCCGACTCCCGCGTGGCCGGTCACGGCCCGATTCCGGTGGACAACGTCATCGGCAAGGCGCGGTTCATCGTGCTGCCGGTGACCCGGTGGAGCGGGATCAACGACCACAATCCGCAGGCGTTGCTCCTCCTGGCCGCCTGGCCGTTGACCCGAGTAGGCCGACGGTCGGCTGTCGATGCCCCGGTGACCCCGTAACCTGATCAGGTGAGAGAGCCGGTGGAAGAGTCTTCGCAGGAATCCCAGGACCAGCCGTCCCAGGACGAACAGCCGAAAAAGCAGACTTCCTTCTGGAAGGAACTGCCCATCCTGATCGTCACGGCGCTGGTGCTGACCATCGTGATCCGCAGCTTCATCGCGCTGCCGTTCCGCATTCCCTCGCCTTCCATGGAGCAGACCCTTCACGGCTGCACCGGATGCGTCGGCGACCGGGTGCTGGTGGACCGGATCACCTACCTGTTCCGTCCCCCGCAGCCCGGTGACGTGGTGGTCTTCCACACCCCGGAGAGGTGGCGGCCCGGACTGTCCACGGAACGGTCGGACAACAAGGTCGTCTCCTGGTTCCAGGACCTCGGTGCCATGGTCGGCCTCGCCGCCGACGACCCGACCATCTACATCAAGCGGGTCATCGCCGTCGGCGGCCAGACCGTGCAGTGCTGCGACGCGGAGAACCGCGTCCTGGTCGACGGTAAGGCGCTGAACGAGCCCTACCTGTACTTCCAGCCCGGCCTGGGGGACAAACAGCTGGACTTCGCCCCGGTGAAGATCCCCGACGGCCAGATGTGGCTGATGGGGGACAACCGGCGGAACTCCTCCGACTCCAGCTTCGCCGACCACGGCCCGGTACCGATGGACAATGTCATCGGCAAGGCGCGGCTGATCATGTTCCCGTTCGGCCGCCTTCGGCTGCTGCCGGATGACAATCCGCAGGTGGGCCTGGTCCTGCTCGCGGTGCTGCCCGCCGCCCGCCGGAGGTTGCGGCAGGCATGACGATGTTGTTGCCGCCCAGGGCCATCGTGCGCCGGTCCACCGGCAACTGGGCCCTGCAGGCCACGCTGGAGCGCCGCGGCCTCGGTCCGGTGGCCGGCGTGGACGAGGCGGGCCGGGGTGCCTGTGCCGGCCCGCTGGTGATCGCCGCCTGCGTGCTGCGCCGTGGCGCCTCGGCGGTGTTCGAGGGGCTCAACGACTCCAAGCTGCTCACCGCCGCCGCCCGGGACCGGATGTACGACCTGGTGTGCAGGCGCGCGGTGGACTACACGGTGATCGTGGTCCCGCCGGAGGAGGTCGACCGGATCGGCATCCACGTGGCCAACATCGAGGGCATGCGCCGCGCGGTGGCCGGCCTGTCCGATCAACCCGGCTACGTACTCACCGACGGCTTCCGGGTACCCGGCCTGACCGCACCCAGTCTCGCGGTGATCAAGGGGGATCGGGTCGCGGCGTGCGTGGCTGCGGCCTCGGTGCTGGCCAAGGTCACCCGGGACCGCATCATGACCGACCTGCACCAGCGGTTGCCGCAGTACGGATTCGACGTACACAAGGGCTACTGCACGGCCGACCACACGGCGGCGATGACCGAGCACGGCCCCAGCCCGGAACACCGTTGGAGCTACGCCAACGTGGTCGCCGCGGCGGCCGGACACGGTCTGCCGTCACCCCGGGAGCGCCTGCACCGGCCACGGTGAACGACTCGCTGCCGCCCGGGCGACCACCGGCGGCCGTGCATGGTGGACAATGGGGGGATCACCAGTGCAATCTGGTACGCCTGCCACACGATCTAGGAACTTCAGGAGCGCGGACGCGATGAGCGCGGAGGATGTCGAGAAGTACGAGACCGAGATGGAGCTTCAGCTTTATCGCGAGTACCGCGACATCGTCGGGCAGTTCTCCTATGTGGTTGAGACGGAGCGGCGTTTCTACCTTGCCAATGGCGTGGACGTTCAGGTCAGGAACTCCGACGGCGAGGTCTTCTTCGAGGTCCGGATGACCGACGCGTGGGTGTGGGACATGTACCGACCTGCGCGTTTCGTGAAGAACGTCCGGGTGATCACGTTCAAGGACGTGAACGTGGAGGAGATGGACAAGCCGGAACTGCGGCTGCCGGAGGACGGTCCGTTCCGCCCGAAGTAGCCCGTTCATCCACAGCCCGGCCAGTAGTCCACAGATCCGCTCCACCGGCGATGATCCCGGCTGATCCAGCGGGATCGTTGCGGCATGACGACAACCGCAACCGCCGAGCTGGGCACCGCAGGCGAACAGCTCGCCACCGATCACCTGACCGGCCACGGCATGGTCATCCTCGCCCGCAACTGGCGTGGCCGGAACGGTGAGCTGGACGTCATCGCCACCGATGGCGACCAGCTGATCGTCTGCGAGGTGAAGACCCGGCGCGCCGCCACCGTGGCACTGCCCGAGGACGCGGTGGACGACGCGAAGGCGCGCCGCATCCGCACCCTCGCCCAGGAATGGCTCGACTCGCACGGCCTGAACGCGTGCGCCGTCCGCTACGACATCATCGCGATCATCTGGCCACCCGATGGCACACCGCAGCTGCGGCACATCGAGGAGGCGTTCTGATGCCCCGCGCCCGCGCCTGGTCGATGGCGTTGCAGGGGATCAACGGCGTCCCGGTCGAAGTGGAGGCCGATGTCGGCGGCCGCGGCGGTGAGATCAAGATGGTCGGGCTGCCGGACAAGGCGCTGCGGGAGGCCGTCAGCAGGGTGCCGGCCGCCGTGCGGAACAGCGGACTGGAGTGGCCCAAACACCACGTCACCCTCTGCCTGTCCCCGGCGGCGCTGCCCAAAGCCGGATCCGCCTACGACCTGGCCCTGGCCTGTGCCTCGGTGGCCGCGGACAAGACCTTCCCCACCGAGCGGCTGGAGTCCACGCTGCTGCTGGGCGAGCTGGCCCTGGACGGCCGGATCCGCCGGGTGCGCGGCGTACTGCCCGCCCTCATCGCCGGTTACCGCGCCGGATTCCGCCGCGCCCTGGTGCCGGTCGCCTCCCTGCGCGAGGCCGCCCTGGTCGACGGCATCGAGGTTCTCGGCGCCACCACCCTGGCCGAGGCGGTGACCTGGCTGCGCGCTCAGCCCGTGGAACTGCAGGGCCCGCCGCCGTCCCTGCCGTCCGACGACCTCGCGGTCCTGGACCTGGCCGACGTGGTGGGTCAGCCGGAGGCCCGCTGGGCCCTGGAGGTCGCCGCGGCGGGCAGCCACAACGTGCTGTTCCAGGGCCCACCGGGCACCGGCAAGAGCATGCTGGCGCACCGGCTCATCGGTCTGCTGCCCGAACTCACCATGGCGGAGTCCTTCGAGGTCACCGCCATCCACTCGGTGGCCGGGGAACTGGACGACCGGCACCCGCTGGTGACCAGGCCGCCGTTCATCGCCCCGCACTACAACTCCACCATCGCCGCCATGGTCGGCGGCGGCACCGGGCTGGCCAGACCGGGGGCGATCAGCCGGGCCCATCGCGGCGTTCTCTTCCTGGACGAGGCCTGCGAATTCGGCCCCAAATGCCTGGAATCCCTGCGCACCGCGGTGGAGGAGGGCGAGGTACGCATCGCCCGCCGGGACGGCGTGACCACCTATCCCGCCCGATTCCAGCTGATCATGGCGACGAATATCTGCCCGTGCGCGCCGATCCGGGACGTCGACTGCATCTGCACCGCCCAGCAACGGCGGCGCTACTACGGCAAGTTGTCCGGACCGCTGCTGGACCGGGTGGACCTGCGGGTCAGGATGCGACCGCAGACCGCGCTGTGCACAGTGGAACCTCCGGAGAGCACGGCCGTGGTGCGGGAGCGGGTACTGCGAGCCAGGAAGACCGCCGTGCACCGCTGGCGGGAGTTCGGCTGGGCAGCCAACGCCGAGGTGCCCGGGCCGGAACTGCGCCGCCGGTTCGCGTTGCCCGCCACCAGCACCGAGCTGCTGGACCGGGCTCTGGCCAGAGGAGTGCTCACCGGCCGTGGGGCCGACCGCTGCCTGCGCATCGCCTGGACCCTCGCCGACCTGGACGGCGGGGTCACCCCGACCCGCGATCACGTGGGTGCCGCACTCGAATTCCGTGATCGGAGGGTCCTGTGACCGCCATGTCCGACAACGACACTCGCGAGGATCTCCTGGCGGCCAGGGCCTATCTGCTGCGGGTGGCCGAGCCACCGGCCTCCGCGCTGTGGCGTTTCGTCGCCGACCAGGGGCCGATACGCGCGGCCGAACTTGTCCGCGCCGGCAAGGTGCCCGTCGCGGTCGCCAAGGAGACCGACGCCAGGCGCGCACTGGATCCACACCAGGATCTGCGGGCGGCTACCGACTGCGGAGCCCGGTTGCTGGTTCCGGAGGACCCCGACTGGCCGCAGTGGCCGCTTCTCGTCCTGGAACAGCGGGCCAGGTGGTATCGGGACATGACGCCACCCCTGGCGTTGTGGTGCAAGGGACCCGGCGACCTCGATCGGCTCGCGGTGCGTGCGGCGTCGATCGTCGGAGCCAGGGCCGCCACCGGCTACGGCGAGCAGGTGGCGACCGAACTCGGCTACGACCTGGCGGATCGGGGCTGGACGGTCATTTCCGGCGCTGCGAGCGGGATAGACGGCGCCGCGCACCGGGGCGCGCTCAGTGCCCGGGGCGACACGGTCGCGGTACTGGCCTGTGGGCTGGACCAGGACTATCCGAGCAGCCATGCCGCGTTGTTACGGCAGATCACCGCCACTGGCCTGGTGATCAGCGAGTACGCCCCCGGTGTCCGGCCGGCCAAACACCGGTTCCTGGTGCGGAATCGGTTGATCGCCGCACTGGGCGGCGGCACCGTCGTGGTGGAGGCAGGCGTCCGCAGCGGGGCGGCCAACACGGCGGGGACCGCGCACCGGCTGGACAGGCCGGTGATGG
The DNA here is from genome assembly GCA_003600225.1 of Pseudonocardiaceae bacterium YIM PH 21723. Taxonomy (GTDB): domain Bacteria; phylum Actinomycetota; class Actinomycetes; order Mycobacteriales; family Pseudonocardiaceae; genus QZFT01. Next base: position 26,065 of record QZFT01000053.1, read on the forward strand.
CGGTGCCCGGGCCGATCACCTCGGCGATGTCCCTCGGCTGCAACACCATGCTGCGGGCCGGTTACGCGACCGCGGTGTCCAGCTGCGGCGAGGTGATCGAGACGATCGGCGGCTATGTCACCGACCAGGAGCGGCCGGATTCGCCGAGCAGGCCCACCGATGGACTCGATCGGCGGGAACTGTCTGTTCACCAGGCACTGGACCGGATCCAGCCGCGGTCGATGGCGAAACTGGCGGTGGAGTCAGGGATTCCGCTGTCGTCGGTGCGGGCGATCTTGCCCAGCCTGGAATTGTGCGGACTGGCCCGGCGAACCGAGGAAGGGTGGTGCGCGCCGAACTGATACCCGTTTGTTACCCGGGATTTTCCGGGTGATCAACGAAAAAATCCGGTGCCGCTCGGCGCCGTCATGATGATCTGACAGGGCCGTCTCGTTCATGATGGGCGGACGCGGATGCACCGGTAGCGAGTGGAAGTGTTGCAAAAGTGCGTCGGCACGGCTCCGATGTCATTCGGATCGGCGGGTTGCCGGTCCGTTGACGACGGGAATGAAAGACTGCCCATTCGGCAGTGGGCATCGCTGGACGGCGGAGAGGGGAGTGATCGTGCAGTCGGCGGACGACGCGCTCCCTGAGGAGATCACCGTGGCGATCTCGGGGTTCACCCGGTATCTCAAGGCCGAACGCAACCTGTCCGACCACACCCTGCGCGCCTATCTGGGCGATGTCCGGTCGCTGTGTGCCCACGCCGTGGCGCGGGGCCTGACCGGACTGGCCGAGCTGGACCTCGCCAGGCTGCGTGGCTGGCTCGCCACCCAGCACGCGGCGGGCAGCAGCAGGGCCACCGTGGCCAGGAGATCCGCCGCTGCGCGGACCTTCACCGCCTGGGCCGTACGGGCCGGCCACATGACCGAGGACCCCGGCCCGCGACTGGCCTCGGCGCGCCCTCGCCGGACGCTGCCCGCGGTGGTGCGCAAGGACCAGGCGCGCGAGGCATTACGGTCCGCCGGTCTCGGCGCGGCGGAGCAGGAGCCGGTTGCGCTGCGTGATCAGGCGATCGTCGAACTTCTCTACGCCACGGGCATGCGGGTCGCTGAGCTGTGTGGGCTCGATGTCGACGATGTCGACTACTCCACACGTGTGGTTCGTGTCATGGGCAAGGGCGCCAAGGAGCGAACCATTCCGTTCGGCCTACCGGCTGAATCTGCCGTACGCTCCTGGCAGCAGACGGGCAGACCCGATCTGGTCCGAAGTGATTCACCTGCGGCGTTGTTCCTGGGAGCGCGGGGTGGCCGGATCGATCCGCGCACCGTCCGGCGTGTGGTGCACGAGGTGATCGGTGCCGTGCCCGGAGCCCCGGATATTGGTCCACATGGACTACGCCACTCGATGGCAACGCACTTGCTGGACGGTGGAGCCGACCTCCGCACGGTCCAGGAATTGCTTGGTCACGCTACGCTCGCAACGACGCAGCTCTATACCCACGTCACCGTAGAACGGCTGAAGGCGATCCATGACCGAACCCATCCGCGTTCCTGACGAGGCCGGGGGAGGTGCATACACCCGGATGGCGACCTCCTCCGCAATGCGCTGGACGACCCGCGACGGTCGGCCGAGCTCCCCGAGCTCCGGCGACCATGCAGGTGCGATAGTCAACCAGCACAGCGTCAGCCAGCGCAGTGCTGTCGAACGAACCGCCGTCGAAAGGACCGGTGCACCAGCAGTGACTCAGTCGAGTACCAGGGCTGTGTCCGCGGTGTCCGCTGTGCCCGACACCGAGCGAGGCGTCGCCCGGACGAAGTCCGAGAGCGGCAACGGGTTCACCGGCTCCGCTGACACTGCGGCAAAGCGTGTCGCCGACACCGCGGTCTCCGGCGTGGCTGACGCTGAGAACACCGGTACCCCCGATACCGCGGCCGCGGTCACCGACACCGCCGTGACCGCGATCGAGACGCTGGTGGCGGACACCGAGCCGCTGCGGAGCGGCGAGGACGTCGAAGCCGGCATCGTCGCGCTGTGGCGCCGGTACGGCGACAGCAGGCGACAGGACCTGCGCGACCGCCTCGTGCTGCACTACGCGCCGCTGGTCAAGTACGTCGCAGGCCGTGTCGGTACCGGTCTGCCCGCGCACGTGGATGTGGCCGACCTGGTCCAGTCCGGCATCTTCGGCCTGGTCGACGCGATCGAGAAGTTCGAGCCCGAGCGCGGCCTGAAGTTCGAGACCTACGCGATGCAGCGGATCCGGGGTGCCATCCTCGACGACCTGCGTGCCCAGGACTGGGTTCCCCGTTCGGTACGCAGCCGTGCCCGCGATGTGGAGCGCGCCCTGGAGCGGTTGGAAGCCAGGTTGCAGCGCACCGCCACCGACACCGAGCTGGCCGACGAGCTGGGCATCACGCTCACCGAGCTGCGCGAGCTCTACGCCCAGCTACAGCTGACCAGCCTCGTGGCCCTGGACGAGCTCATCGCCGCGGGACGCGGCACGGCCTCGCTGGCCGAGACGCTCCCCGACGATCGCGCCGAGGACCCGGTAGCGACCCTGGTCGACCTGGACAATCGGCGGCAACTCGCCGACGCCATCGCCCAGCTGTCCGAACGCGACCGCGTCGTGGTGACCCTCTACTACTTCGAGAACCTCACCCTGGCCGAGATCGGCCGGGTCCTGGGAGTCACCGAATCCCGCGTCTGTCAGCTGCACACCCGCGCCGTCCTGCGCCTGCGCAGCAAGGTCGCCGAGACCACCGAAGACTGACAACACTTTCCATGGAATCTGCGACGCAGGAGCAGATTCCATGGAAAGTGCTCCCCTTCAGGAGCAGGTCTCCCTGGATTGCCATGTCTTAGGGATGGACGCTGGGCGGGGAACGGGTGGAGTGGAACAAAATCTATAGATTCTGCGGGCGTTGGGGGTGCTTCTGGGTGGGGGCAGAATCTATGGATTTTCCCAGGGTTTGAGGCGGATGTGGCCTGGGTCGACCAGGCGTAGCGGGTCCAGGTAATCGGCATCGCGGCGGACGCCCCAGTGCAGGCAGGCCGCGGCCGGGCAGGGCTGGTGCCCGGGCTGGAGTAAGCCGATCGGCTGACCGCGGCTGACCTGCTGTCCGGCGGACAGCAGCGGGGCGACCGGTTCGTAGGTGGTGCGCAGCCCGCCGGGGTGGTCGATCGACAACACGGGGCGGCCGGCCACCGGTGCGGCGAACACGACGATGCCCTCGCCCGCGGCCAGGACCTGCTGGTCCACGGATCCGGCCAGGTCTGCGCCCCGATGTCCCGGTCCGTACGGATGCGGCGGCGGTTCGAAGCGGCGGGTGACCGGCGGACGAGGCTGCAAAGGCCAGGTGAAACCGGATTTGGGGGCGGGCGTGGCCACGGATGCGGGGGTCGCGGACAGCAGCGTGAGGAGGGCTGCCGCGGTGCTGAGGACGCGGTGTCGGATCGGCATGGGTTCAGCTTGCCGAGGGCGGGGGCCGGAGCGCGGGGCCGCGAGTGGAACTGTGGACAACCGGGGTGGCTGTGGACCGGGCGTGGGATTGTCGACCTCGCGCTGGGTGTCGTTATCGGGAGGGCGTACACTCTTGATGCGGTCCGCTAGGTGCGGACTGACTTCGCGTGTTCGTACGGCACGCCTCCCGGTGGTCCCTCAGGGGTTCGGGTGGCGGTACGGGCACCAGGGCGGTGACCGGCTCGGTCGCCGCGACAACCAATCTGCAGGCAGTGCGGAGCACTGTCCGCCCTACACATGAGGTGCGAAACCGGCCATGGCCGTAGTCACCATGAGGCAGCTGCTCGACAGCGGCGTGCACTTCGGACACCAGACCCGTCGCTGGAACCCGAAGATGAAGCGCTACATCTTCACCGAGCGCAACGGCATCTACATCATCGACCTGCAGCAGACGCTGACCTACATCGACCGTGCGTACGAATTCATCAAGGAGACGGTCGCCCACGGCGGCTCCATCCTGTTCGTCGGCACCAAGAAGCAGGCTCAGGAAGCGATCGCCGAGCAGGCGCTGCGCGTCGGTATGCCCTACGTCAACCAGCGTTGGCTGGGTGGCATGCTCACCAACTTCTCCACCGTGCACAAGCGGCTCCAGCGCCTCAAGGAGCTGGAAGCCATGGAGCAGACCGGTGGCTTCCAGGGTCTCACCAAGAAAGAGATCCTGATGCTCACCCGTGAGAAGGACAAGCTGGACAAGACCCTCGGCGGTATCCGCGACATGGCGAAGGTTCCCAGCGCCATCTGGATCGTGGACACCAAGAAGGAGCACATCGCCGTCGGCGAGGCGCGCAAGCTGCACATCCCGGTTGTCGCGATCCTGGACACCAACTGTGACCCGGACGAGGTCGACTACCCGATTCCGGGTAACGACGACGCCATCCGGTCCGCCGCGCTGCTGACCCGCGTTGTGGCCGACGGTGTCGCCGACGGTCTGCGCAGCCGCTCCGGCCGTTCCGGTGGGGACGACAAGCCCGAGGTCGGTGGCAACGAGCCCCTCGCCGAGTGGGAGCAGGAGCTTCTCGCTACCGCTGCCGTTCCGGCCGGTGGCGCCGAAGCCCCCGCCGCCGAGGCAGAGGCCGCAGCCGCTCCGGTGGAGCAGCCCGCCCAGTCCTGATCACAGGATTCTCGCTGACCGGTGGCCGCCGTCGACAATCTGTCGGCTGGCGGCCACCAGTCGGTAACCAGCATCAAGTAAGACTTCGCCGACTTTGAGGGTTATTCACGCGGCCGCGACGGCAGGCCGGAGGTCTGCCCGAGGGGTCGCCGACGAGGCAAGGCCAGCCACGTACGGGGTGAATGACCCGATGTGGAACAAAGCACTGACGGCAAAATCTGCAAAGGGATAGGACAATGGCGAACTACTCCGCCGCCGACGTGAAGCGTCTGCGTGAGCTCACCGGCTCCGGCATGATGGACTGTAAGAAGGCCCTCGAGGAGACCGACGGCGACTTCGACAAGGCCGTCGAGCTGCTGCGCATCAAGGGTGCCAAGGACGTCGGCAAGCGCGCCGAGCGCTCCACCGCCAACGGCCTGGTCGTGGCCGACGGTGGCGTCATGGTCGAGCTGAACTGCGAGACCGACTTCGTCGCGAAGAACGCCGACTTCCAGAAGCTGGCCAACGAGATCCTGGCCGCCGCCAAGGCCGGCAACATCGACAACGTCGAGGCCCTGGCCGCCGCCGAGCTGAACGGTGGCACCGTCGCCGAGGCCGTGCACAACCTGTCCGCCACCATCGGCGAGAAGCTCGTGCTGGCCCGCGTCGTGGTCTTCGACGGTGCCGTGACCTCCTACCTGCACAAGCGTGCCTCGGACCTGCCGCCCGCCGTCGGCGTGCTGGTCGAGTTCACCGGTGAGGGCGAAGAGGCCGCTCGCGGCGTCGCGCTGCAGATCGCCGCCATGCGCCCGAAGTACGTCACCCGTGACGAGGTCCCCGCGGACCTGGTCGCCCACGAGCGTCGCATCGCCGAGGAGACCGCTCGCGAAGAGGGCAAGCCCGAGGCTGCCCTGCCGAAGATCATCGAAGGCCGGGTCAACGGCTTCTTCAAGGACATCGTGCTGCTGGAGCAGGCCTCCGTCACCGACTCCAAGAAGACCGTCAAGGCTCTGCTGGACGAGGCGGGCGTGAACGTCACCCGCTTCGCCCGCTTCGAGGTCGGCCAGGCCTAGTTTTCTCCCGCGCCCCGCACAACCCCCGATTGGGGATGTGCGGGGCGCAGGCACATAATGCCCAGGGTTTTGAATGTAATTGTCGGCTCTGCCGACGGAAGGAAGGACTCTCCACATGCCGGCGACAGGCCAGGGTGGTACCGACAACGGGCAGGGTCCCGGGTACCGCAGGGTGGTGCTCAAGCTCGGCGGTGAGATGTTCGGTGGGGGATCCGTCGGCGTCGACCCGGATGTGGTCCGCAACGTGGCCCGGCAGATCGCCGAGGTCGTCGCGGGTGGCGTGCAGGTCGCGGTGGTGATCGGCGGCGGGAACTTCTTCCGCGGCAAGGAACTGCAGCGTGGCGGCATGGACCGGGCCCGCAGCGACTACATGGGCATGCTGGGCACCGTGATGAACTGCCTGGCGCTGCAGGATTTCCTGGAGCGTGAACACGGCATCGACACCCGAGTGCAGACCGCCATCACCATGGGGCAGGTCGCCGAGCCGTACATCCCGCGTCGCGCCATCCGGCACCTGGAGAAGGGCCGCGTGGTGATCTTCGGTGGCGGTGTGGGCATGCCCTACTTCTCCACCGACACCACCGCCGCCCAGCGTGCACTGGAGATCGGCTGCGAGGCCGTGCTGATGGCCAAGGCCGTCGACGGCGTGTACACGGCGGACCCCCGGACCGACCCGACCGCGGAGCTGTTCGAGCACATCACGCACCGCGAGGTCCTGGAACGCGGCCTGGAGGTCGCCGACGCGACCGCCTTCAGCCTGTGTATGGACAACAACATGCCGATGATCGTGTTCAACCTGCTGGTCGAGGGCAACATCGCCCGCGCCATCCGTGGTGAGAAGATCGGCACCGTGGTCAGCACTCCTGCCTGAGAGACTGACGAGCACCGGAACTAAGGAGTAGTCGTGATCGACGAAACCCTCCTCGACGCCGAGGAGAAGATGGACAAGGCCGTTTCGGTGGCCAAGGACGACCTGGCGACCATCCGCGCCGGCCGGGTGACCCCCTCGGTCTTCAACAAGATCAGCGCGGAGTACTACGGCTCGTACACCCCGCTGAACCAGCTGGCCAGCGTCAGCATCCCGGAAGCCCGGATGGCCATCATCAAGCCGTTCGACGCCAGCCAGCTGCAGGCGCTGGAGAAGGCCATCCGCGACTCCGACCTGGGTGTGAACCCGTCCAACGACGGTTCGATCATCCGCGTCGTGTTCCCGCAGCTGTCCGAGGAGCGCCGCCGGGACCTGGTCAAGGTCGTCAAGGGCAAGGGCGAGGACGCCAAGGTCTCCATCCGCAGCGTGCGGCGCAAGGCCAAGGAAGAACTCGACCGGATCCAGAAGGACGGCGAGGCGGGCGAGGACGAGGTCACCCGCGCGGAGAAGGAACTGCAGGGTCTGACCGACAAGCACGTCGCCGCCATCGACGAGCTCATCAAGCACAAGGAAGCCGAACTCCTGGAGGTCTAGGGACCTCCCACTGCGCTCTCCGCAGCGCATACTGAAGTCTGTGAGGAGAGCAGTGACTGCACACGGTGGCGCGAGCAGCGCCGCAGCGACGTCCGATGCCGCCGGCGCGCCTCCGCGCGCCGGCCGGGACCTGCGTGCGGCGATTCTGGTCGGTCTGGGACTGGCGGCGGTCATCATGACCTCGCTGTTCACCGTGCGACACCTGTTCATCGCGGTCGTCGCCATAGCCGTGCTCATCTCCACCGTCGAACTGTCGCGGGCGATGAACCGGGCCGCGGGTATCAAGCTCACGCTGGTTCCGGTGCTGCTCGGCGGCCAGGCCATGGTCTGGTTGTCCTGGCCGTTCGGCCGGGACGGCGCGCTCGCCGCCTTCGTGATGACGGTGCTGTTCGTGCTGGTCTGGCGGTTCTCCGGCGGCGTCGACGGCTACGTCCGCGACGTCACCTCATCCATCTTCGTGGCCGCCTACCTGCCGCTGTTCGCCGCCTTCGCCGCGATGCTGGTCGTCCCGGCGGACGGCGCCCACCGCGCGTTGTGTTTCATCCTCGGCGTCGTCGCCTCCGATACCGGCGGCTACGCGGCAGGCGCGTTGCTCGGCAAGCACCCGATGGCCCCGTCCATCAGCCCGAAGAAGTCCTGGGAGGGCTTCGCCGGTTCCCTGCTGGCCGGCACCGTCATCGGTGCCCTCTCGGTCAGCCTGCTGCTCGAGGGCCACTGGTGGCAGGGCGTCATCTTCGGCGCGGCGCTGGTGGTCAGCTCGACCGTCGGCGACCTGATGGAATCGCTGATCAAGCGGGACCTGGGGATCAAGGACATGGGCAACCTGCTCCCCGGCCACGGCGGCCTGATGGACCGGATGGACTCGCTGCTGCCCTCCGCCGTCACCGCCTGGCTGCTGCTGCGCTGGTTCGTCTAGTGCGCTGGGCTGTACGTGCGTTGAAGAAGGCCGTCACCGGCCAGGACCGCCCGCAGATCGTGCCCAGCCCGAACATCTGGCACTGGCCGCAGATCTACGAGATCGAGAACCGGGCCCAGGACGTCCACGGTGCCCTGTGGGCCGCGCTGCACGACCGGTACGACTACCGCGGCTGCGAGGTGCTGGACGTCGGTTGCGGAGCCGGTTTCCACTTACCCGTACTCGCCCGCGACGCCACGTCGGTCATCGGCGTCGAACCACACCCGCCGCTGGTCAAGATGGCCGCTGCCCGGATCAGGGACCTCCACGGCGTGTCCGTGCTGGCCGGAACCGCGCAGAACCTGCCGCTGGCGGACTCCAGCGTCGACCTGGTGCACGCCCGCACCGCGTATTTCTTCGGACCGGGCTGCGAACCCGGAATCCTGGAGGCGCTGCGGGTCCTGCGCCCCGGCGGCGTGCTGGCCGTGATCGACCTGGACATCACCGCCACCCCCTACGGCGCCTGGATGCGCGCCGACCTGCCCGACTACAAGCCCACCGCCGTGGCGGCGTTCTTCGCCGAGCACGACTTCACCACCGAGCCGGTGGACACCCTGTGGCGATTCAGCAACCGGGACCACCTGGAGCAGGTACTGGGCATCGAGTTCAGCCCGGCCACCGCGGCCAAGGCCATCGCCCAGGTCAGCGGCCTGGAGTTCCCGGTCCGCTACCTGCTGCGCACCCTGCGCAAACCCGAGGGCCTGATCCTGCCCGGATGACCGGGCAGGACCAGACCGCCGGTGCTACTGCTGAGCAGCTGCCTCGATGATGTCCGCGGCCCGCTGTGCTCCGCCGGCCGACCGGGTCGCCGCCTTCAACACGGCCAGCCGCTCGGCCATCTCCGGATCACCGTGGACGGCCAGGACCGCTTCCCGCAGCTCGGCGGCGGTCACCGTCGCCGGATCCAGGTGAACGCCCAGCCCCAGTTCCGCGAGCCTGGCCGCGTTGGCCGGCTGGTCCGCCGACTGCGGTACCGCCACCGTGGGCACGCCGAAGTACAGCGCCTCCTGGGTGGAGCCCATACCCGCGTGGGTGAGGAACATGTCGGCCCGTTCCAGCACCTTTAGCTGCGGGACGTGCCGATGCAGCTCGACATTCGCCGGGGGCGTGCCCAGCGCGGCGATGTCCACCCACTGGCCGACGGAGATCACCACCCGCCAGGGCAGTCCGCCGAACGCGGCGAAGCACGTCCGGTAGAAGTCCGGCCGGTCGTTGAACCCGGTGCCCAGGGAGACGTACAGCAGTGGCCGGTCATCCGGTGAGTCCGGCCAGTCGCCCTGAAAGGCCCGGTCGGTGAGGCACGGCCCGACGAAGTGGAACTTCTCGCCGAAGGTGTCCCCGGCCGGCTGGAACTCGCGGGCCAGCAGCACGAGGCCGCCGTCCAGCGCGCGCCAGACGTACTCGTCGGCCTTGCCCAGCCCCAGCTCGATCAGCCAGTCGTCGTACGGGGTGAAGGCCCCCTCCGGTATCGGCCCGTCGCTGTGCGCCGCGAAGTACGGCCACACGGGTACCCGGGGAATGCCGCGTACCGCCGACATCAGCATGCCGCCACCGAAGAGGTCCTCGCCGACGGCGATGTCCGGCAGATCGTCGGCAAAAGCCGCCGCCATCTGCGGATACGCCTGTCGGCTCTCCGCGACCAGCAGCTTGCCGACCGAATCCAGGTCCTCCGGCCAGCGGCTGTCCGGATCCGAGTCGTCCGGCAGCAGCGAGTCGTACCGGACCGCCGTCGCCCCGGCCTGGGTGACGCGGTCCGCGAAGGTGCTGGTCGTCCCATAGCTCACCCGATGTCCGCGAGCCACGAGCTCGCCGACGATGCCCAGCACCGGGTTGACGTGGCCGTGTGCGGGCATGGTGAAGAACGCGATATGCACTTGTTTGCCTTTCCTGTGAGGTCGCCTGTGTCCACTGGGGTGGATCACGGCGGCCTACAGGAAGTAGATGCCCCGATGTGCGTACATGCCCCCGACCCTAGAGCCGGGGGCATGTATCCGCATCCGAATTACCGGGCCGCCGCCTCGATCACCTCGGCTGCCGCCGAGGCACCGCCGGCCGACCGCACGGCTGCCCGCATGGCGATCAGTTCCGGTGTCCGCCGGGCGGCGAGCACCGCCGCCCGCAGCTGCGCCGCGGTCACCGTCCCGGCATCGAGGACCACGCCCAGACCCAGCTCGGCGATCCGCGCGGCGTTCATCGGCTGATCGGCCGCCTGCGGCACGGCCACGATCGGGACGCCGAAGTACAGGGCCTCCATGGTGGAGCCCATCCCGGCATGCGTGACGAACACATCCGCCCGCTCCAGGACCTTCAGCTGCGGCACCCGCCGATGCACCTCGACATTCGCCGGTACGGGACCGAGCGCGTCGATGTCCAGCCACTGGCCGACCGAGATCACCACCCGCCACGGCAGGTCGCCGAGCGCGGCGAAGCAGGTCCGGTAGAAGTCCGGCCGATCATTGAACGCGGTGCCCAGGGAGACGTATGCCAGCGGCCGGTCGTCGTGTGGCCAGTCGCCCTGAAAAGCCCGCTCGGTGAGGCAAGGCCCGACGAAGTGGAACCGTTCGCCGAAGGTGTCTCCGGCGTACTGGAACTCCCTGGGCAGCAACACGATCCCGCCGTCCATGGACCTGGCCACGTAGTCGTCGTAGCCGCCCAGGCCCAGCTCGGTCAGCCACGCCGCACCCGAGCCGTCATCCGGCAACTCCATCGGTGCCCGCCAGTGTTCGCCGGACGTGAAGAACGGCCACACCTGCACTCCGGGGATGCCGAGCACCTCGGCCATCAACCGGCCACCACCCAGGCTGTCGTCGGACACCACCACATCCGGCAGATCCCCGGCGAACGCGGCCACCACCTGCGGATACACCAGGCGGCTCTCCCTGATCATCAACGGGATGATCCCGGCCATGCCGGTCGGCCACCGGGCACCCGGATCGGCCTCGTCCGGCAACAGCGACTCGTAGACGACCGCCGTCGCCCCGGCCTGCTCCACCCGCGGTGCGAAGGTGCCCGTCGTCCCGAAACTCACCCGGTGCCCGCGCCGCACCAGTTCACTGACCATGCCGAGCAACGGGTTCACGTGACCGTGCCCGGGCATGCTGAAGAACGCGATATGCATTTGTCTTTCCTCTCCTGACAGATCGTCGTGGCTCGTCGGCGCACGAGGACCTAGATCAGGAGGAGGCCTCTGGGAGCGGGCATGCCGATGACGCTACAGAGAGCTGGTCACTCTGACGAGTCAATTATGACATTGGTGGAATGTGCAATTTCAATCCTCATTCGGAAGAAGTGTCAAATTACTCCTCCGTGTCCCGGGGGTATCGCTGATTTGGACTTATGGCATATGCCCCGATAACCCTTAACGTCGACATCGATGTCTTGCACTCTTTGCCGCCGCCTGGCGGTATGCACCATAGGAAATTCCGGCAATATAATGAGAATGGCGCGAGCTATCGCGGAACGGGGTGGTCAGGAATGACCCCCGCTGTTCCCCGACAGCTACCGGTCGCCTCCGCCACCTTCACCGCGAGAGACGCCGAACTGCGCACGCTGGACGAGTTGCGCGGCGCCGGCCGGAAACTCATCGTGATCCAGGGCATCGGCGGGGTCGGCAAGACCCAGTTGGCCTTGCGCTGGCTGGACATCCACGGCGCGACCTTCACCGACGGGAATCTGTTCGCCGATCTCGGCGCCTTCCTGCCTGGTGGCCCGACCGCGCCGGCCGAGATCCTCGGGCGGTTCCTGCGCGCTCTGGGCGTGCCCGCCGCCGAGGTTCCCGCCGAATTCGCCGAGCTGGTCGCGCAGTACCGGTCGCTGACCGCCGGCCGGTCGGTGAGCGTCCTGCTGGACAATGCGTCGACCGCCGCGCAGGTCAGCGCGCTGCTACCCAGCTCACCGGCCTCGGTGGTGCTGGTGACCAGCCGGTGGCGGCTGCCCGGCCTGACCACGGAGGGCGCGGCCACCCTCGACCTCTCACCGTTGCCCACCGACGAGGCCGTCGTGCTGCTGGCCAACCTGGTCGGCGACGATCGGGTCGGCGCCGAACCGCTGCCCGCCCGGGAGCTGGCCGACATCTGTGGTGGCCTGCCCATCGCAGTGTCCGTGGTGGGAGCGCGACTGGCGAATCGGCCGAAACGCAGCCTGGCGACGCTGGCGGCGGAACTCCGCCAGGAGAGCGCCCGGATAGCCGGATTGGACGCCCCCGGCGGTCCTTCGCTGCGCGCGGTGATGGACCGTTCCTACGACCGGCTGCCCGACCAGGCGGCCCGGCTGTACCGGCTGGTGGCGTGGCATCCCGGTGAGGAATTCGGCCTACCGGTACTCACGGCGGCGATCGACCGGTCCGGGGCGGATGTCTCCCGATCGGTGGAGACCCTGGTGCGGTCCAGCCTACTGGAGGAGTTCGACGACTCCCGGTTCCGCTTCCATGATCTGCTCCGGCTCCATGGCCAGGGACAGGCGGAGGAGCAGGAACGCGACCGCGCGCTGCACCGGATGGCCGACTGGTATCTCCGCGCGGCCATCGCGGTGGAGCTGACGGTGCTGCCCCGGAGGTGGCGGGTCGGTCCCGGATATGTGGATGCGCGTGCGGAACTCGACGGTGTGGTCACCGAGGACACCGGCCGTGAACAGGCGCTGAACTGGTTGGAATCGGAGCGGTCGAATTACGCCGCGATGATCGAGTACTGCGATCACCGGGGCTGGGACGAGCTGACCTGGCAACTGTCCGAGGCCCTGTGGAGCCTGTTCGTCTTTCGCGGGCACTACGGCACCTGGCTCGGCACCCACGAGCTCGGCGTGATCGCGGCACGCCGGTGTGCGAAACCGCTGGCCGAGGTCAAGCTCCGATGTCAGTTGGCCTACGGACTCATCAGCCTGCGCAGGTTCGCCGAGGCGGTGACCGAAAACCAGGAGGCCCTGGCAGTTGCCGAACGGGTCGATGACCTTCCCGGTCAGTCGGAGGCGTTGCAGTACCTCGGAATCTGCCAGCGCGGGCTCGGTGATCCACGGGCGGCGCTCGGCTATTTCCGGCGATCACTGGACATCGACCGGGCGCGCGGCCATGTCAGGGGACAGGCATTCCGGCACCGGCGCATCGCCGAAGTGCTCACCGAGCTGGGCGGCTACGAGGAGGCGGTGGCCGAGACGGAACTGGCCAGAGGCCTGTTCCGGCAGGTCGAGGATCGGACGAGCGAAGGCAGGACGCTGATGTTCCTGGGTACGGCCCAGCGGGCGGCAGGCAGGCTGAAGCCGGCCATGGCCGCGTTGACGGAGGCCGGCGAGCTGCTCACCGGCTCCGGGGCCACCCGGTACCGCGCGGATGCCCTGGCCGCCATGGGCGATCTGTTGCGGGATACCGGAGATCTCGTCGGAGCCCGCGAACACTGGACTCGTGCGCACGCCCTGTACGCCGAGGCACAGCATCCGCAGGCCGCCGACATGATGGACCGGTTGCGTGGCTGAACTCGTCAACGGTGCCAGGTCTCCAGCACCGTCCAGTGATCACCGGACGCCCAGCCCTGGCCGGACACCAGCATCAGATACGCGCGCATCGCGCTGGCCTGGACCAGGTCGTCCCGGTGCCGGTCGGTCCAGCACACGGTCAGCCGCTGGCCCCGCCGGTCCAGCACCACACAGCCGATCCCGGTCAGCCCCACCGCCACCAGCAGCGCTCCCGGATACCGGCGCAGCGTCTCCGCCGCGACCCGGTGCGCCGCCCCCGGGTCGTCCTGAGGCGCACACACCAGCACGTCGGCCGTCTGCGCCCACGGCTCCCCGCTCATGGCCGTATCCACTGCGGTGGCGCGTAGGGCCTGGTCACCGCGGGCCGATCGGGCTCGGGCAGGTCCAGCAACCGGTACATGGTCTCCCGGAAGACCGCGGCGGACTCCCCGTGCCGCCCGGTCACCAGGTCGGCGATGAGCCGGTGCCTGCCAGGTGCGTGCTCCTCGATCGCCGAATCCAGTTGCGGTTGCAGCGGTTCGGACATGTCGAGCACCGGCGCCCGCGCGCTGAGCAGGTCGCCCACGCTGTTCGGCGTCCGGGCCTCGGTACCGGTCGCCGCCAGGACGACCGGCACGTCGCAGGCCGCCGAATACTGGGTCACCGAGCCGTGGTCGCCCAGCACCAGGTCGGCTGCCATCACGCTGGCCTGCCAGAACCGTCCGTCGGGGAGCAGCCGCAGGCCGTCTCCCAGGCAGTCGGCCAGCCAGCTCCGCACCTGGAAGCCGCTGTGCGTCTCCCAGATGTTCGGATGCAGCGCCGCGCACACGACGTAGCGCCGGTGCGGCAGCTCGTCGAGCAACCGGCGCACCAGTTCCGCATGCCGGCCGAAGGTGGATTCCGTCCGCCAGGTCGAGCTCACCAGCACCAGGCGTTGGCCGTCCGCCACCCCCAGGGCCTGGCGGTAGACCTCACGCAGCCGGGCGCTGGCCCGCATCCGGTCGAAGCACAGATCACCTCCCACCACCGCGGTCGGTTCCGCCTCCGGGCACACCTCGCGCAGCCAGCGCAGTTCTCCGTGATTGGCCAGCATCAACGCACTGGCCACCAGGTGTCCCCGACGGATCAGATCGTGCCGTTCCAGACCGGTGATCGGCACCGTCCGACGGTCGTCCCGGTGCACCGGGGCCTTGGTCTGGTACTTGGTCGCGCCGTGTGCCAGCAGCACGACCGGTGCGTCGACCATGTCGGACCCGTCCCGGCCGGCGGACAGCGCCAGGTCGTAGCGCGTGTGCCTGGCCTGCAGCCAGGACACCAGATGGCCGTCGCGGTCCTGGATCAGCCTGGCCGGCTTGTCCGTGGGATCGTTGAGATCCGGGACGACGAACGTCTGTTGGATTCGATGGTCGCCGTCGAACAGCGGCAGGATGTCGAACAGTCGGTCGGCCGCGGGCATGTGCGGCACCAGCACCAGCACGTTCTTGCAGCCACTGCGAGTGACGCGCGCTTCGGCGCCCTGTCCGACGGCTCCCCGAATCCAATCGGATTGAGACATCTACGTACTCCCCAAATCGATACAGCCAACCGGTGTGGCCGGCTGATCTCAGGGTTACGTCAAATGCATTCAGTCGAATGTCACTATGAATGTCAAAGTGCTGTCAAGAGAGTTGACACGGCAAGCGACTCTGGTCAACCTCATGATCATAGAGGAGACTCGAATTCTGGAATTATTCCAGACCGGTGGGGGCGCTGGTGAGCATTCTCTTCAAGATCCTCGGTCCCTCTCAGGCGAAAGTCAATGGCACCTTCGTGCCCGGCGGCCCGTCGGTCAAGGTTCGCGGCATGCTCGCCGTATTGCTGCACAGTCAAGGCCGGCCGGTACCACGAGAATCAATGGTCAAGTGGCTCTGGGACATCGATGAGGCTCCGGAACACGCACAAGGTGCCATCGCCACGTACGCAAGTCGTCTACGTAAGTGGTTGAAGGCGAATCAGCTTCCCGATGGTGTCACCGGCACGAATGGCACCTATCGGCTTGTGGTCGACAAGATGCTGGTGGACTATCACCTGTTCCGGGTTCGGGTCGCCGAGGCGCGGGATCACGCCAGAGTCGGTGATCACGCGCATGCCGCCGAAGTGCTGGCCGAAGCACTGGAACTGTGGAGTGATCAACCCTTCGCGGATCTGAAGACGGAGCACAGCGAAGACGTTCGACGGGCGATGGCCCGCGATGAACTTCAGGAGGCTCAATGCCAGCTGCTCGCCAATCGCCTGGAAGTCGGTGAGTTCGCCGAAGTATTGGCGGATATCGCAGAGCTGGAACGTCGCTACGGCGCTGATGTGCGACTGGCGCAGTACCGGATGCGTGCGCTGGCTGGATTGAACCGGGTCAGTGAAGCCACGGAGTGCTATCTCGACTTCCGGGCCAGATACGTCGATCTGACGGGTAACGATCCCCCTCGTGAGATCACCGAACTACACGCCCGGCTGCTCAGGGGCGAGATTCCGCAGGCGAGCCATCCACCGGCCGATCCCACTTTCGACTGGGAGGTCCCAGACCAGCTGCCTCCTTCGGCGCCAGACCTGGTCGGGCGGGGTTCCGTACTTGCGGAGCTGGACCAGGCACTCGACACCCTCGGCACCCCGCGCGGGGTGATCGTTCTGAATGGGCAGGCCGGTGTCGGTAAGACGGCGGTTGCCATTGCCTGGGCACATCGCAACCAGAAGCACTTCGCCGACGGGATCTTCTTCGTCCGGTTGAACGGCTTTCGCGAACAGGAGCCGTTGCCGCCGGAGCAGGTGCTCCAAGAGCTGCTTCTCGCCTGCGGCGTGGATGTGCTCAGCGTGCAGCCCGGCCGGCCGTTGCGGATCCGGTTCCAGCGGACGTTCGCCAGACGGAAGGTGCTCGTCCTGCTGGACGACGCGCTCGACACGGCTCACGTGCGGCCAGTGCTGGAACTCCTGCCGAGCTGTCTCACCATCGTGACGAGTCGTACCCGGCTCACCGGACTGATCGTGGAGAGGGGAGTCCGAGCGATCACGGTACCTCCGCTGGAATCGGCGGATGTGTACGACTGGCTCCGGTTGAGGGCCGGCCGGCGCGCAGAAGTAGAACAGCGGGAGCTCGCCTGGCTTTCCGCGGCGGCTGGTGGTCTGCCGTTGGCGCTGAGGCTGATCGGCGATCAGATGGATCGACGACCCCGACTCGCTGATGTGGTGGCCGAACTGCGATCGGCGGAGTTGATCGATATCGGCTTCGGGGCTGATGGCGATGGGGCGGTCCTGCGCGGCGCTCTGGACATGACCTATCGGACGCTGTCCGACGGTGCTCGCGAGTTGCTGTGTCTGCTCGGGGTGAGCCCTCTGGTTGATCACGATCTTGAAGAGCTGGTGGTGTTGTCCGGACGATCTCGTTCTCAGGTGAGTGCCGACGTCGAGCGATTGGCGTCCGTTCACCTTCTTGAGTTCGGGACGCACGGCCGGATGCGATGTCATGCGCTGATTCGTCAGTTCGGCGCTTCGACGGCGACGGCGGGATTGACGGCGAGGCAGCGGCATGACGCGATCCTGCGTGTCGTCGAGTGGTTCACCGAGTCTGCCCATCAAGCCGAGTTGCAGATCATCCATGGACGGGCATTGGTCCTTCCGCCGCCCCGGGCAACCAACGTCATACCGCGTGATTTTGCGTCCGCGGATCAGGCGGTGCAGTGGCTCACCGCTCAACGGGGTCAGCTGTTGGCCCTGATCAGTGCCGCTATGAGTGAAAAGCTGCACCAATACGTCTGGCCTTTGGTCAGTTCGGTGGGTGAGGTGCTGGCAAGCCAGGGCGGATTCGATGTGGTTCTTCCCAGTCTCCGTCTCGGCCTGGAGGCGGCTCGCACCGTCGGAAACCGGGTCGCTGAGGCGGCGATCCTCGGCAACACCGCTGTTGTGCACCGGCATCGGGGGGATCTGCAGGAAGCCCGACGGTGTGCCACATTGGCGCTTGAGCTGTACCGACAGGTGGGGAACAGCAGCAATCAGGTCCAGGCGATGGTCAATCTGGGGAAGATCAATTGGGCGATCGGCGATATTGATCAGGCATGGCAGCTCTACCGCGACGCGCTTGGACATGCCCGGTCGCACGGGTCGGATCGCGGAGCCGAGATCAACGCGCTGCTCGCGTTGCAGGACTACGCCCGGCGCAGCGCGCGCTACAGCGAAGCGGAGACCTATCTGGAGAATGCGGCGTTTCTCGCGGACAAGCTGGGTGACCTGCGCAGTGACGCGGTCACGGCCATTGCCTTCGGCAGGTTGTGCCGGGAGCAGGGGCGCGCGGGCGAGGCGCAGAACCACTGCAACCATGCCTTGGTCTTGAGCGGGCAACTTCAAGACCAGTCCCTCATCGCCGAAGCAATGACGCTGCGGGCCGAACTGCACCATGACCGCAGGGCATGGCGGCAGGCTCTGGACTGTGCGGAGCAGGCCTACTCCAGCGCGCAGCAGATCTCCAACAAGATGCTGCAACTGGAGGCATTGAAGGTCCGGAGTGACGCCGCCTATCGGTTGGGCATGCACGATCTCGCTCGACAGAGCTGGCAGCTGTGCCAGGAGATGCATCGCGATCGCGACGACGCCGCTGCCGCCGATGGCATCGCCCAGCAGTTGGCCGAAATAGCCGACCTATAGGTACGACCTACTTCGCGCTGTGTCATCTGTCCTCACCCGGAAGTGCGTTACTGATCAGTCGGTATCGTCAGAGGGTTGACGGAAAACGTTTCCCTGCTGCTACCTAAGGCCATGGTGAATCAAAAGGTTCACTATGGAACGACATTGACAATCGTTTAAACGTCAATGTCACTGATGAGGAGATGTATTACGTACCCCATTCCCCGACAGCGGCAGAACGGTCCTTGTCGTGAGCTGTTCACCCACCCCCGAGCCAAGGGTGCGCAGCAGGACGACGGCCAGGACTGGCCGCTGAAAGTTCCCGTACCCCCTCGCTGATCCCTCTTGAGGCCGCTGTGGGTGGGCTTCGGCTCACCCACAGCGGCACCGAGGACCGCCGTTTTCGGTTTTTCCCTCTTGCGTGCGACACTGGTCGGCGCTATGACTTCCCTTCCCCTGGTCTTCTCCGCACCCAAGCGCGGGCTGCCGCCGAAGCACCTTGCCGACTACACCGAGCAGGAGCTGAAGGACGCCGTCGCCGAGCTGGGCGAGAAGCCTTTCCGCGCCAGTCAGCTGCGTAATCACTACTACGGCCGGCTCACCGCCGATCCGCAGCAGATGACGGACATCCCGGCCGGTAGCCGGGACAAGCTCGCCGAGAAGCTGCTGCCGCCGTTGCTGAGCACGGTCAAGCATCTGGCCTGCGATGACGGCTGGACCCGGAAGACGCTGTGGAAGGCGCATGACGGCACGCTGATCGAGTCCGTGCTCATGCGCTACCCGGACCGGGCGACCGTGTGCATCTCCAGCCAGGCCGGCTGCGGTATGGCCTGCCCGTTCTGCGCCACCGGTCAGGGCGGGCTGCAGCGCAACCTGTCCACCGCCGAGATCGTCGACCAGGTGCGCTCCGCGGCCGCCGCCATGCGCGATGGGGACCTGGGCGAGCCGGGGCGGCTGTCCAACGTGGTGTTCATGGGAATGGGCGAGCCCCTCGCGAACTACAAGCGGGTGATCGACGCGGTCCGCAAGATCACCGACCCCGCGCCGAACGGGATCGGGTTGTCCCAGCGGAACATCACCGTGTCCACCGTCGGCCTGGTGCCCGCCATCCGCAAGCTCACCGAGGAAGACCTCAGCGTCACCCTCGCCGTGTCGCTGCACACCCCGGACGACGAGCTGCGGGACACGCTGGTGCCGGTCAATACCCGGTGGAAGGTCGCCGAGGTCCTCGAAGCCGCGCGTGGCTACGCCGACAAGACCGGTCGGCGGGTGTCCATCGAGTACGCGCTCATCCGCGACATCAACGACCACGGCTGGCGGGCCGACCTGCTGGGCAAGCTGCTGCGCAAGCACCTCGGCCAGTTCGTGCACGTCAACCTGATCCCGCTGAACCCCACTCCGGGCAGCAAGTGGGACGCCAGCCCGAAGCCGGTGGAGCGCGAGTTCGTCCGCCGGGTCCAGGCGCAGGGTGTCGCCTGCACCGTGCGGGACACCCGTGGGCAGGAGATCGCCGCCGCCTGTGGGCAGCTGGCCGCCGAAGGCTGACGTGCCCTGGGTCACTGCCTGTGTGGAGGCCGTGACCGATCCGAATCGGATCGTGCGCGAGCCGGACCCCAAGAGCCGGGCGGGCTTTACCCGTGTCATCGGATACTCGCCAACGGCAGGGTTCGTCGTCACGGTCATCATCCGTCCGCGCGACCATGCCGGAGTGACCGCGTGGAAGACCAGCGGGGCCGACCTACGCGCTTACGGTGACCACCAGGAGGACGGGGCATGAGCGACGCCAGGCCGATGTCCAGAGACGAAGTCCTCGCGGGTCTGCGTGACGAGATCGCCGAAACGCGCCGCTCTGCCGAAGCGGAGCAGGACCCCGTCCGGCGGGCCGAACGCCTGGAGAAGGTGGCCATCCGCGAAGAGATCGCAGAGGAAGAGGCTGACGCTATCGCTGCGGAGATCGCAGAGAATCAGCAGACGGCTCTGTCCTTGCGGGTTCCAATCTCCCTGGCCGCTGAGCTCAAGGCCAGGGCGGCAGCCGAGCGGATTCCCACTTCCGCGTTGGTGAGGCGGTTGCTCACGCAGGCCTTGCACGCGCCTACGGCACCTGTGCTGACTGTCGAACAGGTTGAGGAGATCGCCCGGAGAGTGCTCCGGGAATCTGCTTGACACATCAGTGACATTGCTTGCTCAAGCAATTTTCTGCCGAAGGCTAGCGGCGCTACACCACGGCCAGGGGATTCATCCCCTATGAATCTCAGGTCACTGCCACACTGTTCCCCGTCATGGATGTAGGGGGAACGGCATGACCCAGGTGAACGACGCCCGTTGTGAATCCGCCGTCGAATTCGGGAGCCGGTTACGGCTGTTGCGCGGCAGGCTGACCCAGGCCACCGTGGCCCGCCGATCGGTACTCGGTCAGGTGGCGCTGACGAGGCAACGCATCTCCACCATCGAGAACGGGCAGCTGCCCAGCAGCGATCAGCTGCGTTGTTACCTGCACGGTTGCGGCAGTCTGGAGCTGTTCGACGCGCTCGACGCACAACGCGGCCTGCTGGAGCCCGAGGGCGGCGCCGAGCTTGAACCGGTGATACCCGGGCCGCCGCTCTGGGGCCGATTCCTGCTGGTCGGCGTGGTGTCCGCGCTGGTCGCCGTGCTGGCCACGGTGGGCGCCGTCGAGGGGCTCGGCTATGTGCGGCCGCAGAAGCTGATCGTGCCCGAGTGCTCGCCGGGGTCCATCTGCTTCTGGCCGGAACCCGATTACGAGGGGACCAAGGTGCAGCTGGATCCTGACTGGATCGGGGACGGCAGGCAGTGCCTCCGACTGCCCTTCGTGGCCCGGTCGGAGATGAACAACAGCGCCGAGCGGCACTGGGGATATGCCGACCCCGGTTGCACGGGGGACTTCCGGACCCTGCTGCAGAACAGTGGGTCGACCAACCGGGAAGTGCGGATCGGCGCCTACACGCACACATGAAAACCGCAGGTAGACGTGTCGCGGACATCCCCGGACATCGCGGGACGCCCACGGCCGCCCGTTCTTCGCTGTACTTGACGTACTGGGGCGTGGGGGACGCTCCGGTCGCGGTGGTGCGGCCCGGGTGGGGGAGATCCAGGCCGTGCCACCGACGTGTCTCACGGGATTCTCAGGTTCTCCGATGGCAGTTCTCATCATCGCGATATTGAATTCGGCCATGAACTTCGTAGCGCTCGCGATGGCCGGGACCATAGCCATGACCGGCCTCCCGGCTGCCGCCGCGGCCACCTCGTACCGCCCGGTGATCGTCTGGGGGCAGTGCGAGGTGACCCAGCCGCCGTTCAAGCCCGGCGCCGAGTGCGGGACGCTCGAGGTTCCGGTCGACTGGGACCGGCCGGACGGGGAGAAAACCAAGCTCGCGGTGAGCCGGGTGAAGGCCACCGGCAACCGGCTCGGGGTACTGGTCTGGGGCCCGGGTGGGCCCGGTCTCCGGGGGACCAACGCCGGTATCTCCACCTTCTTCAACGAGGATGTGTCGGCCGCCTACGACGTGGTCGGGTACGACCCCCGTGGCCTGAATCCCGGTCAGGTTCGCTGTACCGAGCCAGATATCAAGGCAGTCCAACTGCCGACCACCGAGCAGGAGTTCCAGCAGCGGGTCGAGTACAACCGGCAGGTCTCCGAAAGCTGCCGGGCACAGACCGGCGCCCTGTTCGACCATCTCGACTCGATCAGCGATGCCCGGGACATGGAGGCGCTGCGCATCGCGCTCGGTGAGCAGGTGCTGAACTACGACGGCGGCTCCTACGGCACGATGCGTGGTCAGCTCTACCCGCAACTGTTCCCGGACCGGGTCGGCCGGTGGGTGAACGACTCCAACATGGACCACAGCCTGCGTACCGGCGCGCAGTTCATCACCGACGTGACCCTGGCCGTCGAGCAGAACCTCAAGGACTGGTCCGCCTGGTACCGGAAGACGAACGGCGGAAACGGTGATGTGTTGATCCACCGGGCGCGGGCCAAGGTCGCCCTCGCCAAGGATCCGCGGCTGATGGAGAGCCTGCTCAGTGACCTCACCATCCTGTCCTCGAATCCGTCGCAGTGGCCCGACCTGACCACGGTTCTCGATGCCAGGGCCTACGGCGGTGACCTGGGTCAGCCGGCGGATCCGGTGCGGTTCAATCCGGTCGCTCAGGCGATCTACTGCAGTGACTGGAATGTGTCGCTGGGCGGCTGGTCCGGATTCCAGAAGTTGCGCCGCGAGTTGGGGCAGAAGGCGCCGCGGATTCAGATCGGCTGGCAGACGTTCAACAGCAGCCTCAGCGTCCTGGGCTGTCAGGGCTGGACCGGGAAGGTCGGTAATCCGCGGCGTGACCTGGCCAAACTGGACCGGCCAGGAGTCAGCGTGAATATTCGTCATGACGTTCGGACGCCCTACACCTGGGGCGAGACGGCCGCGAAACAGAGTGGTGCCTTCCACCTGGCTGACGAGGGTTACGGACACATCGCCCACACGCCCAGTTCCCCGGGCGACCCCAAGTCCTGCATCAGCGAACAGCTGGACACCTATCTGCTCACCGGACGGCTGCCGACCAGGAGCAGCTGCCCGGCCATGGAATAGGGTCGGCGGGTGGAGATCTGGATCAACCCGGCCTGCTCGAAATGCCGGTCCGCTCAGTCGATGCTGGACGAGGCGGGCGCGAACTACACCGTCCGCCGCTACCTGGAGGACCCGCCCAGCCCGGCCGAACTGGCCGCCGTGCTGGACCGGCTCGGCCTCGAACCGTGGGACATCACCCGTACCGGTGAGGCCGTCGCCAAGGAGCTCGGGCTGAAGGACTGGTCGCGCACGCCGGAGGACCGGGAGCGGTGGATCGCCGCGCTGGCCGAGCATCCCAAGCTCATCCAGCGGCCGATCATCACCGCCGATGACGGCACCACGGTGGTCGGCCGCGATCCCGATTCCGTGCGGTCCGTCCTGCCGTGAGAACGGACCTGATCGCCGCCATCGAACAGGGGCAGCGGTTCGACTACCTGCCGTTCTATGGGCATCAACCGGAGAATCCGGCCGGGCCGCTGAGCCAGTGGTGGCCTGCCGCCTTCACCGTGGACGGCCGGACCTACGCCACCGCCGAGCACTGGATGATGGCCGAGAAGGCCCGGCTGTTCGACGATCGGGACACCGTCGCGCGCATCCTGGACGACGACGATCCGGCGGTGGCCAAGCAGCTCGGGCGACAGGTCGCCGGGTTCGACAGCGCCCAGTGGGCGGCCGCCCGGTTCGATGTCGTGGTGGCCGGTAGCCGGCACAAGTTCGGCAGCAGCCCCCGGTTGCGGGAGTTCCTGCTCGGCACCGGGGACCGGGTGCTGGTCGAAGCCGCGCCGGGCGATCCGATCTGGGGGATCGGGCTGGGCGTCGACGACCCCCGGGTGTCCGATCCGCGGCAGTGGCGCGGTGAGAACCTGCTGGGGTTCGCCCTCATGGCCGCGCGCCGTGATCTGGGTCGCAGCGGCTAACTCGATCGGCCCTAATTTCACATTGTCCGTCAATGGATCGGGCGTACCGTCGATCCCTGTTGGTCAAGTTTGACTGAAACGGGGGAAATCCGATGCTGCATGCCGAATCCATGCTCCGGGGCATCACCGCGGAGCCGGACCGCATCGTGGTGCGGGACGGGGACCGGGCGCTGACCGGCGCTGAGTTCGGCGCGATGATCTACCGGATCGGTCGTGCCCTGGAAGCACGGGGCCTGAAGCGCGGCGACGGCGTGGCGATCCTGGAACGCAACACCCCCGAGGTGATGGCGGCCAGGATCGCCGCCGAGCTCATCGGATGCTTCTACGTGATGATCTATCGTCGGCTGGCCGACGACCGCAAGGCCGAGCTGCTGGCCCGCACGGCAGTGAAGATCGTGCTGGGCACCGCCCAGGACACCGGCTTCTCCCGGGTCGACCTGGCCGAGCTGGCCACCCATCCGGACGCCGAGCCGCTGCCCGTCAGGGGACAGGCGGGTGACCTGGCCAGTATCCGGCTCACCGGTGGCAGCACCGGCCTGCCCAAGGGCATCCTGCACCGCGTCCACCTGGACCAGCACGAGGAATGGAGCCTGTTCGCCGGCGCCACCATGCTGCTCTGCACGCCGATCGCACACGCGGGTGGCGGTATCGCCGAATTCGTCCTGGCCCTGGGCGGCAGCCTGATCATGCAACCCGAGTTCGACGCGCGGGCCGCCGCCGTCGCCGTCGAGCGCCACCAGGTCACCCACATGTGGCTGCTGCCGAGCCTGGTCTACGAGTTGGCCGACGTCGCCGAGGAGCACGACCTGTCCAGCCTGCGGATGATCGGCTATGGCGGCTGGCGGGCGGCACCGCACCGGCTGGCCGAGGTGGCCAGGCGGCTCGGGCCGGTGCACCAGTTCTACGGGATGGCCGAGATCAACATGATCAGCGTGCTCCGGCCGGAGGAACACGCAGATCCGGCCCGCAACGGCTCGGTGGGGAAGCCGCTGCCCTTCGTCCAGGTGGAGATCCGGGACGCCGTCGACGGGGTGGGAGACATCTGGGTGAAGTCCGACCAGGTCATGGAGGGCTACTACCAGGACCCGGACACCACCGCGCGCACGTTGGTCGACGGCTGGCTGAGCACCGGGGACCGCGGCTCGCTGGACGCCGACGGCTATCTGACGATCTCCGGGCGTAGCAAGGAGATCATCATCGTGCGGGGTGGGCACGTGTACCCGCGCGATGTCGAGGCCGTCCTGCTCGAGTACCCCGGAGTGCGGGAGGCGCTGGTCTTCGGCACGACGGACAAGGACGGCGCCGAATCCGTGCATGCTGCGGTGGTCGGGACCGAGACGGATCCCGGGCGGCTGGCCGACTGGGTGGAGGAGCGCAGGGGCGCGCTCTACCGGCCACGCACCGTGCTGTTGCTGGACGAACTGCCGCGCACCGGGGTGGACAAGCCGGACGTGCAGCGGCTCGCCGCGCTGATAACGCAATAAGACGGAAATCACGTCGTGCTTGACCATCCGCCGAGTACCGTTCCCGGCGGATGGTCAACGATGACATATCGGGGGCAGAAGAACATGTTGCAGGTAGAGGCCTTGCTGGCCGACCTCGACCGGCGGCCGGAGCAAGTGTTGCTCTGGATGGGGGATCGCGAGGTCACCGCCGGGGAATTCCGCTCGATGATCTACCGGGCGGCCAGGGCCCTGGGCGATCGCGGGCTGGGCCGGGACGACGGCGTCGCGGTGCTGGAGGCCAACACCCCGGAGGTCCTCGCCGTCCGGATCGGCGCGGAGCTGGCCGGCTGCCGGACCGCCGTGCTCTACCGGCGGATGGCGCCCACCGGCCAGGTCGCACTGCTGGACACGGTGCGGGCCGCCTTGTTCGTGCTGCCCGCCGACGCGCCGGCCCGTGAACTGACCGGGCGGCCGGTGTGCACCACCGAGGAACTCCTCGCGCATCCGGACGACAGCCCGCTGCCCGCGCGCTGCCAGGTCGGCGACGTGGGACAGCTGCGTTTCACCGGTGGCACCACCGGGCTGCCCAAGACCATCGTGCGCAGGCACGTTCCGCGGCCCGAGGCGGACCCGGCGTTGCCGAATCCATTCGCCGATGGCATTCAGCTGCTGTGTACGCCGTACGCGCATGCGGGCGGCGGCCTGCTGGAGATCGTGCTCGCGATGAACGGCGGGGGCGTGCTGTTGCCGTCCTTCGACGCGCACGCGGTCGCGGCCGCCATCGAAAAGCACCGGGTCACCAACATATGGCTGCTGCCGACGATGCTCTACGAGCTGGCCGAGGTCGCCGACCAGTACGACCTGTCCAGCTTGCGGATGGTGCTCTACGGCGGCTGGCGGGCCGCACCGGATCGGCTGCGGCAGGCCGCGGCAAAGCTCGGCCCGGTGCTGTTCCAGTTCTACGGGCAGAACGAGGCGGGCGGCATCAGCATGCTGTACCCCGCCGATCACCTGGACGAGCGGCGAGCCGGGACCGTCGGTACCGCCATGCCCGGGGTGGAGATCGAGATCCGGAACGGCGGTGAGATCTGGGTGCGCAGCGCGATGGTGATGGACGAGTACTGGGAGAACCCGGAGCTCACCGCGCTGACCCTGGTGGACGGCTGGCTGCACACCGGCGACCGGGGCTTCCTGGATCCCGACGGCTATCTGACGATCTCCGGGCGGACCAAGGAGATGATCATCGTTTCCGGCGGGCACGTGTATCCCCGGGACGTGGAGGAGGTCCTGCTGACCCATCCCGCGGTGAGCGAGGCCGTCGTCTTCGGTGTCCTCGGCGCGGATGGTGCCGAGTCGGTGCACGCCGCCGTCGTCGGTGCGGGCGCCGATCCCGCTGAGCTGGTCGACTGGGTCGTCCGGCACCGGGGCGAGATGTACCGGCCGCGTGCCGTGCTGGTGCTCGACGAGCTACCGCTGACCGCCGCGGACAAGCCCGATGTGCGGCGGCTGACCGATCTGGTGCTGAGCCTGTGAGCCTGCCGGTCGACGCGTTGCTGGTGGGCCTCGCCGAGCGGTCCGCCCAGACCGTCATCCAGCATGGCGACCGCGAGGTCACCGGCGCGGAACTGCGCTCGATGATCTTCCGGATCGCCCGCGGGCTGAACCGCGGTGACGTGGTGGCGATCATGGAGGCCAACACGCCGGAGGTGATCGCCGCCCGGTTCGGCGCCGAACTCGCCGGCTGCCATCCGGTCCTGGTCTACCGGAAGCTGTCCGAGCGGGCGATCGGTGACCTGATCGCCCAGGCCGCCCTGGTGATCGACGAGCCCGAGCTCGCCACCCTGCTCGCGCAGGCCGACGACAGTCCGCTGGCCGGGCGGGGCGCCCTCGGTGATCTCGCCTGCACCCGGCTCACCAGTGGCAGCACCGGCCGGGCCAAGGGCATCCTGCGCCGGATCGCCCCGCTGCGACCGCTGCCGCCCGGCCATCCCTTCGCCGGTGGCACCCAGCTGCTGTGCACGCCCTACGGCCACTCCGGTGGGGCGATCGCCGACCTGATGCTCGCCAACGGCGGCCGGCTGATCCTGCAGCCGGACTTCGACCCGCACACGGTGGCCGAGGCCATCGGGCGGCACCGGGTCACATTCCTCTGGCTGCTGCCGCACCAGGTCTACGAACTCGCCGACGTGGCCGAGCGGTACGACCTGTCCAGCCTGCGGATGCTGTCCTATGGCGGCTGGCGGGCCGCGCCGCACAAGCTGGGTGAGGTGGCCCGGAAACTGGGGCCGATCGTGTACCACGGCTACGGCGCGAACGAGGTCGACGGGATCGCCGCGCTGAGCCCGGCCGATCACCTGGACGAGCGCCGCACCGGCACCGTGGGCACCCTGCTGCCCGGCATCGAGCTGGACATCCGGGACGCGGTGGACGGGGTCGGCCGGATCTGGGTACGGACAGCCGCGCTGGCCGAGGGTTACTGGAACGACCCGGAGGCCACTGCGAGGGCCTTCGTCGACGGCTGGCTGGACACCGGGGATCTGGGGTCGCTGGACGAGGACGGCTATCTCACGATCGCCGGGCGCAGCAAGGAGATCATCATTGTCCCCGGCGGGCACATCTACCCGCGGGATGTGGAGACGGTGCTGCTGACACATCCGGCGGTGACCGATGCCGCCGTCTTCGGGATCACCGACGCGGATGGCGGCGAAGCGGTGCACGCCGCGGTCGTCGGAACCGGCGATGCCGGTGAACTGGCCGACTGGGTGGCGGTGAGAGGTGGCGAGTTGAGCAGGCCGCGGACGGTGCTGCTGCTCGACGAGCTGCCGCGTGCCACCACCGGCAAGCCGGACGTCGCCCGGCTGGTGGAGCTGGTGCGGGGCCAGGACCAGTCCTGACCCCGCCCGGGCTTATTTGCGGTTGCTCAGCAGACGGAAGATGCCGAGCAGCACCAGAGATCCGACGATCGCCAGCAGCCACGTGCGCAGGTTGAAGAACCCGCCCAGGTCGGTGTGGAAGATCGCGCGACCGATGAAACCACCGAGCAGCGCGCCGACGATGCCGATACCCGTGGTGACGATGCAGCCACCGGGGTCCTTGCCCGGCATGATGGCCTTGGCCAACGCGCCGGCGATCAGACCCAGGATGATCCACGCGATGATGCCCACGTGCGTACCCCTCTTTCTCAGGCGTTCGCCGATACCGTATCGAGTACGCCTGGGATATGCCTGAGGGTTGAACCCTGATTTCGGCTGCGGGCTATGACGTCTGGATCACACCACCTCGTTCAGCTTGCCGGTGGCCACGTCGAACACGAAGCCGCGGATCGCGTCCTTCTTCGGGACGAACGGGCTGGCCTTGATCCGGGCGATGGACTGCCGGACGTCGGTGTCCAGGTCGCCGAAAGCCTCGGCCGACCAGGCCGGCTTCAGGCCGGTCTCCTGCTGGATGCCCGCCTTGAAGTCGTCGTCGGTGAAGGTGAGCATGCCGCAGTCGGTGTGGTGGATGAGGATGATCTCCTGCGTGCCGAGCAGCCGCTGGCTGATGGCCAGCGAACGGATCTCGTCGTCGGTGACCACGCCGCCCGCGTTGCGGATGACGTGCGCCTCGCCCTCGTTCAGCCCGAGGATCCCGTACACGTTCAGCCGGGCGTCCATGCAGGCCACGACGGCGACGTGCTTGGCGGGCGGGAGGGGCAGCG
Organism: Pseudonocardiaceae bacterium YIM PH 21723; assembly: GCA_003600225.1. Classification (GTDB taxonomy): domain Bacteria; phylum Actinomycetota; class Actinomycetes; order Mycobacteriales; family Pseudonocardiaceae; genus QZFT01. The sequence continues at coordinate 54,863 of QZFT01000053.1, forward strand.
GTCCGGTGAAGGATTCGACGTAGCGGGCGTTGTTGGCGAGCAGTTCATCGGTGACGGACATGGTCTTCCCATCTGTGTAAGGGGGTGTGTGCCTTGAACCAGACGGAAACGGCCGCGCTAGCGCGCAAAGGTCCTGGAGATCGCGCTGGCGCGACCTACCGACAGAACTGGTCGAACAACGAACCCCGCCGCGTTGGCCAGAACGGCTCAAGGATGGGGGTGCGCATGGAGCAAGCCTGGTGCATGGATGCGCATGCGCGCAACTGCTGAGCGAATGACTTCCGGCCAGAGATAGCGAAGGGCCCGCACCTCGTCAGGTACGGGCCCGTCGTGGCCGCTAGCGGCAGCGGCTCTGCTCGATCGATTGCGCAGCTCGGGGCTGCGGAATCGGCGGTGTGATCGTCGCGGGACCTGCTGGATCCGGCTCCGCCCGGTTGGTCGCGATCGCCTCCCGCAGCTCTTGCCGCCGCTGGTTGAGGACCGCGTACTCCTGTTCTGGCAACCCGTGCATCCGTTACCCCCGGTGAGATCGATTGCATCGGCCATTGTGCGCAGTGATGCGTAGCGGCGCATCTGAATTTCGCCCACAGCAGCGTGGCGGGGGTTGGGGTTGGGTCTGGTGGTCGGCGAAAGAGGGCTTTGGAGGGGGAGACGGGCTCGGGGCGGCGTCTTTGCGGCCGGCGTGTCGGGTGGGGGCACGCCTGTCTTTCCTGCTGGGCTGTCTTGTTCGGGGTGACCTGGGGTGGTCGGGGCCGCTGCGCGGGCAGGGGTGGGGCTTGTGGCGTGAAGGGCACCTTCACTGCGTTGAGTGCAGTGAAGGTGCCCTTTACGGCAAACCCCGATGATCATGGGGCAAATCCACTGTGGACCAAGCCGTTGTTCCATCTTCAAGATGGATTCGAGGCACCGAATCCATCT
>QZFT01000054.1 GCA_003600225.1 Pseudonocardiaceae bacterium YIM PH 21723
CAGGCCGCCGCGCTGCTGGCCACCGTGAACACCACGACGGCCACGCCGGTCAGCGCCGGGACATAGCCGGCAACAACCTCACCTCGGGGTGGCGACCAGGAAACACCTGGTCGCCACCCCTTTTTCATGCTGGGACACTGTGTAGTTTTCAAAGATCAAGAAGTTCGGGTGGGGCTGTTTAGTGCTGGAGCCAGGTCTGCGGGTTGCGGCAACGGGTGGTCCGTTCCGCGAACTGCGCGCGAGCCCGGCGAAGCTTTTGCCTGTTCTTGCTGTTCGGAACTTCCTGGGCGTTGATCTGCGCCCGGAGCAGCAAGAAGTCGAGGTTGTGTCGAGCCGATCGGGGACGGCGCATCGACACCTCCGCTCGTGAGTCGGTGGGAGCCCTACGACCGATGAAGTTACTGGCATATGCCAAATATTCCAAGCCTCAAATGAGCGGGAGGGGCGGCGGCGCGCTGCGCCGGAGAACTAGGCCGCACCTGCGGAAATGGCCCATACATAGGTTGGGAGTATCCATACCTATGTATGGGCTTGCGTCTGAAACTGGGGATTCCGAGAACGCTCCGAATGCCGTTAGTCTCGGCATTAGGCATATGCCAACTACTGGAATCAGGAGTGATCAGCATGGCCACCGTCATCGCGCACATTCCGAGTTGCCCCGGCGGCTCGTGCCCGACTACGTACGCCCACCCCGAGCCCGGTATGGCCTACGTGCAGGGCTACCGGGTGACCGATCCGCAGGTGCTGGCGCAGTTCAACATTCCCGAGGGCGAAGTGCTCATCGCGATGCCGAACTCGGTGCTGGCCGACCACATCGACCAGGTTCGGCAGGTGCAGGCATGACGACGCTGGCTGATGCCTTCGGCTCTTTCACCCAGAGCGCCTGGCGTCTGGAGGCCCGTGACGTGTACGTCGTCGAGGAGTACGACGAGCAGCTGGACGCGTTCCTGAACGGCCGGCCACTTCCTGCTCGGCAAGATGGCTGGGCGGAGGTAGTCCAGGCGGCTGTTGGCCGCGGTGCCCAGATCGGCCGGGTACGCCTGGTAGGGCATCCGATTACCGACTACACCCGGTTTGAGTTCGAGCTGTACCCGGAGAACGTCTCGGTCGGCGAGGACGTGCGCATCGTCGACCGGACCTGGCTGGACGGCTCGTGGAGCGCGGCGCCGGATGTCTGGCTGTTCGATGATCGAATTGCGTTCCGGCAGCTCTACAGCGACGAGGGTCATTACCTCGGTGCTGAAGAAGTCGATGCTGAGCCGGTCAGGGAGATCCGCCGGCTGCTGGCGTCTTACTCGGTCCCCTTGGCCGAGTACTCCCTGACCAAGGTGCCTGCCCCCCGGCCTGAGACTGCCTACCCGTCGGTCTTGCCCAGGGCGGCCTGCGCCTGAACTACCTGATCACCTGGAGATTGGTGTGTTGTCCCTACCTGGCAACCGGAATGAACTCGGGAAGCAGCTGCGCAAGTTCCGTGAAGCGGCGAATCTGCGCGGATCGGACCTTGGGCAGCTGCTCGAACTGTCACAGGGCCAGATCAGCCGTGTAGAGACCGGCAAGAGGCGGATCAGCCCAGAAGGCGTGCAGCAGTGGCTGGAGGCGACCAACGCGGACAGCGAGGTCATCGACCAGCTCGTTGCGGCAGCTCGACGTTTCGACACCGAGGTGACGGCCTGGAAGGAGAAATTCGGGCCTGGTTGGGACATCTACCAGCAGTCCTACGCAGGGGTCGAATCTGCGGCCAAATCGATCAAGGCCTACCAGGTCTCGGTCATCCATGGCCTGTTGCAGACACCCGGGTACTCGGAGTTCATCCAACGGGAGATTGTCGGGCTGAGCGACGAACAAGTCACTGCCGGCCTCACTGCGATGCGGAATCGACAACGTCTGCTCTACGAGCCGGAGACCCGCCTCGAAGTCATCCTGACCGAACAGGTGCTGCGGCACAGGTTCCCCGGCGCCGCCGTGATGGTGGAGCAGCTACATCGGATCGCGCAGTTGGCAGCGTTGCCGACGGTGAATCTGGCCGTCATCCCGACGGACAACGACATGCCGCTGCCGTACATGACCTCGTTCGACCTGTTCTCCATGCCGGACGACGAGCCGGATTTGGTGATCATCGAACTGGACACGCACGAGGTCCGCGAGGCCGATCCCGATCGACTTGCCACCTATGAACGGCGCCACCACGCGTTGTTCACCTCCGCGCAGACGCTGACCGGACAGGCCGCCATCGACTTCGTCCAAGAAATCGCCGCGGAGATGACGGCAACGATCTTCCCGAACGCATCGGGTCAGCACTGATGAACGAGGAACTCGGTCATGTCCATGGCTTGATCATCCGATCTTCGACTAGTGGCGACACGCAGGCACCCCCTACGGAAAACTTCAAAGTTTGTACGCTAAGTTGATCGCACCCCCAAGCAGTAAGAACCGCAGGAGTCACCTTCATGACCACGATGACCGCTGAAAACCTGACCAGGAGTCCAGCCCAAGTCCGTCGTGCCCTCAAGGATGGCGACGAAGTGCTTCTCACGTTCCACGGGAAGCCGTATGCGCGCGTTCTGCCCTTCGATCGGGCCGAGCAGGAACGTGCGGAGATGGAGCGCCTTCGGGCTCTCGTCGACGAGCTGCAAGCCCAGATCGATCAGCACCAGGAGGCCACCCAGCCGGCTGCCTAGACCCTCCGGAAAGCACGCCTGAACAGCGAACTTTCCCCAGACACGCAAAAACCCCCCGCTGTCTTTTTTTGGCAAGAGCTGCGGAGGGTCATGCATAAGCAATTTTTTGCGCCGTGTGGAGAACCACCACCACTCGGCATAAGCCTGGGACGCCGGTCCCTCGCTCAGTTGGATGATAGCAAAGCAGTGCTCAAACGGGCACTCTTCGCGATCGCCATCACGAGCGGGCTGGCTCCTCAAGATCGTTAGGAGCACTCCCCCATGAGGGGCAGCACAGACGTCGCTCAGCAGCGACACGAAGCTCAGGCCGTCGATCCAGACGGGCTGAAGGACAAGTTCAACGCCAGCTTCTCCACCGCGCTCAGCATCGGATTGTCGCCGCGGTGGGTCCACTACAGCGGCGTCTCCGCCACCGCCGCCCAGCTGGCCGAAATCCTGGCCGACTACGCCCCGATGAACGCTCCGGGCGATCAACGAGTCCGGTTGGACCGCGAACAGCTCGCCTACCACTGCGGGATTTCCCGCGCCGACAAGCTCACCCCGTTCTTGGCCGAGCTGGAGAGCATCGGTTTCCTGACCATCTACAGCGGCATCGACCCAACGACCGGGAAGCGCCGCCAGCGCCGCAACCAACAGGGCCACCCCATTCCGGACGAGTTCTCCATCTCGATGGAGCCGCCAGAGGGATACGTCGGCCCGAAGAACCTGATCGCCGCGAGCCTGGACTTCGCCGAGGACCGCGATGCCGCGTACGAGTCAGCCAAGGCCTCAGGGAAGCGGGTCCGCGCGGGCAACATCACCATCACGCGGTCAAAGAAGGGGCACATCGAAAAAGCCCAGGTCAGCACTGACACCCGATTCCGGGGTCAGGTCGAGGGGGCTGACCCCGGAATCCGGGGTCAGGTCGAAAAAGCCCAGGTCAGCACTGACACCCGATTCCGGGGTCAGGTCGAGGGGGCTGACCCCGGAATCCGGGGTCAGGTCGAAAAAGCCCAGGTCAGCACTGACACCCGATTCCGGGGTCACCTTCAGATCGATCAGAGATCTTCGATCTCTTCCGAAGGAAGAGAGATCGAAGAGATGGAGCCCGTGCCGGGCGGGGCGGCAAAGCCACCCGCCACGGGCAAGGAAGAACCGGCCAAGGAGGTCCGACAGGTTCTGCGCGAGCTTCCGTGGAAGGCATGGGCTGAGAAGTACAACCCGGAGTTCAGGCTGCTGACGAAGGAGGCCACCGAGCTGGTGCAGGTCATCTGCTCGGCAATGGTCACGCGGGGGATCGCCCTGGATGACGTCAAGACGATCGCTCGCCAAGCATTGAGCACCGCTGAATCCAACCCGACCAGGTACCTGAAGAACGCGTTCACCACCAAGCTCGATCAGCGGTTGGACGAGCTGGAAGTGGAGCCCCTGTCGGAAAACCCGTTGCCGCTGCTCCCCCGCGTTGGCAAGGGAGCCAAGGCCAGCAAGGCCCGCGTCGAGCAGGTTGTTGAACCAGTCATCGAGAACTCGGAATCCACTGCGGCCTGCTCCACCTGCCGTGCACTGGAGGGCGACGGCCCTGCGCCCCGGCAGGTCATGGGGCCTGACGGCAGTTCGCCCTGCCCTGACTGCCGACCCGAAGCCGCAGCTGCCCGTGCCGCCGCCCGCGCTGCTCGCGCGAACTGACCTAGGGAGCCAACATGTCCACGACCAACATCGCCCTCCCCTACGCGGCGGCCGCCGACGACGAGTTCGCCCAGCTCATCAGCCACGAGCAAGCCGTCCTGGGCAGCATGCTGGCCTCTGAACAAGCCATTCTCGACGTTTCAGAGATCCTGACCGATCAGATGTTCTACCGGCCAGCCCACGGCGAGATCTACCGCTGCCTCCTGGCCATGCACGCCAACGGCGAGCCCATCGACCCAGAACTTCTCGGGGTAGCGCTGGAGAAACGTGGCCAGCTCAACAAGATCCCTGATCGTCTGCTTTACCTGCACACATTGCAGGCCGTCCACGCCGCACCGCTCAGCGCGACCTACTACGCCGACATCATCGCGGAGAAGGCCGAGCGTCGCCGGTGGCTCCAGGCCGCCCAGCAGATCCACCAGCTGGCACAGGCGGGCGCCAGCCTGGACATCGCAGACCTTCGTGACCGTGCACAAGCCGCGGTGGACACGGTCACCACGGCCCACACCACCGGCGCCGGCTACACCAACCTCGCCGATCTACGCGGCGAACACCTGGCCCGGCTCAAGGACATCCAGGACGGCCTCGTTCCCCCGGGCCTACCGACCGGCCTCCGCGACCTGGACCAGGTCCTCGGAGGCCTCAAAGCAGGCCAGATGATCATCGTGGCCGGACGGCCCGGCATGGGCAAGAGCACCTTGGCTCTGGACATGGTCCGCAACACGGTGATCCGCGAAAGCAAGAACGTGCTCGTCTGCTCGCTGGAGATGACCGAGAGCGAGGTCTTGGATCGCGTCGTCTCGGCAGAAGGCCGCGTACGACTCACCGAGATGAACACCAAGGGCAAGCTCCAGCCCCAGGACTACCAGCACATCGACGACGCGTACGACCGGCTCGTCTCAGGCGGACTGCTGGCCGTAGACGGCACACCGAACCAGACGATCTCCCAGATGCGGGCTGCGGCCCGCCGGATCAAGGCCCAGCAAGGCCTGGACCTGATCGTGATCGACTACCTGCAGCTGATGTCCTCCGGCGGCCGCTACGAGTCCCGCCAGCAGGAGATCTCCGAGTACAGCCGTCAGATCAAGATCATGGCCCAGCAGCTCGAAGTCCCGGTCGTGGCGCTCTCCCAGCTCAACCGCGCTTCCGATCAGCGGCAGGACAAGCGCCCCGCATTGTCTGACCTGCGTGAGTCCGGATCGCTTGAACAAGACGCCGACGTGGTGCTGCTCGTGCACCGACCCGAGGTGTACGACAAGGACGATCGCCCAGGAGAAGCGGACCTCATGATCGTCAAGCATCGAGCAGGACCGATGGCGACCGTCGGGGTCGCGTCCCAGCTGCACTACTCCCGCTTCGTGGACATGGCCTGACCATGATCACCGAAAACAGCCCCGTACAAGATCCTCAACGGCCCTCAGAGCCCGTTTCCGGCCACTTGCGCCCGATCACCCCAACGACGGTTTCCTGGCGCTCCATGGCGCGCTCAGTGGGCAATCCGGGTAAGGGAGATCAGCAGAGTCCGCAATGGCCAGGAAGGAGCACGGTGACCACGGACAATCTGTTCAGGGTGCCGTTCAGCTCGGCCGCGTTGCGCCGGCTGGCAGACGGCAGCAAACGAGCTACCGTCCTGCGCCTGAACCAGGCCGCCCGCGTTCGCCAAGGCCAGCAGATCATTGGCGTGGTCAACGGCAGCGACGCCCGGCTGGCCCTCGAAGTGGAACAGCTCCACTTCGTACGCAAACCACAGCAGCTCCCGAGCATCGCCAAGTCCCTCGGGCTGCACTTGTCCGACTTCACCCAGGCCCCGATCTGGGACCAGTACCTGCGTGATCTGCAAGGCCCCATGGTCCTGGCCGTGCTCTCCCCCGTCGGTGAGATCACCGGCACCCTCCCGGCCGGTCGGGTACGCAAGATCTCCACGACCTCATGGCACGAGGTCACCGACACCTTCGAGATCCACCCAGCGGACCAGATCAACGACGATGACCGAGCCGAACTCCGCCGCAGGGTCCGTGACCGGCTTGGTGCGGCCATCCGAGCAGAACAGCCCAGCCCGGACCTATTCCGCCGCCTGGCCGGCCTCACCGAGGCCATGCTGCGCTCCGGCCGGTGCGGACCGGCCGCCCTGGGCAAGGCCCACCGCCAACGCCACATCGACGCCGCGGAACGACTCTTCTCCTGGCTCGCCGAGCACCAGGTGCTCACCGGCACCGGCGACGACCGCACCTGGCACCGCGACCTGCTGACCGGTCTGCGCATCAACACCAGCGATCGGGCCGCCGGCACCCCAGGCCACGCCCAACAGTGACAGATGGTGATAGTCCGGCAGTCCGGCTGCCACAACGGCCGGACCCCCGGGTCTGGCCCTCACGCGTAGCGCGCGCACGCGTACACGTAAGGGCAGCCCGTGTCAAGCCAAAGTCCAGCCGGAAAGTCCAACTGCCGGACTTTCACACAGAGTGACAACCGCGAGGCCGACCCGGGCAGACCCGGCTCGACAGCCGACTCCGGCTTCCAGCTCCTCCAGCTCTGCCGGCCCCCGGACAGCAGCTCCGGGAGCAACACACCCAGGAGACCCCAGAAGCACGGCCAGGTCCTCGTCCTTCCCTCTCGGCACCCCAGCCACTCCCCGGGGTGTTTAGGCGTTCGGCCGCGGTTCGCCGGAGCGGAATCGGCGACGCTCGACCACCCACCGAGGACCCCAACCTGGGGTGCCCAGGACACCCCACCTGTCACCCCAGCTGGACACCCCAGATTCTGGACTCGCACCCCAATCCCAGCCCCACCCCAACCTGGTGGGGTGTGCCCCAAATCGACACCCCACCCACTCCCCCAGCCGCCCGCCGGAGATGACCTTGCGGGGGTGCCGTCACCGACCTGGTCAACACCAGGAACACCCCACCCCAAAAGGCATCTGAACTGGACATTTGGGGTGCGAATTGGGGTGTCCGATTGGGGTACGGAGCCCAGCTGACCGGGGTGCTGGGGCACGAGGGTCCCCACCGGCAGCCCAACGGTCGGCGCCCTTGATCGCCGACCCCAACCGGCCGGAGCGGCACTTGAGAATCTGGGGTGCACGGTTCTGAGGCGACACCCCAATCCGACGTCGGAGTTGGGGTGTCCGGTTGGGGTGCTCGCCAAGGCCAGCAGCGGAGCCATCAGGCCGGACCCTGCGAGCCGGACGCACGACCTCCGAGTCGAGCACCGGCCAGAAACCCGGCATTTTTATGAATCACGTCAAACGATCGTTTGCCGTGATGAATCGCGCGCCGGCAACTACGTTCGACCTTCTGGCGATCAGGTTGTGCCAGAACGGGAAGAACCACCAGTAAGACCAGAATCACCTGTACTACCCGAACAACCAGCGCGACCCGGAATGCCCGAACGACCAGAAAAGCCCGAATATGCTGAGCTGCGAGTATTTGTTGCTCCTTGCGGCCTCAAGATCGTGCCAGAACGACCGGAACGCCCGAACCACCAGAACGGCCCGCACTTCGGTTGGCGTTTCGCTGGGCGCGGCAGCCTTTTTGATCAAGAGGTGGCGGGTATGTTCCTGAGCGTCGGCGCCCTGCCCGAACCACCCGGGCGGCCAGAAACGCCAGAACGACCCGAACCCCTTCAGGAGGCAGCCAGTGAACGCGTCGCTGAGCAAACAGCGTGTCGCTCGCATCGTGGCCTTGGCGAACCAGAAGGGCGGAGTCGGGAAGTCGACTACCACGGCGCATCTGGCCCGCGCTGCTCAGCGCAAGGGCTACCGGGTGCTGATCGTGGACGCCGACCCGCAGGGCAACGTCACCAGCGCGCTGATCGCCACGCCGCTGGAGCGCGACGAGAACAAAGAGGTTGTCCAGCTAACGATCGCCGACGTGCTCATGCCGAGGCCGGCCGCGACCATGCGCGAGGTCATCGTGCCTACGATCTACGCGGCGACCGACAAGTACCCCGGCGTCGACCTGGTGCCCTCGGCCACCCAGCTAAGCATCGTCGAGGAGATGCTGGTCCCGCAGCACGACCGCGAGCTGATCCTGCGCAAGCGCCTGGCGCAGGTGGCGGGGGACTACGACCTGATCCTCATCGACTGCCCGCCCAGCCTCGGTCAGCTGACGGTCAACGCGCTCACCGCGGCGGAGTTCGTCATGGTGATCAGCCAGGCCGAGGTCTGGAGCACCGACGGCATCGACGCCATCCGCAAGACCATCCGGCACGTCCAAGGCCGGGTGAACCCCACCCTGGACTACGTCGGTGTGCTCATCTCGATGTGGGACCAGGGCACCGAAGAGGTCGGCCAGTCCCTCCGTAACAAGGCCGCGCTGGCCGACATCGCGAAAAACTTCCCCGAGGCGCCGATCCTGCGTCCCTTCATCCCCCGCCGTGTCAAGATCGGCCAGGCCGTGGAGGAAGGCACTCCGCTAGACCAGGTGCCCGCCTTGGGCATCCAGGTCATCGCTGCTGATTACGGCACCCACGTCCAGACCATCATGGACAAGCCCCGGAAGGAACTGACCCCGTGACCAGCCCCGGGACCAGGCGTTCGAACCTCGCCGGGGCGCACCCCGCAGCAGGTCGCGTAGATGAGACCACCCAGGACGAACGGGCCGAATCGCCAGAACGACCCGAACAGCCCGCAGCGCCAGAACCTGTCAAGCCCAAGAAGCCGGCCAAGACGACGCTCACCGTGGACCCAGACGTGCTGGAAGAGGCCAAGGACGCGTACTGGATGAGCATGATCGCTGGTCAGCACACCACCTTCGCCAGCTACATGACCGCGGCGGTGGCTGCCTACAACGAGCGCACGCGGGAAGAACTCAACGGCGGTGCTCCGTTCCCGAAGCGGCCGAGCCGGAACTTGCCGACCAACCCGCTGACCTGAGGCGCCAGAACGACCCGCACGACCAGAACGCTCATCGGCGCCGGGAGTGGGTCAGCTGGTGCTGGCCTGCTGCAGGGCGTTGAGTCGGGCCGTCAACTCGGCTTTCTGCTGCTCGATCAGCTGCTGGGCGACCTGTTGAGCCTGCTGTGCCCCGGCGGTCAGCAGTGCCGATAGCGCAACATGCCGGGGGACCTCCTCACCGAGCACGGCCAGGACCTGGACGACCGCCGCGTCGATCGCGTCTGCGGCGTCCCGGGTGACGTAGTACGACTGGCGGCTCATGCCCTCGGGGTCGGTGCTCCGGGCAGCTTTCTCGGCCGGCGCCTTGCGGGTACGGGGCTTGGCGGAGGTCTTCTTGCTCGTGGCCACCTTCGGCTCCTTCGCGACAGCGTCACCAGGTCGTTGATCAGCGTAGGTCCATACCTGTGTGTACTTCGAGTACAACACCCGAATACCTGTGTATTCATCAGGCGATCACGGGCAACGGCAGCAAGTGCGCGATGGCTTTTCTACGCGCGCGATCGGCGGCCTCGGACAGTTCATCCTTGGTGAGTACCGTGGCTATAGGAACCGCGTCACCGACGAGGCTCGAAGGTGGGCAGCATGGACATCGAGGACCGGCACATCGGTACCCGCGTCCGGGAGATCCGCACCTGGCGTGGAATGACGCTGGAGGAGACCGCGGGACTCGCCGGCATTTCTTTCGGCTACCTCGGACAACTCGAACGCGGGCTGAAACCCGTCTCGACCCGCCGGGTCCTGGAAGCCCTGGCCTGGGCTCTAAGGGTCGCGCCGTCCGAGCTGACGATGGCGCCGTGGACTTTCAGCGACACGACCGCGGCCCACACCCACGGCAGCGTGGTGCAGCTGGAAGAGGCCATGGAGGCCACCGAGCTGGGCGAGGACCCCGGTGTCCCGGTCCGCGACTGGGCGGCGATCGCCGCCGACGTGCGGCGCCTGGTCGACCTGATGCACATCTCCGCTGACTACTCAGCTCAGGGCGAGATGGCCCCTGGCCTGCTGTTCGAGCTGCATGGCGCCTACGTACGCTACCCGCAGCACCGCCGCGAAGTGCTGCTCGGGCTGATCCACGCCTACTCCAGCACCGCCTGGCTGACCAAGCGTTTCGGCCGTGGCGGCACGCCGACCCTAGCTGCACGGCTTGCCCAGAAGGCGGCTCAGCGCCTGGAGTTGCCCCAGTGGCTTGGCTATGCCGCGTGGCTGCGCTGCGATGCGGCCGGCGGGTTGTCCCGCAAGACCCAGTACAAGCGCGCGGTCGAGACCGCCGACCAGCTCTCCGGCACGATGAACGACCCGGAGGTTGTCCAGTCCGCCGGGATGCTGCACCTGTCCGCCGCCCTGGCCGCGGCCTCGTTGGAGAACCACGATGACGCCCAGGTCCACCTGAGCGAGGCCTCCGAGCTTGCGAGCCGGATGGACAGCCCGGTGGGCACCTTCGCGCACATGTGGTTCGGCACCGCGAACGTCGGGGTCTGGACCACCTCGATCCACACCGAGTGGGGAGAGGGCGGCAAGGTCGCCGAGATCGCGGCCGCCGTACCGATCGAGGCGATCCCGAGCCCGAGCCGCAAGGCGGAGTTCTTCGCCGATTGGGGCCGCAGCCTCATGACCGAACGTGCCACCAGCGAGAAGGGCCTGAAACTGCTGCTCCAGGCCGAAGAACTGGCGCCGCAACGGATCCGACGCGATGTGTTCGTCCGCGAGGCTGTCAGCGACTCGCTGCGCATGGCCCGGCGGGACGCCGGTGGCCGGGAACTGCGTGGGCTGGCCTGGCGGATGGGCATCTCGCCGCAGCCGGTCACCTCTTGATCGGCTTGACCTCTACCGGGTGATCCGACAGTCGTTTGTACCTGGAGTACAAAACCGGAGATACATCGCTCATAGCGTGCTGTGCCATGCGCGGAGAACGACGACAGCAGCAGCGGAGGGACGCCCCGGGCGCCTCGTCCACCGTGCTGACCGTGGTCGTCGCGCGACGCGGCGGCTGGCGGACGAGGCCGCAGTACAACCGGTGGACGGACGCGGCCGGCGCTGACTTGGTCGTGCGGGCACGGGTACGGCAAACCGGTGTGGATCGAGGCCGCGGCGCCCTGCGCACCAACCAGGGCGCCGTCGGTACCGTCGTGGAGCTGCGCAAGTCCCGCCTGGCCGTCCAGTTCGACGGCCAGGCCGACGTGCAGTACCTGTGGCCGCACCTGGTGACCCTTCTGCAGGCACCGGAGACGAGTTCATGACCGGGGCCTTCGACCTGAGGTTGCTCGCCACGATGCGCAGCCTGCTGAAGGACTCCGAGACCAACCCGGAGGCCGCGAGTTCCCTCTACGAGGTCTTGGTCGGCCAGCACGGTGTGCAGGCCTGCCGGGCAGCCCTCTTGACCGTGTCCTCCGAGGCAGCCGAGTTCTTCGACTCCTAGCCCCCCGACGCCACCGCATCCCCGAGCGGTGGTCTCCGCTCAGGTTCCCGACCAGGGCAAAGGCAAGCAATGCCTGAGCGGATCGCCCGAGACGGGGCCGGAACCTCCACACTCCCCCGAAGCGAGGTTCCGGCCCCCGGCGCCGTGTTCACGTCCAGCGGACCGGCTGACAGACAACGGCCGGAGACAGGAGAGTGATGACCGAGCAGAACCTCGCCGACCCGAACCGGATCTACCACGGCCTGGGCGAACCCGACGAGCACCGAGGCCGGCCGATCGTCGTGGAGGCAGGTGGAGGCGGCCCGACCGAACGAGAGCGGGCCATCCTGCTGTACCGCCTGGTCACCGGCACGGACGATGAATGCGGGCCACACAGCTTCTTCGTCGGCTACGAGGGAACCGGCCCGCACCAGGCGGCCAGGGCCATCCTGCTCGACGCCCTCGGCCAGACCACCGGGTCGGTGCACATCGATCTGGAAACCGCGTTCGTGCACGACGTCCTGTCCCACCTCCCAGCCGAAGGTGAGTGGCATCTGCACCGCCGGGCGATCCTGCGCTGGGTCCTGGGATGGTGCGTAGAGATGGGCATCGACCCACCGGAGGTCATGCGTCCGATCAGCGCCACCAGATAGACCTGCCCGTACATGTCCGCACCCCGCCCAAGTTGCTGTACGGGCGGTGTGCGGACATGTACGGGCAGTCTTCTCCGGACGTGGTACTCAGACCCGGGCGGCCAGGCTGTACTCCTGCTTGCGGGCCGTCCACTGCTCCAGCGCGGCGGTCAGCCGGGCCTGGCGCCGCCGCGAGCCGAAGTGGCGCTCGGACTTGAGCCAGACGCAGATCGCGGTCGTCGCGGTGTACACCGCGCTCCAGGACTCCACGGCGATCAGCTTGTCGACCCGGCGGCACGCGTCGCGGTAGGTGCGCTCGTCGACCACCACGACCGGCCGGTGCAGCGGCCGGTGCGGCTCACGCAGCCGGTCCCACGTGATCGCGGCGCCCACGACCAGCACGACCGCGGCCGGGGTGAGAACGGCCATCAGGTACGGGTTCATCGGTCCTCCAGTCGTTGATTCAGGTCAGAAGGCATAACGGGCGATGTGGTTGCCGCCGTTGAGAACGTGGTTGTAGTGCGTCGCCAGCCGTTGGTGCGCGGCGTCTTGGTCCCCGGTGAGCATGATCTTGCCGGTGGCGCCGGTGAGCCTCTCGCCTAGAAGGTCGATGTCGGCCCGCAGCTGCTTGTCCTCGGGCCGCAGCACGGCCATCAGCTTCAAGAACGGCGCGATCCGCCCCGCCCGGGAGTTTGGTGCCTGCTGGTGAGGCCAGAGTGTCGGGTCGACGTCCAGTTCCTCCAGCAGCTCGGCAACATCCTCCAGACGCTTGCGTTCCCACGGGCTACTCACCGCGGATCGCTCGGTGGGGGAGTCGGCGAGGACGAACTGCTGGATCGTCCGGTCTACCAGGGTCAGGTCGAACATCTCCAGCTCGACCGGACGCAGCGGCAGATACTCGAAACGCCCGTCCGGCGCGTACAGCTGCGGCTCGGACGTCGGCCGGTCGTCGCGGTGACTGGCATCCATCACCGGCCGTGCGGCGTCCTGGATCCGCCCGACCGCGTCCAGCGTCATGCGGCCGGCCAACGGCACCGGCAATACCCACGGCTCTGGCTCCTCGGCTGAGTCCTCCTCGGTGAGGGCCAGGCGCAGCAGCACCTCCTCGGCCTGGAGCAGCAGCCCCCAGAACTCGCCGTCGTCGGGTAGCAGGTAGACGGCCATCGCGTGCTCCCTTTCTCGTCGAGGCCACATCGTGCAGCGCGGAAGCCGCCTGCGTCACCTCATCACGGGTACGTCAAACGATTGTTTGCCGTACTAGAAGCGACTCTACATCCTCCGTACCCGGGTATGGGAGAGGTATACACGTGTGGAGGCATCGGTGATGTCGACCGAGGATGGCCCGGATGGCGCAGCGGATCTTTTCTTCTGAGGGGAGTTCGCTCGGTCCTTCGCCATCGAGTGATGGATCTTTGATCTTTCTCTGATGGATTACAGCTCACTCTGAGCTGAACGTAGGGATCAGAGTGAGCTGAACGTGGGCTCACGCTGAGCTGTATGCGGATGGCGATCCGGCGGCATGGAGGGATCAGCCCGAGCTGAACGCGTCGTAAGCTGATCCTGTTCATGATCGGGACTGGCGTGGGTGGCCGCCGACCAGGCCCGGACCCAACCATCTCCGCGTGGTGATCTTCGGACCTGAATCCGCCCACACGTCCCGGAGCCCCGGTGATCACCTTCTCCTTCACCAAGGTCATTTCAGGCCGTCTCGCGGCCTTTCAGCGGTCTTTAATCGCCGCGTTGAAGGCTTTTTCATCTCACGACAGCGCGGCGGCCGCCGTTTCCCCGGTCCGCGCCGGTCTCCGTCCGTGCGGAGCACCGCGGTGAGCCGGGCCCGCGTCGAGCAGCTGGCCGCCCAGGCCGCCGACCTCGGTATCCCGGCCGGCGCCACCGAGGTGGTGACCGCGTGGCTGGGGGAGCAGTACGTCCGCTCGGTCCCCACCGGCGGCAGCTACGCCTCGGCCATGTCCCGCTACCTGGCCTGGTGCGCGGCCGAGGACATCGACCCGCTGCTGATCAACCGCATGGCCGCCGGACGGTTCGCCAGCTACCTCGGTGAAATGACCAGCGACCACACCGGCCGGGAGCTGTCGGACTCCTACCGCAGCACCATCACCACCGCCTGCACCCGGCTCCTGGAGTACGCCGTCGCCGTGGAGGCCCGCCCGGACCGCGGCTCGAACCCGTTCGCCTCGGTGCCCCGGCCCCGCGTCTACCGCAAACACCGCGCCGGACCCCGCCTGGCGTTCGGCGACGTCGCCCGCCTGGTCCTGGCCGCCCGCGCCGACCACGTCCTGGGCGGCACCCTGGGCAAGACCATCGTCGGCGCCCTCATGCTCACCGGCATCCGCCCCGCCGACCTGTGCCGCCTGGACGAGGACCAGGCCGTCGACGACGGGCACGGTGGCTACGAGCTGCGGCTCACGGTCAAGCGCGGTAAACCGCTCACCCGGTGGCTACCCCCGCAGGTCGCCGCCGACCTCTACACCTACAAGGCCCGCCACCGGATCGCGGCCGATGTGCCCGAGGGCCAGGCCCAGCCGCTCCTGGTGCACCCGAAATTCCGGCGCCGGATCACCAAGGACGACGTGCTGCGCCTGGTCAAACGCTGCGCTGCCCGTGCCGAGCTGGACATCGGCGCCAGCCTGACCGCCCGCGAATTCCGCAGCCTCTGGCAGACCACAGCCAGCGTGAACAACATCAGCCTGGAGGACCGGCAGACCGCCGCCGGCCACGACGACCCGCGCACCACCCAGGGCTACGACCTCACCGCCTGGACCCGCGACCGCGACCCCTCGATCAAGCTGGCCGCCCTGATCGAGAACTACCCGTCCGAAGAACTCGCGATCCCGCTGGCCTGGGCCACCGCGACCGGCCGCCGCGACTCCGGCGGCAAGAACGAATGCGACTGCGTCCCGGCCTGGGGCAACCTGCTGGTCTGGCTCGGAGACATCCACCCCGACCTGCAGCAGACCGCGAGGGCCGTGCCGGTCGAGGACTGGCCACCGGGAGTCATCACACTGCCGTCCGCGTTCTGCCCCGCCTGCCACGCCCGCTACCCAGGCCCGTACCGGGTCACCGCGATCCCCGGTAACCCCGACAACCTGAAACAGGACCTGCTGGACCACGAGCTGGGCCAGCGCCACCTGTACCCGGGGGCGATGGCCGGCCGCGACGAACGCCGCCGCCAGCACGACGAGCAGACCGGAACAGCCGCATGACCGGCAAGCAGGCCTGGGACCTGTCCCCGCAGGAACGCAGACCGGGGGAGACCCACGAGCAGTTCGACTGGTGGCAACACTGGCGCGACGACTTCCGCCGCTCCATCCCACGCACCACCGCCCGGTTCGACGCCACCAAGGCCCGAGTGCGGCGGGCCAGCGAGAAACACCAGTGGCAGGCACGCCTGGCCCAGTGGAAAGCCCAGAACGCCCAGGCCACCCGCCAAGCGGTCGCCGAACTGATCGAGGCCTCGCTGGTGCCGTTCACCCGCAGCTTCAGCCGCATGGCCGTGCACGCCGCCACCGCCGACCTGTCCCGCGTCGGCCCGGTCCAAGCCGCCACCGCCGCCACCACCGTGCTCAAGGTCCTGATCGACCCGCAGTACCGCCAGTTCGTTACCGACCTGAACAAGACCGCCAACGACCCCGAACTCGACGTGCTGGACCTGGTCCTGGACCAGCTGAAGGCCGACCATCCCGAGGCGCACGATGCCGTCCTGACCAACCTCAGCCGCACCGTCGCGCGAGCCACGAACGGAGAAACCACAGGTCATGCGATGTGAGAGAACTGCGAACGCTGCGAACGTTCGCAGGGACGGGTCACCCGGACCCGTCCCTACCGTCCCGCGGGGGCCTCAGGAGCCCGTTCCCAGGCGGCGCCGATGGGACGGCTGAGCTGTCCACGCAGGTCAACGGCAGGACACAAGGCAGTCCGTCCCACCGACGGGACACCCCGCCCAACAGCCGTCCCCAGCCCCGTGGCCGTTGTACCGGCCGTAGTACCCGCCGTAGTAGGCCGTTGTGTCCGCCGTTGTACCGGCCGTAGTAGACGCCTTGGGGCGTTGTCGGCCGTTTGAGCAGGTCAGGGACCGTTGTGAGGTGTCGGCAAACAGTCGACAAATCCTTAGAGGGTGGCCGATGAACCGATCTGGGAACAGGGGAGAGGTCATGACGGCCCCTGTTCCCAGGTCGGTCAGCGTTTGCCCTTCTTCTTGCGCTTGTCCCGAAGTCGCCGCTCGGCAGCACGCCGGGCGGCCTGCTGGACAGGGTCCACCGGCTTCGGGGCTTGGGCCTGGTATCCGGCCTCGGCGTCGAGTCGCTGCTGAAGGCATTCGGCGAGCAGGTGGACCTGGGCGACCGCGTCCGGGTCGGTGAGGGAGTCGTAGGCGGCGGCCAGCAGCCGATCGGCCTCGTCCCAGGCACGGCCCGGTTCTCCGATGATCTGGGTCTGCTTGCCGATCAGCTCGCCCACCTGGCCCCGGGCCAGGGTGAACTGCTCAGGAGACAGATCAAGTGCCGAGACCGTGCGATCCGGCCGCGCCAGGTAGGTGATCGCCTGCGCGAGCTGCTCGCGGATCTGCTTCGGCCCGGCGGCCACGTGCATGCCCATCCAGCCGCTGTAGACGGCCATCAGGAACAGGTCGCCCTCCAGATCGCTGGTGGCGTCCGGGTGCGGATCGACCAGCTTGCTGGAGTCCTGCATCGACATCAGGGTCGGCATGTACGCGGTCAACGCCCGCGTCCGGTACTCGCTGGGCACCACCATGTCGACCAGGCTCTGCATGCCCGGGATCAGCGTGCCGGTCCGGATCGTGACGGTGCGCTCGATACGGGCGCACCACAGCTGCGCGAGGGCCTCCATGTGGCCGCGGGCGATCCGCAGGCCGCGGGGACCGTACTGGTTGATGGCCGCGAACGAGTCGGACACGGCGGCCGCCGTGCGGGTCAGCATGCCGTGCAGCAGCCGCAGCGCGAACGCCTCCAGCGCGGCGACGTCGGCGTTGTCCAGATTCAGCGCGTCCTTGGGGATCGTGTCCAGCACGTCCTGGTGCACCGGCATGCCGAGCGCGATCATGCACTCTCGGCGCAGCTGGTCGGCCTGCTCCGCAGTCGGAGCGGCATCACCGTGGGCACGCAGGTGTTTGGCTGCGACCTCGAGCATCCGGGCGTGCTCGGGCAGTCGGGCGGCCCGGTCGTCCGGGACCTGGACGAAGTCGGCGCCGTCGAACAACGTCAGCAGCAGCTCCCCGGCAGCCCGGTCGACGTCGTCGGCCAGCGGCTGGGCGTCCAGGCCCAGAGCGCCACTGGCCTGCTCCAGCTTGCGCTGCACACCAGCACGCAACCCGGTCCGGTCGGCGACCAGCGGCTGGAGCGACATCCAGGCGATCTGGGCCAGCGAGGCGTAGATCGCCCCGGCCGGGCGGGCCAGGGCCACGGACTCCATCCGTGCCGCTGACTCCTTCACGCCCTGCACGGTCAGCTCACCCGGCTCGTGCCGCTTCGCCAGCGCGAACAGCGCATCCTCCCAGCACGAGGGAGGGCACAACGTCGCGATCACCTGGTGCTCGCCCGGGATCTGATCGGCCTTGTCCGGGATGAGCCGGGCCTGCTCCTCGTGCGAGATCGGCTTGGCCGGGCCTTGCGGGAACAGCGCCTTGTCCAGCATCTCGCGGCCGATGTCGTTGATGACGACGACGATCGACGGCGCCCAGTCACGCGGCACCCGGGCCAGGATCTGCGCTATCGCCTGCGTGTGGCCGGCCGGATCGGATCCCTCGTCGACCTGCTCCCCGGGGACAGGCCAGCCGGGCGGCAGCTCGGCCAGGCCCTGCTCGACGGCGTCCAGGGCGTGCAGGGTCAGTTCCGAGGCGAAGGTGAACAGGCGCAGTGCCTGGTCCTTGTGCCCCGGGACGAACGGTTCTTCGGGCGCCATCTGCTGCAGGTCGCTCATTACCAAGCCCTTCTGGCCGGTAACCCCCAGCCGTGATCACCACTGTATGGGAGTGCCCAATCCGGCCCCGAGCCCGTGGTGGCCCGCTTAAGCTCTGGGCGTGATCAGGACTGGGAGCTACAACCTGCTGCGGTACGGCGAGAGCGACACGGCCGAGGAGATCGCCCGGTACGAGCGGGTCCACCAGGTGATCGAGGGCATGCGCACCGCGGCCGCCGACGCCGGGGACGGCCTGGTCCTCGGCGTCCAGGAGGTCATCGCCAACGACCCGGACCCCGACACCAAGGCCAAGCTGGCCGGGCAGCGGCTCCAGGAATTGGCCGAGGCCACCGGTCTGCGCTGCTGTTACGAGCCCGGCAAGCCCGCGATCGCCGTCGGCAACCACCCGTTCCACGTCGGCCTGCTCTGGTCCGAGGGCATCACCCCGGCTGGTGGATGGCGCGAGTACGCCGGCGCGAACGTCTGGCACGCCCTGGCCAAACTCACCTTGGATGTCGGCGCCCGCATCCCGGTGCAGCACGCGTCCTTCCACGGCACGCCGTTCGGCCGTCATCGGCGAGCCGATGAGAACGAGCGGGTCGTCTCGGCCATGACCCGGCCCGACGACCGGCCCCCAGGTGTCATCGTCGGCGACTGGAACACCGTGTTCGCCGACCGCGTGCTGCGCCCTGGCTGGGTCTCCGAGGACGACGCCGAACCCGACAAGCTCGTCTACTACGACCCCGACCCGTACACCGGGCGCGATGCCCAATGGCACGGCGACCTCGTCTACCAGTGCCGCTGGGAGTACGACCGGTACGGCAACCGCCGCTGGCAAGCCGACCGGGAACCGGGGGAGGTGCTCTACGCGGGCGGCCTGCACGACGCGGCCGCCGCCCTGCAGGTGCCGTGGCAGCCGACCGTCGGCTACTGGCCCGAGGGCGACCCGTTCGGTCCCCGGCGCATCGACGGCATCCGGGTCACCGAGGAGGTCCTGCCGGCGCTACGCGGCTACGAGGTCGTGGACACTGAGCTGGCCCGCTCGGCCTCCGACCACCTGCCCATCGTGACCCGCTATGACCAGACGGCCATCACCACCAGGACCACCTGACCGGCCGCGCCGGTCCCTACCCGACCGTGTCCTGAACCCGCAGCACATCTTGCAGATGCTCACGGCAGGTTGCGTTGTGACGAAACTCCGGAGCGGACCGATCGCGTCCTGGGGTTTTCAAGGACCACCCGAACGAGGCTTGCAATGGCAGCCGGGACACTGCTTAGCGTCGCGGCAATGCGCATCATCATCGTGTTGTCGGCCCGCCTGACCCTCACCGTTGTCCTGCTCGCCGTCGCGGCCGGCTACCTGCTGTCCCGGCTGTAGCCATCGCGCTCACGCACACCTGCGCGCGGTGAGGCGGGACCTTGCCCGGCGATCAGCCGGTGCCCTCGCGGCAGGTGACCGTCAGATCCCCGTTCCGGCGGGGGCAGAACCTGCACCGCGGCGGGCATTCGACGTACACGGTGGTGCCGTCATGCGTCCAGTAGTAGGCGCACTGTTCGCACCGCCACGTACCTCGCCGCAGACCGGGGCTGTAGCTGATCTGCACCCGGCGGGGCCCCAGCCTCTCCTTGCACTGCGGGCAGTAGTCGTAACCGACCACCTGGACCGTCGGCCCGTTGCCGACGAACCGCCGGAAATCCGGGCCGTGCTCCGGCAATGCCTCGATCCTGGGGGAGGTGAATGGTCCCTGCACCCGGCGACGATAAGCACACTCCGACCACAGCAGGGTGTGTCGACACGGCTTCGCGACACCCGACCCCACCGGCCCCGACCCTCCCCGTGCCGTCTTACTCCTCCCTCGCCACACCATCAGCCCACCGTTTCCGCCCCCACCCCGCCTTAACTCCCTCACCGCCACTGAACCCACTTCGGTCTACGCAGCTGTCCTCGTGTTCCTTCGCCGTACACCGCGGCCGCCGGACGGCCGCTGGTCTGCGACCTCCATGTTCACGCCCACTGCGGTAGATCATGGACCACTTGAAGAACCGTCACCCTGCCTGAGATACCGTCACTCCCGCTGATGGAATTTCATTCTGACTGAAGCCAAGGGGTGCGAGTTGACGCTGGCTTTGGTCCAGGACCTTCGGGACCATCGGACGCCGCCTACCCCGGACGAGCTGGCGGACTTCGAGACGGACGTGCTGGCCGGCTTCGTGATGGCCAGGGCCGCCGCCGGGCTGGCGGACAGCTCGATCCGCAACGACATCAACAACCTCGGCTTGATCCGGCAGTGGTTCGAGCAGCCGTTATGGGCGATGCAACCGGCCGACGCCGACCTGTACTTCGGCAAAGTCACCCGGACCGCCAAACCGTCCACGCGGGCCAAACGAGCAGGCTCGTTATCGGTCTACTTCGACTTCCTGGAACTGCGCCACGCGGTGGAGCTGGCCAACCTGCTGGGCAGGGCGGTCGAGTGCCCGCTGGACGAGATGAACCGGCCGCAGGCGACGCTGGACCGGTCGCTGCGGGTGCCGCCGTCCGAGGCGGAGATGAAGCAGCTGTTCGACGGGTGGCGCGAGGAGTTGTCCAGCTGCCGGAAGTTCGCGCCGATGGCCCGCAACTTCACGGCCGCCCGGCTCGCCGCCAACGTGGGCCTGCGCATCAACGAGGTCCGGATGCTGGACCTGCACGACGTCCGCTGGGACCTGGGCACGTTCGGCAAACTGCACGTCCGCCACGGCAAGGGCTCACGCCGGCGCGGCCCCAAGCCCAGGCTGGCGCCCCTGATCAACGGTGCGGACCGGCTGCTGACGTGGTTCATCGAGGACATCTGGTCGGCCTTCGGCGGCGATTTCACGTTGCCGGACGCCCCGCTGTTCCCCTCCGAACGCGGCAGGAACGGCGGCCACCTCTGCCGGGCCAGCGCGGAGGTCTACCGCCGGGCACTGGCCGAGGCGACCGCCAACCACCTGCCGGAGTGGGCGGGCAAGCTCACCCCGCACGTCCTGCGGCACTACTGCGCCTCGGAGCTCTACCGGGGCGGCATGAACCTGCTGGCCATCCAAGAGCTCCTCGGTCACGCGTGGACCGGCACCACGGCCGGATACATCCACGTCCAGGGCCAACACATCGAGCAGGCCTGGCTCAAGGGCCAGCAGCGTGCTGCCGACCGCTGGAAAGGACTCACCTCGTGAAGTGGAACCTGCGGATGACCGCGGCCAACCGGGGAATCTGGAAGGCCAGCGAGCTGCACCGCAAGCTCGCCGAGCACGGGCTGGAGATCAGCACCGGCAAGATGTCCGGCTGGTGGTCGGGCAACCCGGCCAGCATCAAGCTCGACGAGATCGACGTCATCTGCACGGCGCTGGAGTGCACCGTCGCCGACCTGATGATCGCCGAACCGGTCGCCAAGTCCGAGGGCACCGAGCAGGCCGGGCAGACCGCCGTCGGCCAGGACCGGCGGGTCACCCCGCGGCCGCGCACAGGGCGGTCCTTGCCGCCCCTGTGATCCGCGACTGCCTGACCTGCGGCACCCCGTTCCCGGCCAAGGCCCAGCCGAAGGCGCCCGGACGCCCGCGTTCCTACTGCTCTCCAGGGTGTTATCCCTGGAAATACAACATCCGGTGGTCCGAGCCCGGTGTCCTCCCGGCGCGAGCCGACTCGATGGACACCCCGCTCAAGCGGGCCGCCGCCCACCAGGCGATCCAGCGAGGCGAGGCGCACGGCTGGTCACCGTCGACCATCGCAGGGGTGATGCACGGCCTGGCCCTCGTGCTGGCCGATGCCACCGAGGACCAGCCGGTCCCGGCCTCCCGGATCCGCGAACGCGTTCCACGCGGCAGCTCGATTGCCCGCGTCACCGACGTGCTCGCCGACATGCAGCTGCTGCACGTCGACACCGGCCCCTCGATCCACCGGTGGATCGAGACCCGCACGGCCGAGCTGCCAGCCGGCTTCGCCCCGGCGATCCGAGCCTGGCTGTTCTTCCTGCTCGACGGCGACGCCCGCACCCGGCCCAAGACCAAGGGCAGCCTCTACGTCCAGTTCGGATGTGTGAAGCCGATCGTCCTGCACCTGGCCACGACCCGCGATCACCTGCGCGAGGTCACCGCCGGGGACATCACCGAGGCACTGGGCGACTTGAACGGGCACAAGCGCCGCAACGCCATCACCGCGGTCCGGTCGCTGTTCTGGTTCGCCAAGAAGAAGGGCCTGGTCTTCCGCGACCCGGCCCGGCACCTGCCCAGCGTCAAGGTCGCCCCCGTCCTGGTCCCGCTGACCGAGCAGGAGATCCGGGCCATCGGCCAGAGCGTGGTCACCCCGGCGCAGCGCCTGGTGGTCACCCTCGCCGCCGCCCACGCTGCCCGCGCGACCCCGATCCGGCACCTGACCCTGGCGGACATCGACTTACCCGGCCGTCGGATCACCATCGACGGCCACGAGCAGCTGATGGGGGAGTTGACCACCGACGCGTTGGTCACCTGGCTGGCGTTCCGCAACGCAACTTGGCCCGGCACCGCCAACCCGCACGTGCTCATCAACAAGTTCACCGCGCTGGGCACCGCCGAGATCAGCCACTACTGCCTCAAGCGCCACCTGCTGCTGAAGGGCATCCAGCTCGAACGGATCCGCAAGGACCGCATCCTGCACGAGGCCCTGGCCGCCGACGCCGACCCCCTGCACCTGGCGCTCGTGTTCAACATCAGCCACACCACCGCAGTCAGATACGCGGAGGTCGCCACGGCCGTCCTCAGTGCCACGGCCGAAGCCGACCCGACCCCGCCGCCCTGACCGCCTTCACCCCAACTCGCCGCACAACCCCTCTTCACCTACCAAAACCCGCCCAGTTCACCCTGAAATTTCTTCAGTCTCCCTGAACCCACTTACCAGCTTGGGCTAAGGTATCCCCGGGGGATACGGTTTCGTAGTGACGAAACCCGCAGGTCAGAAACCCTCGTTCTTGCGCTGCTGACGCTCCAGTGCCCGGCGCTGCTGACGCGACAAACCCTGTCCTGCAGCAGCCGTCTCACCGCCGGACGAGGGCGTAGCGGCGGGCTGCTTCCAGGTGAAGCTCTCGTGCAACTCAAGCACCGCTCCCGCCAACTCCTGCCAATCGTCGCGGCCGCGCACCAGCGAACGGGGATCGTGGCGGATCTGATCCCGCAGCCGGTCCAGCAGCGGCAGCCAGTCCGCCACCGTCACTGGCACCGCGGGCATCGGCCTGTCGCGCTCAACGACGCGCTCGACGACCTCCCGCACGACCGTCGGCATCGGGTCGGCCTGGTCCAGCATCGCGGCCGCCTGACGCATTTCCCAGGCCCTCGTCCGGCACGTTTGCGAGCAGAACTGGCCCGGCCGGCCGGTGCCCTTGTAGACGATCGGAGTGCCGCAGCGCGCGCACTCGATGCTGATCCGGCGCTCCCGGACACCGTCGTTTCCCATGCCACCAGCCTACGTAGTTCCGTCACTACGAAACCGGGCCAGAGCACGTGCAAGAGGTCCTGTGTCGTTGGAGGTAGCGAGGGAGAGCGGGATGCGGCGGCGATGAGGCGGCTAGCTGGATGGTTTCAGAGAAGTGGGCGGACGGCGCTGGTCAGAGGCGGTGGCGGAAGGCGGTCGCGTGTTCTCATCCGATGCGGATTTCTCGCATCAGATGAGAATTCGTCACCCTCGCACTGATAGTGCAAGAGGTGTGCCAGTACCTGATCTTGTGGGTCGTAGAACGGCGAGGCAGCGTCGTGCCGGAGCCGGGCTACTGGCGGACGTGTCCAGCACATGGGCAGCGGAGCAGAACCAGATGACCGGGGGACTCCACCGACAGCACCGCCGGCCCGGCGCACCGCGGGCACCGCTGGGGCCGCAGCGCGGTGCGCAGCCGCTGTCGAAGCCAGGACCAGACGCTCATCTCGTGCTCCTTTCCCGATGATGTTCGCAGGCTGATGTGGTTGGCTCCGCAGGTGACCGTTCTGGACGAACTTCCCGCCGAAGTCAGCGAACTCCTGACCCCGCCCGCGGCTGTAGCCGGGGACTGGGAACAGCTTGGCCGGCGCGTTCGCCAAGGACTGCCGACCATCATCGGGCAGTGCTCCACCGAGGCCGATCTGTGCCGCGAACTCAGCCACTACCTGTGGCTCACGGCGAACTGGGCGCCGTTCCACCCAGGCCCGGACCAGTGGCGCAGCGGTATGTCCCTGCGACCGGAGATCACGGTGCTGGCCGACTGGATGAAAGCCGCCGCAGGGCGGCTCAAGGAGCGTGCTCTGGCGCTCCGCTCTCCGTGGCCGTGACCCGCTTCTTCCCCTGAACCACAACGGCACGGAGGAGCCAGACAGATCAGGAGCGGCGTCGGCAAGTTAACCCGCAGCTAGCTGCGGGGCCGGGCTGCGCCCGGAAAAACGAAAACGCGATCTGTGGTAGAGCGGCTACCCGTCGGCTAGCTGCGCGTACGGTGGTGGTGAGCCGTCCGCCCACACCTTGCGGCGCCATGACCGGACGCTCGGGGGAGCGTGCCGGGAGGCCGGAGGAGTGGGGGCTCCCTCGGTGTCGAAGTCCATGGGGGACTCGATGTACGACGGAGAATTGCGGTTTAAGTCCAATGGCGATGTGTGGCCGCTGAAGGGGGGTCGGCCGCACGGTGTGTTCGCCCGCTTCAGCGATGCTGAACTGGCCTACATCGATGAGCTCTGCGCGGTCCTCGGAGTGCGCCGGTCGGCGTTGCTGTACGCGGCCGTGCTGTTCTGGCAGCCCGCACCGAAGACACCGAGCAGGGTCCAGTGGGACGTGCGGGCCACGAAGGTGCAGCAGGCACTCAGCGCCGACCTGGGGCTCCTGCTCCCGCGGCTGGGAAGAGTCAGCGGCAACCTCAACCAGATCGCCCGCACCGCGAACACCAACGGCTGGGCGGACCGGGCCGAGCTGGAGTTCGTGCAGACGATCCTGGCCACGTTGATCGAGGACGTACGCCGCGCGGTCGGCAGGCTCCGGTGATCGCCAAGAAACTGTCCCGGCACACGAACCTGCGCGCGCTGGTCGGTTACGTGTTCTCCCACAAGAAGCCGCACACCGATCCGCACCTGGTGGCCGCGTGGGATCCGGAACTGCTGAACGAGCTCGCCCGCCTGGACGACACTGGCCAGCGGCGGCTGCTCGGGCGGCCAGACGCCGCTGGCCGGCGGCAGCTGGTCGCGCTGCTGGATGCTCCGCGTCTGGCGCGGGGCATCGAGCTCAAGGCCGGTCACGTGCTGCACCTGATGGAGGCCATCTCGCCGCAGGACGCCCCGCGTGGAGACCAGGCCTGGGGCGAGCTGGCTCGCGATCTCATCGAGCGCATGGGCATGGCGCACTGTCGGTGGATCGCGGTGCACCATGGCCTGAGCACCAACGGCGCCGACCACATCCACCTGATCGTGCAGCTCGTCCCGGACACCGGCAAGGTCCCGAGCCTGCATCACGACTACCAACGGCTGCGCGACTGGGCCCGCGGCGTCGAGCAGCGCCTAGGCCTGACCGCCACGAGCGAGGCGGGCAAAGGCCACCGGGCGCTCACCCGGGGCGAGTACGAGCGTGCCAAGGCCACCGACGTCATGCCCGAGCGCCACGTCATGGCCAGGGTCGTCGACTCGGCCGCCGTCCTGGTCCCGGATGAGCAGACGTTCGTCACCACGCTGGCCGAGGCCGGACTGAACCCGCGGCCGCGCCACAGCGGCCAGGTGGTTACCGGCTACAGCGTCGCCAGCGAGAAGAAGACCGGCCAGGCCGGGCTGCGGTTCGGCGGCGGCAAGCTCCAGCGAGGCCTGTCCCTGCCGCAGCTGCGCGCGCGGTGGCCCGAGCAGGCAGCCGCCGCCTGGGACGCCACGGACGAGCAGCCGCTGCCGGTCGACTGGGACCAGGCCCGCACGATGCTCCGAGCGGGCATCACGGAGGCGATCGGACACCCCGAGCACACCGGGCCGAGCACCATCGCCGACATCGACACGGTGCTGGAGGAGCTGGCCGGCCGCCCCGGTGGCGAGCACCTCCAGGAGGTCCTGGACCACGTGCGCCTCGCGCACAGCATCACGGTCGTGGAGTTCCGCGAACGCCGCTGGCGCGACCGGGGGCAGGGGCTGCGATCGGTCCGGCTGGCCACCAACGCGCTGCGTCGGGTGCCGCCGCCAGGCAGAGGCGAGGCCGGGGGAGACGCGACCGCCGTCGTGGTGCTGCTGTTGCTGATCGCCGTGCTGCTCCTGCTCACCGCCGCCGCGCTGTACGCGCACCAGAACACCCAGCCCGCAGCGGGCCACCTCGGCCACGCCGCCGCCCGCCTGGCCGGCAACCCGGGCCGGGCCCAGGACTACGCCCAGCTCTACGAACACGATGAGCAGCCCACCGCACAGCAGGACCCGGAGCCGCAGCAGAAACCGCAGCGAACCGCCGACGTCCTCCAGAAGGCCAGACCGCACAGCGCGCCGGCCATCGACACAGGAAGGACACGAGGCCGGTAGACGCCCTTCCCGGGATCCTCGCCGTCATGGTGTCTCCGGGGGTTCCACCTCGGCCGCCGCGTCAGGCGGCCGAGGGAACCGGGAGATCCCGGCGCTGAAATTGAAGAACCGGCCCAACGAGGTCCCGATCCACATCTTCTCGACATCGCCGGCCTTCCTGGCGAAGTCCAACACCAACATGGTCAACGCCAGCAGGGCTACCAGCGCCACAAGCACGATCAACAGGGTCATCGACCCACCTCTCCTTGAACAGAACTCAAGGAGCATCAGCCATGTGTGTCACAAGCATCCGAGATCTGCTTGCAGGCCGACCAGCACCACGCGAAGATCAGCCCGAATCAGCCACTACAGGCTTTTGACCAGTGTCTTCAGAGATTCGGTGCCGATCTGGAGTGCCGCGCTACACCATGTGTGTCACCGCCGAAATCGATGTTGGCCACCACAGACGTGGTGACCAACACGTCCTACTTCAGCCTGCTCGGGGTGGTTCCCTGCCCGGCTCAGGCTCGTTGGCGTCGAACGGCGCAAGACCGAGGTACAGGCAGTAGTAGGCGTCCCGGACGACGCGGACCTTGCGCTGGCCGACGGCCAGCAGCTCCGCGATGGCCTGACCGGTGGGCGCCCCGGACCACGAACCCGCGAGGCGGGTCTTGAGGCTCCCGGCCCGATGGGCCTTGGCGACCCGAGTCAGCAGGTCGTGCAGCTCCCGGTCGTCGACGAGCTCGGGCCGGTGGGCGAGCCGGTGAAGTTCCGCGACCGCGGTCGGCAGCGCCACCGCGTGCCGGCGGAACCGCAGCAGCAGCTCGCTGTACTGCTCATCGAGCAACGGTGTCGACATCAGCCCTTGCCCTGCACCATCCGCCGGGTGATGGCCTGCGCCATCCGCAGCTTGAACTCGTTGGTCGCCTCGATCTCCTGGACCCGGGTGAACAACCACAGCTTCACCCGGGCAGCGCCCCGGCCTCCCGGGTTCGGCGCCGTGCGGTCCGGCTCACCCAGGAACTTCTCGATCATCGCCTTGGTCCAGCCGCGCTGTTCCTTCAGCTCCGTGGTGTCGATGTAGGGCCCGCAGCTGCCTGTCCGACTCACTGTTCGTCCTCGTTCCTCGTCACGCACCCCGGCGGTGCTGGGACGGAACCAAACCGCTCTGACCTGCGCTTTGTCCAGGCCAGAAATGAATGCATAGGCGCGACCCTGAAACCACCCGGCCGAGGTACACCACGATGCTTTCAATCAACTCCACTATTACTTCAGCGATGAGTGAAACAGGCAGCCGAGTAGTGGACACAAAAACAGGACCGGGCGCACCTGCTGGTGCGCCCGGTCCTGTCCTGGGGATGTGGAAGCGGTTCAGTCAGCGACCCAATGCGAGTCCGTAACCGACCACCAGGGCGACCAGCAGAATCAGCAACGTCGCCCACAAACAGATCCACGCGCGGCGGACGTGAAGGAACTTCCTGTGGGTCAACGGTGCCAACTGCTGAAGGACGCCCAGCTGGAGCCGGTCCAGTCGTTCTGCGGCGTAGTTGGTGTAGCAGTCCGAACCCGAGCGCAAGATGTGTACCCAGCTGCCTGGAGCAGGCGAGACGGACTTCGCCTTCTTGCCGGTCACCCCTCGCGGCAACAGGGCCAGGGACGCGAACCAAACGCTGGCGGCCGCGGGGATCGCCGCTAAGGCTGCGATCATCAAAACCGATCGAGGCAGCGCCGCGCCGATCTGGCCCACCATGGCCGCGATACCGGCCAGCAAGACGATCTGTACCCCAGCCATCGCATCGGCACGACGCATCTCGTCCCGGGTTTGATCGATCATGGTGGGCAGCCACGCCAAACCGTTGGAACGAAGCTGCCGTGGAATCCGAGGCCGGACCCGGGATGTTGGCCTGCGGCGAAGACCCGAACGAGTCGCTCGGACAGCGTTCTGGCGGGACTGCTCACCGAGCTGACTGGGCTTGAGCATCTGGTCGATCATGGCGTACCTCACGGCCTTTCGAAGTCGGAACGGGCGGAAGCCTTGCCTGAGGTCAGCGAGATCCCTGCATGGTGATCAGCGCGATCAGCTCGGTGCTGACGGTCCTGAGCGCATGGCGTAGGAGCTTCTCGTGGTCGAAGGCGAGTCCATCGGCGAGTACCTGATCCACCGGGAACCACCGGGCGTCCCGCTCGCCATCGTCGGCGTGAGGTGTGCTCATCGTGGGCACCACGGCGGCGTAGGGAACGCTGATAACCCGGCCCCGTGGATCCCGGTCCGGAGCATCGGCGACCGTGACCAGTCGGACCGCTGCCGGCGGCACAGCTACATGGGTCTCTTCCACCGTTTCCCGGATCGCAGCCTGGGCGAAGGTCTCACCCGGATCCAGTTCGCCACCCGGAAAAGCCCACCGCCCGAGAAACGGCTCCCAGCCCCGTTCCACCAGCAACACATGGACTACCCCACCCAGCACGGACAGCAGCACCATGTCCGCCGCCAACGTGACCTTCTCATCGATCGTCTCGGTGCTCACAGTTCTTCCCCGTCCTTTGCCTGCTCGATCAGCTGAAATGCCCGCTGAGAACCATTCCTCTTTTCGTGTATACACGACCCATACCCGTGTATACACGGTGTAAACTCGTTTAGAGTACGGGAAACAACTGTTTGACGTAGTCGTGTGGGAGCATGTGATCCGCATGGCCGAGCCCGCTGGGAGGCAGGGGAATGACGTCGACACTGCGCAAGGACTTGAACCTCGTGATCGAGGAGGTCAGCGCGCTGTACCACGAGCGGGACACCGAGACCCGCATGATCGTCACCGGCATCCTCGCCGGTCAGCACACGCTGTTGCTGGGGCCGCCGGGAACCGGTAAGTCGGCGATCGCTCGGGAGATCACCTCCCGGATCGACAGCGGCAAGTACTGGGAGATCCTGCTGTCCAAGTTCACTGCGCCGTCGGCGATCTTCGGGCCGATCGATGTCGCCGCCCTGGCCCAGGGCACCTACCGGCAGGTGTTCGCCGGCCACGCGACCGAGGCGAACATCGCGTTCCTGGACGAGATCTTCAAGTGTTCGGCCGCTGCCTTGAACTCGATGCTGGCCTACCTGAACGAGCGGGTTTACCACCCGGAGAGCGGCGGGGCGCCGATCGTGTGCCCGCTGGTGTCAGCGATCTGCGCCAGCAACGAGCTGGGGGAGGACGAGGCCACCGCCGCGCTGTACGACCGGCTGCTGATCCGCTTGGAGGTCGACTACCTCACCGAGCCGGACGCCTTCAACGCGCTGCTGCGCTCGGCCGTGCGCACTCCGGCCGACGCGGCCCCGGTGCGCACCAGCGTCGAGCTGGGTGACCTTCAGGCCGCGATCGCCACCGAGATCCCGGCAGTGGCACTGCCTGGCGCGATCATCGAGGCGATCCGCAGCCTGCGCGCCGACCTCGCGCGCAAGGAGATCGTCTCTTCGGACCGGCGGTGGAAGCAGGCCGTCCGCGTCTTGCAGGCCGCGGCGTGGCTGGAGGGCCGCGACGAGATCGCCGCCGACGACCTGAACGTCCTGGGCCACGTGCTGTGGGACGTGCCCACCACCAGGCCGACCGTGCGCAAGATGATCCGCAGCTACCTGGGATCGGATCAGCGCCGGATCGCCGACATGCGTGACCAGCTCAGCAACATCGAGGCCGAGCTGGACAAGCTCCTGGCCAAGAACGAGCCCGAGACGCTGGCCGCGTGGGGCATCGAGGTCAACCCGCAGCTCGCCAAGATCGACCGGTCCCTCAAGCGCTCGCTGGCTGAGGCCGAGGAAGCCGGTCGACCGGCGGCCGTCTACCGGCAGGCCGTCGAGCACGCCCAGAAGGTCTTCAGCCGGGTGCTGGTCCACGCGCTGGGCGTGGACGAGAGCCAGGTCCCGACGCTGGGATCCCGGTGATGGACACCCTCGGACAGGCCCGGCGCGCGGCCGGCACCTGGCTGAACCGGCCAGCCGTGCAGGCAGGGCCAGTGAGCGTGGTCGACAGCGGCGACCGCACCGACTGGATCGTCTGGGACCGGATCAGCCGGGAGTGCACCGCGCTGGGCAAGCTGGACACCGAGCTGTCGCAGCGCCACGGGGTCAACGGCCTGGTCAGCGATCTGTGGATGGCCGCCTACTCCCAGGACCCGATGCTGGCCGAGCCGCAGCACACCCCGGTGGAAAGGCGCAGCAACAGGGCCGTGGCCACCGCGATGCTCGATACCCCCGAGCACAACGAGCTGCGGGAGATCACCGTCGGCGACCCGTACATGGCGGCGATGTCCGTCCTGGCCCAGGCCCCGACGCTGCACACCATGCTCGACGAGCTGGACCCCTTCCGGGCGCAGAAGACCGCCCAGGACACCCGGACCGCGGCTGACGCCGCCGCCGACCAGGTCGAGCAGGCCATGCAGGACGCCCAGGACGCGGCCACCGAAGCCGCCGGTCTCCCGTCGCCCGGCGATAACGACGGCCAGGACGAGGTGGACGGGAACGCTCAGCCCGACACGGCGGAACAGCAGCCAGAGCCCGCAGAACAAGGCGACACAGACCCTTCGGGGCAGGACGGACCTGCTGAGCCCGACGAACAGCCCGATGACGGCGACGGCCTGGACGAACTGGAGGTTCCGCGCCCGCAGATGGTGGACCTGCAGCGGGCCATCACCGATGCCGAAGGCAGCGAATCCGAAGCCCAGAAGGCAGAACAAGCCGCTGCCGCGCTGGGCCAGGACGACCCGGACGGCGAGCAGGCAGCCCGGACGATCCGGGCCGTCGCCCGCCAGGCCTGTGCCGAGGCCGCAGAGAAACTGGAAGCCGAGGCCACCACCATGGAGGCCTGGGGCGTCGATGAAGGCCAGCGCGAGCGGATGAACGCCCAGGAGCGGATGCGACTGGCCAGCAAGCTTGGAGGCCGCAAGCTCAAGGACTGGGCCGAGATCATCGGCCGCTTCCGGCAGCTGGCCCAGGCCCAGCGTGCTCGCCGGGTCGAGAACGCCCGCTCCGAGTACGTCGGCGTGACCCTCGGGGACGACCTGACCAGCCTGCTGCCCACCGAGCTGGTCAACCTCGCGCTGCCGACGCTGCGGGCCGAGTTCGCCGTCCGCTACGCCGAAAAGCGGCTGATGACCTACGAGCAGCGCGGCGACGAGCACGAGGGCCAGGGCGCCATCATCGCCTGCGTCGACTGCTCGGAGTCGATGAGCTGGCCGAACCAGCCGAAGTGGCCCAGCACCGAACGCTCCAGCATCACCAGGGAGGCCTACGCCAAGGCCCTGACCCTGGCCCTGCTGGACCAGGCCCGCGCCTCGACACCGGTCCGCGAGTTCGCCGCGATCCTGTTCGCCGCCAAGGCCGAGAAGCCCATCGTGTTCCCCGCCGACCAGCCGGTCGACCTCAAGGCCCGGCTCAAGCTGGCCTCGGATTTCCCCAGCGGCGGCACGAACTTCATGGCCCCGCTCGACGAGGCGCTGGACCTGCTCCAGTTCGAGTACAACACCACCGGCCGCCAGCGCGCGGACATCGTGTTCATCACCGACGGCCAGTGCCGCGTAGACAACAACTGGCTGACCAGCTTCTTGGAGTCCAAGTCCGTGCTCGGGTTCCGCGTCTTCGGCCTGACCGTCGGCGAAGACGCCGGCGCCCGGACTCTGGAGCGCTTCTGCGACGACGTCCGCCACATCGATGACCTCACCGACAGCCACGCCGTGGCCGACCTGTTCCGCGCCATCTGACCGGCGTACACCGAGGGGAGACCAAGAAATGACCACCTACGAGCCGGACCTGCGGACCAACAACCGGGGGCTCAACAAGTACCTCCAAGACAACCCGCTCGACGCCGACAGCCTGCTCGGCTTCGTCGCGCTGCTGAGCGTGGGCAAGGTCGAGGACATCAGCCACAGCGAGCTGCGCAGCTGGTTCCAGGCCATGGACCTCAACCAGGCCGACTACCTGCCCGGCGAACCGCGGTCGGTCGACGCCTACGAGAGCGCCACCGGCGGCGCCAAGGTGAAGTACCCGCTGGGCACCAACCCGAACGGCACCAAGAAGCAGACGCACGAGAAGGTCGGCCAGACCATCACGCTGATGATGCGCCACGTCGTGCGCGACGAGGACCGCATCGTGCGGCACCTGGTCCGCGAACTCGCCGACCACAACGACGAGGCTCTGAGCTACGAGGTCAAGCTCGCCGAAGCCGAGTTCAAGCGCCAGATCGGCCCGAACATCCCGATCGGCTCCGGCGATATGGGCCTCACCCGAGAACTGGATGAGATCGACAGGCTCGACGCCTACGAGCAGACGATGATCACCAGCCTGATCACCAAGATCGAGGCCGACTTCGAGCGCGGCCGCCAGTACATCTCCGCCACCCGGATCTCCAAGATGCTCCGGGACTACATCGAACACGGCGCCGGTGGCATCCGGCTGCAGAACGGCGCGTACTTCGTCCCGTTCCAGCACGGCGCCCTGCTCGGCTCACTGCGGGAGCTGGCCGCCCGGTGCGGAGCGCAGATCAACCGCATCCCGCTGCTGAACACCGCCGACCAGCGCGAAATGGTCGGCGACGCGTTCAACGCCAAGGTCGGCCAGGACCTGGACGCCCTGGCCCGCGACATCGCCAAGGAGCAGACCGCCGGCGCCGCCGCGTACCGGGTGCGCAAGCTGCACGCCCGGTTCTCCCAGGTCCAGCAGGAGGCCAAGCAGTACCAGGAGAACCTGGGCGCCGAACTCGGTGACACCGAGGCCCGAATCAAGATGATCAATTCGCAGATGGCCACCTTGCTGATGTCCACCAACTCGAACGTCGACAAGTGATCAGGGGGGAGCAATGCGTACTTCGCTGAGCGACAACGAGGGCGAGATCCGGGTCATGGGCACCGCGGCCTTCATCGAAGCCGTAGCCGAGAAGCTGGGGCAGATCGCGATCGTCCACTACGACGGCAACCTGCGACCCAACCAGTACGGCGAGGGGCAGCGCGCCCATATGCACATCCGTCTTACCGATATTGACTGACGAGCCTCATCGGCTCTGCCAGGCTGGGACTTCACGTGAGGAGCAGGATCATGACCGCCACCCAGGAAACCAAGTACCCGTACCGAATAGCCGACCAGCTGAACCAAGGCTGGCTGACCCAAGGAGACGGGACTTATCACGGGTTTGACCCGTCGGCGATCAGCGAGAAGAAGCTGCTGGATGCGCGACCGCTCTCCGAGATCGAGCGGGACTTCGGGCCGTGGCGCCCGGTGGTTCCCATGCCTGACTCAGATCAGGACGCCCTCTACACAGCGTTCGCCCTGGCCGGGCGCAAGACCGTCACCAGCGTGGCATCCGCACTGGACCAGGTCTTCCACGAAGTCCGCCGCCGGTTCGTCGCTGAACACGGCGAGGAGGGTTTCGAGGATTACGGGTATGCCGTCCGCACGCTCACTGCCGGTCGCCCCGGGTCCTGGGAGGCAGCGAGCCTCATCGACTTGGTGCCGTTCGGCAACGAGCTGAACCTGCACCCGCGTAAGGCGGACAGTTCCGCATCGGAGATGCGGGAGACCGGCCCGAACCTCAAGCGGGTACACCTGGAGGCTCGGGACGCGATCGCCGCGGTCCTTCGGCAGTGGACCAGCAGCGGCGACTTCTACGTCGAGGTGGCCGAGACCTTGGCCTCGGTGGTCTCTCGATACGCCGACGAGAAGTACGGCGCTGACGGCTGGAAGGCCATCGCGGACCAGTGGCTCCAGCCCGGCGGCCTGGCCAAGGAGAATTTCCACTACTGCTACAAGCTGCTCTACTCGACCTCCGAGTACATGGACACCAGACACCTGGGATGAACGTGCTGAAAGTGCTGGTCAGCCACGACGCTGACGACGAAATCGGACGGCACCTGCTCACCGAGATCCCCGGTGTGCAGGTGCTTCCGTATGACCCGGTCGCCCCGGCCCCGACTGCCGAGCAGCAGACCGCCGACGTGTTCCTCCCGCCGTATCGGGGCAGCCACCGGCCACTGCCGTTCCTCGCGCAGCTGCCGACGCTGCGGATGGTGCAGCTGCTGTCCGCCGGGTCGGATGAGTACGAGCCGCACGTGGCCACCGACGTGCTGCTGTGCACGGCCCGCGGTGCCCACGCCCGGCCGGTCGCCGAATGGATTCTGTCCGCGATCCTCGCGCAGCTGCGGCAGTGGCCGGCCCTGGTTCGCGCGCAGGACGAACACGTGTGGGCGCACCGCAAGTTTGCCCTGGACACCCTCGCGGACAAGAAGGTCCTGGTGCTGGGAGCCGGAGCGATCGGCACCGCGGCCGCCGACCTGGTGCGGGCGTTCGGCGCGACGGCGACCCTGGTCGCCCGGTCGGCCCGGCCCGGAGTGCACGCGGTCAGCGAGCTGCACGGGCTGCTCGGTGAGCACCAGGTCCTCATCATCACCGCGCCATTGACGCCCGAGACCGAGCGCTTGGTGGACGCCTCCGTGCTGGCGGCTCTGCCGGATGACGCCCTGGTGGTCAACGCCGGGCGCGGCCGGATCGTGGACACCGACGCGCTGGTCGCCGAACTTCAGTCCGGCCGGATCCGGGCTGCACTTGATGTCACCGACCCGGAGCCACTGCCCGCTGATCATCCGTTGTGGGCGTTGCCCGAGGTCATCCTCAGCCCGCACTCCGCCCGGACTGTGCCAGGCACCACGGCGTTGTGCTACCAGGTCGCAGGCGAGCAGATCCGGCAGTTCCTGAGCGGGCAGACACCGACAAACGTGGTCACCGTGCGACTAAGAGATAACCCGTAGCAAATGAGAAATTTCGGGCAGATATCCCCGACCTGCGGATTTAGGTTCGGAACAGGTAGTTAGCCCAGCTCAGCGGACTGCCAGTACAAGCCCAGGCGGCCCTTGCCGGGGATCGGCCGGTCGAACGGCCGTGGGTCGGTCAGCACCCAGTGGAAGGTGCCGGGTTCCTGCTGGCCCCATGGCGTGCAGCATCCGGCGGCGGGGTGGACGTCGGTGAGGCGGATGGTCCCGAGGTATCCGCTAGGACAGTCCTTCGTGATGGCCGGATTGGTGATGGCGAGTTCTGCGGCGAGTGTGGCGCCGGCCGATTCCCAGGCTTGTCCGGCGTGCACGAGTAGTTCACCGCGGTGGGTGGTGGCCCAGCTGCGGTTCTCGATCTTCTTATGTCCGGCCATGATGAGGTTGGCCCAGGGCCGGCGGATCGACAGTGCTCGTTGTTGACCGGCCAGGGCTCGTCCGGCGTGCTCGGCTGTTCGCCGGTCAGCGGCCCGACCGGCACCTTTGGTCATGCGGGCGGCTAGCTCATTGGCTGTGGGGGTCCGGTTCCCGCGTTGGGCATCGATCGCGTCCAGCCGTCGGTGGGTACCTTCCTTGCTGGGCTTGAGGTACCGCTGGAGGGTACGGCGGTCCTCATGACCGGACAGGTTCATCAGGTCGGCCTCGGTGGCGCCGTCTTCTCCTGCGTGGGTGAGCCTGCTGTGCCGTAGGTCGTGCAGGTCCCAGCCACCGGTGGCCTCGCCGATCCGGCGTTCCGCGTTGCGGTAGCCCATGCGCCGGCGCCGGGAGACCGGGTCGATGTCGCCCTCCAGCACGGTCCCGTCCTTGGCGATGCGAGCGGACAGGAAGATCGGGCCGCTGGTGCGCTTGCCGATCAGCTGTCCGAGCATCCGCGCGGTGCGTACGTCGTAGAGCAGGACGTCTTCCTTGCCGCCTTTGCGGATCGTGTGGGCTCGCCGGTTCGGCCGGTCCAGGTGCTCGATGTTCAGGGACAGGACTTCCTCGGCCCGCGCGGCGGTGGAGTAGAGCATCGACCACAGGGTGCGGTCTTCCAGGTCGTGGCGGCGGTTGCCGATCAGCTGGTCGATCTCCCCGCGGTCGCGTACCCGGGAGTCGGTGGGCTTTGGCTGGTGCTCGCGGTTCAGTCCGGTCATCAGCGCGGCCGCGCGGCCTTCATCGAGCCAGGTCTGCTCTTCGAAGTAGTTCAGCGAGGAGGCGACGGCGGCGCGGCGGGCGTTGAAGGTGGACGGCACCTTGCCCCAGGCATCGCGGACGTTCGTGTGCAGCCGGGTTTTCCCCTGCTTAGTGTCCAGCGTGGCCAGGTCCGGGATGCCTGTGTAGGCGATCGGCAGGGCGCTGGTGTAGGCGCGCAGGGTCTCCGGAGAGGTGAGTCGGCCGTTGCGGCCGCGGTGGTTGGCCAGCCAGCACAGGTAGCCGGCTAGGGCCTCGGCCGTCGGCATGCCGACGGCGGCCGCCGTCTCGGTGTCCTCGTCCACGGATCGCAGGTGCCGGTCGGTGCTCATCAGACCTCCAATCCGTTGTTTGTCAGATAACACGCACGAAAGGTGTTCGCCGGAGGGGAGGTTTTCCCCAAGCGGCGAAGCCCGCTTTGTCAGATAATACGCTATTATCTGACAAAGGCTTACGGGGAGTACTCCGACTATTTCTTGCCTCCTGGGAGGGTTGCCATGTCACGAACCGCCGCCGAACTGCGCTTGGCGTTGGACAACGCACGTGCTTTGCCTGTCGTTGCCTTCGCGGACATCACGCAAGAAGAAGCCACGACTGATCGGGCCGACGCCATCGCCGAACTGGAAACCCAACTGGCTCAACGTGTGGCCGAGGAATCCGGCGGTTGGATTGGCGGACAGGTATGAGCGCGTTGTACGACGACGGTGAATACGTCTGGGATGACGAGGGCAACCGCGTTGGCCCCACCCTCGACGGTCCCGAACCGACCGAGCCGGACTGTGGCGGGTGCGAGGGCGCGGGTGGCCCGTGCTGCGGTGAGCCGGTCAGCTCCCCCGGCGAGAACGCCATGGTGTTCTCGAACGAGCCCCCGTTCTAACACTGGGAGGAACCATCCATGAGTGTCACGACCGATCGCCGCAAGCTGCCTGCTGCACTGCTGGAGCGGTGCCAGACCATCACCACTTTGCTGATCTCGCTGGGGTTCACCGCGGAACACGCTCACGAAGCGGAGCAGTGGGTCACCGACACGCTGAGGGACGCCTGCCTCGGGTTCGGTGACTGTCTCCATCGCGCTGACTGGATGGAGACGCTGCGGGGAAACCGCTACGACGGGCAAGAGACCCAGCTCGCGCTAACCGCGCTGAACCGCATCGAGCAGGACGTCCTCGGGGGAGTCCGGATCCCTCCAACCGACATCAAGCACAGGTTTCACCCAACGCGGCTGTCGATCTGGGACCGGGAGCTGAACCGCTATTTCTGCCACGAATGCCAGATCTGGGTGACCAACGACGGCGATCCGGACCTGCTGTACACGAAGTACTGCCCGGCCGGTCACGTGGTGTCGCCGTAAACCGGTCGGAGTTCTTCCGTTCCTGCAGTGGTGACCGGGAGGATGGGCGTCATGGCGGACACCGAAGTCAACGTCCAGGAGATGGGCCAGCTGCTGGGGGAGGCCTTCATCGAGTTCGATCAGGCCGAACTCGACCGGCTCACCGAGGCTGAGCGCGAGGGTCAGTACGAGCTGCGTGCAGCGTTGTACGACTACGTCGACACCATCTGGGAACGCGCTAAGGAAGCCGGAAAGAACCCGGCGACGGATCCGAAGTGGGACTGCGTCGCTGGAATGCGAGATCTGTTGGCCGGCCTACGCGACAGCGCTGCCTGACCCTCGGCAAAAACGAGCACGCCGCCAGGTTCTGAACGCCTGCGGTGCCCGCACCGGAGGCTGGGCATCTGCTCGCCGACGGTAGCTCGATCGTGGAGTTGGCCGTCTGGGCAGACTGACCGGGTGGTCATGGACGACATCATGGACGACATCCAGCTCACCGCGCTCGCGCTCGTCCGACAGCAGTGCGAATCCGCCGATGATTCTCCGGCCGCGATCGAGGACTCAGTTCGCATCTACACCGAGTTCCGGGCGCGCTACGCGGGCACCGAAGACGACGGGCTGACCGAGGAACTTCTGGTCGTGAGGCTGGGGAAGATGGCCGCCCAGTTTCTGCAATGGCATTGCGAGCAGCAAGGTTTCGACGTGACCGACATGCTCGACAGGTTCACGCTCACCTCGCACCCCGATTTACGAGACGCCACATAGACCGCAGCGACAGAACGGACGCGGATCTGATGTGGGACTGCGTCCGTTGCCGTCGCCACGATCGACCTCGTCTGGCAGTTACTCGTCGGCCTCCACTGCCAACGCGGACATCTCAACGGGGTGTGCGGCGGCACCGGCCAAGACCCTCGCGGCAGCATCCGCGACCCCCTGGTGCAGTACCTCGCCCTCGGCCCCCCTCCACAACGCATAGCTCTCAGCAGCGGTCAGTGATCGGGGTGGGCAACTCCCGCAGAAGATCCCCGAAGGCAGCCGCGGGGAGGTCTTGCACTCGACGCAGAGCAGTCCGTTCTCGTTCACCCGGGCACTGTATGTCGTTGCACCGACAACCTCGGCCTGGACGTGAGCGGCAGACCTACAGCGGATCTGGGTCTTGTGAGCGTGTCAGCCGCTGCCCGATCGGCGTGGTGAGGTAGTCGCTATGAGCGGCCGTGTCGCCGCGTGCCAGAGCTACCCCCGCGTCGAGCCCGGCCTCAAGGGGCAGGTACTTCGGCAAGAGCAGCCGGAAGCGGCGATACGCCTGCTCGTCCTGCTCGGTCATCTTTCCGAGTGCTGTACGGCGTTCCCACCACAGCACCTCGAACTCATACCGGTCGGTGAACTCGTCCGGCGTCAAGGTCGGCGCCTCGGCCTCGGTCAGATGCACGCGATCAGCCGGCCACTGGTCACCGATCTCGTAGCGCGTTGGCCAAGGCGGCTGCCACTTTCTGCCTGCCATGCCCTTCATCGTGCGGCTTGATCGCGTTCCTCGCGCGTTGAGTCAAGACAGCGCCGCAGAAGTTTCCCGAGGGACCGGCGACGGGTGGATCGACTAAAAGTCCAGCTCTGCGGCTTTTCAGTCGTTCGCGCTGCTGCGGTTTCCCACCGATTTCCCACGAAGTCGCCACGATCTCGCCACGTTCGATCGGCAGGTTGGTCCCAGCGCCCGAAACGGCATCGGCACGAACCCGGAACAGCCGATCGCCAAGGTGGGCGTCCTCCAGCCGACCGGCCGGAGTCCATCGCCATCTCGTGGAGGCCATCGTGTCCGCGCTCGTAGCTCCGCACTCAGCCCCTGCGCCGCGTTGCACCGGTGTTTTGCCGGTCGTCCTGGGCGCCGCCGTGGAGGCCTGCGCCTCTGATCCTGCTCTTGGGCAGGTTCTGCGGATCGGGTTGCTCATCGTCGTCCTGGTCCTCGTCACCGCGGTGGTGATCGGCGACCTGCGCCAACGATGAGTGCCGGGTCGCCAGCCCTAGAGATAACGGGAAACTATTGTTTGACGTACCTGTGTCGCTGGATCGGTTGGTTCCGATGAGCGAGCTGACTCGGCATGATCAGCCACCGATACGAATTCCGCTCCGAGACCTGGAGGCTCAGTGGCTTCGACTCCTGCTCGTTGGCATGACGGAGAGGCGCCCCTCGGGAGGCCGTACGGCGACCCGGACAAGGTCGTGGCACTCGCCTTCGCGCTGTACGGGATCCGGCGCCAGGCGGCCGGCCACGTCCCGGGCGAACGGGCCGCGACCATCACGATCACCAATGCGGAAGGCAGGATCATCGGGTCGCTGGACGTGGACGCCGACGACGCCCCGCGGTTCTCCAAGGCCATCACCGAGATGATCGACACGGATTTCGGACCGATCGAAAAGACCGCGATCGAGCGGCTGATCGCGGAACGGGCAGCAGGCGCCTGATCTTGGGCCAGAAACGCGAAAAGGCCGGCCACCCGGAGGTGGCCGGCCTTATCCGGTGGATGTCTGCTCGTCGTCTTCGGATCACCCGGGGCAGGGCTCGCCTCCGAGGTACTGCTCCGCTTGCTGCTCAGTCACAGTGACCTCGCGGCCTCCGTCGCGAAAACCGTCCTCATCGACGCTGACGCCGTTGGGGTCAGCAGCGTATTCAGCAGCTGGCACGCATACGACGTAGTGGCGGCCGCTGCCACCTCGGATGCCGGTAAATCCCACGGTACGCACGACATCACCGGTCACCATGGACCCGGAAGTACGGGCGGGGATCTGCTGGCATGCCGTCAGCGCCACCGTGATGGCTACCAGCACAACGACTACACGGGTCATGGTTGGCCCGCCTCCGTCTTGGGAAATTCGTCCCAGGTCCGCCCGTCCAGGTCTCGACCGCCTGCCTTCGAATTGTGGCCGCCAACCTGTTTGAAGAAGAACGCGACGCTCGCGCCTGCGCACTGGTCTCGTAGCGCACCCGGTGACCGGGTTCCAGGTCGCCCCGGCTGTTCCGTCGTCTCCTCGCGTCCATTCGATCTTCGTTGA
The DNA here is from genome assembly GCA_003600225.1 of Pseudonocardiaceae bacterium YIM PH 21723. Taxonomy (GTDB): domain Bacteria; phylum Actinomycetota; class Actinomycetes; order Mycobacteriales; family Pseudonocardiaceae; genus QZFT01. The sequence continues at coordinate 40,982 of QZFT01000054.1, forward strand.
GGTGCTCATGCGAGGTCCTCACCTATGTACGAGAGGCACCAGTCGCAGCCGTCGCATTCGTGTGGCTGGCCGGTGAGGATGGCGATCAGCTCGGTGGCCACGTCGTCACCGGCTTTCATGCGGTCCCAGGTGTCGTGGTCCAGGTCGTCGAGCACCGTGAACGGGTCCTTGGCCCGGCCGTGGTCGCACAGGTCGTCCAGCACGCTGACCAGGCGGGGCCAGTCGTCGCTGGCGTCGAAGGCGCCGCTCCACTCGGGGTAGAGCTGGGCGAGCGCGATGGAGACCTGTTCTTCGAAGGTGTCGGTGTACCGGTTCATGAGGGTCATGTCTGCCGTCCTTGCTCGGGAATCTGGTCGGGTGATCCACGGCTGCGGTGGAACGTGCGGAACGAGAAAGGGCGGGTCTCCTAGTGGAGGCCCGCCCTGTTCGCCGGCGGTTACTGCTCGATGTTCAGCAGGCTCCGGACGGTGTCGGTGATGACTCCGGAGAGGTGGGCGGACAGCTTGCGCAACTCCGCGTTGGTCGAGCCGTCCTTGATCTCGTCCAGGAGTTTCTGCGCCCTGGTGACCTGCAGGTCACCGTCGGGAGCGCCTTCGGCCTGGTTCTGCGTTGCCGTGCAGAGGCAATCCACGGCGCCGATGAGCAGCAGCATCTGCTCCGGGCGGACCTGTTCCTGCAGCTGGTTCATCACTGTCCACCGCCGTAAGCCAGGTCCGCCTGGATCTGGGTGTCGCTCGTCTTGGTCCTCGGTCGGTCGGGCATGGCGACCGGGACGTAGATGGTGTTCGGCTTCGGCCGGCGCACCGCCAGCAGTGACAACAGGCCCCAGGCCAGAACGACCAGAGCGGCCGTCACCGGCCGATGCAACGGCTCAGCAGTCGCCGCCCAGACCATGTAGGTAGTGGCTGCGCCGTAGCCCAGCCACATCAGCTGCCCGCCGATGTTCTTCGAGATCGCGGCGAGGAAGATGACGCCTCCCACCAGGACATACAGCCATTCCGCTGTATGCGTGCTGATCGGCACGCCCTGGGTGTGCGCGGTGATCCAGTGGTGGACCGGGCTGGCCACCAGCTTCGAGATGGGCGCGATGCGGTCGACATCGCCGTGGACATCGCCAGTGCTCAGCCAGCGCATGAACCGGCTGGCCGCGCTGATCCCGATCAGGAACATCAGCAGCACACCGATGACGGTGCCGGCCAGCTCGGCCGCGCCGGACGGGTCTTCCTTGAACGCGAGCCGAAGATCCTTACCTCGGGCGCGGATCCAGGCCAGCAGGTCCATCGACCAGCGCGGCCAGTGCGACTTCATCGCGGTCTCGACGTTCTTGTTCGGGTCGTTCTCCGTGGGCGAGGTGGTGTACACCCTGTTCTCCTTCGGTGCGGCGGCGGTGGTGGAGTGGTGAATGGAGACGAAGCAGGGGCGGACCTCCTGGTGGAGGTCCGCCCCTGCGGGGTGGTGCTGGTTCAGCTGGCGCCGGTCGGCTGGTCGATCGGCTCGTAGACGCCGTGTTCGTCCTTGCGGACCAGGCCTTTCTTAACCAGGCCAGACAGTGCCTCCTTGACTGTGCTGGGGGCGGACTCGGCGGCATCCACGATCTCGCCGGTACGGCTGAGACCGTCCTTCAGCAGCTGTAGGACCTCGGCCTGGCTCGGGGTGAGCTGAACCGTGGCGGTTGCCTTAGCGCGCTGTACCCAGGAACCGACGTTCTTCTTCGGGCTGCTGGAGCGGCCCTGAAGCTTGGCCTGCAGCTCCTCCAGCGTGGCTGGGAACTCGTGCGTGGAGTTCGCGCCGCCGACCTGCCAACGGCCGTTGACCGCCGGGCCGAGCACCTTCTCGATCGCCGCCTGGTCGGCCGCGCTGATCGGTGGGCACTGGGCAAAAGCCTCGGTGAAGGCCCTGTCCGCCGTGTACGGCGGCACGGGCTCTCCCTCGTCGGCCATGCGCTTCGCGTCGGCTTCGCTGGGCAGCCAGTCCCAGCGCACCGGGGAGTCCTTGTAGGAGTGCACCGCCATGCCGGGAACCGGCCGGGGCGGGCCGGAGCCGTCATCGACGACCGGCAGGTCCTTCGGGTCGAAGTACAGGCCGGGCACCAGCTCGCTCGCCGACTCGCTATTGATCTTGAAGGCGATGACCTGGGAGGCGAAAGCGCTGCGGCAGTGCTCCTTGCCCCACTCGGTCTGGTTCTGGCTCTGGTTGAGCGCCACCGGCCACAGGCCCAGCGCCCGTACGGTGTTGACCGTCTCGGTCCAGATCCGGACTGCCTTGTGGTCACCGGACACGAAGCTGAACTCGTCGTGCAAGAGCATCCAGCCCGGGAGCTCCTGGGTCGGGAAGATCTGGTCGGCGGCCATTTCCGCGGCCTGCTGGCCTCGTGCGGACATGAGCTGGTCGACCACCCAGGTTGCCTTGAGTGAGTTCTCCTTGCCGATGATGGACACCCTGGCCCGAGGGGCGATAGCCGTGGAGCTGTTGCCCTTGGGGTCGATGTACAACAGGTTGTAGACGCCGCTGGACATGACGACGGTGGTCAGGATGTTCGCGGCACCGGATTTTCCGCCGCCGGTGGAGCCGACGACCATCGTGGGAACCGTGCCCAGGCGGTCGTACACGATCACGTCGGCCTCGCCGCTGCCGTCCACGCACCGGGCGACGCCGCGGATCACGCCGTTGTCCCAACGCGGGCCGGAGAAGTACCGGACCTTCTCAACCGGGTCGCGGGTGATGATCGTCAGGCGGGCCATGTGGGCACCGGCTCCGCGCACTGCCTTCTTGAACAGGACCTTCTCGGTGTCCTCACCAAGACCACCGGCCAGCTCGCCCCGGTTGGCGACCAGGTTCTTGTAGGTCTGTGCGCCGCGCTCCAATTCCACGTCGTAGGTGATGGTGTACTCGTCATCGCGGCGGTTGGTCAGCCGGGAGTTGGGCGCCTTGCCCTTACTCCTGGCGTTGTTGGCGTCCCAGGCGATGCAGTACGGATCGACCTCTGGCGCCGAGACTGGCGCGGTGGTCTCCTCGCCCTGGTCCGTAACCGCCTGCTCACCGTCACCGACCTCCGTCTCCTGGTCCTCCGGCTGTTCGGGCTGGAGCCGAGGCACTCCGGGACCGACCGGGTGGGCTTTCCACCAGCGGGCGCCCAGCACGACGGTCAGCAGAAGGAGAACAAGCAGGTTCAGGTAGGACGGACCGCCCGATCCGATCCAGTAGACCAAGCCTGCCGAGCAGAAGCCGGCGGCGGCGATCTCGGGCAGCCACGGCCCGCAGCTGCGGTAGTTACGCACCACCACGGTGGTGGCGGTGGCGATCGGCGCGAGGGCCAGGACCAGCGCGACGGTGCTCCCCGGAACGTCTGCCACCCAGGTGGCCAGGTGGCCAAGCTGCCAAGCGGTCAGGCCCTCGGTAACGGTGGCCGCGGCCGGGATCCACGGGTAGCGGCGACGGGCGTTGCGCTGCCGAATCATCCAGCGGCGTTCCTGCTCGAACTGCTCGTTGGCCGACAACGGCTCGGGATGCGGCGTCTGCGCCGGGGCCTGGTTGGTCGGCTTCGTCTCGCCGGGGTTCTTGGCACGCTGCGCGGCCTGGTTCTGCGGCGCGGCCGGGGTCGGCTTCTTGAACCGGGTGTTACGGCTGATCTTGGGCTTGCCGGGGGTCTGGCCGGTGTTCCCGGCGAAGCGGGTCTGTCGAGTCACGGTGGGCACGGCGGGTCCTTCCTCGCATGGGGTTTCTGTGGCTCGTGCTGGCTTCTGGGAAGCGCTCGGCCCCGCCCACCGAGGAGAAGGTGGACGGGGCCGAGCGGAGCCCGGACAACAGCACGGTCCGGGGTCAGGCGTGGCCGAGCGAGGCCTTGGACGCTGTACCGAGCAGGAAGTTGCCCTCGTAGGCCGCGCGCACTACCGCGCCACCCACACCGACCTTCTCTGCAACATCGGCCAGGTTGTCCAGGGTGGCGTTGATCCGGTCCCTGCACACCGCCAGCGAGTCGAGGAGGCCACACCAGCCGTGGTTCTCGAACTCGCCCAGCATCTTCTCGGTTTCCTGATACATGGTGGCCAGGTCGTCGGCCGCGAGCTTGAACATCTCCGCGATCGCGTCGGTACCCGCGTCAGCGGTCATGGTGATCGTCATGAAGACACCTGCTTTCTAGGCGAAGACCGCTTCGGGTCCAGGGACATAGGGGTGCTGGTCGTAGGCGGCGGATCCGGCGTCACCCTGGTGCTGGGCCTGGCCCGCGAGGTCGCGGGCCGTGCCTTCGACATCAGTCATGAGCGGCACGCTGTCCCGCAATGGAGCGACGACCTCGACGCCCCACTTCCGGCCTTCCATCTCGTCGGCCATCCCGGCGAGGTTCTGCCCATACTGGGCGGCCTGATCGGCCAGCCTGGTCAGGGATTGCACTGCCTGCTGGTACACCGTGGCATCTCCTTTTGTGCTGGTTGTGGCAGCTGCGGCCACGGGCTGTGACGCAGAGGTGTCAGCTGCCTCGGGGGTCGCGGACTCGGGCTTCGGAGCGTCGTTACGGGCGCCCTCTTCCCGGATCGGCGGTGACTCGGGCTCCGCCGGATCCGGCAGGGCGTCGGTAGGGACGGACGCCGTGGCCGGCGCAGCCTGCGGGGGGACCTGGCTTGCCGCCTGGCCCGTTTCGGCAGGCTGAGCATCGGCCTCCGCGTGGCCACTGGGTTCGTCCTTCTCCGCATCCGGCGTCGTCGGCGTGGAAGGAGGCGGCGGGGTGGCGGTGTCACCGGGCTCCGGCTGGTTCTCCGAGCCGGTAGCCGGCTTGTTCTGGTTAGGCTGCTCCGGCGTCTGCTCGCCGGTGGGCTTGTCCGTTCCCGTGTCCTCAGGTTTGGCGGAGCTGGAGTTCTGGCCCGTCTGCGATCCCACCGGGGGCGGAGTCGCTTCGGGCTGGTCGCTCTGCTGGTTCTGCGCGGCTTCGGCTTCCTTGCGTTGGCGCCGCTCGCTGAGGTCGATGACGGGCAGGCCTTCCCGTTCGATGAAGCGCTGGATGGCGCGTTCACCACGTTCCAGCTTGCGCTGCTGCTTTTCTCGCCACTTCGCGTCGCGGTGCTCTGCGGTCTCGTCGAACCACATGCGTTTGCGGGCGGCGCGGTGTTCCAGTCGCTGCTGGACCGCGGCGCAGCCGTTGGCCCACAACGAGTTCCACATCAGCCCGAAGGCACCGCGGCCCTTGGGCGTTCCGTTGCTGCGGTAACCGCCGCCACTGGTTTCGTGGCGCATGCGGGCCTTGGCCAGCGCGGGCGGCTCCTTACCGCTGGCGTAGGCCGTGGTGTCGACTTTGCCCTTGGTGAAGATCCAGGCCAGGACCATGCACGTGATCATGAGTGGTTCCACGGAGGCTCCTTTCTGAGGTGCGGGAACACGTGCGCCGGACGGGACTCGAACCCCTCCACCAGTGGTGACTGGTGCCAGACCTGGATTTCGGCGCTGCCCGAGATGGGCTAGGAGAGGGCGGTGATGGCCGTGGTTCCGGCCCAGTGGACGAACTGGTCGACGAAGCTGTAGATCCCGGGAAGCCCGGCGATGAACGTGCCCGCCAGGGCCAGCCCGAACATCACCGCCAGGGCGCGGGTCTTGGTCTTGGCGCTGATGCCGGCCTTTTTGAGCTTGATGTAGGTCCACAAGCCGACGACCAGGAAGAGGCCGCCGACCACACTGGCGCCGGTGGCCTGGGTTCCGAACTGCTGGCTCTGCGTCATGGCGCTGGTGGCGCCGTGGACGAAGGTCTTGCCGAGCCAGCCGCCGGCGCTACCGCCGACACCGAAGCCTCCGATGAGGCCGAACCACGCGGCCACCTTGTCCCAGGCGACGCCTTGGCCGGGCACGTCGAGGTAGACCAGGGCGACGCCGACAACCAGCAGGATCGCCCCGAGGCCGAGGATGGAGGTGGGGATGAACATGGACCACGACATGGAGTGTCCTTTCTGGACGGTCAGAGGATCTGGTAGAGCAGGATCAGCGCGGCGCTGACGGCCAGCGCCGCTTGTGGGGACTGGCGGGCGAGGCGGAACGCCCACTCGATCGGATAGGTGAGGGCGAAGACGGTCAGGAAGCTGATGGCGTAGGCGATCCGCTTGGCCGACTTGTCGTTCTCGGTCCAGTCGCCGTTGAAGGCGTACTCCCAGATCTCCGCCGGGGACGAAGGCCGCTTCCACCAGCGCGGCCGGGTCTCCAGGAATCCCCGGAGTGCCTCCGTGACCCGGACATCCATCGGAGCCAGGGGAGTGACCGGCTGGTCCTGGTGCTGCTCGGCGGGCAGCTCGGTCTCCTCGGCCGCACCGGGTGGCGAGCTGATGACGCGGAGGTCAGGCCGCTGTGCCTGAGTTGCCGGTTTGCGAGGTGGTGTGGGATTGGGTTGGGCGACCGTCACAGCCGCGCCTCCTTTCGTTTCGGCGGATACGCAGCTGATCTGCGCGAAGGGTCTTGTTGGCAGCGGCTTCCTGGATCTCGTGCAGCTCGTTGAGCGCTGCCAGTGCCATGACGTTGATCTGCTGGAGCTTCTTGTCGACCAGGTCCTGGTCGGGCTGGTGCCGACCAGGCGCGGCCGCGGCCCGCAGGGCGTTGGTGATGGCGGCCAGGCGCTGCCGCTCCTCGGTGGCTTTGCCGTACTCGGTCAGGAAGCGCTGCCGTTGGCCGGTCACCCGCCGCAGGATCGCGTGGGCGACTCGGACACAACGGCGGGGCGCGGAGGGTGTTTCGGGCACGGCCGACTGCTCCTTCCTGGGGTTTGCGATACGACTTGTCAGGGAGGGCAGGTAGCGTTGACCTGCCAAGACCTGGGAGAGGGGAACTCAGTGCAGGGTGCGCGCGACCGCTACGAACTGCGGATCGACCGGCTGGACGGCAAACGGCTGATGCACGATCCGGGGCCGTTGACGGAGTTCTTCCGCCTCGACAATGACGAGGACTTCGAAGAGGTCTGTGGCCGGCACTTCGTGCCGATGGCCTGCGCGGCCGAGCAGACCCGGGTGCGGGACCGGCTGCGGGAGATGCCGTTCCTGGTCAACTACGTGCTTCGGGTGCATCACCGCAACCGGTCGGAGCCGGTGGCGTCCTCGCGCTCGGTTCACGGCTGGCAGGAGTAGAGCCTGCGGGCGAGCCGTCCAACTCCCACAGTGGCCCGTCCCTGAGTTCAGGGGCGGGGCACTGTGAATATGGGCGGATCAGCAGATGATTAGCTGGACTGTTTGGCCAGCTCATCCCTGATGGCAGCGCACCAGTTCTCGATGGAGCTGGAACTCCTCGGGAGGCTATAACCAGCCTCCAGCAGTCCCTGCTTCAGTTCCTTCGGGGTGGTGAGCTTCTGCTGCACCCCCAACGGCACAGCGACCTCTTTGCTGGCTTTGGTGCCCTCGGCCTGTTTGGCCGGTTGGGCTGCAGCAGCCGGGCGGGGCTCCGGAGCGTTGGCCTTAGCCGCGGCTTGTTCTGCCAGACGCCGCTGCCGGTTGATCTCGGCCTGGTACTCAGCGAGGTCTTGCTCGTATCGCTTCTGCACCTCAGCGTTATAGGCGGCCAGTTCCTGTTCGTACTTCTTCTTGCGATCCTCGCTGTCACGGAGCTTGCTGTGCTCGATGACCATGTGAACCATGAAGCCAATGAAAGAGGCGAAGCAGAAGATCAGCACGACGCCTGGCCCCTTGGGATACCAGTGGGCGGCCTGCATGGCCACGGCGCAGGCACAGACGAAGCAGGCCACTGCCAGCAGCAGTCTCCATTTGCCTTCATTTCGGCGTTTGATCAGCGAGTAGCTGCCTGAGCCGATCATCGCGGTTTCGGCGAACGCGGCCCCTGCAAAGCCAACGACCCAGTTGTAGGGCGGCGGCAGCTTGTCCCTGACCATGTCGGCGAAGAACATGATCTGACCGAAAGCGCCGACTCCGACGGACATGATGTAGCCGGCCACCGACGCGTACTTGCCAGTCTTCTCGGCATGGCCCAGGTCCGGATCTTCCGGTTTGGTCGGCTCAACGAGCGCGGGGCGCTCCGGCCGTACCGGTTCCGGCATCGTCGGGACCTGAGCAGCAGTAGTAGCCATTGGCAACTTGGGAACCGACGCTGATGCGGACATTGCCATTGGGGTCTGCACCTCAACTGGCGCGGCGTCCGTCGGCTTCTCGGTCCCAGGCTCGTTCACGGCGGAAGCGGCTGACTCGGGTTCTGCGTCAGGTGCTGACGTGGTGGGGTCTGGTGCGGGTTCCGGGCTGGCGGAGTCGTTGGCGGCCTTCTCGATCTCGGAACCGTCGATGCCCTGTGCGGCAATGATGTCGGCGAACTGCTTGGCCAGATCGTCATTGGGCTCGGGAGCGGGGGAGCCGATGGCTTCCACGACGGGCCTCCTTCCTGGCAGTGACGTAGTGATGATCGGTGATTGGCCGGACACCGGTGTCGACCGGGGTGGGTTACTGGGTTGATCCGGTGGCCTGGGCAACACACGCGGCCCGATCCGGGCGATATACCTGGGGCGTGCCGCATGTGTTGCCCCGGTGCCGGAGCACCAGCTCAGGACGTGCATGAAGCCATCCCGAGCACGAGTTGGAGTTGATTGCGGAGCTTCTGCTCAAGATCTTTGAGAGTCTTCAGCTGGCCGACCGCCCGCATGTCGCCCGCATCAAGACGTTTGCGGGTCGCGTTCTGGAACACGGCATTCGCGTCGATCTCCGCTCGCAGGCTCGCGGCCTGGAGGCTCAGCGGCAGATCGGGATCGACGGGCCCGTTCATGATGCCCTCACCTCGCCCGCTTGTTTGGAGCGACGCGCCCGGCTACGTCGAAGAGAGCGGCGTTCGTCCTCGGTGAGCCCGCCCCAGACGCCGGCGTCGGCGCCGTGGGCCATGGCCCACTCCAGGCAGTCGGTGCGGACCGGGCATGGCAGCTGCTCGGATCCGCCGTTGCAGAACGTCTTGGCCTCGGTGATCTGGCAGGTCGAGGGGCCGACTTCGGACACGGGGAAGAACAGTTCCGGGTCGGTCGTCTTGCAGGCCGCGCGGTGTCGCCAGTCGGTCATGCCACACGCCCCAGGTACTCATCGAGCAGGGTGTCCAGCTCGTCCTGGTCCTCGTCGGCCTCCGGACTGGTCAGGTCCAGGTCGGGCCACTGGGTGCGCAGCCCACGCAGGTCACGCAGGTGCCGCTCGTAGGCGGCGAGTGTGTTGGCGGAGTCGAGCAGGTCGTCCAGGTCCTCATCGGCGATGCCGGAGTGCAGCAGCATCAGCTCCGAGTCGGTGGGCTCGTAGTCCGGCAGGTCGCCGGCCGGGCGGTCCGAGGGCGGGATGCCGATCGAGGCCTCGGCCAGGGCGACCGCGGCGCGGGCCGCGCGCTTGCGCAGCAGTGGGCCGGTGAACACCGCGGTGATCTGGCCGGCCAGCTCGGCCGGGTCGCCGGTGACCTCGCGGTAGTCGGTGAGGGATGTAGAGCGCATGTGCCGGTCCTTCCAGTAAGTGCTGGAGAAGGGGTTGGCCAGCCCGGTGGCCAAAACACCGGGCTGGCCGTTGGTGGTGGTTCCCCGGCGCGTCCTGGTCCTGCAGCTCACCCCGGCGCCCGGAGGAGGCGGCGGTGGTTCTTGGTGGCGCGGACCAGGACGACCGGCAAACACCACGTCAAACAGGTGTTTGCGGTAGTCCGCCTGCTCGGTTCGCGCCACTCGGGGTGGCGGCGAGCGTGAGCACGGCGGAGAGGCCTCTGTCAGAGAGGTAGCCGCGGCCTTTTCATTCAGCACGCTCCACTGGATCAACCAGGCGGGGGCGTCAGGCCGCGAGTGCTTCCGCTTCTCTGTGAAGTTCTCTGCGATTCGCCGTGAAGTACGGGGGCTGACTTGGCCGCCTGGATGGGGCGGTAAGCACCGGCGCAGACCGGGGAGCAGGTCCGGGGTGGAACCGGTATCCCGCCTACCGGTTCAGACAGTAACTGTCAGATTCAGATGATGTCAACAGTTATCGTCTGATTTTTCCTGATCATTGCCTGGTTAGCTATGTACGCCACTTGGCAGCTCCGATAGTCGGTTCAACTGTTATCGTCTGATCCAGTTCAGGGCTGGCCATGAGACGAGGAGATGACCTTGACCGCAGAAATTCCGGTGTCGGCCCCCGAGCGCGTGGCACACCTGATCCGGCAGGACATCGAGGCCGGCCGCCTGGCGCACGCCGCGCTTCTGCCCGCCACCAAGGTCCTGGCCGAGCAGTACGACGCCTCGGCAACCACGATCACCAAGGCGATGGACATCCTGAAAGTCGAGGGCAAGGTCCTGGTGAAGGACCGCTCCGGCAGGGTCGTCAACTACCCGCCGGCCGCTGCTGCGACCGGCGCGGCCGCCAAGCCAGTCGTCCTGTTGATCGGCGGATACGCCGGTAGCGGGAAAACCGAACTGGGCAGGATCATCAGCCGCCGCACCCACTGGGCGATGCTGGACAAGGACTCCACGACCCGCTCGGTCGTCGAGGCCGCGCTGACCACGATGGGCCTCTCGCCCCATGACCGCGAGTCCGAGCAGTACCGCACGATCATCCGGCCTGCGGAGTACGAGGCGCTGATGACCGGGACGATCGAGAACGTCGAGTGCGGCACCAGCTGTGTGGTCACCGCGCCGTTCGTCGCGGAGTTCTCCGACCCGGCCTGGTGCGCCAGGACCCGGTCGAGCATCGAGAGCCGCGGCGGCATCGCCGTGTTCATCTGGGTGGAGTGCGACGCGGAGACCATGTTCGGGTACGTCCGCAAGCGCGGCGCGGCCCGGGACGCGAGCAAGCTGGCCGACTGGCCAGCCTGGCTCGCCCAGCTGGATCTGGCCTTCCGGCCGGCCACCGAGCACACCGTCATCAACAACTCCGCAGCCGACGAGCCGCTCGAGGGCCAGGCCGCCGCGCTGCTGGCCACCGTGAACACCACGACGGCCACGCCGGTCAGCGCCGGGACATAGCCGGCAACAACCTCACCTCGGGGTGGCGACCAGGAAACACCTGGTCGCCACCCCTTTTTCA
>QZFT01000055.1 GCA_003600225.1 Pseudonocardiaceae bacterium YIM PH 21723
TGGTTGTTCCTGGTTAAAGACAAAAATCGGGGCTGATTTTGTCTTTAACCAGGAACAACCACTCAGTCCACAATGGACTCAAGGTTCACTCGCCGGCTCCGGCCAGGTCACGGCGGCTTGATCGGCACCCACCGTGACCCAAACCCTGCCGACCCCACCAAATCCAGCCCCGCCTGCGCTCCTAGACCACCCTCCGTCACCCCGGTCCAGCAGAACAACCAGACCGGCGTGCCCCCACCCAACGCGAAGGCAGGAAAGACCCCACCCCGCCACCCATCTCCCCTCCAAAGCGTCCTTCCCCCGACCACCAGACGCACCCCCGAGCGGCCCGTCACCGTGCGTACCTGGACCGGTGCACCCATCTGAGCCCTTGCTGTGACCGCCGGCACGCGTTACAAAGTGAGGGCGGACTTTAGAACGGCCCGGGACGGTGCAGAGGAGAAGCCTCGTCCTCCCCGTATCGAACTCCGTACGCGAGCATTGGGCACCCACGCACAGCACGCCGCGGGAGGCATGTCGTCAAAGGGCTGCGTATCAGGACGCTGGACGCCGAGCCCCGAAAGCACGACACGAGTGCACGCTTGGTAACCCGATTGCTCGCGTAGGCGGACGGCGCTCACCCCAGGTGGGCGCCGTCAGCGCTTTCTCCCCCCAGGCGTGGGCTTATGGTCAAATTTGAAACACTCTGCCTTGATCTTGTTTCCTATACCCGCTTTCACCTGGGGTTATAGAAGTGTTATCTGCCTACCCCCCTCCTAGGCCTGTTTCAGATTGACCAGCAGTTGGGCTGCGGTTAGCGTCCGCCGAGTGCAGCCCCTGCGCGCCACCCTCCGGCGCCTCCCCCCAGCTGGGCACCGCAGCCGCAGACCGGTTCCGATGGTCCTGTCGCTGGCGACCGTCCTCACCCTGCTCGCCGGTTGTTCGCTGTTCGACAAGCCGCCTGCCCCGGCCGCCCAGGAAGACATCCGCGGTACCGAGATCGAGTATCTCTATGTATCCGACGGAAACGATGCCGAGGTAACGCGTGACCTGGTGGCCAAGTACCAGGACCAGACCGGCGCCAAGATCAACCTGAAGCCGATCGACTTCAACGATGTCGGCAAGGAGCTGGACCGCCGGCGGGACGCGGGCGAGATGCCCGACCTGGCCCGGATTCCACGGCCTGGACTGGTTCGCGGCGACCTGGCCGACCTGCGGCCGTACCTGAAGGACGCGAAGCTGGTCAACGCGTTCGTGCCCGGCGCCATCAAGGGCGGCACCGGGCCACAGGGCGAGGTGTTCGGCCTGCCCAGCGACATCACGGTGAGTGGGCCGCTGGTGAACCTGGACCTCTTCGCGCAGGCCGGCGAGACCGCCCCCTCGACCAAGCAGGGGTTGCCCTGGCCGGAACTGGTCGCGCTGGCACAGAAGGTGCAGAAGGCGACCGGAGTCAAGTACGCCATCGCCATGGACCACACCCCGCACCGGCTGGTCGGCATGCTCAGCCAGTGGGGCGTCGATCTGTTCACCCCGGACGGCAAGGCCGCGCTGGACGTGGACAAGGCGGCCAAGGCGCTGGACTATTTCATCCAGATCAACAAGAACGACACCTCCACGCTCTGGCTGACCTCCAAGGACGGCCACCGGGACGCGGCGGAGACCTTCAAGAACCAGGAGGCCGTGTTCTACCTGAGCGGCAACTGGAAGGTCGGCGACTACGCCCAGCAGGCGAAGTTCAACTGGGAGTCGATCCCGAACCCCTGCCAGGTGCGCTGCGGTGGCTATCCGGGCGGCAAGTTCACCGTGGTCTTCAAGGAGGGCAAGCAGCCGGCGGTGGCCGCCGCGTTCGCCGAATGGCTGGCCAGCAGGGAGAACCAGGCCCAGTTCGTCGGCCGCTCGCTGTTCATGCCCTCGCGCAAGGACCTGGCCACCTCGGGCCTCACCTACCCGCAGCGGCAGGACGATATGAACGTCTACCTGGGCGAACTGAACCGGGTACCGGCCGAGGCCTTCGCCAGCACCGGCCATCCGTTGTTCGACCGGGCGGCCAGCGCGGTGATGGACAGCGCTATGAAAGCACTGAAAGGCCAATTGACCTCCAGGCAGGCAGCAGAGGAGAGTCGGAAGGCGATCGAGGACATCACCAAACAGACGAGGTGAGCCATGAGTGCCTGGGGCCGTGCGACAACACTCGTACTCGCGGCGGGCCTGGCACTCAGCGGCTGCGGCGTCATCGGCACGGCTCGGGCGGATCGCATGAACAGCTGGGTGACCGCCACGGCGGCGAAGATGTCCCTGCCGGAGAAGGTCGGCCAGCTGTTCGTCACCCGGGTCTTCGGCCCCGGGGCGGACACCGCCGACCCGCGGAACCGGGAGATGGCCGGCGTGGACACCCCGGCCGAGGTCGTGCGCCGCTATCACGTCGGCGGTGTCTGCATCTTCGCCAACACCGGCAACGTGCAGAATCCGCCGCAACTCGCCCGGCTGACGAACGGCCTGCAACAGGCGGTCGGCGCGGGACCGGGCCTGCTGGTCTCGGCTGATCAGGAGCAGGGCCTGGTGGTCCGGATCGGTCCGCCCGCCACCCAGTTCCCCGGCAACATGGCCCTCGCAGCGGCCGTGCTCGGCGCGGACGACGACGACACGGCCGTGCGTGATTCGGCGACGATCACCGCCCAGGAGATGAAGGCCCTCGGGGTCAACCAGAACTACGCCCCCGACGCCGACGTGAACGTGAACCCGGCGAATCCGGTGATCGGGGTCCGGTCCTTCTCCAGTGATCCCGAGCTCACCGCGCGGCTGACCGCGACCGCCGTCGAGGGCCTGCAAGACGCGTCGGTGAGCGCGACCGCGAAACACTTCCCCGGGCACGGCGACACCACGGTGGACAGCCACACCGGACTCCCGGTGATCAACCACTCTCCCGAGGAGTGGGAGCGACTGGACGCCCCGCCGTTCCGCGCGGCCATCGACGCCGAGGTGGACACGATCATGTCGGCGCACATCGTGATGCCGAAGCTGGACACCTCCGGGGAACCGGCCACGCTGGCGCCGAAGCTGCTCACCGGCCTGCTGCGGGACGAACTCGGCTATCGGGGTGTGATCATCACCGACTCGCTGGGGATGGAGGGCGTGCGGGCCAAACACCCGGACGACCAGATCCCGGTGCTGGCGTTGCAGGCGGGCGCGGACATGCTGCTCACCCCGCCCAAGCTGGACGTCGCGATCAACGGGGTCCTGGACGCGGTGCGGCGCGGCGTGCTGACCGAGAAGCGCATCGACCAGAGCCTGCGCCGGGTGCTGGAACTCAAGTGGCGGCGCGGAATGCTGACGCCGCAGCAGGTGGACCTGGCGAAGATTCCGCAGGTGGTGGGCACCAGGGAACACCTGGCCACGGCGAAGCGGATCAGTACCGACGCGATCACCGTGCTGGGCGGGCAACTGCCCTGGCGCAGCGGCAAGTCCACGTTGATCGTCGCGGCCAAGCAGGAGCAGCTCGACGCGGCCGCCGAGGTGGTGCGGACCTACGGGCCCACGGAGACGATGGTGGCGGGCACCGATCTGGACGCGGTGCTGGCGAAGGCGAAGCAGTTCGACCGGACCATCCTGCTCGCCGGGCGCGCGCACGAGGAACTGGCGAAAAAGCTGGCCACGCTGGACAAACCGGTAGCCGGGGTGGCCGTGGCCGAGCCCTATGTGGCCAAGGTGAAGCTGCCGGTCTGGCTGGCGAGCTACTCGACCAATCCGGACAGCGTGCGGGCGGCGATGAACGTGTTGTTCGGTGCCGCGCCCGGCAAGGGGCGGTTACCGGTGGAGATCCCCGGGTCAGGACGGTGAGGCGGCGTCCGCGATGCTGGTGGCCTCCTTGGCACCGGCTTCGAGGGCCTTGCAGCAGTAACTGATCCAGCCGGCGACGCCGTCGGCGGTACCGGTGGCGAAGGCGTCGGCGGCGCTGGCGTACTCGTGCGGCCTGCGCAGGTAGGACACCTCCGGAACGCCGAGACCACGTGGGTCCAGGCCGGTGCCGATGGCCACCAGTCGGCCGGCGGCGCGGGCGATCACGCCGTCGGCGGTGCCGAACGGGCGCAGGGTGAGCAGTTCGCCGTGCACCACGGCGTACAGCACCGGACCCGGCACCTTGGTCGTGGTGACCACCTTGGCCAGCAGGTCCAGCCGGGCCGTGCCGTCCTCGTTCAGCTGCGGACGGCCGAGGGCGTCGGCCTCCCGCTCGTGGACCAGGTCGGCGGCGGCGAGCACGTGCAGCCGGGCGAGGGCCTGCAGCGGGGCGCGTTCCCAGGTGGTGAGCAGCAGGCCCAGCGATTCGGCCACCCGCAGCGCACCGGCCAGCCGCGGGTCGTCGACCTGGCCGTCCTCGGGGAGTTCCGGGGAGGCACCGTCGATCGCCGCCGAGGCGCGGGCGGCGCGGACGGAGGCCTCGGCCGAGGTGGCGGGCCAGCCACGCCGGTTGGTCGGGTGCCGATGCACCTCGGCCAGGGCGTCCCGCGCGGATTCGACCGCGTCGGAAACCCCGGGCAGATCAACCAGTTGCCGCAGCGGATCACCAGCCAAGAGACTCACACGGCGACTGTACTGGCCTGATGAAACGGGCGGTAAATGGCCGTGTACGGCCGCCGGGAACGATCTACGGTGAAGGCCATGACTGATGACTGGGGCACCGCGCCGATCCTGGAAGGCAAGCACGTCCGGCTGGAGCCGCTGGCCGTGGAACATGCGGACGGGCTGTTCGAGGCGGGCCAGGATCCGGACATCTGGACCTGGCTGAGCGCCAAGGCCCGGCCGGCCGACGTACCGGGCGCGCAGGCGTGGATCGAGAAGCACCGCGTGGCGCACGGGATCATGGCGTTCGCCCAGATAGACGTGGCATCCGGCCAGGTCTGCGGCACGACCTCCTACCATGACATCGACGCCGAGAACCGGGTCCTGGGCATCGGCCACACCTGGCTCGGCAAGCAGTGGCGCCGCACGGCCTGCAACACCGAGTCGAAGCTGCTGCTACTGACCCACGCCTTCGACGTGCTGGGCGCGAATCGGGTGTTCTGGCAGACCGACGACAAGAATCTCCGCTCCCAGCAGGCCATTGAGCGGCTCGGCGCGAAGCCGGACGGGGTGTTGCGCAATCACCGCATCAGGTCGGACGGCAGCCTGCGGCACTCGTTCATCTACTCGATGATCCCGGCCGAATGGCCTGCGGCACGCGAGCGTCTGACGCAACGGCTACTCCATTCGTGATTGGTCTAAACCACATCTGCGCCCCGCGCTGTCGATGTGGGCCCGATCGCACTAACTTGGAGACGAACGTCCCGAACTCTTCTGTGATGGAGGTGCGCCGAATGACCCAGGACGAGGGTCGTAACGCCACGCTGGACAACCTGCTCACCGAGTCCAGGGCGTTTCCGCCCAGTGACGAGTTCGCCGCGGCGGCCAATGCCAAGGCGGACATGTACGACATAGCCGACGCCGACCGTGAGGCGTTCTGGGCCGAGCAGGCCTCCCGGTTGTCCTGGGACACCGAGTGGTCCCAGGTGTTGGACTGGTCGAACGCACCCTTCGCCAAGTGGTTCGTCGGCGGCAAGCTGAACGTGGCCTACAACTGCGTCGACCGGCACGTCGAGGACGGCCACGGCGACCAGGTGGCCATCCACTGGGAGGGCGAGCCCGGCGACACTCGGACGATCACCTACGCCGACCTGCAGCGCGAGGTCAGCAAGGCCGCGAACGCGTTGATCGAGCTCGGCCTGCGGACCGGCGACCGCGTGGCCATCTACCTGCCGATGATCCCCGAGGCGATCTTCTCCATGCTGGCCTGTGCCCGGCTGGGCCTGCCGCACAGCGTGGTCTTCGCCGGCTTCTCGGCCGAGGCGCTGCGCTCGCGCATCCAGGACGCCGAGGCCAAGCTGGTGATCACTACCGACGGGCAGTGGCGCCGGGGGAAGCCCGCTCCGCTGAAGCCCGCCGTGGACGAGGCCGTCGCGCCCAACCCCAGCGTGGAACACGTGCTGGTGGTGCGCCGCACCGAGTCCGAGGTGGACTGGACCGAGGGCCGCGACCTGTGGTGGCACGACCTGGTCGACCGGCAGTCCGACCAGCACACGCCGGAGGCCTTCGACTCCGAGCACCCGCTGTACATCCTGTACACGTCGGGCACCACCGGTAAGCCGAAGGGCATTCTGCACACCTCGGGTGGATACCTCACCCAGGCCGCGTACACGCATCACAACGTCTTCGACCACAAGGCGGGCGACGACGTCTACTGGTGCACCGCGGACATCGGCTGGGTGACCGGGCACTCCTACATCGTGTACGGCCCGCTCGCCAACCGCGCGACACAGGTGGTCTACGAGGGCACGCCGAACACCCCGCACGAGGGCCGGCACTGGGAGATCGTGCAGAAGTACAAGGTCTCCATCTACTACACCGCGCCCACGCTGATCCGCACGTTCATGAAGTGGGGAGCGGACATCCCGGCCCGGCACGACCTGTCCTCGCTGCGGGTACTGGGCAGCGTCGGCGAGCCGATCAACCCCGAGGCCTGGATGTGGTACCGCGAGCACGTCGGCGCGAACCGCTGCCCGATCGTGGACACCTGGTGGCAGACCGAGACCGGCGCGATCATGATCTCTCCGCTGCCCGGTGTCACCGCGACCAAGCCCGGCTCGGCCATGGGCGCACTGCCCGGCGTCGCGGCGAAGGTGGTCGACGAGAACGGTGCCGAGGTCGGCAAGGGTGGCGGCGGCTACCTGGTGCTGGACAAGCCGTGGCCGTCGATGCTGCGTGGCATCTGGGGCGACGAGGAGCGGTTCCGCGAGACCTACTGGTCCCGGTTCACCGAGCAGGGCTTCTACTTCGCGGGCGACGGCGCCAAGTACGACGATGACGGCGCGATCTGGCTGCTCGGCCGGGTGGACGACGTGATGAACGTGTCCGGGCACCGCATCTCCACCACCGAGGTGGAGTCCGCGCTGGTCTCGCACAACCGGGTCGCCGAGGCGGCCGTGGTCGGCGCGAGCGATCCGACCACCGGCCAGGGCATCGTGGCCTTCGTGATCCTGCGTGGTGTGCAGGAGAACGAGGACGCCGCCGCGCTGGTCCAGGAACTGCGGAACCACGTGGCCAAGGAGATCGGCCCGATCGCCAAGCCGCGGCAGATCATGGTCGTCCCGGAGCTGCCGAAGACCCGCTCCGGCAAGATCATGCGCCGGCTGCTGCGGGACGTGGCGGAGAACCGGCAGGTCGGTGACGTGACCACCCTCGCCGACTCGTCGGTGATGGACCTGATCTCCACGGGTCTGTCCAAGGGTTCCGAGGACTAGGAGCAAGGCGGGGCGGCCTTCGCACGCGAAGGCCGCCCCGGCTCTCACTACTCGTACAACGAGCAGACGATCATGTCCGCTTCGAAGCCCCTACCGGTCCAGAACGCGCGTTCACGCTGGTCGGCGGCATCCACGTGGATCCGGATCACCTGCGCTCCGGCCGCACGCAGCTCGGCCACCGCGGCGTCGAGCAGGGCACGGCGGATCTCCGTGTCGCCGGGCTGCCGCAGCACGTGGAGCTCATCCACCCAGCCGACGACTCCGGGCAGCAACCCTCCGTGGACGCTGAGCAGCACGAAACCGATCGGCGCGCCGTCCCGCACGGCGACGAGACACCGCTCGTCCCAGTGCCATGCGGCGACCTCGAGCATGTGCGTGATGGCATGCCGACCGGCATCGGTCAGCAGGCCACCATCCGGGGTCTCCCGGCACACGCGGTCCCAGAGCTCGGCGACCTGCGCACCTTCGCCCTGCTTGATTTTCCTGATCTCCACCTGGGTCTCCTTGAGTGATCTCTGTCCATGACGGGGTAGAGATCGGAGCCGGTGGGGCACGGGCGCGGTTCTAGCGTCAACCTGGCATGTACCCAGGTTAACGCGATCAGCGCCGCCGATGCCTGCGAATAAAGGTCCCCGCCATGGCGATGGCAACCAGCAGGACAAGGCTGACCACGGCGGTGCCGACGGGCAGCGTGCTGCCGTGGGCCAGCCAGGAGTAGTTGATCGTCACCAAGGCGATCACGGCGGCGACGAGGGCGATCGCGGGGCACAGCAGCAGGCACAGCCGCGCGGCGCGGTCCAGGGTCATCGGCGACCTTTCCTCAGAGACGACAAGGCAATCGCCGACCAGACTTCCCGGCACACCACCCTGGAGTCTGCCCGCTGGTGATCACGTGCGAGCCGCGAGAGCGTCACGTCCAGCTGACGATGACGACCGCGCCGCCCAGCGGTGAATCGGCCACCCGCACGGTGACCCCGTGGGCCACCGCGATGTCCCGGACGATGGCCAGGCCGAGCCCAGTGCCACCGTCGTCACGGGTGCGGGCATCGTCGAGCCTGGTGAACGGCTCGAACACCCGCGCCCGATCGGCCGGCGGAATGCCAGGGCCGTCGTCGTGCACCTCCAGAACGCCGGGCCGGACCCGGACCAGCACCGTGGACCCGGCGTGCCTGCGCGCGTTCTGCACCAGGTTCCGGACCAGCCGGGACAGGTGCCGGGCGGAGCCATCGACCAGGACGTCGGGCCGGATGTCCAGCCGGACACCGCGGGCCTCCTCGATGGCCAGCTGACCGAGGTCGACCTGCTCCCGGTGGATGCCACCGTCCCGCATCCTGGCCAGCAGCAACAGGTCGTCGGCGAGGGCCTGCAGCCGTTCGGTGTCGGCGAGCGCGGCGTGGGCGTCCCGGCTCCAGTCGCCCTGCCCGTGCGCGGCGAGTTCCAGCTGGGTGCGCAGGGCCGCGATCGGGCTGCGCAGCTCGTGGGAGGCGTCGGCGACGAACCGGCGGTTGCGCACCACGGCGTGTTCCAGCCGGTCCAGGGTGGCGTTCATCGTGGTCGCCAGCCTGGCTATCTCGTCGCCGGAACCGGGCACCGGCACCCGCCTGCCGAGGTCATGACCGGCGATCTCCGCGACCTCGGCGCGAATCGCCTCCACCGGGCGCAGTGCCCGGCCGACGGCGATCCAGGTCGCCAGGCCGACGATGCCGAGCACCAGTGGGATGCCGGGGACGAGCAGCGTCCACAGGGTGTCGAGGGCCCGTTTGACCTGCTTGGTCTCCACCTGGGCGACGACGACCCGGCCGTCGCTGACCGGCACGGTGACCGTGGGCTGCGGCGAGGTGGTGACCGGGCGCTGCGGCGGCGCCATGCTCGTGGTGACCGGGCTCGGCGCCGGGGTGGTGGGCGGCAGCACGGTGACCTGAGAGTCGGGCCTGCGACCCTGCTCGATGGCGATCTTGGCGTTCTCCGCCCGGGCGGCCGCCTCGTCCTGCGCGGCGTCCAGCAGGCTGGAGCGCAGGGCGAGGACCAGGGCGGTCAGGCACACGCCGAGCGCGACGGCGACCATCAGCACCGCGATCAGCGTGGTACGGGCCCGCACCGAGCGGGGCGGGAACCTACTGGATCCGGTAGCCGGCACCACGGACGGTGTTGATGAGCCGGGTCCCGAGATACGGGTCCAGCTTGCGGCGGAGCGCACTGATGTACACCTCCACGATGTTGAAGTCCCCGTCGTAGGCGAAGTCCCAGACGTTCTCGATGATCTCGGCTTTCGCCACCACCTGCCCGGGACGCGCGGCAAGGTAGGCCAGCACGGCGAACTCCCTGGCGGTCAGGACGACCTCGTGCTCTCCGGCGAAGCAACGCTGTGCGGCCGGGTCGACGGTGAGCTCACCGATCCGCAGCACCGGCGGCCTGTTCGCGGCGCCGCGCCGGATCAACGCGCGCAGCCGGGCGGCCAGGACCAGATAGGAGAACGGCTTGGTGAGGTAGTCGTCCGCGCCGACGTCCAGGCCATCGGCTTCGTCGTACTCGCCGTCCTTGGCCGACAGCATCAGGATCGGGACGGTGTTCCCCGAGGCGCGAAGCCTGCGGCACACGTCGTAGCCGTTGAGCCCGGGCAGCATGATGTCCAGCACCAGGACGTCGAATTCCTGGCTGGTGGCCAGGTCGAAGCCCGCTTGGCCGTCGTGGGTGGCACGCACCCGGAAGCCCTCGGCCTCCAGGCTGCGGCCGATCAGCCCGGCCAGCCGCACGTCGTCGTCCACCACCAGCACCCGCACTCCGGCGATGCTAGCGGGCAGCAGCTGAAGTGATCTTCAGGTTCCTTCAGCGAGGCTTCAGCTACCGGGCTTCAGGATCGTTCCCAGAGGAGGAACCATCCATGAAGAAGATCATCGTTGGCGTTTCTGCGGCGGCGCTGGGGCTGCTGGCCCTGGGCGGGATCGCCACGGCGGGCGGGTTCGACGGCACGTCGGCACCGACCAGTCCGGTGACCACGTCACCGGCTCCGGCACCGACCGGTCCCGTGACCACATCACCGGCACCGGCACCCGCGCCGACCGGTCCGGTCACGACGTCACCAGCTCCGGCACCGGCACCGACCGGTCCGGTCACGACGTCACCGGCACCTGCGCCGACCGGTCCGGTCACGACGTCACCAGCTCCGGCACCAGCTCCGACCGGTCCCGTCACCACATCACCGGCACCGGCACCGACCACTCACCGATAGGGGGGCGCAGGGGCACCTTGGGCATGGCGATGCCCAAGGTGCCCCTGTCGGGTTAACGGATTACCGGTGCCGCAGGCGGAACGGGCGAACGCCGTTCGCCCGCAGTGCCTCGGCGTCGATGGACTCGGGCGTGAAGCCCAGCCTCGGCAGCCGATCGATCATCAGCTGCGTCGGGTCCTCGACCTTGTCGGCCCGGCCGAACAGGTAGGCCCACTCGTGCTCGTCGCTGGCGTACAGCGCGACGGTGTCACAGACCTGGTCGAACCGGTCCAGCATCTTGCCGAGCGTGGCGTTGCGCCACATGGTCTGGCAGCCGGCCTGGCCTGCCACGACGCCGCCCTCGGTCAGCAGCGCCTTGCACTGGGCAAGGAACTCCGCACCGTAGAGGCGGTTGTGCTGCGCGTCGACGCCGTCCTGCTCATCGGGCAGGTCGACCAGCACGATGTCGTACGAACCGGGCTTGCCGTCGACGACCCACTTGTAGCCGTCGGCGAAGTGCACCTTGACCGGACCCTCGCCGGCGACCGCGGCGTTCAGCTCCGCCGTGGTGTAGCCGTAGGGCAGGTGCTCGGCGCAGAGGCGCACGCATTCCTCGTCGATGTCGACGTGGTCGACGACCGTGGCGCCGGCGGCGACGGCCATCTGCGAGGCGACTCCCTCACTGGATCCGATGATCAGCACGCGGTCGACCTTGTCGGCCAGCAGCAGAGCGGGGACGATCAGCGCTTCGTGGTACGTGACCTGGCTGAACTCGGTGCTCTGCCGCTCGTCACCGCAGAACAGGGAGATTCCCTGAGCGGAGCGGGCGATGATCATGTCCTGGAACTGCGTCTTACCCTCAAAGATCACCTCATCGAGGCGCCACAGACGGTCCATGCCGTCAGCCAAGGGCTCCCGCAACCAGCGGTGTTCATCAGTTACTGGCAGCACGGGTGTGTGTCTCCTCGAAGAACGGTGTTGGTCCGGACATCAGCGGCACCCATGGCCTGCGCCAGAAGATCGACGGCCAGCCAGGGTTTCGCCACGGTCCCGCAGGTGAATACGTCCATGAACAGCGAACCGCGCTCCGGATACGTATGGATGGAGGCATGCGATTCAGAGAGCAGGGCCAGCACGGTGACCCCCTGTGGCTCGAACTGTTTCAGGATGATGTCGCAGACGGTGGCTCCGGATTGCGCTAGGGCTCCGGTCAGCATGTCCCGCAACTGCGGGCCGTCATCCAGCAGAGCTGGCTCGACACCATGGAACTCAGCGAGCGTGTGGTGCCCGATGAAGGCACCGACTTCGTGCTCGTTCGCTACGTCAACGACCTGCGGAGTCGTCAGGGTCTGTCCGGTCAACATGCCCTCCCAGGGTCATCGATGCACAGCGCGGTCAGCGGGGCGAAACCGTTGAAGAACACGGAGGCGAAACTGGTGGAGTAGGCACCGAAGCCCAGTACGTCCACCCGATCACCGGCGGCTAGATCAACAGGTAGTTGATAGGGATGTTTCTGATACATGACGTCGTCTCCATCGCATGTAGGGCCCGCTAGTACTACAGGACCGACGGGCTTCCCGTCATGTTCTGTCCGCAGTTCGTAGCGGATGCCTTCGCCTTCACACTCGGCGAAGCCGTTGTAACGACCGGCGTCCAGGTACACCCAGCGCACGTCGTCCTCATAGGTCCGGCGAGATACGTTGACCACCTCGGTCCGGAGCAGTCCCGCCTCGGCGACCAGGGCGCGTCCCGGCTCGATGAGCAGCCTGGGCATCGCCTGGCCGAAGTGGGTGTCCAGGCAGCGGCCGATGGCCGTGCCGAACATTCCGATCTCGGGTGATTTCTCCTGGTAGGAGGCGGGAAACCCGCCTCCCAGATTGAGCAGCCGCAGTGGAATGTCCTCGGCGGCCAGCTTGGCCGCCACCCGGGCCGACTCCTCGATCTGTTCCTGCCAGGCTTCCGGCGACAGGTGCTGGGAACCCACGTGGAAACTCAGGCCCACGGGGTCCAGGCCGAGCCGCTTCGCCGTGGTGAGCACGTCCACAGCCATATCTCCGCTGCAGCCGAACTTGCGGCCGAACGGCTGGGTGGCGCTCGTCGAGCTGACCAGCAGCCGGCAGAAGACGGACGCTCCGGGAGCCAGCTCGGCGATGTTCGCCACATCGACGGTGCTGTCGGTCGCGAACAGCCGGACACCGGCCTCGTGCGCGAACGCGATGTCGGAGCGCTTCTTCAGCGTGTTGCCGTAGGAGATGCGGTCCGGGGTGGCGCCCTGCTCCAGGCACAGCTGGATCTCGCCGGGGCTGGCGACGTCGAAACTCGCGCCCAGCTCCACGAGCACGCGGACGACCTCGGGCTGCGGGTTGGCCTTCACCGCGTAGAAGATCTCGGCGTCCGGCAAGGCGGACCGCAGCGCCGCGAAGCGCTCACGGACGGTCTGGACGTCGATCAGCAGGCACGGGGTGGGGACCTCGTTGGTACTGAGGTAATGCACCAGCCGTTGGTAGGTCTGCTGGTTATGGATGCTGCCCTCAAGTGTTTTCATCGACCCACCTGCCTTTCGTGCCTGTCTGTGTAGGTCAGGAGCGAAAAATTGCCCCGCACATTGGACAGCACGAGCTCGGTCCGTGTCACCGCAAGGTGCGGTGTCACACGGACCGGCGGGAGGAATTCTGATTCGACGCTTACGGCGTCAGGGATTCCCGTTTACGCACGAGGTTCCGGAGATCGCCCCATACGGTGCGGCCGGCGGCGAACAGCAGCAGGCAGCCGAACATGATGTCGGCCAGCGTCGGGGGCAGACCGACGGAGATCTGGCTGAACGGGAACGAGGTGAGTACGCCGAACCCGCCGATCCACAGGGCGTCGGGCAGCGAGCCGTTGCCCAGCTTGATGTTGCGGTACCCGCCGAGCAGTGAGGTGGGGATGATCGTGGCGAGGGAGGTGCCCTTGGCCAGCACCGCGGAGGCGCCGAAGCCCAGTTGCATGACCGGCACCATGATCGTGCCGCCACCGATGCCGGTGAGCGCGGCGATCACGCCGACGAGGACACCGACGGGTACCAGCAGGGCCAGGTGCCACCACTGGTGATCGGGCAGCGAGGACGGCGCTCCCGGGCTCGTCAGCAGCCGGGCCGCGCCGAGTAGCGCGATCACGGCGAAGATCCCGCGCAGCACGGAAAGCGGCATCCTGTTCAGCAGCGCCGCTCCCAGCCAGGCGCCGATCATCGACCCGGCGGCCAGCGGCACGGCCAGGTACAGGTCGACGTCGCCGTGGAGCGCGTAGCCGATCGCCGCGACGACCGCCAGGGGCGCGAGGGCGATGAAGGAGGTGGCCACGGCCTTGCGTTGATCCCAGCCGAACCACAATCCGAGCAGCGGAACAATGACCACTCCGCCGCCGACGCCGAATAGGCCCGCCAGGGCCCCGGCGACAATTCCGGTGACTGCCAGCTTGGTCCGTAATCGGCGCATGGGTCGAGGGTAGTTCCGTATAACCGGGAGCTGAACGTGATCCTTAGCTCACCTAATTACCCCCTCTTCGACCGGACATTGTCCACAGGCCTTCGACCTGCGGTTTTACTTGAAACCGGACAACCATCCACACAGTTATCCACAGGCAGCGCCAACCACCTCCCTCCCGACGACCTGCGGCGATAGACTGGGACGGGGTCGCCCCCCTGGGAGGGTGGGGGCTGTCTCCAGGGCGGTTTAAATCGCGGATCCCGGATTTGCGAATAACGCAAGTCGCTGGGTGAGTCGAATTCCGGATAACAGCTATCACTCTTCCGAATGACCATTTAAATCGATCAGGCGAGACCAAGCACACGATGCCGACTGCGCTCACAGGCGTTAAGATTCCGTAAAGGAGCGCCGGGAAGCCTGGTCGGCAACACTGTTGTCGACCCCTGGGAGAACTGTGACCAACCCGGCCAAAGCCGCCAGCGAATTCGCCCGCTACCTGCGCACCGAGACCGTCGGTGGTCTCGTGCTGCTCGGCGCCACCACCATCGCGCTGCTGTGGGCCAACTCGCCGCTCGCCGGGTCCTACACCGCCTTGCGTGACTTCCAGTTCGGGCCACACCTCTTCCACCTGCACATGCCCACCGAGGAGTGGGCCAAGTCCGGCCTGCTGACGCTGTTCTTCTACGTGGCGGGCCTGGAGCTCAAACGCGAGCTGGTGTCCGGGGAACTGTCCGACCGCAAGGCGGCCGCGCTCCCGGTGATCGCCGCGATCGGCGGGATCGTGGTGCCCGCCGTGATCGCGCTGAGCATCGCCGGTCCGGGCACCGCCGCCTGGTCGGTGCCGGTCGCCACCGACATCGCCTTCGCCCTCGGCGTACTGGCCATCACCGGTTCCGGCATGCCGGACAGCGCACGGATCTTCCTGCTCAGCCTGGCCGTGGTGGACGACCTCGGCGCCATCGCGCTGATCGCGATCCTGTTCACCAACACGTTCAACCTGCTCGCGCTCGGCGCGGCGGTGGCGCTGCTGGCCCTGTACTGGTTCCTGCAGCACAGGCGGGTCACCAGCCCGCTGCTCTACGTGCCGATCGCGGTGGCCGTCTGGATCGCGGTGCACTCCTCCGGCCTGCACGCGACCATCGCCGGCGTTGCGCTCGGCCTGCTCACCCGCGTGCGCCGCGACCCCTATGAGAAGGAGTCGCCGGCGTTGCGCATGGAACACCTGCTGCAGCCGTGGTCGGCCGGGTTGGCCGTGCCGGTTTTCGCGCTGTTCGCCGCGGGCATCCGGATCAACTCGGACAGTTTCGGCGCGTTGTTCACCGATCGGCTGGCCCTGGCCATCATGATCGGGCTGGTGCTCGGCAAGCTGATCGGCATCGTCGGCTCATCCTGGCTGGCGGTCCGGCTGAAGATCGCGGTGCGACCCGAGGGCATGGCCTGGCGCGATGTGATCGCGGTGGCGATGCTCGGCGGCGTGGGTTTCACTGTCAGCCTGCTGATCGCTGAGCTCGCACTGACCGGCAGCCAGGTGGAAGTGGCGAAGATGGCCGTGCTGGTCGCCTCAGCGGTGGCCTCACTCTTGGCCGCCGCCGCGCTGCTGCGACGCAGTCAGGTGCACCAGGCAACGGACTGAAACGGGGACATGGCACGATGGGAAGCGTGAACAGCGCAAAGGACAACGGGAGCCTGCCGACCGTTCCCTCTATTCCGCTGATCCCTGATCGCGCGTCGGTCGATCCGGCCGACCAGTCGATCGGCGGACTGGTGCGCGACGCCACGAGCCACCTGTCGACGCTCGTGCGGGCCGAGGTGGAGCTGGCCAAATCCGAGGTCGTCGCCGAGGTCCGCAAGGGCGTCCGGGGCAGCGTCTTCTTCATCGTCGCGCTGACCATCCTGCTGTTCAGCCTCTTCTACTTCTTCATGGCGGTGGCCGAACTGCTGGCCGACCTCGGTCTGTACCGGTCGGCTGCCTACGGCATCGTCTTCCTGGTCATGCTGCTGACAGCGGGCCTGTTCGCCTTCCTCGGCTACCGCAAGGTGCGCAAGATCCGCGCACCACAGCGGACGATCGAAACGATGCGGGACAACGCCGCCCTGCTGAGCAGGCGCGGGCAGCACGACGACGAGGACTGATGACGCCGGAGGATCCGGCGTACGTTCACCTGCCCGGTCCGTGGTCGCATCGGCATGTCTCGGCCAATGGCATCCGGCTGCATGTCGCCGAGCAGGGCCGGGGCCCGCTGGTGTTGTTCCTGCACGGATTCGGTGAGTTCTGGTGGGCGTGGCGGCATCAGCTGCCCGCTGTGGCCGAGGACGGCTTCCGCGCGGTGGCCATGGACCTGCGTGGCTACGGCGACTCGGACAAGACCCCGCGTGGCTACGACGGCTGGACGGCGGCCGGTGACGCGGCCGGGTTGATCAGGGCACTGGGTGAGTCCCGGGCGCATCTGGTCGGACATGGCTGGGGTGGCCTCGTCGCCTGGGCGGTGGCCGCCATGCACCCGCGCCTGGTGTCCTCGCTGACCGTCGTCGGGGCGCCGCATCCGGTGGTACTGCGGCGCAGGCTGGCCCGCTCGCTGCTGTGGCCGCCCGGCATCCTGCGCCGGCTGCTCATCGCCCAGGTACCGATGATTCCGGAGCGCCGAATCGCCGCCGGCTACCAGGTGCTGTCAACGTTGTCCGGGCCCGGCTGGCGGGAGACGGCGGATTTCACCGAGGCCCTCGAACACAACCGGCGGGCGGCGCGCATCCCCAACGTGGCGCACTGCGGCCTGGAGTACCTGCGCTGGGCGATGCGCTCACAGCTGCGGCCGGACGGTTTCGACTTCGCCGCGGCCATGCGCCGCCCCGCCGAGGTACCGGTGACCGCCGTACTCGGCGCACTGGACTCCGCCGTGCCGGTGTCGACTGTCCAGGCGAGCGAGCCGTTCACCGCGGCCGGGTTCGCGTTGGAGACGATGGCCGGGGCCGGTCATTACCCACATCAGGAGAGTCCGGCGGAGTTCAACGCGCTCCTGCGGAAGGGTCTCCTGATGTAGAGCACTTTCTGCAGAAAGTGCTCAGTGGTTGCCGGTGCACTCGCCGGTGGCAACCGGGTTGTTCAGGAACGGCGCCTCGGACACCTTCTTCTGCACGGTCTTGGCGGTCATCACGAAGCCGGTGTCCCCGGAGTTGCGGTCGGTGCCGAACACCACGCCGACCACCCGCCCGGCGGAATTGATCATCGGGCCGCCGGAGTTACCCGGGATGACCGTGCCACGCACCATGTAGGTGTCCCGGCTGTACTCGCCGTTGGAGTAGATGTCCGAGGTCACCAGGGTGACGCGTTCCCGGAGGCGGAGCGGTGAGATCGTGTAGTCGCCGTCGCCGGGGTAGCCGAGCGCCATCACGTCGCTACCGGACCGCAGGAACGAGTAGTCGAAGAACATCGGCGGCGCCGCCAGCTTGGGCACCAGCAGGATCGCGATATCCGCGACCGGGTCGTACTGCACCACCTTGGCGGTCAGCCAGGTGCCGTCCTGGATCTGCACGCCGACCTGGTTCGTCCCGGCCACCACGTGCGCGTTGGTCATCAGCCGCTCCGGCGCGATGACGAACCCGGTTCCCTCCAGCTGGTGGCCCTCCCCGACGCTGCCGAAGCAGGACTGTGCCACACCCTTGATCTTGAACACCGTGTTCTTCGCGGCGTCCGCGGCCGCACTGGTGCGCAGTTCCTCGTTGACCGGGTCCACCGACCTGATGCCGGTACGGGTGAACGGGCCGAGCACGTCGGGGAAGCCGCTGTCGCCGAGCCGGTTGCGCAGGTCGTTGGGGATCCCCTTGGCGAAGGACGGCATGCCGTCGTTCACCCCGGACAGCAGCGTGGAGTCCTTGATCGGCGCGATGAGTCCGGGCAGACCGCCCACGGACGTCAGCGGAACCGCGATCAGCCAGGAGACGAGCACGACGGCGGAGGCCTGCACCAGCGCGCCGAGCAGATTGTCGATCCCCAGATAACCGGTGCCGTCGATGCGCTCCCGGATCCTGCGCCCGACCCAGACACCGATGGTCTCGCCCAGCGCGACCAGGACGATCACCGTCGCCATACCGACCAGGATCTTGGTCGACGGATTCTCGATCCGATCGATGATCCGCGGGGCGGCGAACACGCCGATGACACCGCCGATCGCCACGCCGGCGAACGAGAACAACGCCACGAACATGCCCTGCCGGGCACCGAAGATCGCCGCCAGCAAGGCGATAAGCAGCACGAAAACGTCGACCCAGTTCAACATGGGGACCGCCCGTCCGCGGCTGCAGGGCCGCTCGCGCTCATGATCGTTTCCCTTGATTCGCAGGTGAGGGAAAGCTACTCCGCCATTTTACGCCGTGCAACGGCCTGTCTGCACTGCCGAGTTCAGATTGGGTGCGTTCGCCACGTCGTCGGCGATCTCCTTCATTGTCAATACGAAGCCGACCTCCTGATCGACCCGGGATGCGGCGAACACCACACCGAGCACCCGTCCGTTGGTGTCGACCAGCGGGCCGCCGGAGTTTCCACTGCGTACCGAGCCCCGCAGCGTGTAGACGTCCCGGTGGATGGTCTTGGCGTTGTAGAGGTCGGGGCCCTCCAGGGTGACCCGCTCCCGGATACGCCCGGGCGACGGAAGGTAGGGACCGTCCAGCGGGTAGCCGAGCGCGATGACATCCTGATTGGTCCTGGCGAAGCCGTCGGCCATCGGCAGCACGTTCTGCTGCAGGTCCGGCACGTCGAGGATGGCGAGGTCGGTGTCCGGGTCGTACAGCACCACCTTCGCGTCCAGCCGCGCGCCGCCGAGGTCGATGAACACCTCGTTGGTACCGGCCACCACGTGCGCGTTGGTCATCACCTTGTGCCGCGCGATGACGAAGCCGGTGCCCTCCAGCGCCCTCGAACAGGCGGTGGCGCGGCCCCGGACCTTGAGCACGCTGCCCTTCAGCCGCCCGACGATCGCGCTGTTCACCAGATCCGGGTCGGGCGGGCCGACGTCGGCGATCGGCGCCTTGGCGAACGGGCCGACGGCGTCCGGGAACCCGGAGCCGTCCAGCAGCAGGCGCAGGTCGGTGGGCAACTCCTTGGCGAACGCGGGCATCGCCCGGTCCACCCCGCCCAGCACGGTGGACTCCTTGATCGAGCCGACCAGCCCGGGTAGCCCGGTGACCGAG
Source organism: Pseudonocardiaceae bacterium YIM PH 21723 (assembly GCA_003600225.1). GTDB lineage: Bacteria > Actinomycetota > Actinomycetes > Mycobacteriales > Pseudonocardiaceae > QZFT01. The sequence goes on from QZFT01000055.1 coordinate 19,167, forward strand.
GTCAGCGGTGCGGCCACCAGCCAGGCCACCACCAGCACGGCGATCGACTGCACGACGGCACCGAGGGCGTTGTCCACCCCGGTGAACTGGGTGTTGTCGATGCGCTCCCGGATCGACCGGCCGACCCAGACGCCGAAGGTCTCGCCCAGCGCGACCAGCAACACCACCACGGCGACGCCGAACGCCACCTTGGCGGGCACGCTGGTGAAGTTCTGGATCAGCAACGGCGCCAGCAGGACACCCATGGTGGCGCCGCCGAGCACGCCGAGGAACGAGGCCAGGGCGACGAACATGCCCTGCCGCACCCCGGTGACGGCTGCCAGGATCGCCAGTATCAGCACGATCAGGTCAACCCAGTTCAGCATCCCGGTGCTCCGTTCGTGGACACAGAGCAGCTCGGGCTCATGATGGGTGCAGGTCCGAGGAGGTTATTCGCCACCGCTAGGGAGCGCAACGACTGGTCGACACCGGCTGGGTCAGCGTCGATGCCCGCTCCACCTCGTCGGCGACCTCGCGGGCCGTGAGGACGAACCCGGTGTCCGGGTCGTCCACCGCGGCGCCGAAGACCACGCCGATCACCTTGCCGTTGGTGTCGATGAGCGGCCCGCCGGAGTTTCCGCTGCGCACGTTTCCGCGCACCGTGTAGACGTCCCGCTTGATCGTGCTGGCGTTGTAGATGTCCGGCCCCTGCAGGGTCACCCGCTCCCGCACCCGGCCGTTGGAGGCCCGGTAGGGGCCGTCCAGGGGGTAGCCGAGCACGATGGCGTCCTGCCCGGCCTGGGCGAGTTGCTGGTTGAAGTCCAGCACGTTCTGCCGCAGGTCCGGCACGTCCAGGATGGCGATGTCGGTCTGCGGGTCGAACCAGACGACCCTGGCGTCCAGCTGGGCACGCCCGACCTCGACGCTGGTCTCGTTGGTGCCCGCCACCACGTGCGCGTTGGTCATCACCTTGTGCGGCGCGACGACGAAACCGGTGCCCTCCAGCGCCCGGGAGCACGAGCTGGCCCGGCCGCGGATCTTCAGCACGCTGCTCTGCAGCCGTTTCACCACGGCGAGGTTCTCCAGGTTCGGATCCGGCGGGCCGACGTCGGCGATCGGTGCCTTGGCGAACGGGCCGATGGCATCCGGGAACCCGGAGCCGTCCAGCAGTTGCCGCAGGTCGGTGGGCAGCTGTTTGGCGAACGCGGGCATCGCCCGGTCCACCTGACCGAGAACCGTGGAGCCCTTGATGTAGCCGACCAGCCCCGGCAGCCCGGTGACCGAGGTCAGCGGCGCGGCCACCAGCCAGGCGACGACGAACACCGCCAGTCCCTGGACCACGGCGCCGAGGGCGTTGTCGATACCGGTGAACCTGGTGTGGTCGATGCGCTCCCGGATGGAGCGGCCGATCCACACGCCGAAGGTCTCCCCCAGCGCGACCAGCAGCACTACCACGGCGATGCCGAAGGCGACCTTGGTCAGCACATTGCCGAAGTTCCTGATGAGCAGTGGGGCGAGCAGCACGCCGAGCGCGGCGCCACCGAGCACCCCGGCGAAGGAGGCGAGCGCGGTGAACATGCCCTGTCTGGCGCCGGAGATGGCCGCGAGGACGGCCAGCAGGATCACGAACAGATCGACCCAGTTCACCAGGCGACCTCGCTTGGGGCAGTACTCGTGCGCTCCACCTGGTTCACCAAGTCCAATCGCTGTTCATGTCCGACGGCGTGAGCCGTAGAGCGTGCTGCCAGGCCTCTTCCAGATCCACGGTCCTGCTTTCGTCCGCCCACGGTCTCTCCCACCCGGCGAGCGAGAGCAAAGCGGACAACAGACCTCCAGTAAAGCCCCAGACGAGCATTCCCGGCACACTGAAAGCCGGCCCAACGTATCCAGATACGTGCCGGACATGTAAACGGTTGACCGGATCGACCAACCAAGCGAGTGGAACCCTGGCTACGGCAGCCGTTTCCAGATGGTCTACCGGAGAAACCGCGACCGGTTCGACCCAGTGACCGATAACCGGCGTCACCATGAACTGCGACGGCCAGATGAACAGTTCGGGGAGCACCGCGACCGGCAGCACGCCCGCGGGCAGTAAGCCGGTCTCCTCCTGGGCTTCGCGCAGGGCCGCCTGCACCGGACCGTCATCGGTCGGGTCGACGGCGCCACCGGGGAAGGAGACCTGGCCGGCATGCGAGTTGAGGGTGTCGGCGCGGCGCTGCAGCAACACGTCGGGGCCGTGTTCCTGTTCGCCGAACAGGATCAGCACGGCGGCGTCCCGGGTCTTGATCCCGTCGGGGCGGCCGATGCGGGTGAAGTCCTCCGGGTTGAGGTCCCCGGTGATGGAGATGAGCTTGCTCAGCCAGTCCGGCACATCGGCCGGGTCGACCAGCGGGCCCGGAGCGATCGTCATGCGGCCCCGTCCAGGTACTTGGCGACCGTCTCGGCGACCTGCTCCGGATCGGTGAACACGACCGGCGGGTTCACCAGCTTCACCACGCCGTCCGGGCGCACCACGTAGCTGATCGGCAACGCGTTCGGGATCTTCAACGCCCGGCTCACGCCACCCGTCATGTCCGATGCCGCGGGCAGCTTCACTCCGAGCTGGTTCAGCAGGTCGATGGCCTGCGCTGGTTCACCGGTCACCTGTAGTGCAACGACAGGAATCGCCCCCGGACGTGTGCTGTAGGCGGCCAATGTGGGCAACTCCGTTTTACACGGTTGGCACCACACTGCCCAGAGGTTGATCAATGCAGCTCGGCCGCCAAGGGCCGCGCCGAGATCGATCGTCCTGCCGTCGGCCAGACAGTCCACCTTCACTCCGGCGAGCTGCGCGACGGGTGCACTGCCGGGAATCGGTTCCGGGCACGCGGGCAGCTGGGCCTTGGCCCGCAGCGGGGCCAGATCCACCGAGGCCGTGGTGGTCGGCGCCGCCGCGGTGGGCGCGGGCCGCTCGCCGTCCCGGGGCCACAGGGCGATGGCGGCGACCAGGGCGAGCAGCACGATGGGCAGTGCCCAGCGAAGCGAACGGTTCATCACAGTGCGTCTCCCAGCCCGACCATGGCCAGCAGATGTGGCGTCTCGGGTCCCTTGACGAGTGCGGCGGCCTCCGGCCCGGTGGGGCCGATGCCGTAGGACGGGCAGTCCTTGGCCAGTGGGCAGGCGCCACAGGCGGGACGGCGGGCGTGGCAGACGCGGCGGCCGTGGAAGATCACCCGGTGCGAGAGCAGCGTCCAGTGCTTGCGCGGGATGAGCTCGCCGATGGCGTGCTCGACCTTGACCGGGTCCTCGAGCTCGGTCCACCGCCAGCGGCGGACCAGCCTGCCGAAGTGGGTGTCCACGGTGATCCCCGGGACGTCGAACGCCTCGCCGAGGATGACATTGGCCGTCTTGCGGCCGACCCCGGGCAGGGTCACCAGGTCCTGGAGCCTGCCGGGCAGCTCACCGCCGAACCGGTCCACGAGGCCGGCGCCCAGCCCGATGATCGAGGTCGCCTTGTTCCGGAAGAACCCGGTCGGCCGGATCAGCTCCTCCAGCTCGGCCCGGTCGGCGCCCGCGTAGTCGGCGGCGGTGCGGTACCTGGCGAACAGCCTGGGGGTGACCTCGTTGACCCGCTTGTCGGTGCACTGGGCGGAGAGGATCACCGCTACCGCGAGGTCCAGCGGAGTACCGAAGTCGAGTTCGCAGTGCGCGCCCGGATAGGCCTCGTCCAGCACCCGGACCATGCGCCGAGCCCGCCGGACCAGGGCGAGCCGCGTCTCGGGGGCGGCCTGCGTTATTGCCATGCCGGCCACTCTAGAACCCGGCCCCGACACGGTTACGCGGCGCCGGGAAGCCCGGAATGCGGTCCGGAGCGATCAAGGTCACAATGGGTGGATGAGTGCGCGCCGACCAGCGGAATTACAATTTGGTAACCACTTACGCTCCGTGACACGACTGGCGCTATCGAGTTAGCTGGGGTCCCTTTTCCATCACCGGAAGCCGACCCCGGTTGTGCGCAGCGGATCGGCATGAGCGAGGATCTCACCACTATGGCTCCCTGGTTCGTAGTGTTCGTGCCGATCGTGGTCATGCTGTTCGCGCTGTTCATGGAACGCGTGGAAGCCCGACTGCGACATGTGGCTGTGCAGGAAGATGACGTCGAACTGTTCCTTGAACAGGCTCGGCCCGATGAGGTTCGCGCGCTGTTCGGTCATGGAATCGGCCGCGCCCTCGAACTGTTCCAGCTGCGCCGGTTCGGCCGCGGGGCGAAGACGAGAGGCCGTCGCTCGCGGTAAACGCTTGCACGGGATCGCATCTGATCTAGTGCAACACGATTGCAGCTCGGTGTTGTCCAATTTCGGTCACGCTGCGTTCCTCATTGATCGCTCAGTGAACAAACGGCAATCAATGCAGGTAGATCACGCGACGCGCAGCCCAGGGTCGGTCAGCCAAACGTAAAACATTGCATAGACTGTCCGAAGTGATCGACGGTGCGATGCCGGCGCTCAAGGCGGAGCGGGCCGGTGCGGGCGCTCGCGACGTACCGTCGAATCTGGACACAGGAGGGCTGAGGTGGACGACACCCTTTACCGAGCGGGCATCTTCCAGGGCGTAGAGCCGGCGGCAGCGGAGGCGCTCGCCGCATCCCTGGAGCCGGTGGACTTCCCGCGCGGGCACGTGATTTTCGCTGAGGGGGAGCCCGGCGACCGGCTGTACATCATTCAGTCGGGCAAGGTGAAGATCGGCCGCAAGTCTGCGGACGGTCGGGAGAACCTGCTGGCCATCATGGGCCCCTCGGACATGTTCGGCGAGCTCTCCATCTTCGACCCAGGTCCGCGTACCTCCACCGCGACAACGGTGACCGAGGTGCGGACCCTGAGCATGGACCGCCCGGCCCTGCGGCAGTGGATCGGGACCCGTCCGGAGATCGCGGAGCAGCTGTTGCGAGTGCTGGCCCGCCGGTTGCGGCGTACCAACACCATGCTCGCCGACCTGATCTTCACCGACGTACCCGGCCGTGTTGCCAAGGCGCTGCTGCAGCTCGCGCAGCGCTTCGGCAGCCAGGAAGCCGGCCTGCTGCGGGTCACCCACGACCTGACGCAGGAAGAGATCGCCCAGTACGTCGGCGCTTCCCGCGAGACCGTGAACAAGGCCCTGGCCGACTTCGCGCACCGCGGCTGGCTGCGGCTGGAAGGCAAGAGCGTGCTGATCCTGGACCCGGAGCGGCTCGCCCGCCGCGCCCGCTAGGACATCGAAGGGCCAGCTCCACGTCGGCCCTTCAGAGCTGAGTGCCTCGTGTCTGCTTCGGCAGGCGCGGGGCACTTTGCCGTTTCTGGGGGGGTGGGGGCTTCTGGCTTTTGTCGAAAGAGGGCTTTGGAGGGGGAGACGAGCTGGGGGCTGGTCTTTCCTGCATGCGTGTTGGATGGGGGCACGCCTTTTTGTTGGGGATGGGCCGCTGCGCGGGGCTCGTGTGAGTTCCGTGTGAGCTGTGGGGACTCGTTTGGCCTGAAGGTGGCTTTCACCAAGTTCAGCTTGGTGAAGGCCACGTTCAGCATGATCAACTGGGGCGACATGGTGTCGGATTGGCGCGACACACCGTTGCTCCCAGGATGTGGACGTCCACAGTGGACGGCGAGTACCTGAAGGACGCCTTCGTTTACCTCAAGTAAACAAAGGACGCCTTCTGTGAGCTCAAGTAAACGATGGCGTCCTTCAGGTCCCCCGCGGAAGCGGCCCATCCCCAAAAGGCCGGCGTGCCCCCACCCAACACGCAGACAGGAAAGACGCGGCCGCCAACCGGTCTCGCCCTCCAAAGCCATCTTTCCCAAAAAATCCAGAAAGTCGCCGATATCCGGACATAGAGAAGGCCGGCTCCGCCCCCGACGCGGAACACCGGCCTTCTCGTGTCACGTGGCCGATCCCCCGACCAACCACGCTCCCCCGACCTCCGACGCCCATCGGCCCCGAACCACATATGCGTCAGAGGAAGGTCTGCAGTTTTTCCTGGCATGAATAAGCTGGCACCGCCACCATGACCGGCCAGGACACCTCGCCTCAAGAGCTGTCACTCGCTAGGACGGAGGAAGTAGCCATGGCGTTGCCACAGCATCGGTCAGGTATCGATTTGTGTAACCAACTTGCTCGACCACCGTCCCCAAATGAGTGAAGTGATCAATTATCTGTATCAGTAAGCAGGGTCACCAATCAAAAATTGGTACTCCCGTACCAAAATGGGTCACACTAAGTACATGTCCGAAGTAAGCCACGCCATCAGACCGAGTGACTACTTCCGTGCGCTGACCGCACCGGGAGCGCCCCTGCCTGCCGCCGCCAGCCTGGTGGCCAGGCTGCCGATCGCGATGGGCAGCCTGGCGCTCATGCTCTACCTGATCCGGGTCTCCGGCTCGGTCGCGGTGGCCGGAGCGGCCGCAGCAGGCGTGCTGGTCGGCGTGGCCATCGGTTCGGTCATCCAGGGCAGGCTGATCGACCGCTACGGCGCGACCCGGCCGCTACTGATCGTCGCCGGACTCTTAGGCCTGTTCACTGTGAGTGAGGTCTGGGCGATCGAATCCGGGGCGCCGACCTGGCTACTCCTCGTGGTCAGCCTGGCCATGGGACTCGCCGAACCCCAGGTCGCCCCGGCCGCCCGAGCTCTCTGGACCCGGTTGCTGCCCCCCGGACAGCTGCGCAACGCCGCGTACAACTACGAGGCGATGAGCATGGAGGTCTTCTTCATCGCGGGCCCCGCACTGGCGGGCGCGCTGGCCGGCGCGCACTGGGCGGGCACCGGACTGGTCGTCGCCTCCGGGCTGATGATGCTCGGCGCGGTCCTGTTCGCGTTGACCCCGGCGGTCCGCAGGTGGCGCCCGGAGCGCCGCACGACGAAGGTCAATCCGCTCGGATCGCTGGCCTTCCCCGGCATGCGTACCGCGGCCATCGCCGCCTTCGGCTTCGGCATCACCATCGGATTCATCGAGGTCGCGGCGCCTGCGGCGGCCGCCCAGTCGGGACACATCGCGATCAGCGGGGCGCTGATGAGCGTGTTCGCCGTCAGCTCCGTGTTGTTCGGCTTCCTCTACGGCCTGAGCCCGTGGCCACGTTCGCTGCACCTGCGGATTCCGGTCCTGGTCTTCGGCTTCGCCCTGGGCGCAGCCACCCTGGCCATCCCCACCAGCCTGTGGGGCATCGCCCTCGCGCTGGCGGCGGCGGGCGCGTTCGTCGCCCCGCAGGCGACGACCCACTCGGCGATCATCGACGTGGCCGCCCCGCGTGGCACCGAGGCCGAGGCGTTCGGCTGGGTGGTCACCTCGGTCACCCTGGGCCTGGCCGCGGGTAACTCGCTCGGCGGTCAACTGGTCGAGCTGAGCGGAACCAGGTCGGCGTTCCTGGCCGGAGCGCTGGCCGCGCTGCTCGTCAGTGGGGTGCTGTACCTTCGCCGGCACACGCTTCAGGAGCCCGCTGAGAAGCAGAACAGCAGTGAGCTCGTTGATGTAGCACACTAGTTCGACAATGTCGGTGCCTCGTACTACTGTGCGATACATGGAACTCGACCTGACCGCATCGACCGACCGGCTGGCTGCGGCCGCGACGGCGGCCACCCGCCTGCTGTCCAGCAGGCTGGCCGATCCGGTGGGCGGGGGCCTGCTGATCGATGCCCGGCCGGACGGTGTGTTGCTGTCCGGCACCGATCGGGAACGCGATGTGCGGTTGTCGGTTCCGGCGCAGATCGGCTCGCCGGGACAGGCACTCGTGCCGGGCAGGCTGTTCGCCGAGACGCTGCGGTCGCTGCAGTCCGGTGAGGTCCGGCTGACCGTGGCCGAGGGCAGGCTGACGATCACCACACCGAGCGCGTTCTTCGCCTTACCGCTGCTGGACCAGACCGGATACCCGAGGCTGCCGGCGGCACCGCCGCTGTGTGGCCGGATACCGGCCGCGGCGCTGTCCGCCACCGTCGGCGCGGTGGCCGCGGCCGCCGCCCGGGACGACGCGGTGCCGATGTTCACCGGCGTCCGGCTGCGTTCGGCTGCCGACGGCCGGATGAGCCTGGTGGCCACCGACCGCTACCGGATGGCGATCGCCGATCTGGGCTGGCGGCCGGAGTCCGGCGCGGAACTGGACCTGCTGGTGCCCGCGGCGCTGCTGGCCGAGGTGGTCAAGCAGACGGCGCACAGCGGCGAGGTGGAACTGCGCGCCGACGGTGACCGGTTCGGCCTGTGCTGGAACCAGGATCAGGTGAGCAGCACGGTGCTGGCGGCCCGGTTCCCCGACGAGCAGCGGATCATTCCGGATACGGTGGAGTGCACGGCCGAGGTGGACACCGACGAGCTGCTGGGCGCCTTGCGCCGGGTGGCCAGGTACTCCGGGCCGGAGGGGGTGCTCGCGCTGCAGGCGAGCTCGGACGGATTACTGCTGAGCTCGGGGGATGACCGCAGCGGCTCCGCCCAGGAGACGGTGCGGGCCACGGTCACCGGCGAGGCCTTCCGCGCGTACCGGGCGAAGTACCTGATCGACTCACTGCAGCAGTTCCACGGCCATCGCGGCAGGCTGGGCATCAGCGCGAGCCGGGCCACGATCATCCAGGCCGCCGACGACGACATCGAACGGGGAGAGCTCCGATATCTGGTGATGCCACTGCGAGCCGCCTGATCGCCCTGACCGGCGGTCCCGGCTCCGGGAAGACGACGGTGATCGAACTGTTGCGGGCCGCCGGGTACGCCACCGCGCCGGAGGCGGGCCGGGCGATCATCCGGCAGCAGCAGGCCATCGGCGGTTCCGCATTGCCCTGGGCCGACCGGAGCCTGTTCGCCGAGCTGATGCTGGCCTGGGAACTACGCAGTCACCAGTGGGCGCTGGACCAGCCGGGGCCGGTGTTCTTCGACCACGCGGTGCCGAGCGTGGCCGGTTACCTCCGGCTCTGCGAGCTCCCGGTCCCGTCCCATGTGGACAGTGCGGCCCGGCTTTTCCGCTACCACCCCACGGTGTTCGTGGCTCCGCCCTGGCCGGACATCTATCGCACGGACACCGAGCGGCAGCAGTCCGCCGACGAGGCGGTGGCCACGCATGACGCCCTGGTGGCCACCTACCGGCACTACGGCTATCGGCTCGTCGAACTGCCGCGGACCTCGCCGCAGAACCGGCTCGACTTCCTGCTGTCCGTTACGGGATGACGCCGTTGAAGCTGCCGTACCGCCACAGCTGGTTCGACTGGGTGGCAGCGCCACAGCCCCACAGCTGGATGCCCGGATGCGCGGTGCCGATCTCTTCCTGCCGCAGGTCCAGGCACCGTCCGTTGTAGACGTTCCGGAGCCGGTAGATCCCGTAGATGCTGGTGCCGGAGCCGCCGGTGGCGATCCGGTCGAACTGCCACTGCTGGTTGGTCTGGGTGTCGGCCCCGCAGCCCCAGTACTGCACGGCTCCGCCGTCGCTACCGATGTCCTCCAGCCGCGCGTCCAGGCACGGGCCGCTGACGGAGGATCGGATCCGGTAGATCTTCCGGTCCTGGTCCACCGGAACCAACGTCCACGGGGTGGCCCAGTCCCCGCCGGAGCAGTTGCCCAGCCGGATCCGGACGCCGTTGCCGTAGTCGCCCGGCGCGTTCCCGAGGCACTTCTCGTACGGCTGGAAGCCGACGTATTCACTGGCGATCCAGCTGCCCACGGGTGGAGCGGGCGCCGGTGCGGCGAAGGTGAGAGCGAACGTCGCGATCGCCGTCGCGACGACTGACAATCTCGCGCTGAAAGTGCGCAGAATCCCCAAGTTCATGTCTCCGGACGCTACGGAGCCGACCCCATGATCGCCATCGAACGCCGCCCGATCAGCCGTCCGAGTTGGGCACGAACACCCAGTTGTCCACAGCCCACCAAACCATCCACAACCTGCACTTATCCGACCAAGATCGCTGGTAGATTCACTAGTGTTGGAGAGGTCAGCCCCCTGGGTGGGCGGGGCTTGTTCTCTCTGTTGGGGGTGGCGATCTTGGAGTTTTTTGCCGGGCTGGAGCGGTTGGTGGCCGGTGGGGGTGTCGTGGTGGAGCGGGCCCGGGGGTCGGCGCATCCGCGGTGTGCCGGGGCGATCTATCCGGTGGATTACGGGTTCTTGCGGGACAGCACCTCGGCCGACGGGGCGGAGCTGGACGTGTTCGTGGGCAGCGCGACCGGGGCCGGTGTGGTCGGGGTGCTGCTGACCGCCGATCTGGGCAAGCGGGACGCCGAGATCAAGGTGCTGCTGGACTGCACCGCGGACGAGGTGCGGCTGGCCCAGCGGTTCCTGGCCGAGGACCTGGAGATCGGCGGGCATCTGGTGTCGCGCGGTGCCCGGAGCTGACGAGGTTCGGGGAACTGCGAGCCGAAGGTGACGAGGATCGGGGGGGACTGTGAGTCGAAGGTGACGAGGATCGGGGGGGACTGTGAGTCGAAGGTGACGAGGATCGGGGGGGACTGTGAGTCGAAGGTGACGAGGATCGGGGGGACTGTGAGTCCGAACCTCGTCAACTTCGGAGCAGCAGAGGTCAGCGGCCCTGCAGGTAGTCCAGCTGGGCGTGCACCGACAGCTCGGCGGCGGGCCAGAGGATCTCCGGGACGTCGGCGTACACCAGTTCCACCACCTCACGGGCGGTCGCCGTCGGACCGATCTTGTCCAGCGCGGTACGCACCTGCTCCAGGCGCGCCTGCCGGTGCTCCAGGTACTGCCGCGCGGTGCCGGCCACATCCGGTAGCTCCGGGCCGTGACCGGGCAGGCCGATCACGCCCTCGGGCAACGCGGCCAGCCGGTGCAGCGAGTCCAGGTAGGGCGCCAGGCGGCCGTCCGGGTGGGCGACGATCGTCGTGCCCCGGCCCAGGATGGTGTCCCCGGTGAGCACCGCGCCGTCGATCCGCAGGCACAGCGAGTCGGAGGTGTGCCCCGGCGTCAGCAGCACCTCGATGTCCAGGTCCCCTACCGGGATCCGTTCGCCGTCGGTCAGCGGTTCGGCGTCCACGCACCACTGGTCGTCCTGCGCGCGCACCGGGGCCTGTACCCGCTGGGCGAACTCCGCCGCCGCCTGGCTGTGGTCGAAGTGGCCGTGGGTGAGCAGCACCAGATCGACCGGCCCGAGCGCCGCCAGCCGATCGATGTGGTCGTCGCCGAGCTGACCGGGGTCGACCACCACCGAGCCGCCGCCGGCGCGCAGGATCCAGGTGTTGGTGCCGTCCAGGGTCATCATGTTCGGGTTGTTCTGCAGCAACACGGCGGCCGTCGGCGTGACCTGACGCAGTTCGCCGTACGCGGGGTGGGTCAGCTCAGTCATGGGGAATCTCCACACGGAGTTGGTCGCCGTCGCGGACGATCTTGGGCAGGATCTGGTCGATGTCGCGGTCCATCGCGACCGCGCCCGCCACGGTCTCGTGTTTGCCGATCTGGATCAGTGTGAGCCAGGTCGGGGGCATCAGCATCCGGCGCCCCTGCTCGCCGTCCGCGATCGCGTCCACCGGGCGCTGCCAGCCCGCGCCCGACGCCTCGGAGGTGTTCCCGTCGGCCCGCTGCCCCGCCGGCAACGCGGCGACGAAGAACCGGGTGTCGTACCGGCGGGGTTCCTGAGCAGGGGTCACCCAGTTCGACCACGGGCGGAGCAGGTCGGCCCGCAGTACCAGGCCCGTCTCGGCCATGAACTGGGCGAACGAGATCTCCTTCGACTCCAGCTGAGCCCGGGCCTCCGCGTACTCCGCGGTGTCCGCCACCACGCTGTCCGGGTCGGGGCCGGCCAGCAGTACGCCGGACTCCTCGAACGTCTCCCGCACGGCCGCGCACACCAGGGACCGGGCCAGCTCCGGAGAACAGCCGAACCGGCTCCCCCACCACTCCGGCTGCGGTCCGGTCCACCCGATCGACGTATCAGCGTCGCGTTTGTCGACGCCGCCACCGGGGAAAACGGTCATACCGCCGGCGAAGGCCATGCCGGTCACCCGGTGTTGGAGGAACACCTCGAGACCGTCGGTTCCGTCGCGCAGCAACGCGACGGTGGCGGCGTCCTTGGGCTTGGCCGGTGGGCCATCCCCGTTGCCCACCAGGAAATTCGCGGGCAGGACCAGGTTGTTCGGCAGCTCAGGCAGTTCCGTCACGAGGTCAGGCTAAATCGGATTCGACCGTTCAACCATTGGGTCACGCAATCAAATTTGACCGTTCGCCGACCGGCGATCCCCGGTCACCGATGAGGCAGCCCTGACTTCTTGTGGGTAACGCCGCTACGCGTCCAGAGTGTCCAGCGTCGGTTAGGCCCTCCAGGTGGTGTCAGGCCAGGGACTCACCCGAACGTGGATGAGCGCTAACACGCACATCCTGTGATCGATGGATCACCTGACCGGACCAAGCTGGAGCTCGAGGAGAGGACATGGCGATCAAACACGTCGGGCCTTTTGCGCTCGTCTGCGTGATCGACCCGGAAACGCTGCACGAGTCCTTCGAGGACCCGGCAGCGGCCTCCGCCGAGCTCGACCGCCGGCTGGGCGTCCCGGTCCCGGAGGACCCGGAGACCGCCCGTGACCTGCTGGTCGACACCGGAACCGTGGCCCGCGTGCTCGGCAAGCTGGACGTGGCCGAGGACCTGCTGCGCAGCGCGCTGAACCTGGCCCCGGAACGCACCGGGGCGATCAGCACCCGGGCCCGGCTGGCCCACGTGTTGCAGCGGCAGCAGCGGTTCGACGAGGCCACCGCCGAACTGGACAGCTGCCTGCGCGAGGCGCAGACCGAGCCGGGGCTGGCCGACCAGCTGCACCACCAGGCGGGCGAGTGCGCCTACGACCTGGGCGACTGGGACGGCGCGGTCCGGCATTTCCGGATCGCCCAGCAGATGCGCGAGCTGAACGGCGACCCGCAGCTGGCCGCCACCACCGAGGTGGCCATCGACGCGGCCGACGCCTGCCGGACCGCCGCAGCGGTGGACGCGGAACTGCGCCGCATCGTGCCCGCGATGGGCGAACGGCTACGGCCGCGCGGCATCCAGTTCCTCGCCGCCCAGGGCATGCCGCACCCGGACGTGATCGTCGAACTGCGCACCCTGCTGCTGGCCGGACCGGTGTCCGAGCAGGTCGTCGAGGCCCTGTACTACCTGAAGCCGGCCGGGAGCGAGACCCTCTCCGAGGCGCTGGCCGACCTGGTGCGCGACCGCTGGCTGATCCAGCAGCGTGGCGCCTACCAGGCGACGGACCACACCCGGGCGCTCATCGAGGGCATCGTGGAGCTGGCCGATGTGATCGTCCGGCAGGACTGGGGACACCCGGAGAGCCTGCTGCAGCTGGCCGATCAGGTACTGGCCGGCAACACCGACCTGGACACCCCGCTGTGCCGCGCCTGGCTGGACGCCGCGCCCGCGGGCACCCCGGCGGGCCGGTTGTTCGACCGATGTCTGTCGCTGCACCACCACCAGGGGGAGGCCCGCAGCGCCGCCCTGCGCGCCATGCACCTGACCCGCGAGGACCTGGCGCAGCTGCCCGCGCAGCACCCCGTCCGCCGGGATCTGCGCACGCTCACCGGGCGGATCGCGGGCCGGCTCTACCGGCCGCTGCCGCAGCCGTTGCGGGAGGCCATGGTCGCCCAGCTGCGTGCTCTGCCCGCCTGAGCCGCTGACAAAATCGGACAGGTTCCACCATACGGCTGCCGAGATACTCTGCGTTGCGATATATCTAGCTCCATGAGTCGTCGTGAACTGTCCGAGCAGTCGTTCCTGGTGCTCAGCGCGCTGACCAGGGAACCCCTGCACGGCTACCGGATCACCCAAGAGGTCGAGGAACTGTCCGGCGGCCGGGTCCGGCTGCGCGTCGGCACCCTCTACGGCGCACTGGACCGGCTGGCCGGTGACGGCCTGATCGAGCTGGACCGCGAGGAGATCCTGGACGGCAGGCTTCGCCGCTACTACCGCCTGACGGACGCGGGGGCCACGCTGCTGGCCGACGAGGCCCGGCGACTCTCGGAGAACGCCCGGATCGCCACCGAGCGACTGGGGTTGCGCGCGTTCATGCCGCTACCTGGGGGTGCGGCATGAACGCGCTGGAGCTTCGTTACCGCCGGCTGCTGCGGGTGCTGCCCCGCTGGTACCGGGAGCATCGGGCCGACGAGATGACCGAGGTGCTGCTGGCCGGCCACCACGGCGACCGGGTACCCCTGCGCGAAGCGCTGAGCGTGCTGGCACTGGCCGTGCGCGCCAGGGTCGGCGGAGCCGGCGCACCGCCCCGCCAATTCGCCTGGGGCGAGACGATCCGGCTGATCGCGATCGTCGGCCTGCTGCTGCACGGTGCCCAGCGGCTCTACGTGCTGCTCACCGTCCCCGCCTACTACGACTTCCTGGCCGACACCTGGCCGGTGTTCGGGCCGCTGCTCGCGTTCCCGGTGCTGGCGCTGCTCAGACTGCGCCGGTACGGGTGGGCCCGGCTGCTGACCGCCGCCATGTTCCTGCCGCTCATCTCGTTGTACCTCCCCACCACGGTGATCGTCACGAGCAGCTGGGGGTACCTCGCCCCGCTGAGCCCGGACTGGTTCCTGAGGTCCCTGGAGTTCTGGGTGCCCGCGCTGTGCGTCTTCATCGGCTTCCACCGGGACGCCCCCGCGCCGTCCCTCCGGCCATGGCGCTGGAGCGTCGCACCGACCTTGCTCTCCCTGGGCACCTGCACCGCGCTGCTGACCCTCGGACTGGTGCCTCGCCTGTTCATCCTGTGGCCGCCGCAGCCGTCCACCTGGTACTGGGCCCAGTACTCGACGCAGTTCGTGGTCCTGCTCATCGCACCCGCGGTCCTGGGCCCGATCGCCGTCCTGCTGACCTCCCTCGGCCGGACACGCCTACCCGAACAGCACGGAAATGGGGGCTGAGATGAATCAGCTGGAAGAGCGTTACCGCTGGATGCTCCGGGTGCTGCCACGCTGGTACCGGGAGGAGCGGGGCGACGAGATGACCGAGGTGTTCCTGGCCGGCCGCAGCGCCGACCGGGACCAGGATGTCTGGCCACCCGCGATGGAACTGTTCAGCCTGGCGGCACTGTCCGTGCGTGCCCGATTCGGCGGAGCCGGCGCCCCGCCTCGGCAGTTCGCCTGGGGTGAGACCGTCCGGCTGGTGGCACTGATCGGCCTGCTGCTGCACGGCCTCGGCCGCGTCTACTCGTTGATCGCCGCCTCCACCTCCGAGCTCGGCATGGTGACGCTGGGCCAGTGGTGGTCCTACGTCCCGCTGCTGGTCTTCCCGCTGCTGTTCCTGCTCAGCACCCGACGCTTCGGCTGGGCCAGGTTGCTGGGTGTGTGCCTGCTCATCCCGGGGTCATACTCGCTGGCCACCACGTTCGTACCGTTCATCTCCGCGGGTTCCCTGGTCTGGCTGCTGATCCAGCTCCCACTCTGGGTGCCGGTGTTGTGCCTGCTCCTCGGCTTCCATCGGGATGCACCGACACCCGCGCTCCGGCCGTGGCACTGGTTCACCTCGGGTGCCGGACCGGCCATGCTGTCGCTGAGCGTCTGCTGCG
This sequence comes from Pseudonocardiaceae bacterium YIM PH 21723, assembly GCA_003600225.1. Taxonomy (GTDB): domain Bacteria; phylum Actinomycetota; class Actinomycetes; order Mycobacteriales; family Pseudonocardiaceae; genus QZFT01. The sequence goes on from QZFT01000055.1 coordinate 34,604, forward strand.
CGCTGCTGGCACTCAGTCAGGCGCCAAGCCTGTACCTCGTGACGACGCAGCAGCCGATCTATCACACGCTGTACCTGATCGAGCACTCGCCGATCACGGTGGTGTTCCTGTTGTTCCCGGTCGTTCTGGGCCCGATCGCCGTGCTCCTGGCCGCACTGGGCCGGGCCCGGCTACCACTCGATAACGAAACGGTCAGGCCTCATAGCTCGCCGTCCTAGATACTCCGCTTTGCGATATATATAGAGGCATGAGTCGTCGAGAGATGTCCGAGCAGGCGTTCCTGGTGCTCACCGCACTCACCAAGGAACCCCTGCACGGCTACCGCATCACCCAGGAGGTCGAGGAGCTGTCCGGCGGCCGGGTCCGGTTGCGCGTCGGCACGCTGTACGGCGCGCTGGACCGGCTGGCCGCCGACGGCCTGATCGAACTGGACCGCGAGGAAACACAGGACGGACGGCTGCGCCGCTACTACCGGCTCACCGACTCGGGGGCCGATCTGCTGGCCGCCGAGGCACGTCGACTGGCAGCGAACGCCCGGATCGCCACCGAGCGACTGGGTTTACGAATGGCATGGGGGATGGCGTGAATCAGCTGGAAGCGCGGTACCGGACGACGCTGCGGGCCCTGCCGCGGTGGTACCGGGAACAGCGGGCCGACGAGATGGCCGAGGTGTTCCTGGCGAGCCGCAACGGCGACCGGGTCCCGCTGCGGGAGAAGCTCAGCATCTGGGGACTGGCGCTGCGCACCAGGATCGGTGGCGTCGGCGCTCCGCCGCGGCAGTTCGCCTGGGGCGAGACGGTCCGGCTGGTCGCGCTGCTGACCGTGGTGATGCAGGGCCTGGGCGGGATCGTCGAACTGATCATCGAGTCGGTGCAGCACTCCAGGCTGCCGCTCACGCTGGGCTACTGGCAGTACAGCCTGGCAACGATCGGGCTGCCCGTCCTGCTGCTGACGCTGCTCGGCACCCGCCGGTATCTGTCGGCCAGGCTGGTGGGCATGCTCATGCTCGCGCCGGGCCTGGGATATCTGCTGCTCCGGGGTATGACTTGGCGTGATCTCCTGGAGTCCCTGCCGCTGTGCGTCATCGTGCTGTGCCTGTTCCTCGGCTTCCACCGGGACGCCCCGACGCCGTCACTGCGGCCGTGGCGCTGGTTCACGGCCGGCGCGCCCGCGCTGCTGGCACTGGGCATCGCCTTCGGGGTACAGGCCCTGGCGGAGCTGCCGATGCTCTACCACGTGCTGGCGCTGCCCACGTTCCCGTGGAACCTGGTGACGGAGACACCGATCCCGATGGTCGGCCTGCTGCTGATCGGCCTGGCCCCGGTCAGCGTGGCGCTGACCGCGCTCGGGCGGGCCCGTCTCCCCCGGAGCTGAATGCGAGCATGGTGCCCTTGCGCGCGTCTGATGAGCGCAAGGGCACCATGCTCACATGAAGGGTCAGGCGATCTCGGCGATGACCTCGACCTCGACGGGCACGCCGAGCGGGAGCTCGGCCACGCCGACGGCGGAGCGGGCGTGGATGCCCTGGTCGCCGAAGATCTCACCGAACAGCTCGGAGGCACCGTTGAGCACACCGGGCTGGCCGGTGAAGCCCTCGGCGGACGCCACGAAGCCGACGATCTTCACGATCCGGACGATGTTCTCCAGGCCCGCGATGTCGTCGATGGCGGCGAGCGCGTTCAACGCGCACACCCGGGCCAGGTCCTTGGCCTGCTCCGGGGTGATCTCCGCGCCGACCTTGCCGGTGGCGGCGACCTTGCCGTCGACCAGCGGGATCTGCCCCGCGGTGTAGACCAGGTTCCCGGTGCGCACCGCGGGCACGTACGCGCCCGCCGGAGCCGCGACGCCGGGCAGGGTGATCTCCAGCTCCTTGAGCCGGGCAGCCCAGTTCGCCATGGTCAGTTCCCCTTAGGTCGCTTGAGGTAGGCCACCATCTGGTCGCCGGTCGGGCCGGGCGTCACCGACACCAGCTCCCAGCCGTCCTCACCCCACTGGTCCAGGATCGCCTTGGTGGCGTGGATCAGCAGCGGAACGGTCGCGTATTCCCACTTGGTCTGTGCAGACACAGGTACTTTCCTTATCATCGCAGGTCAGGAACACCAAACAGCCTGGTCAAGCTGGTTCACCCAGTCTGACCGCCTCCGGCTGGTTCCGCCGGATTCCCGCCAGTTCTGGCCCTTGTGCTGACTTGGTGCTGACCACCGGAGCCCCTGATACCGACTGGTGTCAGGGGCTCTGTCATGTCAGCTGGAATCAGCCTGTCACGAACTCACCTGTCGCCACCAAGTCGGGGTCGGCGCATCCCATTTCGGGGACAGCCGAGTGATCATGCGATGCGGTCGCCCGAAGGTGTGCACGGTGTTAATTCGGGGGTGTTCGGTGACTCAAGCCGGAGGATATGCGCTCGATCCGGGCGAGCTGACCGCGCTGAAGAAGACGTTGAACTCAGCGAGCGACGCACTCGCTATGCGCGACTTCTCGAAGATAGCCACTCTCGAAGGCTCGCTCACCGTCCAGTCGGTGAGCCCGCACGAGAACGTGGAAGAGACCGTCTCCGAGTTGATTAACAAGCTGTCCAAGTTCTGCAACCAGTCATATCCCGCCGTGGTGAAGTCCATGCAGGACTTCGTCAATCGCACCCACTCGGTCATCGAGAACTCAGCCGACACGGTGCACGCGACGCTCACCAACTACCAACAACAAGAGACGACCACCGGAGAAGGCTTCAGCCGCCTACATCCACGGTAAATCGGACGGGGGAATTAGGTGCACATCAAGGATCTCATCGATGAAGGCGTCCTTTCCGACGCCCGAAAGATCGACAAGTTCGCGATCAAACACGGTGCGGGCGCTCCGTCTATCGAGAACACCCTCAGGATCATTCGCGACGTCGATACCGACACCCTCCGACGGATCGGAAACGACGTCTGGGGCGTGGGTGGTTCGGGTGGCGGCGACCTCGTCCGACACAAGTTGGAAGACTGCGTCGGCCTGTTGACCAAGGCCACTGTGGAGGCGAGCACCTGGACGGGTAACGCCAACAATGCGTACAAGGTCCGAATCGACAAGACGATCGCCACCGTGAACGGCATGAAGTCCACGAGTGAGGACGTCGGCCAGTCCATGGTGAAGATGGCCGATCAATTCGATCAGATCTTTGGTCGTTCCTGGGCGGACATTCTCACGATCATCGGCCTGATCATGGCCATCATCGGTGTCGTGGTCGCTGTCCTCACCGGCTGGAGCGGGGTCGGTGCGGTGGTCGGTCTGATCCTGGCGGTCATCGGGTTGATCACGGCGGCAGCGTCGTATTACATCTCCGTGCACGACCTGGAAGAGAAGAAAATCAAGTCGGTCGAGGAAGCCGCTGCCGCTGCCGTCAAGACGATGGAATCCCTCAACAAGGCAACCCCGTAAAGCCCGGAGCCAATGCTGTGACTGAAGAACGTGATTACCAGGACGAAGCCGCCCGGATGAAGGAGCGATTGCGCGATATCAAGGCCGATCCCGCGCGCGCTCTGTTCAGTGATTATCGCGGCGAGTCACAGGACGGTTCAGTCACCGCGTGGGTTGACCTACTCGGACGGCCACAGCGGATCGAGTTCAGGCCCGGAACTGCTCAGGAAGGCCGTGAGTCCTACCTAGCCGAACAGGTAATGCAGGCTTTTGCATCAGCGGCCAAGGCGTCGAACTTCATCAACTTCGACCGGGCGGATCTGGCGAAGTCACTGGACTCGGCCCCAGCTCTGAAGCAGCAACTGTCGAGCGAACAACCCGCACCCCCACCTTCAGCGGGTCGTCGGCCAGTGCAGGATGACGACGACTACTTCGAGAGCGGCGGTTACCTGCGTTGACGGACTCAAGCCAGGAACAGGGTCGGGCACTGACGGAGCAGGAGGCGCTACGCATGCTCCGTAAACGCAAACCGGTCAACGAGGTTCAGGAGCTACGCGGACTGTTCTGGAACGCGCTCTTCTGGTGCGCGGCGACGCTGCTCGTGGCAACCGGATGCGCGATCTGGCAGATCTCAGCCATCGAGGCATCCTGCCCTTCGCTGCTGGGCGGGTCACACGGGCGATTGGCCGTCACCAGCGCCAGCGTGTCCGTCGTCTGTTCGACCGACACGCAGCGCTTGGAAGTACCGGTACCTGGAACGATGGGCACTCTGGTTTTCGGCGCATTCGGGCTGCTCGCAGCAATCGCATTCTCGCTAGGCCCCATGTTGATCCGCCGGAAGGCAGTAGCGGCCGCGAACACTCGCTGATCGGCTATCGGCGGTCAGAGCTTCATGCCTACCCAGCCAGCGAAGTTCGACAGGCTGTCCGTCTTGCGCCGCTCGGTCACAGCGATCCCACGAAGGGTCTCCAGGACACCGGGGTGAAGCCGGGTGTACTGCGGGGTGATCTTCCGGGCGACGGCGAGAGCATCGAGCGCCTTACTCGGTTGTCCAGCCATGAGCCAAGCACGAGCGGTGTCCTGCCAGTGATGACTGGCCCGCGGAGGAGCCACCTGCTTCGGGATGACCAGCTCAGAACCTTCTCGTGCCGCCTTGCCCGGCTCACCGATTTCCAGCTCCACAGCGCAAGCATGGATATCGGCGTTGCCTTGGCCGAATAGCGTGCCGTAGGCCGCGCTCTCGCCCTTGACGTGCTTGGCCAGTTTCCGAGCCTCGGAAATGTGAGCGCGAGCCACGTCAGGTCGCCGGCCACGAGCCGCGGTGATAGCCGCGCACAGCCAGATCGTCTTCGGTGGAACCCTCGATCACGTCGAGCCCTTGCTCGACCAAGGAGAGGCCGAGATCGGTCGCATCGAAGTACATCAGCACGCGGCAACGCGTGATCTTCGCCTGAGCCACATACAACGGGTCGTCACCATTGGCAGCGGCCCACTCCAGCCGGTCAACAGCCGAAGCCATGAGCGAGAGAAACCCAAACCTTCGGCACAGCCGCTGAACCAAGCTGACCGCAGCCGCCTGATCGGTGCTGATCCGGGATTCGGTGCTGACTTGGTGCTGACCTGGTACCCCTGAAAGGGCCGTCTTACCTGCTGAAGGCGGGAAACATGAAGTATTCCCACTTGGTCATGGCCCCCAGCCTAGTAACCGGCAGGCCGGCCCCCACGGTCGGTCCCGCCAGACAGAACCGCCCGGCGAGAATCTTCCGGCGCGCAGCCGGCACCCGTATTCCGATCTGACAGGAGCGGACAGGAATCATGTGATTCATTGACTTGATATTCAATTCTTACGAACGTCGTTTTGCATTACCAGCATGATCCGATAGCCATGGGGCGCCCTTATGTTGCGAATTCCGACAAATCGGCGGTTCCGCCATCGTCGACGCCGAACAGCCTCATGAAGGCCGAGGGAGCGGCTTCCAGATGTCGCAACGCGGTGATTGCCTCAATGTCGGTTTCGATGCCCGGTCCCCACTCGTTTGGCGGATGTCCTGACAAGGCATCTCATTGAACCTTGATCCATGGAGACCTGGCGTGAGATCGCGACCGGCTTATTCGTCCTGGGCGGCCTGGTGCTGGTGCTGGTCGCGATGGCCCAGGCCCGAGATCGCAAGGGCGGGGCCAAAGGCGACGTACTGCGCGCCGGCCTGATCGCCCTGGTCGTACTCGGCGTCCTCACGCTGGTCATCGCGACCGTCGCCACCAAGACCATTGCCTGGGCACTGGTGGCGGCCGTCGGGATGATCGTCGGCACGGTGCTGTTCATCGACGCCTAGCGCCGACCAGGTCCGGGCCGAGCCGCCAGCCCAGCCGCTCATAGAGGCCTCGGCCGTCGGTGGTGGCACCCAGCACGGCGCGGGTCGCCCCGGCGGCCGCGCCGAGCACCATCAGCTCGGCCATCAGCACGACCCCCAGACCGCGGCGCCGGTGCGCGGGCTCGGTCTCCACCATGTCCACCACCGCCACCTCGTCGTGCACGCCGACCGTCGCCCTGGCCGCCGGCTCGTCCACCCCGGTACGCAGGAGGGCCGTCCACACCGGGCCGTCCTGGCTGGTGACCAGGTGGTATCCGGCGGGCGGCGGCACCGGCGACGGCTCGCCGATGTCCCGGACCATCATGTGCTGCTCGTCCTCCAGTTCCCAGGACTCGCTCAACGCATCGACGACATGCGCCCTGGACCCGATCACCTTGAGCCAGGTTCCCGGTTCGGTGAGCTCGGCCTGCCGCCGGGCCACGGTGTCCACGCCCGCGAGGACGTACCTCGTCCGGTCCGGCAACTGGATCCGGTATCCGTCCGATAGCCGCACGGGCGACTGTGCTCCACGACACAATGCCCAGCCGTGCACCCAGTCTTCGATCAATCCCCAGTACATGTTCGATCACGTTTCCTGGGTCTTCGCAGGTCGTCAAGGGCATAGCTGAGCGGTTCGGTCAAGGTAACTGAATGCTCCTCACATACCCGCTGGCCTGTAGTTGGCTTACGCTCGTGAGGTGACGCAGAGCAGCACGGGTTGGTCCGAGGAGCTCAGCCGGGTCCGCTTCCACGTGGTCACCGGAAAGGGCGGCACCGGTAAGACCACGGTGGCGGCCGCGCTGGCGCTCGCCCTGGCAGGCAAGGGCCGCAAGGTCCTGCTGATCGAGGTCGAGGGGCGTCAGGGCATCGCCCAGCTCTTCGACCACGCACCGCTGCCCTATGACGAGGTGCGCATCGCCGCGGCTCGCAACGGTGGCAGCCTGCACGCGCTGGCCATCGACACCGAGGCCGCGCTGCTGGAGTTCCTGGCCATGTTCTACAACCTGGGCTTCGCCGGGAAGACGCTGAAGCGGATGGGCGCCATCGACTTCGCCACGACCCTGGCCCCCGGGCTGCGGGACGTGATCCTCACCGGCAAGGCCAAGGAGTGCGTCAACCGCACCGACAAGTCCGGGCGGCACGAGTACGACGCCGTCGTCCTGGATGCCCCGCCGACCGGCCGGGTCGTACAGTTCCTGGACGTCAACCGGGCCCTCGCCGACCTGGCGAAGGTCGGCCCGGTGCGCGGGCACAGCGAGAGCGTGGTGAAGCTGGTGCACTCGCCGTTCACCGTGGTCCACCTGGTCACGCTGCTGGAGGAGATGCCGGTCCGGGAGACCCTGGACGCGGTGGCCGAGCTGGACTCGGCGGACATCCGCCCCGGAGTGGTGATCGCCAACCGGGTGCACCCCAACCGGCTGCCCGCCCGCTCGGTGGCGGCCGCGGCCGACGGCCGGGTGGACGGTTCGCGGCTGCGGGCCGGCCTGGAGTCCGCCGGGCTGAAGCTGGACTCGGACAACCTGGACGGCCTGGTCGAGGAGACCATCGAGCACGCGATCCGGGTGCAGCTGCAGGAAGGCGCGCAGCAGCAGCTGGACGAGGCCCGCCTCCCGGTGCTGCGGCTGGAGGACCTGACCCACGGGGTGGACACCGCCGCCCTCTACGAACTCGCCGAGGCCCTCGACGAGCAGGGAGTGCGCTGATGCCGTCGCTGCTGGATATCGACGCGCTGATCGACGACGCGAACACCAAGATCGTGGTGTGTTGCGGCTCCGGTGGCGTCGGCAAGACCACCACCGCCGCCTCGCTGGCGGTCCGGGCGGCCAACCGCGGCCGCAAGGCCGTGGTGATGACCATCGACCCGGCGCGCAGGCTGGCCCAGTCGCTGGGCCTGCGGGAGCTGTCCAACCAGCCGACCCGGGTCGACGTGGACGAGTTCCGGCCCACCGGCGAGCTGGCCGCGATGATGCTGGACATGCGGCGCACCTTCGACGACATGGTGCTCCAGCACGCGGGCCCGGAGCGGGCCAAGGCGATCTTCGCCAACACCGTCTACCAGACCATCGCCAGCTCGTTCTCCGGAACGCAGGAGTACATGGCGATGGAGAAGCTGGGGCAGCTGTCCGCCTCCGGCGACTGGGACCTGATCATCGTGGACACCCCGCCCAGCCGGAACGCGCTGGACTTCCTGGACGCGCCGCAGCGCATGTCCAGCGTGCTGGACGGCCGGGTGATGCGGATGCTGTCCGCGCCGGCCAAGGCCACCGGCATCACCAAGCTGTTCGGCGCCGGGTTCAACCTGTTCACCAAGGCCATCTCGGCGGTCATCGGCGGGCAGCTGATGACCGACCTGTCCGCCTTCGTGCAGGCCTTCGACTCGATGTTCGGCGGTTTCAAGGAACGCGCCGACGCGACCTTCCGGCTGCTGTCCTCCCCGGGCACCGCGTTCCTGGTGGTCGCCGCGCCGGAACCGGACGCGTTGCGAGAGGCCTCGTACTTCTGCCAGCGGCTGATCAAGGACGACATGCCGCTGGCCGGGCTGGTGCTGAACCGCACCCACCCGGTGCTCGCCGAACTGCCCGGCGCCAGGGCCACGGCCATCGCCGACGAGATGTCCGGTTCGCCCCTCGCCCAGGCCGTGCTGCGGCTGCACGCCGACCGGGTCGCCGTCGCCGAGCGGGAGAAGAGGCTGCTGGCCAGGTTCACCATGGCCCACCCGTCGGTGGCGTTGGTCGGCGTACCCGCGCTGCCCGCCGATGTGCACGACATCGACGGGCTGCTGATCGTCGGCGATCGACTGGCCGGTAAGGGCTAGCCGGCGATCGCTTCGGCGAGTTGTGGCTGGCGAAGCACATCGAGCCACGAGCCGACCTCAGGGCGCTGTTTCAGCAACGCCCGGCGCTCGCGTTCGGTCATACCGCCCCAGACACCGAACTCGATTCTGTTGTCGAGTGCCTCGGCGAGACACTCGGCGCGAACCGGGCAGCCACGGCAGATTCCCCGTGCTTCCCGCTGCTCCGCACCTCGTACGAAAAGCCGGTCTGGATCGCTGTCCCTGCAGGCGGCCGCCGGCCGCCACGCCCCAGGCTCGGACATGTCGTCCCCCAATGCTCCTGTTCGTCCCGAACTACCGACAGGTGTTCCCGGCACCGGCCGTCAAGGACGTTGACGGACTGTAGAGCCGTCCGGTTCCATCCTTGACAGCGGGGTTCGCTGTATACATCCAAATCCACCTGATCGTGGAACCGCGAGCGGATGGCTACCTGAACCACCTGAGTAGTTCCGCGTAGGCTGAGCGGGTGCCCCTACGTGACAACCTGCTTCGACTTGCCGGATTCTGCGTGCTGGCCGGGGTGTTGCTGGCCGGCATCATGTTCCCCTTTGTGGGTGGCGTCGCCGTGGCATCGAACAGGGCGAGCGACACGGTGAACAGCCTGTCCAGCGACCTGGCCACGACAGACCCGCCGCTGCTGACCACCATCCAGGACCGCGACGGCCAGACCATCGCGTATCTGTATGACCAGTACCGGATTCCCACGCCGAGCGACAAGATCTCGCAGGCGATGAAGGCGGCGCTGATCGCCATCGAGGACCGGCGCTTCTACGAGCACAAGGGCGTCGACTTCAAGGGCACGATGCGTGCGTTCTTCACCAACCAGGTGGCCGGTGAGACCTCCCAGGGTGCGTCCACCATCACCCAGCAGTACGTGAAGAACTACCTGGTCCACGTGGTGAACAAGGGCAAGCTGCTGGAGCAGCAGAAGGCCACCGCGCCCTCCCCCGCGCGCAAGCTGCGGGAGATCCGGATCGCCCTGCAGCTGGAACAGAAGCTGTCCAAGGAGGAGATCCTCACCCGCTACCTGAACATCGTGCCATTCGGTAACGAGGTCTACGGCGTCGGCGCCGCAGCGCACAGCTACTTCAACACCACCGCGGACAAGCTGACCATCACCCAGGCCGCACTGCTGGCCGGCATGGTGAACAGCCCCAGCTCGCTGGACCCCATCCAGCACCCACAGGCGGCCACCGAGCGCCGGAACCTGGTCATCGAGGAGATGTACCGGGCGGGCATGCTGGCCGGCAGCCAGGACGCGGCCAAGAAGACCGCCGACGCGGCGAAGTCCGAACCGCTGGGCGTGCAGGAGCTGCACAAGCCGGAGGGCACCTGCCTCGGCGCGGGTACCCAGTTCGGCTTCTTCTGCCAGTACGTCGAGGACTACCTCACCAAGGTGGGCATCCCCGAGGAGCAGTTGCACTCGGGTGGCTACACGATCCGGACCACGCTGGACCCGAAGGTGTCCGCGGCCGCGAAGACCGCGACGGAGCAGATGGTGCCCCGGCTGACCCCCGGTGTCGCGAACGTGATGCCGGTGATCGTGCCCGGCAAGCAGCGGCATGAGGTGGTGGCCCTGGCCGCCAACCGGGACTACGGCCTGAATCCGGAGAAGGGGCAGACCACCTACCGGATGCCGGACGGCATCTCCAACCAGTTCGGCGCGGGCTCCACCTACAAGATCTTCACCTCGGCCGCGGCCCTGGAAAAGGGTCTGGGGATCAACAACGTCATCCAGACTCCCGGCAGCTACACCTCCGGTGTCTTCCGCAACGGCAACGGCTCCGGCTACACGGTGAAGAACGCCTCGGCCGCCTACCCGGGGTCGATGACCTTGCAGAAGGCGCTCGCCACCTCGCCGAACACCGGATTCGTCATCCTGGAAGAAAAAGTCGGCATCGAGAACGTGCTGAAGATGGCCCAGCGGCTGGGCATGCGCGACACGATGGCCAACAACGCCGCGGGCCGCAGGCCGAATCCCGAGTCCGAGCAGGGGAACCTCAAGGTTCCGCAGATCGAGCAGTTCAACAACATCTTCGGTGGCTCGTTCACGCTGAGCCCGGTCGCCACCAGCCCGCTGGAGCTGGCCAACGTGATGGCCACGCTGATGAGCGGCGGAAAGTGGTGCCCGCCGACCCCGATCCTGTCGATCACCGACCGCGACGGGAAGCCGATCTCGATCAGCGAGCAGCCCTGTGAGCAGGCGGTGAGCGAGGGCCTGGCGAACACGCTGATCACCGGGCTGAGCCAGGACGACCAGCCGGGCGGTACCGCGGCAGCGGCCGCCAAGAACGCGAACTGGACCCGGCCGATGGCCGGTAAGTCCGGTACCACGGAGACCCACCAGTCGTCCGCCTTCGTCGGCGGCACCCCGCAGTACGTCGCCTCGGTCGAGACCTGGGCGGACGGCCGCAACCCGACGGGTGTCTGCGTCGGACCGCCGGTCCGGGTGTGCGGTGGCGGCGACATCTACGGTGGCACGGTGCCCGCCGCGACCTGGTTCTCGGCCATGAACGCCATCCACGCCGGGTTGCCGCCCAGCCCGCTACCGCCGACCGATCCGCGTTATGTGGACGGCGGCTCCAGCGTGCAGGTGCCCGACGTGGTCGGCCTCGGCGAGAACGACGCCAAGGCCAAGCTGGAGGGCGCCGGGTACAAGGTGAAGTCGGCGGTCCAGAACAACGTGCAGCCCAGGGGCACCGTCGTCAACCAGACCCCCCGGGGCACCGCGTTGCCCGGCGAGACGATCACCATCTACGTGAGCAGCGGTTACGTGCCGCCACCGGCGCCGGGCACCTCATCGGAGGCTCCGCCCGCGCCGCCGGGCACACCGCCGACCGGCCCGCCGCCGGGTAACGGCCCACCGGGCCGAGAACCGAACAGATAGCTGAAGGGCTCCCGGCCAGTGCGGCCGGGAGCCCTGTTCTTTCCGGTCAGATCGGGGGAATCTGTGACAGCGGGCAACGACTCGCCACGCGCATGGCGGACCGGGAACTCGCCGAGGGGTCGGTGCTGCGATTCCGGGCCGAGCGGACGACGGCGACCGGACTCAGCCCGCGAGCGCGGTGCGCACGGCGGCGGCGACCCGGCCACCCTCGGCGCGACCGGCAACGGCGGCGTTGGCGGCCTTCATGACCTGGCCCATCTGCTTCTGGCCCGGCTTCTCCCCCAGCTGGGCGGTCAGCTCGGCGACGGCCTTGCCCACCAGGTCGGCCAGCTCGGCGTCGTCCAGCTGCTTGGGCAGGTAGGCGTTCAGCAGCTCTCCCTCGGCCTGCTCGGTGGCGGCCTGCTCGGTGCGACCGGCGCCGGCGAAGGCCTCGGCGGCCTCCTTGCGCTTCTTCACCTCGCGGGTCAGCACCTTCTGCACCTCGGCGTCGGTGAGCTCCCGCGCCTCCTTGCCGGCGACCTCTTCGACGTTGATCGCGGCGAGCGCCATCCGCAGCGTGCCGGAGCGGAGCTTGTCCTGCGCCTTGATCGCCACGTTCAGGTCCGCGCGCAGGGTGTCCTTCAGCTGTGCCATAGCCGCAGACATTACCCACTGGCCAGACCACGCCTCCACCGAGATATGGGCTGCAACTAGGCTGGAGGCATGAACAACCTCGGTCGATTCCTGCTCGGCGCCACCGCAGTCGGCGCTGCCACCCTTGGCTACGCGGCGGGTATCGAGCGACGGAAGTGGACGCTGCGGCAGGCCACCCTGCCGGTGCTCCCGGACGGTGCGGCGCCGCTGCGCATCCTGCACATCTCCGACCTGCACATGCTGCCCGGCCAGCTGTCCAAGCAGCGGTGGGTGGCCAAACTGGCCGAGCTGCAGCCGGACCTGGTGGTCAACACCGGCGACAACCTGGCGCACATGAAGGCCGTGCCCTCGGTGATCCGCGCACTGGACCCGCTGCTCGACTTCCCCGGCGTGTTCGTCTTCGGCAGCAACGACTACTACGCGCCGAAGCCGAAGAACCCGGCCCGCTACCTGGTGCCCAGCAACAAGCGGGTGCACGGCATCAAGCTGCCCTGGCAGGACCTGCGCGCGGCGATGACCGAGCGCGGCTGGCTGGACCTGACCCACATGCGCAGGCTGGTCGACGTCTCCGGCCGCACCGTGGCCGCGGCGGGCGTCGACGACCCGCACCTGAAGCGGGACCGCTACGACCAGATCGCCGGCCAGCCCGACCCGCGCGCCGACCTGCGGCTGGGCGTCACCCACTCCCCGGAGCCCTGGGTGCTGGACTCCTTCGCCCAGGACGGCTACGACCTCGTGCTGGCCGGCCACACCCACGGCGGTCAGCTGTGCGTGCCCGGCTACGGCGCGCTGGTCACCAACTGCGGCCTGGACCGCAGCCGGGCCAAGGGACCGTCCCGCTGGGGCAGCCGGATGTGGCTGCACGTCTCGGCCGGCCTGGGTACCTCGCCCTACGCCCCGGTGCGCTTCGCCTGCCCGCCGGAGGCCAGCCTGCTGACCCTGGTTCCACGCACCGCAGACGTGGCCCCACGTGCGGAAATGTCCAACCAGGGGGCCCGATTCGGAGCTGGCGCAGACATCAGTTAAGCTAGTCTCGTTCCAATCGGGATATGGCGCAGCTTGGTAGCGCGCTTCGTTCGGGACGAAGAGGTCGCAGGTTCAAATCCTGTTATCCCGACGTAAGAGGTGGGAGAGGCCCATCGGCAGAAAGCGCCGATGGGCCTCTTTCGTTGTGCCTTCTGGGGCTCTCGCCCCAGACCCCAAGGCAGGGCGGGCTCCGCCCCCCTGCACCCCCCGTTGCGGCATTGCTTCGCTTGCCGCCTCTCTTTTCGGGGTTGGGTCTGGTGGCTGGGGACTTCGCTTCGCTCGTCCTTGGTTTGGTCAGGGTTGGTGGACGACGGTGGCGACGGGTTCGTTCTCTAGGTCGCTGAGGAAGCCGTTGGCTACCGTGCGGACGGCGTAGTCGTAGTTGCGGTTGCCCTCGGGGGCACGGGGGTTCAGCTTGCCGATGTACTGGAGGGTCTCCGGGGTGACCAGGTGGTACTGGTTGTGGAAGATCCAGGCGTCTACCTCGCTCTGGTAGTACGAGCTGCCGACCCGCACCTGGTACTGCTGCACCGCACCGGAGGCCGGCTGCCAGTTGACCGTCGCCTCGTTGGCGCCGGTCTGCGTGGCGGTCAGCCCGGCGGGGCGGGCGGCGGGAACCTTGGGGAGGGTGGCGGCTTCCCGCTGGACTCCGTCGTTCCGCCGGGGCATCGTGTGGTCGTAGCCCGGCCGCAGCCTGCCGATCACCTGGATCTTCGTCAGGGTCTCGCCGGACTTGGCCGCTTCACACGCGTTGACCTGGTAGACGGTCCGGGTGCCGGCCGGCATCTTCACGAGTTCCTCGCGCGCCTTGATGGGCAGGTCGCGCTGCCGGCTGAGGCCGAGGGCACCGGAGAACGTGCCTTCCACCGAGTACTGATAACTACTCGGCCCGCTGAACACCGCCTGGTAGCGGCAGCCGTCCACCGTCGCCACGACATCGGTCACCGAACCGTGCGGATTGGCGGCACCGGCGGGCGCCGCGGCCATGATCGGGGCGGCGACGAGTGCGCACAGCAGCATCAGCTTCGAGATCGCTCTGCTCAAGGTAGGCAGCCTTTCCAGTCATCTGCTTTACATTGGCTTCACCTCTATAACGAATAAGACGCGGCCTTCGACCCAATGATCCGCACAAAACGCGCGCCCGACGGGATATCGCGTGCGACGCATATAAGCCCGCTATGTGGACCAAGGGGTGCAACAGAAATCGGGCATTAGGTGACACTCGAATGGGAACTGTGGCGTAAATCGGTGCCGAACAAGCCATGGCGGCTAGTGCATCCGAGTGGGCGCTGCCACGATTGGGTGAAGACGAGGACCCTGCACCCTGCCGTTTGGAGCATCATGGGCCGGCACCACATGGCGCAGCCGACAGGCTTCACGCCCTACGCACTCGTGGACGCCTGGACCGCGCAGCGATTTCTCGCCGGATTCCAGTCCCACCATGACTCGATCGAGAACGTGGAGCTGCACTTCGGCCGCCTGGAGGCCTGGGAGACCGAGTACGTGCAGGTGATGTCCGCGCACATCAAGTCGGCCGGCCTGCGGCTCAAGCTGTACACCTGCCTGGTCCAGTTCGGTTTCGTGGACAACGTCGCCATCCTGCGACCGGACATCCAGCTGCGATCCGTCCCCGCCCTGCCCTCGTCCACCCGCAAGGTGGAGCTCCGGGTCGACCGCCGGCCGGTCTCCTTCCACGTGTGGGAACGGCCGAACCAGTGGGTGGCCACCGGCGGGGTGCGCGACACCGCCATCCTGCTCACCGGCGGCGGCCTGCCGGTCGACGAACTGAAACTGGCCGGTGTCAAGGACATCACCGACTACCCGCAGCCGTGGCAACAGCAGGGACTTCGGGCAGTATCTATGCAGTGAGCACACATCCCGCCGCACAGATCCCCGACCAGCTGTTCACCGACCCCGTCGCCGAGGCCCGCTGGCGTGCCCGGTTCTCGGCCGTGCGCAACTCGCTGCCCAGCTGGGCCGAGGAGGCACCGGACCGGTCGCTGTACCTGTCCAACCTGAGCGGGGTCTGGGAGATCTACAGCTGGGATCGGGCCACCGACCAGCACCGCCAGGTCACCGACCGGCCCAACGGCACCTATCACAAGACGTTGAGCCAGGACGGCGAGCAGATCTGGTGGTTCGCCGACACCGACGGCGACGAGTTCGGCCACTGGGTCAGCGAGCCGTTCGCCGGCCTGCCCGCCGGTGAGCAGGCGCAGCCCGCGGTGCCGGGCACCCACGACGGCTACCCGGCCGGGCTGGCCCTCGGCCAGGCCGTGACCGCGCTGGGCGCGTCCACCGATGACGGCGTCACGGTGTGGACCACGTTCCGCGGCGAGGAGCCGCAGGTGATCTATCGCAGCGAGTTCGACGGCGGGGTGGCCGGGCTGTCCAAGGACGAGACGCTGCTGGCGCTGAGCCACTCCGAGCACGGCGACTCCCGGCACCCGGCGCTGCGCGTGCTGCGGATCGGGGCCGGCGGCGTGGCGGAGCAGGTCGCGGAGAAGTGGGACGGCGAGGGCAAGGGCCTGGACGCGCTGGACTTCTCCCCCATCGCCGGCGACCAGCGGCTGCTGGTGCTGCACGAGCGGCGCGGCAAGGAGGAGCTGCTCATCTGGGACCTGGCCACGGACGCCGAGACCGAGCTGGACATCGACCTGCCCGGTGAGGTCGTCGCCGACTGGTTCCAGGACGGGCGTTCGCTGCTCGTCGCGCACACCCACGAGGCGCGCACCACCGTGCACCGCTACGACCTGGCCTCCGGCGAGCTGACCGCCCTGAACACCGCTAAGGGCACCGTGGGCGGTGCGAGCGCGCGGCCGGACGGAACGGTGGAGTACAGCTGGTCCTCCGGTGCGCAGCCCGGCGTGGTGCGCGCACTGCACCCGGACGGCACCGACCGGGTCCTGCTGCAACCCGCGGGCGAGCCGCCCGCACCGTCACGGCCCCTGGAGGACGCGTTCGTGAAGGCGTCCTACGGGGAGATCCACGCGCTCGTCGCCCGCCCCGAAGGCACCGAGGGCGCACTGCCCACGGTGTTCCTGCTGCACGGCGGGCCGCACGCCGCCGACGAGGACCGGTTCTCGGCGTACCGCGCCGCCTGGCTGGACGCCGGGTTCGCGGTGATCCACGTGAACTACCGCGGCTCCACCGGCTACGGCTCGCCGTGGCGGGACGCGCTGGAGGGACGGCCCGGGCTGACCGAGCTGGAGGACGTGGCCGCGGTGCACGACTGGGCGGTGGCCGGTGGGCTGGCCGACCCGGCGAAGTGCGTGGTGGCCGGGGCGTCCTGGGGCGGCTACCTGACGTTGCTCGCGCTGGGCGTGCAGCCCGAGCGGTGGACGGCGGGCGTGGCCGGGGTTCCGGTGGCCGACTACCTGGCCGCCTACGAGGACGAGATGGAGCAGCTGCGCGCGTTCGACCGGGCGCTGTTCGGTGGCTCGCCGCAGGAGGTGCCGGACGTGTACCGGGAGTGCTCGCCGCTGACCTATGTGGACAGGGTGACCGCGCCGGTTCTGGTCCTCGCCGGGGAGAACGACCCGCGCTGCCCGATCCGGCAGATCGACAACTACCTGGACAAGCTGGCCGGACAGGGCTCCGCCTACGAGGTCTACCGCTACGACGCGGGCCACGGCTCCCTGGTGGTCGAGGAGACCATCAAGCAGACCGCCGCCGAGATCGACTTCGCCCGGCGCGCGGTCGGCTGACCCGGCCTCCGAAGTTGGCGATGTTCGGGCATCTTTCCATGTTGTCCGGCGGAGCCGCCATCG
>QZFT01000067.1 GCA_003600225.1 Pseudonocardiaceae bacterium YIM PH 21723
CGTGGGTGCACCAGCGGTCCGAGGTACACGGCCTGCCGGTCGTACCGATCCCCGGTACCCGCCGGATCAAGTGAGCCCGAACATCGCCAACTTCGGGTGTGCGGCCTAGGCCTCTTCGTCCTCTTCGGACTCGTCGTCCTCGTCAGCCTCGGCGACGTCGACCACGAAGCCGAAGGACTGACCGAAAGCCTCGGCGAGCGCCTCCAGGCCCTCGGTGTCCTCGGCCTTGAGCGCCTCGACGGCGGCACCGATCTTGTTGATCAGGGCGAGGTGCAGGATCGCGTCGTCCTCGTCCTCCAGCCCGTCGAAACCGGCGGAGGTGAAGGCCTGGGTCACCGAGA
Source organism: Pseudonocardiaceae bacterium YIM PH 21723 (assembly GCA_003600225.1). Lineage (GTDB taxonomy): Bacteria > Actinomycetota > Actinomycetes > Mycobacteriales > Pseudonocardiaceae > QZFT01. Next base: position 342 of record QZFT01000067.1, read on the forward strand.
GCACGCCGGCCGGGTTGGTCGGCTCGACGGCCTCGATGGCAGCGACCAGCTTGCTGCGCAGCAGGTCATAGGTACGGTCGAAAGCAGCTTCCAGCTCTTCGCTGACAGTGAACTCAGATGTCGTCACGCGCAAACCGTAGCCACCCGTCAGCGGCTGCCACGCACGGGGACATGCCTGTTCACGGATTCTTCAATCACCGGTGGCACACGGATCTGCCCAGTGGCAATCGGCGTGACCCCACCGCGTACGGAAACCATCTCCGCGGCGCCGTCGACCGCCCGTACCCGGACGTCCAGCAGCGAGGGCCTGCCCATCTCCACGCCCTGCACGACGGCCAGGTCGGTGAGCCCGTACGCGGGGAGCACCTTGCGGTCGGTGAGGTACACGCCCAGCCCCAGCGCGGCGGCTCCTGTTGCCGCGTCCTCGTCGGAACGCTCCAGGCCGAACTTGCGCACCCTGGCCATCCGGTCCTCGGGGTCGTAGGCGACCACGACGACGCTGCGCGGCGAGTGTTCGATCACAGTGCCCGGCGGGATCAACGTGGCCCGGCCGAGCGCGGAGGCGGTGACCGGCAGGTAGGCGAAGTCCATCCCGCAGCCGGCGATCCCGGCGGTGATCCCACTCGGATCCAGGTCGCTCGGCGCCAGGCCGACGGCGTCCAGCAGCGGCAGGGCGGCCAGTTCCGGGCCGACATGCGGCGCGGCTCCGGTCAGCGTGGAACCGGTTCCGTCCACCTGCACCTGGACCAGGCCCACGCCGCACTCCTGGAGCACCGTGCCCCGGCTGATCTGCCCGGATGTGGCCAGCACCCAGGAGGCACCGACACTCGGCAGACCGGCGAAGCCCAGCTCGGTCCCCGGGGTGAAGATCCGCAGCCGATAGGCGGCGTCCGGATGCGTGGGCCTCATCGGGAAGGCGGTCTCCGAGAAGCCGAATTCCCGGGCGATCGCCTGGAGCGACTCGTCCGGAAGATCGTCCGCGCCATGCACCACGGCCAGTTGGTTTCCGGCGTATGGGCGTGAGGTAAAGACGTCGACCAGGTCATATGCGAGCTTGGTAACCGCTGCGGACATGTATTCAGACGCTAGCCTGATGCGGTGGCAGCCAGCAAAAGGGTCTTCATCGCCCAACTCGCCGGACTGGGCGTCTTCGGCCCGGACGGCGAGTCCATCGGCAAGGTCCGGGACGTCGTCGTCGGCTTGCGCAGCGAAGGACAGCCACCCCGGGTATTGGGGCTGCTCATCGAACTGATGACCCGGCGGCGGATCTTCGTGCCGATCGGCCGGGTCACCTCGATCGAGCCGAACGCGATCACGCTGACCACCGGATCGGTGAATCTGCGCAAGTTCGCCCAGCGGCCCACCGAGCTGCTGATCATCGGGCAGATCCTGGACAAGCGGGTCCGGTACAACGACGGCGACGCGGTGATCATGGACGCCGGGATGGAGCAGACCCGCACCAGGGACTGGCTCGTCGGCTCCGTGGCCATCCGGCCCCGGCTGGGCCTCGGCCGCCGCGGCCCGATGGCCATCATCGAGTGGCACGAGGTCAGCGGGCTCGCCCTCGGCGACCTGCTGAGCCAGCCACAGGGCGTCCGCGGCCTGCTCACCTCGTTCGAGACGATGCGCGCCGCCGACGTGGCCCGCTCGCTGCGCTCGGTCCCCGAGGAACACCGCTACCTGATCGCCGACGCCCTCGACGACGAGCGCCTGGCCGACGTCCTCGAAGAGCTCCCGGAAGAGGATCAGAAGGCGCTGCTGGCCCACCTGGATGAGGAACGCGCCGCGGACATCCTGGAGGCGATGAACCCGGACGACGCGGCCGACCTGCTCGCCGAGCTGCCCGAGGTGGAGAAGGAGAAGCTCCTCGAACTGATGGAGCCGGAGGAATCCGAGCCGGTGCGCCGGCTGCTGGCCTACTCCTTCGACACCGCCGGTGGCCTGATGACCCCGGAGCCGGTCGTGCTGCTGCCGGACGCCACCGTCGCCGAGGCCCTCGCGCGGCTGCGCAACCCCGACCTCACCCCGGCGCTGGCCAGCATGGTCTTCGTCTGCCGGCCGCCCACCGCGACGCCGACCGGCCGGTACCTGGGCTGCGCGCACTTCCAGCGACTGCTGCGCGAACCACCCGCCGACCTGGTCTCCGGGGTCCTGGACACCGACCTGGCGACGCTGTCCCCGGACGCCAAGCTGACCGAGGTCACCAAGTACTTCGCCGCGTACAACCTGGTCTGCGGACCGGTGCTGGACGACCAGGAGCACCTGCTGGGCGCGGTCACCGTGGACGACGTACTGGACCACCTGCTGCCGGAACACTGGCGCGAAGACGACCAGAACTGGTCGCGAGAAGAGGCCCCCGAGCATGCCTGAACTGCTACCCCGCCGCCGACTCGATCAGCCCCGCGCACCGCGCAGGCTGGCCTTCGAGCTGGACCCGGAGGCGTTCGCCCGGTTCTCCGAGCGGATCGCCCGGTTCCTGGGCACCGGCCGGTTCCTGTTCTGGCAGAGCCTGTTCGTCACGGTCTGGATCGTGCTGAACCTGTTCGCCCTGTCCCTGCAGTGGGATCCGTACCCGTTCATCCTGCTGAACCTGGCGTTCTCCACCCAGGCCGCCTACGCGGCGCCGCTCATTTTGCTGGCGCAGAACCGTCAGGACGACCGGGACCGGGTGTCCCTGGAAGAGGACCGGCAGCGGGCGGAGCAGACCAAGGCGGACACCGAATACCTGGCGCGCGAACTAGCGGCGCTGCGCATCGCCATCGGCGAGGTCGCGACGCGGGACTACCTGCGCGGAGAGATCGACCGGCTGCGCGCGGATCTGGGTAAGAAACGCAAGCGGCCGAAGCTCACCGATCACATTCACCTGGACGACGAGGACCTATCGCATCCAGACGAGGAGTTGGGAGATCCGGCAGGCCGCGACGCACGCACTCGCAACGGCCCGCCGAATCGCTGATTTCTGGCACTGTCCACTGGAGAAGATCACTCGTCCCCGTCGGCCAACCTGGCGCAGGTTCGGGCGAGCAGATCGAGCTCGCCATTGCCGACCACCGAGACAAAGTGGCGTGAGATTCCGGAGAGATGGGTGTTGGCGGCCAACTGCAGCCGCTCCAGACCTCGATGGGTGAGAACGGCCATCACTCCACGACCGTCCTCATCGGACCGCTCCCTGCTGACCAGACCACCGCGTTCCAACCGGTCCACGAGTCGGGTGACCCCAGAACGGGAAAGCAGAACCGCGTCGGCCAGGTCCGTCATCCGCATACGGCGTTCACGGGACTCAGCAAGTTGCATCAACACGTCATACGCAGCCAGGGACAACCGTTGCTCGGCAACAAGTTCTGCTTCCAAGTTACGGGTGATTCTGGCGTGCGCACGCAGGAAAGACCGCCACGCGGACATCTCGCTTCGCGTGGGTAATCGTGCCGGGCTAGTTTCGGACACGTAGAGTAATGTTACGGAACGCGTCCAGTCGGATGCACACTGCCCTCATAGGTAGTTATGGCCACTGTCGGCCACCTGCTGTTTCCCTGGCGGGCAGTCGTAGCATGGGGGTGTGACCACCACAGCCAATACGCCAACGGAAGCGTCCGTACGCGAGGCTCTCAGCCGCGTGCAGGACCCGGAGATTCGCCGTCCGATCACCGAGATCGGCATGGTCAAATCGGTCGCCATCAGCGAAAACGGCGCCGTGGCCGTCGGCGTGTACCTCACCGTGGCCAGCTGTCCGATGAAGGACCGGATCGTCGAGGACGTGACGGGCGCCGTTTCCTTGGTCGAAGGTGTGACATCTGTCACAGTTGATCTCGACGTGATGAGCGACGAGCAACGCACCACGCTGCGCAAAACGCTGCGCGGCGGCTCGGAAGAGCCGCGCATTCCGTTCGCCGAGCCCGGATCCATGACCCGGGTGTACTGCGTGGCCTCCGGAAAGGGCGGCGTCGGCAAGTCCAGCGTCACCGTCAACCTGGCCGCCGCGATGGCCGCGCGCGGCCTGTCGGTCGGCGTGGTGGACGCGGACATCTACGGCCACTCCATCCCGCGGATGCTCGGCGCGGAGGGCAGGCCCACCCAGGTGGAGAAGATGATCATGCCACCGCAGGCCTGCGGCGTGAAGGTCATCTCCATCGGGATGTTCACCCCGGGCAACGCCCCGGTCGTGTGGCGTGGCCCGATGCTGCACCGCGCGTTGCAGCAGTTCCTGGCCGACGTGTTCTGGGGCGACCTGGACATCTTGCTGCTCGACCTGCCGCCGGGCACCGGTGACGTGGCCATCTCGGTGGCCCAGCTGATCCCGGGCGCGGAGATCCTCGTGGTCACCACCCCGCAGCAGGCCGCCGCCGAGGTGGCCGAACGGGCCGGTGCGATCGCCGCGCAGACCAAGCAGCGCGTGGTCGGCGTCGTGGAGAACATGTCCTGGCTGGAGCTGCCGACCGGTGAGCGGATGGAGGTGTTCGGATCCGGTGGCGGTCAGTTGGTAGCCGATTCGCTGACCCGCACCTTCGGCGCCGAGGTTCCGCTGCTCGGCCAGATCCCCCTCGACCCGCGGCTCCGTGAGTGCGGCGACGCCGGCAAGCCCCTGGTCCTGGAGTACCCCGATTCCCCCGCCGCCAAGGTGCTGTCCGACGTGGCGAAGAAGATCTCGGTCAAGGCCCGCGGCCTGGCCGGCAAGCTGCTGTCCGTCTCCCCCGCCGGACGCTGACTACTTGCGCCGAAGTTGGCGATGTTCGGGGGAAGAACGTCCCCGAACATCGCCAACTTCGGGACTACGAAGGCTCAGGTGGCGTCGGGGTCGATGGGCGGGCGCTCGCCCGGCTCCAGGGGACGCAGGTCAGGGGCCTTGTAGGTCAGCGGGTACTCCGGCGAAGCGGCCGGCTTGACCGGCTGGTCGTCGTTCAGCAGGTGCTGGGTGATCAGGCCACTGGCGGACATGTTGCGCAACCGGCCGAGTTCCTCGATGGGCTTACGAAACTCGTCGAACTCCGGGCCGATCTCCTGGCGCAGCTGATCCCGCGCGCCGGTGGCGAACTCCTTGGCCTTGCGGATGAACTTGCCTACGTTGGCCGCCGCCTCCGGAAGTCGTTCCGGGCCAAGGACGAACAGGCCGACGATCAGCAACACCAGCACTTCGCCCATTCCGATGTCATTGAACATCCGTCACCCTCCGCAGGCCCCAGTGAACAAGGCCGAGTGTAGTCGGCGGCGCGTTAGTCGGACTTAAGCGTGACCTCAAGGGACAGTTCCCGGCCGGCCCGGCTCACCTTGATCGGCAACTTCTCCCCGGGCTGATGCGCCCGCATGACGATCACCAGTTCCTCGGCGGTACCGACCTTGCGGCCGCCCAGCGAGGTGATGACATCGCCCTCGGTGATGCCGGCCTCGGCGGCGGCCCCGCCCTGCTTCACGTTCTGCACCTGCGCGCCGGCGGCGACATCGGCGATCACCGACTTGGTGTTCACCCCGAGATCGGCGTGCGTCACCTTGCCCTCGCGGATCAGTCCCTCGACGATCGGCCGGGCGTAGTCGATGGCCACGGCGAAGCCGATGCCGATGGATCCACCGCCCTCACTGCCACTGCGGATCGCGGTGTTGATGCCCACCAGGTTGCCGTTGGAGTCGATCAGCGCGCCGCCGGAGTTACCGTGGTTGATCGCCGCGTCGGTCTGGATGGCGTCGATCACCACGTCTCCGCTGTCCGCGCCGCCGTCCAGCCGCACGGGCCGGTGCAGGGCGCTGACGATGCCCTGGGTGACCGTGCTGGACAGCGAGGAGGACAGCGGCGAGCCCACGGCCAATACCTGGTCGCCGACGGCCAGTTTGTCCGACTTGCCCAGCTTGATCACCGTCGGATTGGCGACGTTGACCTTCAGCACGGCCAGGTCGGTCTTCGGGTCCCGGCCGACGATGTTGGCCTTCACCCGGCTGCCGTCGGCGAAGATCGCGTCGATCTTCGCGGTGGTGGAGTTGGCCGCCATCTCGACGACGTGGTTGTTGGTCAGGATGTAGCCGGCGCCGTCGATGACCACCCCGGAGCCGCCCGCGCCGCTGTCCCCGACGCGCACCTCCAGGGTGACGACGGCGGGCACGACCTTCTTGGCGACGTTGGCGACCGACCCGGCGGGCCGGTTCTCACCGGGTTCGACCTGGGCCAGGGTGACATCGGGTCCGGTGAGCGGGTTGCGGCTGTCGGCGGCGAACCAGCCGATCAGGCCGCCGATCACCGAGGAGGTCAGGGCGAGGCCGACGACGACACCGAACAGGCCGACGAGCGCGCTGGTGCGCACCCAGTTGCCGAACAGGACCTCGCGCAGGCCCAGCCGGGCCCCGCTGGTGAGCTCGCGCTGCTGCGTGGTCTCGGTGGCGGCGGGCATGCCGAGCATGGCTCCGGTGGCCGGGTTGCGCCAGGGATCGGCGGCACCGGTCTCCTCGGAGCCGGAAGTCCAGAAGTGTGGCTCGCCCGCAGGCGCCGTGTCCCGGTTGCCGGGCGGCCGTTGCAGCGGGCTCTCGACGCCCCGGGGTGCGGTGAAGGCCTGCACCAGGGCGGGAGCGGGCGGCTGGACGGCCGATCCGTCGGCGTTCAGCTGCGGCTGGGTGCGCTGGTCGAAGGCACCGGAGACACCGGTGGGCCTGCCGAATTCCCGGGCATCCTCGGCGTCGACCTGGGGCGCCTGGAGTGGGCGCGGGTTCAGCCGGTAGTCAGGGTCGGCCTGCGGGCCCGTGGGCGGACCCGCGTACTCGTCGGGCCCACCACCGGTCGGGGGCTTGTTGGCAGGCTCGTCGCTCATGAATTCCCAGGTCTAGTGCAGCGGACGTGGACTACCGATCGGCAGGATCAGTGTCCCGCTGAGCTCAACGAGGGAGCCGGGGTCGGCGTACCGGCATTGTCCCATGCCGAGGGGGCCGGCGTCAGTACTGACGTGCCAACCAGTGGAGAGGAAGTCGTGGGGACACCGGGCGCGCGGAGATCGAACTTGGCCGCGCCACCGTGGGCGGGGGCCAGTCGCTGCGGGTCGCCTGCGGCGGGCGCGGGCGGCGCGGGCTCGGCGGAGTCATCTAGGGGGACGACGAGGGCGAGGGCGCCCAGGACCAGGCCGGAGAACACCACTCCGGCGCCCTGGATCGTCCGGCGGTGCAGTTTGCGGCCGCCGAGTACGGAGTCTCCGGAGCCCAGCGGGGTGCTGGTACCGAGTACCGGACCACCGGCGAACCCACGGGAGGGCGTGCGCTGCACGGCGACCAGCTGGCCGTCCTCGGTGATGGCCAGGCCATCGGGGGCGCCGGGCAGCTCGGTGTGCTGCGGAATCGCCCGCAGCGCCTCCAGGAAGCTGGCGGACATGCCGGGCGTTCCGGCGGACCGAACGGCGGCTCGAGCCTGACGCTGTGCGTTGACCTCATCCGCGCACTGGCGGCAGCGTGCGACGTGGCCGGCGGCCCGGCCGGCCGGACCGGCCGTCAGTTCCCCGTCCACGAACGCGGCTACCGCCTCGGTCGCGAGATGTGCTTCGCCCAAACCCCAGCCCCGGCCGTCACTCATGCGCCGTGTCCTCCCTCTGAGTAGCGAAACCTGCGTGCTTCCAGTGCGGTCTTGAGCGCCTGGCGGCCCCGGTGGATGCGGCTGCGAACGGTGCCGAGCTTCACGCCCAGCGTCGCGCCGATCTCCTCGTAGGACAACCCCTCGACGTCACACAGCACGACCGCGGCGCGGAATTCCGGGCTCAGCTCGTCCAGTGCGGCCTGCAGGTCGGGGTCCAGGTGGGTCTCGGAGTAGACCTGCTCCGGGCTGGGTCCGTCGCCGGCCAGCCGGTCGGTGTCCTCGGGCAGGCCTTCCATCCGCAGACGAGAGCGGCGGCGGGCCATGTCCAGGAACAGGTTCGTGGTGATGCGGTGCAGCCATCCTTCAAAGGTGCCCGGCTGGTACGAGGCCAGCGAACGGAACACGCGGATGAAGGTCTCCTGCGTGAGGTCCTCGGCGTCGTGCTGGTTGCCGGACAGCCGGTAGGCCAGGCGGTACACCCGGTCACCGTGCTCGCGCACGATCTCTTCCCAGGACGGCGGCGACCACTGCTGCTCGGGTGCGACCGCTACGGTCTGCACCTCTTCTACGGTGGTCATGGGCCCCCCAGCCTCCGTCTCCGGACGTTCGGTCAGTTGCGTGCGCATGGACAGCTGCGCACCTCCTCCTAGGCGTTCTGCCCCTTCCAACGGCGGGGGCAGGCGGATTGTTCCCGTGAGTGCCTGGTCCATACAGTGCCCGGCGGAGTTGAGCCAGCCGTAAGAGGACGCTGAGAGGAGCCTGAGAGTAATGAGATCGCGCCTTTCCACACGCGATCGGGAGACGACCGATAACCTGTGCACCCGTGACAGCCGATTCGCCGCAGGTACAGAGTTATGTCGACGAGTACCTGCGTGAGGACGAGATCCTGCAGGCCGCCAGAGCGCGTGGCCAGGAGCTCGGCTGTGTGCCGATCGCCCCTGCGGGCGGGGCCACCCTGCGGTTCATCGCGGCGACCCTGCAGGCCCGCACCGTGGTCGAGGTGGGCACCGGCGCCGGGGTCAGCGGCCTGTGGCTGCTGCGCGGCATGGCCGCGGACGGCGTACTGACCTCGATCGATGTCGAGCCGGAGAACCAGCGGGCGGCCAAGGCCACCTTCGTCGAGGCCGGCATCCCCGGTGGGCGCACCCGGCTGATCCTGGGCCAGGCCCTGGACGTGCTGCCCCGGCTGACCGACTCCGCCTACGACCTGGTCTTCGTGGACGCGCTGAAGACGGAGTACCCGCAGTACCTGGAGGAGGCGATCCGGCTGCTGCGCATCGGCGGCGTGGTCGCGATCGACAACATCCTGTGGCACGGCCGGGTCGCGGACCCGTCGCAGCGGGACGCGGCCACCATGGCGGTGCGCGAGGTGGCCCGGCTGGCGCGCGAGGACGACCGGTTGACGCCGGTCATGCTGCCGGTCGGCGACGGGCTGCTGGCGGCGACCCGGGTCGCCTAGCCGGGGCTGGGTCTGGGGCCGCTTCCGCGGGGCACCTGAAGGACGCCATCGTTTACTTGAGCGCGCTGAAGGCGTCCTTCGTTTACCTGGAGTACCGAAGGCCACCTTCAGGTGCGTCAGAGGACGACGGCGCCCTTACCGAGCACCACCACTCCCCCGGCGCTCACCGTGTAGTTCTCCAGGTCGAGGGCGCGGTCCACGCCGATCTGCGCGCCGTCGGACACCGTGACGTTCTTGTCCAGGATGGCGTGCCGCACGACGGCGCCCTTGCCCACCCGCGCTCCGGGGAGCAGCACGCTGCCCTCGACGATCGCACCGGCCTCCACGACCACGTCCGAGCTGATCACCGATCCGCTCACCTGACCGCCGGTGATGATCGATCCCGGGCCGACGATCGACTCGCTGGCCGTTCCGCCGTAGACGAACTTGGCGGGCGGCAGCGGCGGGGTCGCGGTGCGGATCGGCCACTGCTGGTTGTACAGGTTGAACACCGGGTGCACGCTGACCAGGTCCATGTGCGACTCGTAGTAGGCGTCGAGGGTTCCGACGTCCCGCCAGTAGCCGCGATCCCGCTCGGTGGCGCCGGGGACGACGTTGTCCTGGAAGTCGTAGACCGCCGCCTGGCCCTTGTTCACCAGCATCGGGATGATGTCGCCGCCCATGTCGTGCGCGGAGTCCGGGTTGTTGCCGTCCTCCTTCAACGCGTCCAGCAGCACCTCGGTGGTGAACACGTAGTTGCCCATGGACGCGAAGCTGACCTCGGGGTCGTCCGGCACCGGCGGCGGGTCGGCGGGCTTCTCCACGAACCGGGTGATCCGGCCCGCGGTGTCCGCGTCGATGACGCCGAAGGCGGTCGCTTCCGCCCGGGGAACCCGGATACCCGCCACGGTGACACCCGCCTCGGTGGCGATGTGCTGCTCGACCATCTGCGCCGGATTCATCCGGTACACGTGGTCGGCGCCGAAGACGACGATGTAGTCCGGCCGCTCGTCGTACACCAGGTTCAGCGACTGGTAGATCGCGTCGGCGCTGCCGGTGTACCAGCGCGGGCCGAGCCGCTGCTGCGCGGGCACGGGCGTGATGTAGTGCCCGAGCAGACTGGACATCCGCCAGGTGGTGGAGATGTGCCGGTCCAGGGAATGCGACTTGTACTGGGTCAGCACGCAGATGCGTTCCAGCCCGGCATTGACCAGGTTCGACAACACGAAGTCGATGAGCCGATAGTTACCGCCGAATGGCACGGCCGGTTTGGCACGGTCCGCGGTCAGCGGCCACAAGCGTTTGCCTTCCCCGCCGGCCAGGACAATTCCCAACACGTGCGGTTGCCCTCTCACAATCGTGACCCTATCCGCTCACCTATGCCCCCGGCCACCGTGACATGGCCCTGCTTACCAGGGTGTTCCGCGACGTTCACCCGGCCGCCGCACAAGCCGGGGGATACCCGGTCGTGACGGGCGGCTAACGTCGTATGGCGTGCGCATCGGACTACTGACTCGTGAGTACCCACCGGAGATCTACGGAGGGGCAGGTGTTCACGTCGAGTTCCTGGTGTCCCGCCTGCGGGAACTGATGGACGTCGACGTGCACTGTTTCGGCGCCCCGCGGCCGGACGCGGTCGCGCACCGGCCCGCCGAGGAGCTGGAGGGGGCGAACGCCGCGCTGCGGACCCTGTCGGTCGACCTCGCGATGACACATGCGGTGTCCGGGGTGGACCTGGTGCACTCGCACACCTGGTACGCGAACATGGCCGGTCACCTGTCCAAGCTGCTGCACTCGATTCCACACGTGATCACCGCGCACTCGCTGGAGCCGAGGCGGCCGTGGAAGGCGGAGCAGCTGGGCGGCGGCTACCGGCTGTCCTCCTGGGTGGAGCGCACGGCGTACGAGTCGGCGGACGCGATCATCGCGGTCAGCGAGGGCATGCGGCACGACGTGCTGGACTGCTACCCGGCGCTCGACCCGGAGCGGGTGCACGTGGTGCGCAACGGCATCGACACCGGTCGCTACTGGCCCGACCCGGATCGCAGCGCGCTGACCCGGTTCGGCATCGATCCGACGCGGCCGATGGTGGTGTTCGTCGGCCGGATCACCCGGCAGAAGGGCGTCGGCCACCTGATCGCCGCCGCGCACGACATCGATCCGGCCGCGCAGGTGGTGCTGTGCGCAGGGGCTCCGGACACGCCACAGATCGCACAGGAGACCGCGGCCGCGGTGGCGGCGTTGTCCACCGACCGGCCGGGGGTGTTCTGGATCCAGGAGATGCTGGACACCGTCTCCCTGCGCCAGCTGCTGTCCGCGGCGACCGTGTTCGTCTGCCCGTCGGTCTACGAGCCACTGGGGATCGTGAACCTGGAGGCCATGGCGTGCGGAACCGCCGTGGTGGCCTCCGACGTGGGCGGCATCCCGGAGGTGGTCGACGACGGGAGGACCGGCCTGCTGGCCCACTTCGACGAGCACGACCTGCCCGGCTACCGCGCGGCGCTGGCGAAGGCGATCAACGAGGTGCTCGCGGACCCGGACCAGGCCCGGCTGATGGGCGAGCGCGGCCGCAGACGGGTCAGCGCGGAGTTCACCTGGGAGGGCGTGGCGGAACGGACGGCCGCCGTCTACCGCCACGCCCTGCACCAGGACTGAACTGTCGGGGATTGGTCCACCCCTCCAACGCTCACATGGGCGCCTTTCTCCCATTTAATGGGAGCATGGCGCTCATGCTTCGCAATGCCGGCGAGGGACTTGGAGTGGATTGGTTCAGCTGAAGGAGCGGACCAGTTCCACCAGGGTGCGCGCGGAGAAGCCGGTGCCACCGGGCACGATCTCCGCGTAGACCTTGTCCGCGCGCGCCGGGCCGGCGATGTCCAGGTGCGCCCAGGGCAGGTCGCCGGTGAACGTGCGCAGGAACTGGGCGGCGAAGATGCCACCCGGGCCACTGGCCGACTGGACCACGTCGCCGACGGTGCCGCCGACCGATTCCTGCACCTCGGGGAGCAGCGGCATCTGCCATAGCGCCTCGCCGACCCGGGCACCGGCGTCCACGATCCGGGTGGCCAGCGCGGTCTCACTGGCGAACAGGCCGGCGGTGCGCAGGCCGAGCGCGACCTTCATCGCGCCGGTCAGCGTGGCCACGTCCACCAGCAGGTCCGGCTCCAGCCGGTCGACCGCGTAGGCCAGCGCGTCCGCGAGGACCATCCGGCCCTCGGCGTCGGTGTTGACCACCTCGGTGGTGATGCCGCCGTAGTGCCGGACCACGTCGCCGGGCCGGTAGGCGGTGCCGGAGACATGGTTCTCCGCGCACGGCACCAGGCCGGTGACCTGCACCGGGATCCGCAGCCGGGCGATCGCCAGCAGCGCGGCGATCACCGCTGCGCCACCGGACATGTCGGTGCGCATCAGGTGCATGCCGTCGGCGGGCTTGATCGAGATGCCGCCGGTGTCGAAGGTGATGCCCTTGCCGACCAGCACCACGTGCGGCGTGCCGGGTGCGACGGTCGGCTGCCAGTGCATCTCCAGGAACCGGGGCGGCCGGGAGGAACCGGCGCCGACCGCGAGGACGCCGCCGAATCCCTGCTCGGTCAGCCACTGCTCGTCCCGTACGACCGCGGACAGCTGCGGGATCTCCGCGGCCAGCGCGGCGGCGGTGTCCGCTAGCCAGGCCGGGCTCTTGATGTTGGACGGCGTGTTCGCCAGGTCCCTGGCCAGCGCGCTGGCCCTGGCCAATTCCGCGGCCCGCTGCACATCGGGCTGCAAGATCACCGGATCGGTACCGGCGGGCGCGATCAGCTGGATGCGCTCGACCCGCGGCTCCCGCTCCTGCGCGGTGACCTTGAACTCGTAGCCGCCGAGCAACGCGCCGATCACCAGCGCCTGCAGGTGGGTGGCGCTGATCCCGGCGGGCAGCAACAGCTGCACCTCCGCAGGCGCGTCGTCCACAGAGTAGATCTTGCGTAGCAGCGCGGCGCCCGCGGTGCGCCAGGCCAGGTGCGCCGTGTCGCCGGCGACGTCGGCCCCGCCGACCCCGGCGATCCAGCCGCCACCGGGCAGCCGGTGCACCTCGCCCGCCTTGCCACTGACCTGCAGTACTTCCAGGAAATCCGGGTCTGCGGTCCCGGTCAGCACCTGCGGGCCCGATGCCACGAACCCGGCCACGGGCACGTTCTGGTCCGGAACGGAGCCGACCCGCAGCTCAGGAACGGCGGTGGGCACGGAGGGCAGCGTCGCGCCCGGAGTCTCGATGAACGGCAGCATCGCCGCCTCCTCCTTGAAGACAGGGTTGAGAAAGACTGAACCCCGGCACCAGAGAACCGGTGACCGGGGTCAGACAATCAGTCGTGGTGGTGAAAGCAGTGATCAGGAGGTCGCACCTTGGAGCGCCACACCGAGGTTTACCGCCTCCTCGGTCGACATCTCGACCACGAGTCGCCCACCGCCCTCGAGCGGGACGCGCATTACGATCCCCCGCCCCTCCTTGGTCACCTCAAGGGGACCGTCACCGGTCCGGGGCTTCATGGCCGCCATAGCGTGCTCCCTCCATACGCAATCTTCCCCGTCTGGTGCACCGCCCGGCGAACCAGCACATAACACATTCTCCCCCATCCGGAGTCAGGGCGGAAACCGAGCCGATCATTTCGTGTCAGCGGGGTCGACTGTGCGGTGTGCGCACATCCTGTCAGACTCGGCGTTCATGCGTGCCCGTTCGGCGTTGTTCGACGTCTACGGCGGCCATCTGCGCCGCCGCGGCGGGGAGGCCTCAGTGGCCGCCCTCGTCCTCCTGCTGGCCCCACTCGGCATCGCCGCACCGGCGGTGCGCACGGCCGTGTCCCGGATGGTGAAACAGGACTGGCTGGCCCCGGTGAAACTGCCGGAGGGTCCCGGCTACGCCATCACCCCGCGCGCCGAGCGCCGGCTGGACGAGGCGGCGGCCCGGATCTACCGGACCAGGCCCGCCACCTGGGACGGACGCTGGCATATCGTCGTGCTGGAGGAGCTCCCCGCGCGCACCGCCCGCGACCGGATCACCTCCTCGCTGCGTCTGCTCGGCTACGGAGAGCTGGGGCCGGCGACCTGGATCGCCCCGCGTCCGGCGGCCGAACTGCGCGAACTCCTGGCGGCCGAGCAGGTCGAGGCCCGGCTGTTCCACGGCGAGCACGACGGGCCGGATGCCGAGCTCGTGGCCACCGCGTGGGACCTGGATTCGCTCGCGGGCGACTACGCCGACTTCCTGGATCAGTGGCGGGATCGGCTGGCCCAGGCGGACGCGGGAAACTCCGGTGTGGCATTCGCCACGTCGCAACAACTGTTGCATTCCTGGCGCAACTTCCTGTTCTCCGACCCCGGACTCCCGGCCCGGCTGCTACCCGCCGACTGGCCTGGCCACGCGGCCGCGGAACTGTTTGACTCGCATACGGCGCGGCTCGCTCCGGCGGCCGGCCAGTTCGTGGATGACTGCCTTTCGCCTGCAACTTAAGGAGCGGCCACCGATGTCCGACAGCCCCTTGTTGATCTCCGATGCCGAGGGCGTGCGCACCTTCACGCTGAACCGGCCCGAGTCCTACAACTCGGTGACCGTGGCGTTGAAGGAGGCCCTGCTCGACGGATTCGCCGCCGTGGCCAAGGACGACGGCGTGCGAGCGGTGGTGATCACCGGTGCGGGCAAGGCGTTCTGCGCGGGCCAGGACCTGAACGAGCACGTGGCGGAGCTGCGGTCCGGTTCGGACAATCCGCTGAAGACCGTGGAGGAGCACTACAACCCGCTGCTCACCGCGTTGACCGGGCTGGGCAAGCCGGTGATCGCCGCGATCAACGGCACGGCGGCGGGCGCGGGCGCGGCCATCGCCTACGCCTGTGACCTGCGGATCGCGTCCCCCCACGCGAAGTTCAAGGCCGCGTTCACCGGCATCGGGCTGACTGCGGACTCCGGCGCGTCCTGGACCCTGCCCCGGTTGATCGGCTACGGCCGGGCGATGGAGTTGTTCCTGCTGGACGCCCCGGTGACCGCGGAACGGGCCCTGGAGCTGGGCATGATCACCCGGATCGCGGAGGACCCGCTCGGCGAGGCGCAGGCGCTGGCCACCCGGCTGGCGGCCGGCCCGACCACCGCGTACGCGAAGGTCAAAGAGGCGATGCTGAACTCGGCGAGCGCCGCGCTGTCCGACGCGCTGGCGGTCGAGGCCCGCACCCAGGCGGAGGCCGGTCGTACCGCGGATCACCGCGAGGCCGTCGACGCCTTCCTGGCCAAGCGCAAACCCGACTTCACCGGGCACTGAGCTGAGAGGAGCAGTTTCCATGGAATCTGCCAAGGGCGCAGATTCCATGGAAACTGCTCCGGAAACATTTCCGGCGGGGAGTCCTACGGTGCATGTCTCGCGCGTAAGACGCCCCTGCCGCGTCTCTCGCTGCGGTGCACCTGGGCCCTGCTTCCCGGATGCGGATGCTGCCGTAGGACTTCCCCGCCGCGGGTGTGTCCCGATCTAAGGACGGAGCAACCGCAGTAGTCGGTTGCAGCTTCCGGACAACTTTTTCGGGTTATCTCGCGAAGCAATCGCTCAGGTGGTCGTTCACCATGCCGGTGGCCTGCATCAGCGCGTAACAGGTCGTGGGTCCGACGAACCGGAAACCGCGGCGTTTCAGCTCCTTGGCCATGGCCTTCGACTCGTCGGTGATCGCCGGGACATCGGCCAGGGTCTCCGGGGCCGGACGCGGGCCGGCCGGGGCGAACGACCACAGCAGGTCGTCCAGCTCGCCGTCCAGGTCCAGCAGCGTGCGGGCGTTGTTGATGGTGGCCTCGATCTTCAGCCGGTTACGCACGATGCCCGCGTCGGCCAGCAGCCGCTGCACGTCCTCGTCGCCGTACTTCGCCACGACCTCCGGATCGAACCCGGCGAACGCGGCCCGGAAGCCGGGCCGTTTTCGCAGGATGACCAGCCAGGACAGGCCGGACTGGAAGGCCTCCAGGCTCATCCGCTCGAACAGGGCGACGCTGCCGTGCAGCTGCCTGCCCCACTCGGTGTCGTGGTAGTCGATGTAGTCCTGCGCGCTGATCCCCCAAGGACAACGCAGTTTCCCGTCCGCACCCGCGACGGCGTTCATTCAGTGCTCCCGATAGGTCACGCAGAATCGCGCGAAGTCACGCAGCGACCTGCGCACCCCCGCCTTGAACAGCGGGCCGGTGAACAGCCAGCCGAGCCTGCCCAGCCAGGACCAGGGCAGCACCAGGTCCTCCCGCCAGTGGAACACCGCACCACCACCCGGGCGCGCCCGTACCTCGAAGGTGCCGGTGCCCCGGATCAACGCGCCGGTGTGCAGCACATCGCACCGGTACGGCGGCAGCCAGCCGGTGATCCGCATGGTGTCCAGGAACCCGACGCCGGCCAGCCCGGTGAACGCGGCCAGCTCGGAATCGACACTCCCGCCGTCGCCACGCACCACCGACACGGAGGTGCCCAGCATCCACTCACCCTGGCGTGCCCAGTCGACCGAGGCCGCCCAGACGGTCTCCGGTGGCGCGGCCACCGGAACGGACAGAGCGAGCGTCACCGTCGTCATGGCGAAGCGGTCTCCCGCTCCTCCAGTTCGGCGACCCTGGCGCGCAGTAAGTCCAGCTCGCCGGACAGCCGTTCCAGCACCCAGTCCACTTCGGACATGCGGTAGCCACGCAGCGCCTGCTGGAACCGCAGCGCGCGCACATCCTCACCGGTGACGCCCTCGGCGGGCAGTGTGGTCGGTGTGGATCCGGGCGGAAGTGGAGCGAGCTGCTCTCCGCGGCCGAAGACCGCGGAGGCCAGCACGAACACCACAACCGCGACGAATGCCATCACGACGAGATAGATCAGTGCGGTGGTCACGGGTAGATGTTTACACGCCTGGTCCGACAAGAGCAGTGGACGCAGGCCCGAACAGGCAGATCGTCCGGCTAGGCGAGTGCCGGGTGAGTACCGAAGCCAAGGACGCCGTCGATGGCCGTGGTGAACTCACGCCAGGCGGAGCGCTCAATGGAAAGCGCTTGTTTACCGGCCTGGGTCAAGCGATATGTGCGGCGCTGCCTGCCACACACGGTGTTCCATTCACTGTGCAGGTAACCAGCGCGCTCTAAACGACGCAGTGCTGGATAAACGGTGCCGGTGGGTAGATCGAGTACACCACCGCTACGCATCTGCAATGCTTCGATGATCGCGTAACCGTGCAGCTGATCGCTATCCAAGGTTGCGAGCAACAACGCATCCAGATGTCCGCGTAATGCATCTGACTTCACGACGCAGAGTGTATGAGGTCACATCTACTAACAAGTAGCTTCCACTGGTTTGAACCATGGGGCCAAATGGCTGATCCGGATGCGGAAATACCGCTCGGCATAGTTCGCTGGCTAGTCTCCGCACCGGTGGCCACGGGCGGGCAGGGATCGGATGCGATCGCAGAGAGTGAGCTCACGGATGGAGATCCAGCCGACCGCTTCACCACTTCCACACGTCGCCAACCTGCGTTCGACGGTGCCGGGAGGGGACCGGCGAGCGCCGGTCGACGAGGCCACCCGCCAACTCTGCGCCGCAGCGCACTGGGACGAGGATTTCGCGGCGGTGGCGATGGCGGAGTTCCTGGCAGAGCCCCGTCGGGCGGTGTGCCCGTCACCCGGAGTGGACACCGTCACGGTATTGCGGGAAACGATTTCCGCAAGCTCCCGAAGGCGGCTTCGCGACCTGATTTCCCTGGTCCTGTTGATCATGCTGTTTTGGTTCAGCCCGTATTTCGGGATTGCCTGGCTAGCGATCGCGCTGTGCAGTCACGCCTTCGCCGAGTTGTGCAATTGGCTGGACCGAAGCGGTTCACCCATCGGCAGCTATAGGCCGCGACGATGGCGGTACACGGCGGTATTCGGCCTATTGCTCTTTACTTCCGGTGCGATCGGCACCGGGCTCCTGAGGGCGCAGATGATGCCGGAAGCTGACCCAGACTTCACCAATTCGTTATGGCCTACGTCCATTGGATGGATATATCTACTACTGATCAGTGGGCTACTTCTCGCCGATCAACTGGCCGTGCGGGTCCTGCTGCGCCGCCGGTTCGGCCACGGGGTCTTCCCCGGAACCGAGGAGGAACGCACCTCGCGGCGTCATCAGGCCAGGCTGGGCGTGATCGCCGAGCACCAGGGCCACACGAACGTGATCGTCCGTTCCGGGGAGAACCCGTTCCCCGGCTTCGGGGACCGCACCCGGGGCTGGTCGATGGCGCTGCAACTGGGCGACCCGGATCTGCCCCGGCAGGCGCGGTTCACCCCGAAGGAGCTCTACGACCACATCTCCATGAGCCTGGAGTCGCTGCGTGGGTCACCGTTCCTCACGCCCGGCTGGCGGCTCCGCGACCTGGCGCTGAGCAGGCAGGCGGTGGTGACCGCGGCCGAACTGCTGGACCACCACGCCCTGGATATCCGCAGCCGCGCGGTGCTGCCCGATCCGGCGGGGGCTCCGGTCGGCGTGCTGGCGGCGGAGGAACTGGACAGCCTGGTCAACGCGTCCCCGGAGTGGATCCGCTATTACCTGCATGCCGGGGTGGAATCCTGGCGCCAGGACCTGGTGGTGTCCGCCTTCCTGCACATCGGCGCCGATCACCGCACGCTCTACCTGGAGTGGCACGGCCTGACGCTGGGTCCGGTGACCCCCGAGTACCGGGCACTGGCCGACACGGCGTCCCAGGTGAGCACGGTGCTCGCCCGGACCAGCTATCGGCTGCTGACGCTCCCGGTGCAGTTGCTGCGGCACGCCTGGCAGCTGACACGGCGACCGGCGGATGGCATCTCCCCCACGGCGAGCGACCTCGCCTACGGCGCGCGACGCAGCCTCCGTGAACTGGCCGCCGGCCCGGTCGGCTACACGGACCGGGTCGACGCGGAGCGCCACCTGAAGCTGCTGGAGAGCACCACCCTGACCGCCGTCGAGCGGTTCCTCACCGAACGTGGCATTTCCACGAACGAGCTACGGTCCCGCGCCGACGCCCTCGGGAACGCGACCCTGCTGCACTGAGGGGTCTGTTGCGTCTGGCCTGTCGTCGAAGGATGGCTTTGGAGGAGGAGACGGGCTGGGGGCCGCGTCTTTCCTGCCTGCGTGTCGGGTGGGGGCACGCCGGTCTGGTGGGAATGGGCCGCTTCCGCGGGGGACCTGAAGGACGCCATCGTTTACTTGAGCGCACTGAAGGCGTCCTTCGTTTACCTCGGGTAAACGAAGGACGCCTTCAGGTACCTACAGTCCACAGTGGACGGCCACATCGCAGGATCCCCGGCGTGTCGCAGCATTTCCGCACCGTGTCGCACCGGGCGGCCTTGATCAACGCGGAGTTTGGGCCGCTGGGCGCGCTGAAAGCGTCATCTAGGGCGCTCGGCCGAACCGAGGATCACCGTCAGCCCGCGCAGCGGCCCCGACCAACCACAATGGCGTGCCCCCACCCAACAAGCAGACAGGCAGGAAAGACGCAACCCCCAGCCCGTCTCCCCTCCAAAGCCATCCTTCGACAAAGATCCAGAAGTAACAGACCTCAACGCCGCACGGTGCGCATCGCCGGGCGGTCGGGGACCGGCGGCGTGCTGGTCACCGGCAGCCACTCGCCACCTACCTGGGTGAACTGGGTCAGCTGAGGCGCGCTGTCGATGCCACAGCGGTCCAGCAGGGTGTTCAGGATCTGCCCGGCCATCACGCCCAGCCGGGACAGATCCCGGTTGCGGTGTTTGCGCACTCCCAGGTTGACCTGCGCAATGGCATTCAGGCCGTAGGCCGAGTGCACGTCCAGCAGCAGCCCGATCTCCACGCCGTAACCGCCGGCGAACGGGACGGACTCCAGCAGCCGCCGGGTGGCCGCGTACTCACCGCCGAGCGGCTGCACGATGCCCGCCAGTTCCGGGCGCAAGGCGTTCAGCAGCGGGCGGGCCAGCAGCTCGGTCACCCGGCCACCGCCGGTATCGCTGTCCTGCTCGCCGATGCGCAGCGGGCGGCGGTAGCAGCCCTTCACCAGCTCCACGCCATCCGAAACAAGCAGCGGCCCGAGCAGGGAAGGTACGAATCCCGCGTCGAAGTCGACCAGGTCGGAGTCCACGTAGACGATCAGGTCGCCGGTGGTCGCGGCCAACGCCCGCCACAGCACCTCACCCTTACCGGGTCGCGGCGGGCACTCCGGCAGCACGTCCTCGCGGCGCACCACCCGGGCTCCGGCGGCCGTGGCCACCTCGACGGTCCGGTCCACCGAACCGGAGTCCATGACCACCAGCTCGTCCACCAGGCCCTCGGCGACCAGCGGGCGGATGGCGGTGACGATGGCGCCCACCGTGTGTTCCTCGTCGAGGGCGGGCAGCACCACGCTGACCGTCCGGCCCGCCTTGGCGGCCACCAGCGAGGCGACCGTCCACGACGGGCTCTGCCAGGTGTGCGTGGCGAACCACCGCTCTACCGATTCCTGCACGAGTTCTCCTTACGCCAGTCCGCGCACGACGCCCGCGGGCGGGCGGGTACCGGCGATCGCGGCGACCATCTCCACCACGTGCCGGGTCTGCGCGACCTGGTGGCAGCGGAACACCCGGGCACCGGTCCAGGCGGCGACCGCGGTGCCGGCCAGGGTGCCGTCCACCCGGTGGTCGAGGTCGGCGTTCAGCGTCTCGCCGATGAAGTCCTTGTTGGACAGTGCCATCAGCACCGGCCAGTCACGTGCCACCAGTTCGTCCAGCCGGCGTAGCAACGCCAGGCCGTGCCAGGTGTTCTTGCCGAAGTCGTGGGTGGGATCCACCAGGATTCCCTCGCGCGGCACGCCGAGCCCGACGAGGCGCTCGGCCTCGGCGGTGACCTGGTCGATCACGTCGGCGACCACGTCCTCGAACCGGACGCGGAACGGCCGGGTGCGGGGCGTGACGCCGCCGGTGTGCGAGCAGACCATGCCGGTGCCGAACTCGGCGGCGACCTCACCCAGGCCGGGATCGGCGCCCTGCCAGGTGTCGTTGATCAGGTCCGCGCCGGCCAGGCAGGCCTCGCGGGCGACCTCGGACCGCCAGGTGTCCACGCTGATCACCAGGTCCGGATGACGCTCCCGGACCAGGCCGATGAACCCGACGACCCGGCGGATCTCCTCGGCGGCGTCGACCTGCTCGCCGTGCGGCGCGGCCTTGACCCCGCCGATGTCCACGATGTCCGCACCCTCGGCCACTGCCCGGTCCACGGCGGCGATGGCCTTGTCCTGCTGCCAGGTGGCGCCGCGGTCGTAGAAGGAGTCCCTGGTGCGGTTCACGATGGCCATCACCAGGGCGCGGTCATCGGGCAGGAGCTTGCCTCGGATGCGGAGCGGCAGCATCAACCCATCGTGCCATCACGCTGAGTAGAACCCCAGCGCTACGTAATGGGTGCCTCTTTTACGCTCCACGTGCGGGTGTAATACTGTGGCGGCGCTCACGCTACTCATCAGTAGCAACTGATGGCATTTTCCCTGGCCAGGAGGCCCCCGTGCGTCGCTCCTTGCTCTGGTTAGTCACCCTCAGCCTTACCCTGCTCGCTATACCCGCCGTCTCGGCGTCGGCCTCCGCCGACTACGAGACCCGGTCCGTGCGCATCCCCGGGTCCGAGGGCGTGTCCCTGGACTCGATCGTGATGACGCCGAAGTCCGGCGGCCCGCACCCGGTGCTGGTGCTGCCCGCGAGCTGGTCGGCCCCCAAGTACGAGTACTTCGTCCCGTCCACCAAGCTGGCCCGCTCCGGTTACGTGGTCGTGCAGTACAACCCGCGTGGCTGGTACGCCTCCACCGGGCGGATCGACGTCGGCGGCCCCAAGGACATGGCGGACCTGTCCGCAGTGATCGACTGGGCGCTGGCCAACACCCCGGCCGACGCGTCCAAGGTGGGCCTCGCCGGCATCTCCTACGGCGCGGGCTTCAGCCTGCTCGGCGCCGCGCACGACAAGCGGGTCAAGGCCGTCGCCGCGATGAGCGGCTGGACAGACCTGCGTGGTGCGCTGGAGCCGAACGGCACGCTGTCCATGCAGGTGGCGCTGGCCCTGGAGTTCCTCGGCCACACCGTCGGCCGCGCCGGCCCGGAGCTGGATCAGTCGCTGCTGGAGTTCGCCAAGGGCAACGTGTCCGGCATCCTGGACCCGATCGAGCCGGAGAAGCGGTCCCCGGCGACGTACATCGACCGGATCAACGCGCAGGGTGCGCCGATCCTGCTGGCCAACGCCTGGTCGGACTCGATCTTCCCGCCCAGCCAGTACACGAAGGACTTCTACGAGAAGCTCACCGTGCCCAAGCGGATGGAGTTCCAGCCCGGCGACCACGCCATGCCCGAGGGCGGCGGCCTTGCCGGGATCCCGAACGAGACCTGGGACTCGGTGACCCGCTGGATGGACCACTACCTGCGTGGCGTGGACAACGGCATCGACGGGGAGAACCCGGTCCGGCTCAAGCCCACCTTCGGCCCCGGCGCCTGGCGCACCTTCCCCAGCTGGAGCGCCGCGGTGCCCGCCGGGCAGAAGCGCTACCTGGGCGATGTGACCAAGCCGCCGCTGGACCGCACCGGATTCCTGGACACCGAGCCGCAGACCGGCTGGAAGCACACGATCGTCACCGGTACCGAGACGCCGGCCTTCGCCGGTATCGCGGTCGCCAGCAACCTGGGCAAGCCGTTCGGCCTGCAACTGCCGACCAACCTGGCCCTGGCCAGCCGGTTCAACGCGGGCGTGTGGGCCACCGAGAAGTTCGGCGAGGCCACCCAGTTCACCGGGCCGGTCAAGCTGCACACCACGATCACGCCCAGCGCGAAGACCGCGCAGCTGGTCGGCTACCTGTACGACACGAACGCGCTGGGCATCAGCCAGCTGCTGTCCTACAAGCCGATCACCGTGCGGAACCTGACGCCGGGTGCGCCGGTACCGATCGACCTGAACTTCGAGCCGATCAACCAGGGCTTCGCCAGCGGCCACCGGCTGACCCTCGTGGTCGACTCGATGGACCTCATCTATTTCCCGCTGAACGTCCCCGGTAGCCGGATCACCTTCAGCTCGCCGGCCGAGGATCCGTCGTACGCGGTCCTGCCGATCGGCTAGTGGATGCAAGCATGGTGGCTTTGCGAGCGTCTGACGCGCACAAGGCCACCATGCTCAGCATTCAGTGGGCTTCTTCCCACGCCTGATAGGCCTTCTCGACCACGGCGATCGCGTCGTCGATGTCATCCGTCAGGTGCAGCAGGCCGACGTCCTTCTCGCTGATCTTGCCGCTGGACAGCACGGTGTTCGCGATCCAGTCGTACAGGCCCTGCCAGTACTCGGTGCCGAACAGCACCACCGGGAACTTGGTGACCTTCTTGGTCTGCACCAGGGTCAGCGCCTCGAACAGCTCGTCCAGGGTGCCGAAGCCGCCGGGCAGGCAGATGAACGCCTGCGAGTACTTCACGAACATGGTCTTGCGGGCGAAGAAGTAGCGGAAGTTCAGCCCCAGGTCCACCCACGGGTTGAGCCCCTGCTCGAACGGCAGTTCGATGCCGAGGCCGACGGACATGCCGCCCGCTTCCGAGGCACCGCGGTTGACCGCCTCCATGGCGCCGGGGCCACCGCCGGTGATCGCGGCGAAACCGGCCCGCGCCAGCGCGGCTCCCAGTTCCCGGCCGATCGCGTACTCGGGGTGGTCCTCCTTGGTCCGCGCGGAACCGAACACGGTCACCGCGCGGGGCAGCTCGGCCAACGCGCCGAAGCCCTCGACGAACTCGGACTGGATGCGCATGACGCGCCACGGGTCGGTGTGCACCCAGTCGGACGGTCCACGAGAGTCGAGCAGCCGCTGATCGGTGGTGCTCGTGTTCTCCGCCGCCTGGTCACGGCGCAGTAGGACAGGCCCACGTTGCACGTGGGGTGTGGAGGATTGCGACTTCTCGATACTCATAGCTCCAGGCTACGGGCAGGCCATTGCTCCATTTGCAGCATCCCGCGACAGCGTGATCAAGACGGAACCCGGAATTCTCCGCCGGTTAGCGGCTGAGGAACCCCCGCAGCACCTCGGTGCCCGCGGTGATCTTCGCCGGGTCGACGTACTCGTCCCGCTTGTGGGCCATGTTCGGGTCGCCCGGCCCGAAGTTGAGCGCCGGGATGCCGAGCGCGGAGAACCGGGAGACGTCGGTCCAGCCGTACTTGGCGACCGGTTCCTGGCCGGTCAGCCGGATGAAGTCCTGGACGACCGGCGCGGACAGGCCCGGCAACGCTCCCGGGGAGCCGTCGGTGAAGACCGGCTCGGCGAACAGCTCGCGGATGTGGTCCTGGGCCTGCGCCAGGCTGCGGTCGGGGGCGAACCGGAAGTTGACCTCCAGCACCGCCTCGTCGGGCACCACATTGCCCGCCACTCCCCCGGTGACCTTCACCGCCTGCAGACCTTCGCGGTACACGCAGCCGTCGATGTCCACCGTGCGGGCCTGATAGTCACGAAGCGTGGCCAGCGCGTCGGCCGCGGCGTGGATCGCGTTGCTGCCCAGCCAGGACCGCGCCGAGTGCGCCCGGGTTCCGGTGAAGCGCAGCTGGAACCGCAGGGTGCCCTGGCAGCCCGCCTCCACCGCTCCGTTGGTCGGCTCACCGAGGATCGCCAGGTCGGCGGCGAGCCATTCCGGCAGCTCGCGCTCGACGAAGCCGAGCCCGTTGCGTGCGGCCTCGATCTCCTCGCAGTCGTAGAACACCAGGGTCAGGTCGTGCACGGGCTCGGCGATCGTGGCGGCCAGGTGCAGGAACACCGCGTCCCCGGCCTTCATGTCCGAGGTGCCGCAGCCGTACAACAGGCCACCCTTGCGGCTGGACGGCACGTTGTCCGCGATCGGCACGGTGTCCAGGTGACCGGCCAGCATGACCCGGGATTCGCGGCCCAGGTTCGTCCGGGCCAGCACATTGTTGCCCAGCCGGTGCAGCTCGAAGTGCGGCGCCTGCTCGGCGAGCGCCGCCTGCACGGCGTCGGCCAGGGCGGTTTCGTCACCGGAGACGCTGGGCACATCCACCAGCGCGGCGGTCAGTTCGATGGGGTCAGCAGTGAGGTCGAGGCGCACGAGCGCCGACGTTACCGGGTCTGCCAAGGTATGCCGCATGCGAATAGCGGCGTTCCTGCTGATGATCGTGAGCCTCACCGGATGTTCGCCCGCCGTGGTCAAGGGTCGTGCCATCGACATGCCGAGGTACGAGCAGGTCAACCTGCGTCCGGTCGCGCAGAAGCTGAATCCGGCGGTGCTCGAACTGGCCGACCGGCCGACGTCCGCCGCCTGGCTGACCGAGGTGGCGACGCTCGCCGCGCAGATCAAGCAGCAACTGCCGGGCACCTACCGGCTCAAGGTCTGGGACGCGGTGAACAGCATCGACGCCGGCCACCGGGACTTCGGCGCGAAGAACTGCGCCCAGCCGTACCCCGTGCCCCCGGCGGTGCCCGGTGACGACAGGTCCCAGCTGGCGCACTCCCTCGCCAAGGCCCAGGAGATCAACCACACCCTGGACTGCGGCCGGTTCCTGCGCGATGCGGAGGCCGCGCTGAACGCGATCCAGACCTCCTTCGCCTCGGCTCTCATCTGAGGTTGGGTTACGGTTTTGCCGTGACTATTGACCCGCAGCAGATCGGCGCGACCGCCGTCGGAATCGCCACCATCGACGCGAAGGGCGCGGTGCTCGACACCTGGTTCCCGCAGCCCGAACTCACCGAATCCGCTGAGGCCGGCACCCAGCGGCTGACCGCCCAGGAGGCCTCCGCCGAGCTCGGCGGCGCCGTGTTCGGCCCGGATGAGGCCCGTGGCGTCGAGGTGGTCCCGGTACGCACCTCGATCGCCCGGCTGATCGACCCGCCGAAAGACGCGCACGACGTCTGGCTGCGGCTGCACCTGCTGTCCCACCGGCTGATCCAGCCGCACGGCTGCAACCTGGACGGCATCTTCGGCCTGCTGGCCAACGTCGTGTGGACCAGCCACGGCCCGTGCGCGGTGGACGGCTTCGAGGCGACCCGGCTGCGGCTGCGGGCCCGGGGCCCGGTGGCCGTGTACGGCGTGGACAAGTTCCCGCGGCTGGTCGACTACGTGCTGCCCACCGGCGTGCGGATCGCCGACGCCGACCGGGTCCGCCTCGGCGCGCACCTGGCCGCGGGCACCACCGTGATGCACGAGGGCTTCGTGAACTTCAACGCCGGCACGCTGGGCAACTCCATGGTGGAGGGCCGGATCAGCGCGGGCGTCGTGGTCGGCGACGGCTCCGATGTCGGCGGCGGCGCCTCGATCATGGGCACGCTGTCCGGCGGCGGCAAGGAGACGATCAGCATCGGCGAGCGCTGCCTGCTGGGCGCGAACGCGGGCATCGGCATCTCGCTGGGCGACGACTGCGTGGTGGAGGCCGGCCTGTACGTCACCTCCGGCACCAAGGTCACCGTCGCCGACGGCCAGGTGGTCAAGGCACGCGACCTCAGTGGCCGGTCCGGGCTGCTGTTCCGGCGCAATTCGACCACCGGCGCGGTCGAGGTCGTCGCACGTAAAGGCACCGGCGTTGAGCTGAATGCAGCACTGCACGCCAACGACTGAGCACCTAATATCTGGAAGATGAGTCCGACAGCAGCGCCGAGCAGCGCCCCGGCGCTGCTCGGGCTCGATGATGAGCCGTTGACCGCCAAGTCCAAGGACCCGATCACCCACCATGTGCGGGTGGCCCTCGACGTCCGGCTGCGATCACTGGTCGAGCACACGGAAATCGCCCGGGTGGGTGAGGATCCCGAGGGCGTGCACCAGATGCGTACCTCGGTGCGCCGGATGCGCGCGGTGCTCAAGGCGGCCCGCCCGATGCTGGAGGCCCAGTGGGCCGACGCGTTGCGTGCCGAACTCGGCTGGCTGGGCCGGGCACTGGGCCCGGTGCGTGACCTGGATGTGCTCCTCGAACGGCTGTACACCGAGGCGGAGACGTTCCCCGAGGACGAACGCGGGGCGGTGGACACCCTGGTCCAGGGCCTGGTGGACGAGCGCGAGGCGGCCAGGGAGGACATGCTCGCCGCGCTGGACTCCGAGCGCTTCCGCGGCCTGCTGGTCACCATCGCCGAGTCGGTGCAGCACGAGTTGCCGACGTCCGATGTGGATGATCCGCCCGCGCTGATCGACCTGGTGCACAAGGAGTTCCGCAAGCTGCGCCGCGATGTGCGCCGGGCGGGCGAGAACCCGCCGGACGACGAGCTGCACGCGTTGCGCATCCGCGGCAAGCGGGTCCGCTACACGGCGGAACTGGTGGAGCCGGCGCTCGGCAAGCCGGTGCGCAGGCTGCTCAAGGCGACGACCGCGTTCCAGGACGTGCTGGGCGATCACCAGGACGCGCACGTGGCCGACGAGCGGGTACGGGCGCTGCTGGACGCCCAGGGCGACGCGATCGACTGGGACATCGTCTTCGTCGCCGGCCGGCTGGTGGAACGCGAGGTGGCCCGCCGGGCCGAGCTCCGCGAACTCTGGTGGCCCGCCTGGGAACACCTCGAATCCCGCGCCGAAGCCCTCTTCGACCGCTAGATCGACTCCCCCGGATCAGGCCCCGCCCACCCAGGGGGCTGACCATCACCAACCTACCGAATCTACCAGTTGATCAAGCCGGATAGGCGCCGGTTGTGGATGGTTCGCCGGGCTGTGGACAACCCGGCGAACCGCAGCTAGCGAGTCGCGGTCAGCCGGTAGATCGCGGCGGCGATCCGCTCGTCGGTCGCGGTCAGCGCGAGGCGGACGTGCCGTGAACCGGCCGGGCCGTAAAAGGTGCCCGGAGCGGCCAGGATGCCCAGTGAGGACAGCCAGGACACGGTCTCCCAGGCGTCCTCGTCCCGGGTGGCCCACAGGTACAGGCCCGCCTGCGAGTGCTCGATCCGGAACCCGGAACCTTCCAGCGCGGGCTTCAACGCGGCGCGGCGACGGGTGTAGACCTCGCGGCGCTCCGCCACGATCTTGTCCTCGGCGGCGGCGACGGTGATCGCCTCCTGCACCGGACGGGGCACGATCATGCCCGCGTGCTTGCGTACGTGCAGCAGCGACGCGATCAACGCCGGGTCACCGGCCACGAACCCGGCCCGATAGCCGGCCAGGCTGGCCGACTTGGACAGCGAGTGCACGGCGAGCAGGCCGGTCAGATCACCGCCGTGTACCCCGGGATGCAGCACCGAGGTCGGTACGGCCTCATAGTCCAGCGACAGGTAGCACTCGTCGGAGGCCACCACGGCACCCACCGCGCGGGCCGCGGCCACCGCAGCGGCCAGCTCGGCGGCGGGGAGCACCCGTCCGGTCGGGTTCGCCGGGGAGTTCAGCCACACCAGCTTGGCGCCTGCGGGCGGAGCCTCACCGTCGGCGAGGCGGACCACCTCGGCACCGGCCAGCCGGGCACCGACCTCGTAGGTCGGATAGGACAGCTCGGGAATCGCCACCACATCGCCGGCGCCCAGCCCGAGGAGGGTCGGCAGCCAGGCCACCAGCTCCTTGGAACCGATGGTGGGCAGGATCGCCGACTCGGGCAGCTCGGTGGCGCCATAACGACGCACCAGCGAGTCCCGCACGGCCAGCCGCAGCGCGGGTGTGCCATGGGTGGTCGGGTAACCGGGGATGTCGGCGACCGAGGACAGCGCGTGCTGCAACTGCTCGGCGACCGGATCGACCGGAGTCCCCACCGAGAGATCGACAATGCCGCCCGGATGTGCCCGGGCGGCATCGGCATGCTCGGCGAGCAGGTCCCACGGAAAGTCGGGAAGCTGAATCACTTACTCGCCCTGCGGCGGCAGCTGCTTGATGAAGTCGGGGTCGTGCGGCACCTTGCCGGTCTTCGACGCGCCGCCGGGCGAACCCAGCTCGTTGAAGAAGTCCACGTTGGCCTTGGTGTAGTCGCCCCACTGGTCCGGAACGTCGTCCTCGTAGTAAATGGCCTCTACCGGACACACCGGTTCACACGCGCCGCAGTCCACGCACTCGTCGGGGTGGATGTAGAGCATGCGGTCGCCCTCGTAGATGCAGTCGACGGGGCATTCCTCGATACATGCCTTGTCCAAGACATCGACGCACGGTTCGGCGATCACATAGGTCACGGCGACTCTCCCGGTTTCTTCTCGATCTCAGCCACGACGGTCAGCGCGGAAGTTCTGTTCGTCACGGCACCCCCAATTATGACTTGTTGCTTAGAGCTCCACACACGAGGTGCCCTAGTTCACGCCATCAATTTAGTCAGGTAAGGCTAACCTGACCTGCGATTTTCCACTTGTACGGTCAATCAACCGAAGGTTTTACCGGCGGAATGCCACCCAGCACGAAGGCAGCCGGGAGCATCCCGCAGAGCGGCAGTGCCAAAGAACGCCAATCCGACGTGATCAACAGCAGATCACCGCCGGGACCCAGCAGGCCGAGCGCGAACAAGGTCACCGCCCACACCACCAACGGTAGCGCGGCGAGCCGCACCACCGGGTAGATCCGTCCGGCCGATCGCACGAGCCACGGGGTGGTGACGGCGGCCAGCAGCAACGAGAACGGCGCCGGCACCGACCCGACGTACATCGGCAGGAACATCAGCTCGATGATCGCCAGCAGCGCCGCGTCCAGCAGCAGGAAGGCGAAGACCAGCCGACCCATCACCCGGTCACACCGAACAGATCCCGCGCGGTGCCCTGCGGATCTCCCTGCACGAGGGTGAAGTGCTCCACTCCGGGAACCGGCTGGGCGATGCCGTTGGACAGCGCCAGCACCGGCACCCCGTCGACGCTGCGCCACACGGAGATCTGCGTAGCGTGCGCCCGCAGCGCGGTGAGCTTCGCGGGCAGGTGCCCGGTGATGTCGATCACGGTGGTGACCTGTTCGTCGGGCACCGCGGTCAGTTCACCCGGAGCGGGGACCTGGAAGGGCTGCCCGGGCAGGGTCGCCAGTTCGGCCACGCCGGAGTCGACGGTCGTCCGGGAGTTCACCGTGTAGTAGACGCGGTCCACCCCGCCCACGGCCGCCACGGCGGCCAGGGTGACCTGGTGGGCCCGGATGTGATCGGGATGCCCGTAGCCGCCGTCGGGGCCGTAGGTGATCACCACATTGGGTTTCAGCTCGCTGAGCAGCGCGGACAGCTGATCCGTCTGCTCGGCGAGGTCGCCGGCGATGAACGCGCGCGGGTTCGCGTTGGCCGCCGTGTCGACCATGCCGGAGTCCCGCCAGCGGCCGATGCCACCCAGGTAGCGGTGCTCGGTGACCCCCAGTGCCATGCAGGCGGAACGCAGCTCACCGAGCCGGTATCCGCCGAGCTGGTCGGCCTGATCGACCGCCAGCCCACGCAGTCCGTCCGGGATGATCTCGCCTTCTTCGCCGAGCGTGCAGGTCACCACGGAGACGTGTGCGCCGGCGGCGGCGTAGCGCGCGATCGTGCCGCCGGTCCAGATCGATTCGTCGTCCGGGTGCGCGTGTACCAGAAGCAGCCGGAGCGGTGCGGTCAATGCCACTCGATCAGCCTAAGACGCCGGGTTTCACCTGCGCTCGGCCACCCCCGGTCTGCGTCCGGTTGCGGAACCCGTGTTAGAACGCGATCAACTCTTGCGCAGCCAGCCCGCAGCGGCCGCGAACGGGCCGGACAGCAGCGGCCCGGCCTCGACGCCCGCCATCTCCGGACGGACCACGAGGGTGTCGGAGAGCTGGAACAACGGGATGACCACCCACTGCCCCCACAGCCCGGCCTCGGTGGCCGAGAGGGTCTCGGACAGCGGCTGCGCGCCGGTGAGCGCGGCGTCGAAGCTGCCCTGCAGTGCGGGGTCGCAGAACCTGGCCAGGTTGGGCGGTCCCAGCTCCTTCTTGCCGCCACCGATCGGCGTGCGGCAGCCGTACCAGGAGGCGAGGCCGGTGGCCGGGTCGGCGGAGACCGGAGCCCCGACGACCGCGAGGTCGATCACGGCGGCGGCATCGCTCGCCGAGTCCCCGGTGGCGACCAGCTGGGTGCCGAACAGTTCGCTCGCGTTCGGGGTGACCACCTTCGCCGGGACACCCGCGGCGCTGAGCTGCTGCTGGGCGTTGTCCGCGATCGCCTTGAACTGCTCCTGACCCGCGGGAGCGGCGATCACCAGGGACAACGGCTTGCCCGCCTTCGTCCAGACACCGGCGACCTGCTGGTATCCGGCCTCGGTGAGCAATCCGGCGGCGTGCGCGGGGTCCGGGGTGGCGGGCGGGCCGGCCGGGATGGTGGGGCCGTACCCGGGCTGCTTGGGCGCCAGGAACTGGGCGTCGGCCTTCACCGCGTTCGCCAGGTTCCCCTCGGTACCCACGTTGATCAGCGCATTGCGGTCCAGCAGCGCGGCGATGGCGTTGCGCACCCGCACATCGGTCAGCTGCGGGCTGGCCGGGCGCAGCAGCAGCTGGGCGGTGACCGGAGCGGGCACGGTCACGGTGGAGACGGTGTCGGCCAGCGGTCCGAGCAGGGCCGCGGTGGCGGGCGTGGACCGGAGCACGGCGAGCTGGGTGTCCTTGTTGCGCAGCGCGCTGACCACTCCGGCGGGGTCCGACCTGCGCAGCAGGATGCGATCGGGTCCGGCCGAGGTGTCCCAGTAGCGGTCGTTGCGTTCCAGCACGATCTCGCCACGCTCGCGGTCGATGTTCTTCAGCGAGAACTGGCCACCGGAGGTCGGATAGGTGTCGTTGAACGAGCCGCTCCAGCCGCCGGGCGCGTCCTTGAGCAGGTGCGCGGGCAGCAGGTCGGTGAACAGCGACCGCCAGCCGGGATAGGGCTGGCTGAAGTTGACGATGACCGTCTTGCCACCGTCCCGCGAGTCGATCCCGGAGATCAACCGGTAGCCGGCCGGGTCGATCACGCCCGGCTCCGCGCTGAGCACCTTGGCCAGGTAGACGAAGTCCTCGGCGGCGATCGGTGCACCGTCCTGCCAGGTCGCCTCCCGCCGCAACGTGTAGGTCACCTGGAACGGACCACTGCCGGTGACCTGCGCGGATGTCGCCACGGCCGGGTCCAGCCGGGGCACGCCATCGGGTCCGGTGCGGAACACCGACGGCAGTACCAGGCTGGCGAGGGCCCGCGTGCCCATCGAGTTGTCGGCGAGCCGGTGCGGGTTGAGGCCACCGACCGCCGTGTCCATGCCGACCGTGATCTCTTTGAGGTTCGACGGCTTCTTGGTGGTGGTCGGGACCTGCTCCGGCGGCACCACCTGGGGCGGCGGCGCGTTGGTGCACGCGGTGGCGAGGGTGAGTACGAGCGCCAGCAACAACACCTTGCGCATTACGTAACTCACTCCTCTTCGCGAACGCCGCCCCTGGTGGGCCGGAGCGTACTGAAGAGACGCGTAGGCCCGCAGAGCGGTTGCCTACTGGACCTTGTCCCGCGACCGGGCACGGGCCCGCAGGTTGGAGTCCAGGATGAGCTTGCGCACCCGGACGGTGTTCGGGGTCACCTCGACGCACTCGTCGGAGGCACAGAACTCCAGCGCCTCCTCCAGGCTCAGGTTGCGCGGACGGGCCAGCGTCTCGGTCGCGTCGCTGGTGGAGGCGCGCATGTTGGTGAGCTTCTTCTCCCGGCAGACGTTGACGTCCATGTCCTCGGCGCGCGGGTTCTCGCCGACGACCATGCCCTGGTAGACCTCCAGGGTGGGCTCGACGAAGAAGGTGCCCCGGTCGGCCAGCTGGATCAGCGCGTACGCGGTCACCGGGCCGGAGCGGTCCGCCACCAGGGAACCCTGGTGCCGGGTGCGCAGCTCGCCGACCCACGGCTGGTATCCGGCGAAGATGTGGTTCGCGATGCCGGTACCGCGGGTCTCGGTGAGGAACTCGGTACGGAAGCCGATCAGGCCACGGGCCGGGATCGTGTACTCGAGGCGGATGCGGCCGGTGCCGTGCCCGCTCATCTCCTTCATCTGACCCTTGCGGTTGGCGAGCAGCTGGGTGCAGGCACCCAGGAACTCCTCCGGCACGTCGATGGTCAGGTCCTCGAACGGCTCGTGCTTCTTGCCGTCGATCGTCCGGACGACCACCTCGGGCTTGCCGACGGTCAGCTCGAAGCCCTCACGGCGCATCTGCTCGACCAGGATCGCCAGGGCCAGTTCGCCACGGCCCTGCACCTCCCAGGCGTCGGGACGCTCGGTGGGCAGCACGCGGACGGAGACGTTACCGATCAGCTCGCGGTCCAGGCGGTCCTTCACCTGGCGAGCGGTCAGCAGCTTGCCGCCGCCCCTGCCGACCAGCGGCGAGGTGTTCACGCCGATGGTCATGGAGATGGCGGGCTCGTCCACGGTGATCCGGGGCAGCGCGACCGGGCTGTCCGCGTCGGCCAGGGTGTCGCCGATGGTGATGTCCGGGATACCGGCGATGGCCACCAGTTCACCGGCGGAGGCCTCTTCGGCCGGCACCCGGGTGAGTGCCTCGGTGACCAGCAGCTCGGTGATCTTCACGCGGGAGACGGTGCCGTCCTCGCGCATCCAGGCGACCTGCTGGCCCTTGCGCAGCCGGCCCGCGTGGATGCGGATCAGCGCGATACGGCCGAGGAAGGCGGAGGCGTCGAGGTTGGTGACCAGCGCCTGCAGCGGGGCGTCGGGGTCGGCGACCGGCGCCGGGATGTGGTTCAGCAGCACGTCGAACAGCGGGGTGAGGTCCTCGTTGTCCGGCAGGCCGCCGTCCTCGGGCTGGTTCAGGCTGGCGCGACCGGCACGCGCGGAGGCGTAGACGACCGGGATGTCCAGTGCGGAATCCTCGGCGCCGACCTCGGCGGCCAGGTCGAGCAGCAGATCGTGGGCCTCCTCGACGACCTCGGAGATCCGGGCGTCGGGGCGGTCGGTCTTGTTGACCACGAGGATGACGGGCTTTCCGGCGGCCAGGGCCTTGCGCAGCACGAAGCGGGTCTGCGGCAGCGGGCCTTCGGACGCGTCGACCAGCAGAGCGACACCGTCGACCATGGCGAGGCCACGCTCGACCTCACCGCCGAAGTCGGCGTGACCGGGGGTGTCGATCACGTTGATCGTGACGACGCCGTCCTCGGTCTTGCGCGAGATCGCGGTGTTCTTCGCGAGAATGGTGATGCCCTTTTCCCGCTCGAGCTCGCCGGAGTCCATGACCCGGTCGACCAGCTCAGCTCGGGCCTCAAAGGCACCGGACTGGCGGAGCATGGCGTCGACGAGGGTGGTCTTTCCGTGGTCGACGTGCGCGACAATGGCCACATTGCGCAGGTCAGTGCGCTGGGAGACCTGGGCGGTGGTGGTGCCAGACACGGTGGAGCTCCTGGGTTGAGCGAAGGGGTGTGCGGACGCAGGGTTCACGAAAGCGCGCCAGCGGGGGCCCATCATGGGCGGGTACGGCCATCGTCGGCCGCAGACAGATTACCTGTTCGCATCTTGTGCTCAGCGACACATCAGGCAGAGGCAAGCCTAACCTATTGTGCATTACGGGGTGCTGAACGGAGGGAACGCTGTGGGCAAGGTCAAGCTGAAGAAGAAGTGTTGTCGCTCGAAACCTCGCTGCAAACGCTGCCCCGTCGCCTACTTACTGGCCCAGAAGGCCAAGGAGAAGGGCAAGAAGTAACTCTCCTCCGGTCAAGCTTTCAGCACAAGCGGGTCACCGCCCTTGGCCGCCCGCCCGCCGTCCCACCAGAATCGGTCGCTGCATTTCCACCGGCGAATCGCCGTATGTGGGCTACCTATTCCAGGGCGGCGGAATTTCATGGATTCCCTCAATCCGAATACCAGGTTACTGGTGCTCATCGGTATCGCGGCGAACATTCTCGGAGTGGTCAGCGCCGTGGTGAGCTGGGTCAGGGCGGACACCCTGTTCCTGGCACTGTCGATCATCGCCGTGGCGCTGGTGGCAGCTGCCCTCCTGCGGCGGCGCAACCTCCGGCTGGCGGTGACCCTGCTAAGCCTCGGCTGCCTGGTCCTCGGCGGGACGATCGCGGTCCGGGTCGATCACTGGATCACCCCATCCGCACCTGCCGTCGCTGCACCCAGCACCCCTGCCACCTCGACGAACAGCACAACCGAGGCCGCGACGGCGGTCTCCGGATCGACCGCTCCACGGACGCTGGTCGACACCGACTTCGTGCTGCCCCGCAAGATGGCGATCGACGTGGACAGCAAGGCCTCGCAGGCGGTGGACGCACCCGACGGAGCCACCGGGAAGCTGGACTTCTTCCACGACTGGGGCCAGGTGATGTCCGACCGGGTCGACGTGGTGCGGGCACCCAATGTGTTCAGCTATTCCGGCGGTGCACTATCGAAGGCCTATTTCACCTGCAAGGGCGATCTGGAGAAATCCCCGTACTCGTTCGCCGGGGAATCCAGCCAATTCTGCTTCGTCACCTCGGACGGGCATCCGGCATACGGAGATATTCGGCGATCCCGGGACGACCACGCCTTCGTCATTCACGTCATCGTGTGGGACGCGACGGCGAGTTGAGCAGCTTGCGCAGGTCCGGCAGCAGCGCCCAGTCGGCGTCCAGCCAGTCCACGTCGTCCAGCTCGTCGGCGGAGAGCCAGCGCAGCGCGAGGTGCTCCAAGGCCTGCGGGGCGGCGGAGCCGGGTGTGAGGGAACCCGCATAGGTCCGCAGCACCCACGGCGGGTTCAGCGGCAGATCGGGCCCCACCTTCTCGCCGACCAGCACCGTGGCACCGAGTTCCTCCAGGCATTCCCTGGCCAGCGCGTCCGCATCGGACTCGCCCTGCTCGACCTTGCCGCCTGGCAACTCCCACTTGCCGGCCATCGACGGCGGCTCGGAGCGCTGGGCGGCGAGCAGCAGCCCCTCATGGACCAGGGCAACGGACACCACGACCGCCTCACTCATCTGGCGGATTCTAGTACCGGGCTCACGCCTGCCTACGCTGGGTTTCATGATCGCGATCCTGCAGTGCGTCGTGCTGGACTGTCCGGATGTCAGCGTGCTCGCCGGCTTCTACCAGGGCCTGCTCGGCGGCGAGATCAACCGGCCGGATTCCCGGTGGTCCGTGGATGACGACTGGGCCACGCTGCACGTTCCCGGCGGCCAGGTGCTCGCCTTCCAGCGGGTGGCCGATCACCGGCCACCACGCCGGACCGATCAGCAGTTCCACCTCGATCTCGAGGTGGCCGACCTGGACCAGGCGCAGCGGGCGGTACTGGACCTCGGCGGCGCGCTCGTGGACGCCACACACAGCTGGCGAGTCTTCCGTGACCCGGCCGCTCACCCGTTCTGCCTGGTCAGGCACTAAGCCAGCGGACCTCCAGCCGGGCACCGCCGTCCGGGGACGGCAACGCGTACACCCGGCCACCCCGGCCACGCACGAGTTCGTCGACCAGCGCCAGCCCGAGCCCGGAACCACCGGACTCGCGGCCACGGGCGTCGTCCACCCGATAGTACCGGTCGAACACCCGCTCCCGATCGGCCTCCGGGATCCCGGGGCCGTCGTCGTCCACCAGCAGCCGGACCTGGCCCGGTAACGGGGTCACCGTGATCCGGATGACCGACCGGGCGTACCGGGCGGCGTTGCGCAGCAGGTTGTCCAGCACCAGCGCCACCTCCGTCGGCGTGGCCAGCACCGTCACCGGCACCGTGGCCTGCAACAATACCGGCCGGGTTGCCCGCTCCACCGCCAGCCGGGCCGCGGCAGTGAGGTCCACCGGTTCCGCCGTGCCGAGCCGGTCGGCATCGGCCTTGGCCAGCAGCAACAGATCGTCCACCAGCCCGGACAGCCGCTGGGCCTCCGCGGCGATCTCGGCGAACACCTCCTGCGGCGGGGCCGAGCCCGGATGGGCCAGCGCCACATCGGCCTGCACCCGGATCGCGGACACCGGGGACCGCAGTTCGTGCGCGGCGTCGCCGGTGAACCGGCGCAGCCGCTCGTGGGCCGCGTCCCGGCGGGCCAGCAGCGCGTTCAGCGATTCGGCCAGTTCCCGGAGCTCGTCCTTGGCCGGCGACACCGGCAGCCGCTCCCCCGCGGGCAGCCCGACGGCCGCGGTGCGCAGCGCACGCACCGGTTGCAGCGCCGCCCATGCCGCCAGGTAGGCCCCGCCGACCAGCACCATCGAGCCGATGATCACCGCGACCCCGAGGATGCGGGTGATCCGCTGTGGCGTCTGGTCGTAGTCGCCGAACGCGCCCACCGCGACGACCAGCCGGGGACGGCCGTCCGGCGCGGTGATCACCGACGCCAGCAGCCGGTCCTGCCTGCGCTGGACGACATCTCCCCGGCGCAGCGCGTCCAGCTGTCCGGCGGTCAGTTCGAGCCCGGGCCGGTCGTCCTGCGGCGTGCCCGCGGTGTCCAGCAGCCGGATGCCGATCCGGGCGTCGTTGGACTGCGGCGCCTTGCCAGCGGCCACCTGGTCCCGCACGGTGGTCAGCTGCGTCTGCAGGGCACTGTCCGCCGACAGCTGGGCCAGCCGCCCGATGGCCACCGCGCCCAGGCCGCCGAACAACGCCAGCAGCACGATGCCGATCCCGGCGGCCAGCACCGCGATCCGGGTCTGCACCCGCAACCGGTGCCACCAGCGACCGATCACGGCACGTCGACCAGATAACCGTGCCCGCGCACGGTCTGCAGCAGGCCGTCGGCCCCGGCGGCCACCAGCTTGCGCCGCACATAGCCGACGTACTGCTCGACGGTGTTGCTGGTGACCTCCTCATCACCCCACACTTCCACCAGCAGCTCCTTCTTCCGCACCAGGCTGCCCGCCCGGCCGGCCAGCGCGGCCAGCACATCGAACTCCCGGGGTGACAGCTCCATCGGACGATCTTCCCAGCTCACCGCATGTTTGGCCCGGTCGATCACCAGGCCACCCACCCGGATCGGCCCCCGGTTCGTCTCACCGCGCCGCAGCGCCGCCTTCAGCTGCGCCACCAGCACCACGAAGGCGAACGGCTTGGTCACATAGCCATCCGCTCCCAGGTCCAGCCCGTCCGCCTGCTCCTCGTCGGTGTCCTTGGCGGACAGCATCACCACCGGGGTCCACACCCCGGCGGCGCGCATCTGCTTGAGCACCTCATAGCCGGACAACCCGGGCAGCATGACGTCCAGCACGAGGGCGTCGAAGGTCCCGGTCCTCGCCGCGCGTAACGCGGTCACCCCATCACCGACACCGACCACCTCCATCCCCTCGCCGGCCAGGCCGCGTTCCAGCCCGCGGCGTATCCCCTGCTCGTCATCGACCACCAGCACCCGTGGTTTCACGACCCCAGCATGCCGCAGGTTTTCCGGTCGCCGACGCCGTTCTCAGTGGTCTCTCAGCGAACGCCCGGCATCGTCGATGGCATCGGGGTACGACCACCCCGAGCTGGAGGAGAACATGGACCGCAAGAAGGCGACCATCGCGGCCACGGCGGGCACCCTCGTCGGGGCGCTCGGGCTGGCGGCGCTGGCACTGCCACCCGTGGCGGGCGCGGCGCCGACGCTGCCGCAGGTGTCAGCCGAAGACCTGGTGCAGTCGGTGCTGACCGTGACCCCGCCCGCGATGGCGGGCACCTTCGAGGTGACCAACAAGCTGAACCTGCCCTCGATCCCGTCCGGCCCGATGCTCGGCGAGAACACCAAGGCCCGGGTCTGGTCGGACGGAGAGCACCGGTTCCGGCTGTCGCTGGTCAAGCCGAACAGCGAGCAGACCGTGGTGAACGACGGCGACACGGTGTGGTCCTACGACTCGTCGAGCCGCACCGCGCACAAGGCGGAGCGGGGACCGGACGGGAAGAAGGAGAGCGCCGGGGAGAACCCCGCCGAGGTGGCGAAACAGCTGGTAGGCGCCGTGCGGGCGGACAGCGATCTCTCGGTGGACGGCACCGCCACGGTCGCCGGCCAGCCGGTGTACACGCTGGTGCTGACACCCAAGCCGGACGAGCGCACGCTACTGCGTCAGGTGCGGGTCGCGGTCGATGCCGCACACCGGATCCCGGTGCAGGTCAGCGTGCTGGCCAACGGCTCGGCCGACCCGGTGTTCCAGGCCGGCTTCAGCTCGCTGGACTTCAGCAAGCCGGAGGCCCGGCTGTTCCAGTTCACCCCGCCCGCCGGCACCAAGGTGGAGACGGGTGCGGACAAGCAGCACAAGCCCGCCGAGCTGCTGCCCACGCTGCCGGACATGGCCAAGGAGCACGACTCCAAGGTCATCGGTAAGGGCTGGGAGCGGGTGCTGGTCACCAAGGTCGACCTGCCCGCGGCGACCACCGACCAGACCCAGGGTGCGCAGGACCCGCGGGCACTGGCGAAGCGGTTCGGTAAGCCGGTGAACGGCGCGTGGGGCGACGGCTGGGAGTACTCGCTGCCCATCGGCACCGCCCTGCTCACCTCGGACGGCCGGGTGGCCGTCGGCCTGGTGCCGCATCAGGTCCTCGTCGAGGCACTACAGGAGGGCAAGTGACGGTAACCGCCATCGTGCGGGAACCGGCGGGGGCGGCCACACCGGCCGCCCCCGGCCTGGCCGCCCGCACCGAAGGACTGCGCAAGGTCTTCCGCGGCACCGTCGCGGTGGACGACGTCAACCTGGCGGTGCCCGACGGCGCCGTACTGGGGCTGCTCGGCCCCAACGGATCGGGCAAGACCACGACGATCCGCATGCTGCTCGGGCTGACAGCTCCGACGGCGGGTCACGTGGAGCTGTTCGGTCACCGGATGCCCGAGGCGGCGAGCCGGGTACTGCCCGAGGTGGGCGCGCTGGTCGAAGGCCCCGGTTTCCATCCGTATCTGTCCGGCCGGGGGAACCTGTTCCGGCTGGCCGCCGCCGAACCACTGCTGAACAGCAGGGATGCGGACCGGGCCGTGTCCGAGGCACTCGACCGGGTCGGCCTGTCCGACGCGGCGAACCGGGCGTACAAGGGCTACTCGCTCGGCATGAAGCAGCGGCTGGGGCTGGCCGCGGCTCTGCTGGTACCCCGCCGGCTCGTGGTGCTGGACGAGCCGACCAACGGACTGGACCCGGCGGGGACCCGGGAGATCCGCCAGGTCATCGGTGGCCTGCGGGCGGCGGGCACCACGGTGATCGTGTCCTCC
The DNA here is from genome assembly GCA_003600225.1 of Pseudonocardiaceae bacterium YIM PH 21723. GTDB lineage: Bacteria > Actinomycetota > Actinomycetes > Mycobacteriales > Pseudonocardiaceae > QZFT01. The sequence continues at coordinate 40,241 of QZFT01000067.1, forward strand.
CACCTACTGGCCGAGATCGAGGCGACCTGCACCCACGTCGCGGTGATGAACAAGGGCGTCGTCGTCGCTCAGGGTCCGTTGCGCGAGCTGCTGTCCGACGGATCGTCCACCGTGGACGTGTCCACATCGGACACAGCGGCCGCGGCAGCGGTCTTACGGGACAACGGGTTCGCCGCACAGCCCATCCCGGAGGGCCTGCGGGTGGAGCTGGGCGACCGGGATTCCGCCGAGCTGATCCGGCAACTGGTGCTGGGCGGAGTGCCGGTCCACGAGGCCACCCGGCGCCGCGGTGGCCTGGAGGAACTGTTCGCCACACTGACGGAGGAGGAGCGGGGATGACCGCGATAACCCTCGACGGAGCGCCATCACTGCAGCCACGGACCGCGCCGTTCGGCCGGCTGCTCGCCTCGGAGATCCGGTTACTGCTGCGCAGGCCACGCACCATCGTGGCGCTGGCCGTGCTGGCCCTGGTGCCGGTGCTGATCGGGGTCGGCATCTGGGCCGCGGGCGGGGACAGCGGTGGCGGGCCGCCGCTATTCGACATGCTCAGCGGCAACGGACTGCTGTTACCCCTGGCAGCCCTGATGGTGGCGCTGCCGTTGCTGTTGCCGCTCACCGTCTCCATGGCCGCGGCGGATGCCATCGCCGGGGAGGCCAACCACGGTTCGCTGCGCGGGCTGCTGCTGGCCCCCGTCGGCCGGATCCGCCTGGTCGCGATGAAGGCGATCGGGGTGGCCGCGGTCATCGCGGTCGGGTTGTCCGTGCTGCTGGTGTTCGGCGTGCTCAGCGGCTGGATCTTCCTGGGCGGCAACGGGTTGATCACCCTGTCCGGCACCACCCTGTCCTTTGTGGACGGGATGGGCCGGGTGCTGCTCGCGATGGTGCTGATCTTCACGCAGCTGGCGGCCGTCGGCGCGGTGGCGCTGGCGATCTCGGCGAGCACCGATCATCCACTGGTGGTCATGGCGGGCACGCTGGGCATGTTGATCGTGTTCACCGTGCTGTCCAACATCTCCGCCCTGGACTGGCTGCACCCCATGCTGCTGACCACAGGCTGGATGTCCATGGCGGCCGATCTGCTGCGAGATCCACTGACGCTGGACGGAACCGGCGGGCCGCTGTTACGCGCCGGCTGCTACGTGATCATCGGGCTGGGGCTGGCCACGGTGCGCATGCTGAACAGGGAGGGGTGATCGGCAGTACCGTGAGGCCATGACCGGCGATCTTCGGTTCAGTGTCGTGCTGCAGGCTCAGCACACGGCGGAGCACACCGAGGCGGAGACGCTGGCCAGGGCGGTCGCCATCGCCACGGAGGCCGAGGCGCTGGGCTTCGACTGTGTCTGGACCACCGAGCACCACTTCAGCGGCCTGCACAAGACGCCGTCGGCACTGACCATGGCGGCGTTCCTGCTGGGCCGGACCAGCAGGATCGGCGTAGGTACGGCGGTGACGTTGCTGCTGCTGCACTCCCCGGTGCACGTGGCCGAACAGGTCGCCCTGCTGGACGTGGTGTCCGGCGGACGGTTCCGGTTCGGCGCCGGACGGGGCAGTCCGACCAAGGCCTATGCCGCGATCGGACCCGGCCGGGCGTACTGGGAGCACGGGCTGCCGGAAACGCTGGACCGGGTACTGGCCGCACTGCGTGGCCCGGTGGCTGGATTCCAGGAGGCGGTGATCAGTCCACGCCCCACGACCCGGATTCCAGTCTCGCTCGCCGTGGGCTCGGACTCCACCGTGGACATCGCCGCGGCACGCGGCCTGTCCACTCAGCAGTTCGTCCGGCAGGACCTGGCGACCAGGGCGGCCCGGATCGAGCGACACCGGCGGCTGGCGCCGCCCGGTGAGTACCGGCACGGCTGCTGGGTGTTCACCCAGGTCGAGGACAGCCAGGCCGCCGCGGAGTCGGTGCTCCGGGAGAACCTGGAACACGGCCACGCCTACGTGCGACGGCACCGCAGGCGACCGGAGCTGTTGACCAGTCCGGTGCCCGAGCGCCTGGCCACGGTGCTGGCCAACGATCCGGTCGGGACACCCGGACGCTGCGTCGAGCAGTTCCGCAGGCTGGCGGCCACCGGCTGCACCGAGGCCCTGTGCCAGGTGGAGATGAGCCTGGACCTGGACTCCTCGATCACGAACCTGCGCAGGTTGGCCGCCGAGGTCATCCCGGCGTATCGGCGGGCCTGACAACGGTGTCCGCCGGTAGCGTGGCGACATGCCCGGTGACCTGCGACTAAGCGTGATCCTGACGGCGCAGCCGGCGGCCGGCGAACCGGACACGGACACGTTCGCCAGGGCGACGGCCATAGCCTTGGAAGCGGAGGCGCTCGGCTTCGACTGCGTGTGGACCACCGAGCACCACTTCAGCGCGCTGCACCGCACACCCTCGGCACTCACCCTGGCCGGCTACCTACTCGGCCGGACCAGCAGCATCCACGTGGGCACCGCGGTCACCGTGCTGCCGCTGCACTCCCCGGTGCACGTCGCCGAACAGGTGGCGCTGCTGGACGTGGTGTCCGGCGGGCGCTTCCGGTTCGGTGCGGGACGCGCGGGACCGAGCGCCGCCTACGCGGCGATCGGCCGTGGCCTGCGCTACTGGGAGGAAGGATTCGCCGAAGCACTGGACCTGGTCCTGGCCGGGCTGAACGGCACCGTGTCCGCGGACAGCGAGCTGTACCGGATTCCTGAGGTCACCGTGGTTCCCCGGCCCACCGGCAGCATTCCGGTGTCCGTCGCCGTCAGTTCGGAATCGACCGTGGACCTCGCGGCGGTGAGGGGGCTGGCCACTCAGCAGTTCACCAACGTCGACCTCGCCACCCGGGCGGCACGCATCCGCCGGCACGCGGAACTGGCGGCACCGGGCTACTACGACCACGGCTGCTGGGTACACGTCCAGGTCGCGGACACGCAGGCGGAAGCGGAGTCGATCCTGCGCACCCATCTGGACCGCACCCTCGGCTACCTGCTCAGCCGGAGGCAGAAGCTGATCGGCACGCCGACGAAAGCCAGGGCACTGTCGGACGATCCGCTCCCGGGGCGATTCGCCAGAACGGTGGCCAATGACCCGGTGGGCACCCCGGAACGCTGCGCCCACCGGTTGCGCGCGCTGGCCGCCACCGGGTGCACGCAGGCCATCTGCCAGGTCGAGATGACCCGGGATCTGGACGCATCGCTGACGAACTTGCGCCGACTGGCCACCGAGGTCCTCCCAGCAGCGCTCGCGTGATCACCCTTTTCGGTCCACTATGGAGGCATGGCGAAGCTGCTGAGTGACGATCAGATCGACGAGGCACTGGTCGGCCTGCCGGACTGGAATCGCGAAGGCGAGGAGCTGGTGCGCAGCGCGGAGCTGCCCGCCTTCCCATTGGCGATCATGGTGGTGAACCGGATCGCCGAGATCGCGGAGAACGACAACCATCACCCGGACATCGACATCCGCTACCGCACACTGACCTTCCGCTGCTCCACGCACAGCAAGGCGGGCATCACCGATCTGGACATCAGCCTCGCCAGAGAGATCGACGGGGTGCTGGACGCGGTGTCCACGAATTCCGCCTCGTAACCTGCGGCGAGAATTCGACGGAGCGTAGCGAGGCAATACCCGGTCGATATTCACTTCCCCATTGCGCCTGAGCTCTCGAACAGCACACTGAGACGCACAGGAATGACACCCCTGGGGAGGTCGTCATGACATCGCTCGACACCTACCGCCTGCTCGGGCGGTCCGGCCTGCGGGTTTCACCCCTGGCCCTGGGCACCATGACCTTCGGCAACGACTGGGGCTGGGGCTCGGAACCGGATGAGGCCCGGCAGATATTCGACGCCTATGTGGACGCGGGCGGCAATTTCGTCGACACCGCAAGCAATTACACGAACGGCAACGCGGAGCAGCTGCTCGGCGAATTCATCACGGAGAACCGCGACAAACTGGTCATCGCCAGCAAGTACAGCCTGCTGCGCATCCCCGGCGATCCCAACTCCGGCGGAAACCACCGCAAAAGCATGATCTCCTCGGTGGAACAAAGCCTGCGCAGGCTGCGCACCGACTATCTGGACCTGCTCTACCTCCACGCCTGGGACGACTCCACCCCGGCGGAGGAGATCCTGCGCGCGATGGACGACCTGGTGCATGCGGGCAAGGTCCTCTACCTGGGCATCTCCAACAGCCCGGCCTGGCAGGCGGCCCGGATGCGGACCGTCGCGGACCTGCGGGGCTGGGCGCCGTTGATCGCGCTACAGGTTCCCTACAGCCTCGGTGAGCGCACCGTGGAGCGTGAACTGCTGCCGATGGCGCAGGCGCTGGGGCTCGGCGTGGTTCCCTATTCGCCCCTGGCAGGCGGCGTGCTGACCGGCAAGTACGACCAGGCCCACCTGGGCCTCGACCCGGCCGTGCCGATGACCGGCAGCAGGCGGAACGTGGCGATCGCGAACGGTCAGCTGACGGCCCGGACCCTGGACATCACCGAGACGGTGCGCCGGATCGCCGCCGACCTCGGCGTCACTCCGGCCCAGGTGGCCCTGGCCTGGCCCCTCCACCATCCGGCGGTCACCGCGCCGATCATCGGCGCCCGGACGCTGAAACAGCTGGTGGAAGACCTGGGCGCGCTCCCGGTGCGACTGGAACCGGAGCATCTGGACCGGCTCGCGACGGCAAGTTCGTACGCCCCCGGCCATCCACACGACTTCCTGGCCAGCCCCCTCGGCCGCGCGATCCTGTTCGGGGATGTGGTGATCGAAGGCCTCAACGGGTGATGGCGTCCAGCACGCGCTGGGAAACCGGATCTGCGGCCCGGTAGATGATCAGCCGGTGGTCGGAGTCGCCCAGCGCGGTCAGCACATCGACCTCGACGGTGAGCGGCCCGCACTCCGGATGACCGATCCGCTTGCTGGCCTGCCGCACGACCTTCACCTCGCGCAGCTCCCACAGCCGGGCGAACTCCGCGCTGTTCGCCCGCAGCTTCTCCACCAGCTCGGTCAGCGAGTGATCCTCCGGATGGGCGGCCCAGACCGCCCGCAGGTCCGCGATCGACTCGCGCAGCACGTACTCCCGATCCAGGTAGAGGTTGCTCACCACCGGATGGAAGAAACACAGCCAGAACACATTGCGCTGCGCCTGCGGCACGGCCGCGAAATCGCAGAGCAGCGCGGCCATCTGCTCATTCCAAGCGAGGACGTCGAACCGATGGTTGATCAACATCGCGGGTAGCGGCGACAGGTCGTGCACCAGCTGCTCCCGCACACCGCCCAGGAACCGCTGTCCGGTGGCGCGGTGCTGCGCGAGATCGAACAGGTACAGCCGCTCGTCCTCGTTCAGCCGCAACGCGCCAGCCAGTGCGTCGAGGACCTCCGGGGAGGGCCGCAGTCCCCGGCCCTGCTCCAACCGGATGACGTAGTCGACGCTCACCCCGGCCAGCTCGGCGACCTCCTCGCGCCGCAGACCGGGCGTGCGCCGGGTACCGCGCCGGGGCATCGGCGCAGGTGACAAGGCTTCTCTCCGGGCTCGCAGAAATGCCCCCAGCTCCCGGGTGTTACTGCTGGTCACCCGGCACATTCTAGGTGGTAATGCCGGTCCCAGGATGCTCTCTCCCTTATCCGCGGCCGGCGGACGCCGCAGGATTCCCGGCAGATTCAGCACTCTGGAGGGAAGACACTGTGACCACGCTGGACACCTACCGCCTGCTGGGCCGGTCCGGGCTGCGCGTCTCGCCGATGGCGCTGGGGGCCATGACCTTCGGCACCGACTGGGGCTGGGGGTCGGACGCCGAGGAGTCCCGGAGGGTCTTCGACACCTACGTCGGGGCCGGCGGCAACTTCATCGACACCGCGAGCATGTACACCAACGGCAGCTCGGAGAAACTGCTCGGCGAGTTCATCGGGGACCGGCGGGACGAGCTGGTGATCGCGACCAAGTACTCGCAGTCGTTGCGGCCCACCGATCCCAACGCCGGCGGCAACAACCGCAAGACCATGATCGCCTCGGTGGAACGCAGCCTGCGCCAGCTGCGGACCGACTACATCGACCTGTTCTACCTGCACTACTGGGACTTCACCACGCCGGTGCAGGAGGTACTGCGCGGCATGGACGACCTGGTGCGCGCGGGCAAGGTGCGTTACCTCGGCATCTCGGACATCCCGGCCTGGGAGGTGTCCCGGATGCAGACCATCGCCGAGCTGCGTGGCTGGTCCCCGCTGATCGCCATGCAGGTCGTGTACAACCTCATCGAACGGGATGTGGAACGCGAGTTCATCCCGATGGCCAGGGAGATGGGGCTGGGCATCGTGCCGTTCTCGCCGCTGGCCTACGGCGTGCTGGCCGGCAAGTACACCCGCGCCGACCTGGGCTCGACGACCAGTGCCGACGTGGCGGGCACCCGGAAGAACGTGGCCGCGGCCAACGGGGCACTCACCGAACGCGGGCTGGACATCGCCGATGCGGTACGGCGGGTGGCCGCGGAGATCGGCGCGACCCCGGCGCAGGTGGCACTCGCCTGGACGCTGACCAATCCGGGCGTGACCTCGCCGATCATCGGCGCCCGCACCACCGATCAGCTGACCGACAACCTCGGTGCGCTGGACGTCCGGCTCGATGCCGGTCAGCTCAGGACCCTGGCCGAGGCGAGCGCGATCGAACCGGGCTTCCCGCACAACTTCCTGGTCAACGAGATGGCCAACAGGACCATCTACGGCCAGGTCAGCATCGAAGGCATCACCGTCCAGGGTTCCCGAGCCAAAGCACTCACCACCCCGTGACCAAACCCAGCACCTCAGGTACAGTCAAAGAGCACCTCTCGTCACAAAACGACGAAAATAGACTCAAAACTGTACCGAAGGAGCTGTGTCATGTTGCTGCGGTTCCGCGCGGAGAACCACCGCTCACTGCGTGAGTCGGCGGAGTTCTCGTTGGTCACCACCGAATCCAGGGGTGTCGCTCCGGCCGATGGCGACTGGGCGGCGACCACCACCCGGGTCGCGGGCATCTACGGCGCCAACGCCTCCGGCAAGTCCACCGTGCTACACGCACTGGACTTCGCCCGGGCCGCGGTGCAGTTCTCCGCGACCCGGTGGGGGTCCCGGGAGCGGTTCGAGTTCCACCCGTTCCTGCTCGATGACGACGCGCGCGACGCGAACTCCAGCTACGAGTTCGATCTGATCGTCGACGAGGTGCGCTACACCTACGGTTTCGACTCGTCCGCGGCGGGCATCTACTCGGAGTGGCTGTACTCCTATCCCGCCGGACGGCGGCGCACGCTGTTCGAGCGGGCGAAGCAGGAGTTCACCTTCGGCCGCACCCTGCCCGGGGAGAACGTGACGATCAGCAAGCTGGTCCGGCCGACCGCGTTGTTCCTGTCGGTCGCGGCCAACAGCAACCACCCGGTGCTGTCCGGGATCTGGCAGCGGCTGGCCCACGAGATCCGATACGCCCGCTTCGATCAGGAGGACCAGCGCGAGCGGCTGGGTTTCGTGCGCGGCATGCTGGACGATCCGGACTTCGTGCAGTGGGCGAACGAACTGCTGGCCTTCGCCGACCTGGGGATCGCCGGAGTGAGCGTGGACCAGGACGTCGAGCAGAAGATCCGGTTCGTGCATCACAGCGATGACCCGAACCGCCGGTTCACCCTGTCCCTGGAGGAGGAGAGCAGCGGCACGGTCGCCTGGCTGAGCCTGGCGATCCCGGCGCTGTACTCCATCCATCAGGGACACGTGTTCCTGATCGACGAGATCGACTCCAGCCTGCATCCGCGGCTCACGGCCGCGCTGATCGGCATGTTCAAGGACCCGGAGATCAACACCTCCGGTGCACAACTGATCTTCACCTCGCACGACACCGCGTTGCTGGGCAACCTGGTCGGCGACGTGCTGTCCGCGGACGAGGTGTGGTTCACCGAGAAGCGGGCGGACGGGGTGACCGATCTGTACGCCCTGGAGGAGTTCCCCACTCGCAAGTCGGACAACATCGAGCGGCGTTATCTGCAGGGCCGGTACGGCGCGGTCCCGATGATCTCGCCGGAGGAACTGCGCACCGCCCTGACCGGGGCGAAGTAACCCGATGCCACCGAAACGTCTCGACGAAGGCCTGTCCCGCAAGACCAATGTCCGCACCGAACGCAGGCGGATCCTGATCGTCACCGAGGGCACCGTCACGGAGCCCAGTTATTTCCGCAGACTGGCCACCCATCTCCGGGAGACCGGAGTGCTGGTCCGCGGCGCCGACGTGATCGGCGTCGGCATGGACCCGCTGCGCATCGTGCAGCGCGCCGAGCAGGAGGCGGGCGATTCGGTCGGCCGCCGCGACGGATTCGACTCGGTGTGGTGCGTGTTCGATGTGGACGCGCATCGCAGGCTGCACAAGGCCGTCGCAGAGGCGGGCAGGCTGGGCTACCGGCTGGCGATCAGCAATCCGTGCATCGAGATCTGGCTGCTGTGGCACTACGCCGACTGCGTGGAGCCGATGACCGCGCGCTCGTTGCAGGCAGCGCTGGCCAGGCACGGCATGTCCGGCAAGCGGCTGCCGCACAGCTTCCCGTACCAGAATCTGGACCACGCGATAGGCCGCGCCGAATCGGCGGTCGCCGACATCCCGGACAACCCGGGCAGCCGCGTGTGGTCCCTGGCCGACTACCTCCGCACCGACGACTGACGGCACCCGTCATCCCAAGAGAAGCGCCCCCATCTTCAAGATGGATTCGGGCGGCCGAATCCATCTTGAAGATGCAACCGGCCGCCTTCCTCATCCCTGCCAAGACCGTCCCCACCCCTAAGACCACATCTCCGTTTCCCCAAGATCGCTCCCACCTCATCCTCGCCAAGATCGACCTACCTCACCCTCCTCAAGATCACTCCCCACCCCTCCCCTTTTCAAGATCACCCAAAAAAAGGGCCCCGCCCCTTCCTGGGGGCGAACCACCCCCTCAGTTGGAACGAACTTTATCGGCGCGCGAGCGCTGTCAAGGGGCGTTGGGCGGGAGGTGTGGACAACCGGCCGGGTTGTGGACAACGGCCCGCCGGCGACCGGCGGGTGAACAACCCGTGTGCACCTTTCGGCCATAGGTTGAGCGGTATCCGGCATCACGGTCACGGTCTGCCGAACATGCCCTGAGCGGCGGAAATGCTCTTTACCCTGACGCGCGTTCTCCACGTTCTGCGACAGGAGTCCCATGTCACCGTTGAACAGAAGAACCCTCATCGTCGGCGGTATCGCGGGCGGTGTCACCGCAGCCGGACTGACCGTGGCCAGCGCCGGCGTCGCGCCGCCACTGAGCTACCCGTTCAAACTCGGCGTCGCCTCCGGGGAACCGTGGGCCGACGGGTTCGTGCTCTGGACCCGATTAGCGCCACATCCCCTGGACGCCGACGGGCTCGGCGGGATGTCCAACACCACCGTGCCGGTGGACTGGCAGGTGTCGACCAACCAGTCGTTCACCGGCATCGTCGCCTCCGGCACCTTCACCGCCACCCAGGCGTGGGCGCACAGCGTGCACGTCGAGGTCTCCGGACTCACCGCGGGAACCTGGTACTACTACCGGTTCCGCGCGGCCGGGCACATCTCCCCCGTCGGGCGCACCCGCACGGCGCCCGCCGTGGGCACCAGCCCGGCGATGACCATGCTGTTCACCTCGTGCTCGCACTACGAGTCCGGCTACTTCACCGCCTACCGCCGGATGGCCGAGGAGACGCCGGACGTCATCCTGCACCTGGGCGACTACATCTACGAGGGCAAGGCCGGCAGCGGCGTCCGATCACACAGCCCCGCCGTGGAGATCAGTTCGCTGGCCGACTACCGGGTGCGGCACGCGCAGTACAAGACCGACCCCGATCTGCAGGCGGCGCACCACATCGCCCCGTGGATCACCGTGTGGGACGACCACGAGGTCGAGAACAACTACGCCGGCCTGACCCGGGCGGACTCCTCGCCGGCCGGGGACTTCGCCGCCCGCCGGACCGCCGCGTACAAGGCCTACTACGAACACATGCCGCTGCGCGCCGCCCAGGCGCCGAGCGGGGCGAACCTGCAGCTGTACCGCAGGCTCCGCTGGGGTTCGCTGGCCACCTTCCACATGCTGGACACCCGGCAGTACCGCGATGACCAGGCCTGTGGCGACGGCACCAAGCTCTGCCCGGCCGCCGATGATCCACAAAGGACGATCACCGGCGCCGCCCAGGAGTCCTGGCTGCTGAACGGTCTCAACCAGAAACTGGGCACCTGGGACCTGATCGGCCAGCAGGTGTTCTTCGCCCAGAAACTGGCCGCGGCCGACGGCTCCAAGTCGATGGACTCCTGGGACGGCTACACCGCCAACCGCACCCGGATCCAGAACGGCTGGGACGCGCAGGGCAACGACAGCGTGGTGGTGCTGACCGGCGACGTGCACCGTTCCTGGGCGGCGAACATCATGCACGACTACGCCGCGCAGGACCGGATCATCGGCACCGAACTGATCACCACGTCGGTCACCTCCAGCGGTGACGGCAACGCCGCCGAGAACGCGCTCGACCCGGCGCTGAACCCGCACGTGAAGTTCTACAAGAACCTGCGCGGCTACGTCCGCACCGTCACCTCGGCGGGCCAGATGAACGTGGACTTCCGCTTCGTGGACAAGGTCACCGTGCGGGACCGGCCGGTGACCACGGCGCAGAGCTACGTCATCCACGCTGGAAACCCCGGATTGCAGGCGTCATGAACAGGAAACTGACCCTGGCCACCGTGATCGTCCTCTGTGGACTCGTGCTCACCGGCGCCGCCGGCGCGGCGGGCACCACGCCGGGCGACATCACCTGGACCACCGCGAACACCGATTCCACCGGCGACCAGGACAACGCGTCCGTCGCCACCGACCGCAACGGCTACACCGCCGTGGTGTGGGAGGACGACCGTGACAGCACCAATCCCGGCGATCCGCTGCACTCCGACATCTGGATCCGGCTGTACCACGAGGGTGTCTCCCAGTACGAGAAGAAGATCTCCGCCGGTGGCACCGGGAACTGGACCCACGTGCAGCCCGATGTGGCGCTGCACGACGACGGCAGCGCCGTGGTCGTGTGGTCCGAGGACCCGGACGGCAACGGGGTCTACAACATCGCCGTCCGCACGGTGAGCACCACCGGCACCGTGGCCGGCTCGGGCACCGCCAACGCCGACGCCGCCGGGCAGCAGTCGAAGCCCGCGGTGGCAGCGGATCCGGACAGCCCCGGGTTCGCGGTGGCCTGGGAGGACCAGCAGGGCACCGCGGCGCCGACCGTGCGGGCCGCCGGGTTCACCTCGCTCACCGCCAAGGGCTACGAGGCCCAGGTGAACACCGGTGGTGGCGCCAGCCAGAATCCGGATATGGCGATGGGTGCCGTGGGCAACGCGATCGTGGTGTGGGACAACGGAACCGACGTCATGCGCAAGATCCTCACTCCGACCGGTGGGGTCCAGCTGACGCAGGGCATCGTCAACGCGACCACCGGCGGCATCCGGCAGCATGCCGCCGTGGCAGCGAACTTCGACGGTGACTTCGCGGTGGCCTGGCAGGCGAGCACCGCCCTGGCCACCCGGACCTTCGGCAAGGCGGGCAACGCACTGTCCACAACGGACGCCGCACTGCCCGCTGGCACCGATCCCCAGGTGGGCATCGACGACCAGCGGAACTCGGTCGTCGGCTGGGTGTCCACTCAGGACGTCTACGCCAAGGGCTTTAACCCCGACGGCACCGGCACCACCCGGCTTCCGCAGCTGCTCACCGACAAGGTGACCACCGGCAGGCAGGACGAGCCCGCCCTCGCCGTCGACGCGTGGGGCGAGATCACCGTCGCCTACACCGACGACAACGACGGCAACGGCTTCGACCAGATCTATCTCGGCACCGGACTCACCAACACCGTCTGGTAATCGGAGACCTCGATTTCGCGTGAAATCACCGGAGTGATTTCACGCGAAATCGAGCCCCATATCGTCGCATGCGAATGCTATATCCAATGGCGACGAGCAATACTCCTGACTAGGGACTTTATAGTTAACACCTGACAGTAGTGCTATGTCTACTGCCCGTGTTCAAAGCGACCAAAAGCCGGATCAGCTGGGGATGAACAGTCCATTTCCGAACGCTCGGAAATGTTTTACATTGAGGCCGTACTACAGAAATCCGCTCTCCGGATTCCCCTGCTCTGTAGGAGGCCCTTCTTGAAGCGAATCCTTGCCCTGGCCTGCGCCGCGCTCGGTGCCCTGGCCCTCGTCGGCACCACCCAGACCGCGCTCACCAGCGAACCGGTCGCCCAGCCGCAGCGCATCATCGGCGGCACCCCGGTGCAGACCCCATACTCGTTCTACGCCCTGTTGATGAGCAACGGCCGCGGCGGCTGTGGCGCGTCCCTGATCGCCCCGCAGTGGCTCACCACCGCCACCCACTGCATCAGCAGCCCCACCGGGAAGAGCGTGCGCATCGGCTCGACCTCGATGAGCTCCGGCGGCGAGGTGATCAACGTCGGCCAGGTCATCAAGGGCCCGTCCGACCTCACGCTGATCAAGCTGGTCTCACCGAGCACCAAGACGCCGATCAAGCTGGCGAGCGTGGCGCCCGCCCCCGGCCAGGTGCACCGGCTCATCGGCCACGGTGCCACCAACCCGAACAACGGCCCCATGTCCGAGCAGTTGATGGAGGTCGACGTGTCCGTGGTCGCCAACAACAGCTGCAGCCAGGGCGGCATCAACGCGCTGGAGCTCTGCTACCAGGGTTCCGGCGGCAAGTCCGCCTGTCACGGCGACTCGGGCGGCCCCTCCGTCTTCAACGGCGAGCTGTACGGCGCCACCCACGGTCCCGGCATCCCGTCGCTGGACTGCGCGGGCGGCCTCGGCATCTACGAGTCCATCTTCGCGCAGAAGGCCTGGATCAACCAGCAGACCGGCGGCGCCGTCTCCGCCTGGGAAGCAAGCCTGCGCTAGCGGGCATCGCCGGTGGTGGCCCCTACCCTGCGCGGGGCCACCACCGACCGCTGAGCTTCTAGTCCAGGACGGCGAGGGCGTCGATCTCCACCAGCAGGCCCTTGGGCAGGCCCACGTAGATGGTGGTGCGGCCCGGGAAGTCCTTGCCCAGGTACTCGGCGTAGGCCGCGTTCATCTCGGCGAAGTGGTCCACGTCGGTCAGGTAGACGCGCAGCATGAGGACGTCGTCGAAGGTGGCGCCGCCCGCCTCCAGCACGGCCTTCACGTTGTCCAGGGTCTGCTTGGTCTGCTCGGTGACGGTGCTGCCCACGATCTGCAGGTTCGAGTCGAACGCGACCTGGCCGGAGACCTGCAGGATGTTGCCCTTGCGCACACCGTGCGACAGCGGCACGTGCGCCTTGGCGTGGGTCTCGGGCTGGATGAACGTCCTGGACATTATTGCCTTCCTTATCGGGAGTATCCGCATTCGACGGACGCCTTGTCCGCCGCGCGCAACAGATCCGGCACCAGGGCGAGCAGACCGTCCAGGTCCAGCAACACCTTCGGCACCGAGAGGGACAGGGCGGCCACCACCTCGCCGCGGGGTCCCTTGACGGGCGCGGCGATGCAGTGGATGAAGTCCTCGTGCTCGGAGTTGTCGATGGCGAACCCGCGTGCGGCCACTGTGGACAGCTCGGCCAGGTAGGCCTGCGGGGTGACGATCGTGTTCTCCGTCTTGCGCACGTAGTCGATGGAATCGGCGATCTCTCGCCGGCGGGCCTCGGGAAGCGCCCCGATCAGCACCTTGGCCACCGCCGTGCAGTGCAACGCGGCGCGCTTGCCGATCCGGGAGTACATCCGCACCTGGTGGCGGCTCTCGAACTTGTCGATGTAGACCACCTCACCGTCCTCATAGGACGCCAGGTGCACGGTGTGCCCGGTCAGGTCGTTCAGTTCCCGCAGCGCCGGTTCGGTACTGCGCCGCACGTCGCGGTCCTCCAGCGAGCGGTGCGCCAGGTCGAACAACGCCGTACCCAGCCGGTAGTGGCGCACGTCGTCGCGCTGCACAAAACGGTGGCTCTCCAGGGTGCGCAACAGCCGCAACACCGTCGACTTGTGCACGCCGATGGTCTCGGCGAGCTCGTCGAGGGTGCGGGGCCCACCGGCCAGTCCGTCCAGAATGGTCAGTGCGCGGTCCAGGCTCTGGCTCATCGGACTCCCTGTGTCGTGAGGTGGGCGTCCGCCCAGCCCTGGGCGTCGGCGTCCAGCAGGGCGCGGACCATCTCCCGGGGCAGCGGCAGGCCGACGTCGTCATGCGTGCGCAGCGCGACCGCGGCCTGCAGGTGGCCGGAACGCAGTCGCCGGGCCGGGGATTCACCGGCCAGGGTGGCGGCCAGGAATCCAGCGGCGAAGGCGTCGCCGGCACCGATGGGTTCCACCACCTCCACCCGGAGCGCGGGTTCGAAGATCTCGGCGCCGTCCTCCAGCAGCGTGGCGCCCCTGGCTCCGTGCTTGACGACCACTGTGGACGGTCCGGGCAGCAGCCTGCGGATCTCCTGCGGCGCGGAGACGCCCCAGACCAGTTCGGCCTCGTCATCCCCGACCAGCACGATGTCGGCCCGGTTGGCCAGTTCCAGCAGGACGGCCGGGTTGCGCTGGGTCCACAGCCTGGGCCGCCAGTTCAGGTCGAACGACAGCCGGTGGGTGATGCGCGGTACGGCGATCAACGCCCGCATCAGGTCGAGGCAGGAATCGGAGAGTCCGGCGGTGATCCCGGTCAGGTGCAGCAGCCGCACGTTCAGATCGAGGTCGTCCACAAGGGACGGTCCCAGCGCCGAGGCGGCCGATCCCGAGCGGTAGTACCGCATCAAGCCGCTCTCCTTGATGTACAGGCCGGTCGGCCGGTCCGGATCCACCCGCACCCCGGAGACGTCCACCCCCTGGCCGGCGACCGCGGCGACCACCGCCTTGCCGAAGGCGTCATCGCCGACGGCGCTCACCCATTTCGCGGGTAAGCCCAGCTGGGCGAGGTTGCAGGCCACATTGGACTCGGCGCCGCCGAAGGTGCGGATCCAGGTGCGCACTTGATCAGCGGGTCCCGGTTCCCCCGGCACGAACAGCGCCATCGTCTCGCCGAGACAGAGCACATCGGTTTCCACCCGGCAACCAACCTTTCGCGCCCATACCGTGACATCTCGCCGTTGACCTGACGGCGTTCGGGAGCGATGCTACACAGAACCTGAGCACATTGTGCAATGGTCGTTGCACCATACGCAATACAAGGGAGTATTCGTGAGCATCGATGCGAAGGCGGTCGCCCGGCTGGCGGACGAGCGGATCGACTGGCGGTTCAAGGGACTGCCGGACGCACTGCACGGCAAGACGGTGACCGAGGCGGTCGCGAGCCGCCCGAACCTGTTCTCCGACGGCTTCATCCCCCCGTTGGTCGTCCTCGATCACGATGCCATGGAACACAACCTGGCCACCATGCGTCACTGGTGTGAGTCGCGCGGCCTCGCGCTGGCCCCGCACGGCAAGACCCACATGGCCCCGCAGCTCTTCCAGCGGCACCTCGACGCGGGCGCCTGGGGCCTGACCTGCGCGAACGCCAGCCAGCTCCGGGTGTACCGGGCGTTCGGCGTGCAGCGGATCATGTTCGGCAACGAGCTGATCGACCCGGCCGCGCTGCGCTGGCTGGCCGCCGAGCTGTCCGCCGACCCGGAGTTCGAGTTCTACTGCTGGGCCGATTCGGTCCGCGGCGTCCAGCTGATGACCGAGGCGCTGCGCGACGCTCCGCTGCCGGTCAACGTGCTCGTCGAGGTGGGCATCGAGGGCGCACGCGCCGGGGCCCGCACCGTGGACGACGCCGAGGCGGTGGCCGACGCCATCGTGGCCAGCCCGGCGCTGCGGCTGGCCGGTGTCGCCGGCTGGGAGGGTGGCCTGGCGGGCAACGCCTCCGAGGAGTCACTGGCCATTGTGGACGGTTTCCTGGACCGGGTCCGCGAGGTGGCCATCCGGCTCCGCTCCCGGATCTCCGGCCAGGCCATCGTCACCGTCGGCGGCAGCGCCTTCTTCGACCGGGTCGCCGACGCGCTCACCGCGCCGTGGCCGGCGGGCATGGACGTGCTCCCGATCATCCGCAGCGGCGCGTACCTCACCCACGACGACGGCCTCTACCGGCGCAACTCCCCGCTGGGTGAGCACGCCCGGATCGACGGGGAGCCCGGTTTCCGCAGCGCGTTGCGCGCCTGGGCACAGGTCACCTCCACGCCCCAGGAAGGCCTGGCACTGCTGACCTTCGGCAAGCGGGACGCACCGTTCGACATCGACCTCCCGGTTCCGCAGCTGCGCCGCCGGGACGGTGTCACCACCGAACTGGCCGGCGCGAAACTGACCGCGCTGAACGACCAGCACGCCTTCCTCGACACCTCAGCCGTGGACGTTCAGGTCGGCGACTGGATCGCCTTCGGGCTGTCCCACCCGTGTACCACCTTCGACAAGTGGCAGCTGCTACCCGAGGTCGGCCCCGACGGCGAGACGGTCGTCGGCCTGATCCGCACCCACTTCTAAAGGAGCGCCATGGACATCGTCGTTCGCGGAGCGACCATTGTGGACGGAACGGGCGGGCCGTCCTACACAGCCGAGGTGGGAGTCCACAAGGGACGGATCGCCGAGATCGGTTCCGGGCTGACCGGAACCAGGGTGATCGAGGCCGACGGCCTGGTGCTCTCCCCCGGGTTCATCGACATGCACTCACACTCCGACGTGCAGGTGCTGGCGAACCCCGATCACCTGGCGAAGGTCTCCCAGGGGGTGACCAGCGAGGTCTACGGGCAGGACGGGCTGTCCTACGCCCCGGTCGACGAGGACACCCTGGCCGCGCTGCGTGCCCAGCTGGCCGGCTGGAACGACGACCCCGCCGGGTTCGACTGGAACTGGCGCAGCGTCGGCGAATACCTGGACCGGCTCGATCAGGGCATCGCGGTGAACGCCGCCTACCTCGTCCCGCAGGGCACGGTACGGATGATGGTGCTCGGGTTCGAGGACCGGCCGGCCACCGAGTCCGAAGTGGACCGGATGTGCGAACTCGTGGCGACCGGGCTGGACGAGGGCGCCGTCGGCCTGTCCTCCGGGCTCACCTACACCCCCGGCATGTACGCGGACCTGGCCGAACTGGTCGCGCTGTGCCGGGTCACCGGGCGGCGCGGCGGCTACTACAGCCCACATCACCGCAGCTACGGTGCGAACGCGCTGGAGGCGTACGCCGAGATGGTGGACGTGGCGCTGCTGGCCGGATGTCCGCTGCACCTGGCCCACGCGACGATGAACTTCCCGGTGAACAAGGGCAGGGCGGGTGAACTGCTGACCCTGCTGGACGGCGCGATCGCCGACGGCTGCGACATCAGCCTGGACACCTACCCCTACCTGCCGGGTGCCACCTACTTGTCCGCGCTGCTGCCCAGCTGGTCAGCGGAAGGCGGCCTGGAGGCCACCCTGGACCGACTGTCCGATCCGGACACTCGCGAACGGATCCGCCTCGATATCGAGGTGAACGGATCCGACGGCTGTCACGGCGTACCGGTCGACTGGGACACCATCGAGATCAACGGGGTGCGCCGGGACGAGAACCTGCACCTGGTCGGGCAGAGCGTCGCCGCCTCCGCCCGCCGGCTCGGCGTCCCGCCCGGCGAGCTCTACTTCGCGGTGCTGCGCTCCGAGCGGCTGGCCACCTCGTGCCTGATGCACGTCGGCCACGAGGAGAACGTGCGGGCCATCATGCGGCACCCGGCGCACACCGGAGGCAGCGACGGCCTGCTGGTCGGCGAGCGGCCGCACCCGCGCGCGTGGGGCACGTTCCCCCGCTACCTGGGCCACTACGTGCGCGAACTCGGTGTACTCGGCCTCGAAGAGTGCGTCGCGCACCTGACCGGCCGGGCCGCCCGGCGGCTGCGGCTCACCGACCGCGGGCTCGTCCGCGAGGGCCACGCCGCCGACCTGGTGCTGTTCGACCCGGACACCATCGCGGACACCGCGACCTTCGACAACCCCCGCCAGGTCGCCACCGGGATCCCGTATGTGCTGGTCAACGGCGTTCCGGTGATCGACGGGGGCAATCACACGGGTGCCCTGCCCGGCCATTCGCTACGCAATCCAGGAGTCTGACGTGGACCTCATCGCGGAACTCGGTGCACGCCGAGCGCTGTGCATCATCCGGGCACCGCACATCGCGGACCCGGTCGGACTGGCCAGGACGCTGGTCGATGCCGGGCTGCCCATCGTGGAATTCGCCTTCACCACACCGAACGCGGTGCGGCTGATGGAACAGGCGGCCACAGTGGACGGTCTGATCCTGGGCGCGGGCACGGTGATGACCGAACAGAACGCGCGCGACGCGATCAACGCCGGGGCGAAGTTCCTGCTCACCCCAGGCCTGCGCCCCTCGGTCACCGACGAGGCCGCCCGGCATGACGTGCCGGTCGTGCTCGGCGCGATGACCCCGACCGAGGTGGCGGACGCCGTCGACCTGGGCGCGGCCGCGGTGAAGGTCTTCCCCGCCGGGCGGATGGGCCCCGGCTACTTCAAGGACCTGCACGGTCCTTACCCGGAGGTTCCGCTGGTGGCCTCGGGCGGACTGACCACCGAGAACGCCGCCGACTACCTGCGGGCGGGCGCCTTGGCGGTCACCGCGGGCAGCGGGGTGGTCTCCGGGCAGCTCGCCGCCGAGTCCGATCTGGCGGAGATCGGCAGGCGGGCCAAGGAATTCGTGGACGCGGTCAACCGCGTCTGACTGGGAGCTATGCACTTAATCAGGGGGTCCCCGACATGGAATGGCTACAACACTCGACGAGCGGGCTGCTGACGCTCGCCGCGGCGGGCATCGCCCTGCTGCTTCTGATGATCATGCGATGGAAGGTCGAGCCCTTCATCGCCCTGCTGATCATCGGTGTGCTCACCGCGCTGGCCTCGGGCCGGCCGATCACCGAACTGGTCGGTGACATCCAGAAGTCCAACTCCGGATCGCTGATCGAGACCGGATTCGGCGGAATCCTCGGCCATATCGCGGTGATCATCGGTATGGGCGCTTTCCTCGGCGCGATCCTGGAGGCCTCCGGCGGCGCGCAGGTGCTCACCCGCAAACTGCTGCAACTGTTCGGCGAGAACAGGGCCGGGCTGGCCATGGGTCTCGCCGGCCTGATCTTCGGCATCCCGGTGTTCTTCGACATCGGCGTGTTCGTGCTGGCCCCGCTGGTCTACACCGTCGCCCGGCAGTCCGGCCGTTCGGTGCTGTTCTTCTGCCTGCCGCTGCTGGCCGGCCTGTCGATCACCCACGCGATGCTGCCGCCGCACCCCGGCCCGGTGGCCGCGGCGGGCCTGCTCGGCGTCGGTCTGGGCTGGGTCATCCTGTTCGGCGTCATCTGCGCCATCCCGGCCTGGGCCGCGGCGCTGGCCTTCGCGAGCTGGATCGGCAAGCGGATCAACCTCCAGGTGCCCGACGAGCTGATCGCCGCGGAGACCACGGAGGACTCGGAGCAGAACCCGCCGAAACTGTCCACAGTGGTCGGCATCATCGCGGTTCCGTTGCTGCTCATCCTGTTCGGCACCTTCGGCAGCATCCTGTTGCCCAAGGGCTCGGCGGCGGCCCTGGCGGCCACCTTCTTCGGCACCCCGGCCATCGCGCTGACCATCGCGGTGCTGCTGGCTTTCTGGCTGCTGGGCTATCGGCGCGGCATGAGCAAGGACGAGGTGTCCACGCTGGCCAACAACGCGCTGCGACCGGTGGCCATGCTGTTGCTGGTGGTCGGCGCCGGCGCGTTCTACGGCAAGGTGCTGACGGTCAGCGGAATCGGCAAGGCCGTCCAGGGTTCCCTCGCGGACCTCGGTCTGCCCATCCTGGTCGCCGCCTACCTGATTTCCGCTGGTCTGCGCATCGCACAGGGCTCGGCCACCGCGGCGATCGCGGCGTCGGCGGCCATCATCGGCCCCGCTATAGCTACTTCGGGCTACTCACAGCCCCAGCTGGCGCTTATCGTTGCAGCGATCTGTGCTGGGTCGATCATCGCCTCTCACGTGAACGACGGTGGCTTCTGGATCGTGTCCAGGTATTTCGGCATCTCGGTGAAGGACACGCTGCGAACCTGGACCGTGCTGGAGACCATCCTGTCCGTGGTGGGCTTCCTGGTCGCCGCGGTACTCATGATCTTTGTCTAACCCTGCATAGACATAGAGAGGACCATTAACGGTGGTAAGCAAGATGAACAGGCGGACCCTGCTGGGTGCCGCCGGGATCGGCGGCCTGATGGTGGCCGCCGGAGTCCCCGTGGCCCGGCAGCTGGTATCCACTGTGGCCAGTGAGGCGGCCCTGTCGTCCACTGTGTACATCGGCAGCTACACCAGCTGGGGCACCCCGGCCGGGCCCGGTTTCCAGGTCGGCACCGCCGACCCGGTGACCGGCAAGCTGACCATCACCGGCACCGTGGCCGGCGTGGCGGACCCGTCCTGGTTCGCGTACTCGGCGGACGGCCGGATCCTGTACTCCACCAATGAGGGCACCCCGGGTGCGGTCACCGCGATCGACATCTCCAGCGACCAGCAGCCGAAGGTGCTGGCCACCGCCGCGGTCAAGGGCAACGGGCCGACGCACATCGCCCGGCACGGCCAGTTCCTGCTGACCGCGAACTACACCAGCGGCGACGTCTCGGTGCTCAAGCTGGGTGCCGACGGCAAGCCCGGTGCGGTCACCGACGTGGTCGCGCACGGCACCGGGGCACACGCCCACCAGGTCGTCACCGACCCCAGTGGACAGTGGCTGCTCGCGGTGGACCTGGGTACCGACTCGGTCTACGTGTACAAGGTGGACGGTGCGGGCAAGCTGACGCAGAACCAGCAGCTCAAGCTGCCCGCGGGCACCGGTCCTCGGCACCTGGCCTTCCACCCGGACGGCAAGCGGGCCTTCATCCTGGCCGAGCTGAACTCGACCCTGACCGTGGCCGGCTGGGACGCGGCGAGCGGCACGCTCACCGCGGGCAAGGTGCTCAGCACGCTCGGGGGCGCGACTCCGGCGGAGAACTACCCCGGCGAGGTGCAGGTGTCCCCGGACGGCCGGTTCGTCTACGCGACCAACCGCGGTCACGAGAGCATCGCCACCTTCAGCGTGGGCAGCGATGTGTCCTTTGTGGAGACAGTGCCGTCCGGCGGTTCCTGGCCGCGGCACCTGATCCTGGACCCGACCGGCAAGTGGGTCTACGTGTCCAACCAGCGCGCGGGCACGGTCAACTGGCTGCCCCGTGACCTGTCCACCGGCAGGCTCGGCCCCTCCGTGGGCTCGGTCTCCGTCGGCAACGTCGGCGTGGTGTCGTTCAAGTAGTGAGCGGTCACCGGACCGGATCGGTGCACCTGACACCGACCCGGTCCGGTGACACTTTCGGCTGAAATAGAGTCATGGTCCGGCCGATGGTCGGTGTATTCGGAGAGAGACACCACCGAGGAGGACCATGCGGAACCTCACCAGGGCGATCGGGGCCCTGCTCCTGACGGGCGCGATCGTGGCCACCGGAGTGACGCCTGCCTCGGCGGATGAGCACAAGATCGTCATCCTGTGGCGGCTGCAGAACACCGCCGACACGGATTACGAGTACACGACCGACCAGAACGAGATCGACGCCAAGCTCAGCCAGGGCTACCGGCGGGAAGGGTCGGCCGGGCGGGTGTTCACCCAGTACTACCACCCGGAAGGCACGATCCGCTTCTACCAGTGGTACAGCGCGGAAGCCACGGATCACCTGTACACGACGGAGGATCGGCCCGAACCGATCACAGTGGACGGACACCGGTATGTCCGCTCCAATGTGGACGAACAGCTGTATGCGCTGCCGGCCGGCTCCGCCGAGGGCAGACCGCTCGTCGAGTTGTACAAACACGACTCCCACCAGTCGACCCACTTCTACACGGTCGACGAGAAGGAAATCGATGCCGCGGTGTCCGCGGGATATCGCGTGCAGGGCACCATCGCCCGCATTCTTCCCCCGCAGGACTAGCCGGCCGGTTCCTCGGCGGGCAGGGCCAGGAATCCGGTGGATGCGTGCCCGGTGAAGGCCCAGGAGCATGCATTTGTCCAAGACCGCTCACAACCGGACGAAATAACCTGGCCGGGCGTTCGAGGAGGGAACGGTTGAGGGGCATACCCGGGGGTGCCCCTCAACGCATCACCCTGCGCCCAGCTCGGACCGGCGCAGGGCCCACCACAGCTCGGCCATCGAGTCCGGATCGCGCGGGTCGAACCCGGTGATCTGCTGGTATCGACTGATCCGGTAGCGCACGGTGTTCGGGTGCACGATCAGCCGGGCGGCGGTCTCCTCGACCCGCATCCCGCCCGCCAGATGTGCGCGGAGCGTCGCGAGCAGCACCTCGTCCACCTCGGCGGGCAGATAGCGGCGCATCAGGTCGTCCCCGATCTCGGCTTCGGCGAGCACCGCGGGGAGCAGCGCGAGTTCGGCCTGTTCCACGGCACCGGTGCGGCCGAAGGCGACGGCGGTGCGCAGGGCGCGGGTGGCCCTGGCGAACGCGGCGGGCAGCCGCTCGGGGCGAACGGCGGGACCGAGACCGACGGGAACCTCGACATCCCTGCCATTGATCACATCGGCGAACCCGGCATGATCACCGTCGATGGTGGTGACCAGCGCGATCCGGCCACCGGCGGTCAGCCGGCGGAGCAGGGCATGATCCGTTCCGGCCAGCCGGAACGGTACGTAATGGCCGTCGGGCTCCACGCCGTACCGGTCGAATTCGGTGGCCACCCCCAGCAGCACGTCGTGGGCGAACCTGTCCCGCCGCTGGTCGAGCGGTTCGGTCTGCCGGAACCCGGCGCCGATCGCGGCTGCCGCCTGGTCGTTGAGGTCGATGGCGTAGTGATTGAGCTCGATCAGGTCCGACTCGGTGAAGCCGTACTTGCGACCGAGTTCGGTCAGCATCGCCAGGTTCTCCCGCATGTCGATCCGGAAGCCGGTGAGCAGTTCGTCGAGCTGGATCCCCTGGGCGGAGCGGAACGCACCGAACTCCCGGAGCCTGCTCAGATCCGCCTCGGAGAGCATCCGCCGCTCGGCGAAGGCCAGCATGATGCACCGATAGGCCTCGGAGTTGGCCCTCCGCAGCTCGTCCTCGGGCAGCCGGGCATAGGCGGGGCTGGTCTCGCGCATGTGCGTGAGCAGGCGGTCGGCGATCTCCGCGCGGCGCGCCAGGAGCTCGGCAACCAGGTTGTCCCAATTCCCGGTCTCCACGAGCCGAGCATAACCTCATCTTTTGGAGAAAACTCCAAACCGATGGGTGCATCGGTCCATAGCCGGGCGCCGGTGGCATAGCTCATGCTCGTCGCATCGCGTCTTACGCCCCGGACCGCACCGAATGCCGCGAAGGGCGTCCCTGCGTATCTGGGTTACGCGGGGACGCCCTTGCGTGGTCTTCGTCGTTGAAGAACAGCCATCATGATGTGGCTATACGGGCGCGGAACCGATCTTCGAGTTCCGGTCAGCGGGACCGTCACTCGCAGGTGCCAAGCAGCGGATGTCCCTGGTGGGCATGGCCGTCGGCAGCACGACCAGGACCCGATCCAAGGTCATCGGAAGCACCGATGTGCCCTGGAACGAGGTACACCGTTCAAGACGGGCTGCCTGATGCCGGTTTTTCTGTAAGAGGTGGAGGCGACCAACCTCCGGAGTCAAGCTCGCTGGACGACGAGCCTCTGACGCGTCCCGAACGGGACGGGCCTGTGTGAAGTCCAGATCCGGCTGAACGGCCGGATCGAACGCACCCCTGCGGATACCTGACCGTGAGAACTCACGTAGACGGCGGACCACTCCAGCTTGAGAAAGCTGGGGGTAGGGGACCTGTTGCCCCTTACGTTGTCCTGTCGTGAGTATTAATCCCTGCCTTTGCAAGGCAGGGATTAGAACTGCTGAGATTTGAGCGCCCCTGCGGGCGCTCGGATTACAGACCGCCGCAGCAGCGGCGGGTATATACAGAGCTAGCGTGCCTCGGATGGAGCGCAATGGGTATG
The DNA here is from genome assembly GCA_003600225.1 of Pseudonocardiaceae bacterium YIM PH 21723. GTDB lineage: Bacteria > Actinomycetota > Actinomycetes > Mycobacteriales > Pseudonocardiaceae > QZFT01. Next base: position 64,186 of record QZFT01000067.1, read on the forward strand.
TGCGCTGCCAGGAGCAGCGCTTCCCTGACTACGCAGGCAACGCCTGCCTGTTGGCTGACCGGGCCGCCTGGAGCGGCCTGGTCAGCCCCAGGGGGATATACCCTCCCAGGCACCCGGGGACCGGACCGTTATGCGGCCCTCTATTCCTGTACGGGTTTTATCCCGATCAGGTCATCTAGACGAGCCAACTCCGGTCACTGAAGTCCTCATCGTCGCCGCCATCATCAGGCTGCTGTTTAGCCGGCGCCGAGGACTGCTCCGCGGATTCATCGACTAGCTTCTGGCGACCCCGCCGCGCCAAGTTCTCGCGGTCTTCCTCGGACAGGTTGCGGTAATCCTGGCTATACCGGGTCATCTGAGAGGCAACGGCGCCATCGAAGACCGGCGTCTTCGCCGCCTCTCGCAACGAGACCTTGCCTGCCGCGACATCCTGAAAGAGCTGTCGCACAGCCGGATCAGGAGAACGCTCACCCAGCAACTTGATCAGTTTCTGCCGATGCGCCAACCGCGCAGCATCGGCTGCTGGATCAGACGGAAGTGGCGACGGTTCCTGGTTTGTCATGTGTCGACCTCAGACTTGCGGATTGTCATAAGCACCGGCTGGCAAAGGTACGGCTTTGATCTCGTGCATCGTGCCGATAAATCCAGCCATCGGCGAGACAAGTGCATGCACAGCCGTGTTGCACCGACCCCACCATTCGAGGGCCTTCAGCCACACCTGGTTCGCCTTCCACACGAGATAGCCAGCGAGGACCGCACCGATGACAGGACCAACGCCAGTCTCGACCGTGATCGCGGAGGCCAGCAGATCGAGAGCCAGGTCGATCAGAATGTCAGCCAGCATTTCGAGGATGGACGTGATCGCCTTCCCCGCTCCCCAGACCGCGTAGGCAGCAGTGTGGTACTGATTCGACAGAGTGCTGAGCACCGCGCCGTGCTTGGCAAGCGGCGCCTCCAGCTTGGCGAAATATGCAGCCGCCGCGTTGCTGGCATTGCCAGTCCAGGTCGTCTGCATATTGGCCTTGATCGCCTGCACCTGCTTGTTCAGCGACGCATCGAACTTCTTGAGATGCGATAGCCCGTCGGCAGACTTTGCCAGGCCCTCCCAATCCCCAGCGATCAACTCACCAAGCTGCTCAGCAGGATTGCCGCCACAGATCAACCCGCATGCCTCCAGCAACCAGTGTCCGGGAGACACGTAGTCGGAGATGCTCATGATCTTGTCGGCGATATTGGGGATCGGCTCTTCAGCCTTCGGGTCCGACAGGTCCGTCGTCGGGTCTACGAAGTTCGCCACTGGTAGACCTCAGTTCCCCGGATAGACGCTGTCGAGATGCTCGGCAGCGGCCTGATCGATCGACGCGTAGTTGTCGGCGGTCTTGACGAGTTCACCAGCCGAAGCGGTCAGAAGCTTGCTCAAGTGCTCATAGCCCGCGGTGAGGGCTGCCATGACGTCTTTGTGCCTGTCATTGACGTTCGAGAACAGGTAGCCACCATCTCCCAAAGTCAGCTTCCCTGCGACGTAGGCCTGCGCCTTTGCAGCCGCCGAACCGGCTTCATTCATGCGATTCGCATCTGCCTTCAAGGCGGCGACTTCGACGTGGAATCCGCTCATTAGCCCCTCCTGATCAGCGGATGAACCGAGTGGCGAGCAGTCCCGCGAACGAGACAACGAATGCCAGGAGCATGAAGCCAGCGGCCTGCCGCCACGGACGTTCCTGCCGCACCTTCACGTTGAGGTATTCAGCGACGACAACCAGCACTAAGCCCACCACCGGTCCGACCGCAGGTTTCGTCACCAGGTTGAACACGGCTATGAACGCCCACACGTAATTGATGAACCGGAAGAACCAGTAGTTCATCTTGTAAGACCACTGTCGCTCCAGAAACGGCGTCTGCTCGTCCGGGAACTTGTCGTTCACCTTGCTCGACTCCCCTGTCCACCCCGGGCTTGCGTCACCAAGCATCTCCGGAGAGGCTACCGGCCTCACGTTTCGGGCGTGGCCGTTTTGAGGAATTACCACCAGGACAGCGCCGCGAACTTCGAACCTGCTGGGCGCGCCGCACGGTCATCCCGACTGTTGCAGGCCTGACCTGCCTACAAGTTGCATCCGGGGCAGATCTGCTGTTCGTCCATCGGGATACCCTCAAGAACAACAAGGGGCTTGTACGGCTCCTTCGCGCAGCGGACTTCTGTCGCCATGTCCCAGCCATCCACCGCCTTCACGATGGCGAGGTGGGTATCGAAGTCACCCAATGAGGCCGGACACCAGGCCATCCCCTTGACCGTCAACGCCTTCACCGCAGCCATAAAGTCATGGTATTAACGCGCGGCTCAGAGCGATTAACTTTAGTCGCGCATCCACATAAATCTGCTAGTCATGCTCTCGCATAAATGCATGCGCCACAGACTTCAGAAACGCGATAGCATCCTTACCTACAAGAGCGCGCTCCAGAAAGGCGTCAAAAAGGTTCAAGTGATACGAGATGTCTTGCGGGTCGCGTAGTACTACCTCGCCTGAGAAGATTTCCACGAGCACAAGCCGTTCGTCGTACACGATAAAGGTGTTCAGTGGAACTACGGGTATCTGAACGCGGTTGGGAATGATCCCGATCGTCACGTTCTCCCACTCAGACATCGCCGCCAGGTGCCGGCACTGTTCGGCCATGACATCCCGTGGTGCTCGTTGCCAGCACACGGCTTGCTCAGTCATCAGGAAGGTGAAGGTGCGGGACTGGTCCCGCAGCACTTCTTGCCGACCGAGGCGAGCGTCAACTGTTCGTTCGACATTCCGCGCGGGCCTTCCTCGCACTGTTGGCGTGAGCACCTGCGTGGCGAAGGCCCGTGTCTGGAGCATCCCGGACGGGGCAGCCGGATGGAAGTAACGGATCACCTTCGAGGTCTCCGCAAGCGCCTTCAGTTCATCTTGTTTCCGCCAGAGGCCGATCTCGGCATATGAACGCGAAGATTTGTAATGAACCTTGGCTGTCCTCGCCAGGCTCAGCAACTGCTTCGCTACCTCATCGGTGACGCCAAGCGCATCGAGAATGCGCTGAACGTCAATGACAGAAGGCAACGTCTTGCCGCGTTCGATTCGGCTGATTTTGGACTGCGATATGGCGCAGCGGGCGGCCAGCCGCTCACCGGACAAGCCAGCAGCTTTGCGAAGGCCTTTCAGCGCCTCCGCAAGGTCTTGGCGCTCTTGCTCCTGCCGCTCAGGATCGAACATATTCCTCAAAAGGAACAGAGGCATTCACGGCTGCCTGTTGCCAGTGCCGATACTTGGTCAGGTCAGGACTCTCCATCAACTCACGATCAATGAGAGTTCCGTCTGGACGGAAGTTCAGACGAACAACCTTCTCGTCATCGAAGAACCAGAAGTCGTGATCGGGTAGATCCAGGGTCTTGCCAGTGAGGTCGAGGATGCGGATGTCCTCGCCTGCGTTGATGTTTCCGGGAATGCTCCAGGCCAACTGCTTCCGCGTGTAGTCCGTCAGCGGCCGACGAACCACACGCACCCGGCCGATGGTCTTGCCCGCCGCCACAGTGGCCCGTACACGCTGTTCCCACTTCGCATTGAATCCCTGAGGTTTCGGCTCCCCGGCAAGGAATCGCGCGGACGAGTCGGCCTCTCTCGGAATGGTGTACGTCGGTTGAGTCTCCAGCCGCCACGCAGACCGCTGGAGTGCATCGAACTGAGCCAGGATGGCTTCACCATCCAAGAGCACGGATTGCCTCCCGAACAACGCTTTCGGGTAGTTCGACGGCCTGCTCCCCCGGCCCCAGACGTGGGGCGTCACCAGGCGCCAACACATCCCCTTGGAAGACCAGGGTGCCCGTGTCCGCCACATAGACGGCCGGACAGTCTGCGTCCTCGCACTCGCCTGCCACCTTGCGTAGATCCATGCCTCCTGGGTATCACAGCCAACTCGGACGCCCGAGGATCTAGTCAAGGCCCCGCATAAACCTGACCCGGATGCAGTAATACAGGTCAACAGCCATTGAGAACTATGTGATCTCGTCGCTACCTGACAACTTCGCAACTTGGGCACACTGAGTGTCATGACGATTCGGTCTGACGCGACATTGCGGAACATCTTGGAGCGAGCCCGGGACAGCTGCGTCAATGACGATGCACGTGAATCTGTCAACGACGCTCTCGCGCACATGTACAGCGGGCGCAGACCGCCTCGTGGCGGGCACTATCTGGTGGAACTCGTCGAGGCAGCACTCCTGCTTGCTCGACAGTTTGAATCAGAAGGCGTGCAGCAACACCTGGTCAATGCTGTCGACTATGCCCGAGGGAACAAGTTCAAACCGGACATGCACGATCAGTATCGTCTCTTCGGTTCTGGACGCTCAGATGCGAACCTAGGTGCAATACGGAATACCATTTTTACGATGATGCGTTCCGCCCAAGATTTGATTGAACGGGATCAGAAACAAAACGGTGTCGACTGCGACGGACGTAGTAAACCTACTGCGTTTGTACGAAGCCGAAAGCCAGTTTGTGACTGCCCCCGAGGATCGACCAGGCCGGTATCTGATCCGCAAAGGAACAGCTGAGCAGGCCGCCTGGATAGAATCGATACTTGCTGATCGACTTGATATCGAGGATCTTGACGATTCGGTTCGACGCATCGTGACGAGTCCAGCAGCGCTCCAGATGTTAGCTGCCGACGAAGACGGTTCGATCTTGCTTCAAGCTGCCGAGCTGCGTCGGCGCCAAGCTGGGATCGACGCACTCCATAAGATCGTGGAGAACCCTGATTCTTCAGAGTGGGACATCCATGCGGAGCTGAGTAAGCAACTGTGGATCTTTGGGGGCAAGTTCATTGACGAAGCCCCACACCGCAGGCTGGTACCCGGAGATGAAGTAGACATCCCGCTACTTCGACCCGATGGTTCACTTCACATCGTTGAGCTGAAGCGCGCTAACGTCCACGTGGTGAAGCCGTACCGTGGCGCTCACATGCCAACAGACCATGTTCACTCCGGGATCAGCCAGGCAGCGAACTACCTCGTCGGGCTGGACGAGAATCGGGAGCGAATTCTCGCGGAGTTCGAAATCGACAGCCGCCGCGCCAGCGCCATGCTCTTGGTCGGCCATCCGAAGCACCAGCCGGATGTCGACGAGCAGCTCATCAATGAGGTGCTCCGCACCCACAATGCCCATCTGAGCAGGATCGAAGTACTCACGTACAAGGAGCTGCTTGATGCTGCGGAGCGATCTTTGAAGCCCTGATTCAGGTCAGCACCAAATCAGCACAAGGCCGAGAAACGAAGGGAACCCGGCAGCACTCCCAGGAAGGGGTACTACCGGGTTCCCAAGTACTACCTGCACGTTTGACAGCGCTGACCCGCGAAGCTAAGGGCCGCAGCCAAAACCATTACACGTTGAAGCGGAACTCCACCACGTCACCGTCGGCCATGATGTAGTCCTTGCCTTCCATCCGGACCTTGCCCGCCGCCTTGGCCGCGGCCATGGAACCGGCGGCGACCAGGTCGTCGAAGGCGACGATCTCGGCCTTGATGAAGCCGCGCTCGAAGTCGGTGTGGATGACGCCCGCGGCCTGCGGGGCGGTGGCGCCCTGCGGGATCGTCCAGGCGCGCGACTCCTTGGGGCCGGCGGTGAGGTAGGTCTGCAGGCCGAGGGTGTGGAAGCCGGCGCGGGCCAGGGCGTGCAGGCCCGGCTCGGACTGGCCGATGGACTCCAGCAGTTCGAGGGCGGACTCCTCGTCCAGCTCGATCAGCTCGGACTCGATCTTGGCGTCCAGGAACACCGCGTCGGCCGGGGCGACGAGCTCGCGGAGCTCCTTCATCCGGGCCTCGTCGGCGAGCACGCCCTCGTCGGAGTTGAACACGTAGAGGAACGGCTTGGTGGTCATCAGGCTGAGCTCGCGCAGCAGCTCGAGGTCGAGCTCCTTCTGCGCGTGGAACAGGGTGCGACCGTCGTTGAGGATCTCCTGCGCCTTCTTCGCGGCATCCCGCGTGGGCACGGTCTCCTTCTTGATCCGGGCTTCCTTCTCCAACCGGACCAGGGCCTTCTCCAGGGTCTGCAGGTCGGCGAGGATCAGCTCGGTGTTGATCGTCTCCATGTCGGAGGTCGGGTTCACCGCACCGTCGACGTGCACCACGTCGGGGTCGTCGAAGACCCGGACGACCTGGCAGATCGCGTTCGCCTCGCGGATGTTGGCCAGGAACTTGTTGCCCAGACCCTCACCCTCGGAGGCGCCCTTGACGATGCCGGCGATGTCGACGAAGGACACCACGGCGGGGACGATCTTCTCGGAGCCGAAGATCTCCGCCAGCACGTCCTGGCGCTTGTCCGGGATCGGCACCACGCCGACGTTGGGCTCGATGGTGGCGAACGGGTAGTTCGCCGCGAGCACGTCGTTGCGGGTCAGCGCGTTGAACAGGGTGGACTTGCCAACGTTGGGCAGGCCGACGATTCCGAGGGTCAGACTCACAGCGGGTTATTCTAGGCGGCCGACGCACATCACCTTCGGCCGCCACCGTGCTGTCCGAAAACCGCTAGCCATGCCCCACCCGCACTGGCAGCATCAGTAAATGTGCTGATGGATGTGGAGCGCTTCTACCGGATCTCGTCCGCGAGGGACGCGCGATACGACGGATGCTTCGTGATGGCGGTGCGCACCACCGGCATCTACTGCCGGCCCTCCTGCCCGGCGATCACGCCGAAACGCCGCAATGTGGAGTTCTTCCCCACCGCCGCGGGCGCGCAGACCGCGGGGTACCGGGCCTGCCGCCGGTGCATGCCGGACGCGATCCCCGGCTCCCCCGACTGGGACCTGCGGGCCGACCTGGCCGGGCGGGCCATGCGGTTGATCACCGACGGCGTGGTCGAACGGGAGGGCGTCTCCGGGCTGGCCCGCCAGCTGGGCTACTCCGAGCGGCACCTGACCAGGGTGCTCACCTCGGAACTCGGCGCGGGTCCCCTGGCGCTGGCCCGTGCACACCGGTCGCACTCGGCCCGGCTGCTCATCGAGACCACCGACCTGTCCTTCGCGGACATCGCCTTCGCCTCCGGTTTCGCCAGCGTGCGGCAGTTCAACGACACCATCCGCGCGGTGTTCGGCACCACGCCCTCGGTGCTGCGCACCGATTCCCGCCGGCAGCGGACCTGCCCGACCCGGGCACCGGGCACCATCAACCTGAAGCTGCCGTTCCGGCCGCCGCTGGACACCCGGAGCCTGATGGACTGCCTGCGTTGCCGGGCGATCTCCGGAGTGGAGAGCGTCGACGGCGACACCTACACCCGGACGTTGCGGCTGCCGCACGGCTTCGCGGTCGCCAAGCTGACCATTCGTGAGTCCTATGTGGACACGACGTTACGGCTCACCGATCTGCGTGACCTGAGCACCGCGGTCTGCCGGGTGCGCAGGCTGCTCGACCTGGACGCCGATCCGGAGGCGATCAGCGAGGTCCTGGGCCGGGACCCGGCGCTGCGCACGCTCGTCCAAGCGCAGCCCGGCATCCGGGTGGCGGGCAGCGCCGAATGCTCCGAGCAGGTCCTGCGCGCCGTCATCGGCGAGACCGAGGACTACCGCCCGCTGCTGGCGCAGCTCGCCGGACTCGGCGGGCAGCTGGACATCTGCGACGGCGGGCCGGACCGGCTGTTCCCCACCCCGGCCACCATCGCCGAGCGCGGCGCCTCGGTGCTGACCGGCCCGGCTCCGGTGGTGGACACCGTCCTGCGGGTGGCGACCGCCATGGCCGACGGCAGCCTCGTGGTCAACTACGGCCGCGACTCCCGGGAACTGCGCGCGGAACTGCTCGCCATCCCCGGGGTCTCCGAGTGGTCGGCCGACTACGTGCTCATGCGGGTCCTCGGGCAGACGGATGTGCTGATGGCCGGCGACCAAGACCTGCGCACGGCCGCCCGCAGTCTCGGCATCGCCGGTGACCTGGAGCAGTACGGCCGGGCCTGGCGCCCGTGGCGTTCCTACGCGAGCACCTACCTCTGGCAGGTCCACGACGCCGCGCTCGCACTACGGACCGCCTAACCAGTTGGCGTGGGCGTCGGCGCTGGCCACGACCTCGTCATCCAGGGTGACCTGGCTCTGCACGCCGTTGCCGCCCTCCAGCGCGACTCGCCGGGCGCCCGATTCCCGGACCAGGTCGATGAACTCCTGCTGCCGTTCGCCCAGGTAGTAGAGGACGGCGGAGTGCATGACCACCGGGGTCGCACCCGCCGGTACCTGGGCGACTACCTCGGGCAGCAGGTCGAACAGGTCGCCGGGCGACACCGGTGGCGGGTCGGTACGGGCCAGCTCGATCGCGGCCGCCAGCCGGCCCGCGCGTTGCGGCCGGCCCGGCCAGATCAACGCCTGGAGCCAGCGCACGTCCTCGGTGTTCTCCAGGTCGATCGGGTTGAGCTCGATGCCCCGCCGCCAGGCGATCTCCGGCAGGCCACCGGGCACGGGTGCACCGGGCCGGACCTCGATGTCGATCTGCACCGGGGAGCCCGGAACGCCGACGGAGACCTCGCCGTACCGGTAGTGGTACCGGTCCAGCAGCAGGTTCAGCCCGGCGCTGCACCCGACCTCGATCAACGCCAGTGGGCCGGGGATCCGGTTCAGGGCCGGGAGCAGCGCGCCGCACCGGGCCACCTCATTGGTCTGGGTGAATCGGCGCCGCATGATCGCGGAGACCTCGGGCCAGTGGGCGTGCGCCAGCCGGACGAACTCCTCGCCGTCGCCGGCGATGTGGCCGATGTGCAGCCGGACGGCGCCGAGCAGCAGGTTCGGCTGCCAGCAGCGGGGTGGTAGCTGGGCGATCCGATCGCACAGCGGCCGATCGGCGACGACGGCCTTCGCGAGCAGCGCGTAGTGGGTGGACAGTGGTGGGGCTTCGACCTCGGCGAAGTGCCGGTAGACATCTGCGACGGTGACCATGGGCTCAGCCTGCGCCGGGTCCCGGGGACGCCACAGGTTGATAGCGTCAACCTATGAGCGAGTGGTGGACGACCGAGCAGGTCGCCGACGCTCTCGGCGTCCGGGTGAAATCGGTCTACGCCTACGTCAGCCGGGGCATGCTGCACAGCCATCGCGGCCCGGACGGCCGCTCCTCCCGGTTCGACGCGGACGAGGTGCACGCGCTGCTGGCCCGGCGCCGGCGCGCGGAGTTCCGTCCGGCCCCGCGCGGCATGCGCTCGGCGATCACGCTGCCCCGCGCCGACGGCCTCTACTACCGGGGCGTCTCGTTGACCGACCTCCTCGGTCGCTACTCGTTCGAACAGGTCGCCGAGCTGCTGTGGACCGGGAACCTCGGCCGCGCGGATCCCTGGGGGCCGATGGACCTGCCCCGGCGGTCCGGCGACTTTCGCACCCGGTTGCTGGACGCGTTGATCACGGCTGAGCCACCCGCCGGGTCCACCGCCTCCCAGGGGCGCTGGCTGATCCGGCGGATGCTCGCCGCGCTGGCTCCGGCCACCGGCCGTACCGTCGCCGAACGGTTGTGGCCGGCGCTCACCGACCTGCCTGCGACGCCACCGCGGATCGCGGTGCTGGACGCGGCCCTGATCGCCATGGCCGATCACGAGCTGGCCGGTTCGACGACCGCGGTGCGGCTGGCCGTCTCGCTGCGGGCGGAGCTGCCGCAGGCGATGCTGGCCGGTATGTCGGTGCTGTGGACGCCGCTGCACGGCCTGTCCCCGGCACGCTTTCGCCGGTTGTTGCCCGTCGCCGCCGAACAGGGCGTTCCGGCCGCGGTGGCACAGTTCCCGTCCTTCCAGCATCCGCTGTACCCGCAGGGCGATCCGCGGGCGAGACTGCTGGCCCCGCTGATCGTCGACGGCCGGTTCCCCACCGAACCGACCCGGCTGGTGACGGACCTGCTCGCGGCGGTCCCGATGCCCACCGTGGATCTGGCGCTCGCCGCGCTCGGGCACTGCATGGATGCCCGGCCGGCGGCGGAAACCGTGCTCTGGGCGATCGGCCGGAGTGCGGGCTGGGTGGCGCATGCCATCGAGGAGTACGCCGCCCCACCCGGGCGGCTCCGGCCGCGCGCCGAATACGACGGAACGCCACCGGAGCCGCTGTAGCGGACTAGCAGACAAGGAGGCTCAGGTTGCTTCCGTAGTTGTTGTCGGAGGTGGCCTGTTCCAGCTCCATGTCCTGCAACCCCAGGATCTCGTCCATCGCTGTTCCCTCCAGAGTGGCTGCTTTCATCGACAATGGATGAGATTCCGCGCATGCCCGGTTGATCTCAAGGTTCTGGCCGTATGAGGGCGGTGGCAGATCCCGGACCCGCTGTAGGTTCAGTACCCATGCTGGCCTTGTTGCAGGAGTTGAGCGCCCGAGCCTGGCCGGTGAGCCCGCTGCGGCACAGCGGAGACCTGGCCTGGCAACTGGCCGGCCGGCTGGACGGGTTGTCGATCGTGGCAGTGGACGACGCGGCGGCCGGCTTCGTGGACGGCGAGGACGGCCTGTGCGTGCTGGTCGATCCGGCGCGTGCCGAGTTACTGGACGACCTGCTCGATCACTTCGACTCGCGAACCGTGCTCACGGTGGACACCGATCACGCCTTGCTGGACCGGTTGCGGCGGCGCGGCTACCGGCCGGACACCGCGGGCTGGTGGAGCAGGCAGATCCGGCATTCCCTGACCGGGCTGCCGGAACCGGTGCTGCCGCCGGGCTTCAGCCTGCGTCAGATGACCGCCTTTGACCTGGTCGAGCGGGTGGCGGTGCACCGGGCGGCCTGGCATCCGTCGCAGCAGACGGAGCAGCGGTACCGGCAGGTCATGGCCACCCCGACCTACCGGCCGGAGTTCGACCTGGTCGTGCGGATTCCCGACGGCCGGTTCGTGGCGAACTGCCTGGGCTGGCTGGATCCGATCACCAGGGTCGGGGTGTTCGAGCCGGTCGGCACCCATCCGGATTTCCGCCGGCAGGGGCTGGGTTCCGCGGTGTGCCTGGCGGTCATGCACGCGTTGCGGGCCGCGGGCGCCACCGAGTGCGTGGTGTACCCGGTGCTGGGCCACCCCACGTCCGTCGCGTATCCGCTGTACCGCTCGCTCGGCTTCACCGACGGTCCCGAGGTACGCCGCTACGTGCGTTAGGGGTGGACACAGCTGTGCCGAAGTCGGCGATGTTCGGGCCTACGCGCGTTGGGTGCGGAGCCGAGGTGAACTACCGCTGCATGTGGCCTTCCTGGGCAATATGACTCCAAGTCGGTAAGACCGGCAAAGAGCCACATCCAGCGGCTGGAGCCGTCTGTCGGCCCCGGATACGGCATTCCGAAGTTGGCGATGTTCGGGGCTCGTTCCTCACCGCGAACATCGCCGACTGCGGATCGTCAGGTGACCAGTTCGAGGGTGGATCCGGTGCGGTTCTTGCGGACCCGCAGCCGGATCGGGATGCGGTGCTGCAGCTCCTCGACGTGCGAGACCAGGCCGACGACCCGGCCGCCGTCCCGCAGCTCGTCGAGGGTGTCCATCACCAGGTCCAGGGTGTTCGGATCCAGGGTGCCGAAGCCCTCGTCGATGAACAGCGTGTCCAGCACGGTGCCGCCAGTCTCCGCCGCCACCACGTCCGCGAGTCCCAGGGCCAGGGACAGCGAGGCCAGGAAGGACTCGCCACCGGACAGCGTCTTGGCCGGGCGGACCTGGCCGGAGTAGTCGTCCAGCACATCCAGGCCGAGCCCGCCGCGGGTGCCACGCGGGCCGGCCGCGTCGGAGTGCACGAACGAGTAGCGGCCCTGGCTCATCTTCCGCAGCCGATCTCCCGCCGCCTCGGCGATCTCCTCCAGCCGGGCGGCCAGGACGTACGACCGCAGCGACATCTTGAGCGCATTCTGCCCGTTACCGTTCACCACGTCGGTGAGCGCCGCGAGCTGCTCGTATTCACGCAGCACCGGTGCCAGCTCGGCGAAGTGCTCGGCCAGCCGGCGAGCCAGGTCGGCGACCTCGTCCCGCCTGCGTATCGCGTCGCCGGTGGCGGCCACCGCGCGGTCCAGTTCGGCATCGGCCACGGCGACCGCTTCGCCGGGTTCGGTCAGGTCGACGGTCTCCTGTCCGGTGAGCCCGGCGGATTCCGGCTCGGCCAGTACGGCCTCGGCCACCGCCCGTCGCCGGTCCAGGTCGGCCAGCGTGGTCTCCAGCTCGGTGATCGCCTGCGTGCTGCGGATCGCGGCGATCGCGGTGTCCAGGTCGGCGAATCCGGCTTCGGTCACGATCCCGGCCAGCCGCTGTTCGTGGCCGGTGACGGCCTCGGCCGCCCTGATCCGCTGTTCCACCGCGTCGGCGTAGCGTTCCGCGATGCTCACCAGGCCCTGCAGGTGATCGCGGCGGGCGGACACGTCGGCGAACTCACCGCGGCCGGTGTCCAGGCGTTCGGTGCGTGCGGCGACGGCCTGGGTCGCGGCGGTGATCTCGCTGCGCAGTTCGGCCAGGCGGGTGTCCAGGCCGCCCAGGTCGGTGCGCAGCCGCTCGCCGCGCTGCTCCAGCTCGGCCAGCCGCCGTTCGCGGGCGGCCACCTGACCGGCCAGCGATGTCGTCTCGGCCAGCCGGCTGCGGGCGGCGTCCAGCCCGGTCACCAGGTCGGCGCGCTGGCGGCCGGCCAGCCGGTCGATCAGCGCCCGCTGTGCCTGTTCGGCGTCCAGCTGGGTGGCCACCGCGGTCTCCCGGCGGCCCATGGCGATGTTCTCCGCCTCTTCGGCGTTCCGTTCGTCCGCCTCGGTGACCGGCTCGACCGCGACCGCCTTGGCCGGGTGTTCCGCCGATCCGCAGACCGGGCAGGACTCGCCGTCGGCCAGTCCCCCGGCCAGCTCGGCGGCCATGCCGGCCAGCCGCCGCTGCCGCAGGTCGAGGAGCCGCTCCTTGGCCTGCTGGTGCGCGTCGATCCGTTCGAAGGCGGTCTGCGTGGTCTGCGCGACGCGTTGTTCCGCGTCCGGCAGCTGGTTGGCGTCGGACAACGCGGTAGCCAGGTCGTCCACGACGGACTTCAGCCCGGCGAGGGCGGCACCCGCGGTCTGCGCCTCGGTGAGTTCGGTCCTGGCCGTGCCGACCAGGTCCGGCACGGTCTGCTGTTCGGCCAGCAGCCGTTCCCGGCGTTCGGTGCGCTCGGTCAGTTCCTGGTCCAGCGCGGTGAGTCGCTGCTGGTCGCGGTGCTGGGCGTCGGCTTCCAGCACCAGCGTGGCCAGCGCGCCGATCTGCTCGCGGTCGTTCGCCGCCACCGCGCGTACCCCGGCGGCGTCCCGGTCCGCGTACCGCTCGCCGGTGTCGGCGGCGACCAGCTTGTCCCGCATGGCGTCCACGTCGCGGATCGCCGAGTCCAGTTCGCTACTCGCGCGTTCCAGGTCCCGGCGGCAGGCCTGCACCGGTTGGGCCCGGCGGGCGGCACTCAGCTCGGCCTGCCGCCCGGCACGGTCCACTTCGGACAGATCCGCCAGTTCGGCGACGGCGCCGGCCACCCGGGTGATCCGCTTGGCGTGCTGCTGGGCCCTGGTCAGCTCGTTCCGGGCGGTGGTGGCCCGGCTGCGGACCTCGGTCTCGGTGGCGGTCAGCTCGGTCACGGCGGCACCGAGCTGCTCGTGCAGCCGGTCGATCCACTCGTCGTCCCAGGTCTCCGGCTGTTCCGCGCCGGCGGCCTGCAGGAGCCGGGCCCGCCACTGGTCGAGTTCGGCGCGGCCGCGTTCCACCCGCCGGTAGAACTCGGTGCGCCGGTCCCGGAACCACCGTTCCACCTCGCTGAACCGCTTGGTGGAGAACAGTTTCTCCAGCAGCTCCTCGCGCTGGGCGGTGTCGGCGCGCAGGAAGCGGGCGAACTCGCCCTGCGGCAGCAGCACGACCTGGGTGAACTGCTCGGCGGACATCCCCAGGAGGCCCTCCACCACCCGGGCGACCTCGTCGATCCTGGTCACGCCCTCGCGGTCCGTGTCGACGAATGCCAGGGAGACCTTGGCCTGTTGCTTGGTGAATCCGTCGCCGCGCTTCTTCGGCCGCAGGTATTCCGGGCTGCGCACGATCCGCAACCGCTGGCCCTGCACGGTCAGTTCCAGGACGACCTCGGTGTCCACCTCGGCTTTGGCCAGGTCGCAACGCAGCCGCTTGGCGTCGTTGCGGGCGCCGGGGACCTTGTTGAACAGGGCGAAGGTGACCGCGTCCAGCAGCGTGGTCTTGCCCGCGCCGGTGTCGCCGTGCAGCAGGAACAGGCCGTCGGCGCCGAGCGCGTCGAAGTCCACCGTCTGCTGGGTGGGGTAGGGCCCGAACGCGCAGATCTCCAACCGGTGAAGCCTCATTTGGCCACCTCCGCGACCTCGCGCAGCGCCTCGTCCAGCAGGGCCTGTTCCGCCTCCGTGGGTGGCGAGTTCCGGCAGTCGGTGACGAAGTTGGCGGTCAGCTCGGTGTCGGTGCGGTTCTTCACCCGCTGGGCGTACCGCTGATGCTGGGGCAGGCCGCCTTCCGGCCGCCATTCCACGTGCGCGGCGTACGGGAACCGGGCCTGCAGTTTGCGCATCGCGTCGAGGGGCCGGGCGCGGTCGGTGAGCACCACGGACAGGTAGCAGTCGACGAGCGTGTCATGCGCCGGATCGGCGAGCAGGTCGTCGAGTTCGCCGCTGAGCGTGGCGAGTCTGCGGGGTACCGGCAGTTCGTGGGTGCGCACCTCGGCCAGCCCGGTGGCGTCCAGCTCCACGATGAACGCGGACTTGTGGTGGTTGATCTCGGAGAACGAGTAGGCAAGGGGGCTGCCGGAGTACCGCAGGTGTTCGGCGAGTACCTGTCTGCCGTGCAGGTGACCGAGCGCCACGTAGTCCACCCCGTCGAAGGTGGAACCGGGCACGTCCTCCACCCCGCCGACGGCGATCTTGCGTTCCGATTCGCTGCCCTGGCCGCCGGTGACGAAGGCGTGGGCCAGCACCACGGAGCGGGCGTCGCGCCCGGCCAGATCGGCCCGGACCCGGTCCATCGCCGCGCCCAGCACCGCGGCGTGCCCGCGCTCGGTGCCGAGAGGTTCACGGGCGATGTCCGGTTCCAGGTAGGGCAGCCCGTAGATCGCCACCTGGCCGTGTTCGTCGGTCAGCAGCACCGGCTCGTCCAGTCCGGCGATTCTGGCCCGCACATGCAGCCCGCCGGCGGCGGCGAACTCGGCGAACGCGGCCAGCCGGGGCGCGGAATCATGGTTTCCGCTGATCAGCACGATCTGCGCGCCCGCGGCCCGGATCGCGCCGAGGACCTCGGTGCACACCCGGACCGCCTCGGTGGACGGCACCGCGCGGTCGTACAGGTCACCGGCGATGAGCACGACGTCGATGCCCTCGGCGGCAACGAGATCGGCCAGTCCACTGAGGACTTCGCGTTGGTCGGCCAGCAGATCGCGACCGTGGAAGGTGCGGCCGATGTGCCAGTCCGAGGTGTGCAGCAGGCGCATGCTTCGCACCGTAGCCTCGGCCCCCGACAAAGCCGGCAGCGACATCCCCTGGCCGGTAAAACCGTTAGCGCGGCACGGCGAGCGCTGCTAGCTTTCGGGCACGCCGTGCAGCAGACCGAGGAGGTGGTACCCGTGAACTTATCGACATGGGTGCTCTCCTCAGGAGTCACGGTCGGGCGATAGGTCGTCCGGGAGCGCCGTTTCCAGCTCCCGAAAGGCACGACCATGCGATTCACCACTGAACGCCGCCTCGACGACGGCATCCTCGAACGCGAATTCACCCTCGGCGACATCCCCGGCATCCTGTGGACCTCTGGATCCGCTTCCACTCCGGCACCGCTGATCCTGATCGGCCACCAGGGCGGATTGCAGACCATGTATCCCCGGCTGGCAGGCCGGGCCCGGCACTCCGTGGCGGAGGGCTTCGCCGCGGCCACCATCGAGCTGCCCTGGAGCGGTGACCGGCCTCGGTCCGCCGACGCCGATCAGGCCCGCGCGGACCTGCGCCGGGTTTTGGCGGCCGGCGAGCCGGTCAGTGAGGACATCATCGACCGGCTGGTCCTCCCGCTGGTCGAAGCGGCGGTACCGGAGTGGCAGGCGGCCATCGACGCGCTCCTGGCGTTACCCGGGATCGGCGGCCCGGTCGGCTACTCGGGCGGGGTGAGCTCGCTCGGCATCCGGTTGGCGGCGGTCGATCCACGCATCTCCGCCGCGTTGCTGTTCGCCGGAAGTTACGTGCCTCGCGCGATCTTCGAGGAGGCCGGGCAGGTCACCATCCCGCTGCTGATGCTGCTGCAGTGGGATGACGAGAACAACGATCGGCAGATGGCGCTGGACCTGTACGACGCGCTCGGCTGCACGGAGAAGACGCTGCACGCCAATCTGGGTGGGCACACCGGGGTGCCGGCGTTCGAAGGGGAGGACGCGGTGCGGTTCTTCGCCCGGCATCTGAGGTAGCTCGGACGGCGGTGGCGGCGTCAGCGGGAATTGTCAGGGCTCCATGAGATGGTCTTGACCATGACCTTGGTGGTGATCCTGCTGGCGTTGCTGCTGGCCGGCGCGTTGGTGTTGTTCTGGAAGCTGTACACCGACAGCGTGCGGCGGGCGGACGAGGCGCTGCGCATGGTCGAGGCCGAACGCGCCCGCACGATCGCGTCGCAGGCCTCGCTGCGCCGGTACGAGGTGGCGTTCGCCAGCGTCAGCGGCCGCGGCGAGCTGGGCGAGCAGGTACTGGTGGAGACCGCGCGCGCGTTGGGCCTGCGCGAGGGGCTGCACTTCACCACACAGACGGATCTGGCCGGCGGCGGCACGGTGCGCCCGGACATGGTGTTGCTGGTCGGCGGCGGCCGGCAGGTCCCGGTGGACGCCAAGACCAGCATGGCCTGCTGGGCCGAGGCGGTGGAGACCGACGACGAGCGGGAACGCCTCGACGCGCTGCGGGTCCACGTGCGCAACATCCGGTCCCGGGCGGCCGACCTGGCGGGGAAGGGCTACCAGCGCTGGGCGGACGCCATCTACGGCACGATCATGTTCGTGCCCTCGGACGCGGCCGTCGTGGCGGCACTGGACGCGGATCCGACCCTGTTCGCCTGGCTGCTGGACCGCCGGGTGTTCCTGTGCGGCCCGACCGGGTTCGCCGTGGCCGCCAGCTCGGCGTTGTTCGCCGCCGCCGAACGGACGCTGACGGCGGATGTGGAACAGCTGCGGTCGCAGGCGCTGGCCGCGCACCGCACCGCGTCGAACGCGGTGGACGCGGTGAACCTGTCCAGCACCCACCTGCAGCGGTTCCTGTCCGCCCGCCGTCGGGAACTGGACGCGTTGGAGGGCTTCCGGGCCGCGGTGACACCGTTGTCCGAGGCGGCGGCGAGCCCGGGGGCGATCGCGCCGATTCGGCGGGCGGAGGAGGACACCACCGCCATGGGGTCGTCCTGAGGTGGGTGTTTCTGGCGGTTGTCGAAAGAGGGCTTTGGAGGGGGGAGCCAGGTGGGTTGGCCGCGTCTTTCCTGCCTGGCTGTTGGGTGGGGGCACGCCGGACTGGCTGTGGGCTTCATGCAGTGAGGGGCACCCATACTGCGTTCAATGCAGTGAGGGGCACCCATACTGCGCTGAGTGCAGTGAGGGTGCCCCTCACGCGAGGACTGTCCACAAGGGACGTCCACGTCATGGGAATCACGGCGTGTCGCAGCATTTCAACTCCGTGTCGCGCCGGGCGACCTTGATCAACGCGGAGTTTGGGCCGCTGGGCGCGCTGAAAGCGTCTTCCAGGGCCTTACGCCGGGCCAGGGGACACCTTCAGCCCCGCGTAGCGGCCACGACCACCCAGACGGGCGTGCCCCCGGCCAACGCGAAGGCAGGAAAGACGCGGGCCCCACCCAAAAGCCAGGCAGGAAAGTCCCGCCCCGAATCCGGCTCCCCCTCCCAAGCCATCTTTCGCCGGCAGCCGGACGCAACGAAACGACGCGGGCAGCTGGAGCAGGCCTTCCGGGTTCCGGTTGCGCCGTTCGGCCTAACGGGGTATCGATTTGGTCCGGTACCCGTCCGGCGCCGGACGGCAGGACGTTACGGTGTTCGCATGACCGCCACCCGTAATCAACGAGGTGATCTTGACGGAGTCGACGCCGACTACCCGATGATCCCGTGGAACCAGCGCTCCGTGTTCGGAAACGCCCGGGGTGTCGTGTGGTGGGTCGCCGTCCTGCTCGCCCTGTTCCTGACCTGCCTCGGCATGTACGCCGACCTGCAGCTCAGCAAGAGCCCGGGCCTGACATTCAAGATCACGTACTTCGTGGGCTGCGTGCTGGCCATCTGCCTGGTGCAGCGCAAGAGCCTGTTCGCGCCGATGGTGCAGCCGCCGCTGATCATCGCGCTGGCCGTGCTCGGCGTGTCCTGGCTGGCCGTCAGCAGCCCGGCCTCCGGCGACATGATGGGTCGCGCCCTGCAGATCGGTAAGCCGCTGATCGACGGTTTCCCCACGATGGCGATCACCACGGCGGTCACCCTGGGAATCGGCATCACCCGGATCTTCCTGCAGAAGAAGCCCATCACCTCGGCCAGGGAGCGCACCGGCAAGCCGGGTGGCCCCAGTGGACCGCCCAGCCGCAAGCCCCGGCCGCAGCGGGACCTCGACCTCGACGACCGCCGCCCCGAGCGCCGTCCGCTGCGCGAGCCGCGCGGTGGCCCGGATGACCGGGACGAGCGCGGACCGGAACGCCGTCCGCGCCCGGCCCAAGGGAGTCGGGCACAGGGCGGCAGGCCGCAGCCCGGCGCGCGCCGCCCACGGCCGCAGTAGTCCCGATGTTGGCGATGTCCGGGGGCTTTCCCGAACATCGCCAACTTCGGAGTAAAGGTCTCAGCCGGCCAGCAACGGGTTCCGGTAGGTGTGCGTGTCGTCGATCCGGGACACCAGGTAGTCGCCGGCGCCCTGCGGCGGGTACTTCGCCTCCTCGCCGTCGATCAGGTTGCTGATCTCGGTGTGGAACTGCGGCGCCACGAACATCGGCACCGAGTAGCGGTGCCGCTCCGGCGGATTGATCACCCGGTGCGGGTTGGACACCCAGCGGTCGTTGGTCCAGATGGACATCAGGTCGCCGAAGTTCGCCACCAGGTGCCCCGGCGGCGCGACGACGTCGATCCAGTCACCGGACCTGGTCATCACCTGCAACCCGCCGATGCCGTCGTCGGCCAGCAGCGTCATCGTGCCGAAGTCGGTGTGCGCGCCGCAGCCCAGCCGCTCCGGCCCGGTCCCGGTCTCCCGGCGCGGCGGGTAGTGCAGCATCCGCAGGTGGTACTGGATCTCCCCCATCGTCAGGAAGAAGTCGTCCGGCCTGCCCAGCGCCCTGGCCATGGCCCGCTGCACCCGCTCACACGCCTCCCGGGCCGCGGCGAAGTAGGCCTCCCAGGCCGCGCGGAACCCGGATAGGTCCGGGAACTGGTTGGGCCCGTAGAGCGGGGTACCGGCCAGCACCTCCGGGTGATCGGCCGGGTGCTCGCAGCCGGTGTCCAGGCTCTCCTTCATGTCGCCGACGCCGTCCAGGGCCTCGGCGCCGATCCCCACGTAGCCGCGGTGGCAGGGGGATTTGCCGATGGCGATGCGGTCCTTGTCCGCCACCGGCAGCGCGAAGAACTCCTCGGTGGCGGCGAACATCCGCGCGGTGATCTCCGGGTCGATACCGTGCCCGGTCACCAGGAAGAAGCCGGTCTCCCGGCAGGTCTCGTCGAGCAGTGCGGCGATCTCGTCCCCAGTGGCGCCCGGCTCATGACCGGTCGCGAAGGCAGAGACGTCAATGGTGGTCAGTCCCATGCCTCCGACTATGACACCGAGCTCACCATGAGGGGAGCACTTTCCATGGAATCTGCAAAGAACCGCAGATTCCATGGAAAGTGGCCGTCAGTCGTCGTTGCAGGACTTCTTGGCGGCCTTCAGGTCCTTGCGCAGGTTGCTCGGCAGCGAGAACGTGATCGTCTCGTTCGCGGTGGTGATCTCCTCCACCTGGGTCCAGCCGTCCTCGGCGATGCGCTCCAGCACGCCGAACACCAGCTCATCCGGCACGGACGCGCCGCTGGTGACGCCGATGGTGCCGGTGCCCTCCAGCCAGGCCGGGTCGATCTCGGTGGCGAAGTCGATCAGGTACGAGGCCTTGGCGCCGTACTGCAACGCCACCTCGACGAGGCGCTTGGAGTTGGACGAGTTCTGCGAGCCGACCACGATCACCAGGTCGCACTGCGGGGCCATGGTCTTCACGGCGGTCTGCCGGTTGGACGTGGCGTAGCAGATGTCGTCCGACGGCGGGTCCTGCAGCGTCGGGATCTTCTGCTTCAGCTGGTTGACCCGGATCATGGTCTCGTCCACCGACAGCGTGGTCTGGGACAGCCAGATCACCTTGTTCGGGTCCTTGACCTGGACCTTGTCCACGTCCTCTTCGGTGTCCACGAGCTGCACCCGGTGCGGGGCCTCGCCCATGGTGCCCTCGACCTCTTCGTGGCCGTCGTGACCGATGAGCACGATGTCGTAGTCGTCCCGGTCGAACCGCTTGACCTCGTTGTGCACCTTGGTGACGAGGGGGCAGGTCGCGTCGATGGTCCGCAGGTTCCGGTCGGACGCCTGCTGGTGCACCATCGGCGAGACGCCGTGCGCGGAGAACACGACCAGCGCGCCCTCGGGCACCTCGTCGGTCTCGTCCACGAAGATGGCGCCGCGCTCGGTCAGCGTCTGCACGACGTGCTTGTTGTGCACGATCTCCTTGCGGACGTAGACCGGAGCCCCGTAGGTCTCCAGCGCCTTCTCCACAGTGATCACCGCACGGTCGACGCCCGCGCAGTAGCCACGCGGCTTGGCCAGTAAGACTCGCTTCGGTGCAACAACGGACATACCCCAAGGGTACGGGCGGGCGAATCCGGCTACCAACACTCGGCCTCGCTGCTGGGCATACACCCCTCTGGTAGGGGATGCTTGCACCATGAAGCCGCTACCTTTGCCCGTTCGAGTCGCGGCCGGGTTGGCCGTCATCGCCGTGGAGCAGGCCCAGAAACTGCCGGAACAGCTGGTCGGGCTGCCTGTGACCATCACCAGCCAGGCCATGCAGCTGGCCATGAAGGCACAGCAGCAGATCACCGAGCTGGCGATCAAGGGCGACGAGGTCATCGCCGGTCTGCGGCCCGCCGAAGAACAACCCGAGTGGGCGACCTTCGACGAGGACCTGGACGAGGCTGAGCAGGACTTTGCCGCGCCGGTCAGCGTGCCCGCACCCGTGCGGCCGGCGCAGACTGTGACTTTGCCCATTGCCGGCTACGACGAGCTGTCCATCGCCCAGTTGCGGGCCCGGCTGCGGCAGCTGAGCATCGCCGATCTGCAGGTGCTGCTGGACCACGAGCAGGGCAACCAGGTACGGCCCGACTTCCTGCGGATGCTGGGCAACCGGATCGCTACGGTTCGCGGGCAGTGAGCAGTAGTACTCCCGAAAACCCCTGGCCGGTACGCACGGTTGCTACCAAGATCTCCGAGTGGATCCACAAGCTGGGCGCGGTGTGGGTGGAGGGCCAGATCACGCAGATCTCGGCCCGCCCCGGCACGGCGACCGCGTTCATCACCCTGCGCGATCCCAGTGCGGACATCTCGCTGAGCCTCACCGCCCCGATGGGGCTGGTGCGCGCCCAGGAACAGCCGTTGACCGACGGCAGCCAGGTCATCGTGCACGGCAAGCCCAACTTCTGGGTGGCCCGCGGCACGCTGAGCCTGCGGGTGGACGAGATCCGCGCGGTGGGTGTCGGCGAACTGCTGGCCCGGATCGAACGGCTGCGCAAGCTGCTCCAGGCCGAGGGCCTGTTCGACCCGAGGCGTAAGCGGAAGCTGCCGTTCCTGCCGCACACCATTGGGCTGATCACCGGCCGCGCGTCGGCCGCCGAGCGGGACGTGCTGGCCAACACCACCAAGCGCTGGCCGGCCGCGCAGTTCCGGGTGATCAACACGGCGGTGCAGGGTGCGACGGCCGTACCGCAGATCCTGGAGGCGCTGAGCGCGCTGGACCGCGATCCCGAGGTCGACGTGATCATCCTGGCCCGCGGTGGCGGCAGCGTGGAGGACCTGCTGCCGTTCTCCGACGAGACCCTGTGCCGCGCGGTCGCCGCCTGCGGCACCCCGGTGATCAGCGCCATCGGTCACGAGCCGGACAGTCCGCTGCTCGACCACGTCGCGGACCTGCGGGCATCCACGCCGACCGATGCGGGCAAACGGGTGGTTCCGGATGTGGCCGAGGAGACCTCCCGCATCCACCAGATGCGGGACCGCGGCCGCCGGGCGCTGCACGGATGGGTGGACCGCGAGGAGCGGTTGCTCCGCCAGCTACGCACGCGACCTGCGCTTGCCGATCCGCTGGGACCGCTCGGACGGCGAGCGGAGGAGATCTCCGCGCTGCGGGACCGGTCGACTCGCTGTATGAACGTGCAACTGGACCGCGCGGACCGGGAACTCGAGGCGCTCAGATCACGCTTGACTGCCCTCGGACCTGCCGCCACGCTGGCGCGCGGGTACGCGGTGGTGCAACGCCTGACCACCGACGGCGCCGAGGGGGTCGTCCGGGACACCTCCGAGGCAGGCCCGGGGACGCGGTTGCGCATCCGATTCGTCGACGGAGCGGTGCACGCGACGGTCGACGACGAGCAATAGAGGGGAGGCAATGGTGCCGTATCTACACGGACTGCCCACATTCCTGCCGATGACCATTGCCGCCATCGAGGATTCGGGCGCGCGCGAGCTGCGCGAGCACGTACACGCCGCGGACACCGCGGCCGGCGAGTGCTGGAACGGCCTCCTCGCGGGGTGCAACGCCCCCGGCCGCCGTGCGCTGCCCGGCAGGCTGCGCGTGCTGTCCGCGGTCGTCGGCGAGTTCGCCGGTCACGACTGGTGGATGAGCGATGGCATCGTGCACCGCCGCCGGGTCCTTGAGGCGCAGCTGCGCATCGACGGCGCGGTCAGCGAGGGGGACGGCGCCGAGTTCGCCGAGGCATTCGTAGGCTATGACCAGGCGGTGGCCACCGTCGTGGTGAACGTGGCGAACAGGTTGGGAACCTCTTGAGCAGCGAGACTTTGGGATATGAGGCCGCGCGGGACGAGCTGGTCCAGGTGGTGAAGAACCTGGAGGCCGGCGGCCTGTCCCTGGAGGAGTCGCTGACCCTGTGGGAACGCGGCGAGTCCCTCGCGAAGGTCTGCGAGGAGCACCTGGCGGGCGCCCGTAAGCGGGTCGAGTCCGCGCTGGCGGCGGCCAAGGAGGCCGACGGCGCCGAGGGCTGAGATCGCCCGATCGGGGCGGCCGGGCCGTGGGTACCCTGCCGGGCATGATGACCATGAAACACCGCCAGGCGATCATCTACGGCCTGCTCGGGGCCACCGCGCTGAGTGCCGCCGGACCGCTCGGCGTGAATCTCCGGAACATCGCCTCGTGCAACGACGTGAACGTGCTGTCCCCGGACCGCCGCCCCGGCTGCACCCAGGCCGGCGAGGAGCAGAGCGGCCCGCTGACCCTCGACATGAGCCGGGTCATCTACAACCAGCAGCTGAACGTCGGCTCCTAAGAATCTGCTGAATGTGATCCACGTCCAACCGGGCCGCTCAGGCCTTCGGTGCGCAGCACGCGGCGATGACCAGCATGAATAGGCAGTCGATCACCCGATCGTGTCTGAACGGTGATCTATAACGTGCCGGGACGTGATCTTCAGTAAGCCCCTTCGCGCCGCCATGCTCGGATTGGCGGCCGCCGCGGCCGTCACCGGCACCCTGCTGGAACTGGACGCTGGCGAGCCGTCGGACGTGCTCGCCACCCAGCGGCTGGCGGGGCCGAACCCGGAGGGGCCGCGGTCCGATCCGCCCGCGCAGTAGTGACTCGGCAATGCGAGCATGGGCGCTTTTCTCCCATCAGATGAGAGAAAAGCGCCCATGTTGCCAGAAGGAGTCTCTTTTGGGGGATCCGATGACCGGATCCGGCGCTCAGCCGGTGCGCGGGACGATGGGGGCCTTGGCGATGTCCTGGGCGAGTTCCCGGAAGTCCGCCTCGGCCGCGCTACCGGTGATGGTGATCTGCACACCGTCGAATGAGGTTGACCACAACTTCTCCTCCCGTTGAGCGGGATAGCTGTGCCACACCTTGTCGCCGATCGTCACGTCCGGATCCTGGTAGTCCGGCGACGCACCGTCCTGCTGGATGAGTGCCGCCTCCTCCGCGGTGGACTGGGAGAACCGGAGGTAACCGCCCTCCGCGGTCAGCCAGCCGACCCGGGCCACCACCTTCGACGGGCTCCGGTCGACCTTCAGCACATTGGCCGCGTTGGCCCGCCAGCGGGCCGGAACCGCAGGTGAGCGCACTGCGAAGTCCACCGTGCGGGCGAATCTGCGCATCTCCACGCCCACGTCCACGGTGGGGCCGACGCCGGGGTTGATCTCCGGTTCACCGGGGGCGAAGCTGCAGGTCCGGCTGAAGCCCGCGACGACGAAGACGATCACCAACAGCGCGGCCATCGACCACATCATGTCGCGTGTGGTCAGCAGCGCGCGGTCCTTCTTGACCGGTGGAGAAGGAAGCTTCGGATTCCCGGACATGCCCCCATAGTGCCCCACGGCACCCGCCACGCCCGCATCCGGTCTGAGAGGATTCATCTACTCCATCCCCAGCGGAATTCTCAGCGGATCAATGGCGATCCCGCTGCCCTTCGAGGAGGTATCCGTGTCGCAGTACAGCCCGGCCAGAACCACCGAGCGACGCCCCGAGGCGCCCGATCGAAATCTGGCGCTTGAACTGGTGCGGGTCACCGAGGCGGCAGCGATGGCCGCCGGACGCTGGGTGGGCCTCGGCGACAAGATCGGCGGCGACCAGGCCGCGGTGGACGCCATGCGCAAGCTGGTCGGCTCCGTGTCGATGCAGGGCGTCGTGGTGATCGGCGAGGGCGAGAAGGACGAAGCGCCCATGCTCTACAACGGCGAAGAGGTCGGCAACGGCGACGGCCCCGCCTGCGATGTGGCGGTGGACCCGATCGACGGCACCACGCTGATGGCCAAGGGCATGCCCAACTCCATCGCGGTGCTCGCGGTCGCCGAGCGCGGCGCCATGTACGACCCGTCGGCCGTCTTCTACATGGAGAAGCTGGCCGTCGGCCCGGAGGCCGCGGACGTCGTGGACATCTCCGCTCCGGTCGCGGAGAACATCCGCCGGGTGGCCAAGGCCAAGTCCACCGACGTGTCCGACGTCGTGGTGTGCATCCTGGACCGGCCCCGGCACGAGAATCTGGTGAAGGAGGTCCGCGAGGCGGGCGCCCGGATCCACTTCATCTCCGACGGCGACGTGGCGGGCGCGATCTCCGCGGTCCGGCCGAACACCGGCGTCGACATGCTGCTGGGCATCGGCGGCACCCCGGAGGGGATCATCGCCGCGGCGGCGCTCAAGTGCGTCGGCGGCGCCTTCCAGGGCAAGCTGTGGCCCAAGGACGAGGCCGAGCGGCAGCGCGCCCTCGACGCAGGCCTGGACCTGGACGCCGTGCTGACCACGGACGACCTGGTCAAGGGCGACAACATCTTCTTCTGCGCCACCGGCATCACCGATGGCGACCTGCTGCGTGGCGTGCACTACCGCTCCGGCGGCTGTACCACCCAGTCCATCGTGATGCGGTCCAAGAGCGGCACGATCCGGATGATCGATGGCTACCACCGGCTGACGAAGCTGCGCGAGTACTCCTCGGTCAACTTCGACCGGGACACCGACAGCAACATCCCGCCGCTTCCGTAGAGGCGGCTCCGAAGTTGACGAGGTTCGGGATGATCTTTGTCCCGAACCTCGTCGGCTTCAGGCCTAGTCGCACTCCTCGACGGGTGGCTTCGGGCTGGTCGTCGGGGACGGCACGGGCGTGCTCGTCGTGGTGGGCGCCGTGGTCGTGGTGCTGGGCGGCAGGTTGGGCAGCGTGCACGCCTCCGGGGTGTGCGGCGGCGGTGTGCCACCGCCCGTCGGCCCGGCCGGCGGCGGCGCGGAGCCACCGCTGGTGAACGGCAGCGGCGAGGTGGACACCCCGGTCCCGCCGACGCCCCCGTCGGAGCTGCTCGGCCCCTTGGACGTGGTCGCGGCCGGATCCCCGGACGTGGTCGTGCCGCCGGTGGTGGAACCGCCCGGCAACAGCACCTTGCCGTCCGAGGTGATCGCGCTGCGCGGCGTCGAGCCGTGATAGCGGGCGTTCGGCGGATCGGCACTCGGCGGCGCACCCAGCACCTCGGTGGTGCCGTCCGGCGGGCCGAGGCTGAACAGGCCGATGGTCACCGCCACGGTGCCCGCGGCCACGGTGGCACTCCCCCGCTGCATCAGCATCATCGTGTGATCGCTGGCCTGGGTGATCCAGGACGGCACGCGCACGTACTGCGCCATCCAGTACGCGGTGGTGGACACGTTCTGCTCGTTGCCCCGCAGGTACGCCGCGGCGGCGGTGCCGCCGAGGATCAGCGCGGACAGCTGCACCCGCATCCGGGAGCCCAGCGCGGTCAGTTCCTTGCTCAGTGACCGGCAGCCGGGGCAGTCCCGCAGGTGCGAGTTGATCTCGTTCTTCGGCGAGAGCTTGCTGTCCAGCAGCGTGTTCACCAGGCTGTCCGCCAGCTTGCGGCAGCTGGGCTCGGCGTGCCCGTTGACGTGCGCCATCAGGTAGGCCCGGCGCAGCGCGTTGCGCGCCCGGTAGGCCAGCGCGGAGACCCCGTTGGGCTTGAGCCCGAACTGGGCGGCGAGCATCTTCGGCGACTCGCCCTCGACCTCGATGTGCCACAGCACCGCGCGCCACCGTTCCGGCAGCTCGGCGAAGGCCTTGGCCAGCAGGCGCCGCTCGGCCACCCGGGTGGACGGGTCGCTGGCCTCCTGGCCACCGGCGGACATCAGCTGCCCGGTGCCGTCCAGGTCCTCGCCCGCGGCCAGCTCCTGGTGAGCCGATCTCCGGTAGATCAGGTTGCGGATGGCGACCAGGAGGTAGACCCGGAAGCCGTCCACCGGGCCCTTCCCCCGGCGCAACGCTTCGAGGACCGCGGCGAACCCCTCGGCCACCAGGTCCTCCGCGTCGGTCCGGGTCTGGCTGTAGCGCAGGCAGAACCGCAACGCGGCCGCACTGTGCCGGCTGTACAACAGCCCCACACCGGAGAGATCACCGGCGCGCACGTCGGCGAGGATTTGCTCATCACTCGGCAGGGAGTCGTCCTCCCGGGGCGAGGGCACGGCAGGCAACTTGTCCACACCCACTCCTAGCTGGTCTTGATGCTGGATGGAGCGTTGGCGGTGCCGCGATCTCCGGCGGGGCTACCGGGCAGGGACCGGTAGTACAAGATCGGCTGAGCAGGGGCGCCAATGTCGTGCAGGAACCGCGATTTTCACGATGCTCGCGGCAGGACATCAGAATCACATATGGAAGTACCTTCGCACTTCCCCGATTCGGGCGATACGTGAGCCAATTTCACTCACCCAAAGAGACGAATCTCCGGATCCTATGCGAGCCCGGTTCACCTTCCTCGTTTACCACGATAACTCCTGGTCAGCACCGGCCCCGGTAGGGACTATGGCTAAAGCATAGTTATTCGATCTTTATTAATTCTTCACTTAACTTCTCAACACTGTCCCGGGGCCGCCGGAGACTCAATTCCGGAGGGGGTTCGGGAGGGAAACACCGCGGGCCACGCTTGTGAGGGACAGGCGAGGTCAGCCATTGGGGACTGTCATGAGCGGTCCCCCGGTGCGTCTCCCCCTTACCGCGAACGTTGGGGAGGACCTATGAAGTCTGGTTCCGCAATCCTGCTGGCCGTCGCTCTCGCGCTGGTGACCCCAGGCGTGGCGAACGCGACCGGCACCATTGTCGGCGGCCACGCCGCGACTCAGACCTACTCGTTCATGGTCTCCCTGCAGAATTCCAACGGCCATTTCTGTGGCGCTTCACTGATCAGACCGAATTGGGTGGTCACCGCCAGGCACTGCGTGCAGAGCACGCGCGCGACCTCGGTTCAGGCCCGGGTGGGCAGCACGAGCGTGAATCAGGCCGGGACCGTCACCGCGGGCAGCCGGATCATCACCCACGAGAAGGCGGACATCGCGCTGATGCAGCTGGCGCAGCCGGTGTCGGAGCAGCCGATCCCGATCGCCACGAGCTCGGGCCGGTCCGGGACCCCGACCCGGCTGCTCGGCTGGGGCCAGACCTGTCCCGCCCGTGCCTGCGGGCAGCCGCCCACCACGCTGCAGGAACTGGACACCAGACTCGTCGCGGACTCCGGCTGCGAGGACATCGATGGCCGCACCGAGATCTGCACGGACAACCCGGACGGCCGGTCCGGCGCCTGCTACGGCGATTCCGGCGGGCCGCAGGTCACCCGGGTATCCGGTCGCTGGGAACTGATCGGCGCCACCAGCCGGGCGGGCAACAGCAGCGAGAACTGCGCGACCGGACCATCCATCTACACCGACGTGCCAGCGTTGAACGGCTGGATCAAGGCGCAGATCGGGTAAACCGTTATTTCACACTGCCCCGGCCTGCCCAACGGCCGGGGCAGCCTTTTGTTTCAACAGCTGGGCACTTAACTGCAAAATTCCACTTCCCCCGTTATCGCCACTGACAACCGATACTTCTCGCACATCTTCGCTCCCCTGCACAGCGAATGAGGTTGTTATGCGATTACTGACCAAGGCGCTGATCGCGGCGCTGTCCCTCTCCCTTGTCACCGTCGGTGTCATGTCCGCCACCAGTGCGGTCTCCGTCGGCTCCGTTTCCGGTGACCAGCGCATCGTCGGCGGGCACAACGCCACCGAGACCTACTCGTTCATGACCTCCCTGCAGCGCGGCGGCCGGCACTTCTGCGGCGGCTCGCTGATCCGGCCGAACTGGGTGCTCAGTGCCAAGCACTGTCTCCAGGGGACCCAGCCGTCCTCGGTCACCGTGCGCGTCGGCTCCACCAAGGCCAGCAGCGGCGGCGAGACCGCCCAGGTGAGCAAGATCGTGCTGCGCAGCACCGGCGACTACGCCCTGCTGCAACTGGCCACCTCACTGAAGGCCACCCCGATCCCCATCGCCGCCGCCCCGGGACCGGTCGGCACCAAGACCCGGCTGATCGGCTGGGGCCAGACCTGCGCGACCGGCAGCTGCGGCACGCCGGAGACCCTGCAGGAGATGGACACGTCCCTCGCCGACCCGAGCCGTTGCCCGGGCAAGGCGAGCTGGGAGATCTGCACGGACAACCCGAACCAGACCGGTGACTGCTACGGCGACTCCGGCGGCCCGCAGTTCAAGGGCACCACCGGTGCGTGGGAGCTGATCGGCTCCGACTACCGCGGCCAGGAAGAAGCCTGCGCCACCCTGCCCTCGCTGTACTCCGACGCCACCCAGGTGAAGGACTGGATCACCCAGCAGACCGGGAGCCTGACATGAGAATGCGCGCCCTCGTCCTCGGTGCCCTGCTCACCGTGGCCGCCCCGGTGACCGCCCTCGCGTCTCCCGGCGGCGAGCGGATCGTCGGCGGCCACAACGCCACCGAGACCTACTCGTTCGTCGTCTCGCTGCAGAACTCCGGTGGCAGCCACTTCTGCGGCGGCTCGCTGATCAAGCCGAACTGGGTGGTCACCGCGAAGCACTGCGTCAGCGGCCAGACGGCCGGCAACATCAACACCCGGATCGGTAGCAACAACCGGACCAGCGGCGGGCAGACGGCCAAGGGTTCCCGCATCGTCACCCACCCGAGCTCGGACCTGGCCCTGCTGCAGCTGGCCACCTCGGTGACCCTGGCTCCGGCGACGATTCCGGCCGCCTCCGGCGCGGACGGCACCGCCACCCGGATCATCGGCTGGGGCCAGACCTGCCCGCAGTCGGGTTGCAGCACCCCGCTGCCGACCACCCTGCAGGAGCTGGACACGACGATCTTCGCGGACAGCAAGTGCTCGGGGATCAACGGTGCGACGGAGATCTGCACCAGCAACCCCGGCGGCAACGCGGGCGCCTGCTACGGCGACTCCGGTGGCCCGCAGATCCGCAAGGAGGGCACGGCGTGGGTGCTGATCGGCGCCACCAGCCGGGCCGGCAACAACAACCCCACCTGCGCGACGGGTCCGTCCATCTACGTGGATGTGCCCGCGCACGCGCAGTGGATCACACAGCAGACCGGATGACGCCCTAACGACGAGATGCCCACCGGGTTACGCCCGGTGGGCATTTTGCAATTCAAAAAGAGTTATCGAGAAACAAATTATGTGACGGAGCAGTCGGCGTTATGATTCTTGAATTCGCCTTATCCATTTGCGGATAATCTTTTGCGACGGATAAAAATTCCCTGCGCAAGGAGATGTTCCTTCCATGAAGGGCAAGGCGGTACTCCTCGGCCTGCTGACCGCGTTGGCAGCGGCGGCCGTGGCGATTCCCACTCTGACCAGCACGCCGGACTCCGTGGCCACGGAGAACACCGGCGCCGACTACATCATCAAGGGCAAGCAGTCCACCAAGGCCTACTCGTTCATGGCCGCGTTCAACGGCCCGGACGGCAGCTTCTGCGGTGGCTCGCTGATCCGCCCGGACGTGGTGCTGACCGCGAAGCACTGCGTCAGCGGCCGCGGCGGCGGCTCGGTGCGGGTGAACAGCCTGTCCCCGACCTCCGGCGGCGAGACCGCCAAGGTCACCAGGAACATCCCGAGCCCGCAGACCGACATCGCGCTGCTCAAGCTGGACCGCAAGCTGAAGGCCAAGCCCATCGCGATCGCCGACGACCCGGGCAAGGTGGGCACCAAGACCAAGCTGCTGGGCTTCGGCCAGACCTGTCCGCAGGCGGGCTGTGGGGGCATCAGCTCCAAGCTCAAGGAGATCGACACCTCGGTGGTCGCGGCCAGCAAGTGCCCCGGCGGTGGCTCCTTCATGATCTGCACGGACAACCCGCAGGGCGGCGGTGACTGCTACGGCGACTCCGGTGGCCCGCAGATCCGCAAGCAGGGCGGCGAGTTCGTGCTGATCGGCGCCGACAGCGCCGGCCAGGCCTCCACCTGCGCCACCAAGCCCTCGCTGTACGCGAACGCCACCAAGGTCCGCTCCTGGGTCGACCAGCAGGTCGGCGGCAGCTCCAAGCCGTCCTCGCTGCCGGAGAGCCCCAGCAGCTCCAGCAGCAGCAAGCCGAACGTGCCGGAGAGCCCGGCCAGCAGCCGGCCGAACATTCCGGAGAGCCCGAGCCGGCCCAACATCCCGGAGAGCCCCGGCAAGCCCAGCGGCCCGAACTTCCCCGGCCCGAACGGCCCGAAGCTCCCCGAGAGCCCCGGCATCCCGATGCCCGGCCCGAACGGCCCGAACATCCCGGGCAGCCCCGGCCGCCCGAACATCCCCGAGAGCCCCGGCAAGCCGAACATCCCGGAAAGCCCGAGCCGCCCGGGTATCCCGGAAAGCCCCCGCTAGAGCTTCACGGACGGTGATGGGCCGGAAACGGCCCGATACGGCACAAACACGCAGCCGGGACCCTTCTTCCGAAATGATTGACGGTTGAAGGGTTCCGGTTGTTGTGTTTACCCTGTGTATTGATCACCACTCTTTACGTAGTCCATATGCGCAATACTGGGCCGAAAAGCCTAGAAAAAGTTGCGACAAACGGACGATCAAGTGACCAGTTCTCCTGCCGATTTACCGATTAGAGTTCCTCTCGTCCAGTTACCGAGGCCAGCGAAAATCCGGTCTCGGAATGATCGCGAGAGGACCTGACGGTGGGATTCCAGCCCGAGTTGTCAGCCGGCATCAGCGTGGTGGGCGCTGGTGACGTGGCGGCGGCCGGTTCTGCCGATCGTCTTCCTTATTCGCGCCAACTCCCGTACGGCGCGCGCACCTGGACCAGCCCCCACCACGAGGAAAATGCGAGTTCACTCCGGCTCTGCGCCAGAATGGCCATCTTGCATAGCGGATACGCCTCTCCCGTACGGGCGTCCGCGGCCATGGCGGCGGAGTATGACTCGCGGCGACCGCACCACCGCCGTGCTGTGACTGTGCGCGGCGCTCGCGGCGGATCAACTAGCTGATCCCGACATAGAACGCGGTCGCCCGCGCCGGCGGAGAGCTCCACTCCGCCGGCGCGTTTCTCTTTCTACGGGCAGGTCTCGCCCACCTTCTTGACCACCTTGACCGTCAACTGGGGCTTCTTGCCCGGGGCGAATTCGGTGGCCGCGGCCGGCTCCTGGCTGCACACCTGCCAATTGGACGGGCTGACCACCAGGCGGTTCTGACCCGTGGCATCGATCGACTTGACCGGCTTCTTCCAGGCGGTCTCGACCTCCTTCACCGACTTACCGGTGAAATCCGGCACTGTGTCCAACGGACCGAACGCGGTGACCAGGGCGAGGGAACCGGCGAGAAACTGCTGCATGAAGACCATGGATCCCGTCCTACCAGCAGCGATCCGAGCCCGCATACGTACATGTCCCCTGATCGTGGCGGCGTGCCGCGTGGCAGACTGATTACCCCTGATCAACGACGGATGAGGCGGAACGTGCGCAGGTTGCTGATCGGTCTGGTCGTGCTCACGACGGCGTGTTCGAGTGAGATCCCGGCCGCGGACGCGGCCCTGGGCACCAGCACCTCCGCCCACGCGGTGGCCGCCGGAGTGGGCAACCACCTGGCCCCGGGCACCCCGTGTGCGGTGACCGCGAAGGCCTGCGTCGACCTGTCCGACAACAAGGCATGGCTGCTGGAAGCCGGTGCCGTGCACGTCGGACCGGTGCCGATCACCCACGGCCGGGACGGCTACCAGACCCCGACCGGGGTGTACAGCGTGCGCCGCAAGCAGGCCGACTACCGCGCGACCAACTGGAACGAGAAGGACGGCGTGATGCCGAACGCCGTGTTCTGGAACGGCCGCTACGCCTTCTACGAGGGTGACCTGACCGAGTCCTCGTTCGGCGGAATCCGCCTCGGCAAGCCGGCCGCGCAGCAGTTCTTCGACGGGCTCAAGGTCGGGGATCAGGTGCAGGTCGTTCCCTGAGGACCCGGGACAGTCCGAGGCCCAATCCGCCGCCGACCAGCTGACACAGCACGAACATCGGCACCGAGGACCAGGCGATACCGGTGATGCTGCCGGTGAACGCCCGCGCGACGGTGACCGCCGGGTTGGCGAAACAGGTGGACGAGGTGAACACGATCGCGCCCAGGATCCAGCCGGGCACCATGATCGGTGCCAGCTCGGCGCGCTCCGAGTCGACCAGCAATCGGATGATCAGGATCAGCCCCGAGGTGGCCACGATCTCGCCGAGCCACTGACCGCCACCGGACCGGATCGCGCCGGTGAACTGCACGGTGCTCAGGTCGAACATCCAGTGGCAGATGAGCGTGCCCGCGATGCCCCCGGCGAACTGGGCCAGCACGTACCCCGCGGCCTGCCGGCGATCCACCCCGCCACAGGCGGCGTCCACCAGGGTGACCACCGGGTTGAAGTGCGAGCCGGAGATCGGCCCGAAGATCACGATGAGCGGACCGAGGGTGGCGGCGGTGACCACCGAGATGATGATCAGGATCAACGCGGTCTGACCCGGCGCGAGCTTCTGCGCCATGATCCCGGAGCCGACCACGGCGACGATCAGCAATCCGGTCCCGATCGCCTCAGCCAACAGCCGATTCAATGCCATGAGCCCTCCCCCGTTGCCGATCTACGCATCCTTCCCGCTGGTCCACCCCGCGGTCCAGTTCCGTCCGCTGAAATGCTCGATACGGACTAATCCGTACTCAAAACACGACCTTCATAATGGCCTGCTACAAATCCCTGCATGCCGACGCTGCGAAACAATTATGAATATCTTTTCTGTGGCGCCGGTCCCGCCGGACTTGGACCGATCATCGCCGCCGCCCGGCTGGGCCGACTGGAGTACTTGCTGGATAAAGGCATTATTTTGGCGGATCCGGCAGGTCCGGGCGGCGGCGGTATGCCGCATTACCGGATCTCGGCGAATTCGCTGGGCGGCGCCTTCCTGGAATGTCTGGATGATCTACAGAATCCGGTTTTCACCGCGGTTCGCGAACATCCGGAAACCCGGCGGCTGCGGGAACTGTCCGCCGAACATCCGCCGCTGCCACTGGTCGGCCGGTTCCTCGACCGGCTCGGTGCCGCCATCGGTGAACTGGTCGCCGCGCATCCCCGCTGCGCCGTGCTGCGCGCGCCGGTCGAGCGGATCCGGCTGACCGAGGACGGTCTCGTCGACGCCCAGGTGGGCGGCGAGCAGGTGCGCGCCCGGCGCGCGGTCCTGGCCCTCGGCGGGCGGCCGATGGACGGCTACCGCCGGGCCGAGGTGCGGCCCGGGCTGAGCCTGGCCGCGCACCAGCACAAGGTGTGCCACGCGGAGGCCCTGATCGACGATCGGCAGGCACCGCCGGCGGAGCTCCTGGCGGCGATCCGGGACACCGGTCGCGTGGTGGTGCTCGGCGGCTCGCACAGTGCGTGGGCCGCCGCCGGACTGCTGCTGAGCGACGGGCATCAGGTGACCCTGATCCACCGCACGCCGGTGCAGCTGTACTACCCGAGCGCCGAACAGGCCCACGCCGAGGGCTACCCCTTCGACCCGGTCGCCGACATCTGCTCGATGAGCGGGCGGGTGAACCGGTACGGCGGCCTGCGAGGCGCCGCCCGCGACCTGGCCATCCGCACCCTGCGGGACGGCGGGCCGATCCGGCTGCTCCAGGCCGGCGGGCCGGCGAACGAGGCGCTCGCCGAGGCGGGCGCGATCGTGGCCGCCACCGGCTACCAGGCGATCCTGCCGCCGATCGAGTACCCGGACGGCGGCGAGCTGCTCCCGGCGCTGTCGGAGACCGGCACCGTGGTCACCGGCACCGGGCACCTGGTGGACAGCAGGGGCACCGCGCATCCCCGGCTGATCGCCTTCGGGCTGGGCGCGGGGCTGGCCGTTGCACCGGAGATCGGCGGCGAGCCCAGCTTCACCCGCCGCGCGGTGGGGATCTGGCTGTACCACCACGACATCGGCCGGACGATTCTCGACGAACTGCTCACCCCGGCGGAGGTCCGATGAAGGCCGAGCTGACCACCTGGCTGGCCAGGGGCCGCACCCAGACGGCGGAC
The DNA here is from genome assembly GCA_003600225.1 of Pseudonocardiaceae bacterium YIM PH 21723. GTDB lineage: Bacteria > Actinomycetota > Actinomycetes > Mycobacteriales > Pseudonocardiaceae > QZFT01. The sequence goes on from QZFT01000067.1 coordinate 99,143, forward strand.
GGCGCGTTCTGCGGCTGGCTGGAACCGGCCACCGGAACCCTGTCCGCGCCCTATCCGGAGATCACCGGCTACGCGGTGAACCTGCTGTCCGGGCAGCCCGCCGCACGGGGCGCAGCGCAGTGGCTGGCCAAGCGCCCCGGCTTCGCCGCGCGACCGGAGCGCACCGGGCCCGCGGTGTACGCCTTCGACCTGGCGATGATCGCGCACGGCTTGCTGCGGCACGGCGAGATCGAGGCGGGACTGCGGTACGCCGGCCATCTGGTCACGCTGTACGACCGGCACGGCGACCTGCCCGCCGTGGAGCCGGGCTCGGCGACCGCCGCGCTGCCGGTCACCTGGTCGACAGGCGGGCGGGCCCACCTGCTCAAGTGCGTACAGGCGCTGCTGGGCGCGGCCGACCACGGCATGGAGCCCGCGCTCGATGTGGCGGCCAAGCTGGTGCAGCAGGGCCTCGGTCAGCTCGCCGAGGGCGCCGATCCACCGCTGCGCACCGAGCCGGACGCGTCGAACGTCAGCCTGCACGCGCTCTGCTACGCGGCGGAGGGCCTGTGGATCTGGGGCACCCGGATCGGCGACACGAACGCGCTACACGGTTCCCGGGTGATCACCGAGTGGGTCTGGCGGCATCGGCTGCCGGCGGGCGGCTTCCCCGGCCACCTGCGAGCCGGGTCACCGACCCAGCGGCAGGGCGACGTCCACGCGCAGGCCATCCGGCTCGCGGCGTTGCACGGACTGCCCGCGGCGGAGATCGCCGAGCAGCGGGCCGCGCTGGCCGCCGGGCTGTGGCGGGCGGGTGACGAGGCCGCCGTGTACTACTGGCCGGACGCCGACCGGCTGAACCTGAACTCCTGGGCCACTATGTTCGCCGCACAGTGCACGGACCCCGACACGATCACCTGGGACACCCTCGTATGAGCATTCAAGTAGGTTCCGCCCAGGTCCACGATCTGGATTTCGCCCAGGCCATCGAGGAGATCCTCGTTTTTGCGGTAAAGGAGTCCGGGGAGCGCGCCGTGGTGGTCACCCCGAACATCGCGCACCTGGAGCTGCTGGGCCGCAGCCCGGAGCTACGGCGGGCCTACGACCGCGCGGAACTGGTGCTGCCCGACGGCTGGCCGGTGCGGCTGGCCATGCGGCTGCGCGGCGGGCGGACGCGGGGCCGGGTCACCGGCGCCGACCTGGTGCCCGCGCTGTGCGCGGCCGCGGCGACCTCGGGTATTCCGGTGGGCATCGTCGGCGGCCCGCCGGGAGTCGCGGTCTCCGGCGCGGCGATCCTCAGTCGCCGGTACCCCGGTCTGCGGGTGGTGTTCACCGCGTCGCCGCCGTTCGGCGTGCATACCGATGATCGGGAATGCGCGGAGTTGGCGGGGCGGATCGCGGACTCCGGTGCGCGGATCCTGTTCCTGGGCATCGGGGCGCCGCAGCAGGAGTACGTGGCCGATCACTGGCTGCGGGCCACCGGTCCGGGGGTCACCCTGTGCATCGGCTCCGCCATCGAGTTCATCACCGGTCACCAGGTCCGCGCGCCGCTGATCTGGCGCCGCCTGGGCGTCGAGTGGCTGTACCGCGTCCTGCGGGAACCCCGTCGGCTGGCCGGCCGGTACCTGCGGGCGATTCCGGTGATCGTGCCGATCCTGCTGCGCGCGGTTATCGGTCACTGAAATGCTCACATGGGCGCTTTACTCCCATTTAATGAGAGCAAAGCGCCCATGCTCGCATTCACCGTGTCCGGTTATCGGTCAGCCGGCGTTGGACGAGTGCCCGGGGAACAGGTGGGCATCGGGGTTGAGCGCCACCGCGATGTTGTTGACCGCGGTGGCGGCCTCGCCGAAACCGGTGGCGATCAGCTTCACTTTGCCCGGGTACTCGGCGATGTCACCCGCCGCGAAGATCCGCTCCCTGGTGGTCCGCATGGTGGTGTCGACGGTGACCGCCCGCTTGTGGATCTCGAAGCCCCAGCTCTCGATGGGCCCCAGGTCGGCGGTGAACCCGAGCGCGGCCACCACAGCCTGGGCGGGCAGTACCTGGTGGGAGCCGTCCTTGTGCGACAGCTCCACCTCGGCCAGTTCCGGGCTGCCCCGCAACGCCGAGACCTGCACGTCCACGATGATCGGCACGCCGAGTTCCCGCACCACCTTGATCGTGCCCTCGTGTGCCCGGAACCCCGGCCGCCGATGCACCAGCGTCACCGAGCGGGCGATCGGATGCAGGGCGAGTGCCCAGTCGAAGGCGGAGTCGCCGCCACCCACGACCACCACGTCCTGCCCCGCGTACACATCCAGCTGCGGCACGAAGTGCACCAGGCCGCGGCCCAGCCACTCGTTACCCGCCGGCAGCGGCCGTGGAGTGAACTCCCCCATGCCCGCGGTGATCAGCACGGCGGCGGTGGTCACCGTGCTGCCATCGGCCATGCCCACCCGCAGCCTGCCGTCCGGCAGGTCCTCCAGGGTGCGGGCCTGCATCCCCAGTAGATAGTGCGGTTTGTACTGCGCGGCCTGCTCGACCAGACCCGCCACCAGATCGCGGCCCTTGATCGCCGGGAATCCGGCGACGTCGAAAATCATCTTCTCCGGGTACATCGCGGTGACCTGGCCACCCGCTTCGGGCAGCGAGTCCACCAAGGTCACCGACATTCCCCGGAATCCCGCGTAGTAGGCGGCGAACAGTCCGGTCGGACCGGCCCCCACGATCAGTAGATCCACCTCGTCGTCCAAGGCGGTACCTCCTCGCGTCAGTCAGGAACAACTCCAGGCTACGGACAGAGATGAGAGCCACACCACAAAAGTTCCGCTGCGGATTAGGCTGGCCGGGTGACCTTCGTCCGCTCCCTGATCATGCTGGCCACGGTCGTCCTCGGCCTGTCGAGCTGCTCGGAACCACCGGCTCCGGTGACCGCCCCGAGTAGCGAAAAGTCCAGCTCAACGCCGCCTTCCTCCACCGCGAGCACGCCGAGCTGCCCGCAGACCGGCTTCGACTGCGACTTCCAGAACCGGTTCGCCGCCGCACAGAAGTACGTCCAGAACCGTCCCGGCACCGTCGGGATCGTGGTGCGTGACCGGCAGAGCGGGGCGGTGTGGCGCAACGACCAGGCCGGCACGCTCGTCTGGACCGCGTCCACGGTGAAGCTGGGCATGACCATCGACCTGTTCCGCAGGCAGCGGGCCGGAACGATCACCCTGGGCCAGGCGGACCGTTCGCTGATCCAGCAGATGCTGCACAGCTCGGACGACAACGCGGCGGACGCGCTGTGGAAGAAGTTCGGCCGGGACGACTACGCGAAGCGGTTCCCGGAGTACGGCCTGACCGGCATCACCTTCGTGCCGAAGTTCGACCGCTACTGGGGCTTCATGAAGTGCACCCCGGACGACCTGGATCGCATGATCAACTATCTGCTGACCGAGGTTCCGGCGGACACGAAGGCGTGGATCCTGAACGAGATGCGCACCGTCGACCCCAACCAGCAGTGGGGCGTGTGGGGCGCGGGGCCGGCCGGGAAACCGGGCAACAAGGACGGGTGGTCCGAGGAGGACACCGGCTGGGTGATGAACACCGTCGGTTTCGTCGGCCCCGACGAGCGCTACACCCTGTCGATCATGAACAGCCTGAACGGCAAGGGTGGCTACGAAGAAGGAAAGGCTACCCTAAATAAAGTTGCCGAAATCATCTTCTCCGGAAGGTTCTGAGTCGCGCAACGGGACTAACGTTCAGACCATGGACTACCGCGTCGAACACGACACCATGGGCGAAGTCAAGATCCCGGTCGATGCGCTGTGGCAGGCACAGACCCAGCGCGCCGTGGGCAACTTCCCCATCTCGGGCCGCCCCCTGGAGCGTTCGCAGATTCGCGCACTCGGCCTGATCAAGGCCGCCTGCGCGCAGGTGAACGCCAAGCTGGGCGTGCTGGACCAGGCGGAGGCGGACGCCATCGCCGAGGCCGCGGGCGAGGTCGCCGAGGGCAAGCACGACGACCACTTCCCGGTCGACGTCTTCCAGACCGGCTCCGGCACCTCGTCGAACATGAACGCCAACGAGGTCATCGCCACCCTCGCCTCGGCGAAGCTCGGCAGCAAGGTGCACCCGAACGACAAGGTGAACGCCTCTCAGTCGTCCAACGACGTGTTCCCCACCAGCATCCACCTGGCCACGGTCGACGCGGTGTCCACCGAGCTCATCCCGGCGCTGCAGCACCTCCATGGCGTGCTCACCGGGAAGGCCGAGGAGTGGAAGGACCTCGTCAAGTCCGGCCGCACCCACCTGATGGACGCGGTGCCGGTGACCCTCGGCCAGGAGGTCGGCGGCTGGGCGGCGCAGATCCAGGCGGGCATCGACCGGGTCACCTCCAGCCTGGGCCGGGTCGGCGAGCTGCCCATCGGCGGCACCGCCGTCGGCACCGGGCTGAACACCCCCGCCGGATTCGGCGGCGCGGTGGTCGCCGAACTGGTCGCGGCGACCGGCCTGCCGCTCCGCGAGGCGCCGAACCACATCGAGGCGCAGGCCTCCCGGGACTCGCTCGTCGAGTGTTCCGGCCAGGTGCGCACCGTCGCGGTCTCGCTGTACAAGATCGCCAATGACCTGCGCTGGATGGGATCCGGTCCGCGCACCGGCCTGTCCGAGCTGCACCTCCCGGATCTGCAGCCGGGCTCCTCGATCATGCCAGGCAAGGTCAACCCGGTGATCTGCGAGGCGACCATGATGGTGGCCGCCCAGGTGATCGGCAACGACGCCACCGTCGCGTTCTCCGGCAGCCAGGGCAACTTCGAGCTGAACGTGATGATGCCGGTGATGGCGCGCAACGTCCTCGAGTCGATCCGGCTGATCGCCGCCGTGTCCAGGCTGCTGGCCGACAAGGTCCTCGCCGGCGCCGAGCCGGATGTGGACCGGATGCGCGAGTACGCCGAGTCCAGCCCGAGCGTGGTCACGCCGCTGAACAAGTACCTCGGCTACGAAGAGGCCGCGTCGATCGCGAAGCAGGCCCTCAAGGAGCGCAAGACCATCCGCCAGGTGGTCCTGGACCGCGGTCACGTGCCCGGCAAGGTTACTGAGGCGCAGCTGGACGAGGCCCTCGACGTCCTGCGGATGGCCCGCCCGCACGCCTAGCGAATGCTCACATGGGCGCTTTACTCCCACTAAATGGGAGCAAAGCGCCCATGCTCGCATTGAAGAAAAGGGGGCGGGCGGCTGCGTCGGGCCCTGACGCAGACCGCCCGCCCAGTGGCCCACCGCCCGAGGGGGGATTCGACCGGTGGGAGCCTTTACGGATCGGTAGTCCGTGTACACAGCATGTCGCATAGCACTGAGGTGCCGACATGTTTTTGGCTGTGACAACGAAGGACAAAAACTGAGCGCTAGCGCCGAAAGGTGCGGCCATCTGGGGCTACGTGCCCCTCGATCAGCGGAATAACCTGCGGTAAGCCGTCTCCCCACCCCTGCCAGGGAGAGTCACATGCTCCGCAGAACCGTCCTCGGTGTAGCCCTGCTCACCATGGCCGCCTTACTGGTCGCCCCGGACCCCGTCAACCAGGCACCGGCCGCCCAGACCCAGCAGACCATTACCGCCCGGGTCACCTTCTACGGCGCGCTGGACAACGACCCACCCGGCAGTGCCGACATCGCCTACCCGACCCTGCACCAGAAGGCCGGCGGCACCGGCACCTACGCCGATCCGATCACCTTCGCCACCGCCAAGGAAGAACACCCGCCCGGCACCAGGATCTACTTCGCGCCGGTGAAGCGCTACTTCATCATGGAGGACCTGTGCGCCCAGTGCGCCGGGGAATGGCCGACGGGCTACCGGCACATCGACCTCTGGACCGGGAACTCCACCAATCCGGCGATCCTGAAGTGTGAGGAGGCGCTGACCCCGGACGGTCAGGTCCAGGCCATCGTCGACCCGCCGTCCAACCTGCCGGTCGTCCCGGGTCCGTTGTTCAATGACGCCACCGGACAGTGCTACAAGCCTTAGTCTCATCGGGTGCGCTTCCTCAATGGGCAGCAGCCCAGCCAAGATCTGACGTACAACGACGTGTTCCTGGTGCCGGGCCGCTCCGCCGTGGAGTCCCGGTTCGACGTGGACCTGTCCACGGTGGACGGCACCGGCGCGACGATTCCGATCGTCGCCGCCAACATGACCGCGGTCGCGGGCAGGCGGATGGCCGAGACCCTCGCCCGGCGCGGCGGCCTGGTGACGATCCCCCAGGACACCCCGCCCGCGGTGGTCGCCGAGATCACCTCCTGGGTGAAGGCCCGGCACACCGTGTGGGACACCCCCCTCGTCCTCGGGCCGCACGACGCCGTCGCCGACGCACTGAACCTGCTACCCAAACGCGCGCACGGCGCGGTGATCGTGGTGGGCACCGACGGCCGCCCGCTGGGCATGGTCAGCGAGGCCGCCTGCGCCGGAGTCGACCGGTTCACCCGGCTCGCCGACGTGGTCGACACCGCGATCGTCACCCTGTCCCCGGACACCCCGCCCCGCGAGGTCTTCGACAAGCTGCACGGCAGCGGCGCCCGGCTGGCCGTCGCGGTCGATGATCAGGGCAGGCTGGCCGGCGTGCTCACCGGCGTCTCCGCGCTGCGCAGCGAGCTCTACCGCCCGGCGCTGGACGCGGGCGGGCGGCTGCGGATCGCCGCCGCGATCGGCGTCAACGGCGACCCGGCCGCCAAGGCCGCGGAGCTCCTGGCGGCCGGGGTGGACGTGCTGGTGATGGACACCGCGCACGGCCACCAGGAGAAGATGATCACCGCGTTGAAGGCCGTCCGCGAGGTGGCCGACGTGCCCTTGGTCGCCGGCAACGTGGTCACCGCGCAGGGCGTGCGGGACCTGGCCGAGGCCGGTGCGGACGTGCTCAAGGTGGGTGTCGGCCCCGGCGCCATGTGCACCACCCGGATGCAGACCGGCGTGGGCAGGCCGCAGTTCTCCGCCGTGCTGGAATGCGCCGCCACCGCCCGCGAACTGGGCAAACACGTGTGGGCCGACGGCGGCGTGCGGCACCCCCGGGATGTGGCCCTCGCGCTGGCGGCGGGCGCCGCGTCGGTGATGGTGGGCAGCTGGTTCGCCGGCACCTACGAGTCCCCCGGCGACCTGCACCGCGACGAGCAGGGCCGCGCGTACAAGGAGTCCTTCGGCATGGCCTCCAAGCGGGCGGTGTCCGCCCGGACCCGGTCGGATGGCGCGTTCGACCGCGCACGCAAGGCGCTGTTCGAGGAGGGCATCTCCAGCTCGCGGATGCTGCTGGACCCGAACCGGCCCTCGGTGGAGGACCTCATCGACGACATCTGTTCCGGAGTGCGCTCGGCCTGCACGTACGCGGGCGCCCGCACCCTGGAGGAGCTGCACGAGCTCGCCGTGATCGGCATCCAGTCGGCGGCGGGCTTCTCCGAAGGACGGCCACTGCCCGCCGGCTGGTGACGTATTCTGATCGGTGATGAATCAGATCGCCACGGCCACCCGCGTCCGGGCAGCGCTCTGCGCGCTGCTCGCGTTGCTGGCCGCCGTGGCGGTCTGGGTCCTCCCCGGCGACCCGGGCACGAGCGCCGTCGCGGTGGCCCAGCACCAGGAGGCACCCGGCCGCTGTTCGCCGGACCCGTCGCCGCCCGAGTCGCCGCCGGCCGCCCCCGCGGCTCAGCAGGTGCAGCACATCCCGGTCTTACCCGAGGTGCCCTGCCCGCCACCCGCCGCCGGAACCGGCGCGGTCGAGCGTCCACGCCTTGAACCGTCCAGTCGATATGTCGACCTGAACGAACTCTCCGTCCTGCGCATATAGGCCGTAGTCGATCTTCCCTTCACCTCGACTACTTCCTTACTGGAGTTCGCCATGCGCAAGATCCTGAGTATCGTCCTGTCCGCATTACTGCTGCTCACCGCGTGTACCAGCCCGGCGCCGAAGCCCTCCGGGGACGCCGGCGCGACTATGGCCCGCCGGCAGGCCGACGACCCGTTCGCGATCGGCAGGGTCGACGCCCCCTCGGTGCTGGTCGAGTGGGCCGACTTCCGCTGCGGTTACTGCGGCAAGTTCGCCCGGGACGTGAAGCCGCAGCTGATGAGCAAATACGTGGACACCGGCAAGCTGCGCATCGAATGGCGGCACTACCCGATCCTGGGTGAGGCATCGGTGACCGCGGCAAAGGCCTCCTGGGCGGCTGCCCAGCAGGGCCGGTTCTGGCAGTTCTACGAGGTCGCCTACGCCGCGGACGGCAAGCCGAAAGACGAACGCTTCACCGAGCAGAACCTGCCCGAACTGGCCGCGAAGGCCGGTATCCCGGACCTGGATCGCTTCAACCGGGATCGCGCCGGCTCCGCGGCCGAACAGGCCATCGCGATGGACGCGCAGCTCGGGCAGCAACTGGGCGCGACGGCCACCCCGGCATTCCTGCTCAACGGCAGGCCGTTGCTGGGAGCCCAGCCCCTGGAGGCGTTCGAAGCGGGGCTGAAGTAGTGGACATCGGCTACCTCGCCGCCTTCTTCGGCGGAGTGCTGGCCCTGGTCAGTCCGTGTAGCGCGCTGCTGCTGCCGTCGTTCTTCGGGTACGCCTTCGGGACCAAGACCCGGCTGCTGCTCTACACGGTGATCTTCTACGTCGGCCTGGCGCTGACCATGGTGCCGCTGGGTGTGGCCGGCTCGACCTTCGGCTACCTGATCATCGGCCACCGCGACCTGGTCACCCTGATCGGCGGCGGGGTGATCATCGTGCTGGGCATCGCGCAGATCTTCGGCATGGGATTCGCGCTCCGGCGCGCGCAGGAGGCCACCGCGCGCATCCGGATCTCCTCGGCCGGCTCCGTGCTGGCGCTGGGCGCCGTCTACGGCCTGGCGGGTGCCTGCGCTGGGCCGATCCTGGGCAGTGTGCTGACAGTGGCCGCGATCAGCGGGAACCCGCTGTACGGCGGCAGCCTGCTGGCCGTCTACGCCCTCGGCATGGCGGTGCCGCTGTTCGTGCTGGCCCTGCTGTGGGACCGCTTCGACCTGGGGAACCGCCGCTGGCTACGCGGCCGTACCTTCACCGTGCTGGGCCGGGAACTGCACAGCACGGCGTTGGTCTCCGGCCTGCTGTTCATCGCCCTCGGCGTGCTGTTCCTGGCCACCGGCGGCACCACGGAGCTCCCATCACTGCTGGACGAGGACCAGTCGGCCGCCCTCCAGGAATGGCTGCTCCGCACCGTCGACTGACGACCTGCCCGAAGTTGACGAGTTCCGGGAGAGCACCCGGAACTCGTCAACTTCGGAGGCTGGATCAGCTGTTGTAGTCGCCCTCCAGCATCTCCGTCACCAGGGCGGCGATCGGCGAACGCTCGGAGCGGGTGAGCGTGACGTGCGCGAACAGCGGGTGGCCCTTGAGCTTCTCGATCACCGCGGCGACGCCGTCGAACCGGCCTACGCGGAGGTTGTCCCGCTGGGCCACGTCGTGGGTGAGCACCACCCGGGAGTTCTCGCCGAGCCGGGACAGCACCGTGAGCAGCACATTGCGCTCCAGCGACTGCGCCTCATCGACAATCACGTACGAGTCGTGCAGCGAGCGGCCACGGATGTGGGTCAGCGGCAGCACCTCGAGCATCCCGCGGTCCACCACCTCATCGATGATGTCCTTGCCGGCCAGCGCGCCGAGGGTGTCGAACACTGCCTGCGCCCACGGCATCATCTTCTCGCTCTCGCTGCCCGGCAGGTAGCCGAGCTCCTGGCCACCGACCGCGTACACCGGGCGGAAGACCACGACCTTGCGGTGCTGGCGCCGCTCCATCACGGCCTCCAGACCCGCGCACAGGGCCAGCGCCGACTTACCGGTACCGGCCCGCCCACCGAGCGAGACGATGCCGATCTCCGGGTCGAGCAGCATGTCCAGCGCGATCCGCTGCTCGGCGGACCGGCCGTGTAGCCCGAAGGCCTCCCGGTCGCCGCGGACCAGCTGCACCTGCTTGTTCGCCGTGACCCGGGCCAGCGCACTGGAGGTTCCGGCCAGCAGCCGGATACCCGTGTGGCAGGGCATGTCCCTGGCCTCGTCGATGTCGATCACGCCATCCGCGTACAGCGCGTCGACGGCGTCCTGACCGACCTCCAGGTCCGTCATGCCGGTCCAGCCGGACGGCGTGACGTCCTGCGCTCGGTACTCGTCGGCCTCCAGGCCCACCGCACTGGCCTTGACCCGCAGCGGCATGTCCTTGGTGACCAGGATGACCTCGCGGTCCTCCGCCGCCAGGTTCAACGCACAGGTGAGGAGTCTGGTGTCGTTCGCACCATCGTTGCGGAAGCCCGAGGGCAGCACCGATGGGTCGGAGTGATTGAGTTCGACGTGCAGCATGCCGCCCTGATCGCCGATCGGCACCGGCGCGTCGAGCCGGCCGTGCTCCAGGCGAAGGTCGTCCAGCAGGCGCAGCGCCTCACGCGCGAACCAACCGAGTTCGGGGTGGTGTCGTTTCCCCTCCAATTCGGAAATGACCACGAGCGGCAACACCACGGCGTGCTCGGCAAACCGCGTGATGGCCCATGGATCGGAAAGCAGCACGGACGTGTCCAGCACATAGGTGCGGACGCCATCGGCGCTGGTGGAAGGACGGTGTCCCTGAGAACTACTCGAGGCCACGGCTTCTCCCTCACGGACGCGACACCGCGTCCGATCCTCGGTGGACCGGCATGCCCTGACTGGTTCTAGGTGCAGAACCACAAGGGCCGGGTGCCGGCCCCCGCGTGTACGTCGTGGCCGACAGGTGTCGACCAATCCGCAACCGCCACGATCTGGGCCTCCCGGAGCAGCCCGCTCCGACACGGGTCGCTACTTCGGAAACTACCTGCGCATGGACCCACTCGTAAGGGAGCCACACAGGTGATTCGCAAGAACGTCATCAACACGCTACGTAGGTTCTGACCATCGGTTTTGGTAGGTATAGGTGGTGAGCGATGCCCCGGAAGAGTGTTCTTTGATTTGAGATTTTCCCGAGCGGAAGGGTGGTCAAGTCACCTGATCTGATCACCTTCTTCGGGGACCCCCTCCGCCCGCTCAGCCCCCCGAACAGCCCAGCTACCGGCGCGTACGGTATAGAAACACCGCAGTTGATCAGCCATTTGATCTTTTTATGGCCCGCTGGCGCCACACCACGGAGAGCGTCGATCACCGCAGGAAGCTGCCTTATCACGCCGTGTTGATCAGCGCGCAACTACCCCCGGTAACCGACGGGCATTCCCCGGAAGTCGCTGGTATAGCCCCGAAAACCCCGGTTTCCGGGTTACGAACCCGTCTCAAAGATGGCCGAAATGTGAAGTGGGCATGTCCGGCGCGATCAGCGGGCCGCCAGCTCCGCCTGAATCGAGGCCGGAATGAGCGGTTCGTCCAGCAGCCGCTGGAACCGCGGCAGCAGTTCGGCACCCTCCGGACGCGCGTCCAGCCAACCGCGCAGCAACCCGTAACCCTCGACATAGGTACTGCCGTAGGCGCGCCACAGCGGGTCGGTCATGAACCGCAGCATCTGCCTGGCCCGGGTCGCGGAGACCATCAGCCACCGCTGCAGGAACGCGACGACCTCGTCCTGGTCGGCACCCTGGTCGTGCAGCATCAGCACCGCGTCCTGCCGGACCTTCAGCAGTTTGCCGAGCGGGCCCTCCAGGCTCTCCATCAGTTCGCCACGCATCCGCAGCCCCAGGTCCGCGAAGATCTCCTGCGCCCAGAGTCCCCAGCCCTTGCCCACCGTCGCGTACAGCGCGAGGTCGGCCAGCCCCTCGGCCATCAGGCACTGCGGGGTGTTCACCAGGAAGATCGTCTGCTCCAGCTGCCCGTCCCGCTGCACCAGCCCGGCCTCCTTGCGGCAGTGCTCGGTGTGGTGCCCCGGGTACGCCTCATGTGCGACCAGGCTGGGTAGGTTCGCCATCCGATGTCCGAGGTCGGCGTTGATCGCGACCCGGGACCGGTACTCCCCCAGGTAGTAGTTGAAGCCGCTCCACGGCTTGTCGGTCACCACCTCGTACTCCACCGTCTCCTGCTCCGGCAATCCGCACTGCGCGCGGACCCGGTCCCGCAGTTCGCTGGAGAACGCCCGCACCGCGGCCTCGAGTCGCTCCGGTGGGATCTCGTCGGCGGCGCGCAGGGCGGCCAGCCGCTCGGGGAGCTCGCCCTCACCGGGGACGAGGTCGTTCAGCTCCCGGTGCGCCTCCCGGTACAGGTCCTGATCACCCGGCTGGATACGTACCTGGAAGTAGGAGTGCACCTCGTCCACGAACCCGACCTGCTCGCCGGCCAGCTTGCGGGCCGAGCACTCCAGGGCGGTGAGGTGCGCGTCCAGGAACCGGGTGCGCTCGGGCGACAGTTCGGCGCCCGGCAGGTCGGCGCGCAGCCGCTGCGCACTGCGGCGCAGCTCAGCGGGGTCGGGCTTGGGTTCGTCGGCCACCAGCTTCCGGAGGGCGGGGTCTCCGGTGTACGCGTCCACGAAGCCGTCGATGAGCCGGTCGAATCGCAGGCCGAGCAGGAGATACTCGCGAACGAGCTGGTTGGCGTCCATAAGCGCGAAATTCTAGACATCGTCGCCCGAACAGACGCAGGCGCACACCCACACGAACACCATTCCATGATTTTCTTCACCCTCCGCCAGGGCCGCTGCCTGCGGAAACCTGTGTAGGGGACATTTCAAGACACAATTCGATACATTGTTTGCCCTGATAACACAATGGTGTATCTCAGATATCGAAACGGTCAATAACCCCGTATTGTCGATCTCGACGACGGGATGAAGAAAAGACGGAAATGGATCCGACAGCGGGGTCGGATGAGGTACGTACTGCAATGCAATAAAGGAGTTTTAAAGTGTTCAAGAAGGCAATGGTTGTAGCTGCTATTGGTGCCGGTCTGCTGATGACCGCTCCGTCCGCTTTCGCCGACGACAACGGCAACAGCGGCTCCAACCCAGGGGGCAATATCGCGAGTGCCGGTGTCAATCAGTCCGCGACCTATCTGTGCTGGCTCAACGGCAGCACCGGCACGAACAACGGCACCCAGTTCTTCACGTGCTCCAACGGCAACACCGGGATCCACCCCTAGCAGTCGGCCACATCCCTGACACCGCCCGTGCAGAAGGGGCCGCGCCACCGCGCGGTCCCTTCGCCTATTCCGGGGCCGCTGACCAGCAGCGGGCGCGGGGACGATACCCTCACGCCAGTTGATCGGCAGCCTTGATCGTCGAATCGTTGCAAAGATCCCCCGGCCGGCACCCGAGCCGGACCAAAGAGGGATCGGCAGCCGTTTTCAGCACTCTCCGCGCATCTTTCTCCCTGCAACTACCCCAACAGGCGACCCTTCTGCATACGCCTTTCGATAAGCCGGTAATAACGATCACACAATAGTGTTGTCCAAATATCGAACCGGCCTAAGCGGGGGTAACTTCGGAATCCGAAAGGCCGATGAGGCAAAGCAGTAATTGCAGTAAATGCTTCCCGACACTGTCGGAAGTTTAGGTAGTTACCGCATTGAGGAGTGTGGAAGAAGTGCTGAAGAAGGCTACGGTTCTTGCGGCGGTTGCGGCCGGCATGCTGATGGTGTCCCCCTCTGCATTTGCTGACAATGACAGCAACTTCGGTCCCGGCATTAACGCGGCGAACAACTGGAATTTCTCCGCCGCATCCGTGTGCTTCCAGGAGCTGGCCGTCGTCCCGGTCGGCAGCCCGTGGGTCGGCAACCACGTCAACCACTGCGTCAACGGCAACGTGCTGAACCACGCGCACTAAGCACCGAGCACAGATCTGCCGTCAGGGCCGCGCAGCGTCGCGCGGCCCTGGCCGTTTTTCGGGGGGCGTTGTTCGGGGTGCGTCTGGCGGTCGGCGAAAGATGGCTTTGGAGGACGAGACGGGTGGGGCACGCCGGTCTTTCCTGCCGGGCTGTCTGGTGGGGGCACGCCGGACCGGCCGTCTACGGGCCACCGTCACGTCAGGTGATCGGGGAATGCCGCCGGTCCCGGCTTACGAGGCCCCCAGGGCGCTCGGGATCACGGAAGGTGTCGATCATTCCCCGCCAGCCAGGTCGAGACCGACCACTCCACGTTAAGTCCATTGTGGACCATGCCATTGTTCCTGGTTAAAGACATTTCCGAGGCCCTAAATAGGTCTTTAACCAGGAACAATCCCACCCCGTTCACCCACAAGAACCCCACCGACCCCAGCAACCCCACCGGCACCGCGCAGATCCAAGCAGGCCAGCACCCAAGACCGAAAACGCCGAAAGTCAGACCGAGGTGCCCCCACCCGAAAAGTCAGGCCGGCGGGCCCCACCGGGCAGCCCGACAGGAAAGACCGGCGTGCCCCCACCCAACCAGCCAGGCAGGAAAGACGCGTCCCGCGGCCCGTCTCCCCCTCCCAAGCCGCCTTACGACGAACGCCAGACGCACCCGACCCCCAGCACCACCACCCCCAGCCCGCACGAAGCCACCCCGGCTAGCACACACCCTGCCCCTGATTGACCCGCGAAACACCTGTCAATGCCCGCACTTTCGCATGACACCAACAAGGGTGACGCCAACTGGCAAAGTCACGCTCCGCTCGGCATGCATTAGGTCTCCACACTCATTGGGCGAACTGAAGACCTATCCCTGATTGATTTCTGCGTAGCCGATGTAACACAAAGGAGTGACCGAATTTTGCCTTTGCTCGCGATCTCTGTAGGTTTCCGCAGCGAATACCGAATACCTTGCCTTGGCGTTCCCCGACGAGTGCCAGGTGTTTCGGGAATCCCCCGCGTTAATTACTGAGGAGTTGAATACTTATGCTGAAGAAGGCAGGCGTTGTCGCCGCTTCCGCAGCCGGTCTGCTGGCTGCCATTGCCCCGGCCGCCATGGCTGACAACGACAGCAACTTCGGTGGTGGCGTCAACGCCGCCAACAACTGGAACTTCACCGCTGCGGCCGTGTGCCTGCAGGAGGTTGCGGTTGTTCCGGTGCTCGGCGACTACGTCTCCGACCACGTGAACAACTGCTCCAACGGCAACGTCATCGACCACTCCGGCAAGTAAGTCGGAAGTCGATAAGCAGGGGCGCCGGACCGGACACCTGGTCCGGCGCCTTTGTCATTCGACAGACCTGAAAACCTAGGAGTCACCATGCTGAAGAAGGTCGGCTTCGTCGCCGCCTCCGCCGCTGGTCTGGCCGCCCTGCTGGCGCCGACCGCCATGGCGGACAACGACAGCAACTTCCAGGGCCCCGTCAACGCGGCCGACAACTGGAACTTCTCTGCCGCGGTCGTCTGCCTGCAGGAAGTCGCGATTGTTCCCGCGCTGGCCGGCACCCCCGGCTACGTGGGCGACCACGACAACAACTGCTCCAACGGCAACGTCATCGACCACAGCTGAGCCGGGAGATCAACACCATGCTGAAGAAGGCTGGCATCATCGCCACCACCGCAGCCGGTTTGCTCACCGTGCTTGCCCCGGCCGCTCTTGCGAACAACGACAGCAACTTCCAGGAGGGTGGCGTCAACGCTGCCTCCGACTGGAACTTCGCCACCTGCGGATGCCCGATCCCGCTGGTGACCGGCCAGGAGATCGCCAAGGTTCCGGCGCTGTCGCCGTACGTTGGCAACCAGAAGAACAACGCTGCCAACGGCAACGTGCTCGACCACGCCAAGAACCCCTCGGCGTACTAGTCGGCGGGCATGGGCGTCGGACCTTCCGGTCTGGCGCCCTTGCTTTTTGTCACTCCTCGCCCCATTCGAGCAGCCCTGTGGGGAACACCAACTACACAGGGTCAGTCAATTGCCACGAATGTGGCGCGGGAGAATGAGTTCCACGAATTGTCGACACACCTTTTAGTAAGATCGCTACCCATTCGCATGATGCGGTTTTGCGGGTGTGCTCAAGATCTGTAGGTTTCGGCTCGGATTGCCTGCAGACTCGCTTTGCCCCGATCCACCCGACTGCTGCGACGGCGCTCGAATGGAGCGCAGCTGAGCTCAATTCGCCGTCGCCAAGCGTCACCCCAATATTGGTGCATCAATAAGGAGAACACTGTGCTGAAGAAGGCAGCAATCGTCGCCGCTTCCGCCGCCAGCCTGTTGGCCGCCGTCGCGCCGGCCGCCTTGGCCTCGGACAACAACACCCAGCAGTTCACCGAGGGTGGCATCCAGGCCGCGAACAACTTCGACCACGCCACCTGCATCTGCCCGGTCCCGCTGACCGGTGGCCAGACCATCGCCGTGGTGCCCGCCCTGTCCAAGTACCGGGGCATTCACCACAACAACCTGTCGAACGGCAACCTGGTGGAGCACTCCAAGTAGCCACTCGGGTATGCCAAAGGGGGCGCCGGTTTCCCGGCGCCCCCTTTGTGCTGCTCGCTACTTGCCCAACCGGCGGTGCCGGCCCGAGTAGTCACGCAACGCGCGCCAGAAGTCCAGCCGGCGGAAGGCCGGCCAGTAGGCGTCGCAGAACCAGTATTCGGAATGCGCGGACTGCCAGAGCATGAAGCCGGACAGCCGCTGCTCACCCGAGGTCCGGATGATCAGATCCGGATCCGGCTGGCCCGAGGTGTAGAGGTGCTCGGCGATGTGGTCGACGTCCAGAACCTCGGCGAGGTCCTCGATGCCGGTACCGGCCTCCACGTGCTTCAGCAGCAGCTTGCGCACCGCGTCCGCGATCTCCTGCCGGCCGCCGTACCCGACGGCGACGTTGACCTCCAGGCCGGTGCGGCCCCTGGTCCGCTGCGCCGCGTCGACCAGGCGAGTGGCCGGTTCGGGCGGCAGCATGTCCAGGTTCCCGACGATGCGGACCCGCCACGGCTGCGGCTGGTCGGCGATCTCGTCGGTCACGTCCGGGATGATCTCCAGCAACGCGGCCAGCTCATCATCGGACCGGCTCAGGTTGTCCGTGGACAGCAGCCACAGGGTGACCACCTCGACCCCGGAGTCCTGACACCAGCCGAGAACCTCCACGATCTTGCCGGCTCCGACGCGATGTCCGTCATTGACATCGGTGAACCCGGCTTCCCGGGCCCAGCGGCGGTTCCCATCGAGGATGATCCCGACGTGCCGCGGCGTGTCGAAGTCCGCCACATGCCTGGCGAGCCGCCACTCATAGACGCCGTAAACGGCCTTGGCTACCTGTCGACGAATAAAACCCACTCCAAGAGGGTACTGGCCGACTTGGACACACCTGCGAGCCGTCACTGCCTGCGCAGACGTAGGCTCTCCTCCGTGACCGACGCAGCGCTCCGGACGGCCCCGGTGCCCGCCCTCAAGCCCAAGGCACGCGGCTGGATCCACTTCTACTCGTTCCTGGTGTCGGTGTTCACCGGCGCGACCCTCATCTCGCTGGCAGCGGCGACCGTGGGCGTCAAGGCGGCCGTGGGCACCAGCATCTACTCGGCGACCGTGCTGGGCCTGTTCGGCATCAGCGCGCTGTACCACCGCAAGACCTGGAAGACCGAGGCCGCCCGGACGCTGATGAAGCGCCTGGACCACTCGATGATCTTCGTGTTCATCGCGGGCACGTACACCCCGGTCTCGCTGCTGTCGCTCCCGGAGAAGACCGGCTACCTGGTGCTGGCCCTGGTCTGGGGCGGCGCCATCGCCGGCGTCGCCCTGAAGCTCATCTGGCCGCACGCCCCGAAGTGGCTCGGCGTACCGATCTACATCGCCCTCGGCTGGGTCGCGGTGTTCGTCCTACCCGACATCCTGAACGGCGCGGGCGTGGCCGCCCTGGTCCTGATCATCGTCGGCGGCGCCCTGTACACCGTCGGCGCGATCTTCTACGCCACCAAGTGGCCGGAACCGTGGCCCGGCGTCTTCGGCCACCACGAGTTCTTCCACGCCTTCGTCTCCCTGGCCGCGATCTGCCACTACATCGCGATCTGGCTGGCCATGTACTCCTAGCGGCCGGTCCACCGGGGTTCGCGGCGCTCGAAGAACGCCTGGATCCCCTCGCCCAGGTCGTCGGAGCCGAAGGTATTGGCGATGGCCTCCTCGGTGACCTCCCAGGCGTGGTCGTCGTCGGCGCTGTGCACGCGTTCCAGCGCGACCAGGCTCTCCTGCACCGAGATCGGCGCGCTCCGGCACACCCGCTGCGCCAGGTCGAGGGCCTGGGCCAGGGCCTGTCCCTCATCGGCGAGCTCGTTGACGAAGCCCAAGCCGTAGGCCCGATCCGCGTCGAGGGGTTCGCCGGTCAGCAGCAACTGCTTGGCCACGTTGAGCGGCAGTGCCCGGTGTGCGCGGAACAGGCCGCCGCAGGTGGCGATCACCCCGCGGCGGGATTCGGGCAGGCCGAAGGTGGCGTTGCGGGCGGCGACCACCAGGTCGCAGGCCAGCACGATCTCCATCCCGCCGCCGTACGCGAAACCCTCCACCGCGGCGATGAGCGGTTTGCGGCGACGACGCCGGACCACGCCGTAGTTGCCGCCGCGCGGGGTCGGCTCCCCCGAGCCCTTAGCCAGGTCGGTGCCGGCGGAGAAGCCGCCCGCGGTGCCGGTGAGTACGGCCGCCCAGAGTTCCGGATCGTCCTCGAACTCGTTGAGCGCCGCGTCCAGGCCCGCCGTCATCTCCGCGTCGAACGCGTTCCGCTTCTCCGGACGGTTCAGCCGGATGACGAAGACCCGGCCGTCCCTGCTGGTCTCGATGGGCATGACGCTCCTTCAGCTCGTGTGCCAGGTGATCGATTCGGCGAGGGGCGCGCGGGCGGTGCGGAACCCGTTGACCGGCGCCTCGCGGTCCGGGTAACCGAAGCTGATGCCCGCCACCACCTGCCGGTCCGCCGGGATGTCGAAATACTCGTGCAGGAACGGTGAGTACGAGGCGAGCGCGGCCTGCGGGGCGGCGGCCAGGCCCAGACTTTCGATCGCGAGCAGGAAGGTCATCAGGTATAGGCCACAGTCGACGGCCCCGTAAACCCCCAGCTCAGCGGGGGTGCTCAGGATCGCCACATGCGGAGCGTCGAACAGTTCGAAGTTGCGGAGCACCTGCTGCATCCTGCCCGCGTGATCGGCCTTCGGCACACCGACGGCCTCGTACAGCTGCACCCCGCACGCGCGCCTGCGGTCCCTGTGGACACCGGTGTACTCCGCGGGAAACGGCAGGTCCGAGCCCGCCTCACCCGTCTCCAGGTTGGCCAGCAGCGCCGCACGGAACCGATCCGTGGCGGGTTGTTCGGTGATGGCCAACCGCCAGGGCTGGGTGTTGCACCAGGACGGGGTCCGCTGGGCGAGCCCGAGGACCTGCTCGATCACCTCGCGCGGTACCGGTTCGGGCCGGAACCTCCGGCAGGTCCATCGTCGGTCGAGGAGATCCTGCAAGGCCGTATCCATGCACACCGTCCCGCTCGGTCTCGTTTCGAGACTGAACGGTACCCACAGGTAGTCTCAAATCGGAACCGTATACGGCGGGAGTGTGACGTGCGCTACGAGGAACTGTCCGACGAGCCCTGCTCCATCACGCGCGCGCTGGTGCTCCTCGGCGACCGCTGGACCCTGCTGATCCTCAAGACCGCGTTCGCCGGCATTCGCCGTTTCAACGGATTCCAGGGTGTGCTGGGCATTTCCCGGAGCAGGCTGCTCGATCGCCTCGACCGCCTGGTCGCCCACGGGATTCTGGTCAAACGGACACCCGAGAGCGGCGGGGCGCACGAGGAATACCGCCTCACCGAGAAGGGCCACGAGGTCTATCCGATCCTCATGGCCCTGCGCGACTGGGGCGACGCCCACCTGGCCCCGGACGGGCCACCGATCCACTACCTGCACGACGGCTGCGGCGGCGAGGCCCGCGTGCACCTGCGCTGCGATGGCTGCGCCGCCGAACTCACCGCCCGGGACATCACCCTCCAGGCCGGACCTGGTTTCCCGGTGCCGAGCTGATGATCCGGTTCACCCGCCACAGCATGTGGCCGTAGAGGATCCCGCCGAGCAGGCTGCAACCGAGGATCGGCCACACGGTCACGTTCGACAGATAGAGCCCGAGCACCACGGCGGCGCTGCCGAGAATGGTCAGCAGTGCCCTCGGCCGCTCGGCGATCAGCGCGGGGCTGTTCCACAGCTGCTGCATGCCGCTGCGACGCTGGAAGGCGGGCAACACGAACAGCATCAGCGGTGCCACCAGGACAGTGAACGGGAACTGCGGAATGCCCAGTTCCCGGTGATGGTCGGCCAGGGCCGGACCGGCCAGCAGCACCGCGAAGATCAGGCCACTGAGCCCGAGCAGCCACCACGGCAGCGGCTTCACGACGGCGTGATCATTCATGGCAAAACCCCCAGGTAACTCGAACTCTTCGGCCGAAGCTACTGGTGGCCGGAGAGTTGCGGGGCGTTTTACCGGTGATCCGCCCGATCGGGTGTGCGGGTTAGAGTTCGGGCATGAGCGACCCGGCCGAGTTCTTTGTGTACGACGTTGCCACCGAGGACGGCGATCAGCGGTTCCTGTCGGTGATCCGTCCCGAGCTGGCGACCGAGTTCGGGCTGATCAGTGAGGGCATCATCGGCGCGGTGGTCGGCGACGATCTCCAGGACGCTCCGCTGGATCCCGCTCAGGTGCAGGAGAACCCGCAGTTCGTCGCCTTCCTCGGGCAGGTGCTGGCCGGCTCCGTCGACTCGGTCGAGCGGCTCCGCAAGGCCGCTGAGCAGGAGGGCGAGGGGCACCTCTACATCGTGGACGGGCGTTCGCCGGACCCGGCCGACGCGGTGCCGCCGGAGGATGTGCTCGGCGTCGTCGGCATCACCGACGGCAAGCTCATCGCCGGTTCCTACCAGCACAATCCGCAGCACCGGCTGTTCAGCGAGCACGGTCTCTTCCAGCTGCCCGACGAACTCCACTCGGCCTTCTACACCGCGTTGCAGACCCGGGTGACCTCCAGCGGGAACTAGGCGCCGCCACGCAGGCGGTAGCCGGATCCGTACAGCGACCGGAGCTCGGCGAAACTCAACGCCGCCGTGGTGACCACGCCGGTCAGGGTGATCACCAGCCACACGGTGTACGGCATGCCCTCCTGCTGGTAGTTCGTGAACTTGTTGGCCAGCGCGGTCAACACGACCAGCAGCGAGCCGATCGGCGCGAGCATGGGATGCACCTCGCCGACCCACAGCACCGACCGGGCGATCCAGTAGCCGATGAACGGCAGGTAGGCCACCCACCAGATGCCCGCCGGGAAGCCGACGAATCCCTTGATCAGCAGGACTCCGGTGGGGTCCTCCAGCCAGTCGTTCATCGAGCACAGGCCGACGAAGACCGCCGCGGTCACCTGGAGCAGCAACAGGAAACCGCCGACGCGGCGACCGGACAGGAAGTACAGGAACGCGGTCGGGAACAGCGGTCCGCCGACCAGGATGGCCAGCGAGATCAGGTGCGGATCGGTCTCGTGGACCGGCCCGGCCTGGGAGATCAGGTAGCCGGGTAGCGCGACGGTGAGCAGGATCAGCACGACATTGCGCAGTACCCGCAGCGCGCCGGGATTCAGCGTCTGCCGCAGCCCGGGGCGGGTGATCGCGTACGACAGCCCGATCAGCAGGAGAACCGCCACCACGCTGAGCACCGCGTTGCCGATCAGGTCCTTGAGGCCGTCATCGCCCAGTTCACGCGCGCTCTTGCCGTAGCTCAGGCTCACCAGCACCACGGTGATGAATCCGGCGGCCGAGCGGCGGAAGCCCAGTTTGCCGAATCTGCCCTCGGCCTTCATGACTCCGTCGGAGATGCTGTAGATCTCGTTGGCCGCCCGCCAGGGCACCAGCACGCTGCGCGTATCCACGCCGACTGAACCTACAGGTACTCGCGCAACAGGTCGTCCACGGAGAACATCAATTCGGTCCGTCCCCCGAAGGTGGCCGCCAGCCTGCGGGCGTGGTCCCGCATGGCGACCTCGTACGTCGCCTTCCCACTGAGCAGCCACTCCGCGCCGGCCAGCAGCTCGTCCAGGTCCGCCTCGATCCGCACGGCGCTCATGCTCGGCGACCGCGGGCCGTCGTCCTCGACCGGGTCCGGGGTGTTGCCCAGCAGCACGTAGCAGGGGAAACGCTCGACATCCGGGAGCACCGAGTAGAACGGGACCCCGGGGTTGAAGTAGTACTCCGCCCAGTCGTTGCCCGCGATGGCCAGCCACGGAGTGCCCATCACCAGCGCGGTGAACGCGAAGCCGCTGTGGGGCGCCAGCAGCAGGTCGCAGCGCTGCAATACGGCCAGCTGCCGGTCCAGGGGCACGTCGACCGCCCAGACCGGGTCCGGCAGCAGCTCCTCGTACTCGGCTTTACTGAACGTCGTCCGGGTGCGGCCGTCCTCGGCGAGCTTGCCCAGCAGGCAGAACCGGGTGTCCGGCCGGCGCTCGGTGAGCGCGGCGAGGATCTTGCGCCAGCTCGCCTGCGACGGGTACCGCCGGCGTTCCGCGCTGCCGCCGGGCAGCACCGCGATGGTCGGACCGTCCTGCTCCGGCAACAGTTCGGCGGCCCAGCGGTGGGCTTCCTCGGGCAACCGCAGGCTCAGCCGTTGCCCGCGCTCGTAACTGGGGCGTGGGGCACCGACCTGCAGGTGGCCGTGCCGCGGACGGAAGTGCGCCGCGGCCAGCTCGTAGTACCGCCTCAGCCCGGGGAACAGCCGGTGCTGCCACACCTGGTGGCCACGCGGATCGTCGAGTACCCAGTCCCAGTCGCGCGGGATGTGGCTGAGCACCGCCGCGTCCGGCTCGCCGAACTCGTCCACATCGACCGTGTACACCTCGTCGATGTGGTCCGCCCAGTGCGCGAGATCCACCGCCGTGTTGGACTTCAGCACCACGCCGATCCGCCGCGAGGAATCCGCCGCGTGGTAGCCGAGGCAGTGCTGGACCGCCTCCACGGCGTGGCCCACCGGGTGGCAGTAGACGAAGTTGACCAGGACGGATTCCGTGGACACGCCCCGAGACTAGCGGCGCGGATACAGCCGGGCCGACTGAATTTCGTCCGCGCCCGTCCCCTCGAACGGCTTGCCGGTCACCCACAGCTCACGGCTGTCCGGCGTGGTCACCAGGCCGTGCTGGTCCTCCAGGTCGAAGCCGGTCAGCACCCGGGTGAAGGTCAGCGCAGCGGCGTCCACTTCGGACACCGTCGGCGTCTGCCACTGGTCGAGTGCGGTGCTGCCGACGAAAAGCCTGGTGCCGTCGGCGCTCAGGGCCAGCGGGCTGAACCCGGACTGGTCCGGAATGGACAGTCGGGCGACGACCGTGCGGCTCGCGATGTCCACCGTGCGCAGATCGCTCTGGTAGTAGCCCAGCACGTAGATCCGGCTGCCGTCCGGGCTGAGGGCGAACTGGTCGCCCTCCTCCTTACCGGAGCGGTAGACCGCGCCGGCGTACCGGGGCGGAGTGGCGGTGGCGTCCAGCTGGTGGATGGTCACCGTCCTGCTCGGCGACACGTCCAATGTGGACACGTAGATGTTCTTGCCGTCCGGGCTGATCAGCGTGCTGCCTGGAATCCAGCCGGGTACCGGGGTCTTGCCGAGGAAGGCGCCGGAGGCGGTGTCGATGACGTAGAGGTTGCCCGGTTCCGGCGCCCCCGGCGTGATCACGTCGCCGGTCTGGGTCAGGTACAGCCGGCTGCCGTCGGGGCTGAGCGCGATCGTGTCGAGTGCGCCGGGATGGCTGTCGAAGTTGCCGAGGCTGCGGGCCGCCGGGACCCGGATCGTCCGCAGCTCGGCGCCGGTGACCGCGTCGACCACGGTGATCTGGCCGGGATCGTCGCCGCCGAATCCGGTCTGCAGGGCGTACAGCCGGCCGCCGTCCGGGCTGAGCTTGAGATCGGTGATCGAGTGGTACTGCACCCCGACGCGGTGCACCGCCTTCGTGGTGTGTTTCCGGGCATCGAGGACCCGGATGTTCTGCCGGGTTCCGTCCACGGTGTCCCGTTCGCCGACGTAGGCCGTGGCCCCGTCCCTGCTGAACACCGGGCCCGCCATGCGCAGGTCGTTCTGTCCGATGGGGACGGAGGCCACGATGTCGGCCTCCACGGTGGGCGGCGCGGCGAGGGCGATGGTCAGCACTGCGGCGAGGATGGCGCTCATATCTTCCCTACGGATACCCGGTGGGCCGGAGCGAACATTCGCCCGCCGTCGAACGGTGGCCATCCCGGCGATGAGCTGTGCTTACAGTCGCCGCATGGCATGGTTCTGGGTCTACGTCGTGCTGCTGATCGTCAGCGGCCTGGTGATGGTGGGGCTGGCCCCGGCGAGTGGGCAGCAGACCGGCTGGAAGATCGTGAGCTTCCTGCTCGGCGTCTTCTTCATCGGCTACGGCGGCTACCTGGCGTTCTTCTTCACCGGTGGTCAGTACCGCGTCGTGATCTACGTCTTCATCCTGCCGATCGTGCTGATCTACCAGGCCATCACCAGACGTCGCCGTCCCGGAAGTCGCAGGTGATCGGGCCGGACAGGTTCACCGGACCGGTCACCGGCAGCACGTAGATCCCGCCGTCCTCGTCCGGGGTCAGCTCGACACCGGAGCGGCCGAACACCGAGGTCGGTCCTTCCCACAGCTGCCAGCCACGCTCGGTGTACAGCCGGACGGCGTCGCCGCCGGTGCTGAGCGCGCCCAGCTCGTAGGCGCCACGCAGCACCAGTTCCAGGCCGTCCATGATCGCGTTGCCGTACCCGTTGCGCCGGTGCTCGGGGTGGGTGGCGATCGCCTCGATGTAGCCGGTCCTCAGGAGCCGGTCGGCCACCAGCATCCGGCGCTGCACAACGCTTCCGTGGGCGATCAGCTCGTCGTCGGCCCAGATCAACGCGTGCACACCGCCGAGGGAGTTGGCCCAGTCGGTGTCGCTGAATTCGCCGTCATAGGCCAGGGTCAGGAACTCGCGGATCTTCGCCAGGTCGGTGGCGTCCAGTTCCCAGGTGTGGGCCAGCTCGATGTCACTCATACCTGACCGTAAGTCCGCTCGACCGGAATCCGAAGCACCACACGCCGTTCGGCGACCATGGCCCGGCGGAAGTCACTCCAGTCCGAATGTTCGCCCTGGATCGACCGGTAGAGCTCGACCAGTTCGTCCACAGTGGAATCATGTGGGTCACCGGCCACTTCGGACAGTTCGGCGTCGCCTTCGACCACGACGTACGTCCAGTAATCCTCGCTGGTGACGTGGAAACTCACCCGGGGGTCGCGGCGCAGGTTACGGGTCTTGGCCCGATCATCGGTGACCGAGACGAGAATCCGGTCGCCGTCGAAGTGGTAGACCACATTGGACAGTTGCGGCCTGCCGTCGCGTTTCAGCGTGACGAGCACCCCGTGGGTGCGGGCCGCCAGAAGTTCAGCTGTGTCCATGGCACCAGTGTGCCGGACCCAGCAGCCCCCGGCAGCTGGGTCCGGCACTCGGCCGCTAGGTCGTCAGATCGGGGCCCTGCTCACGCAGTTTCATGACCTCGGTCATCGCGTCCCGCAGGTCGCCCAGCCAGGACTCGGCGTGCGTGCCGACCTGCCGGACGGACCAGGCGAGCGCCTCGGAACGGGACCGCGCCACACCGGCGTCGACCAGCGTGTCCAGTACGATCCGCTCCGGCTGCCGCAGCCGGGTCATCACCGGCACGGACAGCTGGGTGAAGACCTCCCGGCTGCCGCCCAGGCTGGCGCCCCAGGCGACCTTGCGCTGGTAGCGCAGCTCCATCTGCCGGGCGATGTCGATCCGCGCCTGCCGGGTGTCCTCCCGGAACCGGGCGATGCGCCCCTGCTCGGCCGCGGCTCGCTCGGTCTCGTCGGTCAGCTCGGCGGACAGCGGGGCGAGCTCCCCGACCACCACGATCTCTTCCCGGTCAACGGTCACCTTCGGCGCGCCGACGAACCAGCCGTCGGGCAACCTGCCGACCAGCCACGCCGCCACGTCAGCGGCCGGCTGACCACCACCCTGCTCCCACATGGAACACCTCCCAGTTGCAGTGATTACACGATTACACCGCTATAGACGCAACAGGAGCAAGGGATGTTCCAGACAGAAGTCCGCTTACAGCGAACCCCACTCATACGGGTGATCACCGTGTGGGACGGCTGGGGGGTGGGGTTGGGTCTGGCCTGTTGCCGAAGGCGGCTTTGGAGGAGGAGACGGGCTGGGGACGGGGTCTTTGCTGCCGGCGTGTTGGGTGGGGGCACGCCGGCCTGGTGGAGATGGGCCGCTTCCGCGGAGTACCTGAAGGACGCCATCGTTTACTTGAGCGCGCTGAAGGCGTCCATCGTTTACCTCGGGTAAACGGAGGCGTCCTTCAGGTACTCACAGTCCACAGTGGACGGCCACATCGTGGAATAGGCGGCGTGTCGCGCCGTTTCCGCACCGTGTCACACCGGGCGGCCTTGATCAACGCGGAGTTTGGGCCGCTGGGAGCACTGAACGCGTCATCTAGGGCGCTCGGCTGAACCGAGGATCACCGTCTGCCCGCGCAGCGGCGCAGAACCACCAGAGCGGCGTGCCGCCACCCGTGAGGGTGACCGCGTTTTGGGAGCATGAGCGCTTTGCTCCCATGGAATGGGAGTAAAGCGCCCATGTGAGCATCGGGGGGTGTGCGGAGAGTCAGCGCAGCAGCGCGGAGAGGTCATCCGGGTCGGTGACGGGGCGGTCGCAGACGTAACCGCGGCAGACGTAGGCGGCGGGTTTGCCGTCCACCAGGTCGCGGTCGGCCAGCAGCGGGGCGCTGCCCGGCTGGCCGGCGACGATGACCGTGCCGCCGGGGGCGGACGCGCGGGCCAGGCTCAGCAGGCCACCGTCCAGGCCGTCCGGGTCCACGACGATGGCCACCTGGAGCGGGCCTGACTCCGCGGCCTCGGCGGCGGTGAGCCAGTGACCGGCGAAGCGCGGTGCGTGGCCGGCCAAGGTGGAGGCCCGGCTCAGGGCCTTGTCGACCAGGTCCCGGTAGCGGGTGGCGCGGTCCGGGCCGACCAGCACCGACGCGGTCAGTAGCGCCCCGGTCAGCGCGGAGGCGCCGCTCGGGCTGGCGTTGTCCGAGGAGTCCGCCGGCCGCTGCACCAGGGCCTCGGCGTCGTCGGCGGTGTCGTAGAACGATCCGGCGGCCCGCTCGTCGGCGAACCGGTCGACGGCGATGTCCAGCAACTCCACCGCGCGATCCAGCCAGCGCGACTGCCCGGTCACCTGGTGCAGGGTCAGCAGGCCATCGGCGAGGCAGCCGTAGTCCTCCAGCACGCCGGCCGCCTGCCCGGCGACGCCGTCCCGGGAGGTGCGGCGCAGCCGGCCGTCGACCACGTGGAGGTCCAACAGCAGTTCGGCGGCCTCGGCGGCGGCCGCGATCCACTCCGCGTGGCCCAGCACCGCGCCCGCTTCGGCCAGCGCGGTGATCGCCTGGCCGTTCCACGCGGTGACGACCTTGTCGTCCCGCGCGGGTTGCGGGCGTTCGTCGCGGGCGGCCAGCAACAAGACCCGGATCCGCTGCCAGCGATCCGGATCCGCCGGGTCCTCGTGCAATTGCAGCGTGGACATACCTTCCTCGAAGGTGCCGTCCGCTGTCACCTTCAACAGGGAAGCCGCCCAGCCGCCGTCCTCGGCGCCGAGCACCTCGGTCAGCTGCGCGGGGGTCCATGCGTAGGTGAGCCCCTCGACGCCCTCGGTATCCGCGTCCAGCGCGGCGGCGAAGCCGCCCTGCGGGGTGCGTAGATCGCGGAGCAGGAATCCGGCGGTCTCCTCGGCGATCCGGCGGCCGAGGCCGGTGTCCGACACCCGCGACAGGTGCGCGTAGACCCGCAGCAGCAGGGCGTTGTCGTAGAGCATCTTCTCGAAGTGCGGCACCACCCAGCCGGCGTCCACGCTGTACCGGGCGAAGCCGCCGCCGAGCTGGTCGTACATGCCACCGCGGGCCATGGCCTCACACGTGCGCTCGGCCAGGTCCAGCGCGGTGGCCGAACCGGTGCGCCCGTGCTGGCACAGCAGGAACTCCAGGACCATGGACGGCGGGAACTTGGGAGCCCCGCCGAAGCCGGCGTTCTCACTGTCGAACTCGTCGGCCAGTTTCCACAGCGCCTGGTCGAGGTCCATGGCGCCCTCGGGCAGCGGCCGGTCGTAGGACTTCAGCTGGCCGAGGATCTGCTGCGCGGTCTCCCGCACCTCGTCGCCGCGGTCCCGCCACGCGTCGGCGATGGCGGTCAGCAGCTGGGAGAACGACGGCATCCCGGGACGCGGCGTGGGCGGGTAGTAGGTGCCGCAGTAGAACGGCTCGGCGTCCGGGGTGAGGAACGCGGTCATCGGCCAGCCGCCGTGCCCGGTCATCGCCTGGGTCGCGGCCATGTAGACGGCGTCCACATCGGGCCGCTCCTCGCGGTCCACCTTGATGTTGACGAAGTGCTCGTTCATCAACTCGGCGACAGCGCTGTCCTCAAAGGACTCGTGCGCCATCACGTGGCACCAGTGGCAGGCCGCGTAGCCGACGGACAGCAGCACCGGCACATTCCGCCGCTTCGCCTCCTCGAACGCCTCCGGCGACCACTCCCACCAGTGCACCGGGTTGTCGGCGTGCTGCAGCAGGTACGGCGAGGTGGACTTCCCGAGGCGGTTCACCCGGCCATTGTTACAGGGTCAGGCCACGCAACTGGGTCAGCAGCATGTCCCGCAGGGTGCCGCGGAAGAACTCCGGGCCGCCCGGGAGACCGAGCTCGGCCTGCACGGTCGCCAGCACCTCGTTGGGCTGGGCACACGGCCACAGGCCGGCGACCGCGATCAGCATGATCGTGACGAACTGGCCGGCGTCCTCCTCGGACAGGGCCGGCACGGCCCGCCGAATCAGCTGCGTGGCCCGCGCGGAGTGCTCCATGATGCGGCGCTTGAAGTCACGCGCGTAGTCCAGGGACACGTTGCGCTCCAGCACGGCGATCATCACGCTGGTCAGCTCGCAGAGCAACGGGGCGTCGGCCAGCGAGTCGGCGAGGATCGCCGCCACCTGTTCCGGCGGAGTCTCCGCAGGCAGTGCCGCATCGAGCCGGTCGTTCCAGGCGGCCCACTCCTCGTCCAGCACGTCCAGGAAGACCGCCTCGCGACTGCCGAAATAACGCAGCACATTGGACTTGGCCAGCCCGACCTCGGCAGCCAGCTCACGCAGGCTGATCTCGGCCACCGATCGTTCGCCCAGCAATTTCCGCGCCGCATCCATGATCATCCGACGGCGGGTTTCCACCTGGTCAGGACGTCGGGCGCGCTGGAATCCACACGGTTGCAGGTTCACTCGACAAGATTATCAGACCAGCGGTCTCTTGTTAACAGACCAGTGGTCCGTTAACGTGGATGGCATGACGGACTTTGCGGTGCCGGATCTGACCGGCAGGTATGTGGTGATCACCGGCGCGAACAGCGGGCTGGGCCTCGGCCTGGCCAAGCGCTTCGCCGCCGCCGGAGCCGACGTGGCGCTCGCGGTGCGCAACCGGGACAAGGGTGCGGCGGCGATCGCGGAGATCCGGAGGACCTCCCCCGATGCGAACCTCACGCTGAAGAAGCTGGACGTCGCGGATCTGAGCGTTACCAACGCCCTGGGCGCGGAACTCGTCGCCGACGGACGACCGATCGACGTGCTGGTGAACAACGCCGGGGTCGCCCGGCTGCGGGGGCGCGAGCTAACCGCCGACGGCTTCGAGCTGCAGTTCGGCAGCAACCACCTCGGCCACTTCGCCCTGACCAGCCGGCTGCTGCCGCTGCTGCGCGACGGCCGGGTGATCACCATGGCCAGCCTCGCCGCGCGACTGAGCCGGGCGGACTTCGACCGTGAGGTCAGCGGTGCACGCGGCTACGCCCGGTCCAAGCTGGCCAATCTGATCTTCGCCCGGGAATTGGACCGGCGCAGCCGGCTACACGGCTGGGGCCTGACCAGCATCGCCGCGCACCCCGGCGGCACCAGGACCGAGCTGATGGCCAACGGCCTGAGCGAGCGGACGCTGAGCCAGCGGTTCAACGACGCGCTCATGCGCCTGCCGATCTGGCTGGACGTCGCCGAGGGCGTCGTGCCCGCGCTCTACGCGGCGACCAGCCCCGACGCGGTGCGCGGCGGCTACTACGGGCCGACCGGCGCGCTCGAGATGCGGGCGGGCGTGCAGCCGTCGAAGCTGCCCAGACCGGCCTTCGACCAGCGGATCGCCGATCGGCTGTGGACCTTGTCCGAAGAACTCACCGGGACGCGGTTCCCGGTCAACCAGACCGTCTGAAAGGGAACGACATGACCATCGACATCACGGTGCCCGACCTGACCGGCAAGTACGCCGTCGTCACCGGCGCGAACAGCGGACTCGGGCTCGGCCTCACCAAGCGACTGGCGCAGGCCGGCGCCGACGTGGTCCTCGCGGTGCGCAACCAGGCCAAGGGTGAAGCGGCGATCAAGGAAGTCCAGGATCAGGTCCCCGGGGCCAACCTGACGCTGAAGAAGCTGGACCTGGCCTCACTGGACACCATCGCCGCGCTCGGCGACGAGCTCATCGGAGAAGGACGGCCGATCGACATCCTGCTGAACAACGCCGGGATCATGATGGTGCCGAACCGGGAACTCACCGAGGACGGGTTCGAGCTGCAGTTCGGCAGCAACCACCTCGGCCACTTCGCGCTCACCGGCCGGCTGCTGCCGCTGCTGAACGGCGGCCGGGTGGTCACCCTGAGCAGCGGCATGGCCTGGGCGGGCAAGATCGACTTCGCCGACCTGCAGAGCGCGAAGTACAGCCCGGTCCGGACCTACGGCCTGACCAAGCTGGCCAACCTGATGTTCGCCCGGGAACTGGATCGGCGCAGCAGACTGAACAACTGGGGCCTGACCAGCTACGCAGCCCACCCCGGCGCGACCAGGACCAACCTGCAGTCCACCGGCCCGAGCACCGGCAACGACCGGTCGTTCATGCGCCGGTTCAACGACGCGATGCTGCACATGCCGGGCCTCTGGCAGGAGGTGCCGACCGGCATCCTGCCCGCGCTGCACGCCGCGACCGGCCCGGACGCGGAGCGCGGCGGTTACTACGGACCGCGAGGAGTGATCGAGATGCGACCGGGTGTGCAGCCGTCCAAGGTGCCGCCGCGGGCCAAGGACCAGCAGGTCGCCGAGCGGCTGTGGACCGTGTCCGAGGAGCTGACCGGTGTGCGGTTCCCGAACGTTCACTCAGCATTCTCCGCGGGCTGAACGGTGGGCCATTAGGGTCAGCCCGCATGGCGGCTGACATCGAGGTTCCGGACCTGACCGGCAGTTACGCGGTGGTCACCGGCGCGAACAGCGGACTCGGCCTGAGCCTGGCCAAGCGCCTGGCCCAGGCCGGAGCCGATGTCGTGCTGGCGGTCCGCGACCGGGAGAAGGGTGCGGCGGCGCTCGGCGAGATCCGGGAACTGGCGCCGCAGGCGAACCTGACGGTCAAGCACCTGGATCTGGCGGCGCTGGATTCCGTGGCGGCGCTCGGCGCCGAACTGGTCGCCGAGGGCCGGAGCATCGACATTCTGGTGAACAACGCGGCGATCGCCGTGGTGCCCGGACGCCGGCTCACCGTGGACGGCTTCGAGCTGCAGTTCGGCACGAACCACCTCGGCCACTTCGCGCTCATCGGGCACCTGCTGCCGCTGCTCCGCGAGGGCCGGGTGGTCACGGTGGGCAGCCTCGCGGCGTGGACCGGCGGCATCGACTTCGCCGACCTGCAGGGCAAGAAGTACAGCGCGCACGGGGCTTACGCCCAGGCCAAGCTGGCGCAGATCATCGTCGCCAGGGAGCTGGACCGGCGCAGCCGGCAGTACGGCTGGGGCCTGACCAGCCTCGCCGCTCACCCGGGCGGGAGCAGGACCAACCTGGTCCGCACCGGTCCCAGTTTCGGCCGGGAGACGAAGTCCCTGGTCACCCGGCTCGGCGAACTGTCCCAGCGCATCCCGTTCGCCTGGCAGGACGTGTCCACCGGGGTCCTGCCGATCCTGTACGCGGCGACCAGCCCGGACGCGGTGCGCGGCGGTTACTACGGACCACGCGGTCCCCTCGAACTGTTCCCCGGCGTGCAGCAGGCCCGGCCGCCCAGGCGGGCCCGGGACCGGCGGGTCGCCGAGCGGCTGTGGACCGTGTCCGAGGAACTGACCGGGGTCGACTTCCCCGTGTGATGTGACCTCCTCGGCCGGAATGCTGCGTTCATAACGGGCATCAAGCAGACTGCTGCATGTGGATCTCGTCCTGCCCAAGAGCTCACTGGTGGTGCTGATCGGCGTGTCCGGTGCCGGTAAGAGCACCTTCGCCGCCCGGCATTTCCGGCCGACGGAGGTGCTGTCCAGCGACCGGTTCCGGGCGTTGCTCAGCGACGACGAGAACGATCAGAACGTCACCGCGGACGCCTTCGACGTGCTGCACTACATCGCGGGCAAGCGGCTGGCCGCGGGCCGGCTGACCGTGGTGGACGCGACGAACGTGAAGGCGGAGGATCGGGCCGCCCTCGTCGCGCTGGCCAAGCAGCACCACCTGCCCGCCGTGGCGATCGTGCTGGACCTGCCGCAGCGGTTGATCCAGCAGCGCACCGCGGAGCGGCAGGACCGCGATCTAGGCCCCGACGTCACCCGGCGGCAGGCCGACCACCTGCGGCGCACGCTGCCCGAGCTGGACTGCGAGGGCTTCAGCCGGATCCACCTGCTGCACTCGCCCGAGGAGGTGGACCGGGCCCGCGTCGTGCGGGAGCCGCTGCCGTCCGATCTCCGGGAGCGCACCGGGCCGTTCGACGTGATCGGTGACGTGCACGGCTGCCGCCCCGAACTGGAGAGCCTGCTCGGTGAACTCGGCTACTCGCTGGTGCGGGACGCCGACGGCCGGGCGGTCGACGCGATGCCACCGGCCGGCCGCACCGCCGTGTTCGCCGGTGACCTGGTGGACCGGGGCCCGGACACCCCCGGCGTGCTGCGCCTGGCCATGGGCATGGTCGCCGCCGGGCACGCGCTGGTGGTGAGCGGGAACCACGAGTACAAGCTGATCCGCGCGCTGGACGGCGGCAAGGTGAAGCTCACCCATGGCCTGGAGAAGACCATGTCGCAGCTCGGCGAGTGGGACGAGAAGTTCCGTGCCGAGGTGCGGGACTTCTGCGCCGGGATGGTCGACCACTACGTCCTGGACGGCGGCAACCTGGTGGTCGCGCACGCCGGGCTGCCGGAGCCGTACCACGGTCGCACCGGCGGGCGGGTCCGCAGCTTCGCGCTGTACGGCGACACCACCGGCGAGCGCGACGAGTACGGGTTGCCGATCCGGTTGCCGTGGCAGAACGACTACCGCGGCGAGGCAACTGTCCTCTATGGACACACACCCGCCCGGGAGCACGAGTGGACGAACAACACCCTGTGCCTGGACACCGGGTGCGTGTTCGGCGGGCGGCTCACCGCGCTGCGGTATCCGGAGCGCGAGCTGGTGTCGGTGCCCGCCGAACAGACGTACCACGAGCCGAAGCGGCCGTTCGGCTGACAACCGGTTCCGGAGTTGACGATGTTCGTCTCCCGGACATCGTCAACTCCGGAGACTCACGCGTCCTTACGGGGAGCAGTTTCTGCAGATTCTGCTGCCGCTGTGGTCACCTCAGGTGCCGAGGCAGAATCTGCAGAAACTTCATCGAAGGACGCGGGGACGCGCTTGAGGTGCTTGTTCATCGAGCGGATCAGGAAGATGACCGCGACGAAGAACACCAGCAGCACCGCGAAGGCCACCGGGGTGCCCTTGCCGAAGTCATCGCCGCGGCCGCCCGGATCCTCCGGCTTGGGCCCAGGCGTCGGCGTCGCCACCATGGCGATCGTGCCGGCGTATCCCGTCATGCTTGGCACACCTTCTCTCGGATTCCGGTGAACAGGTCGTCCTCCGGCAATGTCGTGTCCACCAGCGAGCGGACCAGCTCGTACTCCTCGGTCGGCCAGAACTCCCGCTCGATGTCCCGCGGGATGGCGAACCACCGGCTCTCCGGGTCGATCTGCGTGGCGTGGGCCCGCAGCGCCGCGTCCCGCTGGTCGAAGTACTCCTCGCAGCGCACCCGGGTGGTGACCCGCTTGAGCACGTCGGCCCGCTTCGGATCCCAGCCCTTGAGCCACTCCTCGTACGGCGATTCCAGGCCCCTGGCCAGCAGCTGGTCGTGGAACAGCTGGATCTTCGCCCGGGAGAAGCCGTGGCCGTAGTACAGCTTCAGCGGCTGCCACGGGTCACCGGCCCCGGGATAGAGGTCCGGGTCGCCGACGGCGTCGAACGCCGCGACGGAGACCTCGTGGCAGCGGATGTGGTCCGGGTGCGGGTAGCCGCCGTTCTCGTCGTACGTGATCACCACGTGCGGACGGAACTCGCGCATCATCCGCACCAGCACCTCGGCGGACTCCTCGAGCGGCGCCAGGCCGAAGCACCCCTCGGGCAGCGGCGGCTTGGGGTCGCCCTCCGGCCAGCCGGAGTCGATGAAACCCATCCAGCGGTGCTGCACCCCGAGGATGCGCGCGGCCTCGGCCATCTCCTCGCGGCGGATGGCGGTCATGTTCTCCAGCACGCCAGGCCGGTCCATCGCCGGGTTGAGGACACTGCCACGCTCGCCACCGGTACAGGTGACCACCATGACCTCGTGACCCTGGGCCGAGTACATCGCCGTGGTGGCGGCACCCTTGCTCGACTCGTCGTCGGGGTGTGCGTGCACCGTCATGAGGCGCAACTTGTCGGTCATGGACGCCCGTGGTCCCTTCCGCTCGGTGATGCCTTCTATTCTCTCCCCAGTGGCATGCGCTGCTCGAAGGAGGTCGACGACATAGTGCCGAATGACACTGACAGTCCTGCCGCACTGCTGGCGGATCGGTATGGAAAGGCCCCGCGCAAGAGCAGTCCGCTGCGGCGCTGGGGGCTGACCGTGCTGGGCGTGCTGTTCGGCATCGGCGCCGCCTGGGTCGCCTACCAGAATCTGGGCGCGACACCCATCGAAGGCAAGGTCGTCAATTTCAACCCAAAAGATGATCATGCTGTCGAGCTGACGTTCAGCGTCACCCGCGACGAGCCGGGCAGGGCGGCGGTGTGCATCGTCCGGTCCCGCGACGGCAATGGCGATGAAACCGGCCGTAAAGAGGTATACATACGACCGAACGACGCCTCGTACTCCACGGTAATCCGCACTTCGAAACGGCCGAACACCGCCGAGATTTACGGATGCTCATACCAGGTCCCCGAATACCTGTCATCTGCCGAGCGGCCAAGCGGGTGAACTGAGCGGCAAGTGGGTCTCTCTAACGCAAAAGCATGATGTCCGACGCCACCATTCGTGTTACTCTCCGATGCAGCACGGTCCCTGGTGGGCCGTGTTTTTCCGTTCCCTAGGTGGAGCGGGAACTTTCCGCCCGGAAATCGGGTTGGTAACGACGAGGAGTGGTAACCGTGAGCGCACCCCAGGTGACCTGGCTGACCCAGGAAGCTTATGACCGGCTCAAGGCTGAGCAGGACGAGCTCATTGACAACCGCCCGGTCATTGCCGCGGAGATCAACGCCCGTCGTGAAGAGGGTGACCTGCGGGAAAACGGTGGTTACCACGCCGCCCGTGAAGAGCAGGGCAAGCAGGAGGCCCGCATCCGGCAGCTCCAGGAGTTGCTGCGTACCGCGAAGGTCGGCGAGGCCCCCAAGCAGGCGGGTATCGCCTCTCCGGGTTCCGTGCTCACCGTGCGTTACGAAGGTGACGACGACACCGAGTCCTTCCTGCTGGCGACCCGCGAAGAGGGTTCGCACGACGGCCTTGAGGTCTACTCTCCGTCATCTCCGCTGGGTGAAGCCCTGATGGGTGCCAAGGAGGGCGATGTGCGTGAGTACACGCTGCCCAATGGCAACAGCCAGAAGGTCACCTTGGTGAAGGCCGTTCCGTTCGGCTCTTAATACGGTACGACCTATACCGTTTCTTGCGGATATATCTCGCACATATACCGCATAGATAAAGTTATCAAGTTATTAATTCACGGTACTAGGCGTGCCAACAGCGGGCGCACCCTCGACGGGATCGGCGTGGACAACGCGATTACCGTCGAGGTGCGCTCGACGCCTCCCACATCCACGATCTCGTCGATGACCCGTTGCAGGTCGTCATTGGATTTGGCGACCAATCTGACCAACAGATCCGCGTCACCGGTGGTGGCATGCGCCTCACAGACCTCGTCGATGGCGCGCAGCCGGTCGGACACCCCCTGACGCGCCCCCTGGCTGATCTGCAGGGTGACGAACGCGGTCAGCGTGTACCCGAGCGCCGGCAGGTCCAGGTTCGGCGGGAATCCACGCAGCGCCCCGATCTTGACCAGGCGGTCCAGCCGCGCCTGCACGGTGCCGCGGGCCACGCCCAGCCGCCGGCTGCACTCCAGCACGCCCAGCCGGGGCTCATCTGCCAGCAGCAGCAACAGTCGGGCGTCCAACTCATCCAATGGTTCTGTTGACGGCTGCGTATCCATACAGTATGTCCGATCTGCCGAGGTTTTACCGGTCAATCCTAGACAGTTTGTACAGTCAAAACTCGGACTATTGCGCACCCTGACCTGCGGAACGGATGCTTCAGGTACCGCAGACCACCACATGGGGAGGGTTCGTGACCGACATCATCGACCAGTCGAACCGGCTCGACGACGTAAGCCTTGACCAGCTCAAGCAGCTGGTCGGCCTGGTGGAGTACGACGAGTCCAAGGACGTCTTCCCGGTGAAGGCACTGGACGCGGTCGTGTTCGTCGTCGGCAACGCCACCCAGACCGCGCTCTTCTACCAGGTCGTCTTCGGCATGGAGCTCGTCGGCTACAGCGGCCCGGAGAACGGCAACCGCGAGTACAAGGGCTACGTGCTGAAGTCCGGCTCGTCCCGGTTCGTGTTCCTCGGCGCGGTGCACCCGGACAGCCCGATGTTGGACCACCACCGCCAGCACGGTGACGGCGTCACCGACCTGGCCCTCCAGGTCGCCGACGTGGACAAGTGCATCGCGCACGCCAGGGCCACCGGCGCGACCGTGCTGGAGGAGCCGAACGACGTCACCGACGAGTACGGCACCATCCGCCGCGCGGCCATCGCCACCTATGGCGAGACCCGGCACACCCTGATCGACCGCTCCCGGTACAACGGCATCTACCTGCCCGGATACCACCCCGCGTCCAGCGGCTACGTGAAGCCGGAAGGGGCGCCCAAGCGCCTGTTCCAGGCCGTCGACCACTGCGTCGGCAACGTGGAACTGGGCAAGATGGACGAGTGGGTGTCGTTCTACAACCGGGTCATGGGCTTCGTGAACATGTCCGAGTTCGTCGGCGACGACATCGCCACCGACTACTCCGCGCTGATGTCCAAGGTGGTGGCCAACGGCAACCACCGGGTCAAGTTCCCGTTGAACGAGCCGGCTATCGCCAAGAAGAAGTCGCAGATCGACGAGTACCTGGAGTTCTACGGCGGCCCCGGTGTCCAGCACATGGCCCTGGCCACCAACGACATCCTGCGCACCGTGGACATCCTGCGTGAGCGTGGCGTGGAGTTCCTGTCCGTGCCCGACTCGTACTACGAGGACCCGGAGCTGCGGGAGCGCATCGGCGAGGTCCGGGTGCCGGTCGAGGAGCTGCAGAAGCGGCGCATCCTGGTCGACCGGGACGAGGACGGCTACCTGCTGCAGATCTTCACCAAGCCCGTCGGCGACCGCCCGACCGTGTTCTACGAGTTCATCGAGCGCCACGGTTCGCTGGGTTTCGGCATCGGTAACTTCAAGGCCCTCTTCGAGGCCATCGAGCGGGAGCAGGACATCCGCGGCAACCTGTAGTCCTTAATGCGAGCATGGGCGCTTTGCTCCCACTGGATGGGAGTAAAGCGCCCATGTGAGCATTCGGCGATGAGTTTTTCAGCCCGCGACGGTCGGTATCGGTATGCAGATGCTGATCATCGCGGGCTTCGTCGAAGTACCGGAAGCCCAGCGCGACTCCTACGTCGCCGCCTTCCGGGACCTGCTGGACCGGGCCAGGCGGGCGCCCGGTTGCCTGGACGGGGCCATCACCGCCGACCCGCTGAACCCGGCGCGGGTGAACGTCTACGAACGCTGGGAGTCCTGGGACCACGTACACGCCTGGCGCGCGGTGGCCAACGCACCCGATCTCGACATCCCGTTCCTCACGGCCGACGTGCAGGCGTACGAGATCGCCAACGTTCGGCCACCCTTCGACTGAGGCCGAATCGAATGCTCACATGGGCGCTTTTCTCTTATCCAGTGAGAGCAAAGCGCCCATGCTCGCATTCAGCGCGGGGTCAGTTGGCCAGGGTGGCGGTGAAGCCGGCGGCGCGGAGCTGGGCGACCACCAGCTGGCGGTGCTCCGGACCCCGGGTCTCCAGGTTCATCAGGACCTCGGCCTCACCGAGGGCCAGGGCTCCGGAGATGCGGGAGTGCTCGATGTTGACCACGTTGGCGCCCGCCTCGGCGACCTTGGCGAGCATGGTGGCCAGGGACCCGGGACGGTCCGGGACCCGCACCTTCAGCGCCAGGTAGCGGCCACCCGCAGTCATACCGTGCTGCATGAGCTGCATCAGCAGCAGCGGGTCGACGTTGCCGCCGGACAGCACCGCGACGATCGGGCCGTGACCGGAGAACGACTTGGGGTGCTCCAGCACCGCGGCGAGCCCGGTGACGCCGGCCGGTTCCACGATCAGCTTGGTGCGCTCCAGGCACATCAGCAGCGCCCGGGAGATCGCCTCCTCGCTGACGGTGACCACCTCGTCGACCAGGTCGCGCACGTACTCGAAGGTCAGCTCGCCGGGCTTGGCGACCGCGATGCCGTCGGCCATGGTGTGCACCTTGGCCAGCCGCTGCACCTTCCCCGCCGCCAGGGAGATCGGCCAGACCGCGGCCTGCTCGGCCTGCACGCCGACCACCCGGACGTTGGGCCGCAGCGCCTTGATCGCGGTGGCCACCCCGGAGATCAGCCCGCCGCCGCCGACGGCGACCACGACGGTGCCGACCTCGGGCAGCTGCTCCAGGATCTCCAGGCCGATGGTGCCCTGCCCGGCGATCACGTCGGGGTGGTCGAACGGATGGATGAACTGGGCGCCGGTGCGCTCGGCGAACTCGCGGGCGGCGTCCAGGGACTCGTCGACGACCGCGCCGTGCAGCTGGACCTCGGCGCCGTAGGACCTGGTCGCAGCCAGTTTGGGCAGCGGCACCCGCATCGGCATGAACACGGTGGCCCGCACGCCCAGCAGCTGCGCGGCCAGTGCCACGCCCTGGGCGTGGTTGCCCGCGCTGGCGGCGACCACGCCACAGGCGCGCTCCTGCTCGGACAGCCCGTGGATGCGGGTGTACGCGCCACGCAGCTTGAAGGAACCGGTGCGCTGCAGGTTCTCGCACTTGAGGAACACCTGGGTGCCGCTGCGCCGGTCGATCGCGCCGGAACGTTCCAGTGGCGTGTGCCGGACGATCGCACTGAGGGTCTTCTGCGCTGTCCGAATCTGATCCAGGGTCACCTTCTGCATGACCCCGATCCTGCCATCCGTAGCCCCGCTACCCCCGTGACATCGGTTTCAGCACTGGTTCCACACCTGGATGGACTGGATCCCGTCGTACTTGGCCCGGTCGAAGTGGCCGAAGGCGTCCCAGGCGTACTGGTCCCGGCGGTCCGGCAGGTACTTGACGAAGACGTCTCCCCCGCCGCTGTCGTTGAGCACCGTGGCGCTCACGACGCCCTGCGCGTCCTTCAGCTGGACCTGCATCACCCAGTGATCATGGTCGTCGCTGCTGGTCACGATGCCGTGGAACTCCAGCGAACCGGGACGCAGGGTCCAGGTCGCGCCGTGGAACATCGTGCAGTCCCCGGCGTGGTAGTCCTGATCGGCGACGAACAGGCACGAGTCCCGGCCGGTGCAGGTGGCCTGCACGGACGCGGCGGCGGTCGCCGGCGGAACGACGCCGATACAGGCGAAGGCCACCAGTGTGGCGAGGCTGCGGCGGAACATCATCAGCACTTGTTCCGGATCTGGATGGTGTGCGTCTGCTGGTACCAGGAGTTGTCGAAGCTCCCGAAGGCCTGCCAGAAGTAGCGGTCCTCGTTGTTCGGCAGCTGTTTGACGAACCGCTCGTCGAGGTTGTCCGGGTTGTGCACCCGGCCGAGCACCGCGCCGCCCTCGTTGAGCAGCTCGACGACCATCTCCCAGCGATCGTTGTCATCGCTGCTGGTCACGGTGCCCTCGAACACCATCCGGCCGGTGCGCAAAGTCCAGCTCGCGCCGTGGAACATGGTGCAGTCCCCGGCGTGGTAGTCCCGGTCCGCGACGAACACGCACGAGTCCCGGCCCGCGCAGGTGGCCTGCATGGTCGCGACGACCGGCGCCGCCTGGGCGGCCGGCGGCACGCAGGCCATGATCAGGCCGGCGACGGTCGACGCGATGGCGAAACGATGTCTCATCTGAGTCCCCCTACTGGATTCCGGTCTGAGTCAACCTGACGGGAATCCAGTAGGGCACGACCAAGAAAACCCAAAAACCGCTAGTCCAGCGCCTGCAGCAGGTCGGCGACCAGGTCGTCGGCGTTCTCGATGCCGACGGACAGCCGGATCAGGTCGGCCGGAACCTCCAGCTGGGAGCCCGCGGTGCTCGCGTGGGTCATCCGGCCGGGGTGCTCGATCAGCGACTCGACGCCACCCAGCGACTCGGCGAGGGTGAACACCCGGGTCTTGGCCACCACGTCCAGCGCGGCCTGCTCGCCGCCGTGCACGGTGAACGAGACCATGCCGCCGTAGCGACGCATCTGCTTGCCGGCGATCTCGTGGCCAGGGTGGCCGGCGACGCCCGGGTACAGCACCGAGCTGACCTTGGGGTGGCCGGTCAGCTCCTCGACGATCCGCTCGGCGTTGTCGCTGTGCCGTTCCATCCGGATCGCCAGGGTCTTCAGGCCACGCAGGGTCAGCCACGCGTCCATCGGCCCGGTGATCGCACCGGCGGCGTTCTGCAGGAAGCCCATCTGGGCATCCAGTTCCTCGTCCGAGGTGATCAGCGCGCCGCCGACCACATCGGAGTGGCCGCCGATGTACTTGGTGGTGGAGTGCAGCACCACGTCGGCGCCGAGTTCGAGGGGGGTCTGCAGGTAGGGCGAGGCGAAGGTGTTGTCGATGACCAGCTTGGCGCCGGACTCCTGGGCGATCCCGGCCAGCGCGGAGATGTCGACGACGCGCAGCAGCGGGTTGGTCGGGGTCTCCGCCCAGATGACCTTGGTGTTGGGGCGGACGGCGGCGCGCACGGCGTCCACATCGCCGAGGTTCACCGGCGTGTACTCGACACCCCAGAGCGACAGCACCTTGTCGACCAGCCGGAAGGTGCCGCCGTAGGCGTCGTCGCCGAACACCACGTGATCACCGGGACGGCAGACGGACCGCAGCAGCACGTCGGACGCGGCCAGGCCGGACGCGAAGGACCGGCCGAAGCGGCCGCCTTCCAGCGAGGCGAGGCAGGTCTCCAGGGCGGTACGGGTGGGGTTCGCGGTGCGGGAGTATTCATAGCCGCCCCGGAGCCCGCCGACGCCGTCCTGGGCGTAGGTGGAGGTCGCGTAAATCGGCACGATCACCGCGCCGGTCTGCTTGTCCGGTTCCTGACCTGCGTGAATCGCCCGGGTCTCGAAGCCGGCGTTGCCGTCTGCACTCATGACAAGAGCCTACGCCGGATGGGTGGGCGACCAGTCGCGTGGCTCCAGATATCGCTTGGTCCCCGGTAGTGCGGCCAGGAGGAACACCACCAGCCCGAGTACCGGAACCGGCCACAGTCCGGGCGCGGTGTCCGGCTGCGCGACCAGCGTGGTGACGGTGAAGCCGAGCAGCAGGATGGGCCCGCCCAGCAACAGGCTGCGGGCCAGCGCCACCCGGGTGAGGACCAGCACGCCGCCACTGAGCAGCGCGAGCGCGGCCAGGGTGAGCAGCACCAGGCCGATGGTGGACAGCAGCGTCCACTCCCCCGCCGGACGCAGGTTGGCGCCCGCGAGCAGCACCGTGATCAACACGAGCAGCACCACGCCGAGCAGCAGGCCGAGCAGGGCCGCGGCGATCGCCAGCACCGTGTCACCCGATCGGGAGAACGGCGAAGCCGCCCCGGCGGCCGATCTGCGGATCGGCGGCTGGGGCGGCTTCGGCGTGGACATCGTTACTGCGGGGTGTTCTCGTACGCGGTGAAGTTCAGCGAGCTGGCGATCTTGTCGGCCCAGGTCTGCTTCTTGTCGTCCCACAGCGGCCACAGGAAGCCGATCGGCAGGCCGCAGACGATGGTGTTCAGGATGCCGTTGCCGACCAGTTCACGCAGCACGGTCATGCCGACGCCCAGCGGCTGCCGGGTCGACTCCGCGAGGGTGATGATCTTCATCAGCTTCTTGCCGACGGTCTGGCCGGTCTGGCCCTGCAGCACCCAGCGGTTGTAGATGTGGAAACCGATGCCGGCCAGGTAGCCGAGGAGGCTGATGCCCACGACACCGACCAGCACGTCGATCAGCACGAACAGCAGGATCGGGATCGCGGTGAGCAGGGCGTCGATGATGTACGCCAGGAAACGGGTGCCCCACTCGGCCGGCTGGCCGGTCGGCAGCGCGCCACCGGGGACCGGCAGGTACGCCTGCAGGCCGGTGCGCGGGCCGGTCGGGCCCTGCTGGCCATAGCCGGGCTGCTGCTGGCCGTAACCGGGCTGGCCGTACGGCTGCTGCGGCTGGCCACCGTAGGGGTTCTGCTGCTGGCCGAAGCCGGGCTGCTGCGGCGCGCCGTACGGCTGCTGCGGCTGCTGCTGACCCCACGCGGGCTGCTGCTGGCCGTAGGGGTTCTGCTGCTGCTGACCCCAGGCGGGCTGCTGCCCGGTCTGCGGCTGCTGCTGGCCCCACGCCGGCTGCTGGCCGGTCTGCGGCTGCTGGCCCCAGGCGGGCTGCTGCCCGGTCTGCTGCGGCTGCTGCTGACCCCAGGCGGGAGCGGGCGGCGCGGCCGGGAAGCCACCGGTCTGCGCGGCTCCGGAGCCACCGGGGACGACCTGAGTGGCGTCCGCGTCGCTGTCCGAGGCCGGGGTCGCGGCGGAACCGGAGGCGACGACCTGGGTGGCGTCCGCGTCCGTGTTCGACTCGGGCGTGGCAGCGGACGGGTTCACCTGCGGCTCAGCCTGACCTGGCTGGTCACCCTGAGGCGGCTGTGGCGTGCTCATGGACTTTTCCAACTCCCTGGGGCGCTTCACACGTGTCTGGGAATTCCTTGGTGGTCACGCTATCGGATGCCGTTCGGCCCGACAGCGCGTTGGTGCAGTCCCGCCTGAGTCCGCGGAAGGTTCCACAGGACCGCGACGGCGACGACGAGCAGAATGCGGATGACGCCCACGGACGTTCCGGCGTACAGGAACGCGCTGACCAGGTTCGCGATCAGCATGGCCCCTGCCGAGACCGTGCCGACCACCCTGGCCACCGGCTTGTTGAGCAGGCCGAGCAGGCCCGAGGTGAGCACGCCCACCAGGGCCACCAGGGTCAGCAACGTCAGGATGACCAGCAGCCCGGCGTCGGGCAGGTAGGCGGCCACCGCCACCGATCTGAGCACATCAACAACACCCAAAAGGGTGAACAGGCCGCCGAGGCAGACCGCGTAGACCGAGGTGACCATCCACAGATTCGCCCGTTTGCCGACCTGCGGCTGCTGAGCGAGGGGCTGCTCCCCCTGGCCCGGGGCGGGTGGTGCGGCCGGATAACCGGCCACCGGATCGACCGGTTTCCGCAGCTCCGCACCGGACTCGGACGCGCCCGGCAACTGCCGGGTGACGTCCGCGTCCGGATCGCGCGGAGGCTGCGGGGTGCTCATAGCGCGCACGCTAGCGGATCTTCCACCCCGGAGTGACCGGTTTGGGCCGACTAACGACCCGCAATGAAACCCAAAACATCCTGTCTCGTGACCACACCCGCCGGCTTGCCGTCGATCAGCACCATCGCGCCGTCCGCGCCGACCAGCGCGTCCATCGCGGTGGTGATCGCCTCGCCGGCGCCGATCGTGGGCAGCGGCGGGGACATGTGCTGCTCCACCCGGTCGGCCAGGGCGGCCTTGCCGGTGAACAACGCCTCCAGGAGGTCCTTCTCGTTCACCGCGCCGACCACTTCGAGGGCCTTCACCGGAGGTTCGGCGTTGACGACGGGCATCTGGGAGACGCCGAACTCACGCAGGATGGCCACGGCCTCAGCGACCGTCTCGTTGGGGTGGGTGTGCACCAGGTCGGGCAGGCTGCCGTCCTTGCGGCGCAGCATGTCGCCGACCGAGGCGCCGGTGTGGTCGGCGGACAGGAAGCCGTAGGAGGCCATCCAGCTGTCGTTGAACACCTTCGACAGGTAGCCGCGGCCGCCGTCGGGCAGCAGCACGACCACCACGTCGTCCGGGCCGAGCCGCTCGGCCAGCTGCAACGCGGCCGCAGCGGCCATGCCGCAGGAGCCGCCGACGAGCATGCC
Source organism: Pseudonocardiaceae bacterium YIM PH 21723 (assembly GCA_003600225.1). Taxonomy (GTDB): domain Bacteria; phylum Actinomycetota; class Actinomycetes; order Mycobacteriales; family Pseudonocardiaceae; genus QZFT01. Next base: position 143,416 of record QZFT01000067.1, read on the forward strand.
CTCCCGCTTGGCCAGCTGCCGGGTCACGGTGAACGAGTCGGCGTCCGAGATGGCGATGATCTCGTCGCAGATCTCCCGGTCGTAGGCGGTGGGCCAGAAGTCCTCACCGACGCCCTCGACCAGATACGGGCGGCCGGAGCCACCGGAGTAGACGGAGCCCTCCGGGTCGGCGCCGATGATCTTGACCTTGCCGCCGCTGACCTCCTTGAGGTACCGGCCGGTGCCACTGATCGTGCCGCCGGTGCCGATGCCGGCCACGAAGTGCGTGATCTTGCCTTCGGTCTGCCGCCACAGCTCCGGGCCGGTGGAGTAGTAGTGCGACTCGGGGTTCTGCGGGTTGGAGTACTGGTCCGGCTTCCAGGCGCCGGGCGTCTCCCGCATCAACCGGTCGGACACGTTGTAGTAGGAGTCGGGGTGCTCCGGGGCGACCGCGGTCGGGCACACCACGACCTGCGCGCCATAGGCCTTGAGCACGTCCCGCTTGTCCTGGCTGACCTTGTCCGGGCAGACGAAGATGCAGTTGTAGCCCTTGCGCTGCGCGACGAGGGCCAGGCCGATGCCGGTGTTGCCGGACGTGGGTTCGACGATGGTGCCGCCCGGCTGCAGGGCTCCGGACGCCTCGGCGGCCTCCACCATGCGCAGCGCGATGCGGTCCTTCACGCTGCCACCGGGGTTGAAGTACTCGACTTTGGCCAGGACCAGGGGCAACAGCCCCTCGGTCAGCGAGTTGAGCTTCACCAGCGGTGTGTTGCCCACCAGGTCGATCATGTGCTCCGCGTAGTCCACACCGACCACATTAACTGTCCATTCCCGGACGAGTGCATGTCACAGTCCGGAAGAGGAGTAAGCAACCCCTCGTATGCGTTAATGCAAGGGGAAGTGCACGTGAACGACGCCGAGGGGAGCTGGGCCATGGTCACTCAGCGAGGCACCCGGAACATGATGTTGTTCGCCGGCGCGCTCGGCGGGATCGTCGCCGGGGCGTACGGCGTCATCACCCACCAGTCCAATCTCGCCAGGGAGATCATCGGACTGCCGGAGAGCGACCCGCCCCGCGCCGACGGCGTCTACCTGCCCGACGGTTCGGGACCGGTGTCCCGGGGCGAGCGGCCGCTGCGGTTCGCGATGCTCGGCGACTCGATGGCGGCGGGCCTCGGCGTGGACACCCCGGACCAGTTGCCCGCGGTGATGTCGGCGAAGGGCCTTTCCGAGGAGTCGGGCCGGCCGGTGCGCTGCAATACCTATGCCGTGGTCGGCGCGACCACCGCCGACCTGGCCGCCCAGGTCACCGCGGCCATCTCGGACGGCACCGATGTGGCACTGGTGATCATCGGCGGCAACGACGTGACGTCCCGGATGACCATCGGCAGTTCGGTGAACCTGCTGACCGCGCAGATCCGCCGGCTGCGCCGCGCGGGCATCGGCGTCGTCGTGGGCACCTGCCCGGACATGGCGGCGATCAAGCCGATCCCGCAGCCGCTGCGCACCGTGGCCAGCACCTGGAGCCTCGCCCTGGCGAAGGCGCAGCGCACGGCCGCCCAGCAGGCCGGGGCGCACACGGTGCTGCTGTCCGAGGTGATCTCGCCGGAATTCGTGCAGCGCGCCGACGAACTGTTCAGCGGGGACCACTTCCACCCCAACGCGATCGGCTACGAGGGAGCCTGCGCGGTGATGTTGCCCGCGCTCTGCGCCGCGGCCGGAATCTGGCGCAGCGCCAGCAGGAGTGGGATGTTGTACTCCTGAGTAACTTAGGGAGGCTGTTGTGCCAGAAGCAGTGATCGTGTCGGCTGCCCGCTCTCCGATCGGCCGAGCAGGCAAGGGGTCGCTGGCGAGCATCCGGCCGGATGACCTGACCGCGCAGATCGTCCGGGCCGCGCTGGACAAGATGCCGGCCCTGGACCCGGCGCAGATCGACGACCTGATGCTGGGCTGTGGTCTGCCCGGTGGCGAGCAGGGCTACAACATGGGCCGGGTGGTCGCCACCATCCTCGGCTACGACGAACTGCCCGGCACCACCGTCACCCGCTACTGCGCGTCCAGCGTGCAGACGACCCGGATGGCGTTGCACGCGATCAAGGCCGGCGAGGGTGACGTGTTCATCAGCGCGGGCGTGGAGACCGTGTCCCGGTTCGTGAAGGGCAGCTCCGACGGCCTGCCGGACACGATGAACCCGCTGTTCGACGAGGCGCAGGCGCGGACCACCAAGGCCATGGGCGGCGGGGCCACGTCGTGGGAGGACCCGCGGACCTCCGGCGCGGTGCCGGACGTGTACATCGCGATGGGTCAGACCGCGGAGAACCTGGCCCTGGCGAAGAACGTCTCCCGCGAGGAGATGGACGAGTTCGGCGTCCGCTCGCAGAACCTGGCGGAGAAGGCCATCGCCGACGGCTTCTGGCAGCGGGAGATCACCCCGGTCACGCTGCCGGACGGCAGCGTCGTGTCCGCCGATGACGGCCCGCGTGCGGGAACCACCCTGGAGAAGGTCTCTCAGCTGAAGCCGGTGTTCCGCCCGGACGGCCGGGTCACCGCGGGCAACTGCTGCGCCCTGAACGACGGCGCCGCGGCGCTGGTGATCATGAGCGACGTCAAGGCGCGGGAACTGGGCCTGACCCCGCTGGCCCGGGTGGTCGCGACCGGCGTGTCCGGCCTGTCCCCGGAGATCATGGGCTACGGCCCGGTGGAAGCCACTCGCCGGGCGTTGTCCATCGCGGGCATGTCCATCTCGGACATCGACCTGGTGGAGATCAACGAGGCGTTCGCCGCGCAGGTCATCCCGTCCTACAAGGACCTGGACATCCCGCTGGACAAGCTGAACATCAACGGCGGCGCCATCGCCGTCGGCCACCCGTTCGGCATGACCGGCGCGCGCATCACCACCACGCTGATCAACTCCCTCCAGTTCCACGACAAGCAGTTCGGCCTGGAGACCATGTGCGTCGGCGGCGGCCAGGGAATGGCCCTCATCCTCGAACGCCTCTCCTAACCGACAGATCCCGAAGTTGACGATATTCGGGGACGCTTTTCCCCGAATATCGTCAACTTCGGGACCCCCTGGGTAAGGTCGGCGGCCAGGGGGTGATCTTCGGTGCTCAGTAATCTGGCGGTCCGGGCGAACACCCGGGTACTGATCATCTACGGCATGGCCGGGCGGTTACCCGCCGACGTACCCGCGACGCCGATCGCCGAGCTCTGGGACTTCGACCGGTTCTCCGGGCACCTGGCCGCGTCCGCCGAGCTCCTGCCGAACGTGGTTCTCGACGAGTACCTGGACGGCGCCGCGCTGACCTGCGCCGGCTCGCCCCTGCCGCTCGATCTCGGCCGGCTCCGGGTGTTCCTGCTGAAGGGCGCGCGCGGCGAGACCACCGCGATGCTGGACGTCACGCTCCCCGCCGACGTGGACCACGCCGAGGTCTCCACGCTGCTGGCCACCACCTGCTTCGACCGCGCCGAGCTGCGGATCGGCGACCGCAGCCTGCCCAAATGGCTGGCCGATCGGCTCGCCGACCACGGGATCCATCGCGAGGTCCCCTTCGAGCGGGACGTGCACCAGATGGTCTTCCCCGGCGGTGAGCTGCAGCAACGCGTTCACCAGGAGGACAGCGGCGCGAACCCGTTCGCCAGCGTGACGGTCAGCGACATCGTGCACCGCGGCGTGTACCACGAATCCGCCGCCACCCACCTGCCACCGGCGTTGAACATCCCCGGCACCTGCCTGGTCGGGCACGGCCGTGGCGTGGCGGTCATCGCCGGCTGGAACGCGCACGTGGAGAACGTCCTCGCGGTGATCGGCACGTTGTTCGTCTCCGCGCTGGGCCTGCTGCGCGCGGCCCGCAAGCAGGCGCACCGCGCGGTGCTGGCCAACGAGCAGGGGCTGCTGACGGACACCTCGGACGCCAGGGAACTCGTCGCCGAGTTGTCCGAGCGGCTGGGTGAGCTGCAACTGGACCTCAGCTTCGGCGTCGAGGCCTACCTGGACAACCTGCTCATCCCGGAGCTGATCGTGGAGAGCTTCCACAGCTCGCTGCGCGACGCCCTCGGCCTGCCGGACATCCTGTCCAACACCTCGCGCATGCTCGCCCGGGTCGGCACCGTGGTGCAGGCAAGGATGGCCACCCTGGAAGCCGCGGTCGCCGACGCCACCGAGCGCCGCAACAAGGTGCTGTCCGCAATGGTGGCCATCGGCACGCTGCTGGCGCTGCCGCCCGCGCTGCTGCTGGCCTTCTTCGGCGTGAACGGCACCGAGGTGAACGACACCGCCTCGATCACCGACCTGGACCACTACTGGCCCGCCTATGTCCTGGCCACGATGCCGTTCATCCTGCTGGTAGGCGTCGGTTCGTACCTGTACCTGCGTATCCGCCCCAATGGCGATTAGGTAGTCCTACCCGATTGTCGCCGCTTTCATTGACGACATTGTTCCCGAGCTGCGATATTAATTTCACAAGCAGTTCGAAACAAAACCTGGGGAAAACAGTGAACAAGCTTATCGTTGCGGCGGTTTCCGCATTGCTGCTGTCGGCCGGACCGAGTGCCACCATCGCCAATGCGGCACCGGCGAGTATCCAGGAGGCGTGCGGATTCAACGCCCATGGAATCGGTGACCACGCCACCTATATGCACTGCAACCAGAACACCAACGTGTGGGTCAAAATTGTTCGCACCTTTGATGACGTCACGCTGTGCGTCGCCCCAGGCCTGACCGACCTTGACAATTGGGACACCACGGCCCAGTGGATCACCAACGCCTACTCCAACGGCACGACCTGCGCATCAACGCAGGTCGGCCACACCATGGACCACTGAACCGATCAGCCGAAGGATAATTGTCATGAAGAGCAGGATCCTGATCTCCGCAGCGATTGCCGCATTGGCGCTGACCGGAATTTCCGCGACATCGGCAATGGCCGAACCCGCCACGGTCACCGACGACACCTGCGGCTTCAACACCCATACCGGTGAGCCGTCGAACTACATGAACTGCAGCGATAAGAACCTGTGGATCCGAGCGGAGAATGTCGGGTCAGGCGGAGTGACCGTGTGCGTCGGCGCGCATCGCGGCTACACCTTCCTGTCCGAGGACGACCCTTCCTACAATCCGCTCTGGCGAGCACACGAGACCGGGGAATGGTGCTACAGCTCCGACCACGGTCACAAGATCTGACATAAAAAATCCGGGGTGCACCTCCCCAGAGGGAGATGCACCCCGGATCCGTCCGGCGACTAGTCGCGCAGGTAGCTGAGCAGGCGCAGGATCTCCAGGTACAGCCAGATCAGCGTGACCGTGAGACCGAAGGCAATCTGCCAGGCGTAGCGAGCCGGGGTGCCGTTGCGGATGGCCTCGCTGGCCGCCTCGAAGTCCAGCATGAAGCTGAACGCGGCGACGCCGATCAGCACCAGGCTGATGAGCACCATGATGCCGATCGGGAGGTGCAGGCCGAACATCGGCGCCACCAGGCGGAACAGCATCAGCACCAGGGCGCCGATGAGCATGCCGATCATCCACTTCTGGAAACGCGGAGTGACCTTGATGGCGCCGCTGCGGTAGGCGAAGAGCATGCCGGCGAACACGCCGACGGTGCCGACGACCGCCTGGATCACGATGCCGTCGTACTTCAGGGCGTAGATGCCGCTGATGACACCGAGCACGATGCCCTGACAGGCGGCGTACGCGATGATCAGCGCCGGACTGGGCTCCTTCTTGAAGGAGTTGACCAGGCCCAGCACGATGCCGGCGATCAGCGCCGGGATGAACAGGAGCTTGAGGATCGGCACGAAGGCGGCCAGGAAAGCGGCCACGACGAGGGTGCCGAGCAGGATGCCGGTCTTGGTGACGACGTCATCGATGGTCATCGGCCGGTTGTCGGCGGCGGCAGGCTGCGCACCGTAAGGCCCCGTCTGCTGCGGCGGGTAGCCAGGCTGAGCCTGCTGCGGGTAGGCGTTGAAGCCCGCATACCCGCCGGTCGGCAGGTTGCGGAACGCGGGGTTGCTGCTGGTACGCAACTTGTCCTCCTGGGGCGTTCGTGCCCTTACATAGAACGAACGGACGCAGGCGTGGTCCGGTTCCCGGTAACTCACGTCAACTTTACATTCATGCGCGGATATGCGTGCGTCACGGTAGTCCGATGACGCATGGTGTGCTCCACGACTCGTCCATCCGGGCCTTGCGAACGGCGTTAGTTAGCTCATAGTCCACGCTCAGCGACCGTCCCAGGAGCTCCCGGTGGCCGGAATGGCGGTTGTGATCTGCCCCTGACCTGCCGAAACATCGTGGGGCGATGTGAACCCCGATCACGTCACGCCCCGAGGAGCTCCCATGCCCCGACGCAGCAGCCTGCTCGCGTTAGCCTGCGCCCTTGTCCTGATCGCCGGATCCATGTTGTCCGCGCAGGCGGCCTCCGGATCCCACGAGGTGGTGGGACTCAAGACACCGGCCCAGCCGTACAAGGGCAATCCGGATTCGTACGACTGGTTAGGTGCCTACGAGGTCGGCGGCAAGCAGGTCTGGTGCGTGCAGTTCGCCTACGCGGCCCCCGGAACCGGTGAGGGCTACCCGTCGACCGGCGCGCTGACCGACAAGTGGGGCACTCCCCTGGCGCCCGAGGTCGCCGCGGACATCTCCTACCTGTTGCTGCGCTACAACGACACCAGCAACCCGAACGACGCCGCCGCGCTGGCGCACCTGCTGCACACCTGGACCGCGGGCACCACCGACCCGGCCAAGCTGGGCGCGGACAAGAGCTTCCAGCAGGTCGGCTACGACGTGAACTTCCACCTCAACTCGCTGCCCGCCGAGGCGAAGCAGGCCGTGGACCGGCTCAAGGCCGAGGCGATCGCCAACCGCGGCCCGTGGCAGATCACCGTCGCCGCACCCGCCGACCCACAGCTGATCGACGCCGCGGGTACCTGGACCGTCGCGGTCACCGCGGGCGGCAAGCCGCAGGGCGGCGCCAGGGTGACGCTCACCGCCACCGACGCCACCGTGGAGAACGCCCAGGTCAGCACCCCCGCCGACGGCAGCCCACTGGTCGTCAAGGTCACCCCGACCGGCCCGAACCCGACGCTGTCCGCCAAGACCGCCAGCCCGGTTCCGGTGCCGACGGTGAAGGTGCCCGCCAACCAGAGCACGCAGAAGATCCTCACCACCGGTGGCGAGACCGAGATCAACGGCACGGCGACGACCACCGCCAAGCACGCGCCCGGCAAGGTGAAGATCTCCAAGGCGGACGCGTCCAGCGGCACCGGCATCGCGAAGACCAGCCTGCGGGTCACCGCCGCGGACAAGAAGGGCCCGGCGAACAAGCAGGACGGCACCCCGCTCAACGGACCCGACGGCACCCCATTGGTGCTGGTCACCGGCGCGGACGGCACGGTCCTCGTCCCCGACCTGGCCACCCCGCAGGAAGTCTGCGTCGTCGAGACCCAGCCCGCCCCCGGGTACGAGGAGGCCTTCGACGCGGCAGCACCGGCCGCCGCCTGCGGCACGCTGAAGCCCGGCGAGACGCTCACCCTGGCGCTGACCAACAAGCCCAACAAGCCCAAGGTGCCCATCGTGATCCCGGCGGGTGACGGCTCCACCCGGATCGGATCCTGACCCGCATGTCACTGTGGAAAACCCTGTTCGGCAGGCGCCCCCTAGCCGCGGTCGCCTGCCTGATCGGCCTGGCCCTAGCCCAATTCTGCTACTCGGTACTGGACCTGCGGACCGCCGACCTGAACATCACCCTTGCCGAGGCCGGTACCGCGGTGGCCGCCCCGCTGCCGCCAACGACCGAGAACTGGGTGGCCCTGGCCGCCCAGCTGACCGCCAGGACCGCGCCACCGGCACCCCCGTCGGCGGCGGCTCCGGCCCCGCAGCAACAGATCCGGCCGGGCCAGAAGCCGGGCACCATCCGGCTGCCGGACGGCACCGAGGTACGCCTCGTCCGCAAGGAGATCGCCGCGGACGGCAGCCTGCCGATCCCGGACGGCGTCAACGAGGCGACCTGGTGGGGCGCCGGGCTGGAAGCCGGTCAGGGCGCGACGGTGCTCGCCGGCCACGTGAACTGGCAGAACCGCATCGGCCCGTTCGAGCAGCTCTGGCGGGCGGCTCCCGACCAGCGGGCGACCGTACGTGACGTGGACGGCACCGCGCATGAGTACGCGGTCAGCGAGGTACACACGGTCACAAAACAAGAGCTCCCCAACCGGGCTGCCGAATTGTTCGACCAGCAGGGCCCGCATCGATTGGTGCTGGTCACCTGCGGCGGACGCTGGATCGGCGGCCGGTTGGGCTATGACGAGAACCGGATCGTCGTGCTGCGTGGGTTGTAATCCATTTGCTGCTTTGACAACCTGACGGGGTGCCAGGGCGTCTATCCCAACGGCAACGGAGATTCCGGAGCTCGGGGGGATGATGAAACAGCTTTTCGCCGCACACCGCGGCTCCATCGCCGTCGCGGTGGCCTTACTGCTGACCGCGTTGATGATCGTCCAGCTGGACTATCGCTCGGACAGCACGCGGCTGACCGGCGGTACGGCGCTGCCCGCGCTGACCACGGCGCAGGGTGAGCCGTCCGGTAACGCGGAACCGTCCGCGACGACCGAACCGTCCAGCCCGGTTCCCACGACCAGCAGCAGCGCGCCCACCAGCGCGCCCAGGCCGCCGGACGGCGAGAAGCCGTGGATGCGCAAGCTGGAACCGGGCGAGCAGCCGCCGCAGTTCGTGATGTTCTCCTTCGACGGCGCCGCCTCGCACCCGCACTGGCAGCGGTTCCGCGAGATCGCCCGCCGGTCCGGTGCCCATGTGACCGGACTGCTGTCCGGCATCTACCTGCTGCCGGACGGCGAGGGCAAGCGCTACACCGGACCGGGTCACAAGCCCGGCGGCTCGTCGATCGGCTTCGGCGGCACCCCCGAAGAGGTGCGCACCACGATCAACGACCTGAACGGCGCGTTGTCCGAGGGACATGAGCTGGGCACGCACTACAACGGCCACTTCTGCCAGGGCGCCGAGCCTTCGGTGGGCAAGTGGACGACCGCGCAGTGGAACGACGAACTGGACCAGTTCTTTGGCTTTGTGCGGGCCACCCCTGATCTGAAGCTGGACCCGTCGACCGTCAAGGGCGGCCGGACACCGTGCCTGGAAGGCCGGATGGACCAGCTGCTGCCCGCCCTGGCCGCGCGGGGAATGACCTACGACACGTCGCAGACGGCACGTGGTGTCGTGTGGCCGCGGAAGACCGCGAGCGGCGTCTGGGAGTTCCCGATGCCCGAGGTGGTCATGCCCGGCCTCAACAAGCGCATGATCATGATGGACTACAACTTCTGGTACTCGCTGAACGGCGCGAAGAACGAGCCGGCCAGGGCCGCCGAGTTCACCGAGTCCGCGCTGAACACCTACCGAGGCGCCTACCAGGCCGCTCTCACCGGAAACCGCGCCCCGCTGGTGGTGGGCAACCACTTCAACAGCTGGAACGCCGGCGCGTTCAACTCCGCCGTCGAATCCTTCATGGGCGAGACCTGCGGCAAGCCCGACACAGTCTGCGCCACCTACTCGGAGGTCATCCAGTGGATGTCCCTCCAGGACCCCGCAGTGCTCCAGGGCTTCCTGAACCGCCCCTCTTCCGGGTGACCCCATAATGCGAGCATGGGCGCTTTGCTCCCGTTGAATGGGAGTAAAGCGCCCATGTGGGCATCAGGGGCTATCAGGGAGTAACCGAGATGATCCGGTCGTCACTCGCCTGAGGGGTGCCACGCCCGTCGCGGTTCGAGGTCCCCGCCCACAACGTGCCGTCCGGCGCGGCCTTCACGTACCGCATGCGCCCGTTGCCGGTGAGGATCGACGTCGGGTTGCCCACGCCACCGTCGGCGTTGATCGGGATGCGGAACACCTTCTGCCCGCGCAGGCACGCCATGTAGATGGTGCTGCCCACGATCGCCAGGCCGCTGGGCGATGCCTGCGAGGTCGGCCAGGTCAGCAGCGGGTTGACGTACTGCGGGTTGCTGCACGGCCCCTCACACGTCGGCCAGCCGTAGTTCTTCCCGGACTCGATGCGGTTGAGCTCGTCCAGGGAGTTGTTGCCCAGTTCCGAGGCGAACAAGCGGCTCTGCGCGTCCCAGGCGAATCCCTGCACATTGCGGTGTCCGTACGTGTAGACCAGCGAATTTGCGAACGGATTACCCGGAGCGGGCTTTCCGTCAGCCGTCATTCGCAGGGTTTTTCCGTTCAAAGAATTGAGATCCTGGGCCCGGCTGCTGACACCCGCGTCGCCGGTGGAGGCGTACAGATATCCGTCCGGTCCGAAGGCCAGTCCACCGCCATTGTGGTACGTGTTTTTCACAATTCCGGTGACGATCGCCGTCGGTTGCCCACCGAGCTGCAACTTGGCTATGCGATTGTCCGATGCCGTCGTGTAATAGACGAACACCAGTTTGTCGGTCGCGTAGTTCGGCGACGCGGCGATGCCCAGCAGGCCGCTCTCCGCCCCGCCGGCTCCGTTCTCCAGCACGCCGGGGATGGTCGCGGCCGTGGTGACCACGCCGCCCTTGATGGACTTGATGGCGCCGGTTCGCTCGGTCACCAACGCGGTGCCGTCTGGCAGGAAAGTGCCACCCCACGGCGTGGTCAGGTTGGTGGCCACATCGGCCATCGCACCCGTGGCGGGATGGACGGATTCCGAGGTGCCAGGACCGGCGCACGCCAGGGCGACGGCGAGACAGGACAGGACGAGTACCAGCCGATACAACCGAGATCGGACGCTCATGCGTCCTCCTTAGTGATCAACGAATCTCTGCAGGGTATACGTGATCTTTTTCAATTAACGGTGACGCCACACTGAATAATATGCCGCCAGGTAGCCTATTGCTCTTTAGACCGGCCAGGGCTGGTCAAAGATGGTTAATTACGTTTACCTTGGTACTGCAAACAACCCTGCGCCGCAATAAACTCGATTATTCCCTGCTGAACAACCGCCGATTGAGGTGTTCGTCATGGCAGAAACCGTGAAGTCGAATCGCCGTCGCAAGCAGATCCGCCGCGAGTGGGTGCGGCCGGACTACCAGCACATCGACACGCCGATGGAAATCACCGCCTACGCCGGCAGACGATGAACCAGGAAGATTTCGCCACCGCACTGCGAGATCTGGGCAAGAACTACTGGGATGGCCACCCCTTTCATCACCGCCTGCACAACGGTTCCCTGAGTAAGGAGGAACTGCGCCGCTGGGCGGCGAATCGGTGGTACTACCAGTCGATCCTGTCCCGCAAGGACGCGGCGATCATCGCCAACTGCCCGGATCTCGACGTGCGCAGGCAGTGGCGGGCCCGGATCGAGTTCCACGACGACGGCGGCAGCCAACGCTGGCTGCGGCTGTGCGCGGGACTGGGCCTGTCCGAGGACGAGGTGCTCGACGAACGGCATCTGCTCCCCGGAGTGCGGTTCGCGGTCGACTCGTACCTCAACTTCGCCCGCACCCGGCCCTGGATCGAGGCGGTGGCCTCCGGGCTCACCGAACTGTTCTCCCCCGGGCTGATGCGCCGCCGGGTCGCCGACATGCGCACCCACTACCCGTGGCTGCCGGACGGCACCCTGGACTACTTCACCAACCGGATCTCGGTGGCCGAGGGCGGCGACGCCCTGGAGATCGTGCTGCGGCACTGCGTCACCCCGGAACAACAGCGCGCCGCCCTCGCCGCTCTGTCGTTCAAGTGTGACGTGTTGTGGGCGATGCTGGACGCGATCGACCACGGCCGCAGATGAGACCGCGACTCCTGCCCGGAGTCCGGATCAGCTACGACGATGTCCGGGACCGGACGGTCGTGCTGTACCCGGAGGGCGTACTGATGCCCAACTCCACGGCCTGTGCCGTGCTGGTGCGCTGTGACGGGCGCACCAGCGTGGCGCAGATCGTGGACGACCTGCGCGCGATCTACGCCGACGTGGACTCCGCCGATGTGCTGGGCCTGCTGCGCAGGCTGGCCGCCGATCAACTGCTCACCCTGGAGCCATCCGATGGCTGACACCGGCAGACCCTTCGGCCTGCTCGCCGAACTGACCCACCGCTGCCCGCTGCACTGCACGTACTGCTCGAACCCGGTGGAACTGCTGACCCGGGACCGGGAACTGACCACCGAGCAGTGGCAGGACACCTTCGACCAGGCCCGCAAACTGGGTGTCCTGCAGGTCCACCTGTCCGGCGGCGAACCGCTGCTGCGCCGGGACCTGCCGGAACTCGTCCGGCACGCCTCCCGGCTGGGCTGCTACGTGAACCTGGTGACCAGCGGTCTCGGCCTGACCGAGCGGCGGGCCGCCGAACTGGCCGGCTGCGGCCTGGACCACGTGCAGCTGTCGCTGCAGGACGCGTCGGAGACCGAGGCGGACCGGATGGCGGGCACCACCGCGCACCGCACCAAGCTGGCCGCCGCGCGCATCGTCCGGGACCTCGGGCTGCCGCTCACCGTGAACGTGGTGCTGCACCGGGGCAACCTGGACCGGGTGCAGGAGATCTGCCTGCTGGCGAAGGACCTGGGCGCGGCGCGGCTGGAACTGGCCAACACCCAGTACTACGGCTGGGCGCTGCGCAACCGCGCCGGGCTGCTGCCCAGCGCCGGTCAGCTGAACCGGGCCCTGGAGACGGTCCGGCAGATGCGCAGGCAGCTGGGCGAGAGCATGCAGATCGTCTACGTCACCGCGGACTACTACGAGCCGTACCCGAAGCCGTGCATGCACGGCTGGGCCGCCCGGCAGCTGACCATCGCGCCGGACGGCACGGTACTGCCCTGCCCCGCGGCCCAGGTGATCAAGGATCTCAGCTGGCCTCGGGTGACCGACCGGTCCCTGGCCGACATCTGGTACCACTCCGAGGGCTTCAACGCCTTCCGCGGCACCGCGTGGATGTCCCCGACCTGTACGGCCTGCCCACGCAAGGAGATCGACTTCGGCGGCTGCCGCTGCCAGGCCTACCTGCTCACCGGGCGGGCGGAGGCCACCGACCCGGTGTGCGGCAAGTCGCCGGACCACCACCTGATCGAAGCCCTGGTGGCCGCACCCGGTGACGCCGAACCGGTCATGCGGGGCTACCGATGAGGCTGATGTTCCTGGGCACCGCGGCCGGCGGGGCGTGTCCGCAGTGGAACTGCGGCTGCCGGCTCTGCCTGTCCGGGCTGCCGCCCCGCGCGCAGGACTGCCTCGCGATCGCCGCCGGAGCGGAGTGGCTCCTGCTGAACGCCTCCCCCGACCTGACCCGGCAGCTCACCCGCTCCCCGCTGCGCCCACCGGCCGACGGGCGCGGCCTGCCGATAGCCGCGGTCCTGCTCACCGACGCCGAACTGGATCACAGCCTCGGCCTGCTGCAGCTCCGCGAGGACCCCGGCCTGCCCGTGTATGCCCCCTGCCCCGCGCTGGAGGCCCTGCGCCCGTTCCGCGAGATCCTGGCCTGTTACGGCTCCTGGACCTGGCACCCCAGCGACGAGGGCCTGCGCATCGGCCCGCTGCACATCGACACGGTGCCGCTGTCCGACAAACGGCCCCGGTACACGCCTGCGGATGCTCACATGGGCGCTTTACTCCCATCCGGTGGGAGCAAAGCGCCCATGCTCCCAACTCCCGACCCCTGGGTCGTCGGCTACCGGATCCTGGACTCCGCCAGCGGCCGGACGGTGCTCTACGCCCCGTGCTTCCGCGAGTGGACCCGCACCCTGGCGGCCGCCGTGGAGTCGGTGGACCTCGCCATCCTGGACGGGACCTTCTTCTCCACCGACGAACTCGGCCCGCACCGGCCGGACCAGAAGGTCATGGGGCACCTCCCGGTGCTGGACAGCCTGCCGCTGCTGCCCGCCAGCACCCGGGTGATCTACACGCACCTGAACAACACCAACCCGCTGCTCGACCCGCAGGCCCCGGAACAGGAGAAACTGGGCCGGGCGGAGGTCGCCGAGGATCTCACTGTGATGGACATCGGTTGACCGGGCGAAGCCGCATTACCCATGTTGAACTGGGTGTATGCAGCCGAGCGAGAAACCGACCGTGGCCTATCACCGGCCGGCGGTGGCCGAGTACCCGGAGTGGCGGCTGAGCACCAGCTGGCGCCTCGGCTACCAGGTGGCCATTCGCACGCTGCACCCCCAACCCGGCCAGACCGTGCTGGACCTGGGCTGCGGGCCCGGCCGGATCACCCATCACCTGGCCGCCCACTACGAGGTGTCGGCGATCGGCATCGACACCTCGCTGACGATGATCAAAATGGCCCGGGAGCGCAACGCCCACCCGCAGGTGACCTACCAGCACGGCGACGGCCAGACGATCGACCTGCCGGACGAGAGCGTGGACGCGGTGCTGTGCTGCTTCGTCTACGTGGCCATCGCCGAACGGACCGGCCTGGAGAAGCTCACCGCCGAGGCCCACCGCGTGCTGCGGCCCGGCGGCCGCTTCGTGGTGCTCGACCCGAACCCGGACAGCGCGGGCGTGCGGTTCCGGGACATGCGCAGCGGCGACCCCGGGCAGGACTACGCCGAGGGCGAGCCGCGGCGCGCGGTGTTGTTCGCCGCCGACGGCACCGAGGTCGAGCTGTCCGACCACCACTGGCCGACCGAGGTCTACACCGGAGTATTCCGCGCGGCGGGCTTCGAGAACCTCCAGGTCCAGGCCCCGGTACTGCCGGAGACGGTGAAGGCGAGCGGCTGGGACGCGGAGCGCGAACACCCGCCCTGCGTGATCATCAGCGGCCGTCGATGATCACTACGGTTTGATGTAGGTCACAACACGATGGGGTAACTCCGATGATCCCTATCGAAGCGTAGGACGACACCCCATCACCGAGGGCAACAGCCCAAAAATCGCCGCCCGCCCGCCCTGTGATCACGAAAACCACAGGTCAAAGCCGGTTTTACACACCTAGTACCCCCGGTCGGACTCGAACCGACACTTGGACCCTTTTAAGGGGCCTGCCTCTGCCGATTGGGCTACGGGGGCAGCGGGAAAACTCTAAGGGGATTCGGGGGATTTCGGGAGTCATCTGGCGAAAATGATCGCCATCTCACCGTTCACACCCGTGCCGGTAAGCAAACTGTGATCATGTCAGGGTGAATGGGGTTGCAATCCGGCGACCGAGGACAACTCGGCGAATCGGCGCGCGACCCAGTCGAACACGGCGTCGGACACCGCAGAGCCGCCCGCCCGCTGCTCGAACCACAACCAGTCACAGTTCGTGTTTACCTCAAGGAAGACCGGCTCGCCGCGCACCATGAGCAAATCGAAGGCGGCCACCGACAGCCCCCAGCTCCTGGCGAGGGCCAGCAACCGCCGGGCCAGGTCGTCCGGCACCTCGGTCGGCGTGACGTCCACGGCTTCCGGATCGACCCACAGCTGGGCCGGATCCCGCTTGTCGACCCGGTAACCGATCACCTGGCCGTCCACCACGAACACCCGCAGCTCGTACTCGGCCTGCAGGTACTGCTGCACGATGACCGGCGCCGGCTCGGGCACGTCGGCGGAGCGATTGGTGTCCAGCGGACGCGGGAACAGCCCGTACATGGCGCCCGGGCTGGGCTCCAGGATGTGGTGGCCGGCGGT
Organism: Pseudonocardiaceae bacterium YIM PH 21723; assembly: GCA_003600225.1. GTDB lineage: Bacteria > Actinomycetota > Actinomycetes > Mycobacteriales > Pseudonocardiaceae > QZFT01. The sequence continues at coordinate 158,964 of QZFT01000067.1, forward strand.
CTTCACGATGCACGGCCCGCCACCGGGCCGGTTCCGGCCCGGCCGGGTGGTGACCGCGGTGCGCGGCACCTTGAGACCGACGCGCACGGCGTCGGAAAGCTGGGTCAGCCTGCCGAGCTCACGGCCCTGCTCGTTCACGTGGGCCCAGTCCCGGCGACCGGAGAGCCAGCCGCTGACCGCGCGCCACTGGTCGACGGCGTAGGCGCCGCTGACATTGCGCGGGTCCACCGGCAGCGCGGTGAGGTCGAAATGCCGCTGCCAGACCAGCAGCGGCCGCAGCAGCCACTGGTCGAGTTCGATCAGCGGGGTGTCGGTGTGCACGGTGAGCGCGATGTCGACGCACCGGTCCGCGTCGATGCGGACCATGCGGATCTCGCGCTCCGCCAAGGCCAGGGAGAGCTCGTTCATCTCCATGTCGGCGGCCCTGGCCAGTACCAGGACGCAGGGAATGGGTTCGCCGTGCAGCGGAGCCAGGTCGAGTTGATGCACCCGTTCCTGGAAGTCCAGGCAGACATCGCTGGCCCGGTAGAAGTAGTCCTGCCCCTGCAACAGCAGCGGCGCCTTGCGCGCGATGCTGGGTTTGATCTGCGTTGGAGGCGGCTGACTCGGCGGCGCCGAAGCGCCGCCGAACCGCTCGTCTGATGGCTCGGACCGTGCAAGGCGATCCGAGTTGTCACTGGGTTGCCCTGGCCCGTCCGGCCGCAGCCCAGCATCTGTCATGACTCAGTCGTCCTTCTTGCGAAGTTTTTTCCGAGCCTTCGCGTATTCCACTGCATAGTCAGCAAGCTCTCCTTCGGTGAGCTCACCCTTGCGGATCAGGACGGCGAGATCCTTGATCGACATGCCTTTTATGGACATACGGCGTTCACCTCGTCTCCCCGTAAGGCTTCACGCGTATTGCAGATGCGCAGCCGAGTGTTCTGCGCACCGAATATTCAGTCTTGGTAACGAAATGGGAACGTCACCTGTGCGAGTGACCGGTGACATCAGCTGGTCCATCGGCAGTAACCGGCGGCTACCAGCTGCACACCTGTTGCCTCCACCACTTAACCACAGGGTGAACGGACAGCGCCACTTGGAGTGTTTGCCAGAATGCGGAAACTATGGCGCATTTACCGTATCGTTAGCAAATTCGTCCTGGGGAAACGTAAACGCGGCAACTCAAAGTAGTCGGTAACTGTTTCTGACTACTTTGAGTTGCCGCGTCAAATACTCAGTTGCTGCTGGCGTGCTCGAACTCGGCCTTGGGGTCGTTGATCTGTCCCAGGGCGACTGCCTCGCGGCGGAACAACAGCGCGAGGATCCAGTCCATCATCACGCGGAACTTGCGGTTGAAGGTCGGCATCTGCGCGACGTGGTAGCCACGGTGCATGAGCCAGGCGAAGATGCCCTTGCCCTTGACGCCGTAGACGTCGGCCACGCCCTTGTACAGACCGAGGCTGGCCACCGAGCCGGCGTACTTGTGCCGGTACTCGCCCAGCTTGCGGCCGCGGATCGAGGAGATGACGTTGTCCGCCAGCACCCGCGACTGCCGCACCGCGTGCTGCGCCGAGGGGGCACAGGTGGCTTTCGGGTCCTCTTCGGTCTTGGACAGGTCCGGCACCGCGGAGCAGTCACCGGCGGCGAACACGTTGGACGTGCCCTCCACCTGAAGCTGCGCGGTACAGCGCACCCGGCCCCGCTCGTCGAGCGGCAGGTCGGTCTCGCGCAGCACCGGGTTGGCCTTGACGCCGGCGGTCCAGATGACGGTGTCCGAGTCGAACTCGGTGCCGTCGGAGAGGACGACGTGGCCGCCCTCCATGCTCTTCACCAAGGTGTCCAGGTAGACCTTGATGTTGCGGGCCTCGAGCCGCTCGACGGTGTAGACGCCCATCTTGGCGCTCACCTCGGGCATGACCCGGCCGGCCGCCTCGACGAGCACCCAGTTCAGGTCCTCGGGAGCCAGGTTGGTGTAGTACCGGGTGGCGAAGCGGGTCATGTCCTCCAGCTCGGCCAGGGCCTCGATGCCGGAGAAACCACCACCGATGACGGTGAAGGTGAGCAGCCTGCGACGCAGCTCTTCATCCTGGGTGCTGGACGCCTGGTCCAGCCGGGAGAGCACGTGGTTACGCAGGTAGATGGCCTCGCCGATGGTCTTGAAACCGATGCCCTGTTCCGCGAGGCCGGGGATCGGGAGTAGACGGGAGATCGAACCGAGCGCGACGACGAGGACGTCGTAGTCGATCCGCTGGGTTTCGCCGTTCAGGTTCTCCACCTCGGCGTAACGAGCGGCGTTGTCCACCTTCGTCACGCGAGCGGTCAGGACCTGGCAACGCTTGAGGACGCGACGCAGGGGAACTACGACGTGCCGCGGCTCGATGTTGCCGGCCGCCGCCTCAGGGAGGAACGGCTGGTAGGTCATGTGCGGCTGCGGGTCGACCACCGTCACGGAAGCTTCCCTGCGGCCGAGTTTCGCCTGCAGTCGAAGCGCGGTGTACATGCCGACGTAGCCGCCACCCACAATGAGAATCCGGGTCGGATTCTTAGTACCTGCTGCCATACCTGCATGCTCCCACTTGGACCCACCGCCAACCGAGCGAAAACAGGTGCTCTGTGATCGGGCTCGCCAGGTGTTCTAGGACACCCATCGCACTTGGTTACGCCTTAATCACGAATTTTTCACCCTGGGCGACAAAATGATCACCTTCTGCTCAGAAGTATGTCATCTACGCCTCCATTCGGTGTAAGCACCCCTGGTTTGCTCGCCAACCGTCGATCAGCTGCGATTTCGCCTGTCCTGATCGAGTAATACCCAGAACACCGAGGGGTTCCCCACCCCCACTCCCCCGTCACTGCCTGCGACACCGCCGCCACTCCGGCTCCCCACGGCGCCCGGCCCCACACCTGGTCCCAGACCCCGCCCCAATCCGGGGGCTGACCACCCACTTCTCACGCTAGCGGCTTGAAATGGCGTCAACCGGCGAAAATGTCGATCTGTGGACAAATGCCGCGACTGGGGATAACTCGAATTCCAGTGAGCATTTCCGCTGTGGCCAGGAGTTTTTCTTTGGCGCCGTCGGGCTGGGCTCCGGCGCCCCTGCCCTTCTGCCGAGCGGGGCCACGTCGGCCTGAGCGATAGGGAGCAGGTGTTCGGGTGCGATCAACGGCGCCGACTCTCACCCACCCGGCTCGCCAGCAGCGTGACCGGGCGTGATCGCGCACCACTACCGAACCCAGCCCGACCGCCCCAGTCGAGGTCGAGGCAACCGTCCGTGGCGGTCACGGCCGCCAGTACCCGCCCAGCCCCTCCCACTTCACCCCCAAGTCCACAGTGGACGAAGCAGTTGTTCCTGGTTAAAGACAAAAATCGCCCCCGAATCTGTCTTTAACCAGGAACAACCCACCCCTCGTAACCCACAGGAACATCACCGACCACAAGAACCCCACCAGCACCACACAAAGCCGCCAGAACCCCAGCCCCAAAGCCCGAACCGCCCCCAAACCCAACAGCCAGGCAGGAAAGAAAGGCGTGCCCCCACCCACCTCCCCCTCCAAAGCCCTCTTTCGCCAACAGCCAGAAGCCCCCACCCCTCAAACCCCGGCCGCCCCCCGAGCCGCCACCAACACCGCCTCCACCATCCCCGGCACCAGCAACCCGGTGGACACATTCCGCTGACTCACGTGGTAACAGCCGAACAGCGCCAACGACCCCCCACCAGCAAGCCCCGGCAGATCCACCCGGACCCCATGACCGAACTTCGGCGCCGGCCGAGGCACCTCCCAGTGCGCGGCCAGTACCGGCAGCACCGCCTGCCACCCGAACCCGCCGAGCACCACGACGGCACGCAGCGTCGGTCGCAGCAACCGGAACTCCTCCACCAGCCACGGACGGCAGTTGTCCCGTTCCTCCGGAGTCGGCTTGTTCTCCGGTGGAGCGCAGCGCACCGGCGCCGCCAACCGGGTGTGGAACAACGTAAGACCGTCGTCGATGCTGGTCGCCGTCGGCTGCGAGGCCAGGCCGACCGCGTGCATCGCCGCGTACAACACGTCCCCGGACCGGTCACCGGTGAACATCCGGCCGGTGCGGTTCGCCCCATGCGCGGCGGGCGCCAGGCCGACGATGGCGATCCGGGCATCCGCCGGGCCGAAGCCGGGCACCGGGCGCCCCCAGTACTCCTCGTCGCGGAACGCGGCCCGTTTGGTGCGCGCGACCTCTTCCCGCCAGCGCACCAGGCGAGGGCAGCGACGGCAGTCGGACACGGCCGTGTCCAGTTCGGTGAGTCCGGGAAAGCGGCTGGGCATACCCGTAGGGTTTCACCATGACCGACACCGAGGCAGCACAGGACACCGTCGAACCAGGTGAACCTCAGGACGATCTGGTGTCCACCTCGCACACGCTCACGTTGGACCGTCGCAAGCTGGCCTACACCGCGACGACCGGCCGGATCGTGCTCCGCTCCGAGGCCGTCAAGGACGATGCCTTCGACGGGCACCAGGCCAAGGCCGAGGTGTTCATCACCGCGTACACCCTGGACAAGGCCGATCCGAAGACCCGGCCGGTGACCTTCGCCTTCAACGGCGGCCCCGGCTCCTCCAGCGTCTGGCTGCACCTGGGCGTGCTCGGCCCGCGCCGGGTGGACAGCGGAGACGCGGGCGCGCTGACCCCGCCGCCCTACGACCTGGTGGACAACCCGGACACCCTGCTGGCGCACAGCGACCTGGTCTTCATCGACCCGGTGTCCACCGGCTTCTCCCGCCCGGTGAAGGGCGTGAACGCACGGGACTACCACGGTTTCACCCCGGACCTGGAGTCAGTCGGCGAGATCATCCGGCTGTGGACGTCCCGCAACGGCCGCTGGCTGTCGCCGAAGTACCTGGCGGGCGAGTCCTACGGCACTACGAGGGCCGCCGGGCTGGCCGAGTTCCTGTTCTCCCGGTACGGCATGACGCTCAACGGCCTGATGCTGATCTCCGCGGTGCTGGACTTCAGCACGATCGACTTCTCCACCGACAACGACCTGCCGTACCGCTACTTCCTGCCCACGTACGCGGCGATCGCGCACTTCCACGGCAAGCACGGCGACCGGCCGCTGCGCGAAGTCCTCGACGAGGCGGAGCAGTTCGCGAGCCGCGAGTACCCCTACCTGCTGTCCGAGGGCGCCCGACTGTCCACCGAGGACAGGGCCGCCGCCGTCACCAAGCTGGCCGGGTTGATCGGCGTGTCCGAGGAATGGGTCGACCGGGTCGATCTGCGTCCGGAACACGTCCGGTACTTCACCGAACTGCTGCGTTCCGAACGCAAGACAGTCGGGCGGTTGGATGGCCGGTTCACCGGCTGGGACGCGGACTACGGCCGTGAGCGCTGGTCGGACGACCCGAGCATGTCCGCGATCACCGGTCCGTACACCGCGGCGTTGAACCACTACCTGCGGATGGAGCTGGAGTACCAGAACGACCTGCCGTACGAGATCCTCAACATGAAGGTCTGGCCCTGGTCGTACAAGGAGTTCGAGGCCCGCAGTGTCACCGTCACCGACCGGCTCGCCGCAGCGATGCGCACGAACCCGCACCTGAAGGTGCACGTGGCCAGCGGTTACTACGACGGAGCCACCCCGTACCACGCCACCGACCTCACCCTGGCCCGCCTGCCGATCCCGGCGGAGCTGCGGTCCAACATCGAGGTCAAGTACTACCCGGCCGGCCACATGATGTACCTGCACGACGAGAGCCGTCGCCAGCAGGCCGCCGACCTCGCCGCCTTCGTCACCGCCAGCACCAACCGCTGACCCTTCACGTAAGCATGGCCACCATGCTTACGTGAGACGCGCACAAGGCCACCATGCTCACCTCCCGGGTGCCTCGGCTCAGCCAGACTGAGCCGAGGCACGGGCCTTAGCTCTAATCGACGGTCTAGGGCGTTTACAGGCAGCCTCGTAAGCGGCGCGTAGTTCGGCGATCACGGCCTCCCTGTCCTTCGTCAGTCTGACTGGCAAGGTCTGCAGGACAACGATCTGAAACGCCACGTAGCGTGCGTTACGTGCCAGGGTGCGTGCGAGATCCCCAGGCTTCAGATGATGTGCGAACGAGTCGATCTCCCAGGCGAAGACGGCCTCGTCTTCATAAAGGTCGGGCATGCCGGCGAATTCGCCCGAATCGTCATATAGCTGTGGGTTGACCATCGGCTCGGGGAGTCCTGCTTCGGTCCAGACCCTGAGTGCTTCAGCCTCCGGTACCGACCGAACTCCCAGTTCGATCTCCTTCAGCACCTGGCGTGGGAGCCTTGAGCCTCGTCGCCCGCCGACATCCAGCTCGGCTCTCAGTTCGTGAATCGTGCAGCGACCACGTTGCACTGCATCGATGAGCAACGCCCGAATGTCGTCGAGGCTCAGCCATCGGCGGGCAAGATCCAACACCGCCCTGACCAAAGGCACATAGCGAATCCCATCCCGCTCTACGGGCCTCGGCATACGTTTTGTGCGCTCGACATTGACGAATTCCCTGTTCTGGATCCGACTGTGGTGCGCGACGAGGACATGGACATCACTGACTTCCGGCAGCGCGCGGAGCCCATAGGCGCGGCAAGCATCAATTCCGGTGATCATCGAATCGGCGCCGCAGAAGAGCAGCGCGGCATGCCTTTGCTGCTCGCGAGTCGGTCTGCCGTTGGACAGCATGAGCACGCCAGGCAGCAATCGTGACCAGGGGCCACCCGGGCTGCTACGTCGATAGGCGGTGGCCTGTGGCAGCCCCAGCGCTTGCAGCTCGGTGGCGCGGACAACACCCAGCCGGGCGCGGGCCTGCAGTATCGAGCTATTGGGAAGGTGTCGGGTGATTCGCATACATCGGAGCGTGCGCTTTATCCACTACTCCGTGATTTGCCCATCCACAGAAGGTTCGAGTCCGGGGAGTTATCCACAAGCTGCGGAGCGAGTTGAAGGTGAGCATGGTGGCCTTGCTCGCGTGAGACGCGCATAAGGCCACCATGCTCACCCAAGGCAGGGCTCTACACGACCACGTGTGGGCGTTCCTCCGCGAAGTGGCAGGCGCTGGGGTGGCTGTCCAGGAACACGTCGTCGGAGACCGGGGCCAGCAGCGGCGGCTCGGTCTCGGCGCAGATGTCCTGGGCCTTCCAGCACCGGGTGCGGAACCGGCAGCCCGAGGGCGGGTCGATCGGGGACGGGACGTCACCGATCAGCCGGATGACCTCGCGCCGGCCGCGCAGGGTCGGGTCCGGTACCGGGACGGCCGACAGCAGCGCCTGGGTGTACGGGTGGGTGGGGTGCTCGTAGATCTGGTCCTCGGTGCCGATCTCGGCGATCTTGCCGAGGTACATCACCGCCACCCGGTCCGACAGGTGCCGGACGACCGACAGGTCGTGCGCGATGAACATGTACGACAGGTCCAGTTCCCGCTGCAGATCGCCGAGCAGGTTCATCACCTGCGCCTGGATCGACACGTCCAGCGCCGACACCGGCTCATCGCAGATGATGATCTCCGGCTTCAGGGCCAGCGCTCTCGCGATGCCGATGCGCTGCCGCTGGCCACCGGAGAACTGGTGCGGGTAGCGGTTGATGTGCTCGGGGCTGAGCCCGACCACTTCCAGCAGCTCCTGCACCCGGCGCCGGCGGTCGCCCTTCGGCGCCACCTCGGTGTGGATCTCGAACGGCTCACCGATGATGTCGCCGACCGTCATCCGAGGGTTCAGCGACGTGTACGGGTCCTGCAACACGATCTGGATCTGCCTGCGGATCCGGCGCAACGCGCTTCCGCGAAGCTTGAAGATGTCCTGACCGCGGTAGAACGCCTGCCCGGCGGTCGGCGGGGTCAGGCACATCAGCACCTGGGCCAGCGTGGACTTGCCGCAACCCGATTCGCCCACGACACCGAGGGTCTCGCCGTGCATGAGGTCGAAGGAGACCCCGTCCACGGCCTTGACCTGCCCGATGGTCCGCTGCACCACGATGCCCTGGGTCACCGGGAAGTGCTTCACCAGGTCCTTGACCTGCAGAATCGGCTCAGCCATTGGTGATCATCTCCTCGGCCCGGAAGCACCGGGACAACCGGTCCATGCCCAGCGTGATCAGCTGCGGAACCTCGGCGACGCACTGGTCGACGGCCATCCGGCACCGCGGGTGGAACGGGCAGCCCGACGGCGGACGCAGCAGGTTCGGCGGCAGACCCTTGATGGTCGCCAGTTCCTGGCCCTTGAGGTCCAGTCGCGGCATGGATTCCAGCAGCGCCGCCGTGTACGGGTGACAGGGCTGCCGGTACAGCGAGAACACGTCGGCGTGCTCCACGATCCGCCCCGCGTACATCACCGCGATGCGGTCCGCGACGTCGGCGACGACGCCGAGGTCGTGGGTGATCAGGATCATTCCCATGTTGCGCTCGCGCCGCAGCTCGGCGAGCAGGTCCATGATCTGGGCCTGCACCGTCACGTCCAGCGCGGTGGTCGGCTCGTCGGCGATCAGCACCTCGGGGTCGAGGGCCAGCGACATCGCGATCATCGCGCGCTGCCGCATACCGCCGGAGAACTCGTGCGGGTACTGCTTCACCCGGCCGGCCGCGTTCGGGATCTTCACCAGGTCCAGGAGCTCGACGGCTCGCTTGAGCGCGTCCTTCTTGTTCATCCCGCGCCGCAGCCGCAGCTGCTCGGCGATCTGGAAGCCCACGGTGAACACCGGGTTCAACGCGGACAACGCGTCCTGGAAGATCATCGCGATACCACTCGCCCGGATACCGCGACGCTCTTCCTCGGACATCTTGAGCATGTCCTTGCCCCGGAAGAAGATCTCACCCTTGGTGATCTTGCCGGGCGGCATGTCCAGGATGCCCATGATGGTCTGTGCGGTGACGCTCTTACCCGAGCCGGACTCGCCGAGCACCGCCAGGGTCTCGCCGACGTCGACCGAGAAGCTGACCCCGTTCAGCACGCGTGCGATGCCATCCCGGGTGTGGAATTCGACATGTAGGTCGCGGACCTCGAGGAGAGGTCCCTGACCTTCGTTCGTGGTGGTCATCAGGGGTTCTCCTAGCGCAGCTTCGGGTCCAGGGCCTGCCGCACCACGTCACCGAGCATGACGAACGCCAGCACGGTGGTGGTCAGGAAAGCCGCCGGGAAGATCAGCATGTGGGGCGCGACGCGGATGTAGTCCTTGGCATCGTTGATCATCACGCCCCAGGAGATGGTTCCCGGCGGAAGGCCGATACCGAGGTAGGACAGCGTGGCCTCGGCGCCGATGAAGGCACCCAGGGCGATCGTCGCGTAGACCATCATCGGAGCCAGGCAGTTCGGCAGCATGTGCCGCACGATGATCCGGCCGTCGCTGGCGCCCAGCGCCCTCGCCGCCTTCACGTAGTCCTGCTGTTTGACGGTGATCGCCGCCGACCGGGTGATACGCATGGCCACCGGCCAGGACAGCATGGCGATCGTGCCGACCAGCACCAGCATCGCTTCCGCCAAGGTCGGGCTGTCCGACCTGAAGGTGGTCAGGATGATGATGCCGCCGAGGATGAACGGCAGGCCGAAGAACACGTCGGCGATCCGCGACATGACCGCGTCCAGCAGGCCCCCGTAGAAGCCGGAGATCATGCCCGCCGCACCGCCGACCAGCACGGTGAACAGGGTCGCCAGCAGGCCGACGATGACCGAGGCCCGGGACGCGTAGATCGTCCGGGAGAACATGTCGTGCCCCTGCACGTCGTAGCCGAACCAGGCGTTGGCCGACGGCAGCTGCTTGCTCCGGGCCAGGTCCGCGTAGTACGGGTCCGCCGAGGTGAACAGCTGCGGGACGAGCACCATCAGCAGCACCAGCGCAATCAGCGCGGAGGCGACGATGAACAGCGGCCTGCGCCGCAGGTCGTACCAGGCGTCCGACCACAGGCTGCGGGGCTTGTCGGCCTTGTCCGGCTTCTGCTGGGGGGCTTCGGCCGACGGGGACTCGCCGACGATCGCCTCGACGTGCCTGACTTCTACCTGTGAGGCAATGGTGGGTTCACTCATAGCGGATCCTCGGGTCCAGAACGGCGTAGAGCAGGTCGACCAGCAGGTTCATCAGCAGGTAGACCACGACCAGCAGGGTCACCACGCCGACGACGGTCACGCTCTCCTTGAAGAAGATGGCCCGGTACACCAGGTTGCCGATGCCCTTGATGTTGAAGATGCCCTCGGTGACGATCGCGCCACCCATCAGCGCACCCAGGTCGGTCCCCAGGAAGGTGAGCACCGGGATCACCGAGTTACGCAGCAGGTGCACCCCGACGACGCGGTTCGGCTTGAGCCCCTTGGCGACCGCGGTGCGCACGTAGTCGGCGCGCTTGTTCTCCAGGATCGAGGCCCGGGTGAGCCGGGTGACGTAGGCCATCGACAGGCTGGCCAGCGCGAACGCCGGCGCTATCAGCGACCCGATGGGAGCGCTGGGCGGCACCGTCACGTCGATGATGCCCAGCTGGAAGCCGAACACGATCTGCAGCACGAAACCGGTGACGAACACCGGCAGCGAGATCAGGAACAGGGTGGAGATCAGCACCAGGTTGTCCAGGAAGCCACCGCCTTTGAGGCCGGTGTACATGCCCGCGGCGATACCGATGAGGGCCTCGATGAGCAGCGCGATCACGGCCAGCTTGACCGTGGTCGGATAGGCCATGGCCATCTGCTTGCCGACCGAAAGCCCCTGGTAGGTGGTGCCGAAGTCGCCTTGGACCAGCTTGCCCAGGTACTTGAAGTACTGGATGAGGATCGGGTCGTCCATGTTGAACTTGGCCCGCATGGTGGCCACGTAGGCGGGCGGGCAACCACGGTCACCGCACATCGCGGCGAACGGGTCGCCCGGCAGCCGCCAGACCAGGTAGTAGATCAGGAATGTCGTCCCGAAGAACACCGGGATCAGCTGCAACAGGCGCCGGATGATGTATCGGACCATGAGCGATTACTCCTATGCCAGATGAGCGCGGGGCTGGACCGAAGTGGTGCTCCGGCCCAGCCCCGAACCGCAATCGTCAGCCCGTGACCGTGACCGTGGACAGGTCGAGCTCGGCCCAGAGCGCGGTCCGCACGTTGCTCAGCCGCGGCGACCAGCCGGACTGGGTCTTCTGGAACCACAGCGGAATCGACGGCATGTCGTTGGCGATCATCTTCTCGGCTTCCTGGTAAGCCTTGTTCGCCTCGGTCTCGTTCGGCTTCTGGTCGGCTTCCTTCAGCTTGGCGTCGAAGGCCGGGTTCGAGTAGCCGGAGTAGTTGTTGCCGGCACCGGTCTCGTACAGCTGACGCAGGAAGTTCTCGATCGACGGGTAGTCGGCGATCCAGCCCTGGCGGAACAGGGCGGTCATCTGCTTGGCCTTCTCCTTGGCCAGCACCTCGGAGAAGGTCGGCACCGGCACGAAGGCGCAGTCGAGACCGAGGTTGTTCTTGATGTCGTTGCAGACGGCCTCGATCCACGGACCGTGGCCACCGTCGCCGTTCGTGCTGATCTCGATCTTGCCCTTGAAGCCGGACTTCTCCAGCAGCTGCTTGGCCGCGGCCGGGTCGTACTTGCAGTTGTCACCGCACTGGTTGTCGGTGTAGCCGCTGATCGACGGGCCGACCCAGCCGTACAGCGGGACCCGGGCGTTGTTGAAGATCTTCTCGGTGATCTGCGGGCGGTTGATCGCCTTGGAGATCGCCTTGCGCAGGTCGGGGCTCTTGTACCGCTCGTCGTAAGTCGGGAACTGCAGGGTCTGGATGATGGGGCTGTTGATCTCCCCGTTCCGGTCCGGCAGGTCGGTCTTGTACTTGTCGCCGTTCAGGCCGGTGGACGGGATGGTGTCCATGTAGTCCAGGTTGCCGGCGACCAGGTCGGTGTACGCGGCCTCCTGCGAGCTGTAGACCTTGACGTCCAGGTCCTTGAAGTGCGGCTTGTCGGCACCCTGGTACTCGTCGTACCTGGTCAGCTCGATGTTCGCGTTCGGCACCCGGGACACGAACTTGAAGGGGCCGTTGCCGATCGGCTTGGCCTCGAAGGCCTTCGGGTCCTTGAAGAAGGAGTCCGGCAGCGGGGAGAAGGTGACGTAGCCCAGGAACTGCGGGAAAATGGCGAACGGCTTGGCCATGGTGACCGTGAACTCGTAGTCGCTGACGACCTTCAGGCCCTTGAGCTCCTTGACCGTGGAGTCCTTGGCGTTGGTGGCGTCGTAGCCGTCGACTGCCTGCAGGAAGCTGGCGCCGCCCTGTCCGTTCGGGCCGAAGGCGGTGTAGTTCCAGGCATCGACGAAGTTCTTCGCCTTGACCTCGGTGCCGTCGTGGAACTTCCAGCCCTTCTTGATCGTGATATCGAAGACCTTCGAGCCTTCCTTGATATCGATCTTCTCGGCCATCGCGTCTTTCGACTTGTACGTCGCCGGGTCGTACTGGGTCAGGCCGGTGAACATCGACCGGACGACCTTGGAGCCGTACGCCTCGGTGGTGTTACCCGGGACGAGCGGATTCTGCGGTTCGCCACCCCAGATGCTGATCTTGCTCTCGGCGTTGCCGGCGTCCGTGCCGCTCCCACAGCCGGCCATCACCAACGCTGCGGAGAGCGCCGCGGCCACCACCGCGACCTTCCGGATCTTCCCCATTATCTGTCCTCCCACATTCCGCACCCGTCCCCTCCCACAAGGGGCGATGTGCCGCAATGCCCAAATAGGGCTAGGGCCGTACTTGGCCAGTACGGCGACGGTAGACGCGACATTCAGTGACCTCCCAGGGCTTTCCGGTTACAAGAGGATCACGATGAGAGTCATAGTGCTCTAAAAGGACAGATCGGGCTTCCTGAAGCGACACCGTGGGTTTACTCGATCGATTAAGTCAATGGGCGAAAGTAGTGACCGGAATCGGACTTCACGCAGGTGAGGGCACCCTTACTTACGCGATCGAGAGCGCGATGCCGTCCAAGATATCGTGTTCGGAGATCGTCAACCGGTTAATGCCGGCGCGGGCGGCCAACTCTTCGGCGAGGACGGAAACAACGAGTGCGCCCGCGCCAATGACATCAACTCGGCCCGGGTGAATGCTCCGAATGGCCGCGCGCTGATCGTGACTACTGCTCAGCAGAAACTCGACCGTTTCGTCGATCTCTTTGCGCGAAAGGGCCGAAAGATGGATCTGTTCGGAGTCGTATTCCGGCAGCTTCTGCGCGATTGCGGACAGCGTGGTGATGGTGCCCGCGACGCCCACCCAGGTGCGGGCCCGCTCCACCGGTACGACCTCGAAAGCCTGGTCCAGCGAGCTCCGGACGAACGCCTCCGCCTCGGCCCGCTGGGCCTCGGTCGGCGGGTCGGACTTGAGGCAGCGCTCGGTCACCCGGACGCAGCCGATGTCCACCGAGCGGGCGGCCTCCACCTGGGCCTTGACCCCGTCGAAGCTGCCGAGTACTACCTCGGTGGAGCCACCGCCGAGGTCGACGACGACGAACGGCCCGTCCTCCGGATCCAGGTCGCCGACGGCCCCGGTGAAGGACAGCCGCGCCTCCTCGTCCCCGGAGATCACCTCGGCGTCCACCCCGAGGGTGTCGCGGACCATGGCGAAGAAGTCCTCGCGATTGCGGGCGTCCCTGGTCGCCGAGGTGGCGACCATCCGCACCTGCTCCGCGCCCTTGCGGCGGATGATCGCGGTGTAGTCGGCGAGCGCGAGCCTGGTGCGTTCGAGGGCCTCCGGGGCGAGTTCACCGGTGGCGTCGACGCCCTGGCCGAGCCGGACGATGCGCATCTCCCGGTGCACGTCCCGCAGCCAGCGGCTGCCGTCCTCCCGGACGGTCACGTCGGCCACGAGCAACCGAATCGAGTTCGTTCCACAGTCGATCGCGGCCACTCGCCCCATACGTCCTCCTCAACCCGGCTGCTGCTGCCCTCAGCCTAACCCGGGTGGGGCGGCGGGACCGGGTGTCAGAGCGGCCGGATATCGGTCCTCGAATGCTCACATGGGCGCTTTACTCCCATCTCGTGGGAGCAAAGTGCCCATGCTCGCATTCAGGACTGGGCGCCGGTGGACGAGCTCGGCGGGGTGCTGGGATCCGTCGCCGGGGGCGTGCTGGGCGGCGTGCTCGGTGGAGTCGTCGGTGGCGTCGTCGGTGGAGTCGTGGGAGGCGTCGTCGGCGGAGTGGTCGGCGGCTCCGTGGGCGGAGTGGTCGGCGGGGTGGTCGGCGGAGTCGTGGGGGGCTCCGTCGGAGGCGTCGTCGGCGGGTTGGTCGGCGGCGCGGGGCAGGTGCCCTCGGGGGTGGGCGGCTGACCGCCGGGACAGGCGGCGGGCGGCGAGGGAGGGCCCTGAGGGGCGGGGGGCGGGCTCGCCTGCGGCGGGGTGTCGTTGCCGTGCGACTTGTCACCCAGGTCGTCCGGGACGGAGACCGCGCCGGAGGAGTAGATGTTGGCCCAGCTCAGCACCTGGCGGACGTAGGCGTCCGAGTGGTTGTAGCGGAAGATCGAGCGGGCCAGGGCGCCGGTGTCGTTCAGGTTCTCGCCGCTGGCGCACAGGTAGTAGCCGGCGGCCAGGGTCGCGTCGTAGATGTTGTGCGGGTCGCGGACACCGTCGCCGTTGCCGTCGGCGGCGTAGGACGCCCAGGTCTGCGGGATGAACTGCATCGGGCCGACGGCGCGGTCGTAGATCGTGTCGCCGTCCAGGGCGCCGCCGTCGGAGTCCCGGATCATCGCGACGCTGTCGCCACCGTTGAGCACCGGGCCGAGGATCGGCGACAGCGTCCGGCCGTTGCGGTCCACGTTGCCGCCGCGGGCGTGACCGGACTCGATCATGCCGATGCCGGCGATCACCGGCCACTTCAGGCCACAGCTGGGCACCGCCTGGCCGAGCTTCTTCTCCGCGTTCAGGTATGCGCGCAGCACGGTGTCCGGGATGCCCACACCGGTCCCCGGTGGCAGCTGCGTCTCGACATCGGGGCCGCTCGGGTCGTTCAGCGCGTCCAGCAGCTCCTGGCTGACCGAGTCGGCCTCACCGAGCTTGCCGGTGGCGCCGACGTTGTTCTGGTCCTGCCTGCCGAGCACATCGCCGGGACCGGGCAGCGAGACCGGCGAACCGTCGGGGCCACCGCTGTTGCTGAACAACGCCGGATTGGCGATCGCCGCAGGGATCAGGAGTGCGCCGACGACGGTGGCGGCGGCTGCCAGCTTGCGGCCGAGTGAGGCGGAGCCGGCGCTGGGGAGACGGCGCTCCCCCACGTCCTTGGCGACAGGTTGGGCCGGAGTCGAGGCGTTGACGCGGTGTGCGCCCCCTCGATGGGAAACCACGAACGAACTCCCCTCGGACCCGATGAATTCCGGCCCGCCACGCGAGCCGCCGACCAGCATGCCCGAACCCCCATGACCTGTCGCCTTTGGTCACAGGAAACGCGGGAAGCTTCCTCGATCGGTTACATGCTACGTGGAAATCGAGCACCTAATGAGTCCGGCTGATCGGGTAACGGGTACGGCCATATGGCGCACCGATGAACGACCAATTAACTGATTACCCGGCACGACGGTACGGATGTACCAGATCCGCCGGGGACAACCGCACCGGAAACGGTTCCACGATCTCGACGATCTCCTCACCGGTGGCCGAGGCGACCTCCACGTACCCCTCGGCGCGCAAAGCCCAGCAACGCAGGCTCGGTGATTCCAGATTCGGATCGACAATCCAGTAGTTGAGGCACCCGGCCGCCTCCAGCCGGGCACGTTTGACCGTCAGGTCGAATCGCCAGGTGCTCTTGGACAACACCTCGACCGCCAGCACCGGTGCCACCGGTAGATTCATTTCCGAGAAATCCTCGACCCGGCCGATCACCAAGTCGGGAATGATTACCGTGCTCTCGTCCAGCACCACATCGACCGGTGCCGGCAATACCTCGAGTTCCTTCGGACAATGAGCCTGCAGCGCGACCAATAGCCGCGCTACCGCACGTTGGTGCACTGGCCGGGGTGACGGGCTCACCAACAACACCCCGTCCACGAGCTCGTACCGGTGCCCGTCATCAGGCATCGTCTCCAGGTCGGCCCTCGTCAGCGGCCTGCCGTATGGGAGCGCGGGAACAGTACCCATGGTGATGCACCTCCCCCCGTGCGATCCAGTGCGTAACCTGGTCGGACGCATCGGGGAAACTCACTCAACCGGTCAGATCGCAGAAGTGTAGCGACCCAAGCAGCGGAGCGCTGCTTCCATGTCTCTTAGTCGACATGGCAAGCGATTACCCACAGCAACCCTTTACCGGCCAATCGGCCAGACGTTCGAGTGCTTCGTCGCCAAACGGGTTAATATTCGGCCCGCACGCAAGTGCATGCCCGACGTGGACGTGCAAACACTTCACGCGAATCGGCATGCCACCCGCGCTGACCTGCGTTCCGAGGGATTCGATCTCGTCCCGCTGCGCCAGATAGCTGTCATGGCACCGCTGATATTTGAGAGCCAGCTCACTGTCCGACTCGAGCCGTTCCGTCATTTCCCGCATAAGTCCGGAGGCTTCCAAGCCACCGAGCAAACCACACAGTCGCGGATTGGTGAGGTAGTAAAGCGTCGGAAAGGGGGTCCCATCGGCCAACCGGGGGTTTGTTTGCACAACCGTCGGTTTACCGTGCGGACAGCGGTGCGCAACCGCCCGTAGGGCTCGCGGTTTCCTGCCCAATTGCTCGGCGATCGAGGCGTAATCGGCTTCCGAGACCGGTTCCAGCTTCAGGGGCCGTCCCCAGGCCAGCGGATCAAAGGTCTCGATATTGCCGGTCACGCTCACTTCTCACTTCCCGCAATGGAATCCCACAGCCGGTCATACCACGGCTTGTCCTGCTTTTTCTGTTCCGGCTCCGGCGCTTTGGGCGGCGGCGCGTCACCGGGAAGCTGCACCCTATACGGCGTCTCTCCCGGCTTCACCATGCGGAGTCGCTTACGGATCTCCGACTCGGCCTGAGCGGGATCGTCCAGCTTCTCTTTCTGCTCCTGCAGGTCCTTCGTCTGCGCGGCCAGCTGCTCGTTGCGCTGCTGCGCGGCGGCGATGTCGTGCCGCTGCGTCAGGTAGGTGCGCAGCGGCACGGCCACGGTCAGCGCGAGCGCACAGCAGACCAGGGCCAGCAGCGCGGCCCGCCGGGTGGACGACAGCCCGAAGGCGCCGCCGGACCCCGCGGACTTCTGCCCGGTGTCCCGGGTCTTGCGCAATCGTGGTGCCGCCGGGGTCTCCGGCTCGATCTGCTCCGCCGCGGGCCGCCTGCGCACCGAACCGGTGGCAGCGGGCCCACCCGCCGAACTCGCAGCACCCCGGCGCCGAGCGGCACTGCCTGCCGCTCGGCGCGAGGAACGGGGATCGTTCCGGGGACCCATACCCGGCCTAGCTCTCCGGGTTGTGCCGCGGGAAGGCCAGCTCGCCGGCGTAGCGGGCGGCGTCGCCGAGCTCTTCCTCGATGCGCAGCAGCTGGTTGTACTTCGCGACGCGGTCGCTGCGGGCCGGGGCACCGGTCTTGATCTGGCCACAGCCGGTGGCGACGGCCAGGTCGGCGATGGTGGTGTCCTCGGTCTCGCCGGAGCGGTGGCTCATCATGCACTTGTAGCCGGTGCTGTGCGCCAGGGTGACCGCGTCCAGGGTCTCGGACAGCGTGCCGATCTGGTTCACCTTCACCAGCAGCGCGTTGGCCGCCTGGCGGTTGATGCCCTCTTCCAGGCGCTCCTGGTTGGTGACGAACAGGTCGTCGCCGACCAGCTGGGTCTTGCTGCCCAGCTGCGCGGTGAGCTCGACCCAGCCGTCCCAGTCGTCCTCGGACATGGCGTCCTCGATGGACACCAGCGGGTAGGTGTCGATCAGCTCGGCGTAGTAGGCGCCCATCTGCTCGGCGCTGCGACGCTGGCCCTCGAAGGTGTAGCCGCCGTCGGAGTAGAACTCGGTGGCCGCGACGTCCAGGGCCAGCACGATGTCCCGGCCCAGCCGGTAGCCGGCCTTCTCGACGGCGCGGGCGATCAGGTCCAGCGCCTCGCGGTTGTTCGGCAGGTCGGGGGCGAAGCCGCCCTCGTCGCCGAGGCCGGTGGCCAGGCCGCGGTCCTTCAGCACGCTCTTGAGCGAGTGGTAGACCTCGGTGCCCCAGCGCAGGCCCTCGCGGAAGGTCTCCGCGCCGATCGGCGCGATCATGAACTCCTGGATGTCGACGGAGGTGTCCGCGTGGGCACCGCCGTTGAGGATGTTCATCATCGGGACCGGCAGCACGTGCGCGTTCGGGCCGCCCACGTACCGGAAGAGCTCCAGGCCACTGGATTCGGCGGCCGCCTTGGCGACTGCCAGGGAGACGCCGAGGATGGCGTTCGCGCCCAGCCGGGACTTGGTCGGCGTACCGTCCAGGTCGACCAGCTTCTGGTCGACGACCCGCTGCTCGCAGGCGTCGATGCCGACCAGTTCGGGACCGATCTCGTCCAGCACCGCGGCGACGGCCTTCTGCACGCCCTTGCCGTTGTAGCGCTTGGAGTCGCCGTCCCGCAGTTCCACAGCCTCGTGCACGCCGGTGGATGCGCCGCTGGGCACCGCCGCGCGGGTCAGCGTGCCGTCATCCAGCGCTACCTCGACCTCGACGGTGGGGTTACCGCGGGAATCCAGAATCTCCCGCGCGCCTACCTGCTCGATGACAGCCACTCACTGCTCCTCACCCCGGTGGTGTACATGTCGATGCCGAGCCTAGCCCGGCACTCTGGGTGGTTGCCGTCGGCACGCGGCGCACACCACATCATGTGATCGAACGGTCCCCGATTTGGGCGTCGAGGAATTCGCGCGGGCGGCGTAATGTTTCGTGGATCATGGAGTCCGACGGCACCTTTGAAGCGTTCCGCAGGGCCGAGGAACTGCTTGGTCAACGCAGGCCCCTTGAAGCACTGAAAGAACTGGCGCGGGTTCTGGACGACACGCCGGAACTACCGAGCGTGCAGTTGCTGGCCGGCCGGGCTTACCTGGGAACGGCGCAGCTGAAACGGGCGGAAGCGGCGTTCCGCCGGGTACTGGACATGGATCCGGCCGACCATTACGCCCGGTTCGCCCTCGGCCGGACCCTGCAACGCCAGAGCCGCCTGGAAGAGGCGCAGGCCCAGTTGCGGATGGCCGCGGCGATGAATCCGACGCCGGAGTACATGGAGGCCTTGAACGAAGTGAAGGCCCGGATCCAGTTGCGGGAACGCTAGGACTTGGGTGCAGCCGGGCGGGGGTGAACCGCCCGGCTGCACACCCCCAGTGACGCCCCGACTCAAATCAACCATCAGTTGAATCCTGGCGGGTTCGAGCATGCCGCCAAACCGGTACCTAGTCAACTAACAGTTGAGCTGTAGACTCCGTAATCAACTCGTGGTTCATTCCACGGGTGCCCGGAAGAAAGCTGACTGGAGGTGACCGGGCGTGTCACAGGCAATCGATGGATCCGTACTCGCGAGGCGGCTGGACGACCTGTTCCGCAAGAGCAGGCCCGGTGGGCACCGCTGGACGAACGACGAGGTCGCGGCCGAACTGAAGCGGGCCAATCCGGACCTCAAGGTCAGTGGCGCGTACCTGTCCGCGCTGCGCACCGGCAAGCGCGTGCGGCCCTCACCGGAGCTCCAAGTAGCGCTGGCCACCTTCTTCGGGGTCGCGCCCTCGTACTTCTTCGACCCGGACAGCGCCGATCGCGTCGGCCGGCAACTGGACGCCCTCGACCAGCTGAGCCAGGCCGGGGTCCGCGCCGTCGCCCTGCGCGCCGTCGGGCTGCCCGAGCAGAGCCTGGCCGCCGTCACCGCGGTGCTGGACCAGATCCGCAAGCAGGAGGGGCTGCCGCCGGTTGTGGAGTAGCGGTCGGGGTGCTTCTGGCCCGTCGTCGAAAGAGGGCTTTGGAGGGGGACACGGGCTCGGGGCTGCGTCTTTCCTGCCTGCGTGTTGAGTGGGGGCACGCCTGTCTGGATCACATTGGCCGCTGCGCGGGGCCTGAAAGTAGCCTTCAGGACCGTTAGGGGCGCGGAAAGACGCTTTTAGGGCTCCCAGCGGCCCAATCTCCGCGTTGATCAAGGCTCCCCCGGGCGACACGATGCGGAACCGGTGCGACACGCCGCCTATCCCACGATATGGCCGTCCACTGTGGACTGCGAGCACCTGAAGGACGCCTCCGTTTACCCGAGGTAAACGAAGGACGCCTTCAGCGCGCTCAAGTAAACGATGGCGTCCTTCAGGTCCACCGCGGAAGCGGCCCCAACAACAAGACCCGCGCGACAGCCCCACCCTCGCGCGTTGGCAGGAAAGACGCAGCCCAAAGCCCGTCTCCCCCTCCAAAGCCGCTTTACCCCAACAGCCCAGAAGCAACCGTCAGGCAGCGGACAGGCTGGACCGCGTGTACGTCTCCGCCAGGCCGTAGACCTTCTGCCCGTACTCGACGCTGTGGTTGTACGACATCACCGCGTCCCACCAGCCCTGACCGGTGGACAGGTCGCGCTCGTGCGCGCAGAGGTAGCGGCCCGCAGTGACCGCGGCGTCGTCGATGTTCTGCGGGTTGCCGTAGCCGTCGCCGTTCGCGTCCGAGGCCCAGATCTTCCAGGTGGACGGGATGAACTGCATCGGGCCGACCGCGCGGTCGTGCTGACCGTCGCCGTCCAGCGCGCCGCCGTCGGTGTCCGGGATCGCCTGGATGCCCGGTGCGCCGTCCAGGGGCACGCCGATGATCGGCCGGGACGGGGTGCCGTCGTCCTGCAGGATCGCGCCACCCCAGCGACCGTGGTTCGACTCGATCCGGCCGATGCCGGCCAGCGTGGCCCAGGTGATCTTGCAGCTCGGCTGGCGGGCGCGCAGGGCCAGCTCCGCGTAGCCGTAGGCGCGTGCGGCGCGGGCCGGGATGTCGGTGACCTTGGCGACCTTGTTCGACCAGACGGACAGCGGGTCCTCCCCCGCGGTGCCGAACGGGTTCGGCAACGGCGGAACGGCGCCCGCCTGCGGCTGGCCTCCGGTGCTCGCGTTCGGCGCGGCGACGCCCGGCTTCACCTTCGCCGGGGTCACGGAGAGTGCCGGAATGTCCTGCGCCAGCTGGCCGGACTTCGGCTTCGAGAGCACCTTCAGGCCGTAGGCGGATGCTCCGGTGAACAGAAGCAATGCCATAACCAAACACACACGCGCGAGCACGGCGCGGGACGCGCTGCGCTTACGTCGGGGAACGCGAACATACGGCGCCGGTGTCTGCGTCGGTGTGACCACGTGCACAGCGTACGCACAACGGGGTATGGTTTCTCCCCCTAGTGCCGGATTACTTGCGAGTAATTACTCCGCGTTGGACGCGTACGAGTTCGCGAAGCCCAGAACCTTCACCCGGTACTCGTCACTCTGGTTGTACGAGCGGAGCGCGGCGGCCTTGCCCGCGGCGGTGGCGAGGTTGCGCTTGTTGGCGCACAGATACCGGCCGGCGGCACCCGCGGCGTCGTCCAGGTCGTCGATGTCCTTGGTGCCGTCACCGTCACCGTCCGTGCCCCACGAGGCCCAGGTGGTCTGGATGAACTGCATCGGCCCCATCGCCCGCACATCCGGCCCGAGCGCGGGCAGCAGAATGCCGCGGATCGCCGGGTTCGGCTTGCCGGAGCTGTCCATGGACGCACGATCCAGGTGCCCGTGCTGCGACTCCACCCGGCCGACGCCGGCCAGCAGCGTCCAGTCCAGGTTGCACGCCGGGTTGTCCACCTTGATCACCGCGGCGGCGTAGCCGTACGCGGTGAGCGCCCTGGCCGGGATGCCGACCTTCGGCGACAGATAGGTGGCCCACTTGTCGAAGACGGCGGGCCGCACACCCCAGCTGTTGGCCAGCCGGTGCGGTGGCACCGTGTCGGGCAGCTGACCCGGAGGCGGCGGGGGCTTCGGGAACGTCGGCGGCTCGGGCTGCGCGGCGATCGGCAGCACCAGGCGGCCGTCCGGCTTGTCCTGCTGGGATCCCGGCGGAATCATCGCCGCCTGCGCGTTGCTCGCCAGTTCCGGCTGCCGGCCGGCGATGCGGCGCAGGTCGTTGGCGGCGACGACAACGATGACGATCGCCGCGACGACCCCGAGGACCACGAACGGAACGCTGGAACGGCGCTTGCGGCCGTGCCGCTGCGGACGCAGCGTCTCGACCGGCGGGGCCGGCTCGGGCCGACGGTGCCGAGCCCGTGACACAGCGTCAGCAGGAATGGGCGGAAGCATGACCGTTTCCAGGTCATCCGCGCGACGATGCCGGTGCCGGACTACCGGCAGTACGACAGTATCCCCAAGATCCACTGGTGAACCTCCACCGACAGTGTGCCCTACTGACCCAGAAGAGTGAAGATCTAAGTCACACCCAATCGTCGTCTTTACGCACAACGGCCGGCCGACGGTTCCGGTGCGCGGAATCCACGCACCTGTGAAGCGCGGGTAAAAGCGGGCTCACGCGAGCACAACATGCCGGTGTCCACACTGGACGTACAGCCAAGCCTTACCTAAATTCGGTTTGCCTAAGCTCATCAGCTGGGCGAATCCCGAGGAAGGGAGTGCGCTGTGCTGGTCAGTAACGGCCTCATCGGTCTCCGGGAAGGCCTGGAAGCGGCCCTGGTGGTCAGCATCCTGGTCGCGTTCCTGGTGAAGACCGACCGACGGCACGCCCTCCGCTACGTCTGGCTCGGCGTCACCACCGCCGTCCTGCTGTCGGTGGCCTTCGCCGCGGTCCTCACCTACACCGTCGCCTCCATGAGCTTCGAGGACCAGGAAACGTTCGGCGGCACCGCGTCGATCATCGCCGTCCTGTTCGTCACCGGGATGATCTTCTGGATGCGCAAGGCGGCCCGCACCATCTCCGCCCAGCTGCGCGGCAAGCTCAGCGAGGCACTGGAGATCGGGCCCCTCGCCGTGGCCCTGGTGGCGTTCCTCGCCGTGGGCCGCGAGGGCCTGGAGACGGCCATCTTCTTCTTCACCAGCGTCGAGCGGGCCGGGACCACCGCGCAGCCGCTGCTCGGATTCCTGATCGGCATCGCCATCGCGGTGGCACTCGCCTACGGCATCTACCGGGGCGCCATGCAGATCGACCTGTCCAAGTTCTTCAAGGTCACCGGCGTGCTGCTGATCTTCGTCGCGGCGGGAGTGCTGGCGTACGGGATCCACGACCTCCAGGAGGGCGGGGTACTGCCCGGGCTGAACTCACTGGCCTTCGACGTGGGCGCGTACATCAGCGTGGACTCCTGGTACGGCGCGCTGCTCAAGGGATTCTTCAACTTCTCCCCGCAGACCACCTGGTTGCAGGCGGTCGCGTGGGTGCTCTACGTCGGCATCGTGCTGACCCTCTTCCTGCGCGCCAGCGCACCTGCTCGGACCAAGGAGACTCAGGCGTGAACGCATACCGAATCGGGGCCGCGCTGCTGACCGCCGGCCTGCTGGCGAGCTGTTCCGGCGGTGGCTCGGACAAGGGCACCACGATCACCGTGCAGACCTCCGACACCGAGTGCAAGCTGTCCGCGAACACCGCACCGGCGGGCACGATCACCTTCAGCATCACCAACAACGGCAGCAAGGTGACCGAGTTCTACCTGTACCGCCAGGACGGATCGGTCGCCGCCGAGAAGGAGAACATCGGCGCCGGGCTGAAGTTCGACTACACGACCAAGGTGAACGACGGCGGCACGTACATCGCGACGTGCAAGCCGGGCATGGTGGGCGACGGCATCCGCTCCGACTTCACCGTCACCGGCAACGCGGGCAAGACGACCGACCCGAAGCTGAAGCAGGCGGTGGCCGACTACAAGACGTACGTCGGCAAGCAGGCGGATCTGTTGCTGGCCGACACCACCCGGTTCGTGGAGGCGGTCAAGGGCGGCAACGTGGAGCAGGCCAAGGCATTGTTCCCGGTGGCCCGCACCCCGTGGGAGAAGATCGAACCAGTCGCGGAGAGCTTCGGTGACATCGACCCGAAGATCGACGGCCGGGAGGACGACGCGGTGAACGGCCAGAAGTTCACCGGCTTCCACCGGCTCGAAAAGGACCTGTGGGTGAGCGGCCTGCAGCCGGACTCCGGCGCGATCGCCGACCAGCTACTGGCCGACGTAAAGGACCTGGTCGGCAAGGCCAAGGCCGTGGACCACGAACCGGTGGCCATGGCGAACGGCGCGAAGGAACTCCTGGACGAGGTCGTCACCGGCAAGTCCACCGGCGAGGAGGACCGCTACTCGCACACCGACCTGTGGGACTTCGCGGCCAATGTGGACGGCGCGGAGCAGGTGATCACCGCGCTGACCCCGTACCTCCAGGAGAAGGACCCGAAGCTGCTGAGCACCCTGCAGGAGAAGTTCACCGCGCTGAACACGCTGCTGGCCAAGCAGAAGCGGGGCGACGGGTACCGGACGTTCACCGAGCTGCAGGTCAACCCGGGTGCGGACAAGCCGGAGCTGACGACGGAGGGCAAGGAGCTGACCAAGGCGGTCGACGCGCTGGGTGAGCCGCTGTCCAAGGTCGCCGGGGTGGTAGCGGGATGAGTGTCTCCCGTCGTTCGCTGCTCGGGATCGCGGGTGCCGGGGCGGTCGCCGGCGGGGTGGGTTACCTGGCCGCAGAGCGACAGACGGTTCCCGGCGGCGTCGATGCGCCGGTGCCGTTCCACGGCAGGCACCAGGCGGGGATCGTCACGCCCGCCCAGGACCGGATGCACTTCGTGTCCCTGGACGTGACGACCACCAAGCGGTCGGAGCTGGTCGACCTGCTGCGGGAGTGGACCATCGCCGCGCAGCGGATGACCGAGGGCCAGGAGGCCGCACCCGGCGGCGCGGTCGGCGGTGGTCCGTACGCGCCGCCGAAGGACACCGGTGAAGCCCTGGGACTGCCGGCCTCGGGACTCACGTTGACCTGCGGTCTCGGCGGGTCGCTGTTCGACGACCGGTTCGGGCTGGCCGACCGCAAACCCGCGGCGCTGGCCGATCTGCCCGCGTTCCCCAAGGACAAGCTGGACCCGGCCCGGTCCGGCGGTGACCTGTGCATTCAGGCCTGCGCGAACGATCCCCAGGTGGCCGTGCACGCGATCCGCAACCTGATCCGGATCGGCTTCGGCGCGGTGTCGGTGCGCTGGTCGCAGCTGGGCTTCGGCCGGACCTCGTCCACCACCCGGGGCCAGGCGACGCCGCGAAACCTGTTCGGCTTCAAGGACGGCACGAACAATCCGAAAGCCGAGGACGTGGCGCTGCTGGACCAGCAGGTGTGGGTGAACGACGGCTCGTGGATGACCGGCGGCAGCTACCTGGTGGCCCGGCGGATCCGGATGCACATCGAGATCTGGGACCGCACCTCGCTGGACGAACAGGAAGCGATCATCGGCCGTTCGAAAGGCGAGGGCGCTCCGCTGGGTGCCGTCGCGGAGTTCGATCCGCTGGACTTCTCGTCGGACGCGATCGCACTTGACGCGCATGTGCGGCTGGCCCACTCCACGCAGCTGGGCGGGGTGAAGATCCTGCGCCGCGGCTACAACTTTGTGGACGGCTCCGACGGGGTCGGTCACCTGGACGCCGGGCTGTTCTTCATCGGCTTCCAACGTGATCCACACGCGCAGTTCGTCCCCATGCAGATGGCGCTGGCGACCAAGGACCGGATGTTCGAGTACATCCAGCACACCGGCTCGGCCCTCTTCGCCATCCCACCCGGCGTCCGCCCAGGCGGTTACTGGGCGGACACCCTCCTCGACTGAGTCCCGAAGTTGACGAGGTTCGGGACGCCTTTACCCGAACCTCGTCAACTTCGGAGCACTCAGAACTTGGGCTCGGGCAGCTCCGGGATGGTCGCCGGTGGATCCGCCACGATCCGCTGCTGGACCACCTCGATGGCCTTCAGCAGCTGCGGGTCCCGGCCGGCGATCCAGTCGGTGGGGGTGATGTCGACCTCGATGTCCGGGTCGACACCGTGGTTCTCCATCCCCCAACCCTGACCCTGCATCCACAGCGCGTACTTGGGCTGGGTGATCTCCGTGCCGTCGACCAGGCTGTACCGCCGGTCGATGCCGATCGTTCCGCCCCAGGTCCTGGTGCCGATCACCGGGCCGACGCCGAGCGCCTTGATCGCCCCGCACACGATGTCGCCGTCGGAACCGGCGCGCTCGTCGGTGACCGCGACGATCGGGCCACGCGGGGAGAACTCCGGGTAGGAGGAGACCGAGTACCGGTCCCGGCCGATCTGCCAGCCGATGATCTTGCGGGACAGCCGCTCGACGACCAGCTGCGAGGTGTGCCCGCCCCGGTTACCGCGCACGTCGACGATCAACCCGTCCCGGGCCACCTCGGTGCGCAGGTCCCGGTGCAGCTGCGCCCAGCCGTCACCCATCATGTCCGGCACGTGCAGGTAGCCGACCTTGCCGCCGGTGGCCTCGTGCACCAGCGCCCGGCGGCCACGCACCCAGTCCTGGTAGCGCAACGCGCCCTCGCTGGCCAGCGGCAACACCACGACGCGCCGGTTCTCGCCACCACCCGCCGGGGCGATGGTCAACTCGGTGGGCTTGTCGGCGGTGCCGACCAGCAGCGGAGCCGGACCGGCCTGGCCGACCTCGCGGCCGTTCACCCGCAGCACGGCGTCGCCGGCCCGCACCGCCACACCCGGACCGGACAGCGGCGACCGGGCGCGCGGGTCGGAGATCTCGCCGGGCAGTACCCGGTCCACCCGCCACACGCCGTCCTCGCCACGCGACAGGTCGGCGCCCAGCAGGCCGGGGCGCAGCGAGCCGTCGCCGTACGGATGCGGCGAGCTCACGTACGCGTGCCCGGTGCCGAGCTCGCCGTTGACCTCCCACAGCAGGTCGACCAGGTCGTTGTGGCAGCCGAGCCGCTCGACCAGCGGCGCGTACCTGGCCTGCGCGGCAGCCCAGTCCACGCCGTCCATGTCGGCCCGCCAGAAGTTGTCCCGCATGATCCGGCCGGCCTCGGCGAAGGACTGCTGCCACTGCCGTACCGGGTCGACGGTGACCACGGCCCGGCTCAGCTTCACGGTGAACTCGTCGTCCTGGCCGTCGGCGTGCGCCGAGTCGGACTTGGAGTCGCTGGGCCGCACCCACACCCGGCGGCCGGAGCCCAGCACCGTGCGGGTGCCGTCACCGCTGATGGCGAACCAGTCGACCTCGTTGACCAGGTCATCCAGCCGACGCTTGCGCAGGTCGAAGTACTGCAGCGTCGCCTGCGGCTTGCTGTCGTCGTGCTTGGCCTGGCTGTCGCCGAGCACCCCGTGCAGCGGGTGGGACAGCCACAGCACGCCGTGTTCGGTGGGATGCAGGCTGAAGTACTTGCCCGCGGGGACGGGGAAGGGCAGCACCCGCTCCTCGATGCCGTCCACATCCACCTGCACCGGCTGGGTCTTCTCGTCCTTGTCGCCGCCATCCTTCGCGGTGACGTCCGGCGCCCGGCCGGTCAGCGTCGGGGCGAACGGCGACGGGGTGAACGCGCCCAGCGGCACCAGGTAGGGCCGGCATGCGAGGGGGAACGTCAGGTCGAAGTGGTGCTCGTCGTAGATCGGGTCGAAGGTCCGCTCGGACAGGAAGAGCAGGTGCTTGCCGTCCCGGGTGAATTTCGGCCCGTAGTCGTAGAACCGCGGCTGCGTGACGTCCACAATGGACAGATCCGCGACCCTGGCCAGCCGGATGTGCCGCAGGTTGGCCGGCGCCGGATGCGACCAGACCAGCCACGCCGAGTCCGGGGAGAACGCCGCGCCACTCGGCTCGCCCTCCGACGCCTGGCACACCTCCCGCAGCTCCTTGGTGGTCAGATCCACCAGCAGCAGCCGCATGTCGTGGGTGCTGAGCGCCACCTGCTGACCGTTCGGCGCCACCACCATGCTGCGCACCCGGCCCAGTCGCCCGCCGAGGAAACGCTCGTGTCCGCTGCCGTCGGTGCGGCACAGTTCGAGGGCGTCCTCGCCGTCGGCGTCGGTCACCCACAGCACCTTGCCGGTCTCGCCGACCACCCGGGGCAGCCGGGCGCGCACACCGGGCTCGTCGGACAGCGCGGTCACCGGGCCGTCCCGGTGGGTCATCCACAGGACGCTGCCGAACACGGTGATGGCGCTGGCCCGGCCGGTGTGATCGACCGAGAGCCCGCCGAGATCGTGCGGCACGTCGACCGAGTAGGTCTGCCGCGCCGGGCTCGGCCCGGCCAGCCGCACGTCCAGCTTGCGCGGCTCGGCGTCCAGGCCGTCCAGCAGCCACAGGTCGCCGGCCCGCTGGTAGATGATCCGGCTGCCGTCCGTCGACGCGTGCCGGGCGTAGAACTCCCGATGGTCGGTGTGTTTACGCAGGTCACTGCCGTCCGGCAGGCAGGAGTAGATGTTGCCGACGCCCTCGTGGTCGGCCAGGAACGCGATCCGCTCCCCCACCCACATCGGCGCGGTCAGCTGACCGTCCACATCGGACAAAATCCGGTCGAAGTCCGGGCCGACCCAGAACTTCCCGCTCCGGCCACCCCGATACCGCTTCCACCAGGCCATTTCGCCGCTGTAGTTGGTGGCGGCCCCCAGGACCACCTCACCGTCCGGTCCCCAGGAGGCGTAGCCGACCGGGCCGAACTCCAACCGCCTGGGCGCGCCGCCGTCCACCGGCACCGCGTGCATCCAGGATCTGGTGTCCGGGGAGGCGCTGCCGCTGAGCGCCAGCACGTCGCCGTCCGGGGTCCAGCCGACGACCTCGGTGCGTGGATCCGCCCAGTAGGTCAGCCGCCTGCTCTGCCCGCCGTCCACCGGAACCAGATAGACCTCTGGCTGCTGATCCCGGTTCGAGCGGAAGGCCACCGCGGTGCCATCCGGCGAGAAACGCGGGAAGCCGACCGGTACGTGATCGGCGGTGATCCGCCAGGCCCGGCCGCCGGCCACCGGGGCCAGCCAGACATCGTCCTCCGCGACGAAGGTGATCAGATCCCCATGCAGGTGCGGGTAGCGTAGATAACCAGCGAGAGTCACCAGGCGAAGGTTACTTGGCTACTGGTCCTCTGTGTGCCAGAAGACGCGCCATTGATCAACGCTAAGTGATGACGCGTCTAGACCTTCAGCCCTGGCCCGGGTTTCCGCGGCCCGGATCCGCTCGGCGAACCCGCGCGCGACGGCGCGCAGTTCGTTCTCCGGCTCCTCGCCGGCCAGCCGGGCCAGCGCGGCCACCGCGAACAGCGTCTCGCCCGCAGTGTCACCGTCGGGCAGCAGGTCAACCGGGAAACCGGCCTTGGCGGCGCGGCCGGCCAGTTTGCCGGCGAGCGCGATGGCCGGCTGGCCCATCGCCACACCGTCCACACTGGACTCCCGCTGCTTCTCCGCCTTTTTCAGTTCGTCCCAGCGCTTCTCCTGGGACACCGCGTCGGTGACCGCCGGATCGCCTTCCTCGGCGAAGACGTGCGGGTGCCGGGTGCGCAGCTTGTGGGTCAGGTCGGCGGCGACCTCGTCGATGGTGAACGGCGCCTCGGGGTGCTCGGCGGCGATGCGGGCGTGGAACAACACCTGCAGCAACACATCGCCGAGTTCCTCGCGCAGCGCGGCCCGGTCACCGTCCTCAATGGCCTCGAGGAGCTCGTAGGTCTCCTCGATGAGGTACTGCCGCAACGAGACGTGCGTCTGCTCGATGTCCCACACGCAGCCGCCCGGGGAGCGGAGCGTGTCCATCACGTCCACCGCGTCCAGCAGCGCGTGGTGTTCGAACCGGATGACCGGCGCACCGGACATGGCCAGCGCGATGGCGAGGGGCTCGGATTCCCGGGCGCACAGCAGCACCACGGGCGTTCCGGCGGCCAGCTCCAGCAGGTCCGGCGGGCACTCGACGGCGCCGAGTTCCGCCCGTTCGGCGGGGCTCAGGCCGGCGGCGTAGATCTCCTTGGCGTGACGCAGGGCGGGTAACGCGGCGGCGGGCAGCGCGGCCGTGCGCGGGTCGACGAGTACGACCGCACACCCGGCCGCGAGCTGCGACGTCGTCATGCCGCCGAGCCACCCTGGCGGTAGAGGACCCCGCTGGACGGGTTGTTCGCCCCGAGGGCGGAGAGCTCGATCTCGTCCCACTCGCCGTAGCGCGGGGACAGTTCCAGCGTGGACTCCGTGGCCTGGAAGGCCAGCATCCGCAGGCCGAAGGACTCCATGGCACGGGAGTCCTGCTGGTCGCTCGGCGCCTGCTGGCCAGTGGCGGGCGCCACCTCGCGCTTCACGATGTGCGCGATCATGAAACCGGTCTCGGCGGCCTCGCCGTCCTGGCCCAGCTGGAACGCGACGACGCTGCCCTGGGGCGCGCCGAACATGGCCAGCGTGGCCAGCTTCGGGTTGTCCTTGGCGGTGTGGGTCACGCCGAACTGGGCTTCCAGGTTGCGTGCCTTGTCCCGCTCGATGACCCGCTTGACGCCATCGGGGCCGGAGGCCATCTCCTTGGCCTTGGCCAGCGCCTCGTCCCGCTGCGCCGCGAAGGTGAAGTCGAAGGTGACCGAGAGCCGGCTCAGGTACTTGGTGCCGAGGGCAACGGTCAGCAACTGATCGGACGTGCGCTCGTGAAAGCGCTCCGGGGTGTACACGGTGCCCTTGGAGGCCTTCTCCGCGCCGCCCACCTGGTCGATCAGGTCGTTGATCTGCTTCTCGTCTACCGACAGGTTCTCCCGCTTGGCGGCCTGCTGGATCAGCTCATGCCGCACCGCGAGCGTGACCAGCTGGCGGGACACATCGTCCAGCCTGCGCTGTTGGGAGAGCTTATCCGCCCCCGGTTCCTTCTTCAGCACGGCGTCGAGCCGCTGCTGGATGTCGGAGACCGGGATGGTGGTGTCGCCGATGACCGCAGCCGCGTTCGCCCTGCTGGGGCCGGAGCCACAGCCGGTGACCACGCCGAGCAGGGTAAAAGCGGCGATCGTCACACAAAGAGTTCTCATGCCCTTCGTCACAGCGAAAGCCTCTCACAGCTTGGGCCAAGATCCACCATCAGGCCAGGGGGCGGCCACCGCTCCGGTAGGGTGAAAAGGCTGACCATCTGGGGGCTCTGACGGGGCGAGGGATCGGAGTCAGGTGGAGTTTGGGGTCCTGGGGCCGGTGCGGGTCTGGCGGGCCGGGCAAGAAACGGTGCTGACCGGGGCGTTGCAGCGCAGGCTGTTGTCGGTGTTGTTGCTCGAACCGGGCAAACCGGTTCCACTTCCCCGGCTGTTCGAGGTGGTGTGGGGCAGCGATCTGCCGCCGACCCCGCGTAACTCCATGCAGGCCATCGTGTCCCGGCTGCGACGAGAGATCCGCGATACCTCGGCGAGCGTGGTGGCCAGTGACACCGGCGGCTACCAGATCGACGTGGATCCGGATCTGGTCGACCTGCACCGGTTCCGCAGGCTGGCGAGGAATCCGGCCACACTGGACGACGCGTTGAAGTTGTGGCGTGGCACGGCATTCGCCGACATCGAGGACAGCCCGCTGCACGAACAGCTGGCGATGCGGCTGGCGGACGAACGGCTGGGCGCGCTGATCGACCTGCACGAGGCCGAACTGGCCGAGGGGAACGCCGCCGCGGTCGCGGTGCGGCTGCCGACGGTGATCGCGGAGTACCCGACGTCGGAGAAGCTCGTCGAGCTGCACATGCTGGCGCTCTACCGGACGGGCCAGACCTCGGACGCGCTGGCGGCCTACGAACAGCTGCGGGCCCGGCTGATGTCCATCGTCGGCGCCGCACCGGGAGCCGAGGTGCGGGCCCGGCACGTGGAGATCCTGCGGGCCGATCCCCGGTTGTTGCAGCCCAAATCCACCCCGGATCCGTGCAGCGAGCCCGACCAGCTGCCCACCGACATCCCGGATTTCACCGGCCGGACCAGGGAATTGGCCCTGCTGGACCGGCTCACCACCGGCGGGGCACCGCTGGTGATCTCCGCGGCGGGCGGCGTGCCCGGCGTCGGGTCCAGCGCGCTGGCCGTGCACTGGGCACACCGCAACCGGGACCGGTTCCCCGGCGGCAGGCTGTACGCCGATCTGTCCAGCGGAGCGGGGCCCGCGGAGGTGCTGGACGGTTTCCTCCAGGCGCTCGGCGTGCTGCCCGCCGATGTTCCGGTCGACCTGCACCAGCGCTCCACCCTGCTGCGCAGCCAGCTGGCCGGCCGCCGGGCACTGGTGATCCTGGACAACGCGGTGGACACGCAGCAGGTGCGGCCGCTGCTGCCCGGCGCAGACTGCTGTGTGCTGATCACCAGCCGGAACAGCCTGCGTGGCCTGGTGGCCAGGGACGGCGCGCACCGGCTGGAACTGGGCCCGCAGACCGACTAGTGCGGAATACGGTGTTCGGCCGCCGCTGAACGAGGTCAGGGCCGCTAGCGTTGTTTCACCCACCTGACGCCGATTCGGCCGGAGGCGAACGATGATCCTGCTCATCGCCGCGCTGCTCACCCCGCTCGCCGGCTTCGCTCCCCCACTCACACCGGTCGGGCTGTCGGTGTCGGACGTGTCGGGTTCCGGCTGCGCGAAGGGATCCGCGGCAGCAGCCATGTCGGCGGACAACTCCGCCTTCACCATCACCTACAGCGCGTTCCTGGCGCAGGCCGGACCGGGTACGAAGCCGGCCGACGGCAGGCGGTCCTGCCGGATCACGCTCGCGGTGACCCCGCCGGCGGGTACCCGGTACGCGGTGAGTTCGGTGGACTACCGCGGATTCGCGCACCTCAGCCCGGGCGCGGGCTCCCGGCACCGGGCGAACTACCACTTCGAATCGGGCGGCGCCCCGGACAAGATCACGCACACCATCGCGGGCCCGCTGGACGACAACTGGTCGGCGACCGACGTGGTCGGGGCGGGCAAGAAGGTGCCGAGCCCCTGCGGCAAGAAGCACAACCTCCGCATCGACACCGACCTGGAGGTGGACGCCGAGCCCGGTGCCCAATCGGTCAGTTTCCTGGCAATCGACTCCACCGACGGCAGTGGTAGCAGCACTTACCGGCTCGATTGGCAACCGTGTTAAACGGGTCTGCCCGTAGCCGTAAATAGGCCAAACCGTGCAGTAGGTTCGCTTGCCTTCGGCACTAACGCCTGTTATCTACGCTGAGCCGATTGCCGGATCGGCCAACGCCACCCGAGTTCACCATTCAAATTTAAACATAGGGCGTCTTTGCTCCGTTCAGCAGAATCCGCACTTTCCCTCCTGCTATAGCGTCACTTGGGCTTGCATTAAGAGCTCATGGAGGGATCTCTTATGCTCAATTCGATTACCGCTGCCGCAATGGCATTAACCTTGCTGATGCCACCCGGGGACCCACACACGTTCCCGGGCAACCCGGCGCCGCCGCCTCCCGGGAAGATCACGATCAATGTGGTCACCGTGAACGGATCCGGGTGTCCGGCGGGCACGGTGGCGGTCGCGGTGTCCAATGACAACACCACGTTCACCGTCACCTACAGCAGTTACCTCGCCCAGGTCGGCGGCAGCAGCCTTCCGGCTGATTTCCGCAAGAACTGCCAGCTGAACCTGAAGGTCAATGTGCCCGGCGGCTTCACCTATGGAATCGCCAAGACGGACTACCGGGGGTTCGCCCACCTGGAGAAGGGTGCCACTGCCCTGCAGCAGGCGAGCTACTACTTCCAGGGGATGTCCAACACCGACATCCGCAAGCACCCGTACAACGGTCCGCTCGACAACAACTGGCAGGCCACCGACGAAACGGACCTTGCCGCGGTCGTCTACAAACCCTGTGGCGAAGAGCGCAACTTCAACATCAACACCGAGTTGCGCGTCACCCAGGGAACGTCGCCCAAGGACAAGGTCAGCTTCATGGCCATGGATTCCACTGACGTCGACATCAACACCGTTTATCACTTCGCCTGGAAGGCGTGCTGATAAATCCGCCTGATGGCCGTATCGGCGTCCCTCGCGGTACGGCCATCGGCGGATTGCTGACATTCATGATTCCGCAAACGCGCTCAGACTTGTTGAGTGATGTACGTGCCGTCCCGCAGAGAAAAAACTCAGGGAAGGAAACTCCATGCTGAAATTGTTCTCGGCCGTGACTTTGGCGATGGCACTCGTCGTTCCGGCCACGGCATCGGCCGCTCCGTTGCCGGGTCCTCCCGGCAAGATCACCATTGATGTGGTCAGCGTGAACGGTTCCGGATGTCCGGCGGGCACCGCGGCCGTCGCGGTGAACAACGACAACACCGCGTTCACGGTCAGCTACAGCAACTACCTGGCCCAGGTCGGCGGCGACGCCTCACCGGTCGACTTCCGCAAGAACTGCCAGCTGGGCCTCAACCTGCACATTCCGCAGGGCTGGACCTACGCGATCTCCCAATCGGACTACCGCGGCTTCGCCGACCTGAAGCAGGGCGCGTACGCCATCGAGCGGGCGAACTACTACTTCCAGGGCAACTCGCAGAACACCCCGATCGAGCACCGGATCAACGGCGCGCTGTCCGACAACTGGCAGCAGACCGACCGGGTCGACATCTCCGCGCTGGTGTACAAGCCGTGTGGCGTCGATCGCATCCTGAACGTCAACTCGGAGCTGCGCGTCTACAAGGGCACCTCGTCCGCCGCCAGCTTCATCACCATGGACTCCACCGACGGAGACATGAACACGATCTACCACTTCAGCTGGAAGCAGTGCTGACGACCAGCACTTATAGGTGAGGCGCAGGTCCCCTGCCTTACGCCCCACCGTTACGTGAGCATGGTGCCTTTGCTCTCGTCTGACGAGAGCAAAGGCACCATGCTCACCCTTTTCCGAGGCGGAAGGGATGAATGGCGGAGCTCACCGCGCTGTGTGACCGTGGCGGGCGTTAAACCCCGTGGAGGTTCTCGCACATGCGCAAAGCACTGGTCACCACCCTGATCGCGTTGGGGCTGCTCGTGCCGGCGGCCGCCGTGGCCGAGCCCGGCCCGGCCCAGCGCTCCTTCGTCCTGGCGTCCGCCTACGCGGCCAAGCACCCCGACGCCGACCCGCCCGGCGCCAATGACTGGAACTGCGACCCGGGCGACAAGAACCCGATCGTGCTGCTGCACGGCACCACGGAGAACGCCTACAACAACTGGGCCGGCCTGGCGCCGAAGCTGAAGGCCGCCGGTTACTGCGTGTTCGCGCCGAACATCGGCGGCAAGCCGGGCAACGCGTTCCAGGGCCTGCAGGACATCGACCGGTCCACCGAGGAATTCGGCATCTACGTGAAGAAGGTGCTAGCCGCGACCGGCAAGACCAAGGTCGACATCATCGGCCACTCCCAGGGCGGCATGTTGCCCCGCAACTACATCAAGCGGCAGGGCGGCGGGAAGAAGGTCGACCGGCTGATCGCGCTGGCACCGTCCAACCACGGCACCGTGGTCTGGTTCCCGTTCACCAAGGTGCCCGGCGGCTCCGCGGTGCTGGCCTCCCAGTGCGTGGCCTGCGTGCAGCAGTCCTACCAGTCGGACTGGATCAAGGCGCTCAACGCGGGTGGCGAAACCGTGCCGCAGGTGAAGTACACCAACATCATCACCCGCGAGGACGAGGTGGTCGTCCCGCACCAGAGCTCCTACCTGCCCCAAGGGCCGAACGTGCGGAACGTCGCCATCCAGGACATCGCGCCGTTCACCGTGGCCGACCACCTGGAACTGTCCTACAACCACGTGGCCCACGACCTGGTCTTCGAGGCCCTGCAGTAGGCCTTGAGTCACCCATTACGGTGACAAATCACGAAAAGCCTCAGGTTTAGAGCTCAATCCGACGACTACTAGGTTGTCGACAGAACCCCGGAGCCAAACGGCTCCGGGGTTTTTCGTTGTCCAGCCCCAAAACCACGCCCCGAAGCCGGACTGCACCCGAACATCGCCAACTTCGGAAACGCCCCTCTCCAGAGGGTTCCTACGTCTTCAAGACCGATGGACTCCGGGTTCACACGTCTTGAAGACGTACCAACCCGGAGACGCGGTGGGCTTTACCAGCCCATCACTTGGTGAACATCGAGTCCAGGAACTGGGTGCACCAGTCCAGCAGCGCCACGTCCCGCAGTACCGGCGCGCCCATCCGGCCGCCGGCCGCGCCCTCGGTGGGGCGGGGCAGGTTGATCGTCCGGATCGCCGGCTTGTGCAACGCCTTCGGGTACAGCCGCTTGAGCCGCACCATCTGCGAGTCCAGGAGCTCGATCGGCGCGAACCGGATGCTGCTGCCCTGCAACGTCACCTCGGTGACCCCGTGCCTGCGGCACACCTGGCGGAACGCGGCGACCGCCATCAGGTTCTCCACCGGCTTCGGCAACTTGCCGTACCGGTCGACGAGTTCCTCCCGCACCGCGACGAGCTGCTCGACGTCGAAGGACTGCGCCAGTTTGCGGTAGGCCTCCAGCCGCAGCCGCTCGCCGTCGATGTAGTCGTGCGGAATGTGCGCGTCCACCGGGAGTTCGACCCGGACCTCAAGCATTTCCTCTTCTTCAGCACCGGGTTCGGCGCCGGCGGCCTTGCGGAACGCCTCCACCGCCTCGCCGACCAGGCGGACGTAGAGGTCGAAGCCGACGCCCGCGATGTGACCGGACTGTTCCGCGCCGAGGATGTTGCCCGCGCCGCGGATCTCCAGGTCCTTCATCGCCACCGCCATACCGGCGCCGAGCTCGGAGTTCTGCGCGATGGTGGCCAGCCGGTCATGCGCGTGCTCGGTGAGCGGCTTCTCCGGCGGGTACAGGAAGTACGCGTAACCGCGTTCCCTGGACCGGCCGACCCGGCCACGCAGCTGGTGCAGCTGGGACAGGCCGAGCATGTCGCCGCGTTCCACGATCAGCGTGTTGGCGTTGGAGATGTCCAGGCCGGTCTCGACGATGGTGGTGGACACCAGCACGTCGTACTCGTTCTGCCAGAAGCCGTCGATGATCTTTTCCAGGCGGTCTTCGTTCATCTGGCCGTGTGCGGTGACCACCCGGGCCTCGGGCACCAGTTCGCGAATGTGCCGCGCGGCCTTCTCGATAGTGCTGACCCGGTTGTGCACGAAGAAGACCTGGCCGTCACGCAGCAGTTCACGGCGGATGGCGGCGCCGACCTGCTTCTCGTCGTAGGCGCCGACATAGGTGAGGATCGGGTGCCGGTCCTCCGGCGGGGTCAGGATGGTGGACATCTCCCGGATGCCCGCGAGGCTCATCTCCAGGGTTCGCGGGATCGGGGTCGCGGACATGGTGAGCACGTCCACGTGCGTCCGCAGCGCCTTGATGTGTTCCTTGTGGTCGACGCCGAACCGCTGCTCTTCGTCCACAATGACCAGTCCGAGGTCCTTGTAGCGCACGCCTGTCTGCAGGAGACGGTGGGTGCCGATGACGATGTCCACCTCACCGTCGGCCAGCCCGGCGATGGTCTGCTCGGACTCCAGGGCGTCGGTGAACCGGGACAATCCCTTGACGGTGACCGGGAAGTTGCGCATCCGGCCGATGAAGGTGTTCAGGTGTTGCTGGGCGAGCAGCGTGGTGGGCACCAGCACGGCCACCTGCTTGCCGTCCTGCACCGCCTTGAACGCGGCACGCACCGCGATCTCGGTCTTGCCGTAGCCGACGTCGCCGCAGATGACGCGGTCCATCGGCACGGCCTTGCGCATGTCCGCCTTGACGTCCTCGATGGCGGCGAACTGGTCGACGGTCTCCGTGTACGGGAAGGCGTCCTCCAGCTCCCGCTGCCACGGGGTGTCCTCGCCGAACGCGTAACCGGGCGCGGACTGCCGGGCCGCGTACAGCTGCACCAGGTGCGCGGCGATCTCCCGGACGGCCTTCTTCGCCTTGGCCTTGGTGTTCTTCCAGTCGGAACCGCCGAGCTTGTTCAGCGTGGGCAGCTCACCGCCGACGTAGCGGGAGACCTGGTCGAGCTGGTCGGTGGGCACGAACAACCGGTCGGCGGGCTGGCCGCGCTTGCTGGACGCGTATTCGAGGACCAGGTATTCACGGGTGGCACCGCCGACGGTGCGCTGCATCATTTCCACGTACTTGCCGATGCCGTGCT
Source organism: Pseudonocardiaceae bacterium YIM PH 21723 (assembly GCA_003600225.1). Lineage (GTDB taxonomy): Bacteria > Actinomycetota > Actinomycetes > Mycobacteriales > Pseudonocardiaceae > QZFT01. The sequence goes on from QZFT01000067.1 coordinate 196,773, forward strand.
GTTCGTGCACCACGAAGTCACCGGCGCGCAGGGCGAGGGGGTCGACGGCGTTGCGCCGCTTGGACGGCAGCTTCCGCATGTCCTTTGTGGACGTTCCACCGCGGCCGCCGGTCAGGTCGGTCTCGGTGAGCACCACCAGGTTCACCCCGGGCGCGGTGAAGCCGTCCTCCAGCCGGCCGCGCACCACGGTGACCACGCCGAGCCGCGGGATCTCGGTGAGCCCGTGCTCGGCACAGGTCGCCGGGATGTCGGCCTCGCCGAGCTGTTCCACCGCCCGCTGCGCGGTGCCTAGGCCGGGCACCACCAGCACGGCGGCGCCACCCTGCGCGACGTGCCCACGCAGCTGGTTGAACGCGCGGTCCAGGTCGCCGCGGAAGCCCTCGACGGCGTGGATGTCGACCGAGACGGCGTCCCCGGTCAGCTGGGACAGGGTCCACCAGGACAGGCCCAGCTTCACCGTCTGCTCGGCGACGTCCTCCAGCTCGTGATAGGCGCTGGCCCCCAGGTCGATGGGTGCCTTGCCGCCGATGGCGGCGACGGTCCAGGAGGCCTCCAGGAACTCCTGACCGGTGCGCACCAGGTCGATGGCCCTGGTGCGGATCTTCTCCGGGTCGGTCAGCAGCACGTGGGTGCCGGTGGGCATGACCTCGGGCAGCAGTTCGAGCGCGCCGCCGGTCAGCGCCGGGATGAGCGCCTCCATGCCCTCGCAGGGGATGCCGGCGGAGATCTTGTCGAGCATCTCGACCAGGTGGGCGTCGTTCTGGTGGTGCTCCGCCAGCTCCGCCGCCCTGGCCTTCACGTCCTCGGTGAGCAGCAGCTCGCGGCAGGGCGGGGCGAACAGCTCGGTCACCGGCTCCAGGGAGCGCTGGTCGGCGACGGTGAACTCGCGGATCTCGGAGACCTCGTCGCCCCAGAACTCGACCCGCAGCGGGTGCTCGGCGGTCGGCGGGAAGACGTCCAGGATCCCGCCGCGCACGGCGAACTCGCCGCGCTTCTCCACCATGTCCACGCGGGCGTACGCGAGGTCCACGAGCCGGTGGGTGAGCTGGTCGAAGTCGTGTTCGCCGCCCTGCACCAGGTGCACCGGGGTGAGGTCGCCGAGGCCGGGGGCCATCGGCTGGATCAGGCTGCGCACCGTGGTCACCAGGACCTTGATCTGGCCCGCCGGGTGCTCGTCCGGGTGCTTCAACCGGCGCAGCACGGCGAGCCGGCGACCGACGGTGTCCGCGCGCGGGGACAGCCGTTCGTGCGGCAGCGTCTCCCAGCTGGGGAAGGCAGCCACGTGCTCGGCACCGAGCAGGTCGGCCAGTTCGGCGGTGAGCTCCTCGGTCTCCCGGCCGGTGGCGGTCACCACCAGCACCGGGTTGTCCGTGGCCAGCGCGCCGGTGACCAGCGGCCGGGCCGCGATCGGACCCTGCAGATCCAGTCGCGCGGTGCCCGCAGACTTGCGGATCTCAGCGAGCGTCGAATCGGCCAGCACGGCGTCCAGCAGGCCGGACAGCGGCGGAGTGACCACGAGTGTTCCCCTCAATTCCGAGCACACAGACACCCCTGCCCGGGACAAGTCCGCCCGGCAGGGGTCTCGGCTTCCAGCCTACGTGTCCGCTGCCACCCGTTTTCTGCCGACCCGATCGGCTGATGCAGCCTGCGGAGTCATCCCGGCGGCCCAATGATCGAAGGTCGGGGCGGATTCGGGGAGGTCAAGGGTGGCGAAGGCGTGTGAGCTCACCAACCGGGCGGCGGCGCTGGCGGAGGAGGATCCGGCGCAGGCCAGGCCGGGCCGCTGGAGCCGGTACGGCCGGACCTGCCCGCCACGCCCGGGCAGTCGGCTCGCCGCTGGGCGTGGATCGCGGCCGGAGTGGTCGACCTGCTGATCGCCGGAGTGGTGTTCTTCGCCGCCGGTGGCGCCCGCAGGCTACGCCGCCCTGTACGCCTGAACGTGGCTTTCACCAACTTAGACGGGCTGAACGTGGCTTTCACCAAGCTGAACTTGGTGAAAGCCACGTTCAGGGCAAGGGGCGGATAGCTGGACCAGGTGACGACCCCACCTCACTAGCCTGCGCGCATGTCGAGCGCGGTCGAACTCACCAATCGGGCAGTGGGACTGGTCAACGAGGACCCGGCGCAGGCCCGCCGGCTCCTGGGCGAGGCCCTCGCGGCGGACTTCAGCTACGAACCGGCCTGGGCCTGGTTCGCCGCGGTCACCACCGACCGGGCGGAGCGGAAGTTCTGCCTGCAACGGGCCTGCGAGTACCGCCCCGACGCGGAGACCCGCCGCGCGCTGGCCGAACTGGACGAGGTGAGCGCACAGGCACCACCGGAGATCGCCGGATTCCTGGAACCCGAACGCCCCACCCTGTCCACCCCACCCGACCGTGGCCCGGACCGGCGCCGGCTGCGGTGGATCGGCGCCGGTGCGGTGACGCTGCTGGTCGCGGGCGTGGTGTTCTTCGCGGCGGGAGGCGCGCGGCGCAGCCCGGTGTACATCGCGGTCGCGGCCGGGATCAGTTCCGGCGTACACGACCGCGCGGTCAGCATGGTGAACAGCGTGCAGATGCAGCTGGACGAGATCAACGCCAAGGGCGGAGTCCAGGGCAGGCCGGTGGAACTGCTGGTCTTCGACGACCACAACGACGCCGCCGAGGCCAAACGGCAGGCCGAGGCGGTCGTCGCGGATGGCCGGATCCAGCTCGTCATCGGACACATGGTCAGTGACACCGCGGCCGCCGCCGCGCCGGTCTACGCGAAGGCGGGCATCCCGGCGATCACCCCGTCCGCCACCTCGGACTCGATCACCGAATCCAGCAGGTGGTACTTCCGCAGCGTGTTCGGCAGCAAGGACGAGGGCCGGTTCCAGGCCACCTACCTGGCCACGGTGCTCGGCGCGACCACGGCGTCGGTGGTCTGGGGCAGCGACGTCTCCGGGCAGCAGAGCCGGGACCCGTTCGTGGACACCTTCCGCCAGTTCGGCGAGATCCAGCAGGACCTGCGGATCGACTTCGACCCGGCACGCATCGACGCCTCCATCGCCGAGGCGGTGGCCCGGCTGAAGGCACAGCAGAACCCGGGGCCGATCATCGTCGCCCTGCCCGCGCTGCGCGCGGAGAAGTTCGTGGTCGCCCTGCGTGCCGCCGGGATCGAGACGCCGATCTTCGGCACGGACGCACTGGGCTCCACCGGTTTCCACGATCAGCTGACCAATTCCGCATGGGGCAGGGAACATCCGGCGGAGATCGTGCGGAACATGTACGGCGTCTCCCCGCTGCCACTGGACTCGCTGTCCGGGTCCGCGCTGGCCTGGGCGAACAGGTACCGCAAGCGGTTCGACATCAACCCCACCTGGTTCACCGCCACCGCGCACGAGGCCACCGAACTGGCCCTGCACGCCATGGCCGACGACCGGGTCGACCTGTCCGGAAAGGACAGTCGCAGCCAGATCCGGGAGGCCCTGGCCGCCATCGATTCACCGAAGCACTCCATCCCCGGGCTGCTCGCCCCGCTGTACTTCGAAGCCGCGGGTGGCGCGCACTTCCCCATCTCCGTGGTGCGCAGCAACGGCAAGCAATACGAGTCGGCGCCGGTCCAGCTGGCCGACTACACCAGCACGCCGGGGGCCACCGTGGCCCAGGACCTGACCGACGGACGGGCGATCGCCGCGGGCGGCAAGCTGTTCGCCCGTCGGCAGGTGGTCTCCACCGGGCTGAACCTGAACGAGATCAGCGGCCTGGACACCCGCGCGGGCACCTTCTTCGCCGACTTCTACCTGTGGCTGCGGTACACCGGCGACGACGGAGTGTCCGATGTGGAGTTCGTGAACGCGGCCAACCCGAACCTCAAGCTGGGCGCGCCCATTCGGACCTCCACAGTGGACGGTGAGACGTATCGGCTGTACCGGGTCGCCGACCGGTTCAAGGCCGACCTCGACTTCCGGCACTTCCCCTTCGACCGCCAGCGGCTGCCGATCCTGCTGCAGAACCGCTCGCTGCCGGACACCCGCGTGGTCTACGTGACCGACCGGACGATCCTGGAACAGTCCGAGGACAAGTACCTGCTCAGCGGCGCGAACAGCGAGGCGTCGATCAACAAGGTGGCCAACTGGCGGGCGACGAGCGTCGCGTTCTTCCAGCAGACCGTGGGCTCCAGCGACTCACTCGGCGACCCGAACATCGACCAGGCGGCGCAGGGCATCTTCAACAGCCAATACGCCACGCAGATCGAGATCAGCCGGGACCTGGGCCCGTTCCTGTTGAAGAACCTGCTCCCGCTGGCCCTGCTGATGTGCGTGACCTACCTGGCGCTGTACATCCCGGCGGCCGAGGGCGGTGCGACCTCGATGGGCGTCACGGCGATCCTGTCCACCGCGGTGCTGCTCAACACGGTCACCTCCGGCCTGGGCGACATCTCGTACACGGTGGCCCTGGAATGGGGGTACTACGCCTTCATCATGCTGGCCACCGGTGTCGTGCTGGTGGCGTTGGTGCGCAAGAACCTGCACTCGGCGAAGAAGACGGTGCAGCTGCGCAGGCTGACCCTGGGTGCCCGGATCGCCTACCCGCTCTACGTGGCGGGCGTGGCCATCACCTACTGCCTGCTCTACGCCGGCTGAGCCTGCACAATGGGCAGGTGAGCAACCCCGCGGACATCGACGACCTGGCCAACTGGGACGGTGACTACCACGAGCTGTGCCTGGAACTGGACCGCGGCGACGACGTCCAGCTCCAGCGCACACTCGACGCCGTGGTCCGGGTGGCGGGTATCCGGGCCTCCCGGATGCCCACGGTCGCGGCCGAGCTGCGGGAGCACGACGGGGCGCGGGCCGTCACCGGCCGGTACCCCGGCGGCCCGATCGTCTGCGGCCTGTACCTGAACGAGTTCCCGGAGGAAGGCCTGGACCAGCTGACACTGTTCCTGCCCGGCAACGCGCTGGACCGGATCGAGCAGGGCAGCAGGTCGCTGGAGTGGCTGACCGGCATCGCCCGCGAGACGTATCCGGAGAGCAGGTTCCGGCTGGCGGTCATCGGCGTCGAGCTGGACTACGTCTCGACCGCGGAGCTGGCGGGCAGGATTCCGGAGAAGCGCGGCGTGGGCTACCTGATGCCGGTCGCCGGCGAGCTGCTGCACTTCCCCGCCAACGACTAGCTGCGCGGCACTACTTCCGCCGAGTGCGCAGCCGCGGTTTCTGCTCCAAATTGGACAGTCCGTTCCAGGCCAGGTTGACCAGGTGCGCCACCACCTCGTCCTTACCCGGTTTGCGCGAGTCCAGCCACCACTGCCCGGTCAGGGCGACCATGCCGACGAGCGCCTGGCCGTACAGCGGCGCCAGTTTCGGGTCGAGGCCACGCGCCTTGAACTGCTCGGCGAAGATGTTCTCCACCCGGGCGGCGATGTCGAACAGCAGCCCGGAGAAGTTGGCGGTGGAGGCAGCGACCGGTGAGTCCCGCACCAGGATCCGGAAGCCGTCCGCCGAGCTGTCGATGTAGTCCAGCAGCGCGTGCGCGGCCTTCTCGATCAGCACCCGGGGATGCTCCAGCTCACCGCTGCGGGACCGGGCGTCGCCGATCGAGGTGTAGAGCATCTCCATGATCACCTGGAGTTCGCGGTCCACCACGACGGCGTAGAGGCCTTCCTTGCCGCCGAAGTGCTCGTAGACGACGGGCTTGCTCACCGACGCCCGGGAGGCGATCTCCTCGATCGAGGTGCCTTCGACGCCCTTCTCCGCGAAGAGCGCGCGGCCGATGTTCAGCAGTTGCTCGCGCCGTTCCGCACCGGTCATCCGTACGCGCGCCACGACTGCCTCATCTCATCCGGTGTCCCGTCGGACTCCTACATCATCCGACGGGACGCCAATTACCACCTAATCTAATGTGCTTTGACCGAGATCTTGGCGAGCCGTTCCGGCGAAGTCCACTTGACATTCGTGACCCAGCCGAACTTCTCGAACATCCAGATGATCCGGGCCGAGATGTCCAGCTGACCACGCAGAACGCCGTGCCGGGCGGAGGTCGGGTCGGCGTGATGCAGGTTGTGCCAGGACTCGCCCATGCTGACCAGCGCGAGCGGCCAGACGTTGGCGGCCTTGTCCCGGCTGTTGAACGGCCGGTCGCCGACCAGGTGGCAGATGGAGTTGACCGACCAGGTCACGTGGTGCAGCAGCGCGATGCGGACCAGGCTCGCCCAGAAGAACGCGGTCACCGCGCCCCACCAGGACCAGGTGATCAGGCCGCCGAGGATCGCGGGGGCGATCAGGGTGAGCAGGGTCAGCGGCAGGAACAGCCGGTTGACCAGCGCGATGTCCTTGTCGGCCAGCAGATCCGGCGCGAAGCGCTCGGCGTTGGTCTGCTCACGGTCGAACATCCAGCCCATGTGTGCGTGCCACGCGCCCTTGGCGATACCCAGCGGCGAGCTGCCGTGCAGCCACGGCGAGTGCGGGTCGCCCTCGCGGTCGGAGAAGGCGTGGTGACGCCGGTGGTCGGCCACCCAGGTGATCACCGGCCCCTGCACGGCCATGCTGCCCTGGCAGGCCAGGAAGATGCGCAGCCAGCGCTTGGCCTTGAAACCGCCGTGGGTGAAGTACCGGTGGAACCCGATCGTGATGCCGAGACCGGTGAAGTAGTAGAAGAACACCGCCAGCGCGACGTCGACCCAGCCGAGACCCCATCCCCAGGCGAAGGGTACGGCGGCGATGAGTGCCAGCAGCGGCACCATCAGGAAGACGAAGACGGTCGCGTTCGCCAAGGGTCCCCTTGGCTCGATGAGCATCGGCTTGGCGCTCTTGCCGGGTGCGTCCGGCTTCGTCGCGGCTTCGGTTGCAATGGTCATGGGATTGCTACCTCAGATTTCTGCGGCCTGGAGCCGGGGACTCGGGGGGCTTAACCTACGGCTACGGAACCGTAACCTACGCAAGCGTAAGTAAGGTTCTCCTCCCCGTCACCCCTCTGTGGCGAAGTCACAGCGTGTCGGCAGTTCCCGGGCGTGTCGGTGGTGCGGTCCCCCAGCATTCGCAGCCGGATGGGCAAATGGTTCTCCGTTGGCGAAACGATCCGATATAGGTAGCTCGTCAAGACCTCGGAAGTTTGCTTGAATGCGTACTGCCAGATGACATCCGGACGTCGGACGGTCACCCAGGCGCAAACTCGGCCCTGCTCCGCTTGCGCCGTCGGGGTAGGAATGGCGGCCAGTTGAGTGGTGCATGGCGCCTGTCAGACCCGGCTCATGGAACGATGTGCCGGCGGGTAGCCTGGGCAGGGCAAGCCCCGGTCCCCCGTGGTGTAACTGGCAGCACCTTTGATTTTGGTTCAAATAGACCAGGTTCGAATCCTGGCGGGGGAGCTCTCACACAGCGTCCTTGGCGGCATACGGTGAGTTGGGCGAGGGGGTGTTACTCCTGCACCACGACGTGTTCGGCCTGACGGCAGGGGTGGACATCACGCCTCCCCGGCTGGCCGAGTTATCCGACGCCTGGCTGCTGGGCCGTACCCGCGAACTCGTGGCGATCGCCCAGCGCAGTGAACACGAGGCCCAGCTTTCGGCGGCCCGGGAGACCGACGCCCTGCTCGAAGAGGCCCGCCGCCGCGGTGAACCCAAAGTGGTCGGCCAGATGCTCCGCAGCTGCGCCAACATCCGCATCTTCATCCCCGCACTGGTCGAAGCCGCCGATCCGCTGCTGGATGAGCTGCTCATGCACTCACGCAGGCATGGGTTGCTGGTCCTGGAAGCGGGCGCGCACGCGTTGCGCGGCCGCCGGGCGTTGCAGTCCGGCAGCGAGGACGGCGCGCTCACCGAGGCCGCCATCGCGCTCGCCATGCTGGACGAGAACCTGCTGCCGGACACCTGGCTGGGCCAGCAGCGCACCTGGGAACGCATCCTGGCCACCGTGCTGGTGGACATCGGCACCGTGCTCACCCAGCTCGGCGTCTACGAGCTGGCCGACGAGGTCATGGCCCGGGCGCACCACTGGGTCCGGGAAAGCGGCGGGCCACACGAGATCTCGGTCCACCTGATCAACCGATGTCGGCTGCTGATCGGCTGGGGACTGCGCCTGGAACGCGTCGGCAAGGTCGTGGAGGCCGCCGACCGGTTCGCCACCGCGTCGGCCATCGCCATCGCCGTCGAGGGACCGTGGCGGGACTCGCTGTTCCCCCGCCGCGACGACCGCCCCGCCTGCGCGCAGGTGCCGATCCTCGGCGCCGCCCGGGCACTCGCCCACCCCGGCGAGCTGCACATCGACTCGCTGTACGAACTGCTCGGCGACTCCATGTACGCCCGGGAACTGATCGTCGTGTCCATCGGCCTCGCCCGCTGCCTGGAGAACGCCAGCCGGCCCCGCGAGGCGGCGCAGGTGCTGGCCAGCACCCGCAAGCACCTGGACGACGACACCTCCGAGCCGACGCTGCGCATCTCCCTGGTCCGCGAGTTCGCCCGGCTCTCGGGCACCGACGGCGGCCAGGAGACCAGCGCCGCGCTGGCCCACTACGCCACCGAGCTGGAGAGCGAGCTGTGGGCGCTGCGCGAGGCCCGCATCGCCACCCTGCTGACCAGGCTGGAGCACGAGCGGCTGACCAGGGAACACGGCGCGATCACCGCGCAGGCGTTCCAGGACCCGCTGACCGGCCTGCCCAACCGCCGGGCGCTGGACGACGCCATCCAGGGGGTGATCGCGCAGGCCGCGGGCACCCCGATGGCGGTGGCGCTGGTCGACATGGACGGCTTCAAGGGCGTCAACGACCGGCACTCGCACGCCGAGGGCGACAACGTGCTGCGCATCGTCGCCTGCACCCTGCGCGACGCGCTGCGCACCGACGACACGGTGTGCCGCTACGGCGGCGACGAGTTCGTCGTGCTGCTGCCGGGCGCCACGCTGAACGCGGCCGAGGCGGCTCTGCAGCGCGCGGTCTACGCCGTCGCCGCGCTGCCGACCTCGCTGTCCCGGAACGTGACGCTGTCCGTCGGTGTCGTGCCGGTCCGTGCGCACGAACCGAGCGCCGAGGTGCTGTCCCGCGCCGACGAGGCGATGTACCTGGCCAAACGGCAGGGCGGCAGCCGCGTCGTCGCGGTCCGCGGCAGCCTCTCCACGATGCCGGAACAGGCTGGGCACAACAACAATCGGGGTGGCCACGCCCCGACTCTGTTGCCCCGCACCGCGTCGTAGGATCAGCTTTGTCTTTGCCCCTCAGAAGGGATCTGCATGTCCGCGCCCCTGACCTCGATCGTGCTCGCTGCCGGTGAAGGCACCCGGATGCGATCGGCCACCCCGAAGGTGTTGCACCAGCTGGCCGGCCGCGCCCTGGTCGAACACGCGGTGATCGCCGCCGATCAGCTGGCCCCGGATCACCTGGTGGTGGTCACCGGACACGGCCGCGAGGCGGTGACCGAGTACCTGACCGGCGTCGGCAAGCGACTGGAGCGGGACGTGCTCACCGCGGTGCAGGAGCAGCGGCTCGGCACCGGTCACGCCGTGCAGTGCGGCCTGGCCGCACTGCCCTCGGACATCTCGGGCACCGTGCTGGTGACCTACGGCGACGTGCCGCTGCTGGACGGCGCGACGCTGCGCGAGTTCGTGGACGCGCACAGCGCCAACGGTAACGCGGTCACCGTGCTGACCGCCGAGGTCGAGGACCCGACCGGCTACGGCCGGATCGTGCGGGACGCCAACGGTGGCGTCGCGGAGATCGTCGAGCACAAGGACGCCACCGCCGAGCGGCTGGCCATCCGGGAGATCAACTCCGGCGTGTACGCGTTCGACGCCGCCGTGCTCTCCGGCGCGCTGGGCAGGCTGAACTCGCACAACGCGCAGGGTGAGCTGTACCTGACCGACGTGCTGTCCATCGCGCGCGGCGACGGTCACCAGGTCGGCGCGGTGATCTGCGAGGACCCGTGGCTGGTGGAGGGCGTGAACGACCGGGTGCAGCTGTCGGTGCTGGGCGCCGAGCTGAACCGGCGCCTCGTCGAGCAGTGGCAGCGGGCTGGCGTGACCTTCATCGACCCGCAGTCCGTGTGGCTGGACTGCGACGTGACCCTGGCCCAGGACGTGCTCGTGGAGCCCGGCGTGCAGCTGCGTGGCACCACCTCGGTGGCCACCGGTGCGATCGTCGGACCGGACACCACGCTGACCGACTGCGTGGTCGGCGAAGGGGCGCACGTGTACCGGGCGCACGGCATCGGCGCGGAGGTCGGACCGGAGTGCGAGGTGGGTCCGTTCACCTACATGCGACCCGGCACCAAGCTGGGCCGGAAGGCGAAGCTGGGCGGGTTCGTCGAAACCAAGAAGGCGGACATCGGCGCTGGCAGTAAGGTCCCACACCTTTCCTACGTGGGGGACGCCACGATTGGCGAGCACACGAACATCGGTGCAGCTACGGTGTTCGTAAATTACGACGGGGTGAACAAACACCACACCTTTGTGGGGTCTCATGCCCGCACAGGTGCAGACAACATGTTCGTAGCGCCGATCACCATCGGAGACGGCGCCTACACAGCTGCCGGCTCCGTGATCACCCAGGACGTCCCGCCAGGGGCCATCGGGGTGGCCCGGGGTGCGCAGCGAAACATCGAAGGGTGGGTGGCCCGCAAGCGCCCAGGAAGCGCTGCGGACCAGGCCGCGACCCGTGCGCTGAACAGCTCGGCTACTGAAGAGGACTGATGAACGTAACCATCGCGGCCACACCGAAGAAGCACCTGATGCTCTTTTCAGGGCGTTCCTATCCCGACCTCGCCGAAGAGGTGGGCCGGCAGCTCGACGTGAAGGTCACCCCGCAGTCGGCGTACGACTTCGCCAACGGGGAGATCTACGTCCGGTTCGAGGAATCGGCCCGTGGCTGCGATGCGTTCATCATCCAGAGCATGTGTGAGCCCATCAACAAGTCGTTGATGGAGGCACTGCTGATGGTCGACGCCCTGAAGCGGGCGTCGGCCAAGCGGATCACCGCGATCCTGCCGTTCTACCCGTACTCCCGGCAGGACAAGAAGCACCTGGGCCGCGAGCCCATCTCGGCGCGCCTGGTGGCCGACCTGTTCAAGACCGCGGGCGCCGACCGGATCATGACCGTCGACCTGCACACCGCCCAGATCCAGGGCTTCTTCGACGGTCCGGTGGACCACATGTTCGCCATCTTCGTGCTGGCCGACTACATCAAGAAGAACTACGGCGGCCAGGAGATCACCGTGGTCTCGCCGGACGCGGGCCGCACCAAGCTGGCGGAGAAGTGGGCCGACCTGCTCGGCGGCACCCCGATGGCGTTCATCCACAAGACCCGCGACCCTTCCCGGCCCAACGAGGTCGTGGCGAACCGCGTGGTCGGTAACGTCAAGGGCCGGCTGTGCGTCGTCATCGATGACATGGTCGACACCGGCGGCACCATCGCCAAGGCGGCGGCTCAGCTCAAGGAAGAGGGCGCGTCCGACGTGGTCATCGCGGCCACCCACGGCATCCTCTCCGGGCCCGCCCCCGAACGCCTGGCCAACTGCGGCGCCCGTGAAGTGATCTTCACGAACACCCTCCCCATCCCGGAGGAGAAGCGCTTCCCGCACATGACCGTGCTCTCCATCGCCCCCCTCCTGGCGCGCACCATCCAGGAAGTCTTCGAGGACGGCTCCGTAACCTCCCTCTTCGGCGGCTCCGCCTAACCCTGGGCATTGGCGCCGGGCTCGACTTGATTGTTCGGCGACTTTGACATCTTCAAGATGGATTCGGGACCCCGAATCCATCTTGAAGATGACCTGGTCACTCTCGGAGTTGCGATGTGCGGGGTTAGAGACAAAAACAAGGCCTGTTTTTGTCTCTAACCCCGCATCGCCCTGATTTCTCACCGATCAGCCAATGTCCGGTGGATTGCGTCAACGAACGCCGCCGGGTTGCGCATCACGTCCCACCAGGTGAAACGGAGAACGTGCCACCCGAGGCGACCCAACGCGTTCTGCCGATGGCGATCACGAAACAGTGCGGGGACCTGGTCATGAACCGAGGCGCCATCAAACTCGATGCCGATCTTCTGTTCCGGATAGGCCGCGTCCAGCCTCGCGACCAGAGTTCCATCCTGCTCCCACACCTGGAACTGCGCGGTGGGCAACGGCAGGCCGGCGTCCCGCAGCGCCAGACGACCGGCAGTCTCCAATGGCGACTCAGCGAGTCCATCCGATTCCTGCAGACGCAGACGCACCCGGATGGCCGACTTGGCAGGACGCCAATTCGTCAGCACCACCGAAACGTCATCTGTCGTGCACAAGCCGCCACGGATCGCACTGTCCAAGGCGTAAACCGCCAGCAGCCTCTCCTCATCGGCGGCGAGATCGGCAAGTGTCCGTGGAATGGTGGTAACCGGCACGCCCCCAATGACCTCGGCCTCGCCTGGGCCCAGGGCTCGGCGATGGAACCGGAGCAGCTTGCGGTCGTTCCGGCGCACCGCGTTATCAACCAGGACGTCTTCAGCTGAACCCGGCTGAACAAGCTCGATCCCGTGAACCTTCGCCGCAGTCCCGTGACTCGCCACAGCACGCGGCACTCCGCTGCTGAGCACCGCGGCTCTGGCTCGCACCAATGGAGTATCTGGCCGATCACTCGGTAGATACACGGCACGCTGAACTCGGCGTAACCGGCCCGAGCGCACCGCTATCAGGATCTTGTCCGGATCCATGTGTGCCAAAGCCTTGCCGCGGAGCAAGAGGCCGTCGTACTCAAGAAGTGGCTCCCACCAGGGGTCATCGATGGTCATGCCAACCACCATGCTCCACCGCTGCCGCCCAGCAGATCCATCCGACCGCATCTGTGGACGGCTCTCGCCCCTGTGGATCGCGGGCCTACTACCGGTGATCGACTGTGGGGACAAGTACCCCGATTCGGTGGTGGAAGATTCGCGGCTTACACTTGCTGGGTTGCCTCGGAGAGGTTGGGCCGGTCTGCCCGACGTGATCTGCGCGGCGGTTGTAGTGGCCGCTTGCTGTCCGTCGTATCGGTAGCCCTTGAGCGCCCAACCGCTGAGAGCCAACCAACAACCTCGCTTGTTCCGCATCGCCTGGCGTCTATCGAAAGTGAGCAGCACCGTGTCCGAGGTACGTCTTGCCGCAGAATCGCGCACCGAGTTCGGCAAGGGTGCCGCCCGCCGCACCCGTCGCGCCGGAAAGATTCCCGCCGTCCTGTACGGCCACGGGACCGACCCGCAGCACCTGTCGCTGCCGTCGCTGGAGTTCGCCCGCGTCCTTCGTGAGCACGGCACCAACGCGGTGCTGAGCCTGGACCTGGACGGCAAGAACGAGCTGGCGCTGACCAAGACGGTCGTCACTCACCCGATCAAGAACTACATCGAGCACGTCGACCTGCTCGTCGTGAAGCGTGGCGAGAAGGTCACCATCGACGTCCACCTGGTCGTCACCGGCACCACCGCCTCCGGCACCCTGGTCACCCAGGAGCTCACCGAGCTGCAGGTCGAGGCCGACGCGCTGAACATCCCCGAGCAGATCGAGCTCTCCATCGAGGGCGCCACCGCCGGCACCCAGATCCACGCCTCCGACATCACCCTGCCCGAGGGCACCTCGCTGATCGCCGACCCCGAGACCCTGATCCTCCGGGTCAACGAGGCGCAGACCGCCGACACCGGCTCCGAGGCCGGCGCCGAGGAAGCCACCGAAGGCGCAGAGGCTTAATCAGCGGTTTTTGTGATGTGCCCACGACGTCGGGCATGCTTGCGTGGCGCGTCGTTCTCCGGAACGGCGCGCCGCGTGATGTAAGGAGTTCACAGTCATGGCGCTCAGCCCCGATGACGTCCGCAACGTCGCTTTCGGTAAGCCTCCGATCGGCTACCGTGGCTACAACATCGACGAGGTGGACGCCTTCCTGGAGCTGCTGGAGGCGAGCTTGCGAGGCGAGCTCCCGGCTTATCAGCAGCTCTCTGCCGACGATATCCGGGATGTGAAGTTTTCCAAGCCCACCGTCGGCCCCCGTGGATACGACGAGCACGAGGTCGACGCATTCCTCGACCACGTCCAGTCGGAGATGGAAGAGCGAAAAGACGTCACCCGGATGATCCCGCGCCTGCGGGAGACCCGGTTCCGCACCGGAAATGACGTTCGCGCTCTGGATCTGACCCTGGTGCGGGGCGGATCGGATACCTACAAGCGTGGCGAGGTGGACGCGTTCCTGGAGCGCGCCGCCAACGCGTTGGACGGCAAGGGCAAGCTGACCTCCAAGGAGATCAGGTCCACGCTGTTCAACCGGGCGGGCCTGCTACGCCGCGGCTACCTGCCCGAGGAGATCGAGGGCCTGCTCGACGAGTTGCGCCAGGAGTTCTCCAACCGTGGCAAGTGATGAGCTGCATCTGATCGTCGGACTCGGCAACCCAGGCCCGCAGTACGTGGGCAACCGGCACAACATCGGCTTCCTAGTGCTGGATGAACTGGCCGACCGCGCCGGTGGCCGGTTCAAAGCCCACAAGTCGGGCGCCGAGATCGTCGAAGGCAGGCTGGCCGGCACCCGCGTGGTGCTGGCCAAGCCGCGCTCATTCATGAACGTCTCGGGCGGCCCGGTGGCCGGCGCCGCCCGGTTCTACAAGGTCGAGCCCGCGAGCGTGATCGTCATCCACGACGAGCTCGACCTGGACTTCGGCACCATCCGGCTGAAGCAGGGTGGCGGCGAGGGCGGGCACAACGGGCTGCGGTCGATCTCCAAATCCCTGAGCACCCGCGACTACCTGCGAGTTCGCTTCGGTATCGGCCGTCCACCGGGTCGGATGGATCCGGCGGACTACGTACTCAGGGATTTCTCCACGGTGGAGCGCAAGGAGCTGGCCTTCGGCATCGGCGACTGCGCCGACGCGGTCGAGCTACTGCTGGTCAAAGGCCTGATCGACGCGCAGAACCAGCTTCACTAACGCATCATGTCGGCACGACGGCGCTGTGCGGGGAACCAGGGGTCCTCCTGGCGGCGGCCGCCCCAGCCGTTGGCACGCAGGTAGAGCTCGCTGGGAGTCGGCAACGGCGCCGACTCGACCTCGGCGGTCTCAGCCTCGACAACGGCGGTGGAACTGTGATCTGTCATGGCAAGCATCCTCCACGTCTGTGCTGGAGATGGACTGGAGTGGCGGAAGTGTCCCGGCCGACTCGGGTATGCACACCGAGTAGCAGTCCGAGCACTCTCCGATTTCACATTCCCATCACCGCACGTTCACCAGCAGCCCGAGCGGGCCTGGTTCACCTGTTTGCCCCCGGCCTTGACCGGTACCGCTTGTTCAGAAAGCTGACTGCGGGTCAGAGTTCCCTCTCGCCCTGATAAGGCGTGACGACACCACAAGCGGCAGCCGGAAGAGGATCGCTCAACCGGGGCTACATGATCATCTCAGTGCGCATTGCGGTCGGCACCCGGGGTCAGGCTGTTGATCATGTCAGCCAGCCTGCCGAGTTCCAGGGCGCTACGTAACGCATCCGAGTAATCACGGACATGAACGATGCTACCGGCTCGAACACGCAGCATGAGCAGGGATGGAAGGGATATTTCCGCTCCGGTGCCGGTGTGCGTGGCGTGCGCCAGCTGCTCGGCGATGATCACCTCGGGGTCGGTGCTCTGGTTCAGCGAGACCCGTTCGATCCGGTTCACCCGGACCGGCGCGGCCGACCAGACGGCCCGGAACCCGGCCCTGATCTCCTCCCTGCCCACGTAGCGCTCCGGGCGGTTCGGCGCCAGCAGCGGGAACTCGAACACCGCGTCCGGCGCGTGCAGATCGGCCAGCGCGTCCGCGTCCAGGCCGAGCATCGCCTGATAGAACGCCTCCAGCACCACGCTCGGCTCTCCGCCCACGGCTCCCCCGGTTCGATCAAGGCCAGTTTGATCAACTTCCAGCGGACATTCCCCCACCCACCCGGGGGCTCCCCTGATTCCAACCTAGCGGAAAATGCCCTCCCCGCCGGGTTGGGCGGGGAGGGCTGTGGATAGTTGGTGGGGCTGTGGACAACCCGTCGGACTGCTCGTCGGACTGCTCGTCGGGTTACTCGTCGAAGAGGTCGCGGGCGGCGGCTCGGCGGAGCTTGCCGCTGGGGGTCTTGGGCAGCGAGCCGGTGGGCAGGACGAGGATCGAGGCCGGGCGGGCGCCGACGGCGTCCAGGACGCGGGCGGCGATCTCCTTGCGGATGGTCGCGACCACGGTCTCGTCGGCTGCCTGGGCCGACTCGGCGGCCACCGCGAAGCGTTCGCGACGGCTGCCGGCGTCCAGCCGGACGGCCACCGCGTTGCCGGTGCGCACACCCTCCACCGAACCGGCGGCCCGCTCGATGTCCGTCGGGTAGATGTTCCGCCCACCCATGATGATCACGTCCTTGATCCGGCCGCAGACGACGAGCTGGCCGTCGACCGTGTAGCCGAGGTCGCCGGTGTCCATCCAGCCCTCGGCGCCCCGGATGGGCTGCGTGCCGTCCACCGTGAGGTACTCCGGCGCGACCGCGGCACCACGCAGCCGCAGCTGACCGACCTCGCGGTCGGCCAGGACGCGACCGTCCTCGTCGACCACCTGAGCCTCCAGACCGGGTACCGGCTCACCGAGCAGCGGGAAGGCCCTGGCCCCCTCCTCCACGCTGGGCACGGCCTGCCGCTTGGCCTCCAGATGCTCGGCGTCCACCCGGTCCACCCGCATGCCGGTGCCGGGCGGCGCGAAGGACACCGCCAGGGTGGTCTCGGCCATGCCATACGCCGGGAACACCGCGTTCGCGGACATACCGAACCGGGCGCCCGCCTCCTCGAAGGATCGCACCGCGGTCGGATCGATGGGTTCGGCGCCGTTCAACGCGATGCGCATGCTGGACAGGTCGTAGCTCGCGTCGGATCCGGCCAGCCGGCGCGCCAGCAGCGCGTAGGCGAAATTCGGCGCGGCGGTGACCGTTCCCCGGTACCGGGTGATCAGCTCCGCCCACAGCAGCGGGGCCTTCAGGAAGTCCAGCGGGGTGACCTTGACCAGTTCGATGCCGTAGACCATGGGCACGGTCAGGAACCCGATCATGCCCATGTCGTGGAACAGCGGCAGCCAGGACACCATGACGTCGTTGTCCAGGTCCAGCGCGGCGGCGACCCGCATGCCCTCCAGGTTCGCGTGGGCGTTCCCGTGGGTGATCCGCACCGCCTTGGGATCCGCGGTGGAGCCGCTGGTCAGCTGCAGCACCAGCGAGGTGTCCTCCGGGATGTCCGCGGCTCCGGACACGTCGGCGGGCTCACCATCGCCGAGCTCGGTGAGCAGGGTGAAGTCGATGTTGTTCTGTTGCAGCACCGGCGCCAGCTGGTCGAAGGGGGCGCCGAGCAACACCAGCTTGGCGTCGATCATGCCCAGCACCCGCAGCGTGTCCGCGACCCATTCACCGAGATCGGTACGCGGGGTGGGCTGGTGCAGCATGGTCACGCTGGCCCCGGTCAGCCAGGCGGCCTGCACCGCCGGGGCGATCAATGCGGGCTCACCGGCCAGCACGGCGATGGCGTCACCGAGGCCCAGTCCTCTGACCTGCAGAGATCCGGCCATTCGCCGGGCTTCGGTGTGCACCTCCGCCCACGTCCTGCGAACCGGGTTCTCCGGTTCTCCGGTGGTGATCCCCTTGGCGGCCGGTCCGTCGACAGTGGCGGTGGCCAGCAACAACGACATGAAATCGCTCACAGCCGCCAAGATACGTGCTGCCGGTCACCAAGGGGAGTCTTGACGAAGTTCAGCCTTCTGCTTGATCGGCTACTTCCATCCAGCGGAGCTCCAGCTCCTCCTTCTCGCCCAGCAGCGTGCGCAGCTCGGCATCCAGGCTGAGCAGCCGATCCGGCTCGGTGGCCGCCTCGGCGAGCGCCGAGTGCAGCTTGGTCTCCCGTTGACCGAGCTTCTCCAGCTGCCGTTCCAGCTTCGACAGCTCCTTGCGGGCCGCCCGCACATCCGCGGCGTTGCTGATGCGCTCCACCTTGGGCTCCGCGGACACCTCGGCCGGCGTGGAGATCAGCGCCGCGCGACGGCGCAGGTACTCGTCGATGCCGCCCACCAGCTTGCTCAGCTGCTGGTCGCCGAACAGGGCGACGACCTGGTCGGTGACCCGTTCCACCAGGTAGCGGTCGTGCGAGACGACGACGAGGGTGCCCGGCCAGGAGTCGAGCAGGTCCTCCAGCTGTTGCAGCGTGTCGATGTCCAGGTCGTTGGTGGGCTCGTCCAGCAGCAGCACGTTGGGCTCGGACATGAGCAGCCGGACCAGCTGCAACCGGCGGCGCTCGCCACCGGACAGGTCACCGACCGGGGTCCACTGCCGGTTGGCGGGGAATCCCAGCCGCTCGGCCAGCTGCGAGGCGGACAGCTCCTGCTTGCCCAGGGTCACCCGGCTGGCGATCTCCTCGACCGCTTCCAGCACCCGCAGCTTGGCGGGCAGGTCCAGGAGTTCCTGGGTGAGGTGGGCCAGCCGCACGGTCTGTCCCTGGATCCGCTTGCCGGTGACCGGCTCGGTCTCCCCGGCCAGCATGCGCAGCAGGGTGGTCTTGCCCGAGCCGTTCACGCCGACGATCGCGACCCGGTCGCCGGGCCCGATCTGCCAGGTCAGGTCGGTCAGCAGGGTCCGGTCGCCGATTGTCAGGTCGACGTTCTCCAGGTCGATCACGGTCTTGCCGAGCCGCCGCTTGGCGAAGCTCATCAGCTCGACCTTGTCCCGCGGCGGAGGCACGTCGGCGATCAACGCCTCGGCGGCCTCGATCCGGTAGCGCGGCTTCGAGGTCCGGGCCGGGGCACCGCGGCGCAACCAGGCCAGCTCCTTGGCGGCCAGGTTCTTCCGCTTCTCCTCCAGGGTGTTGGCCAGCCGGGCCCGCTCCGCCCTGGCGAAGGTCCAGTCGGCGTAGCCGCCCTCGTACTGCTCGACGTTGCCGCCGACGACCTCCCAGGTCCGGGTGCACACGGTGTCCAGGAACCACCGATCGTGGGTGACCACGATCAACGCGGCTCGCCGGGCGATCAGGTGCTCGGCCAGCCACTGCACGCCCTCGACGTCCAGGTGGTTGGTGGGCTCGTCCAGCACGATCAGGTCGAGGTCCTGGACCAGCGCGGCCGCGAGGGCGACCCGGCGGCGCTCGCCACCGGACATCGGCCCGACCAGCGAGTCCAGCCCCAGCGCGGAGATCCCCAGACCATCCACAATGGACCGCACCCGGGCATCGGCCGCCCACTGGTGTTCCTCGGTCATGCCCAGCGGGTCGAAGATCGATTCGCGGACGGTGGCGTCCGGTTTGAGCTGGGTCCGCTGGGTCACCACGGCCATCTGCAGGCCGCCGGTCTGACTGACCCGCCCGTCATCCGGCGGCTCCAGGCCCGCCAGAACCTCGAGCAGGGTGGTCTTGCCACCGCCGTTGAGGCCTACAACACCGATGCGGTCGCCGGCGTTCACCCCGAGGGAGACGCCGTTGAGCAGTGGCCGCACACCGAACGACTTGGAGACGGACTCCAGATTGACCAGATTCACCATGATAGGTCGATCGTAGTCGGCCGTCTGTTGATCGAATACACGACCGAACCGGGCCTAGGCGTGGACCTCGGGCGGGGTGGCCTTCGGGTCCTCGGTGGGCACGATCCGCGCACCGGGCACCGGGCCGTGCGCCACCCGCACGCTGCGGGCCACGCCGGCGCCGGCCAGCTCGGACGCGACCCGGACCGCGGCGTCGGCATCGGAGCAGAGGAAGACGCAGGTGGGGCCGGAACCGGAGATCAGGCCGGCCAGCGCGCCCGCCTCGACGCCGGCCCGCAGGGTGCGGCGCAGCGAGGAGCGCAGTGAGATGGCGGCGGCCTGCAGGTCGTTGCCCAGCAGCAGCGCGAGCTGGCGGGGGTCGCCGGAGGCCAGGCCTTCGAGTACGGGTTCCACGTCGCCGACCCGCGGGGGCTTGCCCTCGGCACGGAGCCGGTCCAGTTCGCCGTAGACCTCGGGGGTGGACAGGCCACGCCGGTCCAGCGCGATCACCCAGTGGTAGGTGTGCCTGCTCAGCACCGGGACCAGGCGTTCGCCCCGGCCGGTGCCCAGGGCGGTACCGCCCATCATGGAGAACGGGACATCGCTGCCGATCTTGGCCGCGATACCGGACAGCTCCTCGCGGGAGATCTCCAGCTTCCACAGCGAGGTGAGCGCGATGAGCGTGGCCGCCGCGTCGGCGCTGCCACCCGCCATGCCGCCCGCGACGGGGATGCCCTTGCGGATGACCACCCGCACCTTGGGCTCCTCCGGGTCCCGGCCGACGTGGGCCGCCAGGGCCTGCACGGCCCGCCAGGCCAGGTTGGAGGCTCCGGTGGGCACCTGGTCGGCGCTCTCCCCGTGTACCTCGACGCCGGGGTCGTCGGCGATCGCGACGGTGACCTCGTCGGTCAGGGACAGGGCCTGGAAGAGGGTGACCAGGTCGTGGTAGCCGTCCTTACGGAGGTCTCCGACACCAAGGTGCAGATTCACCTTGGCCGGGACGCGGACCGTGACGGGTGCGGGAACGACGGCAAGCACATCGCAGAGCCTACGTGGTCACGCCACGCATCGGCTGCTGGCCTGCGGACAAAACGGGTGTGGCGCCCGGCTCCGCCACCACGCGGAGATCCGGGCGCCACCGTCCGTTAACCGGAAATCACTCAGGCGGGGAGCACAGTGCCGTCGTAGGTCTTGGTGATGTAGTCCTTGACGGCCTGCGAGGACAGCACCTCCGCGAGGGCCTTGATGCGCTTGTCGTCCTTGAGCTCCGGCCGGGTGACCAGGTAGTTGGCGTAGGGGTTGTCCTTGCCCTTCTCGGCGACCAGTGCGGACTTCGGGTCCAGCTTGGCCTGCAGGGCGAAGTTCCCGTTGATGATCGAGAACGCGGTGTCGGACAGGCTGCGTGGCAGCTGGGCGGCCTCCAGCTCCAGGAAGTTCAGCTTCTTCGGGTTCTCGGTGACGTCCGAGAGCCGGGCACTGGTGCCGACGCCGTCCTTGAGCTTGATCAGGCCTTCGCCGGCCAGCAGGGCCAGCGCGCGACCTTCGTTGGACGGGTCGTTCGGGATGGCCACCTTGGCGCCCTCCGGCACATCCTTGATCGACTTCAGCGTGGCGGAGTAGCCGGCCAGCGGTTCGATGAGCACCGGGACGATCGGCTCCAGCTTGGTGCCGTTGGGGCTTTCCTCGAACTTCTTCAGGAACGGCAGGTGCTGGAAGAAGTTGGCGTCCAGGCTCTTGTCGGCGAGGGACTTGTTGGGCACGTTGTAGTCGGTGATCTCGGTGATCTTCAGCTTCACGCCCCTCTTCTCCAGCTCGCCCTTGGCGAACTTGAGAATGTCGGCGTGCGGCTTCGGGCTGGCACCCACGACCAGCGTGTCCGCGTCGGCGGTTCCCCCACCGCAGGCCGCCAGGCTCGCAACCAGAGCGGCGACAGCGGCAACTAGCTTGATCTTCATTTCTCTCTCCCCTGAATCAGATTGCGGCGCTGCGGCGCTTGTCGATGGCGCGGGCCGCGAAGTCGAAGACGAACTGCAGGATCAGGGCGATCACGCCCAGTACGGCGACGGACATGTAGAGCGCCGTGTTGTCGTAGCCCTGGTAGCCCTTGCGGATCGCGAGGTCGCCGAGGCCACCGCCACCGAGCAGGCCGGCGACGGCGGAGTAGCCGAGCAGGGCGACCGCGGTGACGCCGACGGCGGCGACCAGGCCGGGTGCGGATTCGCGCAGCAGCACGCTGCGCACGATCTTCGCTCGGGTGGCGCCGGTGGTGATCGCCGCTTCCACCACGGAGGCGTTGACCTCACGCAGCACGTTCTGCACGAGGCGCCCGAAGAACGGCACGGCGCCGATCGCCAGCGGGACGATCGAGGCGGTGCTGCCGATGGAGGTGCCGACGATCGCGTGAGTGACCTCGGTCAACGCGATCAGCAGCACGACGAACGGCAGCGAACGGACCACGTCGACCACGGCCCCGACCACCTGGTGGGTGACCGGACGCGGGTTGAGCCCGTTCGGTGCCGTGACGTGCAGCAGGATCCCCAGCGGCGTGCCGAGGAGGACGGCGACGACCGTGCTCGCCAGGACCATGTACAGGGTCTCGCCGGTGGTCGTCTGGAGTTCCCCGATCAGGGTGTCCCAGTCGTAGCTCACGCCGCCACCTCGCTGCTGGTCGGACACACGGTGGCGCCGTTGTCGGCCAGCCAGTCGAGGACCGCGTCGGGCCGGGCGGCCTGCACGCCGATCCGGAACCGGGCGACCGGTGTGCCGCTGATCCGGGCCAGTCCGCCGCCGAGCAGGTCGATGCGGGCGTCGTGCCGGCTGGAGGCCTCGCCGAGCAGGGTGCCGACGGCGTGGAAGCCGACGACCACGAGGTCGGCGACCCGGTCGTGCGCGATCGGCGCGCTGCCGAGCCGGTCGGCCCGGCCCAGCGCGCTCTCACCGGTGGGCAGCAGGGCCGCGCCGATCCGGCTGTTCGGCTGGGCCACCAGGTCGAGCACGTCACCGTGCTCCACCACGTAGCCGTTTTCCAGCACGGCCACGCTGTCGCAGGCCTTGCGGACGACCTCCATGTCGTGGGTGACGATCAGGACGGTGACCCCCAGGTCGGAGCTGACCTGGTCGAGCAGGTGCAGCACCGAGTTGGTCGTCTCCGGGTCCAGTGCCGAGGTCGGCTCGTCGGCCAGCAGCACGCTGGGCTGTGCGGCCAGCGCCCTGGCGATGGCGACGCGCTGGCGCTGCCCGCCGGAGAGCTGGTCCGGGTAGGCCCGCTGCTTGTCGGCCAGGCCCACCAGATCGAGCAGGTCGGCGGCCCGCTGCCGCCGTTCCAGCTTGCTCTGGCCCGCGGCCTCCAGCGGCAACTCGACATTGGCCGCGGCGGTGCGCTGCCGGAGCAGCGAATCACCTTGCGGCACAACGCCGATCTGCCTGCGGGCGGCCCGCAGGTTCGCGCCGCGCAGCCCGGTCAGGTTCAGTCCGTCGACGGTGATCGCACCGGACGTCGGCCGCTCCAGGAGCGCGATGCATCGAGCCAGGGTGGACTTGCCGGCACCGCTCTGGCCGATCACGGCGCAGACCTGTCCGGCGGGAACGGTCAGATCCACCGCGTTCAGCGCGTGGACCGGCCCGGAATCGGTATCGAAAGTTTTGGTCAACTTCTCAACAGTGATCATTTTTTCTCCATGCAGAGCACACCCCAGAGCAGGGAAACGCATATTTCAGCGCAGGCGATTCGAGACGCGAGAAGATCAGCGACAGCCGGAAACGGAACGGCGGCAGAAATCGATCACTCGGCGCTTACGCAGCCTGAGACGCCCCATGGTGTGCTCCCATCGGTCCTGGCTTTAGCACCTGCCGAACGATCGGTGGTTGCTGCGGCGTCAACGAGCCAGGTCTCTCAGCCGCTCCGGATGGATAGCGTCAGTAGACCTGCTTCACGCACGATTTACAAGCCATTTGCGCAGCTCAGGCGGGAATCGTTCGGCATATCACAGTGCTACTAAACGATCACACTAAGCGAATTGAGCCACCGTCGATATGGGTAAGTTATCCACAACTGCTAGCCCCATCCCCAGATCTCCCCTTCCCCCTTTGACCCGCCGCCATTCGGCGTAGGTTGGGAAGTGGGTGGTCTGCCCCCGGATTGGGGCGGGGCCTACTGGGCGGATGATCTTGCTGGAGAGCGGCGGGCTACCGGTGGGTGCGGCTGGGCCGCTGAATGTGGCTTTCCTTCGGTAGAAGCCGGTGAATGTGGCTCCCGGTCGGATTGACCGAACCAAGGCCACATTCAGCAAGATCACCGGGGGTGGCGCGGGTGGTACGCGGCGTTGCCCATGAGTCGGCCATCCGTTGCGGACACCCGAAGGGCGGCGAACCCGTTACCGGGCCTCGGCGATGCGGATGTAGTCGGCGATGGTCAACTGCTCGCCCCGGATACCGGGATCGATGCCGGCGGCCCGGATCAGGCGCTCGGCCTCCACCGCCCCGCCCGCCCAGCCGGCCAGTGCGGCGCGCAGGGTCTTGCGGCGCTGGGCGAAGGCGGCGTCCACCACGGCGAAAACCCGCTTGCGGTCCACTGTGGACGGTACGGGGCGCCGGGCGAAGGAGACCAGGCCGGAGTCCACGTTGGGCACCGGCCAGAACACCTGGCGGCCGACCGGGCCCGCGCGGCGCACATCGCCGTACCAGGCGGCCTTCACACTGGGGATGCCGTAGACCTTGGAGCCGGGGCCGGCGGCCAGCCGGTCGGCGACCTCCTGCTGCACCATCACCAGCGCCTTGTCCAGCGTGGGCAACTCCTCCAGCAGGTGCAGCAGCACCGGCACGGAGACGTTGTACGGCAGGTTGGCCACCAGGGCCGTCGGCAGGGCGCCGTCCGGGGTCCTGAGGTCTTCGGCGCGGGCCTTCAGCGCGTCGCCCAGGTGGATGGTCAACCGATCGGCGAGGGCCGGGGCGCGCTCGGCCACGGTCAGCGGCAACTGCCCGGCGAGCACCGGATCGATCTCGCAGACGACCACGTGCCGGGCGGCGGGCAACAGGGCCAGCGTCAGCGATCCCAGGCCGGGGCCGACCTCCAGAACCACCTCGTCCTGCCCGAGGCCGGCGGCGGTGACGATCTTGCGCACCGTGTTGCCGTCGTGCACGAAGTTCTGGCCGAGCTTCTTGGTCGGTCGAACGCCCAGCGATTCGGCCAGGCGACGAACGTCGGCCGGGCCGAGGAGCATGCTCCCCGGCCCGGCCGATGTGTCGCTGTCAGTCACACGCAGCAGGTTACGGCAGGCCCAGCTTGGCCTGGCAGCCCGGCCACGCGCTGAAGGAGCCGCCGCGGCGGGCGCGCACCTTCTCGCCGATGGCGATCTGCTCTTCGCGGCTGGCCAGGTCGGCCCGCGAGGCGTAGGCGCCGCCGCCGTTGGCGTTCCAGGTCTGCGCGTCGAACTGCAGACCGCCGTAGTAACCGTTGCCGGTGTTGATGGCCCAGTTACCGGTGGCCTCGCACTGCGCGATCTGGTCCCAGACGCCGCTGCCCACACCGGGGGCGGTGGCCTTCTTGGTACCGACCTTGATGATCCGCTTCTTGGCCTCGGTCAGCACCTTCTCCGCCAGCACATCGGTCTTGGTGACCTTGCCGTTGGTGGAGGTGATCCGCAGCTTGACGTGCTTCTTGCCGTCCGCGCCCTGCTCGATGACCGTGATCTTGCCCTTGGGCGACTCCGGGTCATCGGTCTTCTCTTCGGGCGCCTTGACGTCCTGGTCTTCTTCTTTCTCGACGATGCTGATGCGCAGGATCTCGACCGACAGGCCGTTCTTCAGCGAACTCTTGACGCCCGGGTTGACCTGGTCGTCCTTGTCCAGCTTGAGGTTCATCTGCTGCAGCAGCTCTTCGACGGTGGCCGCGTTCGTGGGGATCGTGCGCGGTTGTCCGCCGCCGTCCAGCACGGTGATCACCTTGCTGGTGCGGAGTTCGAGTTCCATGCCTTCGAGCGGGATGCGGCGGGACCGGTCGGCCGACATCTTCGCGCCGTCGGCGCGCATGCCCAGCTGACGCAGCGCGTCATCCACGGTGAGAGCGGTGGTCCACAGCTCGAGCGGCTTGCCATCGAGCTTCATCTTCAGCAGCCGACCGCGCTTGAGCGAAATGGTTCCGCCGCTGTCGATCTTCGTGTCGGCCGCCGGAGCGAGTGCGTCGTGCTCCGCAGCGGACAGGCCCGCGCTTTCCAGCGCGCCGTCCACCGTCGAAGCGAGGGTGTGGATCTGCATTTCCTCGCCGTCGACCTCAAGGGTCACGGACTTGTCCATGGCGATAGCGGTAGCGCCACCACCAGTCAGGAAGACAAGGCCGGCGAGTACTGCTGCCCTAACGGGCGTGCGTCGAGACACCTTCTGTCCAGTCGTAGTGCCTCCGGGCAGGGGATGATGGAGAGCGCGCGCGTCGGCTCGCAAACGTTCCGACTCGTGACTCACACCCAACGCAACCTCAGTACCGGCTGCCGCGTCCCTCACAGGGAGTCCGGGAAAATCTCCGGACTGTTCGTCTTCGCGTTTAGCGTTGGGCCCACCGGGGAAATCCCCATCCCGGCTTCCAGATTCGGGACCGTAACGGGCTATCAGGTCCCTGGCAAATACAACGGTGTCAGCTGTGTCCGCACTCACCTCTACAGGTGATGTGTGCCGACCGCTCACAACGTCATACCTCCCGTAGGCGGAAAATCCGTTCGGCGTTCGAAGTTGCCGCCGTGACCAGCTCTTCCACACTCTCGTTACGCAAAGTAGCCAAACCTTGTGCCGTGTACGCCAAGCAGTATGGCCGGTTCACTCTTCCGCGCATAGGGTGCGGCGTCAAAAAGGGTGCATCCGTCTCAATGAGTAACTGTTCCGCTGGTACAACCAGCGCAGCGTCGCGCAGAGGTTTGGCGTTCTTGAACGTCACGGTGCCGGCGAAGGACAGCGTGTAACCGCGATCGACACACTGCCGGGCGAACTCGGCGTCCCCGGAGAAGCAGTGGAAGATCACCTGTTCCGGTGGTGTCTCCTCTTCCAGGATCCGGAGCACGTCCGCGTGCGCGTCCCGGTCGTGGATCATCAGCGGCTTGCCGAGGCGTTTGGCCAGGTCAATGTGCCAACGGAAGGCTTCCTGCTGGGCGTCGTGCGGCGCGTAGTCCCAGTAGTAGTCCAGCCCGGTCTCACCGATGGCCACGCAGCGCGGGTCGGCGGCCAGCTTCTCCAGTTCGGCGCGGTCGTCCTCGCCGAAGGTCGAGGTGCGGGTCGGGTGAAGCGCGACGGCGGCGAACACCCGCGGGTCCCAGGCGGCGGCCTGGACCACGAACCGGGCCGAGTCCATGTCGTCGGCCACGGTCACCACACGGGTGACGCCGGCCTGACTCGCCTGGTCCACCATCTCCCGGACGCCCTCGGACGTGGTGGCCCCGCAGGCGTCCAGGTGGGTGTGCGCGTCGACAGCCGGTACCGGAAGGGGCTCTTCCGGTACCGGTGCCAGTTCTCTGTCGGTCACTTGACGATCGGGGCCCATTCGGGCCCGGTCTCACCCAGCGAGGGCTCCAGCTTCGGGAACAGCGGGGTGGGCTTCACCAGGGGCTTGCCGACCTCGATCGGCGTGGACTCCCACTTCGCCTGCTCGGCCGCGTAGGCACCGGTGATGATCGGGTACTTCTCGTCCCGGTCGAGGTCGGTGACCTCACGGATCTCCGGCTGGGACGCCCACACGCCGGTGCCGCCGAGCGCCTCGTGCACCTTCTGCGCGGCGTGCGGCAGGAACGGGGTCAGCAGCGTGTTCGCGTCCTTGACCACCTGCAGCGCCGTGTAGAGCACGGTGTCGCGGCGATCGGTGTCCTCCTTGAGCTTCCACGGCTCCTGGTCGGACAGGTACTTGTTCGCCGCGCCCACGACCCGCATGGCCTCGGTGGCGCCCTGCTTGAACCGGTTGCGCCGCAGGTGACCACCGACGGTGTCGAAGGCCGCCTTGGCGGTGTTCAGCAGTTCCTGGTCGGCGGGCTGGATGGCGGTCGGCTTCGGCACGCCGCCGTTGTTCTTGACCGCCAGGTTGATCGAGCGGTTGACCAGGTTGCCCCACTCGTTCGCCAGCTCGAAGTTGGACCGCCGGACGAACTCGTCCCAGGTGAAGTCGGTGTCCTGGTTCTCCGGGCCGGCCACCGAGATGAAGTAGCGCAGCATGTCCGGGCCGAACTCACGCAGGAAGTCCTGCACGTAGATGACCTGACCGCGAGAGGACGAGAACTTGGAGCCGCTCATCGTCAGGTACTCGCTGGAGACCACCTCGGTGGGCAGGTTCAGCGTGCCGAAGGATCCCGGCTCGCCGCCCTTGTCCCCCGCGCCGTTCTGTCCCTGCAGCAAGGCGGGCCAGATGAGGGCGTGGAAGACGATGTTGTCCTTGCCCATGAAGTAGTAGGACTCGGACGACGGGTCGGTCCAGAACTGCTGCCAGGCATCGGGCTCGCCACTGCGCCGGGCCCACTCCACGCTGGCCGACAGGTAACCGATGACGGCGTCGAACCACACGTAGAAGCGCTTCAGCGGCGCGTCCCGCCAGCCATCGAGGGGCACCGGAACGCCCCAGTCGATGTCCCGGGTGATCGCGCGCGGCCGCAGATCCTTCACCAGGTTCTTGGTGAAGTTGACGACGTTGGGCCGCCAGTCGGACTTGGAGCCGAGGTAGGCGCCGATGGAGTTGGTGAACGCGGGCAGGTCGAGGAACAGGTGCTCGGTCTCGACGAACTTCGGCGTCTCGCCGTTGATCCGCGACTTCGGGTTCTTCAGCTCGATCGGGTCCAGCTGGTTGCCGCAGTTGTCGCACTGGTCGCCACGCGCGCCGTCGTAACCGCAGATGGGGCAGGTGCCCTCGATGAAGCGGTCGGGCAACGTTCGGCCGGTGGACGGGCTGATCGCGCCCATCTCGGTCTTGGCGATCACGTAGCCGTTCTTGTACAGCGACAGGAACAGCTCCTGCACCACCTTGTAGTGGTTGCCGGTGGTGGTGCGGGTGAAGAGGTCATAGGTGACGCCGAGGCCACGCATGTCCTCGGTGATCACGCCGTGGTACTTGTCGACCAGCTCGCGCGGCGACACGCCTTCCTTCTCCGCCTGGACGGCGATGGGGGTGCCGTGCTCGTCGGAGCCGGAGACCATGAGCACCGGGTGCCCGGACATTCGCATGTAGCGGGCGAAGAGGTCGGAGGGAACGCCGAAACCGGATACGTGGCCGATGTGCCGGGGGCCGTTGGCGTAGGGCCAAGCCACGGCGGCCAGAACGGGAGTACTCACGGCCTTTAGCCTACGGATGACGGTTCCGGTCTAGCGAATGGGTTGTCTCGATGTCGGCGACACGGCTGTTGGTGCTCGGTGTGGTGAAGCTGGGCGGGCCGGTGCACGGTTACGCGGTGCGTCAGGAGTTGCAGTCCTGGGGCGCGGACAAGTGGGCGAACGCGGCGCCGGGGTCGATCTACCACGCGTTGAAGAAGATGACCCAGGACGGCCTGCTGGACGCGGTGGACGAGTCGGACGCCGGCCGGCCGGAGCGGATCAAGTACACGATCACCAAGTCGGGCGAGACCGAGTTCTTCCTGATCCTGCGCAACATTCTGTGGGACGAGGAGGCGACCACCTCGGAACTGTCCGCCGCGGTGGCCTTCCTGACCCAGTTGCCCCGCGAGGAGCAGATCACCAACTTCGGCAACCGCGTCCTGAAGCTGGAGCACCAGGCCAACCTGGCGGAGTCCACCCGGGAATCGCTCGGGCACAGCAACGAGACGCCGGACTACGTGCAGGAGCTGTTCCACTACTGGATCGCGCTGATGCGCGCGCAGGCCGACTGGTCCAAGGCGTTGATCAAGCGCATGCAGACCGGCTCCTACGACTTCGTCGAGCGCTCGCCCAACCACGGGCCCTCACACGAGTGACCCCCTCATCCGCCCCACTTTGGGAAGCATGAGCGCCATGCTCTCGTCCAGTGAGAGAAAAGCGCCCATGTTGCCATCGGCGGAATCACGGAGCGGCACCAAACTCGTCACTCACACAGGTGGCCGCCGAATGGCGCAGTAACGGTTCGGTAATCAAAGTTGACTAGCCGGGCGGGCGCTTCGGATACTGCCCAAGTTCAAATTTGACTAACCAGCTGAAGTATCAGCCTGAGAGGGACCATGATCCACGCCAAGGGCCTCGCACGCACCTTCAAGACCCGGTCCGGGACCGTCGAGGCAGTGCGCGGCGTCGACTTCGATGTGGAGCCCGGCGAACTCGTCGGATTCCTCGGTCCGAACGGGGCTGGCAAGACCACCACCCTGCGCATGCTGACCACACTGCTCCAACCGACCAGTGGCTCCGCGACGGTGGCCGGCCACGACCTGGCGAGCGACCCGATCTCGGTGCGCCGGTCCATCGGTTACGTGGGCCAGGGCGGCAGCTCCACCCCCGAACTGATCGTCGGCGAAGAGCTCGCGCTGCAGGGCAGGTTCTACGGCCTGTCCAACGCCGAAGCCCAGCAACGCGGCGGCGAACTGGCCGCCGCACTGGACCTGGCCGGGCTGGACAAGCGGAAGTTCGGCACGCTCTCCGGCGGGCAGAAGCGACGCCTGGACATCGCCATGGGCCTGATCCACTCGCCGCAGCTGGTGTTCCTGGACGAGCCGACCACCGGCCTCGACCCGCAGAGCCGGGCCAACCTGTGGAACCACATCCGCTCGCTGAACGCCGACCACGGCATGACCGTCTTCCTCACCACGCACTACCTGGAGGAAGCCGACGCGCTGTGTGACCGGTTGCTGGTCATCGACAAGGGCCAGATCGTCGCCGAGGGCTCGCCGGACGAGCTGAAGCGACAGGTGTCCGGCGACTCGGTCGAGCTGTCCGTGCACGGCGGTGCCGAGGGCGCCGAACGCGCGGTCAGCGTGGCCAAGAGGCTGGACGGCGCGCACGAGTTCACCGTCGACGGGGAGAGCGTGCGGTTCCGGGTCCCGCGGGGCGACGAGGCGCTGCCCACCTTGCTCCGCAACCTGGACGCCGAGGGCATCAGTCTCGCCTCGGTGGGCGTGCACCGGCCGACGCTGGACGACGTCTTCCTGGCCATGACCGGCCGTAGCCTGCGCGACGCCGAGGAAGGTGCCTGATGCGCGTGTTCCACGACACCTGGTTGATCTACGTCCGGTCGATGCGGCAGTCGCTGCGCAACCCGGTGTGGGTGTTCATCGGCCTGTTGCAGCCGGTGCTGTACCTGTTCCTGTTCGGCCCGCTGACCAAACTGTTCGTGCAGTCCGACCCGGCGTACGCCGGCAAGCCGTGGCAGACCATGTTCGTCCCGGGGATCCTGCTGCAGCTCGGCCTGTTCGTCTTCATGGGCGTGGGTTTCGGCCTGATCGCCGAGTACCGGGCGGGCGTGATCGAGCGGATGCGGGTCAGCCCGGTCAGCCGTGCGGCGCTGCTGCTGGGCCGCGTCGGCCGCGACGTCACGCTGCTCACCGTGCAGGCGGCGATCCTGGTGCTCTTCGGCTACCTCGGCGGCATGGACGCCCCGGTCGGCGGGATGCTGCTGGGCATGCTCGTGCTGGTGGTGCTGTGCACCGGCATGGCGGCCATCGGCTACGCGATGGGCCTCACGCTGAAGAGTGAGGACGCACTGGCTCCGCTGGCGAACACGCTGCTGGTCCCGGTGCTGCTGCTATCCGGGATCATGCTGCCGATGAACGCGGGCCCCGGCTGGCTGCAGACCATCGCCAAGTTCAACCCCTTCTCCTGGATCGTGACCGCCGAGCGTCGCCTGTTCCTGGGCGACTTCTCCTCGTCGAGCACGATCACCGGCATCCTCTGGGCACTGGTCATCGCCGCCCTCGGCGTCTATCTGGGCACGCGGACGTTCCAGCGCGAGAACGCCTGACCTGAATGCGAACATGGGCGCTTTGCTCTCACTGAATGGGAGTAAAGCGCCCATGTGAGCATGAGAGCGTGCGGTTATCGGGTGTGAGCAGGGCGACCTGGGGCAGCGGACAGCCAGCGGCGATGATGGGGCCATGCGGGTCGAGGCGCGGCGGTTACCGGGTGGCGCGACGCCGGAGCAGGTACTCCGGCGGCTGAACCACGCCGGGATGCGCCCCGCCGCGTTGATCGGTGACTGGTTCGGCGGCTGCGCGATCATCGCGCCGGACGTGGACATCACCGCGCGCCCTGCGGACTTCACCCAGCCACCGATCGACGACGCGCCGCCCGGAGCGGTGGGCGGCGGCTGGATCGGCTACCTGGGCTTCCCCAGCGAACGGCGAATCCTGCCCGACCAGGCCTGGGGCTGGGCCGACCACGTGCTGCGGCAGGACGAGAGCGGCCAATGGTGGTTCGAGAGCCTCGGTGAGCAGCCCGAAGCCCGTTTCCGGCAGTACACCGACCTGCTGCTCGGAGCGGATCCGGCGCCCGTCGCCTGGCACATCGAGAACCTGACCGAACCCGACGAGCGCGCGCACCTGGAGGCCGTCGCGGGATGCGTCGAGCAGATCGCCCGCGGCGAGATCTTCCAGGCCAACATCTGCACCCGGTTCGACTGGGACTTCCACGGCGATCCCCTGCAGTTGTTCGCGACCGCGAGCGCCCGGCTCAAACCGGCCCGCGCCGCCTATGTGGCCGGCGACTGGGGCGCGGTGGCCTCGCTGTCCCCCGAGCTGTTCCTGGCCCGGCACGGCCGCCGGGTGATCTCCAGCCCGATCAAGGGCACGCTGCCCCGTCGCGGGCCGGAGGACGACGGCAACGCACGGCTGCTGCGCGGCTCGGTGAAGGACGTCGCGGAGAACGTGATGATCGTCGACCTGGTGCGCAACGACCTGGGCCGGATCTGCGTGACCGGGTCGGTGACGACTCCCCTGTTGCTGGCCGTCGAGCCGCACCCCGGCGTCTGGCACCTGGTGTCCACGGTGGAAGGCAACCTGCCCGAATCGGCCACCGACGCCGATCTCCTGGCGGCGACCTTCCCACCGGGCAGCGTCACCGGTGCGCCGAAGATCCGCGCGCTGGAGATCATCAACGAGCTGGAGGCCGCCGGCCGCGAGGTCTACTGCGGCGCGGTCGGCATGGCGTCACCGGTGGCCGGGCTCGAGCTGAACGTGGCCATCCGCACGCTGGAGTACCACTGCG
Organism: Pseudonocardiaceae bacterium YIM PH 21723; assembly: GCA_003600225.1. GTDB lineage: Bacteria > Actinomycetota > Actinomycetes > Mycobacteriales > Pseudonocardiaceae > QZFT01. The sequence goes on from QZFT01000067.1 coordinate 229,326, forward strand.
GCCACATGTGGCTCGGTGTCGGCGGCGGGATCACCGCCGACTCCGAACCGCACCTGGAATGGCAGGAGTGCCTGACGAAGGCCGCTCCGCTGCTCTCCCTGGTCAGGCGCCGCGAACAAGCTCGAAGTTCTTCTGCGGCGGGTTGATCACGACCTGCACCCGCGTGGTGGCGGCTCCTCGTTGAACCGGTAGTTCCGGAACGACGAACAACTCAGGCGTCTCCACTCGGCGCCTGCGCAATCGCAGCCCAATTCGGCCGGCCACAATCAACAATTCCGGATACCAGCAGCCCACGAAGAGCACTAGTAGAAAAAACTCACCCCGATCATGGAATCACCCCAGTCCCCCAACGCAACACTGACTTTGCCCACTGTATCGCCGTGCGCACCCGCCAGGCTATTCCGGGATTCCATAGCACCCATTAGCGGGGTCCTAATCCGGACAAAAGCAAAATGAGTACTCAATTCGGCTTAATTCTGAGCGCTCAGCTTTTCGCCACGGCGGCGTCGTAGAGCGCCTTTTTGCCCACTCCCGGATACTCCCCGGCGACGGCGGCCGCGGCGTCCTTCATCCGCTCCCCGGCGGCGACCCGCCTGCGGACCTCCTCGGCCAGCGTGACCAGGTCCGCCGCCGTCGGCTCGATCGGCTGCGCCCCGGAGATCACCACGGTGATCTCACCGCGCACCTGCCCGGTCGCCCACTCGGCGAGCTCGCCGAGACCGCCGCGCCGGACCTCCTCATAGGTCTTGGTCAGCTCCCGGCACACCGCGGCGGCGCGGTCGGCGCCCAGCACCTCGGCGGCGACGGCGAGCGTGTCGGCCAGCCGGTGCGGGGATTCGAAGAACACCGCGGTGCGGGGCTCCCGCTCCAGCTGTGCCAGCCAGCGGCGCCGCTCACCGTCCTTGCGCGGCGCGAATCCCTCGAAGCAGAACCGGTCGCAGGGCAGGCCGGAGATGGCGAGCGCGGTGGTCACCGCGGACGGCCCGGGCAGGCAGCTCACCCGCAGTCCGGCATCGGCGCAGGCCGCGGCCAGCCGGAACCCGGGGTCGGACACGCTGGGCATGCCGGCGTCGGTGACCAACAGGACGGTGCGCCCCTCCCGCACCGCCTCAACCAGGCCGGGCAGCTTCGCGGTCTCCACCGCATCGTAGAAACTCACGATCCGGCCCGTCGGCGTCACGCCGAGCGCACTGGCCAGGTTGCGGGTCCGCCTGGTGTCCTCGGCCGCGATGACATCGGCCGAGGCCAGGGCCTCCACCAGCCTGGTCGACGCATCCTTCACATCACCCAGTGGCGTGGCCGCGAGCAGCAGAATCCCATTGTTCACGGTCCACAGCCTACGAACTTATCCACAGGCCGTGGGCGTCGGCTTCATTGCCTTGCCCCGAGCGCCTACGATCGCGCAGGTGACCACCGCCATCCCCAACGCGTCCACCGCAGAGACAGCCGACGGTGTCGTCGGCGTCGGCGAGACTCCGCAGACCCGGGAGCTGGAACGCGCCACACCCCAGGAGCGGCTGGGGCCGCCGATGCCGGACGACCGGCTGCGGGACTGGATCACCACCCTGATCATCACCGGGATCGGCTTCCTGGTGCGGCTGTGGAACCTCGGCCACGCCACCGACAAGGGCACGCCGTCCTTCGACGAGAAGTACTACGCGCCGCAGGGCTTCCAGATGCTGCGCAACGGTGGGTACGAGGACAACCAGGCCTACGAGGTGATCGTCCACCCGCCGGTCGGCAAACAGCTGATCGCCCTCGGTGAGTGGATCTTTGGCTACACCCCCTGGGGCTGGCGGTTCTCCGCCGCGATCTGCGGCTCCCTGATGATCTTCCTGGTGATCCGGATCGCCCGGCGGCTCACCCGGTCCACCCTGCTCGGCGGGATCGCCGGAATCCTGCTGATCTGCGATGGCGTCAGCCACGTGCAGTCGCGGATCGGCATGCTGGACATCTTCCTGGCCTTTTTCGTGCTGGCCGCGTTCTGGTGCCTGCTGGTGGACCGGGACCAGATGCGGGACCGGATGCGCACGGCGCTGGACAACGGCTGGCTCACGGAGCCGTTCGGCCCCCGGCTGGGCTTCCGCTGGTGGCGGTTCGCCGCCGGGGTGAGCCTCGGCCTGGCACTGGGCACCAAGTGGTCAGCCCTGTACTTCGTGGCGGCCTTCGGCCTGCTGACCTTCTTCTGGGACTACTCGACCCGGCGCACCGCGGGCCTCAAGCACCCGCTGAGCGCGACGATCCGCCGGGACCTGCTGCCCGCCCTGGGCAGCATCGTGGCCCTGTCGCTCGTGGTCTACCTGGCCACCTGGTGGTCCTGGTACGGCAGCGAGACCGCCGTCGACCGGCATGCGGTGGACGGCCGCAAGCTGCACGAGGACCTGATCCTGCGGCCGTGGACCGAGGTCGCGCCGGACGGGCTCGGCTCGCTGCTGCCGGGCTGGCTGATGGACCCGCTGCGGTCGCTGGGCTACTACAGCTGGCGGGTGTACGACTTCCACACGCACCTGTTCACCAAGGCCGGTTCGGAGCACCCGTGGGAGTCCAAGCCGTGGGGCTGGCCGATGGGCCTGCGGCCGATGCTCTACAACTGCGAGGGTGGGCCGGGCAACGTCGGCTGCGGCGGCGGTGAGTACATCAGCGCGGTGATGCTGATCGGCACGCCCGCGATGTGGTGGCTGGCCTTCCCGATGCTGGCCTGGCTGGCCTGGCGTTCGGTGATCAGCCGCGACTGGCGGCACGCCTCGGTGCTGGCCGTCTACCTGGCGGGGTGGCTACCCTGGTTCATCGACCTGCGCAGGCAGATGTACTACTTCTACACGACTCCGATGGCTCCGTTCCTGGTCCTCGGCCTGACCCTGGTGCTGGGAGAGATCCTGGGCCGGGCGAAGGCGGGCGCGGAGCGTCGGTCCACTGGTCTGCTGGTCGTCGCGTTCTATGTCGGGCTCGTCGTGGCGAACTTCGCCTGGCTGTGGCCGATCCTGAATGGTGAACCGATCAGCCTATGGCGTTGGAATGCTGAACTATGGTTGCCCTCATGGCGTTAAGCGCGGACGAAGCTCCGCACAACCCGTTCGACTGGCTACGCACCACCACACGTATGCCTCGCCGTGGCCGTGGCCTGTCCTACGGCGCGACGATCGAAGTGCTCTGGCCGCTCATTTCGGCAGCTGCGAAGCAGCACTGGTACGGCGGTCAGCACGTGCCCCGCGAGGGTGGGGTACTGATCGCCGCGAACCACGTGTCCTACGCGGACCCGGTCACGGTCAGCGCGTTCCTGCTGGCCGCCGGCGGCCGCGTACCGCGCTACCTGGCGCGCAACGACATGTGGAACTGGCCGGTGATCGGTCCGGTCATGCGCAGCGGTAAGCACATCCCGGTGGAACGCGGCACCGCGAACGCGATCAAGGCGCTCAACGACGCCGCGGCCGCCGTGCGGGCGGGCGAGTGCGTGGTCGTCTTCCCCGAGGGCACCTTCACCCGCCGCGAGGACGGCTGGCCGGACCCGGGCATCCCGGGCATCGGCCGGCTCGCGCTGACCACCGGAGCCCCGGTCATCCCGCTCGCCAACTGGGGCACGCAGAACCTGCTGCCCCACCCGTCGAACAAGCCCAAGGTGTGGCCGCGCCAGGACGTGCACATGGCCGCCGGAGCACCGGTGGACCTGTCCGACCTGGCGGGCCCCCGGGTCACCCGCAGCGCCCTGGACATCGCGACCAAGCGGATCATGGGCGCGATCACCGGGCAGCTCGCCACCATCCGCGGCGAAGAGCCCCCGGCCGATCTGCCGGCGGTCAGCTGACGGGTCCTCACCCCACGACCTGATGCGTGTCCTGGAACTCCCCGGGTTCCGGGACACGCTCACGGGGTCGCCGGAGGCTGAGCACCACGGCGGTCAGCAGCGTTACCACCCCGATGATCACCAGGTACTCATTGGTGATCCGCAGGATCCACGGCGCCAGATCCGCGGCTCGGTACCGCAGGTCGTTCGCCAGGTACAGGGCACCGACGGTCGCGAGCGTGGCGAGAATGGTCAGCGGACGACCGTCCCGTACCGACCACAGGCCCAGTGCGAAGACCAGCCCGGTGATCCACACCCAGTGGTGGTCCCAGGAGATCGGGCAGATCAACACGGTCATCGCGGCGACCGCGAACCAGGACAACAGCACGTCGCCCCGCCGACGCAGCCGGAATGCGGCCAGCGCGGTCAGGATGACCGTCACCAGGCAGGCCACCGCCCACACCTTGCCGAGGTTGCCGGGGTCGGTCAGCTCGGCCCGGTACAGCGTGCCCTTGAGGGACTGGTTCACCAGCGCCCACTGCCACGCTCCGCCCACCCGGGTCGGATCCCACAGCGCGTGGAGCCAGAACTCGGCCGACGCGGTCGGCGCGAGAACCCACATCAGCCCGGTGCACCCCAGAAAGGTGCCGACTGCGGTGGCCGCCGCTCGCCACTGACGTCCGGCGAGGAAGAACAACACGAATGCGGCGGGAGTCAGCTTGATCGCCGCCGCGATGCCGACCAGCATCCCGCGGGGCACCCGGGGATTGCGGTGCAGGCAGTCCACGGCGACCAGCCAGATCAGCAGGGCGTTGATCTGGCCGAGCCACAACGTCTGGTAGACCGGCGGAATCGTCAGCAACCCGAGGGTCACCGCGGCGCTGATCGGCGCCAGGTGCGGATTGGCCGGCAGGATCCGCCTGCCGATCAGCAACAGCGTGTGGAAGATCGCCGCCACACTGGCCAGCAGCAGCACGATCACGCCCAGCTGGAAATTGACCAGGAGCGCGCCCAGTCCCAGCAGCGCGAACGGCGGGTAGGTGAAGTAACCGATGATCTCCGGGGCGCCGGCCACCTTGGCGGTGTACACGCTGCCGTGCTGCCACCACTGCGCCGCGCCCGCGCGGTAGATGTGCGCGTCACCCAGCGCGGAGAGCTGTTTCTCCGATAAGAGGCCAATTTTCAAAGCCTGAAATGCTGCCGCCCCCAGCAGCAAGATCACAAGGATCTTACTCATGCGCCTCACTCGAAAGAGTGTATGAGCGGCCGGGTTGCTTCCCAGTGGAATGCTTTCGTGGTTACGGCATCGACACCATTTCGTCGGTTTAGCGAGACCTGTCCACAGCCCCGTCACACCATCCACAACCCGCCCTCACCCGACCAAGATCACTGATAAATTCACTAGGGTTGGAGAGGTCAGCCCCCTGGGTGGGCGGGGCCTGTAATCGGGGAGTCGATCATGAATGAGCCGGTGTTCGTGCTGCGGCACGGCGCGACCGAGTGGTCGGCCAACGGCAGGCACACCGGACGGACCGACATCCCGCTGACCGAGCACGGCCGGGACCAGGCCCGCGCGGCCGGCGGACTGCTCGCCCGGTTGCTCCCGCCGGACGCCCGGGTGCTGGTCAGCCCGCGGAGCCGGGCCCGGGAGACGGCTGAGCTGGCCGGGTTCGCCGGGTACACCGTCACCCCGGAGCTGGCCGAATGGGACTACGGCGACTACGAGGGCCTGACCACCCCGCAGATCCGGGAGACCGTGCCGGACTGGACGGTGTGGACCCACCCGTGCCCCGGCGGCGAGACCGCGGAGCAGGTGGCGGACCGGGCGGATCAGCTCATCAAGGGCTTGGAGCAACCGACGCTGCTGGTCGGGCACGGGCATTTCGGCCGGGTGCTGATGGCTCGCTGGCTCCGGCTGCCCGCGACGGCGGGAGTCCACTTCGGACAGGACCCCGCAGCGGTCAGCCAACTCGGCTTCGAGCGCGGGGTCCCGCAGCTGACCAGGCTGAACCTAACAAACCACGCGGAATGAGGCCCCTGCCGCGTAGGGCACGGAGTACGCCTGGGTCGGCGTCTCGTGGTAGTGGTAGGCGATGTGGCCGATGTACCGGCCCTGGTCACACGCCGAGTCCTCGGCGACCTTGATCGTCAGTGTCGCGGTGCGGGTCTCCCCCGGGTGAATGAGCACCGCGTGATGCAAGGCCAACGACTTCGTGCCGACCCCATCGCACCAGGTGATGTCCCCGGTACAGCCGATGAACTGGTGTTTGATCCCCGGGTCGATCCACGAGCCGTAGGCGGTCGTCAGCGAGGCGTAGCTGAACTGCACGTCCTCGGACTGGTGGTTGTTGGTGTAGGTCATCGTGTACGTGACGGTGTCGCCCGGATGCGCCTCCGCGGCGGAAGCGGTGATCCGCAACGGCTCGTTGTTGTCGGCCGAGGCCGTGCTCGCTCCTGCCAACAGCAGCGCCACGGCCAGAGCCATCGATCTCAGCATCGTCGAACTCCCTTCCGGTCCGGGCGACCATAAGGAGCACGGCGGCGTACGGCGGCCGGCCGAACCGAGCCGCAATCGAATCGCCGCCACCCTGCGTCGACCGCTCATCGGACGGGCTAAGGTGACACCCCTTGCGGTAAACGACGAAGGAAAATTCACGTGGACGGGCACTACTTCACAACGCCCAATGTGGACAGCGCCCGGGAAGAGGTACTGCTCCGCGTCAGTGGCACCGATCTGCGCCTGCAGACCGATCGGGGCGTGTTCTCACACGGCCGGATCGACGCGGGCACCGAGGTGCTGTTGCATCGCGCTCCCGAACCCCCGGGCCGCGGCAATCTGCTGGACCTCGGCTGCGGCTACGGCCCGATCGCCCTGTCCCTGGCGCTGAAGCGCAAGCGAGCCCAGCTGTGGGCGGTGGACGTGAACGACCGCGCCCTCGAACTGGTCGCCGCGAACGCCGAGGCCAACAAGCTGAGCAATGTCACCGCCCTGCGCCCCGAGGCGGTGCCCGAGGATGTCCGGTTCGCCGCGATCTACTCCAACCCGCCGATCCGGGTGGGCAAGGACGAGCTGCACCGGATGCTGCTGCACTGGCTGCCCCGGCTGAACCCGGACGGCAATGCCTACCTGGTCGTGCAGAAGTACCTCGGCTCCGACTCGCTGCAGAAGTGGCTGATCGAGCAGGGTTACCCGACCAACCGGCTGATCTCCCAGGTCGGCTACCGCATCCTGCACGTCAAGCCCAAGGGATCAGCATGAGCCAGCTGCGCAGTACCGATCTGAAGCGCCTGCACCGCTCGTGGCGGCGCAGCAGCGAGGTCCGCATCGCGGTGATGCTGGAGCAGCTGCAGGGCCCGTTCAACGTCGGCGCGATCACCCGCACCTCGGCCGCGTTCGGCGCCGACGAGCTGCTGCTGATCGGAAACTCGATCCCGCCGGACAACGCCAAGGCGCAGAAGACCGCCATGGGCACCGACAGGTACCTGAAGGTCAGCGCCTTCGAGACCATCGCGGACGGGGCCAAGTACGCCCGGGAGGCGGGATACCACCTGCTGGGCCTGGAGCTGGCCTCCGAGGCTCGCCCGCTGCACGCGCTCGAGCTCGCTCGGGACGTGTGCATCGTGGTCGGCCATGAGGACCGCGGGTTGTCCGCCGACGCGTTGTCGCTGTGCGACTCGGTCGGCTTCATCCCCCAGCTCGGCAAGGTCGGTTCGCTCAATGTGGCGACCGCCGCCGCCATCGCCACCTATGAGATTCGCCGACAAGATTGGTCCAGTAAGGGTGAACCGTCCCCTAATTCGGACGAAGGGGAGTAATACCCCTGGCCCATCCGGCGGTAGATCAGTCACCATTGTCAGATCGGTGACCGTACGAACGGAGGTCGCATGAACAAGTCGATCCGCCTCCTGCCGAGCTATGTCGCAGCGTTTGTGCTGTTCATCGGGCTATACGAGACTCCGGTGTTCACCGGTTTCGCGCTGAGCAACCTCATCACGCAGGTGCTGCTGTTCGGTGCGCTCGCCGCGATACCGGCCCTGCTCACCCAGCGCATGTCCTACCTGGATCTCGCCTGGCCGGCCGGGCTGTTCGCCATCGGCGTCCAGGTATTGGTCTACGGCGACCTGGACCACGCGCGCACCCTGCTGATCGCCGCGGTGTACATCCTGCTGGGCGCCCGGTTCGGCATGTCGGTCTTCGCCGGCTGGCTGCAGGAGCCGCGCGGGCTGCCCTTCGAGCTGCCCAAGTACCTCTACCAGCGCATTCGCTGGCGCAAGCTCGGCTACAAGGGAGCGGCCACGCCGATGGTCGCGGAGATCTTCCTGCGTGCCCTGGTGAACGCCACCGTGCTGGTCACCCCGGCGCTGCTGATGGCCACCAACCCGAAGTCGCTGTCCAGCTTCGAGGCGGTGCTGCTCGGCGCCTGGGTGTTGTGCCTGGTGCTGGAGGCCGTCGCCGACCGGCAGAAGGCCAGGTCGTTGCAGGGCAGCTTCAAGACCGGTAGCCAGACGGCGGTCTGCACGACGGGGCTGTGGAAGTTCTCCCGGCACCCGAACTACTTCTTCCACTGGGCCGGCTGGACCGCGCTGGCCGTGGCCGCGCTGCCCTCGCTGTTCTACCGGTTGATGGACGGCTACGCGACGCTGTGGACGCTGACCACGGTGTCGCTGGTGCTGGTGTCGCTGGCCATGTACTGGACGGTCACCCTGTACACCGGGGTCGAGGCCACCGAGTACTACAGCGCGAACAAGCGCCCGGCGTACACCGACTACCAGCGGGTGACCAGCAGGTTCTTCCCGCACCGCCAGCCGAAGCCCAAGCCCCAGGTGTTCCAGCTGGAGCGCCACCGCGAGGCCTGACCCATGCTCACATGGGCGCTTTACTCCCATTTAGTGGGAGCAAAGCGCCCATGCTCGCATTGAAGGGACTCAGTAGTGCCAGGGGTACGGCGACCAGTCCGGGCTGCGCTTCTCCAGGAACGAGTCCCGGCCCTCGGCGGCCTCGTCGGTGCCGTACGCCAGCCGGGTCGCCTCCCCGGCGAACAGCTGCTGGCCGACCAGGCCGTCGTCGATCAGGTTGAACGAGTACTTGAGCATCCGCTGCGCTGTGGGGCTCTTACCGTTGATCTTCGCGGCCCATTCCAGGCCGACCTTCTCCAGGTCCTCGTGCGGCACGACGGCGTTGACCGCGCCCATCCGGTGCATGGTCTCGGCGTCGTAGGTGTCGCCGAGGAAGAAGATCTCCCGGGCGAACTTCTGCCCGACCTGGCGCGCCAGGTACGCGGAACCGAAGCCGCCGTCGAAGCTGGCCACATCGGCGTCGGTCTGCTTGAACCGGGCGTGCTCCCGGCTGGCGATGGTCAGGTCGGAGACCACGTGCAGCGAGTGCCCACCGCCGGCCGCCCAGCCGGGCACCAGGCAGATGACGATCTTCGGCATGAACCGGATGACCCGCTGCACCTCCAGGATGTGCAGCCGCCCGGACCGCGCCGGGTTGATCGACTCGGCGGTCTCCCCCTCGGCGTACTTGTACCCGTCCTTGCCGCGGATCCGCTGGTCACCGCCGGAACAGAAGGCCCAGCCACCATCGCGCGGCGACGGCCCGTTGCCGGTCAGCAGCACGCAGCCGACATCCGGGCTCATCCGGGCGTGCTCGACGGCCTGGAACAGCTCGTCGACGGTATGCGGCCGGAACGCGTTGCGGATCTCCGGCCGGTTGAAGGCGATCCGCACCGTTCCCTGGTCCACCGCGCGGTGGTAGGTGATGTCGGTGAAGTCGAAGCCCTCCACCGGCTTCCACGCCTGCTCGTCAAAGATCTCGGAAACCACGCGTTCCTCCGCCACTAGACGCCAGTGACCATGACCCTAATGCCCATGCGCCGGGCCCGGGATGTGGCGAGAAACCGAGTTCTCGGTGCCGGGTTCGACGATCAGGAACTGGCCCATCATGCCGTTGTCCTCATGCCGCAGGATGTGGCAGTGGAACATGTACGGCGCCCGTGGATCGGTGTGCCTGCCGAACTCGACGGCCAGCCGGACGGTCTTGCCGGGCGGTACGAACACGGTGTCCTTGCGACCGCCGTACGTCGGCTCGCCGCCGCCGTCCAGCACCGTGAAGGCCACCTCGTGGATGTGGAAGTTGTGCGCGAAGCCCGGGTTCCGGACCTCCCAGATCTCCTTGGCACCCGCCGGGATCACCTCGTCGATCCGGCTCGGGTCCATCTCCCGGCCGTTGATCGACCCGGATCCGTTCAGGGTGAAGCGGCGCACCGGGGCGCCGGACGGCACCTGGACCGGGCCGACCGGTGACAGCCTGGCGGGGACCGGCGGCCCGTCAGTGAGCCGGGCCGCGGCGGTGATCCGCAGGATGTCGAAGTCGCCCTTGTCGATCCCGTAGTCGTCGTTCAGGTCCATGCCGTGCTCCCGGGCCTGGCTGCGCAGGATGGCCGACTCACCGGCGGCGAACTCGACGACGATCTCCACCCGCTCCCCCGGGGTCAGCGCGACGGTGCCCACCTCGACCGGCGCGGGCAGCAACCCGGCATCGGTGGCGATCACCTGGAACCGCCGGTTGTCCGCGAACACCAGGTGATACATCCGGGCATTCGACGCGTTCAGCACCCGGAACCGCACGCGTCGGTGGGCCACCTCCAGATACGGATCATGGGTGCCGTTGACCAGCATGGTGTCGCCCAGCAGCCCGAAGGTCCCGGTCAGCACGTCGCCGGCGAACTCGCCCTTCGCGGTGAACCGCTTGTCCTGCAGGATCAGCGGAATGTCGTTCTCCCCGTAGCGATCCGGCAGCTCCGGCCCACCGGGTTCGTCCACAAGCAACAGACCGGCGAGTCCTTTGTGGACATGCATCGCCGTGCTGCCGTGTGGATGCGGGTGGTACCAACAGGTCGACGCCGGCTGGTCGACGGTCCACTGTGGAGTCCAGGTTTCACCGGGCAGGATCAGTTGATGGGGACCGCCATCCATCGCGGCCGGTACCCGAATCCCGTGCCAGTGCACGGTGCTCAACTCCGGAAGCCGGTTGGTGACGGCCATCCGCACCTGTTCGCCGCGCCGAAGCCGGATCGTCGGCCCCAGATAGGAACCGTTGAACCCCCAGGTGGCAGCCGTCTTCCCGGCCAGCAGTTCGGCCGAGCCGGCCTGCATGTTCAGCCCGATCCGGCCGTCGGACTCCGGCGCGAGGACCGGCGGGATGCGCAGCCGGTTGGTGAAGTTCAGTCGCTGGGCGGGCCGGGGGCTGCCGTCATCGCAGGAGACGGCGAGTCCGGCAACGGGCAGCGCCGCCAGCGCGCCCAGCGCGAGGAATTGTCTTCTGTCCACCGGAAAACGGTCCCGTGAAGGACAGGACGAAGGCTTCCGGGAGACCCCCGATTTACGAGGTCAGGGCGATTACCAGGGCTCCCAGGGTCATCGCGCCGAACGCCCAGGCCGGACCGGCGAAGCAGTCTCCCCGTCGACCCTGACCGCACGGTGCAGCCGTTCGGCCACCACCACCAGCGTCGCGAAGAAGATGGCCAGATAGAGGTTGCCCAGCAGGAAGTGCACCGGGTCCGCGGGGATGGGCCGCTGCGGCATGTTCGGCGGCGGGTCGGCGATCGCCAGAATCCACGGAAAGGTGGCGGGCAGCAGGACGGTGGGCAGCAGCCACCAGGACAGCGGTCGCTGGGCGAGCCTGCGCACCAGGCAGACCGACAGCGGCACCAGCCAGACCCAGTGATGCCCCCAGGACCATGGCGACACCGCGGCGGCCAGCAGCCCGATGAGGCTGAGGGCGAGCAGTTCGTCACCACGCGCACTGACCTGCCTGGCGAGCCACAACGTTCCGGCGATCACTGTCGCGGACAGCAGCAACCAGGGCAAGAACGCCGGCTGCTCGGCACCGGCCAGCCGGACCAGCATTCCGCGCAGCGACTGGTTGTGCGTGCTCAACTGATCCGGATAGACCCGGCTCGCGTCGGCGAACACTCCGCCGAGCCAGTACGCCCGGCTGGACTGTGGCAGCAGCACGAAGCCGGCCAGCACGGTCGTGGCGAACGCCGCACAGGTGGTCCCGGCGGCTCTCCACCTTCCCGTGATCACCAAGTAGAGCAGGAAGATCAGCGGGGTGAGTTTGATCCCGGCAGCGATCCCGAGGCCGATCCCCTTACCGCGCGCGCCATCCGGACGCAGCAGATCCAGCAGCACCAAGGCCAGCAGCACCAGGTTGATCTGTCCGATATAGACAGTCGTGTGCACCGCCTCGACCAACATCAACAGTCCGGCCAGAGGCAGCACATGCGTCCACTGTGGACTTCGCATACTCCGGCGCAACACCACGATCAGTGTCACCGAGTTCAGCAGCACCCACAGCGCCTGCGTCACCGGCAGTGTCAGCCACGCGAGCGGGACGAACAGCAACGCCGCGAACGGCGGGTAGGTGAAGGACAGATCCTCGGTGACCGGGCGGTCGTACAGCCAATCTCCGGACAGCACCGCCTGCCCACCCGCTCGATAGACCTGCACATCGACCGGCACCGCCCAGAACGCCTTGGCCATCAACACTGCGCCGAGCAGCGACAACAGCACGGCGACGACTCGTTTTACCCCCACCGATTCACGGTAGGACCGGGGCGGGCGAACGAAATCCGGTAAGTCCCTGAACTATTGCCGTTCGTACCCTGACAGGGACTGGATCACGATGTCAGGGCGAGTACCAGGGCTCCCAGGGTCACCGCACCGAATGCCCAGGCCACACCGGAGAAGTCGGGTGCCGCTGCCAGCGCCGTACCACCCAGGGATGCCCCGAGGAAGGTGCCGAGACTCTGCGCCACACCGTTCAGGCTCAGCGCCCCACCCCGCTGGTCCCCGGCCCGCTGCACCAGCAGCGTGGTCACACAGGCGGCGACGGCGGCGTGGCTGAAGCCGAGCACCGAGGTGCACAGCAGGGCGACCACGAGCGTGCCGGTGAAGAACAACACCAGCATGGCGAGGATGGCGGCGGTCAGGCCGCCGAGCAGGAAGGGCCGGGTCCTGCCATCCTTGACCCAGCGGCCGGTGAGCAGGTTGCCGAAGAAGAACGAGGCACCGGACAGCGTCCAGACCAGCGCGAACGTCGTCGAGCTGAAGTGGAAACGGTAGTCGTAGTAGGCGGCGATGTAGGCGAGGTACCCCATGAAAGCGGCGGTGCGCAGCAGGCTGACCGTGAGCACGGGGAGCACGCCCGGCTTCCCGGACAGGGCCCGGAACGAGGCGAGGTAGCTGGGCCTTGTGGCGACCTGTTCCGGCGGCCCGGAGCGGACGCCGACCCGGTAGAAGACGGCGGCCAGCACCAGGGACACCACCGCCACGGCGATCAAGTTGCCCTGCCAGTCCCACAACAGTGCGGGCAACGCCAGCAACGGCGCGGCCAGCATCGCGGTCATCGAGGTGGTGGCGGTGACCAGGGTCGCCGCCCGCGCGGCAGCCGGCCCGTCGCCGTACTTGTCGGCGGCGGCAGCGGCCACCGCCGGGTTCAGCACGGCCGTTCCGGCTCCGACGAGCAGGCTCAGCACCGCGATGCTCCAGAAGGAACCGAGCGCACCGAGCAGGGTGGCCACCGCCAGCAGCACCAGCGACGCCGCGGCAAGCCAGTGTTTCCGGACCCGGTCCAGCAGCGGCGCGAGGCCGAGGCCGATCACCAGGGCGGCGACGGCGCCGAGGCCACGGAGACTGCCCGTGGCCGCGGCACTGTGCTCGGTGGCCCGGGAGATGTCGACCAGCGAGGTGTTGAACACGGTGAACGGCAACAGCCCGACGGCGCCGGCCAGCAACATCGGCGCCAGGGAACGGACCATGGAGCGGTCCGTGGGTACTGCGGTAGTCATGCGGCGAATATCTCCTGGAATGCGATGGTCGGCTGCGAACTGAACTGCGAGAAGGGAAACGGCTCGGCGAACAGCGCGGTGACGCCCTTGCCCAGGAAGGCGCGGGCGACGGCACTGCCGGTCTGCGCGTACACGATGAACGGGATTCCACGTTCCCGACATCGCCGAAGGATAACGTCGAAACTCCCGTTGGACAGGGTCATTCCGGTCGCCACAACGGCATCCGCGACCTCCAGGACCTCGTGCATGTCGCTGGTGACCTTCTGTCCCCACTGGGTCTCGCGCAGATTCAGGTCGCACGGCAGGCATTCCGCGCCCCGCTCGGTGATCGCCGCTACCAGGGGGTTGACCACCCCGATGAGCGCGACCTTGCTGCCGGGCTTGTCCGGCAGCAGATCGGCGATCCCGCTGTCCCGGGCGACGGCCCGTTCCATCGGTGTGCCGGCGGGCAGGAAGACCGGCGCGCCCCGCATCGGCCGGACCTCGGCCAGGTACGCGTCGAGTGCGGCGATCCGCACGACGGCGGAGCGGTGGCCGAGCAGGGTCGCCAGGTCCACTCCGGACGCACTGGCGCAGAAGTCCGGGTCCAGGGTGCCCTCTTCGAAGGAGCAGGCACCGAAGGACCGGCCGACCCGCAGCAGCAGGTAGTGGTTGCGGTAGGTGGTCGTGCTGCCGGGCAGCCGGGTGGTGTGGTGCATCCAGAACGCGCTGGTCACGTGCACCGAGTCGGGGGTGGCCCCGAATTCGCCCGCCAGTACGGCGCTGGTGAGGTCCGCTACCGAGTCCATGTCAGGCTCCTTTCCGGGCCACGAACGGCCTCCCGTTTGATTCCACCGCGCGCCTTCGGCACGCAGGCACCACGCCAGTTCATCGAGGACCAGGGCATGCTCAGCTGGTCGATCCCGTTGATCTCAGCGGGTTTCAGGTCCTTCATCTCCGCCATCTCGGCATGCCTGGAAAAAGCCGCTTCCACATAGCGGTGCCCGGTGTCCGGTGCCAGGAAAACGAAGTGTCTGTCCACATCGGACTGTTGTTCCCACCGGGTGGCCAGGTAAGCAGCACCGGCCGATAACCCGGCGAAGACGCCGCTGTCCCGCAGGAGCTGGATCGCGCCGGAGGCCGCGTAGTCGAAGCTGACCCAGTGGATCCGGTCGTACAGGGCGTGCCGGACGTTCTGGAACTCGATCGAGCTGCCGATCCCGGCAATGATCATTTCCGGGTCGTGCACGTTCTCCGCGCCGAAGGTGACGCTGCCGAACGGCTGCACACCGATGGCCTTGACGTCCCGGCCCCAGTCCCGCAGGTAGCTGATGACGGCGCCGGTGGACGCGCCGGTGCCGACGCCGCCGACGATCGCAAGTGGACGGTCGGGCAGTTCGGCGTGCACCTGCTCGGCCACCGCGCGGTAGCCCAGGTAGTGGATTTCGTCGTGGTACTGGCGCATCCAGTAGTAGTGCGGGTTCTCCTGGAGGATCTCGCCGATCCGCTTCACCCGCCGACTCTGGTCGTGCTTGAGGTTCTTCGACGGCGGCATCTGTTCGAGGGTGGCGCCGAGGATCTCCAGCTGCACCCGGAGCGTCAGGTCGACCGTGGTCGATCCGACGATGTGGCAGTGCAGTCCGTACCGGTGGCAGGCCAGTGCCAGCGCGTGGGCGTAGATGCCGCTGGAACTGTCGATCAGGGTGTCCCCCGGCTTGACCTGGCCGGTGGCCAGCAGATGCTCGACGGCGCCCATGGCCGAGTAGAGCTTCATGGTCTCGAATCGCAGGCAGGTGAGGCCGCTGTCCACCGCGATGGCCGCGGGTTCCTTGAGCGCCTCTGCGACGTGCTCGTACACATGCCCTCCGTTCTAGGTAGTGAGGTCTCGGGCGGCCAGCAGCTCGGTGGCTGCCGCGGAATTGAGCCGCTCAGGGGTGGCGATCTCGACGATCCGGCCATGATCCAGCACCGCGACCCGGTCAGCCAGGGTGCTGACCAATTCAAGGTCGTGCGATATCCACAGCAACGCACAGTCGAGTCCACTGAGGACTTCGAGCAGGGCCGTGGTGGCCCGTGGATCCAGTCCGCTGGTGATCTCGTCACAGATCAGTACGTCCGGCGCGGCCAGCAGGGCGCGTGCCACGGCGGCCCGCTGCAACTGACCGCCGGACAACCCGGCCGGCGTGCGCGCGGCCGTCGCCTTGTCCACGCCCAGCCGCACCAGCAGATCCACGGCCTCGGCGGTCGCCTCCACTGTGGACAGTCCACGGAGCAGGACAGCGGTGCGGGCCACCTGATCGACGACCGGGGTCCAGTCCACAAAGGAGGACCGCACCTCCTGCCACACGTACTGCACCCGCCGCCGCTGCTCGGTGTTCCGCTTCCGCAGCACCGGCAACCGCGCACCGTCGAGCAGCACGTCACCGCGGTACCGCTCGTGCAGCCCGGCGATGCACCGGGCGAGGGTCGTCTTCCCGGAACCGGACGCACCGACGATGCCCAGCACTCCCCCGGCCGCCAGGTCCAGGTTCACCCCATCCAGCAACACCCGCCCGGGTACATGTGCTGACAACGCTGTCACCTCCAGCGTGGACTGCTCACATGGGCGCTTTACTCCCGTCTGGTGAGAGCTTGGCGCCCATGCTCCGAAGTCACCGAGGGTGACGGTGTCGGAGGCGAGGGCGGTGACGAGGGCGTGGTCGTGGCTGAGGAGGAGGATCGCGAGGCCCTGGGCGGCCAGGGAGCGGATCTGCTGAGCCAGGGCCCGGCGGGTGATGGTGTCCAGGCCGGTGCTGGGCTCGTCGAGTACCAGGATGCGCGGGCCGCAGGCCAGGGCTTGGGCGAGCGCGATGCGTTGTCGCTGGCCGCCGGAGAACTGGTGTGGGAAGCGGCGCAGGCCGGATGCGTCCAGTGGGAGCTGGGCGGCGGCCAGGGCGTCCACAGGGGACGGTCCGTTGTGCACAGTGGACAGTTCTTTGAGGACGGAGCCGATGCGGCGGGCCGGGTTCAGCGCGCCGCCGGGGTCCTGGGGCAGGTAGGCGACCACCCGGCCGCGTACGGAGGCGGCCGCGGGGAGCGGGGCGTCGTCGACGACCAGGGTGCCGTCGATCTCCACCCGACCGCCGAGCCGGACGCCGGGGGCGACCTCGCCCAGCAGCGCGAGCGCGGCCGTGGTCTTGCCGGACCCCGAGGGCCCGACCAGTGCGGTGATCTTTCCGGCGACCAGGTCGAAGGAGACCGGTGCCAGGAGTTCGTCGTCTCCGGCGCGGGCGGTCAGGCCGGTCACTCGTGCGATGACCATTACCGCACCTCCAGCCGGCGGGCCCTGGCCAGCAGGCCGTCCGCCAGGAGGTTCAGCCCGAGGGTGCAGGCGACCAGCATGGCCGCCGGGGCGAGTGCGGCCCAGGGCTGGAGCAGCAGGCCGTCCCGGTTGCGGGCGATGGACACCGCCCAGTCCGCCGAGGTGGGGCTGAGCCCGAGGCCGAGGAAGTTCGCCGAGGCGACCAGGAAGATCGCCAGGGTGAGGCGGGTGCCGATGTCAGCCGTGACGCTGGCCAGCACCGAGCGACCGATGAAGCCGAGCTGGATGCGCCACCAGGACTCGCCCTGCATGCGCAGCGCCTCGACGACCGGCCCGCTGGCGGCGGACAGGGCCGCGGCACGGACCAGCCGGGCGACGGTGGGCAGGTTGATCACCGCGACGGCCAGGCCGACCTTGACCAGTGACGCGCCGCCACCGATGGCGACCACGCTGACCACGAGCAGCGAGGGCAGCGGCAGCAGGACATCGAGGGGCCGGATCAACGCGTCGTCCACGGTGCGGCTGCGCGCCGAGGCCGCGGTCAGGCCGATCAGCCCGCCGACAAGGTAGCTCAGCAGCACCGCTCCGGCGGCGACGCCCAGCGAGGTGGCGCCGCCCTTCAGCAGCTGGGCGAGGACATCCCGTCCCAGGTTGTCCGTCCCCAGTGGACCGTCGACGCCGTAGGGCAGCCCGCCCTGGGTGGCGAACAGGTCGGCGATCAGGGGTCCGAGCACCGCTGCGGCCACCGGCACCGCCAGCAGCAGGACCGTGATCACGCGCCTCATCGCAGGAGCTCCGTTCTGGGTACCAGCCGGTCACAGATGAGATCGGCCAGTAGGTGGATGAGCAGGGCAAAGGCCGCCAGGACCATGGTCAGGCCCTGCACTGTCGGCACGTCCCGCTGCTGCACGGCGGTGATCAACGCGGTGGCCACGCCGGGGATGGCGAAGATCGCCTCGACCAGCAGCACCCCGCCGAGCAGGTTGTCGCCCAGCCGGGCCAGGTCCTGCACGGCGGGCACCGCCGCGTTCGGCAGCACGTGTCGCAACAGGACGGTGCGCCGCGGCAAGCCGAGCCGCCGGGCTTGCACGACGTAACCGGCGTGCAGCACGGTGACCGTGCCGGCCCGCACCTGCCGGGTGAGCAGGGACAGCGATCGGCACAGCAGCACGGCCACCGGCAGGGCCAGCAGTTCCGGCGTGCACAGGTCGGTCACGCCCACCCAGGTGGCCGGGGACCAGCCCAGCTGCAGCGCGAAAACGGCCACGAAGACCAGGGCCAGCACGAAGTCCGGGATCGCGGCCAGACCCAAGGTGACCGCGGTGATCACCCGGTCCAGCCTGCCGTTCTCGCCGACCGCCGAGGCGATACCGAGCACGGTGGACAGTGGGGCCACCAGCAGCACGGTGACCCCGGCCAGAACCGCCGTGCAGCCGATGGATTCGCCGATGATCTGGTTGACCGGCAGGCCACTGGACAGCGACTGGCCCAGGTCTCCGTGCAACACGGCGCCGGCCCACTCCAGGAACCTGGTCCACAGTGGACGATCCAGGCCGAGCTGGTTGCGCAGGGCGGCGACCTGTTCCGGGGTCATGTGTTCGCTCTGCCGCACCTCGGCCGCGTCTCCGGGCAACATCGCCGTCAACGAGAAGACCACAATGGACAGCGCGACGAGCTGGCCGACTGCTAAGGCCAGCCGGCGCAGGACGTACTTGGTCATGACAGCCAGGCTTTGTCGAATCGCGCCCAGTTCAGCGTGTTCGGCGGGGCGGACTCGATGCCGTGCAGCTTGGGGGTCGCGGCGTTCAGCCAGTCCGGGTGACCCCAGACCAGCAGGCCCGCCTTGTCGTACACCCGGCGCTGCAATTTCTGGTACAGCGCGGCGCGTTCCGCCTCATCCACAGTGGACTGTGCGGCGGCGAAATCGGCGTCGAAGTCGGCATGCCGCCAGGCGGAGATGTTGTACGGCGAGTTCGTCAGCATCCGGATGTTCAGGAATTCCGGGATCGGCATCGCGCCGGACCGGTGGCTGCCGATCTCCCCCTTGACCAGCTGGTCCTTCCAGAAGGTCTCCGACGGGCCGGTCTGCACGTCCACCTTGACCCCGGCCTCGCCGCATTGCTGCGCGAACAGCGTTGCGGCCTCGACGAATCCGGCCGAGGCCGAGGAGGTGTACAGGGTCAGCGGGGTGTTCAACGCACCAGCCTTGCGCAGCAGGGAGCGGGCCTGCTCCGGGTCGCGGGAGCGCTGCGGCAGGTCCTGGGGGTAGTACCGGTAACCCTTGCCGTACAGGTCGTTGCCCACCTGACCCTTGCCGGCGAGGACCACGTCCACCAGCCGCTGCCGGTCGGCGATCAGCTTGAAGGCCAGCACCACGTCCGGGTTGTCGAACGGCGGCCGGTCGGTCTTCAGCGCGAAGGCCTGGGTGGTGCAGCCGGGGGTGACGATGATCTGCGCCGACTTGTCGGCGGCCACCGTGCGGGCGAAGGTGGGGTTCACCTCGTGGGCGTACTCGGCCTGGCCGCTGCGCAGCGCGTTCCCGCGGGCGTCGGCGTCGGCGGACAGGATGTGCAGCTCGTCGATCCGCGGCGCGCCTTCCCAGTGCTGGTCGAACCGAGTGGCGGTGAACGTGCGACCCGCGGTGAACGAGCCGAACTTGAACGGCCCGGTGCCCACCGGCTGTGCCGGATCCTTGAAGCCGTCCGGCACGATCACCACGCCCAGCGCGGCCAGGTTCGTGGGCAGGTCGGCGTTGGGCCGGTTCAGCCGCAGTTCCACGGTGCGCGGGTCGATGGCCCGGCAGTTGGGCAGGTCCAGTGTGGACAGATTGGACTTTCCGGTGAACTCGGCGGAATTCGGGTCCAGGATCCGGGCGAAGCTGTAGAGAACGTCCTCACTGGACAGTTTCTTGCCGTTGTGGAACACCGCGTCCCGCAACCGGATTCGCCATACCGTCGCGCCCTCGCCGACCTCCCAGCTCTCGGCCAGCCGGGGCACCGGAGCCAGGTCCGAGCCGAGTTCGGTGAGCTTGTCGAAGATCGCTTTGTGCCGGGCCTGATCGATGAAAAGGTTGGCAGCGTGCGGATCCAGGGTCTCCTTGGCGCCGCCGCCGGCGAACAGGGCACGGAGCCGGCCACCGTTGCGTGGCTGCTCGTGGCCACCCCCGCAGCCTGCGAGGGCCAATGCGGACACGGCGGTCAGCCCCAGAAATCCCCGTCGGTCCATGGACATGCGTTCGCTCATTTCGCCTGATCCCCCATTTGACATCGCCTTCACAGAGCGAACACTTATCGACAATGGTTGTCAATACTATTGCCGGGCGCGCATGTAGGCGTGTGAGGATTTGCGCTGTTCTTCCGGCGTGCGGCAGTCGGTCACAGTGACCGCACTCACTCCGCGGGGCCGGTGATCCGCTGCACGATCCGGCGCGCCTCGTCCCGGCTGAACGAGTCGATGATCTGCGTGTTCCCGCTGGTGATCGTGGAATACACGGTGGGTGCGGACAACACGGTGGTGCGCCAGACCGCGGCGACCTGGCGGCCGATGTGGGCTTCGGTGAAGTCGGCCCAGGCCGCGCTGCCCACAGCGGTGAGCTCAAGGGTGATCACTGTGGCGCCGTACGCCCGCCCCACCCCGGCGCGCTCCACCTCGGCCCCGGACAGCACGGCGGGCCCCAGCAGGTATTTGATCGTGCCGTCGGCGGAGCAGGTGACCAGCGGTAGCCCGGCCTCGTCCTCGCCACGCAGCGGGTCCTCGGCCCGGCAGTCGAGCCGATCCAGCGCGGCCTGCTGGGTGGCCGGCGTGTCGCTCTGCCGCACGTATCGCGCGTCCTGAATGCCGTTGGCCGAGCTCGTGGCATCGCTGGCCACCACTTGCAGAACCGGACGAAAGCGCAGGTCAGCGCCACCGGAGGCGCCCTCGGCCACCGGCGTCAGGCCCGGCCCAGCGCCGAGCCCACCCTGGCCACAGCCGACCAGCAGCAGCCCTGCCAGCACCGGGAGGAACCTGCGCATTCCCTAGTTTCTACGCCCGGCGGGCAACGTCCCGGCTACGGTCAGGGCATGGATACGCAGGCACTTTTCGATCCGGAGACGTATCTGACCGGGGTGCCGTACCCGCTGCTCCGCGAGCTGCCGCCGGTCAGCTGGGTGCCGGACCCGGGGTTCTGGGCGGTGACCCGGCACGCGGACGTACGGACGGTGCTGCGCGATCCGCGGCTGTTCTCCTCGCATCTGGGTGCCACCCAGGTGCGTGACCCGGCGACGCCCGAGGACCTGCGTTTCGTCCGGCAGATGATGTTGAACATGGACCCGCCGGACCACTCCCGGCTCCGTGGCCTGCTGAACAAGGCGTTCACCCCACGCGCGGTCGCCGGGATCACCGAACGCATCCAGGGCTGGGCGCGAGACCTGGTGGCGAACGCGCCCGCCGAGTGCGATTTCGCCAAGGACATCGCGGCGGACCTGCCGCTGCTCACCCTGGCCGAGGTGTTCGGCGTGCCGGAGCAGGACCGCAGGCTGATGTTCGACTGGAGCAACCGGGTGATCGGCTTCCAGGACAGCGAATACGCGATCAGTTCCACAGTGGACGAGAGCGCGGTGTCCGAGATGGCCAGGGCGGCCTTGGCGCTGCGCCCGGAGCCGGACGCCGAGGGGCGGATGCCCGATCCCCGCAGCCGGGAAGGGATGCCGGACCTGTACGCCTACGCGCACGCGCTGGGTGAGTACAAGCGTGCCCACCCCACCGGCGACGTGATGAGCAATCTGATGTCGCATGTGGACGATGACGGCGGCCGGGTCTCGCTGACCGAGTTCGAGAACCTGTTCTGGCTGTTCGCCGTGGCGGGCAACGAAACCCTGCGCAACGGCCTGCCCGGCGGGATGTACGCCCTGCTGAGTAATCCGGACCAGTACGCGCGGCTGCGGGCGAATCCGGATCTGCTGGACACCGCGGTGGACGAGATGCTCCGCTGGTGGACGCCGGTGATGCACTTCCGCCGCACCGCGACCGCCGACACCGAACTGTCCGGAGTGGACATTCGGCGCGGCGACCGGGTGGTGGTGTGGTTCAGCGCCGCCAACCGGGACCCGGCGGTGTTCGCCGAGCCGGACCGGTTCGACATCGGCCGCAAGCCGAACGATCACCTGACCTTCGGCCACGGGCCGCACTTCTGCCTGGGCGCCTACCTGGCGAAGACCCAGATGCGGGCGCTGTTCACCGAGGTGCTGCGGATCGGCGAGATCCGGCTCGCGGGCCGGCCGGCCCGGCTGCGGTCCAACTTCCAGCACGGGCTGAAGTCGTTGCCGGTCACCATCGTCCGTAGTGGATGACCTGCGCCTTGTCCCGCCGCCGGGAACTCAGATCGCGGGCTTTCGGCTCGTCGGGATAGCCGACGGCGATGGCCCCGATCGGCTCGTGGTCGGCGGGTACCGCGAAGGTCTCGCGGAACTTGTCCACCGCCCCCGGGTAGATGCCGAAGAACAACGCGCCCAGGCCCAGGTCGACCGCCGTCTGCAGGATCAGCAGCGCTGCCATCCCGGTGTCGATATGCCAGAACGGAACCGGCCACCGATCCTCGGCGCGATCGGTCCAACCCTTGTCCGGCAACGCGTAGCGATCGAGGTACACGTCCTTACTGGACAGTGGGACGATCACCAGCGGGGCCCGGCGCACGGTCTCGGTGGTGGTCTCCGGCACCAACTGCCAGAAGACCCGCAACTCCTCGCCACGCAGGACGAGGAAGGCCTGTCCCTGGGAGAACCCGGCCGATGGACCACGGGTCGCGTTGTCCAGCAGGCGTTCCATCAACTCGTCCGGCACCGGGTCCTCCCGGAAAGTCCGGAC
The DNA here is from genome assembly GCA_003600225.1 of Pseudonocardiaceae bacterium YIM PH 21723. Taxonomy (GTDB): domain Bacteria; phylum Actinomycetota; class Actinomycetes; order Mycobacteriales; family Pseudonocardiaceae; genus QZFT01. The sequence continues at coordinate 252,085 of QZFT01000067.1, forward strand.
CATGCGCCGCTTCCGCACCACTTCCTGGAAATCCACGGTCCCACGCTAGGCCGGTCAGGGTGGGCGGCGACGCCGCCGAACCGGCGAATCAGGCGGAAGCGATACCGTTCTTGATCGCCTCGATGGCGTCGTCGTCATCCCAGTCGATGTCGAACCGGTACTCCTGGGTCGCCTCCACCGGCGCCACCACCCGCTGCTCTGGCTGCTGCTGCTCGCTCATGCTGACCTCCATCCTGATCGAAAACCTGACGGAGCGTACTGCCGCTACCTATGCCTGGCAACGGCTGGGCGGAGGTTCACCGGACTGGGGAAATCAGCGGGTTTACGGCCGGTGAACGGCAGCGAATCCTTGACAAGATCACATGATTCGGATCACCGTCCAGGCATGCGCACGCGCTTCCTGCTGATGGCCACGATCCTCGGTTTCCTGCTGCCCAACATCTGGCTGGGGATCTACGCGGTGCGGCACGGCCTCGACGCAGGCGGGTTCTTGTCCGCGGTGGTCGGGACCGTGCCTGCCACTCAGTTCACCATCGATCTGGGCATCTGCCTGATCGCCTTCTTCGGCTGGTCCTTCGCGGACGCGCGCCGGATCGGGCTGCGCACCTGGTGGCACATCATCCCGGCGACGTTCCTGGTCGGGCTGTGCTTCGGGATTCCGCTCTACCTGTACCAGCGCGAGCGCCTTCTGCGCAGCGCAGATCAGTAGCCGGCCGTGGCCCACCGGCCAGGAAGGCCTCGACCAGAGCGTCACCGCAGGCACTGGTGCCGTACACGTCGTGCCCGCCACCCTCGACGGTGATCAGCCGCGCCCGCTCACCGAAGGCCTGCCTGGTCTTGGTCCCGAAGATCTCCGGAGCGACCACATCCCTGGTGTGCTGGAGGAGCAGGACGTTCGCCGGACCCCGGTCGCTGATGGGCACCGCCCGATAGCGCGGCTGCCAGAACGCGCACGCCCAGACGTTGGCCGGCATGCCCGCGGTGAGTGGATACCGCTGCCGGCTGTCCTGGACTTCGCGCCGATAGCCGTCGAGGTCGTCCGGCCACCGGGACTCATTGCAGACGGTGCCGGTCAGGACGGCGTACTCGCTCTGCTTACTCCTGATCTTCTCCGGGTCGGGCGCCGGCGTAACCGGTACCTCGTCGCGCTGCACCTGCTTGACCAGTTTGGCGAAATCCGGGAAGCCCTGATCGTTGTACAGCCCGCGGAACATGAGGAACCGGAAACCCGCACCGTCGATGTTCACCTGCGGCTGCCGATCCAGTTCCGCACTCAACTTCAGCACCAGCTCGCGAACCTGCTCTGGTGTATCGGCCAATCGATGCTCGACATTGCCGGGATCCGACGCCCACCGGGCGAAGTCGGGGAACCGCTCGTCGAAAACGGGACCGATGACACGCACCGAGCCGCGGAAGCTCGCCACCGGGTCCGGATCACCGCTGCTCTCCAACAGCACTCGCTCGGCACGATCCGGGTAGACCGTGGCATACATGGCGCCCACCGAGCTCCCGTAGGAATGACCCCACATCGTCCAGGCCGGCACCCCCAGTGCCGATCTGACCCGGTCGAGGTCCCGAACCTCGGTCAGCGTGGACAGGCTTCGCACCAGCCGGCCGCCGTGCTCGGCGCACTGCCGAGCCCCATCCCGGGCGTTCGTGATGTTCCGTTCGATGTCGCCGTCCGGGCCGGGAAACGGCGGCCGCAGCATTTCCAGCAGCCGATCGGCGGGAAGCTCGCAACTACCTCGCGTACTTTCACCCAGGCCACGTGGATCGAATCCGACCAGGTCATAGCGGTCGGTGATCGACTGAGGCAGTTGTGCAAGTCCATTCTGTGGTGACTGCAGGCCACGATCTCCCGGGCCTCCGGGTACATAGATGAGCGTGCCGCGTTTGGCCGCCCTGGCCTTGATCCGCGAGACGGCGATCTGCACCTTCCCGGCGCCGGTGGCGTAGTCCATCGGCACGGTGATCTTCGTGCACTGGATGGGCCCCATGTCCCGGCCCGGGCGTTTGGGCAACGGTGGACAGTCGGTCCACACCGGCCCGGAACCCGCCAGCGCGATACCGCCGCCGGCGATGAGCATGACGGCCGCGACACCGACGGCCAACGATCTGATCATGTGAACCCCCAAGGTCGTGATCGACGCTAGCGACGGGCGGCGGCGGGCACATCGGGGTAAACCGGATGATCGCGGCGGGGGTTTTCCCTAGGGTAGTGAGGCGATCTGCGGGAGGAGCGCGATGACCGAACGTCTGGTGCGCACTGATGACGACATGACCCTGTGGACCGAGTCGCTCGGCTCACCTGAGGATCCACCGGTGTTCCTCCTGAACGGTGCCACTTGGAGCGCCACCCACTGGTCCGCCGAGTTCCTGTCGGCGCTCACCGATGCCGGACTCCGGGTGATCAGATACGACCACCGGGACACGGGCCGCTCCACCTGGCCGACATCGCCTTATGGGATGTCCGAACTACTGTCCGACTCCCTCGCGGTGCTCGACGCCTGGCAGGTACCGAGCGCGCACTTGGTCGGCCTGTCGATGGGCGGATACATGGCTCAACTGCTCGCCGTGCGCTGGCCGCAGCGGGTACGCAGCCTGAGCCTGGCGATCGCCACCGGGATGGATCACAACCATGTCCGGGCGACGGAGCAGGTCCTCCGGGGCGAGGTTCCCCCGCTACCCGGGCCCAAGCCCGAGGTACTGACACTGTTCACCGAGATCACCCGGGCCAAGCCCGCCGACGACGAGGCCGCCGAACTGGATCGTCGGGTGGACCTGTGGGCGGTGTTCGCCGGCAAAGGCACCGAGTTCGAGGGCGAGGTCTACCGGAACCTCGAGGCAGCGGTCATCGCGCACACCGGGTCACTCGTACCGGCCACCGGGCACGCCCGGATTCCCCCGGAGCTGCTCGGATTGGACCATGGGCATTCGTCCGCCGAGATCGTCCAGCCCACGCTGGTCATCCAGGGCCAGGCGGATCCGTTCAATCAGCCGGGGCACGGGCGGCACATGGCCGGGACCATCCCTAGGGCCAGGCTGGTGGAGATCGAGGGGTACGGGCACCTGCCGCCGGCGGGCCGCTGGGTCGCGCCGGTCGCCGGGCCGATCATCGAGCACATCGCGCTAGCGGAGTCGTCCTAGGCCGGCTACATCGAACTCGTCCTGGTCCGCGGTTCGCTGGACCCCCAGGAAACGCAGGGCCTGGGAGATGGGCGTGTCCTGCACCGAGCGGGAGTCGTCCTCATCCAGGAAGACCGGACCGAAGGCGAGCTCGCCGCGGTCCCACACCACCGCGGTCTGCTCACCGATGCCGCCGAAGAACTCCGCGGTGACCGCGGCAATCGGCCTGCTGGCGGACATGGCTGCCGCTAGCTCATCGATGTCCACCCGCTCGTCCTCGACCGGCACCACGGCGATGCCGGCGTCGAGCTGGATGAGCTGGGAGTCGGTGAAGCCCCTGGTGTCGGTGGATCTCAGGATGAGGGCCCGCAGCGTGTACGCCATAGTTCGACGTTACCCGGATCACACGGGGATGCGTAGTCGCAAATAGCAAGAACCCCTCTGGGGAGCTTTCCAGCTCAACCCAGAGGGGTTCTTGTGATGTTATGTTCGGCGGCGTCCTACTCTCCCACACCCTGGCGAGTGCAGTACCATCGGCGCTGTCAGACTTAACTTCCGGGTTCGGAATGGGACCGGGTGTTTCCCTGACGCTATGACCACCGAAACTCTATG
>QZFT01000057.1 GCA_003600225.1 Pseudonocardiaceae bacterium YIM PH 21723
GGCTTTGGAGGGGGAGACGGGTGGGTGGGGCGTCTTTCCTGCCTGGCTGTTGGGTGGGGGCACGCCGGACTGGACTTTTTTTGGGGGAGTCGGGTTTGTGAGCTTCCGGCGCGGATCTGCGCGTTGCAGGTGGGGCTTCTGGGGTTGGTGGTGTTCTTGTGGGTGAACAGGGTGGGGTTGTTCCTGGTTAAAGACGAAAATCGGGGCCGAAAACGTCTTTAACCAGGAACAACCCCTTTGTCCACAATGGACTCACTGCTCATTTACCGGCTCCAGCCACGCCACCACGGGCAAGACCGCCACGAACAGTGACCCCGAGCCCCATCGGCCCCGGAAACCCAGGCCCAGCGGCGCTCCCCGACCACACCCGGTCACCCCCACCCCGCGCAGCGGCCCCAGAACACCCAGACAGGCGCGCCCCACTCAACGCCCAGGCAACAAAGACGCGGCCCGAAGCCCAACTCCCCCTCCAAAGCCGCCTTCGACAACCACCAGACTCAACCGACCACAAAACCCACCCCGAACAACCACCACCAAACGACCTCAAGGCCGCCCCAGGCTCGGACCACCCGCAGCAAGCAGTTATCCCCAGCCCAACCGGTTATCCACAGAAAATCCCCAACCCCACCCAGCCCAAGTTGATCTTCGGTAGCGTTCGCAATGGGACGTCCCCCCTGGGCGGGCGGGGGATATCCGGTGGCGGGATGGCGATCTTGGAAATTCGGGGCGGAGCAACCGGTTGAACCGTTTGGCGGCACAACTACGTAACTCTGGTCGTGAGCAATGCGATCCGGGGTGCCGGGACGTTGACCAGCCGGGTTAATGTTTCGGCCGTGGCGACGACGATGGTGAACCCGAACGTGGGTGCACTGCGCGTTGCCCGGGGCAGCATTCTCGCTGCCACCTCGGCGGCACTGTCTGTGCTCGGCCACGTCATCGGTGGCGGCGACATCCCCACCGGCCTCGGCGTGTGGCCACAGATCCTGCTGCTGGGCACCGCCGGCATCGCACTCGCCGGGCGGCAGCACAGCCTGATCGGCATCGGCACCGCGCTGGGAACAGCTCAGGTGGCCCTGCACTTCACGCTGACGAGCGGCCACGGTCACGGCCTCGATCCACGCATGGTGGTCGGGCACGTCCTCGCGGCCGCGTTGACCTGTGTACTGCTGCGGCGGGCCGAACGAATCCTGTTCGCCATGGCCGCGGCCCTGCGCATGCTGTTGCCCAAGCGCCTCGCCCCACCGCCCGTCACGTCCCGGCCACTGTGGGTGGCCGCCACGCATCGCGGCTGGTCACTGGGCGAAAACGAGTGCCACCTCACGCACCCCCAGCGCGGACCTCCCGTCTCTTTCTCCCGTTAAGCGAATAACCGCACCGGACGGCCCCGGCGCGGCCCTACTCCCTTGGAGAAAAAGAGACATGTCTACTTCTCGTCCCCTGGTGCGCGTGGCTGCCGTGGCCGCAGCCACCGCTCTGCTCGGCCTCGGCACCGCCGGCGTCGCCTTCGCGCACGTCACCGTGCAGCCCGGCGCCGCCCCCAAGGGTGGCTACTTCGTCACCTCCGTGCGCGTGCCCAACGAGTCCGCCACCGCGGGCACCACCAAGGTGGAGATCAAGCTCCCGCAGGACCACCCGCTGTCCTCCGTGCGTACCCAGGCCGTTCCCGGCTGGACCGCCACGCTGACCAAGGGCCCCCTGGCCAAGCCGCTGGAGAGCCACGGCAAGAAGATCACCGAGGCGGTCACCAGCATCACCTGGACCGCCAACGAGGGCACCAAGATCGGCCAGGGCCAGTACCAGGACTTCCCGATCTCCCTCGGCCCGCTGCCGAAGGACACCGACCAGCTGGTGCTGCCCGCCGCCCAGACCTACGAGGACGGCAACGTCGTCAACTGGGACCAGAAGGCCGAAGAGGGCAAGGAGGAGCCGGAGCACCCGGCTCCCGTGCTGAAGCTGACCGCCGCCGTCGCCGATGGTCACGGCCACGGTGACGAGGCCGAGGCGACCGCCTCCTACGACGCCACCGCCCGCTGGCTGGGCGGCGCCGGCCTGATCGTCGGCGCGCTGGGCCTCGGCTTCGGCGCCGGCTCGGTGCTGCGCAACCGCAAGAAGAGCAACGCATGATCAATGCCGCTCTGCGGCTGTTCGGAGCGGCGCTGGTCACCGGGATCGTCCTGGTGGCCGGCGCCGGCCCCGCCGCCGCCCACAACGCGCTGACCGCGAGCAATCCCGCCAAGGGCGCGGAGATCGCCACCGGCCCGGAGAAGGTCGTACTGACCTTCGACCAGGAGGTGCAGGCCGGGTTCAACACCGTGCAGGTGATCGGCCCGGACGGCTCCTCGCATTGGGAGGGCAGCCCGGTGACCATCGAGAACACCTCGGTGGTGACCCCGCTCAACCCGCTGGGCCCGGCGGGCAAGTACACGATCAAGTACCGCATCCTGTCCGCGGACGGGCACCCGGTGGGCGACAGCTTCAGCTTCACCCTGACCCAGGCGGGCACCGGTCAGCCGGTCACCCCCGCCGCCCAGGACGGCGAGGCGAAGCCCGAGGAGTCCGGCAAGTCCGGCGAGACTCCGGTCTGGCCGTGGATCGTCGGCGCCGTCGTGCTGCTCGCCGGTGGCGTTGTGCTCGCCATGCGTCTGGGCCGTACCGTCGACGAGTGACGAACGGCCGCAAGAACTCCGCCCCGGTCCCGGCACTGCCGGGACCGGGGCGGTTGCTTGTGCTGTGGGCGACGCTGGCCGCGCTCGGCGCGGGCCTGATCAGCTCCGGGCTGAACGCCGAGACGGGTGTGCTGGTCCGGGTCGCCCGGCTGCTGTTCGACCTGACGGGCGCGGGTGCCGTGGGCATCGCGGTCACGGCTCTGCTGATTCGCGGGCACGGCGGTCGTGCCGAGCGGGACGGCCTGGCCGCCGCCCGGCGGGCCGGAGTCGCGCTCGGCGGACTGTGGTCGGTCAGCACGCTGGTGTTGTTGTTCCTGTTGGCCGCCGACCTCTCGCCGGCCGGGCTGCGGGTGCCGGTGGCCGATTTCCTGCGCTACGCCACGGACACGATCTCCGGTCGCTGCCTGCTGGCCACCCTCGCCGCCGCCCTGCTCACCGCGGCACTGCACCGGTTCGCCGCCCGGGTGCCGCCGCAGGCTCCGCTGCTCGTCGCGGCGGCGGGCGTACTGCCGCTGGCGTTGTCCGGGCACGCCACCGATGACCACTCGTCGCTCGCGGCGTGGCTACTCACCCTGCACGTGCTGGGCGCGGTGATCTGGGCGGGCGGGCTGGCCACGACCGTCGGGCTGCTGGCCACCCGGCGTGGTCTGCTGGCGCACGTGTTGCCGCGCTTCTCCCGGGTCGCCGGCGGTTCGCTGATCGCCGTGACCGCGGGCGGGCTGCTGACCGCGGCGCTGGTGCTGCCCGGTCCGGCGGCGCTCGCCACCCCGTACGGCTGGCTGCTCTTCGGTAAGACCGCGGCGCTGCTGGCGGCCGCCGGACTCGGCGGTCATGTGCGGGGCAGACTGCTGGATCGGGTCGCCCGGCACCAGCCCGGCACCTTCGGCCGGTGGGTCGCCGTGGAGCTGACGGTGCTCGCCGGGGCCATAGCTTTGGCCGCCACGCTCGCCGCGACGCCGGTCCAGTAATCGACCGGTCACCTAGCGTCACGTGGGTTTATACGGAACGAAGTTGTTGAAAGTTCTTCAGCGTTGGGCGGTGTTATCCACAGGTACCTGTGGATAACTTGTTCTCGGTGTGCACCAACTTGAGCGCTCAGCAACCGATGGGTTACGCATCGGCCCGACAAAAGATCATGGCGTTGTCGATGAGCGGTCAGTCCTGCTCGGTGAGCTGCGGCGTTGCCCGGACCGAACGAAGATCATCGAGGCGCAGCACGGCCAATCGGCCCCGGCGCTCGAGCTCTTTACGGCTGATCCAGCCCGCCGCGTAGTGCCGGTAGGCCTGCGCCAGCAACACGAGCTCGGCGAGGTAGTCCGCCGAACGCCGCCTGCTCGCCTCACTGAGGCCGGCGAGCAACGGCAGCTGGCCGTCGACCAGCTCATCCAACAGCTCAGCGGCACGAACCGCGCGCTTCGCACGCCAACCGATCCTGCCGTAGCGCTGGCCAAATCCCCACACAGCCGCACCCACCTTGCCTCGTTGACCGCCCCCCGGCGCCCAGCACGGAGGTAATGGTCAAGCAGCTTCCCAACTGCGACAAGAATCGCTACCCGATGCGGCAGTGTTACGCGGTCTGTCAACGCTTACCTGTGGACAGCAGGTGCATCGACTGCTAATGCAGCCTTCTGACTAGCGGAAAGGCGTCCAATGGACGGTGGTGTCGCCGGTGCGGAATCCGTCCATCCGGCGCTGCCATTCGGCGCGCACGGTGGGATTGCTGCGCAGGATGGGCAGCACGCTGGTGGTGAGTTTGAGTTCGCGCAGGGTGCGCAGCACCCGGAAACCGGGCCATTCCCGCACGTCGAAGCCGTAGGCGGCGATCAACTCGTCATTGCAGGTGCTGGGCCTGCCGAACCGCAGCTCGGACAGGGCGACCGGGATGAGATCCCATTCGGCCGGGCCGACGCAGGTGGAATCGAAGTCACAGAGCACGGCCCCGTGCTGACCGGCGATCAGGTTGCCCAGGTGGGCGTCGCCGTGCACCAGGGCCCTGGGCAGCGCGAACTCGAGTTCGCGCAGCTCAGCGAGTACGGAGTCGCACTGGTCGAGCAGGAAGGCCCGGTTGCCGGCGTCCAGGTCCTCGGCGTCGCCGAGCCTGCGCAGCACGTCATCCAGGGGGTTCCAGGCGGGTAGCGGGAAGCTGGGCGGCGGAACCGCGTGCATACATCGGAGCAGCCGGCCCAGGTCGGTGCCGTTGACCAGCGGGCCGGCGCTGTCCACGTACTGCCAGATGGTGCCCACATAGCCGTCCACGACCACCGGCTGGTCGAAACCGGCCAGCAGCCGGGCGGCGGGAATGTCGTGCTCAGCGAGCCATTCGGCCACCCGGACGACCTTGTAGGCACGGTGCCGGAGAGCCTCGGAGGCCACGATGCGGACCACGGCGTACTCGTTCGGCAGGCGGTAGACCGCGTTGTTGGTGAATCGCAGAAGCTGGGCGCCCCGATGGTCGAGGCCATGGACCTGACACATCTGCCGGAGAACAGCGGCGAGTCGTTCGGTGGCGAAACGCCCAGCTCGTGCGGTTTTCACGTAGCCCCTAGGTACGTCCGAGGTTCTTGATACGTTCTGCCAGGTCAGCGGCATCGGAGTTCGCCGACCGGGCCTTGGCCTCGATCATCAGCGGCTCCATGCGGTCGGCGATTCGCGTGGACTTCACGCTCTCGCCCGCCTCCAGCGCGGACCGGCCTACCCGGATCCCGTGGTCGATGTCGCCCTCCCGAAGGTGGTTGATCGCCAGCGAGGTCAGGTTGAAGGCCCGGTTGCGCTGATACTGCTGGCCGTAGGCGGCAATGGCCTTGGTCAGCGGCGGGATCGCGTACCTGGTGTACTTCGCGTCCTGCCCGGACAACACGGTGAACACGGTGCCCACCATGGCGTGCAGGTCGGTGTCGTTGAAGAACTTGACCCAGTCCGGGCTCTCCTCCAGGTTCGCCCTGGAGAACTCGTTCTTCGACATGTTGATCAGCGTCTTGGCTTGTTCTTCCTTGCCGAGCAGGGCGTATGCCCATGCTTCGTTGGCGCACAACAGGGCGACCGTGTGGGCGTCACCGGTGTTCTGCGCGGCGATCTGGCCGAGCTGGAACAGCTTCAGTGCGTCATCCGGCGCCTTGTGATGCAGGTAGAGCCGCCCTGTCCGGTAGAGCAGGTTGGCCACCAAGGTCTGGTTGTCGCCCTCTTTGGCAAGTTCGAGGGCCCGCGCGTAGTGGGTGCGCGCCGTGTCGATGAGTCCGGTGTCGAAGGATGTCCAGCCAGCCAGTCCGTGCAGGTCGGCGAGGGCAACATAGAGTTCCCGTTTGACCTGCTCGGTCGCACTGGCCTGGAGCAACTGCTGGGCCCATTGCAGCTGGGCGACAACAGCGTCCCGGCAGAAGCCACCGCCGTACTGGTAGTCGAGGGTGCGAAGCACCCTCGTGGCAGCGGTGATCTGCCGGACATCGGTCGAACCAATGCGGTTCGGGGTGGGTGTCTGCGCAGGACTGGCGACCCAATGGCCCATGTCCTGGCCGAACACCGCGGCCCCCATCGTCACGGCGGCGGCGTGCGCAAGAAACTTACGGCGCTTCACCGACTCGTCCTCCTCAGCCTGGACGTCGTCGGTCGGACCGACGACTGTCACTGCCGTGGTCTCGTCATAGGCGAGACCCATGTATCCCCTGGGGATTTCTAGCCCGTCGGCGATACGTGCGAGCACGTCATATGCCATGACCTGGCGGCCTTTGAGGATCTCGGAGACCTCTGACTGGGATTGGCCGGTGAGTGCGGCGATTTGGCGCTGGCTTACACCTACTCGGCGCAACAGTCGGTAGACCGTGCTGATGTCCCTGCGAGCCAGGGCATCCCGCATATCCCGCTGGTCCCAGACATCTGGGGTTACGGGAGAACCTTGGGATCCGATGGTGTTCATCTAGCGCCGCCTCCGTCCAACGGGCGTCCATCGCAGAGTAAGGGCAGCCAAAGCCCTGGTGAAGCGTTCATAGGTGATGCTGATCGGCCCCACTAAAGACCGTTGACCGCTCACCGTGGAACTCGTTCCGTTCGGCGCCCGAGTACCCCATTTGCGGTCATATGAGAGCAACCTTGTCATCAGCGGCCGAACGGACCAAACCGGGTCAGTGCTTCTCGGTTGGGTGTTATCCCCCACCCAACCAGACCCGGCAAGGAAGTTCGGACCTCAGCCACTCAAAGGTGGCGCGGCAGGCACCGATTCGTCGCAGTTCCCCGACTGCGCGTGATCGGAACTACCGGATGTCGGTCCCCAACGACATATGGATGGTGAAGGTTCAGTGGACGAGATTCTCGGCAGGGTGTTGCGCAACGCCGTTTGGGAGCGCCTCGACCTGCTCAGCGAACTTGCCGACCGGGCCGACAACATCTCTCTGGCGTCTGTGGCCCGATCCGAACTGCCACGACTCACCGAATCCTGGCGGGAGCTGCTCGCTGCTCACGAAGCCGATGAGCGCGGTAACTGCCCAGAGTGCTCCACCCGCTGGCGTCAGCAGAAGGCGCCATGCTCGGTGTGGAGGTCCGCATACGAACACCTGGTTGCCGGTGGACTCCCCACCCACCGCCCAGGTCGGCACATGCGCCCCACCAGGACTGCCGCGCCGGCCCTCGCAGGGGCTGGAGCGCGGTAACCCGCGGCGGCATCGACTTTCGGACCCCCGATCCGAGCACCCAGGTCGATCTGCCGCCCCGTGGCCGGCGGTTCCCCCGCCTCGCACCCCCGACCGGGGCGTGTGTACCGCCGGCCCAAAGCCTTCCGGGGAGGTGTGCTCGCACAGTGAGCTCGCCTCATCGGCTTTGCAACAACATTGGGGGGCCACGGCCCCCACGGTGCCTTTTACGACAACTACATAGACGTCCGCGGGCTGGTGCTGCCGCACTCCCTCCCCCCGACCAGCACCAGTCTGCGGATTCTCAGCGGCATGGGCGCGAAACCGAGAGCGCACTCATGTCTGGCGGGAAGCCCCAACCCCCCGATGGGGCTTTCCGCCGCTGAAACGTCAATGCCCTGTAGGCCGCCGCACGGCCGATCACGACGGGCGGGTTCGATGCCTCCTCCAACATCGAACCCGCCCGTCATTTCTTTTACCCATGCCCGTCGGTGGACTGACGTCGCACCCCGCATTCGTATGCGACCGGTACGATGGTGATCGTTTCGATGCTCCATCTCGCCCTCAGTCGTGTCCCCCGACCAGTGCAATCGTGAGGTGCAATCCCCTCACGCGAAAGAGTTTCACCTCTGGCGTATGCAGAATGGCCGCAGAACTAAGGAGGGTTCGGCAAGATCATGTCCGAGGCCTCTAATCCAGAGGAGCCACTAGTGCCCATTGATGTCGCGCCACTGCGTCGCCGCCCCGTGCAACAACGCTCAGCACAGCGGGTGGAGAGAATGCTGGACGCCTGTGCCGACCTGATCAATGAGGTCGGCTACGACGGAGTCACCACCACGCTGATCGCCGAGCGCGCGGGTGTCGCCGTCGGTTCGCTCTACCAGTTCTTCCCCGACAAGCGGGCGGTCGTCCAGTCGCTGACGCTGCGGAACCTGGACCGGTTCCTGGCCGCGGTCTCCGAGAAGTTCGCCACCGTGGAGCTCACCAACTGGTGGGACGGGGTGGACACCATGATCGACGTGTACGTGTCGATGCATCGGGAGATCCCGGGCTTCAGCCGGGTGCATTTCGGCGACATCGTCGACCTGCGGCTGCTCGACGAACGCAAGGACAACAACGCGGTGATCGCCGACCGGCTGTCCGGAATGCTGCGCGATCGCTTCGGCATCCGGCACACGGAGTTCGACCTGCGGCTCGGCGTCGCGGTCGAGGCCGCCGACGCGGTGTTGAACCTGGCCTTCCGGCGCAGCCCCGAGGGCGACCCGGCGCTGATCGCCGAGGCGAAGGCGCTGGTCCGCGGTTACCTCAGCTCGACGATGGACTAGTTTTCCCGTTTCACTGCGAGAGCCACGTTCGCCCCACCCAGGGGAGCGAACGTGGCTTTCGCTTTTTCTGCTAGCTGTGGGTCGAGGCTGTTTTCCGTCTTCAAGACCGATAACAGGGCACTTATCGGTCTTGAAGACGGAAAGCCAGCCCGAGAACGCCCCCAGCAGTACTCCTATAGACAGCCCCCACCCTCCCCAAGGGGGGCGACCCCGAGCCCAGTCTAGTGGCTGGACATGATCGACAAGGGGCGGAGCGGGGGGCTGGGGATAACCGGGGTGGCTGTGGACGGGGGTCAGCCGAAGGTTTGGGATTCGCCTCGGTAGGTGGGGGTTTCCGCGGACTCGGCGCCCTGGACGAGGTGGTAGACCGGGAAGCGTTCGGCCAGCTCGCCGGCTTTGGCCGGGCGGAACCAGACGCGGTCGCCGATGGCGAGGGAGTCGGCCGCACGCCCCAACAAGGGGGTCTGGACTTCGCCCGCGCCTTCCAGCGCCGACAACCTGAGGCCCGACGGCAGGTAGGGGACCGGGAGTCGCAGCGAATCGGCGGGGCCGGAGGCCAGGTATCCGCCACCGAAGACAGTCGCGACGCGCGGGCCGGGCTTGCGGACCACCGGGAGCGCGAAGAACAGCGCGGGGGCCGGGCGGAAAGTGCGGTAGCCGTCGAACAGGGTCGGGCCGATCAGGCCGGAGCCGGCCGCGAGTTCGGTGATCGCGTCCTCCGCGGCGGTGGTCTCCAGGCTGCCGGTGCCGCCGCCGTTGACGAAGCGCAGCTCGGTGAGCTCACCGATCGCGGCGACAGCCAAAGCCCGCCGCTCGGCGAGTTCGGTGACACTGCGCGATTTGATCACCCGGACCAGGGCGCCACGCAGGAACTGGCCACGTGGATGGTCCTGCACTCCGGCGATCTGGCCCTCGTAGGACATGACCCCTACCAGGGAGAACCCCGGGCGGGCGAGGACGGCGCGCGCCAGGCGCACCGCGTCGGGAACCGTGTGCGCCGGTGAGCGCAGTGGTCCGACCGACACGCCTGCCGGGCCATGCCAGGAGGCGTCGAGGTCCAGGCAGACCTGGATCGGCGCGCGCCGGGAACCGAACGTGGCGTCGATCAGATCCAGCTGAGCGACATCGTCGACCATGATCGTCACGGCCTCGCGGGCCCGGTCGGATCCGATCAGCCTGCGCAGCGCGGCACGATCGGTCGTGGGGTAGCCGACCAGCACGTCCTGGCAGGTTTCGGCCAGCCACAGCGCCTCGGCCAGCGAGTACGACAGGACTCCGGCGAAGCCGGGGCGGGCGAGCGCGCGGTCCAGCAACGTCCGGCAGCGGATGGACTTGGACGCCACCCGGATCGGCTTCCCGCCGGCCCGGCGCACCAGGTCAGCGGCGTTGCGATCGAATGCGTCAAGATCCACTGCGGCCAGCGGTGGTTCCAGCTGGGCGGTGGCCTGGTCCAGCCGCCGCCGCAACGCTTCTGCGCTCATGGGATTCACCGTATGACCGATCGGGCTAAACATGAAGACTTTTCACGATAACGATACCGGGGCATTATGTCCCCCATCACCCCGCCAGGAGGACGCATGAGCGAGTGGCAGAACTGGGCAGGTACCGCGACCGCCGCCCCGGCGGACATCGTGCGAGCCCATAGCGTCGAGCAGATCGTCGACGCCGTTCGCGACGGCAGGCCGATCAAGGCACTCGGCAGTGGCCACTCCTTCACCTCGATCGGCGCTCCGGAAGACGGCGCCCTCGCCCTGGACCTGCGGGAATGGGCCGGCATCGAGTCGGTGGCCGACGGCCTGGTGACCGTCCGCTCCGGAACCACGCTGAACGCGTTGAACCATGCCCTGGACGGACACGGCCTGGCCATGACCAACATGGGTGACATCGACAAGCAGACGATCGCCGGCGCGGTGTCCACCGGAACGCACGGCACCGGTGCCCGGTCCGGCGGCATCGCCACCCAGATCCGGGCGTTGGAGCTGGTCACCGCCGACGGCCGGAGCCAGCGGTGCTCCGCCACGGAGAACCCGGAACTGTTCGACGCCGCCCGGGTCGGGCTCGGCGCGCTGGGCGTGATCACCCGGGTGACACTGGCCTGCGAACCGGGCTACCTGCTGCGCGCCGAGGAGATCCCACTGCCGCTGAACGAGGTGCTCGCCCAGTTCGACGAGCGCAGCGACCAACATGATCATGTGGAGTTCTACTGGCTGGTGCACACCGGTCAGGCCCTGCTGAAGACCAACGACCGGCTGCCGGCCGGCACCGTTCCGCAGCCGCTCAGCCCGATCCGGCACTGGCTGGAGTACGACCTGCTGGAGAACACCGGCCTCGGGCTGGTCTGCAGGATCGGCAAGGCGATGCCCAGCCGGATCCCGGCGCTGAACCGGTTCCTGGCGAAGATGGTCTCGCCACGCGGCTACAGCGATGTGTCGCACCGGGTGTTCGTCACCGATCGACGGGTCAAGTTCACCGAGAGCGAGTACGCCGTCCCCCGCGAGGCGCTGCACCAGGTCTTGACCGAGCTCAGGCTGACCTCGGAGCAGCTGAGCCATCCGGTGAGCTTCCCGGTGGAGGTGCGGACCGCTGCGGCGGACGACATCTGGCTGTCCACCGCGCACGGCCGCGATTCGGCGTACATCGCCATTCACCAGTACAAGGGATTGCCGTACGAGGAATGGTTCGCCGCATTCGAGAAGATCGTCGGCGAAGTGGGTGGGCGTCCACACTGGGGCAAAATGCACAGCCTGGACGCCACCACCCTCTGCGAGCGGTATCCGCGCTTCGATGACTTCCGCGGGATCAGAAACACGCTCGATCCGGATCGCCGGTTCACCAATGGCTACCTGCGCAGGGTGCTCGGCGACTGACGCGGTGCCGCCGAGCACCTCGCGGGCTCATCACACAGTGGCGAGCAATTTCTCGTAGACGACCTCGTGGGCCCAGCGGACCGCGCTGTCCGATGGCAGTGGTGCCACCGGCTCCTCGCGACCGGGGAGGGCCAGGTCCACGAAACCGTCAGTGTCGGCCGTCACCACGGAGACGCCGTACTGGCGCGCGCGGATCAGGCAGTTGGCCAGGTAGTCGTCACTACCCAGCATGGTGTCCGGCAGGACCATCGCCGTCTTCGCGAAGCGGGCGAACGGAACCGCGGAGATCAGCGCCGTGCGCCAGTGCGGCGACAGTGCCAGGACACCGGTGATGCGCACCGCGCGGGGCGGCGCGAACTCGGCCATCTCGGGCCAGCTCCAGGTGGCCACCGATGTGCGGTCGGTGACCGGAGCCATGCCGAAGCAGAGCCGGGCGGCGTGGGCTTCGGTGAGCAGCTCGGCCGCGATCACCACGGTGCGGCCGAAGAGGGTGATCGGGCCCAGCGGGACCCCGGACCAGCCCAGCAGTTCGCAGGCCCGGACGGCGAGGGTCTCCGGGGCGGCGGGGAGCTGCGCCTTGGGGATCGAGGGGGTGGGGGTGCTGTGCAGGTGGTCGTCGACGTATTCCAGGACCATCCGGCCGCTGGTGGTGCTCTTGGTGACTGCTGCTGGCGTGCTCACGAGCCTGTCGTTCCTCCCTGGACATCCCGATCGTTCCGGCTGCGCGGGAGCTGGGTGCGGTCGTTACCCGGCGCTGGTCGATCGGTTTCCGACGTCCTCGTTCGTCAAGTTCAGTTCGTGCATCGGCCACGATTGGGAGGTGGCCGCGTGGGCTCTGGACTGGCAACTCGGGCCCGCTGGGCTGCGGAACAGGCTGGGGATTAACCGTTCGTCGTCAACCCGCGGCCAAAGTTGTTTCGTCCTGTGAATGGAGTACCAGGCCGTAACGGAATTTCCTGCCGCCGAATCGGACTCCCGCGCCCGGCGGCGCTTCGTCGTCGGTAACCGGTCGACAAGCGGCAAAGTGGGTTCAGTCCGGCGGTGCCGCCGTTAGTGTGAGCGGGCAAGTCAGACGGTGTGGTCATGCCGGAAGCTGTTTTCACGAGTTTTTTGCCACCGGGTGTTACCCGCATCAGCGGGAGAGATCACAATTACCCGCAAGACGCGATGCTGGTCGATGTAGGGAGCAGGTGTGGATCCTCGTGTCCGGGGTTGACTATTACGAGCTGCTCGGCGTGCGATCCGACGTCGATGAAGCCGGGATCAAAACGGCCTACCGGTCCCTCGCGAAGCAGCTGCACCCTGATGCAGGCGGCAACGCCACGTTGTTCCGGCTGGTCTCGGAGGCGTACGAGGTCCTCAGCGACCCCGCCAAACGGGCCGACTACAACCTGCGGCGCGGGCTGGGTGCCCGGATGCCGCAGAACGTCCGGAGCAACGGCGGCGGGTTCGACGACGACGCGACCAGCGCGGCAGCGGGTGACGCCTACTTCGAGGACATCGACGAGGGCTACTGGGAGGAGGAACCGCAGCCGAGTTTCACGCCGGAACTGCCTCCGGTGGCCGCCGACCAGATCAGGTGGTGGCGGAACGTCGACCCCAACGAGGAGGTCGACTGGATCCCGGAGTTCGGCCGCGGCCGCCGGCCGCTGGTCTGGGTGTCGATCGCCTGGTTCCTGCTCTGGCTGCCCACCGTGTTCTTCGTGATCTTCGGGGACAGCGGCCTGGCCACCCTGTTGTGGGGCCTGCCGCTGGTGTTCATCGGAGTCTCGCTGCTCGGTTTCCGCCCACCGGCCCTCCTGGCCTGGGCCACCTACGGCTGCGTCGCCGTGCAGGCGATCTTCGGGATCACCTCCTGGCAGAAGACACCGGGCTGGTCGGTGTACTACCTGGCCACGGCCCTGGCCGGCCTGCTCGTCTGCTACTTCGGCCACCGCTACGGGGCGCTCCGCGACGAGGACCGGATGTTCAGCCCGGCCTTCCGCGAGTGCAACGTGTTCGGCCACGGGGTGGACCCGGACGAGGAGGACTGGGTCCCGCCGCGGCAGAAGCGCGGGGTCAACGAGGTCGCGGTGAAGCTCACCGGCAAGCTGCTCGGCCGCTACCTGACCCACATGCCCGCAGCGCGGATCTTCCACGGCCTCACCATGCCCGGCATCACCCTGGCCGACATCGAGCACGCGGTGCTGGCCGGCGAGCGGCTGGTGCTGATCGAGTCGAAGATCGGCGTCCCGGGCAACTACAGCACCGACAACCACGGCAACCTGCTGCGCGAGGACCAGCCGCTGGGCCAGAACGCCACGGCGCTGCCCAACGCGGTGGCCATCTACCAGGCGATGCTGCCCACGGTGGACGTCCGCGGCGTGGTGATCGTCTACCCCGGCCAGGAGGGTGAGATCACCGCCGAGGAGGAGCCGGACTCGCCGGTCGCCGTGAAGAGCGCCGAGCAGTTCGTGCACGAGATCGGCGGCTGGCTGGCCGACGAACCGTCCGTCGTGGACCGCGAGGTCTTCCTGACGCTGTACCAACAGGTGAAAATCTGACCGACTTTCCATGGAATCTGCTGCCCTCAAAATCAGTACTGCGCAGATTCCATGGAAAGTGCTCCACTCTGCTTTCCTCTCCACCCGTACGTGCCGGGCCGGGCGCCCACGCCTGGGGACACGCCTGCGAGATGCTGGTGGGCATGTCCCGTCGGCCCTTCAGTTCCTTTGTGCTCGGCGAATCCCCGCTCCTGGTCGAATGCGCGAAGGTTCTCATCGAGCGCGGTCACCTGATCCGGGGAATCGCCTCCGCTGATCCACAGGTGCGCCGCTGGGCGGACGAACGATCGATACCGGTGATCTCCACGGGCGAATCCCCGGCGGAACTCGTCGAATTCGCCGCCGGAAATCGGTTCGACTACCTCTTCAGTATTGCCAATACCCGGTTTCTGCCAGCGGAAATGCTGGAGCTGCCCGAAGAGATGGCCATCGGTTTCCACGACGGCCGGTTCGCCGGCCCCTGGGCGATCTGGAACGGCGCGACCACCCACGGCGTCAGCTGGCGCACCCGGACCGATGTGCTGAAGGCCGCGGACTTCTCGCTGGACACCAGGGAGACCGGCCACAGCCTGGCCATGCGGTGCGCCGACGCTGGGCTCAGCACGTTCGCCGAGCTGGTCGACGAACTGGCCGACCGTCGTGCCACCCCGGCGCCGCATGACCTCCAGGACCGCGCCGACCGGCCATCCGGTGGCCTGACCCTGTCCCCGGCACAGCCGGCGCAGGAACTGGACGACGCGATCCGCGCCTGCCACTTCGGTCCGCTGGCCAACGAGTTCGGCACCGCCAAACTGTGGACCGGCGCCGACCTGCTGCATATCCGGGCGGGCGAGCCGCTGGACCGGATCTCCGTCGAGCCGCCGGGCACCGTGGTCGCGGTGACCGAGGACGAGGTCACGATGTCCAGCGGCACCAAGGACATCCGGCTGCGACTGGCCACCCTGGACGGTGACCCGCTGACGGCGGGCCGGCTGGCCGACGACTGGGGCATCCGTCCCGGATTCCGGTTCCCGGTGCCGTCCACCGAGCTGCTGGACGACCTGGCTGCCGCGTACCGCGAAGGCCTGGCGGCCGAGGCGGACTGGGTCCGGCGGCTCAGCGCACTGCGGCCCGCCCAGCTGCCCTACCGCCGGATCGAGGCCGCGGACTCCGAACCCGGCGATCTGCCGGTGCCGCTGCCCGACTGGATCTCCGGACCGGCGGACGTGCTGGCCGCGCTGGCCGGTTTCCTGCAGCGGATCACCGGGGAACCGGAGTTCGACCTCGGGCTGTGTGTACCCCCGCGATCCCCGCTGTTCGCCGCGCTCACCCCGATCAGGATCACCGAGGCGACGACGTTCACCGAGCTCCGGGACCGGGTGACCGCCGGGCTGGGCCGGGTCCAGGAGCACCGGAGCTGCCTGCGGGATCTGGGTACCCGGCACCGGCTGCCCGCCGCGCCCCGGTTCCCGGTCCAGGTCGAGCTGGACGAGACCGTCGACGCGGGCGAGGCCGACCTGCTGGTGCGGATCACCCGGGACGAGTGCCGGTTCCTGGTGCACCCGGCCATCCCGGACGCCGAGGCGCTGACCGGCGCGTTCGCCGCGTACCTGGCCGGCCTGGGCGACGAGGACCTGCACCGCGCGGAGCTGGTCACCCCGGCCGGGCGCAGGCAGTTGCTGACCGAGTGGAACCACACCGCGGCGCACTACCCGCGGCACGCCACGGTGAGCAGGCTGTTCGCCGATCACGCCCGGCAGCGGCCGACCGCTCCGGCGATCACCTTCGGCGGCGCGACGATGAGCTACGGCGAGCTCGACCAGCGGTCGTCCGCGCTGGCCAGGCACCTGGCGGAGCAGGGGGTCGGCGCCGGTTCGCTGGTGGGCGTGCACCTGCCCCGCACCCCGGACCTGGTGGTCGCGTTGCTGGCGGTGCTCAAGTCCGGCGCCGCGTACGTCCCCCTCGATCCGGGTCAACCGGCCGAGCGGACGGCCACCGTGCTGGCCGACGCGCGGACGCTGCTGGTGATCACCGAGGACTTCCTGGCGGGCGCCGACCTGACCGGCGAGGCGGACCCCATCGACCGGGCGAGCGGCAAGGACCTCGCCTACGTCATCTACACCTCCGGATCCACCGGAACGCCGAAGGGCGTGCGGATCGGCCACCGGTCGCTGATCAATGTGCTGACCGCGCTGCAACGCTCCCCCGGCTTCAGCGTCACCGACACGCTCCTCGCGGTCAGCACGGTGAGCTTCGACATCGCGGCCGTCGAACTGTTCCTGCCGTTGATCAGCGGCGGCACGGTGGCCCTGGCCCGGGCCGAGGTCGCCGCCGACCCGGTCGCGCTGCGGCACGAACTGGAACGGATCCGGCCCCGGATCATGCAGGCCACCCCGGCGACCTGGCGGATGCTCGTCGACGCCGGCTGGCAGGGCGGCGCCGGGCTGACCGCGTTGACCGGCGGCGACACGCTGGACCAGCCCCTGGCGGACACGCTCGCGCTGCGCACCGCGCAGCTGTGGAACCTGTACGGGCCGACGGAGACCACCATCTGGTCCACCATGGCCAGGATCGACGGGCCGGTCTCCATCGGCAGGCCGCTGCCGAACACCAGCTGTTTCGTGCTGGACGACCGGCAACGCCTGCTGCCGCCCGGCATCCCCGGTGAGCTGTGCATCGCGGGCGACGGGGTGGCCGACGGCTACCTGCGGCGACCGGAACTCACCCGCGAACGGTTCATCCCGAACCCGTTCGGCAGCGGTGACCGGCTGTACCGCACCGGCGACCGGGCCCGCTGGACCCTGGACGGCCGCCTCGAACTGCTCGGCAGGCTGGACCAGCAGATCAAGCTGAACGGCCACCGGATCGAGCCGGGTGAGATCGAGTCCGTGCTGCTGCGCAGGCCGGAGGTGGCGCAGGCGGTGGTGATCGCCCGCACCGGCCGGCTGCTCGGCTACGTGGTGGCCGAACCGGGCATGACGGTGGATCCGGGCGCGCTGCGCACCTCGCTCGCCGGACTGCTGCCCGGTTACCTGGTGCCGGCGATCATCGCGGTGCAGCGGCTGCCACTGACGCCGAACGGCAAGCTGGACCGCGACGCGCTGCCCGAACCGCCGACCGGACCGGCCAAGCCGGGCACCGACGCCGAGCGGCTGCTGTGCGACCTGTTCGCCCGGGTGCTGAACGTGCGCGCGGTCGGCCCACACGACGGATTCGCCGACCTGGGCGGCAACAGCGTGCTGGCCATCCGGCTGGCGGGCATGGCTGCGAGCGCGGGTCTGCCGCTCGACCCGGCCCAGGTGCAGGACGGCACCCCGGCCGCCCTGGCCGCCGCGCTCGACCGTCCGGTTCCGCCGGCCGAGCCCGGCCTGGCCTCGGACATCCAGCCCGCGGCGAGCATGGTGCAGATCAGCGACCGGCCCGGCGAGGTACTGCTCACCGGCGCTGGCGGCTTCCTCGGCGCCTACCTGCTGCGGGAACTGGCCGGAACCCGGGTGCACTGCGTGATGAGCGGCCCCGACGGCCTGGAACGGTTGCGGGAGAACCTGATCCGCTTCCGGCTCCCGGTGGAGTTGCTGTCCGGGGTCAGGGTGCTGTCCGCCGACCCCGGCGCACCGGACCTCGGGCTGAGCACGGCCAGGTTCGCCGAGCTGAGCCGCTCGGTGGACGCGATCTATCACGCGGGCAATCCGGATCCGGCGTCCACCGAATCGCTGCTGCGGCTGGCCGCCGAGCAGCACACCGTGCCGGTGCACGTGGTGCTGGACGGGCCGGCCGAACTGGTGGAGCAGAACCTACGGCTGGCCAGGGAACGCGGCCTGCCCGCCGCCGTGTACCGGCTGCCGATGCTGTCCGGCGACGCAGTCACCGGGGCGGTGCCGCTGACCGATCCGCTGTGGGTGTTCCTGCGTGGCTGCGTGATCGCCGGCGCGGTGCCGGACGATGTGGACCTGTCCCTCGACCTGCTTCCGGTGGACTACGCGGCGGCCGCAATCCGCTGGCTGTCGCGGCACGCCACCGCCGATGTGCACCGGCTGGGCGGCAGCCGCCCGGTGCCGCTGAGCATGATCGTCCGGCACCTGAACCTGGCCGGCTATCCGCTGCGCGCGGTGCCCAGGGACACCTGGGCCGCCCAGCTGGCGGCCGGAGACCAGGACCTGGCGGCGGTGGCGGTGAGCAGGCTGACCCCGGTGACGGAGTCGCCGGGTGTGCTGCCGCTACTGGAGCCGTCCGGGATCGAGTGCCCGGAGATCGACCAGCGGTATCTGGACAGGGTGATCCACTTCCTGATCCGCGCGGAGTTCCTGCCGCTGCCGCCGGGGGCCGCGCTCCCCCGGCAGCGGCTGGCGGCGGATCACCGCTCGGTCAGTTCCTGATAGTCGGCGTCCGACAGCGTGATGTCCCTGGCGGCGGTGTTCTCCTCCAGGTGCTCGACCGACGAGGTTCCGGGGATGGGCAGCATCACCGGGGAGCGGCGCAGCAGCCAGGCCAGCGACACCTGCGACGCGGTGGCGCCGATCCGCCGGGCGACGGCCTCGGCCGGCGCGGCTTCGACCGGCCGCCACGGCAGGAACGCGATGCCTTCGGCGGTGCAGTAGTCGAGCACCGGGTCACTGGCCCGGTCGGCCAGGTTGTACCGGTTCTGCACGCTGACGATCGGGGCGATCTCCCGGGCGGCGACGAGCTGTTCGACGCTCACCTCGGAGAGTCCGATGTGCCGGACCTTGCCCGCCTCCCGGAGCTGCCGGAGCGCGCCGATCTGGTCCTCGAGGGGCACCTTCGGGTCGATCCGGTGCAGTTGCAGTAGGTCGAGGCGGTCCAGCCGGAGCCGGCGCAGGCACAGCTCGGCCTGCTGGACGAGGTACTCCGGCCTGCCGACCGGCACCCAGTCCCAGTTGGGCCGGGTGTTGCCCACCTTGGTGCCGATCACCAGGTCGTCCGCGTACGGGTGCAGCGCCTCGGCCAGCAGTTCCTCGTTGGCGCCGATCCCGTAGGCGTCCGCGGTGTCGATGAAGGTGATCCCCAGTTCGACGGCGCGCCTGGCCACCCGCAGAGCGGTGTCGCGGTCGGGGTTCTTCGGCAACCCCAGGTCCGGGCCGAGGCGCATGGCGCCGAAGCCCAGCCGCGATACCGAGAGGTCTCCGCCCAGCACGATCTGTTCTGTCATGTCTCCACCGTGCCCTCGTTGTCCGGTAAGCACAATCGACAATTGATGTACGGAACCGCGTAGCATCGCTACGTGCTGAATCTGGAGCGGCTCCGCGTGCTGCACGCCATCGCCACCACCGGCTCGGTACGGGCGGCCGCGGACACCCTGCACGTCACGACCTCGGCCATCTCGCAGCAGATCACCCGGTTGGAGCGCGAGGTCGGCCTGGAACTGACCGAGAAGCAGGGCCGGGGTATCCGGTTGACCACGCCCGGCATCCGGCTGGCCGAGCACGCGGCCAGGTTGCTGTCCCATGCGGAGGCCATCGAGGCGGACCTGTCCACCCTGCACACCGAGGTGACCGGCGAGCTGACCATCGCCGCCGTCGCCACCGCGGCGCGGGCCCTGGTCCCACCGGCGATCGTCCGGCTACAGGAGGTGCACCCGGGGCTGCGGGTCAGCGTCCGGGAACAGGAGCCGTCGCAGTCGGTGCCCGCGGTCCATCAGGGACATATCGACATGGCGATAATCCAGGACTGGCCGGATCCGGCCCACGCGATGCCGGACTCCGTCTCCAGCAGGCATCTGCTGGACGATCCGCTGGTGATCGCCCTGCCCGGCACCCATCCGCTGGCCGGCCGATCATCGATCCCGATCAGTGAGCTCAACGACATCGACTGGGTCGCCTGGCCCCCGGACCAGCTCTGCCACGACTGGCTGCTCCGGATCCTGGGCCCCACGGCCAGGATCCGGCACACCGCCTCCGAGCACAGCACCCAATTGTCCCTGGTAGCGGCCGGATTGGGCGTGGCCCTACTGCCGACCCTCGGTGCCGACCCGGTACCGGCGAACGTCAGGCTCATCCCGCTGGAGACCCCGGTGACGAGATGCCTGAGGGTGATCTGGCGAACCCCTGCCACCGACCGCCCGGCCATCCAGGCAGTCCTCAGCACCCTCGGCAATCAAACCTGACCCATTCGAGACAAAGATCGTCTGGATCGAGGCAGTCCAGTCAGCCCGAGATCGGGGTCTCGGTGGCGTAGAGGAAGCGGGTCTTGGCTCGGTCGAGGAAGTTCTCCTCGTCGGCGGCGACGGTCGTGGTGAAGGTGTCCGAGGTGAACCAGCGGGTGGCGTCGGCCATGGTGTCGAACCAGACCTCGACGACGCCGTCGTAGTAGATGCCGGTCAGGCCCGGGATCTCGTCGCCGGTGGGCATCAGCAGGACATGGCGCCGGACCGGCACCGACGCGTCCACCACGCTCGCGATCAGCGGCAGGTGCTTGTCTGTCCAGTATTCGACGAACTCCTCGTGAGTGAGGTCCGCGCGCCGGGTAAGGAAGATACTGATCTTAAGCACCGGGGACTCCTCGGCATCGAGTTGACGGCTATCTACAGGATCCGACCACACTGACAGCCCGGAGGACGACAGTCATGAACGCCCAGGAAACCATCATCACCGTGACCGCCGATACCGATCAGGTCACGCTGGTGAACGTCTTCACGGTCACTCCCCCGCGACAGGACGACCTGGTCGCGGCATTGGAAAAGGGCGTCGCCGAGTTCTTCCAGTCCGTGCCCGGCTTCATCTCCGCCACCCTGCACGCGAGCCTCGACGGAACCCGGGTGATCAACTACGCCCAGTGGAGCAGCGAGCAGGCGTTCCAAGACGCCATGCGACGCCCAGAGATCCAGGCCTACATCGCCACAACCGCCAAGCTCGCCGAAAACTGGGACCCAACCCTCACCCGAGTGCTCTCAATCCACCACCACCAGCCCAAGGCCTAAGGACTCCGCCAATACCACCAGAAGTAGCCCCCGATGCGAGCGCAGCGAGCAAGGGGCGCCCCCGAACCAGATGGCGTCGGGGGTGCAGGGGGCCGAAGGCCGCCCTGCCTTGGGGTCTGGGGCGAGAGCCCCAGTGTGAAAAAGCACAATCCCCTTGTTCGCGCTTTCTGCGAACAAGGGGATTGCGGGGATTGTGCGCGAGGGGGGAGTTGAACCCCCACGTCCTTTCGGACACACGGACCTGAACCGTGCGCGTCTGCCATTCCGCCACTCGCGCTTGCTTTTCACTCGCTTTCGCGACCGGTTTGGCGCTCCGATCAGCGAGTGAGGAAACTTTAGCATGGGTTTTGCGGGTGTTTTACCGGGGGGTGGAATGTGGTCTGAGCAGCCATTCTCGTGACGAACCGTGTCATGGCCGCAGAACCTGGATACGATCGCGGTGAGCCACCGACCGAGGGAGGTAGACAGCCGTGGGAGTCGTGCAGCGCTTCGAGCGCCGACTCGAAGGCATCGTCGGCAACTCCTTCGCCCGCGTTTTCGGCGGTTCGGTCGTTCCCCAGGAGGTCGCCCAAGCGCTCCAACGAGAAGCAGAGACGCACGTCAGGGAGCTAGCGGGAGGGCGGTTGCTCGCCCCCAACTACTACAGCGTCACACTGGGACAGGCGGACCAAGAGCGTCTGGCGGCCGATGAGGACCGGATTTGCGGGCAACTGGCAGACTCCATCCGGGAGCACATCGCCGAACAGGGTTGGGACACGTACGGCGACGTCGTAGTCTCCCTACAACGCTCTGAGACGCTGCGAACCGGGCAGCTCCAGATCAGCTCGGTTGTCGACCCGGATGCCAGCGAGGACAGACCTCGGCAGCCAGCACAACCTCGCACCACAGGAGACCGACCTATGAGCCAGCCACCCCGTTACCCCGAGCAGGACCCGTACGGTCAGCAGCAAGGTCAGTACGGCTACGACCAGCAGGGTCAACAGGGCTACGCGCAGCAGGGTCAGCAGGGCTACGGCCAGCAGCAGCCTGGTTACGACCAGTACGGTCAGCCGCAGCCGGGCTACGGCCAGCCGGGCCAGCCGGGTTATGGCCAGCAGCAGCCTGGTTACGACCAGTACGGCCAGCCTCAGCAGCAGCCGCAGTACGGCGGCCAGCAGCCTGGTTACGACCAGTACGGCCAGCCCCAGCAGCAGCCCGGCTACGGCCAGCAGCCCGCAGGCTATGAGCAGGGTTACGGCCAGCCTGCGCAGCAGCCGCAGTACGGCCAGCAGCCCGGCTACGACCAGTACGGTCAGCCGCAGGCCGCCGGCTACGGCCAGCAGGCCGGTTACGACCAGTACGGCCAGCAGGCCGTGCAGCAGCGTCAGCTGACCGCCACGCTCTCGCTGGACGACGGTTCCAACCGCCAGTACACGCTGGTCCAGGGCGGAAACGTGGTCGGTCGCGGCCAGGAGGCTCAGTTCCGGCTGCCGGACACCGGCGTCTCCCGCAGGCACCTGGAGATCACCTGGGATGGCTCGAATGCCATGCTGTCGGACCTGGGCTCCACCAACGGGACCACGGTGAACAACAGCCCGGTGCAGAACTGGCAGCTGGCGGATGGCGATGTCATCCGAATCGGCCACTCCGCACTGGTGTTCCGCGCCCAGTAGTAGTCTCCGCGCAACCACTGGCGAACGAGACGCGTCATTAGGTGGCGTGCCTCGTTGGGCAGGCGTGGAACGATCAGGGCAAGGAGCGTAACCAAGGCGTGCCAGAGCTGGTAATGCAACTGACCAGAGCAGGGTTTTTGGCCCTGCTCTGGTTGTTCGTGTTCGCCGCGCTGCGCGTGGTGCGTTCCGACCTCTATGCCGCGTCGGGTCTTCGGGTAGCGATGCCCGGGCAGCGACGCGGCGCCGGTAAGGGAGCAAAGGGCAAGGCGGCCCGGCAACTCGTGGTGACCCACGGGGCGCTGGCCGGAACCCGTATTTCTCTCGACGGCCGACCGATCATGATCGGCAGGGCGGATGACTCCACCCTGGTGCTGGATGACGACTACGCGTCGACACGGCACGCCCGAATCGCCCTGCGCGGCACGGATTGGTACGTCGAGGATCTAGGCTCCACGAATGGCACTTATCTCGACCGAAGCAAGGTCACCGCTCCCATGCGGGTACCTCTCGGTGTCCAGATCCGGATCGGCAAGACGGTGATCGAGCTGCGCTCATGACCCTCGTCCTTCGCTATGCGGCCCGCTCCGACCGTGGCCTGGTGCGCTCCAACAACCAGGACTCCGTCTACGCCGGCCCTCGCCTACTCGCCATCGCCGACGGCATGGGTGGCCACGCAGCTGGTGAAGTCGCCAGCAAGGTGGTCGTTGCCGCATTGGCGCCCCTTGACGACGACGAGCCAGGCGACGACCTGCTCGGACAGCTCCGTGAGGCGGTACGCGGCGGCAACTCCGCGATCGCCGAGCTGGTCGCGAGTGACCCCGAACTGGAAGGCATGGGCACCACGGTTACCGCCGTGTTGTTCGCCGGCCGCAAGCTGGGCCTGGTCCATGTCGGGGACTCCCGTGCCTATCTTCACCGTGACGGCTCCCTCGCGCAGATCACGCACGACGACACGTTCGTCCAGTCGCTGATCGACGAGGGCCGGATCACCGAGGAGGAGGCCGCCACCCACCCGCAGCGCTCGCTGTTGTTGCGCGCGCTGACCGGGCACGAGGTGGAGCCCAGCCTCGCCGTGCGGGAGGCCCGGGCCGGGGATCGCTACCTGATCTGCTCGGACGGTCTCACCGCCGTGGTCAGCCACGAGACGCTGCAGGAAACGCTGCAGATGCCCGATCCACAGACCTGCGCCGACCGGCTCATCGAGCTGGCGCTCAAGGGTGGTGGACCGGACAACGTGACCGTGGTCGTCGCGGACGTGGTGGACATCGACTACGGCGAGGACACGCCGATCGTCGGTGGAGCCGCGGGCTTCGACTCCGAGGACACGCCGCCCGCCGGTGACTCGCCGGCCGCGCGCGCTGGAGCGGCGCTGCCCCCGCGACCCAAGCCGGTCCAGGTCCAACCACCAGAGCCTGAACCGGAAGAACGGTCTAAAGGGCGCCGTGCACTTCGCACGACGCTGATCACGCTGGTGGTGCTGGCCCTGATCGCAGCAGGTGCGTTCGGGGTCCGGCAGTGGGTGCTGCGTCAGTACTACATCGGCGCGAACCCGAATCAGCAGGTCGTGATCTACCAGGGGGTGAGCGGCTCCGTGCTCGGCGTCGCGCTGCACCGTGAGGTGGAGAACGCCTGCAGTGGCAAGGCCCAACCGGACTGTGAGCAGATCAAGCTGGGCGACCTGTACCCGTCTAAGCGGGCGGTGATCGAGAACGGTTCCAAGCCGGTCTCCGATCTGGACGAGGCACGCAAGCAGATCACCCTCATGCGTGCCAACGACCTGTTGCCGCCCTGCCCGACGACGACGGCCGCCCCGCCGACGCCCAATCCGGCACCGCCGACCACCACGACCAATCCGGCTCCGCCTCCCGGAGGAACTCCGCCGCCCACGAGCAACCCGCCGTCGGCATCGGACGTCCCCACAACGACCACGACTTCGACCACGATGAAGCGCGGCGAGGAATGTCGGGAGGGTTGATGTCCCAGCCGGTGTCCGGTGCGCCGGGAACCCAAACCCCGGCACCGGCCCCTTCAGTTCCTACACGGCGGGGAACCGAGCTCCTGTTGCTCGCGTTCGCCGCCGTGTTGGTGACCGGTGCCCTGGGGCTGGTCTCGGCGAACCAGAACCTCTCGCTGGACAACAACCTGTTCTATTACGGCTTCGCGTTCATGGCGTTGTTCGGCGGCGTGCACCTCGTGGTCCGTCGCTGGGCGCCGTACGCGGATCCGCTGATCCTGCCGTGCGCGGCACTGATCAACGGTCTCGGCCTGGTGATGATCTACCGGCTGGACCTGGCGAGCGACTCCCACTTCATCCCGAAGCAGATCGGCGGGACGGCGATCGGCCTGGTGCTGTTCGCCGCGGTGCTGATCCTGCTCAAGGACCACCGGATGCTGGCCAGGTACGGCTACACCTGTGGCCTGGTCGGCCTGGTCGCCCTGGCCATTCCCGGCGTGCTGCCCAGCAGCCTGTCCGCCGCGGGTGGCGCGAAGATCTGGATCCTGCTCGGGCCGTTCAGCATCCAGCCCGGTGAGTTCGCGAAGATCCTGTTGATGATCTTCTTCGCCTCGTTCCTGGTGTCCAAGCGCGACCTGTTCATGGCCGCCGGGCGCCGGGTCGGTGGCCTCGACCTGCCGCGGGCCAGGGACCTGGGCCCGGTCATCGCGGCGTGGCTGGTGTCCATCGCCGTCCTGGTGCTGGAGAAGGACCTCGGCACCTCGCTGCTGTTCTACGGCATCCTGCTGACGATGCTGTACATCTCCACCGAACGGATCGGCTGGGTCATCGTCGGTGGCGGGATGTTCGTGGGTGGCGCGCTGATCGCCTGGAAGGTCTTCTACCACGTGCAGGTCCGGGTGGACGGCTGGCTGAACCCGCTGGCCGACCCGAACGACAAGACCTACCAGATCTCCCAGTCGCTGTTCGGCTTCGCCACCGGCGGTATCGCGGGCAGTGGCCTCGGCGCCGGCCGGCCGGACCTCGTGCCGGAGGCCAGGAGCGACTTCATCCTCACCTCGATCGGCGAGGAACTGGGCTTCATCGGCCTGGCCGCGCTGCTGATGATCTACATCTTGCTCATCACCCGGGGCATGCGCAGTGCACTGGCGGTGCGTGATTCCTTCGGCAAGCTGCTGGCCGCCGGTCTCTCGTTCGCCATCGGTTTCCAGGTTTTCATCGTGGCGGGCGGTGTGACCACGCTCATCCCACTGACCGGTCTGACCACGCCGTTCCTCGCATACGGTGGTAGTTCCCTGCTCGCCAACTGGATCCTGATCGGGCTCCTGCTGCGGATCTCCGACGCGGCCCGCAGGCCCAGTGGCGGCACCCGTCCCCGTATCCAGCACGCGACGCCGATCGCCGAAGCATCGACCGAGCTGGTCACCCGACCGGAGCCGACAACATGAACACCCCGGTGCGCCGTGTCGCGCTCGCCGTGATGGCGCTGATGGCCCTCCTCCTGGCCAACATGACCTACATCCAGGTCGTGATGGCCGACGAGCTGCGCAACGACCCGAACAACAAGCGGACGCTCTACGAGGAGGCCGGCCGCCAGCGCGGCCAGATCATCGTGGACGGTTCCCCGCTCGCGCTGAGCACCCCGAGCAACGATCGGTGGAAGTTCCAGCGCTCGTACCCGAAGGGCGCCCCGTTCGCGACGGTGACCGGGTACTTCGGCATCACCCTGGGCAGCACCGACCTGGAGTACGCGGGCAACGACGTACTCAGCGGATCCGCGCCCAGCCTGATCGGCGCCCGGCTGTCCGACCTGATCACCGGGCGCGACCCGCGCGGCGGCGCGCTGGACCTGACCATCAAGGCCAAGGTGCAGCAGGCCGCCTACGACGGGCTGGCCGCCAAGGGACTCAAGGGTTCCGTGGTGGCGATCGACCCGAACAACGGCGAGATCCTGGCCATGGTGTCCACCCCGTCCTTCGACCCGAACGCGCTGGCCAGCCATGACCTGAAGTCGGCGGGCAACCGGTACCAGGAACTGATCGACGACACGAAGAACAAGCCACTGCTGAACCGGGCGATCCGGGAGACCTATCCGCCCGGCTCCACCTTCAAGCTGGTGGTCGCGGCCGCCGCGCTGAAGGACGGCAAGGACAAGGACACCCCGGTCACCACCGCGCCCAGCGTCAACTACCCGGGCAGCAACACGCCGCTGTTCAACTTCGGCAACACCGCGTGCGGCACCGGCAAGCTGATCGACGCGCTGGCCTCCTCCTGCAACACCGCGTTCGCCGAACTGGCCGACCAGGTGGGCAAGGACAAGCTCCGCGAGCAGGCCAAGGCCTTCGGGATCGGCGAGCAGGACTGGGAGATCCCGATGAAGCCGGTGGCCTCCACCCTCGGCGACATCTCGGACCGGGGCGCGCTGTACCGGGCGGGCATCGGCCAGGCGGACGTCCGGCTCACCCCGCTGCAGAACGCGGTCATCGCCGCGACCATCGCCAACGACGGCCAGCGGATGGCGCCGCACCTGATCAAGCGGACGCTGGACCCGGATCTGTCCAGCGAGGTCGACGCGACCGGCTCCAAGCGGGTCAAGTCCGCGATGAGCTCCTCGGACGTGGCGAAGCTGAAGGAGATGATGATCGCCTCGGAGCAGCACAGCGGCGGTCAGCAGATCCAGGGCGTCACGGTGGCGTCGAAGACCGGGACCGCCGAGCACGGCGAGCACCCGCGGGAGACCCCGCCACACGGCTGGTACGTGGCCTTCGCCCCGGCGGAGAAGCCGACCGTGGCGATCGCGGTGATCGTGGAGGACGGCGGTGACCGCGGGCTGAACGCGACCGGCGCGTCCATCGCGCGGCCGATCGGCCTGGCCACCATGCGAGCGGCATTGGGTAGGTGACGATGGCCATCGCCCAGGGACAGATCCTCATCGACCGCTACCGGTTGACCAACCGGATAGCGGTCGGTGGCATGGGCGAGGTCTGGGCGGCCGACGACACCACGCTGAGTCGCACGGTCGCGGTGAAGGTGCTCAAACCGGAACTGGCCAACAGCGCCGAGTTCCTGCAGCGGTTCCGCACCGAGGCGCGGACCATCGCCTCGCTGAACCATCCCGGAGTCGCCGCCGTACATGATTATGGCGAGTACGACCGGGGCGACGATCACCTGGCTTTCCTGGTGATGGAGCTGGTCCCGGGCGAACCCCTCGCCGCGATCATCCGCAAGCAGAAGCGGCTGCCCTACCAGCGCACGCTGGACATTCTCGAGCAGGCGGGGCATGCGCTGCAGGCGGCGCACGAGCGCGGCTATGTGCACCGAGACGTCAAGCCGGGCAACATTCTGGTGACGGGAAACGGCAAGGTGAAGCTCACCGATTTTGGGATAGCCAAAGCCGTAGACGCCGCGCCGGTGACCCGGCAAGGTGTGGTGATGGGCACCGCGCACTACATCGCGCCGGAGCAGGCCCAAGGTCACGACGCCGAGCCTGCCAGCGATGTGTATTCGCTTGCCGTCATCGGGTATGAGTGTCTGGTGGGACATCGGCCATTCCATTCGGAGAACGCCGTCACCATCGCGATGATGCACATCCGGGACGTGCCCAAGCCACTGCCCGCCGACGTGCCCCGCCCGGTGCGCGCGTTGATCGAGGCCACCCTGGTGAAGAACCCCAGGCAGCGCTACCAGTCCGGCGGGGAGTTCGCCGCCGCGGTGGCCGCCGTCCGATCGGGCCGCGCGCTGCCCACCCCGTCCGGTATCGGCGCGACCGTGCCGCACACCGGCGGCGGAACCATCCCGAACCTGCGTCCGGTGCAGGCGGAGACCACGTCGATTCCCCGTGTGCAGGCCGACACCGGACCACAGACGGGGCCGATCACCGGTCCGTTCATCGGACGGCAACCCAGCGCGGTGATAACCGTCAGTGAATCGGAACGAACCAAGATTGGTATCGCGCTGCTGGCCGTTACCCTGCTGCTTGTCCTGGTGGGCCTCGGCCTGCTGGGATTCGCCCAGGGATGGTGGTCGGACGACAACCCGCGGAGTGAGTCACACCGCGGCTCGTCCCCCTTGGCGTCGATCACGTATGCCGGAGTGCCGGCCGGCATGTCGTGGTTAGCTCAATCCGGAGCCCCCCGATGGATTTCGGCAGGCGACGGTGCGGCCCGGCACGAGATGATGGATCAGGGAAGAACGAGGATCAGGACACAGATTCGATGAGCACAACGCGACTGCTCTCAAACCGCTACGAGCTGGGGGACACCCTGGGCTACGGCGGCATGTCCGAGGTCCACCGCGGACGTGACGTGCGGCTCGGCCGCGACGTCGCCGTCAAGGTGCTGCGCGCGGACCTGGCCAGAGATCCCCAGTTCCAGATCCGTTTCCGCCGGGAAGCGCAGAACGCCGCTGCCCTGAACCACCCGGCCATCGTCGCCGTCTATGACACCGGCGAGACCACCAGCGAATTCGGCCCGCTGCCGTACATCGTGATGGAGTTCGTCGACGGGCAGACGCTGCGCGACATCGTCAAGACCGAGGGGCCCCTGGACAACAGGCGGGCCATCGAGGTGATGGCCGACGCGTGCGCCGCCCTGGACTTCAGCCACCGCCACGGGATCATTCACCGGGACGTCAAGCCGGCGAACATAATGATCACCAACAACGGCGCGGTCAAGGTGATGGACTTCGGTATCGCCCGCGCGCTCGCGGACGGCCAGGCGGCCGTCACGCAGACCGCGGCGGTGATCGGTACCGCGCAGTACCTGTCCCCGGAGCAGGCCCGCGGCGAGGCCGTCGACGCGCGCAGCGACGTGTACGCGGCCGGCTGCGTGTTGTTCGAGCTGCTGTGTGGTGAGCCGCCGTTCACCGGTGACTCCCCCGTCGCCGTGGCCTACCAGCACGTGCGGGAGGACCCGCCGGAGCCGTCCTCGGTGAACCCGGACGTCAGCCCGGCGCTGGATGCCATCGTGCTCAAGGCGATGAGCAAGAACCCGGCCAACCGCTACCAGTCCGCCGCCGAGATGCGCGCCGACCTGGTGCGGGTGCTGTCCGGCCAGCGGCCGATGGCGCCGATGGTGATGACCGAGGACGAGCGCACCAGCCTGATGACCGGCGAGCCGGCCACGGACATGGTCAACGGCCGGCACCACCCGGGCCCCGCCGAGGACTACGGCTACGACCAGGACTACGAGTACGAGCGTGGCCGCAAGCGCAGGCGGAACATCATCGCCGCGCTGGTCGGCCTGCTCTGCGTCGGCGTGATCGCCGCGGTCGTCTTCCTGCTGAGCAAGGACAACAAGGCTCCCGATGCGGCCGAGCAGATCCGGGTCCCCGCAGTGGTGGGCGTTGAGGTCCAGCAGGCAAAGAACCAGCTGACCAATGCCGGATTCAAGGTCACCGATAATTCAGTCGTCGCCACGTCGGCCAACGACAAGGAAATCGGCAAGGTCACGAAGACCGACCCGCCGGGCGGCGAACAAGCCGCCAAGGGCACGACGGTCACTGTGACCTGGAAGAAGAGCCCCGATAAAGTCACCGTGCCCAATCTGAAGGGCATGACCAAGGATGACGCGACCAAGGCGCTCAGTGATAACGGACTGACCGTGGGCCAGACGCTGTTCACCGAGGTCGAGGACAGCAACCAGGTCGACAAGGTTCAGAAGCAGAACCCGAATGCGGACACTCAGGTCTCCAATGGCACGGCGGTGGACATCACTCTTGGCAAGGCCTCGGAGCAACTCCCGCTTCCGGATGTGACCAATCAGACCGAGGAACAGGCCAAGGACAACTTGACCAGGGCCGGCTTCCTCAACGTCGTCTCCCAGGAAATAGATTCGGACAAAGATCCGGGCACAGTGGTCCGTCAGGACCCGGCGGGTGGCGGAACAGCCAAAGCCAAGAAGAACCAGAAGATCACGCTGAGCGTGTCCAAGTCCAACACCATCACCATGCCGACCCTGGTCAACATGACTCAGGAAGATGCGAGGGCAGCGTTGGCCGCCCGGGGTTGGGACGGCACGCTCACGGTGAACCGCAGCGGAAACGGCACCAGCGCGCAGGTCATACAGGGGCTCGTCTCGGAACAGAACCCGAAGTCGGGTACGAGGATCAGCAAGTCGCAACCGGTCACCATCACCATTCCGAACAGAGTGGACAATACGAAGCCGACAAACTAGCCGGTAGTACGTCGCCGCCCGATCACTCGATCGGGCGGCGATTTTTTTTGTACCGCGCACGCGTAGCCGGACGTGATCCGGCTCGATTGGACCGGTTGCGCGGAGCTCGACACCCCAGGATGCCCCGAACGGATCTACTAAAACAGGGAAATCACGGATAAATTTCCATCGAAGAACAGCGAATAGATCCTGGGGTATTTCATGTTCATTCGAAAGTTAGCCATTTTTGCCGCGTGCTCAATTATGCTTTCGGGCGCACTCAACACAATTTCCGCACCCCCTGCCGCGGCTTCTGTCGAATACTGCCAAGGCGGCGCGAACGGGTTCGTCGATATTCCGGACAACCTGTCGGGCGCATCGGCGGCAGTCACCACCGGACAGTGGACCTACCTGCACCTCATGTTCGGAAACGTGCAAGGAAAGACCCGTGGCTGGGCCTACCTGACCGGCCAGTCAGGAGTCAACCTGGCACCAGGGTTCTCGGTCTGGCTGGACGTGTCCACCGATGGAGGACGGACCTGGA
This sequence comes from Pseudonocardiaceae bacterium YIM PH 21723, assembly GCA_003600225.1. Classification (GTDB taxonomy): domain Bacteria; phylum Actinomycetota; class Actinomycetes; order Mycobacteriales; family Pseudonocardiaceae; genus QZFT01. The sequence continues at coordinate 31,236 of QZFT01000057.1, forward strand.
ACCAATGTGGTCCATTCGGGGTCAAGGGCAATCCAGGGATTATCACCTCGGCCGCCAAGGCCACTTCTTCGGACCCGAATTTCGTGTTCCGGGCGGGGGCCTCTGAGCAGGGCCGGATATTGCTCACCGGCTGGCACTGATCCTTCGTTCGAAAAATCCTGGGGGAATAATGGACGATCTGGTACTTGGCGCGCAAAGATTCATCAATTCATACAATGTCAGTGATATTCCGAAGATCAAGGAGAACGGGCGCACCAGCTGGGAGGTGATGTACGCCCTGACCCGGATCCTGCAGTACGAGCTGGGCATCGCCACCCTGTCCGACAGCTTCGGCCCGACGACGCTGTCCACCCTGCAGTCGAAGTACCCGGTGGTCGACAGGAACAGCGGCACCGAGGCGATCAACCGGATCATCCGGTCCGGTCTGGTGTGCAAGGGCTACGACGGCGGCGAGATCCTCGGCACCTTCGACGAGAAGGTGAGCACGGCGGTCACCAAGCTCAAGCAGGACATGGGCGTGGCCGGCGTCTACCCCGGGGAAGGCGTCACGCCGAAGGTGTTCAAGGCGCTGCTCACCATGGACCCGTACGTCGTGGTGCTGAATGGCAGTGAACAGATCCGCTCCATCCAGCAGTGGATGAACTCCCAGTACGTCGGCAGGCGGGAGTTCTTCATCATCCCGTGTGACGGCTGGTTCTCCCGCGATGTGCAGAAGGCACTGATGCTGGCGATCCAGTACGAGATCGGCATGAGCGACGACGTGGCGAACGGGGTGTTCGGCCCCGGCACCCAGAAGGGCATCAAGAACAACGTGCTGGCCGTGGGATCCGGCGGAACCTGGGTTCAGCTGTTCAGCGCCGCCATGATCTTCAACCGGCGGATCAACACCGCGTTCACCAAATCCTTCGACAGCAGACTCTCGGCGGAGGCGAGCAGCTTCCAGGATTTCGTGAAGCTGCCGGTCACCGGGAAGGGCGACTTCCAGACCTGGGCCTCGCTGCTGGTCTCCACCGGCGACGACAGCCGTAGGGGCGCGGCGTGTGACTGCGTCACCACGATCACCCCGGCTCGTGCCCAGTCACTGAAGGACAACGGCTACCAGATCATCGGCCGCTACCTGTCCAACGTGCCGAGCGGCAAGCTGAACAAGATGATCCAGCCGGGCGAACTGAAGACCATCACCGATGCGGGCCTGCGGGTCTTCCCGATCTACCAGACCGTCGGCAGTGAAGCGGCGTACTTCAACTACTCGCAGGGCCGTGCCGACGCGTTCGCCGCCATCGAACGAGCCCGGTACTACGGCTTCAAGCCACGCACCCGGATCTATTTCGCCGTGGACTTCGACGCACTCGACTACCAGGTGACCGACAGCATCATTCCGCACTTCAGCGGAATCAAGGACACCATGGTCGCGTACGCACAGGAGTACGAGGTCGGGGTCTACGGTCCGCGCAACGTGTGCACTCGGGTATCCGGTCTGGCATCGGCCAGCTTCGTCTCGGACATGTCCACTGGATTCTCCGGCAATCTCGGCTATCCGATGCCGTTGAACTGGGCTTTCGACCAGATCGCCACCATCACCGTCGGCGCCGGAGACGGTTTGATCGAGATCGACAACAACATCACCTCCGGCCGGGACAACGGCCAGAACAGCTTCAATCCGGGTCAGAACATCGACAACCTGGACGTCGGCTTCGACATGGCGCTGCATGGCAACCTGCTGAAGGACACCCAGACCTACTTCGAATCCATAGCGGTGCCGGAAACGGGTGGAGATGGCACCGAAGGAGGCACCTATTTCTACAACACGACCACCGATGCGTTGAAAAAGGTACTCCAGCACGACGCCTTGATCACGCAGATGTCTCGCGTTCTCGGAATTCGCAAGGCTTATATTCAGTGCCCATTGTTGTGGGAGATCCGGAAGTTCAATCTGGATGACCCTATTGCCGATGCGGCAGTTCGGCAATACCACACCTCCGGTGGTGGCCTCAAGAATGACAGCAGCACCGGGCTCGGGCAGATATTCGCAGCCACTGCAATCAATGCCAGAAACTACTGCATCGACTTGGGTCTTATTCTCGGTGCCAAGATGGACTCGACCAAGGACGCCGACATCTGGGCGGTCTGGCAGCGCCTCAACGGCGACGAGGAGTACAACGTCCAGGCGGTCGCCATGGCCATGCTGGATGCATCCCGCATGGCCAATGGAAATCGGCCGGGCTTGAACGACCCACAGGAAAGCATCCGTAAGATGTTCTCCAGGTATAACGGCACCGGCCCGAAGGCCGAGAAGTATGGTTTCGACATGTTTGGCGAGTTTAAAGTATTCGAGAAGTACAACGCACCCTTGCGAAGCAAATGAGATGAGCATGGAAGAATCAGCGGCCAGAATTTCAGTCCCGCGCTGGACGGTTTTCCTGGCCGGCAATTTTATCGTGGGCCAGGTCGGGGCATTGGCATTCATTTTTCTGATCGAGATGCTGCAATATTACTACTGGCCCGACCTGCTCAACCCGCAGAGCGGGGCGAGGTTCGCTTCGGATGAGTCGTTCCACACCGCTTTTCCGATCGGGGCCGTGCTCTTTGTGCTGCTGATTCTGTTCCTGCCGTTCAACCTGCTGATGCGTCGCAAGATGCGGATCAGCTGGGGGCGCTACTGGGGAATCGCCCTCGTGTTGCTGCTCGCTCCCGCGCTGACCAGCTACACACCCGTGAGTCTCTGGATACTCAGCCACCTGCACTAGAACTGGGGATTCGACAGCGACGTGGGGCGCCCTCGTCTTCGTGAACCCGCTGTTCCTGGGCGTCAACCTGATGTTCCGCCGCAGAGTGAAGGCCGGGCCTTCGCTCTTCTGGGGTGCGGCACCGACGCTGTTCCTCAGCCCTGCGGTATCGGTTTACACCCCGGTGAGCCTTTCCCTCTTTTCCTACCTGTACTAGAACTGGGGAGTTCGATGAACACACCTGTACAGCGAAGAACGCTCCTGAAGACCGGCCTCACCCTGGCCGCGGTCACCGGCGTCGGGCTGACGCTGGGCTCGGCGGCGACAGCGGCGGCCGCGCCGGTAGCGCAGCAGCGGGCGAATCCGACGCTGGTCGGCAAGGACAGTGTCAACGGCTGGGCGATGGAGACCGGGATCGACCAGGGCGGCGCGATCTGGACCAGGGCGGTGGCCGGCAGCGCGCTGGCCGTGCCGGTGCGGATCGGGGCGGTGGCCACGGTTCTGCTGCACGTGGTCCGGCGCTACAACTACGAGATCGACACGCTGCGGTCCGGCGAGGTGGTGGGCTTCCGGCCGTACACGGAGCAGCTCAACGGGGTGGAGACCAACCACGCCTCCGGCACCGCGGTGGACATCCGGCCCGGCTGGTACCCGGACGGCGCCAAGGGCGGGTTGCGGAAACGGGAACTCGCCGTGGTGCGGGACATCCTGCGGGACTGCGACGGTGTGGTCCGCTGGGGTGGCGACCTGTCCCGGCCGGCCGAGTCGCACTTCGAGATCGCCGTGCGCCCGGGCGACCCGCGGCTGGCCGCGCTGGCGGAGAAACTGACCGAATGGAATGCGCACCCGGGTAAGGGAGCCGGTGTGCTGACCAACGGAAGTTGATTACTTTCCGCAATTAACCGGGCACTGAATGGAATTGCCCGGATACCGAAGAATCGGCATCCGGGCAATTCTTAGTTTCTCAGGAAACCTCGGCCGCGGCCGCCAGCTTGCGCATTCCGGTCTCGAGTTCGATCACCAGGTTCTCCGGAACCGGATGGCCGCAGTCGGCGAGCCAGTTGGCGAGCAGCCGGTGGCCGCCCTCGGTGAGCACCGATTCGGGGTGGAACTGGACGCCTTCGACCGGCAGTTCCCGGTGCCGCATGCCCATGACCACGCCTGATGCCGTCCGCGCGGTCACCAGGAACTCCGCGGGCACTGTGTCCGGACGCACAGCCAGCGAGTGGTACCGGGTGGCCGTCATCGGGTTCGGCAGCCCCCGGAAGACCCCAGAACCGTCGTGTTCGACCCGGCTGGTCTTGCCGTGGAGCAGCTCGGGAGCCCGCTCCACGATGCCGCCCCAGAGGGCTCCCATTGCCTGGTGACCGAGGCAGACGCCGAACACCGGCAGCCGCCGATCGGCGCACTCCCTGATCATGTCCATGGTCGATCCGGCTCGCTCAGGAGTGCCTGGACCTGGGGAAATGAGTACTCCATCGACCTCGTCGAGGTCGGCCGGAGTCACCACGTCATTGCGCAGCACGGTGCACTCGGCGCCGAGCTGGGCCAGATACTGAACCAGGTTGTACACAAAGCTGTCGTAGTTGTCGACGACTAGTACCCGCATAGCTGAACTCTACGGGTCAGCGGAACTGATTTACGGACACGCTTCCATTCACCTGATGGGATGTGGAACCAGGCGGTTCTAAAAATTCTTACCCAATGTGGCGTGATGGCGAGAGCTCCCGTCTGTCTACCTCATAGCCATACTTGGAGGTGTCCTTTGTCGCTCACTGAGAAAGACCTTGCGGTCGCTCCCGCGTCCAGTGACGAAGAATTGATCAATATGGTCCGTTCCGGGGACACCGAGGCATTCGGCACCCTGTACGAACGGCATGTGACCGCTGCCCGCAGGCTGGCGAGCCAGCTGGCGCGGTCCGCCGCGGAGGCCGACGACCTCGTCTCCGAGGCGTTCACCAAGACGCTGCACATCATGCGTGCCGGCGGCGGCCCGCAGTCCAGCTTCCGGCCCTACCTGCTGGCGACCGTGCGGAACAGCGCCTACGAGCGCTTCCAGCACCTGCGCCGCGTGGTGGAGACCGAGGACTTCTCCCATCTGACCGACCTCAAGCAGCCCGCCGACCTGGTGTTCGAGGGTTTGGAGCGCTCGCTGGTGGCCAAGGCGTTCGCCCGGCTGCCGGAACGGTGGCAGATGGTGCTCTGGCACACCGCGGTCGAGGGGCAGAGCCCGGCCGCGATCGCCGAGCTGCTCGGCGCGACCCCGAACTCGGTGTCCGCGATGGCCTACCGCGCCCGGGAGGGCCTGCGGCAGGAATACCTCCAGGTGCACCTGGCCCAGGAGTCGGTCGACCAGCAGTGCCGCAATGTGGTGGCCCGGCTCGGCGCGTGGGCCCGGGACGGCCTGTCCCGGCGCGAGCGCAGCCAGGTGGAGGCCCACCTGGACACCTGCGACAGCTGTCGCGCGCTGGCCACCGACCTGCGTGACCTGAACGGCTCGTTCCGGGCGATCGTCGCGCCGATGATCCTGGGCGCGGCCGCCGTCGGCTACCTCAGCTCCAGCAGCGCCGGCACCAGCGCGGTGGCGGGCACCGCCGTGAGTTCCTCGGTGACCGCGGGCATCACCGCGGCGGCGTCCACCGCCGCCCTGTGCGCGGCGGTCGTGGTCGGCTCCTTCGCCGACCCGGCCACCGAACCGCAGGCCGAGCAGGTGGCGATGCCGCCGAAGACCACCCAGATGGCCACGCCACCCGCCGCGATGCAGGAACCGGTGGCCCAGGGCCCGGCGTCGCTGCCGTCCTTCGAGGTTCCGGCCCCGCCGGCGCCCAAGCCGGTGCCGCTGGCCGTCAGTAGCGAGAGCACGCACACCGAACTGGTGGACGACGGCGCCCCGGAGCAGGTGACGATGACCGTCACCAACCCCGGTTCCGAGGCGACCACCCCGGAGGCGATGACCTTCACCGCGCCCGCCGGCGTCAAGATGGCGTGGACCGACCAGGACCTCAGCCCGCTCGCACCGGGTGAGAGCCGGAGCTACAAGTACTGGCTGTCCGCCGACCAGGGCGCCGAGTCGGGCACGATCACCGGCCGGATGGGCGACGTCGAACTGCCCGCGGTCCCGGTGACGGTCGCCAAGGCGCACGACCTCAATACGGTCACCGGCAGCACCTCGGATGGCCTCGGCAAGTCCTGGATCACCATCACGGTGACCAACACCGGCAAGCGCGCGGGTACCGCTTCGGTGAGCGTCACCCCGCCCAGCGGCTCGATCTTCTCCCAGTGGGAGGGCGGCGAGTGGGTGATGGGCGACAAGGGCGTGACCCAGTCGTTCCTGCTCCAGCCGGGCGAGACGAAGACGGTGAAGGCGTTCGTGAAGATGTGGCTCGGCAAGAGCGGTGCCGCGAAGATCAGCACGAACCTGGGTACGGCGGCCCAGGAGTTCGTCGAGTTCCTGGGCAAGGCCAAGTAGTCGGGTCTGGCCTTTGGCGAAAGAGGCTTTGGAGGGGGAGACGGGTGGCTAGGCCCGTCTTTCCTGCCTGGCTGTCTGGTGGGGGCACGCCTGTCTCTGCGTGCTGGCATCTCGGGGTGACCCGGGGTGGTGGGGCGACACGGTCGGGACCTGCTTTCTGGGCCCGATAGTGCCCCAGGTAGCTGCGTGTGGTGATGGCGCACCATCGCCCTGATTTCCAGTGACCAACGAGCGTTGAGTCCACTATGGACCAAATGGTTGTTCCTGGTTAAAGACAAAAATCGGCCCTGATTTTGTCTTTAACCAGGAACAACCACCCGCCGTTCACCCACAAGAACACCACCAGCCACACCGGCCACTTCAGTAGCGCGCAGATCCGCACCCGAAGCGCTCCAAGCCAGACCGGCCCAAAAACCAGACAGGCGTGCCCCCACCCAACAGCCAGGCAGGAAAGACGCGAGCCCCCACCCGTCTCCCCCTCAAGGCCATCCTTCGCCAAAGGCCAAGACCCGGCCCCCCCAGGGCCGCTAGTTCGTGGTGACCCCGTTGAACGGCAGACGGGGCTCCGCCCAGGGGAACACCACGAACATCAGCATGGCGATGACGGCGGCGATCAGCAGCACGGCCTCCACGACCTTCAGGGCCTTGGGGCCGGGCAGCTGGCGCCAGATCCAGGCGTACACGGCCTAGCTCTCCTTCATCTCCGGCGGACGGAAACCGTCGGCCTTCGGGTACGACTTGACCATCATGGCGTGCGCGATCAACCGCTTCTCCGCGGAGAACGGCGGGTGGCACGTGGTCAGGGTCAGCATCTTGAGCTGGCCCTCCTTGGTCAGTGTGCTGGTCGGGTTGTTCGGCACCGGGGACTTCACGTCGACCCGGTCCGGGGTCACGATCTGCTGGCCGACCACGTTCTTGTAGGCCGGGTTCAGTGAACCGGGGACCTTGACGTCCTTGCACGCGGCCGTCTTGCCCTTGCCCGCGTCCCAGCCCTGCGCCTCACCCTCGTACGGCACGACCCGGTACACGTACCAGGTGGTGTTCGACTCGATGATGATCGCGTCGCAGGAGCTCAGCTGGTCCAGGTCGTTGAACGGCGCGCCCTTGCCGACCCGGTGGCCGGCGACGGAGAAGTTGCCGTTCTCCCCCGGCAGCGCGGTGTCCACGTAGTGACCGGGGCCCGCTTCCAGGGTCTTCTCGTCGGTGCCCTTCAGCACGGTGAACTTGTAGTCCGCGCCGAACTTCGGGATGAACATCTTCGCGAAGCCCTGACCGTTGGCCACGTCGAAGTGTTCCTGCCGCTGCTGGCCCGGGTCCTTCCAGTCGTCGTCCAGCGCCGAGGTGACGTCCTTCTGCTTGCCCGCGGACAGCAGGTCGGTGACGTAGACCTCGTAGAAGACGAACAGCAGCACGACCATGCCGACGGTGATCAGCACCTCGCCGACTACGCCCACGATGTTCGCCGCGCCACCCGGTCTGCGCGGCGGCGTGCCGCCACCTTCGGTGTCCGAAGGCGGCTGCGGTGGCCGGGGCGGTGACGGCGGGCCGGAGGCCTGCGCCGGGATCACCGGCGGGGTGGCCGGGGCGGTCTGCTGCGGGGAGTTCGGGGAGGACATCGGGCTCAGTATGTCCCGCTGTGTCGCCTCTGTCGGCGACATGCCCGGCCGCACGACGGGAATGCGCACGGTCGGGTGGTCCATGGGCATCGCGGGCGGAGTCGAGGCGAACTCCTGCTCCGGCGGTTCGAACCTGGGGACCTGGGTGGTGGTCTCGGTGTCGGCCGGGGAGGTGGCCGGGGCGAACGGCTGCCGCACGTCCACCTGCGGCGGGGGCGGCGTGCTGCCGAGCCCGCGCGGTGGGGCGAACTGAAGCTGAGCCGGCGTCGGCGGCTGGGCAGGGGGCTGCTGCGGCTGGGCAGGGGGCGGCGGCACGGGCGCCTGGTTCGCGGGCGCCTCCCTGGACCAGGGCGACGGCTCGGGCTGTAATCGCTCCGGGGGTACCTGCTCCTGTGCGCGCGGCTTGGAGCCGCCGAACCAGGACCGGGCCCGGCTGGTGGGCGGCTTCTCCTCCGGCGGGCCGTCGATGTACGGCGCGCGGCGCGGCGGCTGCTCGACCCTGGGCTGTTCCGGCTCCTGGTAGTCCTCGGGGCGGAACCGGCGGCCACCGGTCTGCTCGGCGCTGTGCCTGCCCGGCTGCCGGGCGGGCTGCTCGGCCTCCGGTTCCGGCTGCGGTGGCGACACGAGCACGATGGACGGCTTGGCGGGCGTGGACCGGCGACGACGCCCCTGATACTCGTCCTCGCTCACCGCGGCACCTCCTGAGCCTTGTCCAGTCGAAGCGGCCCGGTGTAGCCCGGGACCGACACGTCGTCCTTGCGTTCCACCCGATAACCCAGACCGAACGCCTGTACATACTGACGGAAGACGCGCACGCCCGGTTCAAGGTTGAGGGCGGCAGCCATCCGATCCTGGTCACCGATGACGGTGATCGTGTATGGCGGCGAATATGTTCGGCCGTGAAGCAGCAGGGTGTTCCCTACACAGCGTACGGCTGAAGTGGCGACAAGTCGCTGATCTGCGACCGAAACGGCCTCCGCCCCGCCGCTCCAGAGCGCGTTCAGCACGCTCTGTAGATCCTGTTGGTGGACAACGAGATCGTCCGGCTGCGCACCCACCGGGTAGCGGCCGTCCGGTCCCCGTGGGGCGTCGGACAGCACGACGGTCAGCCCGCGACCGTGTACCGGCTGCAGCCCGGCCCCCGATCGCAACCGCTCGGCGTCCGAGCGCGCGGCACGAACCCGGACGTCAGAACCGGCTTCGGCCCGCTCGAGCAGTTCGAGCTCCCGGCGCAGTGCGGTCAGCCGGTCGTTCTGCTCCCGGACCCGCGCCTCGGAATCCCGGATGAGCCCGGAGAGTTCGGTGTTCCGGCCGCCACGCAGATCGAAGCCCTTGGCGGTGTTGTAACTGACCGCGAACAACAATCCGGTCACCAGACACACCGCGTACGCGCTCGCCTGCCACAGGCGGGCCCGCGACACACGTCCTCTGCCTGGCAAGCGAGGTCACTCCTGATCGATTCGTTAGGCCGAATGCCGGTTGAGCACTGTTTTCGGGTCACCAGAGATACCCGCAATGCCCCTTCTCTACGTTAACGTGTTCTCAAGGCTCCGGTTGCAGAGAATCGGAGGCCCCTACACAGCCGTACTAGGTCAAGGTCAGGCGAGGACACCATGCCTAAGTCCAAGGTCCGCAAGAAGGACGTTTACACCCCGCCCGTGGACAAGCGCACCCCGGTGAAGGTCAAGTCCACCGGTCCGTCGCACCCGGCGTACGTCGCGGTGTTCCTGGGCCTGATGCTGCTCGGTCTGCTCTGGCTGGTGGTCAACTACCTGGCCGGCGACCGGATCCCGTTCATGGCCGACCTGGGCGCCTGGAACTTCGCGATCGGTTTCGCCCTGATGATCACCGGTCTGATGATGACCATGCGCTGGCGGTAATCACCTGGTCGCGCAACGTTCTGTTCACCCTGCATGGTCACGAATCGCGATCATCGAACAGAAGTGCTGCAACCCATCCCCATGTGGATAAACACTGTGGATAACTTGTCAGACCGGCGGTGGTCCTGGAATCCAGCGATCACCGTGGGTTGCTGGGCCATCGCCGGTCTCGCCCTTTTGTGGGTCGTACTGACCGGCGATGCCCCCGGTCGGCTGCTCGCCGCGATGCTCACCATCGTGGCGCTGGCGGCCGCCGTCTACACGACGCTGGTCCGGCCGGTACTGGTCGCCGACAGCGCCGGGGTCACCATCCGCTCACTGGCTGGTGCCCTGCGGGTGCCCTGGAAACAGGCCACGGTGCGCTTGGCGCACACCCAGCGGCTCGGCCGCGAGGTGCAGACCCTGGAACTGGATCTGCGGCACGGCGTGGACGGCGAACTGGAGAAGCTGGTCGTCCTGGGACGGCTGGAACTCGGCGCCGATCCACACGACGTCATGGACGAGCTGACCCGGCTGCGCGGCTAGTCGTCGCGTTCGAGGCGCAGGTAGTTACCCGGATTCCGGAAGGCGTGCTGGGGGTCCCCGGTGCCCGGAGCACAGCGGAACATGATCCGATCGCCCGTTCCGGCGGTGAACGACCGCGCCGGGCTGGTGAACGAGCCGGTCCGGATCCGCATCCGGATCACGTGCTCGCCCGGCATCACCGGGAACTCCCGGGTCTGGCCGCGCCTGATCCACCCCCGCCGTTCGCCGTCGATCTCCACGGCATAGGCCCGGACCAGATCTCGCCACCCGGAACGGCTGCGCTCCAGCACAACCGTCGCCGCCGACCGCCGCCGGAAGATCTTCGGCGGTTCCGGTTCCCGCGGCAGGGGTGGCTCGGGGTCGAAGTGCACTTCCAGCTCGGGCGGCAGCCGGTCCCAGGTATCGCCGATCTGGGAGAGCGGCAGATCATCCCGGGAATGCGGCGGAATCAGGAAACGCGGCCGCCCGTAGTGCGCGATGATCCACTGGATCCCCCAGCCGACGGGGAGCGCGACGCAGCCCAGGAGAATCGGCACGATGAGCCACAGCGGCTGCCGGACGTCATCGATCAGCACCATCCCGGTCACAGACAGGCCTAACCAGAAGAAGCCGATGGCCACAGGGAGTTCACCGCGCGCATAGGCACGTTCCCTGATCGGATCGGGACTCGGATACCTTGCGAAGACCCGGTCACCGTCGAACCGGTCCGGGTCGCGCCAGGCTCTGATCACCCGGAACAGCACGAGCCCGGACCCACCCAAGAACAGCAATACGAGCAGAACCGCCCCCAGTATCGGCATGCTCCTAGTTCAGCACGCCGATGACCGCGAGGATCTGCTCCGATCGGACGTAGGCGATAACGATCAGGGCAACGAACACGCCGGCCACCGTGGCCAGCTGGATCTGATTTCGCCGGGCGAGGGGCGCGTAGACAATGCCGGCACCGACCACGGCTCCGACGACGAGGCCGCCCAGGTGCGCGGTGAGCGAGATGTTCGCCGACGGGATGAGGAAGGGCAGCGCGATGTTCAGCGCCAGAATGAAGAGCAGCGGTCGCATGCTCAGCTTGAGCCGGTAGAGGGTGGCACCGAGGGCGCCGAACAGGCCGAAGACCGCGCCGGAGGCGCCGAGTACACCGCTGGCCGGGGAGTCGAACACCAGCACCGCGACGGAACCGCCGAGCAGCGACAGGAAGTACAGCGCGAGGAAACGGACCCGGCCGAAGGCGGCCTCCAGGTCACGGCCGAGAACCCACAGCGCGTACATGTTGAACAGGATGTGCATCAGGTTCGCGTGCATGAACCCCGCGGTGATCATCCGCCACCACTCGCCGTGCGCGACCATGAAGTTGTACTGGGTGAACTCGTTGTTGAACGCCTTACCGAGCGCGTTCTGCGCGACGAAGACCAGCACGTTCACCGCGATGAGCAGCGGCACCATGAGCGGCTTGGTGTTCAGCTCGGCGCCGGCCACGGTCACCGCACGCCGGACGCCCTTGTTGCCCTGGCGGACACAGTCGACGCACTGGAAACCGACGGACGCCTCGGTGAGGCACTCCGGGCACGCGGGGCGATCACAGCGAACGCACCGCAGCGCGGTGGGCCGGTCCGGGTGCCGAACACACGTGACCTGCCCACCGCTCGCGGGGACCTGAGGGTTGTCCATTAGGAGACGCGAATGCTCTCGATCACGACCTCGTTGACCGGGCGGTCACCCGCACCGACGGCGGTGGTCGCGATGGCGTCCACGACCTTGCGGGAGTCATCGTCGGCCACCTCGCCGAAGATGGTGTGCTTGAAGTTCAGCCACGTCGTCGGCGCGACGGTGATGAAGAACTGCGAGCCGTTGGTGCTGGGGCCGGAGTTCGCCATGGCCAGCAGGTACGGCCGGTCGAACTGCAGTTCCGGGTGGAACTCGTCGGCGAACCGGTAGCCGGGGCCACCCCGGCCGGTGCCGGTCGGGTCGCCGCCCTGCAGCATGAAGCCGTCGATGACTCGGTGGAAGACCGAGCCGTCGTAGAACGGACCGGAGGTCTCGCCCTTGGCGTTCTTTTCGGTGTACTCACGCGAACCATCGGCCAGACCGACGAAGTTGGCGACCGTCTTCGGCGCATGGTTCGGGAACAGGTTGATCCGGATCTCGCCCTGCGAGGTCTGCAGGGTCGCGATCGGGTTTCCAGTGCTTTCAGCCACGAGTCGATACTGCCATCTATGACTGCGGAATGCCCCAAAGGGCGCAGTTACAGCCCGAGATTCTTGATGATGGCCTCGCTGATCCGCTTCGCCTTGATGGTCTGCTTCTGGTTGGTGACCACCCGGACCGCGGTGCCGCCCTTGGCCACCGCGTAGACGGCGCCCTTGTCGGTCGCCTGCGAGCCGCCCTCCCAGCCGGTGGGCTCGTTGGCCGGATTCGAGGTGCTCACCGGCGCCGAGCGGTCCACGAGGGCTTTCGCCACCCGCGGGTCACCGACGTAGATGTAGGTGCGCAGCTGTTCGAGGCTGTCCAGGCCGTAGAAGAAGCAGGACGGCTGCGGCTGACCTGGGGTGACCTTGGTGAACAGCACCTTCTGCCCGTTGATCACCTGGACGTCGGGCACGGCCAGATAGGGGCAGGTGCCCTTGTCGCCCGGCTCGGCATCCACGGGGATCGCCGCCTGCGTGGTGGTGGTCGGTCCGGGAACCGGGTTTCCGGTGGTCGTCTCCGGTGACCCGCCCGAGGAGCAGGAACTGACCAGCAGAAGCAACGCGAGCACGGTGATCCGACGCATCCACCCATCCTTCCATTAACCCATTGGAGTGAACGAGGTGGGGTGCGCCATAGTTTCGCCCGTGTCTGACGACGACCGGTACACCGAGGACGAATCCGAGCTGGCCCGGGTGTGCTCTCCCATCCCGCGGGTTGAGCCGCTGACGGTCCGGGGCGACAAGATCGCCCGGATACTTGCCCATGCCGTCGTCCGGCACAAGTGGCCCCGGATCGAGTTCCGCCAACTCACCATCACCGATTCAGTCTTCATCGAAGACCTCGACCTCCCAGCAGACATCGTCTTCGCCGAGTGCATGTTTCAGGGATCGGCGTGCCTCACGAACCTGTCGGCGATTCGTTCGCTGACATTTCTGGACTGCACCATTCCTAAGCTGTTCGTTCACCACTGCGACATGACCAGGAACCTCATGGTGTTCCTTGGCGACGTGCAGCAGATCGACATCGAGGGTCTGCACCTGACCGGCAGCAAGGAGCAGTCGGTGAAGCTCGAATCCTCGGGCTGGCTGGACCTGATTTCTCTGACGGCTGACGCTCCGGTCCGTATGGACCTGCGGGGTGAGCGCATTCTGCTGACTCAAGCGAGCCTGACAAGCGGAGGGCGGGTGGCCTGCGAGGCGGAGTACGTAATGGCGGACAATGCATCCTTCGGAGCTCGCACGGTGATCGCCGGCAGAACGTTTCACGGGAAACAATTGACCCACCTGTACTCGCTGGACGGCGCCGACTGCACGAACCTCGAACTGGACAACCTCGATCTGAGTGGCGTCCATTTCGGCAAGGCCTCTGGCCTCGGCAAGCTGCGCATCGTCGACCAGCCGAACTTCCCGCTGAATCCGGGAAGGTTGTCCAGCAGACGACAGGTGATCGCCGACGAACTGACCCATGGCGGCTCCGCCGCCCAATGGCGACGGGTCAGCGAGGTCTACCGCCAGCTCCGCGCCGGGATGGACGATGCCCGAGCCAGCGACATGTACTACGGCGAGATGAACTGCCGACGGCTCGGCACACCGTGGAGCGTCGACCGCTTTGTCCTCACCCTCTACTGGCTGACCAGCGGATATGGCACCCGCGCCTGGCGCGCGCTGGCCAGTTGGGGGGTCCTACTCGCAGGCGCCACCGGGCTCTTCATCTCCAGGTGGCCGGAGGCCGTGAAGGCACCGTCGTTCGGCAAGTCGCTGTGGCGGGGGTTCCGGCACGCATTCGAAAGCTCGACGGCCTTACTGCGCGCCAGCGAGGGCGCGGCGCAGCCGGATGTTGCGATTGCGGAGTGGGTGTTGCGCCTGCTGACGCCCGCGTTGATCGGGCTCGCGGTGCTGGCGCTGCGGAACCGGGTGAAGCGGGGCGCCTAGATCTCGGCGGTCAGCGCGGCGGCGAGCTGTTCGCGGACCGAGTGGAGGAAGTTCAGGCTGGACTCGCGTTCGGTGCGGACCTCGACCAGCCTGGTGGAGCCGCCCTTCAGCGCGGCGGCGAACTCGGCGGAGGTGGTGGCCAGCTCGTACTGCCAGCCCATGGCCGCGGCCACGTGGGACAGGTCGACCCCGTGGGGAGTGGCGAACAGTCGCTCGAAGGCGTCGACCGCGCCGTTGTACGGCAGCAGGTGGAAGATGCCGCCCCCGTCGTTGTTGATCACCACGATGGTCAGGTCCGGGCGGGGCTCGTGCGGGCCGATGAGCAGGCCGTTCTGGTCGTGCAGCAGCGTCAGGTCGCCCAGCAGGGCGAAGGCCGGGCCACCGCCCGCCGCCTGGTGGGCCAGCGCCACGCCCGCGGCGGTGGACACGCAGCCGTCGATCCCGCTCACGCCGCGGTTGGTCAGCACCGTGGTCCCGGTGTCGGCGGGCAGCGTCATGTCGATCAGCCGGATCGGCATGCTGGAGCCGACGAAGATCAGGGACTGCTCGCCGGCCAGTACGGCCAGGTCGCGGGCAACCCGGAGTTCGCTGAGCTCGTCCGCCTCGTCCAGCGACCGGTCCAGGGTGTCCCTGGCGATGGCCTCCAGCCGCTGCCAGCTCCGCAGCCAGCCGGTACTTCGGCGGCCGGTGACCCTGGGCAGCCGGGCCACGACGGTGGCCGCGGTGCGGGTCGGATCCATCCAGTCGGTCTGCGGGCCCACCACGATGTTGTGGCTCACCGGGTACAGCCGCAGCAGCTGTTTGACCAGGCCGGGCTTGCCGACGGTGACGATCACCTCGGGACGCAGCCGGTCGAGCAGCTCCGCATCGGCCAGCAGATGCGAGTAGCAGGTGATGGCGTTGCCACCGAGGCGGCCGTTGCCGGTCGCCTCGGAGATGATCGGCCAGCCGAACGCCTCGGCCAGCGCCACCGCCCGCTCGGGCTCCGCCGCGTTGTCCCCGATGACCACCAGGCCGCGTTCCACCGGGTCGGCGAACTCGGCGAGCAACGGTTCCGAGTGCTCCACCGGCGACAGCACCGCGGTCCACGGCGCACCTTCGGGCCGGCCCGTCGTGGGCTCCAGCCAGCGGTCCTCGTCACCGTCCGGGATCAGCGGCTCGCGGAACGGCAGGTTCAGGTGCACCGGGCCACTGGCCGCCGCGGCCAGGGCGCGGCAGATCGTGGTCCGCCAGTAGCCGACCTGCCCGATCCGGTGCTCGGCGACGCCCAGTTCGGCGAAGTAACGCACCGCGTCGCCGTAGAGCTTGAGCTGGTCCATGGTCTGGTTCGCCCCGGTGCCCCGCAGCTCCGGGGGCCGGTCGGAGGTCAGCACGACCAGCGGGATCCCACTGTGATCGGCCTCGATGACGGCCGGGTGGAAGTTGGCCGCCGCGGTTCCGGAGGTGCAGACGACCGGCACCGGTCTGCCGCCGGCCTTGGCCAGACCGAGCGCGAGGAAGGCGGCCGATCGTTCGTCGATCCGGACGTGGCAGCGGATGTCCGGGTGCTCGGCGAAAGCGACGGCCAACGCCGCCGACCGGGATCCCGGCGCGATCACCGCCTCGGTGACACCACCACGCGCGAGCTCGTCGACGAGCACGCGGGTCTGCACGGTCACCGGATTGACCATTGTGGCGCTACCTCCGAATCAGGAATTACGAGCGTAAGCGCCGACAAGGTCCTGTGGCGCATCGGCCTTGCTGTCGGGTGCGTTACTGAAGGGCACGACCTGCGCGGCAGGCGTGCGAGGGCGACCGAGGTCACTCGTGAATTTGATGTCGCAAACAGGTGGGGGGATGGCCAGGCGTGGTCGGGGCGCAGGACACTTCGCAGAGATCGCCATGGCTTCTCCTGATCATTCTGGACCGTTGCAGTCGCCGCAATAGGCCGTTGCCGGGAACCATCCTTCGTTGACGAGACGTTCTCGGTTCATGGGCATGATGCTGGTACTGGCTCTACCAGGGCTGATCTTCGCGCTCGCCGCTCTCGCGGCCTTCGAGCGCGTGGTCCTGGTACGCCGCGGCCGCAGCCTGCTCACCCGTCGCGACGCCCCGGACGTGACCGGCCGACAGCTGGTGTCGGCGAACCTGGACTTCCTCGGTGGGCTGTACGACCCGGGCAAGCGGTACGAGGAAGAGTTACGCAAGACCGCGCTGGTCGAGTTCAAGGAGGACGCCGGCGACGGTGCGCCACCCCGGCGCAACGAGGTCGACTTCGGGGACAACCGGATCAGCCTGACCGCTCCCGGAGCAGCACCATCGGGATCACCCGTGACATCCCCGTCGTGTGCCCCCGGCTGCTCAGCTCCGCCCCCAGGAACAGCTCCCACAGCCGATCCCGCTCCGGACCATCGCTGACGATCTCCGGGATCGCGGCGAACCGGCGGTCCGGCAGTTCCACCTCGACCTGATCGGGCCTCGATCGCAGGTTGTGGAACCAGGCCGGGTGGTGCGGTGTGCCGCCACCCGAGGCGGCGATCAACACTGCGCCGTCATGCCACAGGTACAGCAGCGGATGGGTTCTGGGCTCCCCCGACCTGGCGCCGACGGTGTGCAGCAGCACCAGTTCCCGGCCGGTGAAGTGGCCACCGACCACACCCCGATTAGCCCGGAAATCGGCGATCACCCTGGCGTTGACCTGGCGGAAGTCCGTGCGCTGCCGCAACACGAGGGTGCCGTCCCGCTCCTGCACGTCGACGCCGAAGAAGGCGTCGTCGACCTCCACGGTGAGCTGATCCGGATGGGCGCGGAAATCCTGGAACCAGTCCGCGTCCCGGTCCGCGTCGATGACCAGGGCGTCGCCGTCGCGGGTGAAGCCGAGGCGGGTTCGCCGCCGCTCGCCGGCCTCGGTGGTGCTGGTCAGCCACAGCTGCGGCGCGAAGCCGACGATGGGAAAGCCGCGGTCGCGGGACCGGGCCAGGTGCGGATACCGCCGCACCAGCACTTCGAACAGCCGATCCCATTCGGCGCCCCCGGTGACGACCCGGCCCGCCGCGGGCACGCTGCGGTCACCCAGTTCGAGCTCGACCTGATCGGGATGGGCGGCGAGATTGACCAGCCAGTTCGTCCGGACCGCCACCCGGCCGCTGATCGCCGCCACCAGGAAGTCGTCGCCATCCTTGGCGTAGGCCAGTGGGTTGATCCGCCGCGCACCGGATTTCGCCCCGGTGGTGTGCAGCAGCAGGAGATCCACCTTCTCGTACTTTCCACCGAGCACGCCCCTGTTCGCCCGGTATCGGTCGATCACCCGGGCGTTGTAGCGGGCGAAGTCGGTCTGCCTGCGCAGCCGCAGCACCGCGCCCTCGGTGAGCACCTCGGCGACGAACCACTCATCACCAAGGTGGGCGGTCACCTCGTCCGGGTTGGCCTCGATGTCGTGGAACCAGGCGGCCTCGGCAACCTCGATCACGAGATCGTCGCCGTCGCGTACACAGGACAGCGGAGTCACCCGCTCCACACCGGTTTGGGCATCGACGGTGTGCAGCTCCAGGTTGTCGCTCATGCACCGTCCAACGCCGGCCGGTCCCGGGTTTTTCCGGCGGCCGGCCTGACATCGGTGGACAGATTCAGCCGGTCTTCTCCCGCAGGCTGACCACCGGGAAGACGCGGTCGGTCTTGGCTTTGTAGGTCCCGAGCACCGGGAACTTCTCCAAGAGCAACGCGTACAGCCGATCCCACTCCGCGCCCTCGGTGAAGACCTCCACCTCGGCGTCGAAGGTGCGGTCCGGCAACTCGGCCCGCACCTGGTCAGGATGCGCGACGATGTTGCGGTACCAGTCCGGGTGTCTGGGCGCGCCACCGAACGAGGCGACGACTACGACGGCTCCACCGTCCCGGAGAGAGGCGACCGGATTGATCCGGCGCTGCCCGGATTTCGCCCCGGTCGTGTGCAGCAGCACCAGATCCATTGTGGCGAAGCGACCGCTCACCACGCCCTGGTTCTCCCGGAATTCCCGGATCACCTTGGCATTGAAGCCGTTCACGTCCGACAGGGCACGCATCTCCAGGCGCACCACCGGAATCGTCCGGCCGGCCTTCGCCGCGTAGCCGGCGAAGATGCCGTACCGGTCGTCCAGCAACTGGAAGAGCCGGTCGTGTTCCGCACCCTCGGTGAACACCTGAGCGTCCGCGAGGAAGGAGAGGTCACCGACCTCGACGGAGATCCGGTCCTGGTGCGCGAGGACATTCCGGAACCAGTCGGGGTCCTTCGGCGCTCCTTCGTTGGATGCGGCCACCACCAGGGCTGTGTCATCACGGGCGTACAGCAGCGGGCTCAGCCGCCGCTGCCCGGATTTCGCCCCGGTGGTCTCCAGCAGCAGTACGTCCTTGTCGTCGAAGAATCCGCCGACGACGCCTTTGTTCTCCCGGAACTCCTGGATCACCTTGGCGTTGAACTCGCTCATGGCTGGTTCAACGGCCTGTGGCCCCGGTCATATTCCGCCGTGCTCAGCGCGTTCGGCTGTACTGGCTGTCGGCGATTTCCTCCGGCGACAGCTCGGCTCGCTGGTAGCCCCCATCCAGCGCCAGCTCGATCAGTTCGTGCCCGTCCATGGCCGAGTCGGTTCTCTCCGCATTACGCCACCACATATGCACCCACCTCACGTCCCGCATTTCCCCGTGCCGACCTCTTCAGGTCACACTCATTCAACGAGATTCAGTGTCAACAAGTGCCCGACCAGGCGAAATACCGAAAAGCTCACAATGTAAGAGCCATGCAAGAGATTCCTAAGAGCCACCCCAAAAACGTCACCCCAAGGAAACACCCCAGCGAATCAACCATGCTGGAAGACCCCAACTACGCCCTTCCCCCAAAGCCGGAAGCAACCACAGCAAGGGGGCGAGCGAAGCGAAGCCCCGAAGGGCGGGGGGTGTCGGGGGGCGAAGCCCGCCCGACCTTGGGGTCTGGGGCGAGAGCCCCAGAAGGCACAAACGAAACGACCCCGTCCGCGCTTTCCGCGGACAGGGTCATCCCAGTCGTGGAGACTAGGGGAATCGAACCCCTAACCCCTGCCTTGCAAAGGCAGTGCTCTGCCAATTGAGCTAAGTCCCCCGACGAGCGGGAGTATCGTACCTTCCCGCCCGAACTGCTGACTGCCTAGCCCTCGTTCGAGGTGGTGGCCTCACGCCACAGGTCAGCTTCTGCCTTCGCCGACCGGTTGCGCTTGACCAAAAGCAGCACGGCGCCAGCGACAGCGGCCAATGCGATCAGCTTCTTGAGCACGGTGATGCCTCCTCTAGGTGCTGCCGACAACTCTACCGGCTACCACCAACATACGTGCGCCCAGCCCCCAACGCCCGCGCAACCCAAACCGAGACCAACAAACCCCGGAACGACGAGAGGGACCCTGAGCCGAGGCCACCGCAGCAACGGGCAGGCACGAGCAAGGAGCACAGCCACAACGGTCCCGGAGTTGGCGATGTTCGGGCCGCCAGGCTGGAGTCATGACAGAACAGAAGGTCGCGCTGGTCAC
>QZFT01000058.1 GCA_003600225.1 Pseudonocardiaceae bacterium YIM PH 21723
CTACGCCGAGCTGGGCCGCGCGATCAACTCGAGCTGCACCGCTTTGGCGTTCACCTCAACCGAGTGCGCCGACGATGTTCGGGTAGAGCCCGAACATCGCCAACTTCGGATGAGTTGGGCTACTTCTTGCGGTCCTTGTTCTTCTCGCGGACCCGGACGGAGACCTGGACCGGGCTGCCGACGAAGCCGAAGTCCTCGCGCAGCCTGCGCTCGATGAACCGCCGGTAGGACGCCTCCAGGAACCCACTGGAGAACAGCACGAATGTCGGCGGCCGGGTCTTCGCCTGGGTCGCGAACAGCACCTTGGGCTGCTTACCGCCACGCACCGGCGGCGGGTTGCCCTGGATGAGCTCGGTGAGCCACTGGTTCAGTTTGCCGGTGGGCACCCGGTGGTCCCAGGAGGCCAGCGCGGTGCGCAGCGCGGGCGCCAGCTTGTGCACCGAGCGGCCGGTGGACGCGGAGATGTTGATCCGCTGCGCCCACGGCACCCGGACCAGTTCCCGCTCCAGTTCCTTCTTCAGCTGCAGCTGCCGGTCCTCGTCGACCAGGTCCCACTTGTTCAGTGCGATGACCAGCGCGCGGCCGGCGTCGACCGCCATGGTCATCACTCGCAGGTCCTGCTCACTGATCGGCTCGCTGGCGTCGATCAGCAGGATCGCCACCTCGGCCGACTCGATGGCGGCCTTGGTGCGCAGCGAGGCGTAGTACTCCATGCCGCTGGCGAAGTTGACCTTCTTGCGCAGGCCGGCGGTGTCCACGAACCGCCAGACCTCACCGTCCAGCTCGACCAGGGAGTCGACCGGGTCCACGGTGGTGCCCGCGACGTCGTTCACCACGCTGCGGTTCTCGCCGACGAGCTTGTTCAGCAGGCTGGACTTACCCACGTTGGGCTTGCCGACCAGCGCGATCCGACGGGGTCCACCGGTGCCGCCGAACAGCTCCCGGGGCGTCTCCGGCAGCGTCTCCAGAATCTTGTCCAGCAGATCGCCGGAGCCACGGCCGTGCAGGGCACTGACCGGGAACGGCTCGCCGAGTCCGAGGTTCCACAGCATGGCCGCGTCGGCCATGGTGCGCTCGTCGTCGACCTTGTTCGCCACCAGCAGCACCGGCCGCTTGGAGCGGCGCAGCACCCGGGCGACGGCCTCGTCGGTGTTGGTGGCGCCGACGGTCGCGTCCACCACGACCAGCACGGCGTCCGCGGTGTTCATCGCGACCTCGGCCTGCGCGGCGACCTCGCCCTGGAGGCCCTTCGCGTCGGGCTCCCAGCCACCGGTGTCGATCACGGTGAACTTGCGGCCGTTCCACAGCGCGTCGTAGCTGACCCGGTCGCGGGTCACGCCGGGGATGTCCTGCACGACCGCCTCACGGCGGCCGATGATGCGGTTGACCAGGGTGGACTTGCCGACGTTGGGCCGTCCGACGATAGCCAAGGTCGGCTGCGGAACAATGCGTTCCCCATCCTCACCAATGCCCTCGTCGAATGCCGCCCACTCGGCCTCATCGGTCCAGGTGCCATCGAGGCCTGTCACGCGTCTAGTCCTTCCTTACGCTTCAGCTCACCGCGGATGCGGTCGAGCTCGGCCACCAGCTCGGCGAGTTCCGAGCGGACTCGCTCGGTCGCCTCGGCCAGGGCCTCCTTGCCACGCGCCTCCGGCAGCTGCAGCGGCTCGCCGAACAGCATGTCCACCTGGGGGCGGACGCGCCGTGGCGCACCGGTGGGCCGATAGGTACCGCGGATGGCGATCGGCTGCACCGTCGCCCCGGTGGATCGGGCCAGCCAGGCGGCGCCCCGCTGGGCCGCCGCCACGTCACCGACGCCGCGGGTGCCCTCCGGGAAGATGCCGACCACTCCCCCGGCGCGCAGCACCCGGATGGCCGCCAGCAACGGGGTACGGTCCGGTTCGCCTCGGCGCACTGGCAGTTGGCCGATGGCTCGCAAGAATACTCCAAGCGGGCCGCGGAACATTTCGTACTTGATGAGGAAGACCGTAGGCCGGGGGATGATCCCCAGCAGCAGCGGCCCGTCGAAGATGGAACTGTGGTTCGCCACCACCAGAACCGGGCCCGCCGCCGGGAAGCGATCCTGCCGGTGCAGCTGCACCCGGTAGCTGCTCAGCCGCAGCGCGGTGCTGATCAGCCGGGCGCCCCGGTGCATCCGCATCGAGCCGCCCCCAGGGAGTTGGGCGCTGGGCAGCGTGTTCATCGAGACGCGGCCCCTACACAGTCGATGATCTCGTACTGCGCCGCCAGCCCGCGCAGCGCGTCCACCACGCCGTTGATGTCCAGGTCGGAGGTGTCGACCAGTTCGGCGCCGCCGGCCATCTGCATCTGGGCGGCGTCGGCGGCGTCCCGGCGCTGCACGGCCTGCAGCGTGTCCTGCACGGTCGCCGCGCGGCCCGCCGCGGTGTCCTGCCGGGAGCGACGCTCGGCGCGGCGCTCGGCGGACGCGGTGAGGTAGATCTTCAAGGCGGCGTCCGGGGCCACGACGGTGCCGATGTCCCGGCCCTCCACCACGATGCCGCCGATCTCGCCGAGCGCCCCGGCGATGATCCGGCGCTGCTGGGCGATCAACTGCTCGCGTACCTGGGGCACCACGGCGACGGCGGAGACGGCGGCGGTGGTGCTCGCCTCGCGGATCTCCGCGGCCACGTCGTCGGCCGCCAGATGCACCGTGGGGTGTTCCGGATCGGTGCCGATGTTCAGCTCGACCTTCGCCAGGACCGCGAGGACCTCGTCGGCGTTCGCCGGGTCGGCGCCGGCCCGCAGCACCGCGACGGTGACCGCCCGGTACATGGCGCCGGTGTCCAGATAACGGGCGCCCAGTCCGGCGGCCAGTCGCCGGGCCACCGTGGACTTGCCCGTGCCGGACGGACCGTCCACCGCGATGACCCCACGCAGCGTGCCGCGTTCCACCGTGTCGCCTCCAAGCCAGTTGCGTCTACCGTGCGGTAGACCATTCTGCCTGGTGCAGGACAAGGCCCGGACACATACCGGTGCGACTCACAGTTTGGCCAGCAGGAGTCCACTGCGTGGCTTCGGGGTGAAGTAGGTCGCCTTCCGGGTCATCTGCCTGCCCTGATTGTGCACGGCGAGCATGTCCGCGAGCGGAACAGGCGCGATCAACAGCACCGCGCCGGCCTCCGGCGGGAGCGTTCCGTTGAACAAAGGCCCTGGTAGCGGGCGTACGTGTGAGCCGGCGGGGTCCAGGCCGAGCGCCCGGCCGATGAGCAGGCCCTCCACGTCGGCGTGGTCGACGCGCGGCTGCGGCTCGCCGGGCGCGACCTCGGGCAGATGCACCCGGAATACACCATCGTGGGTGTGCGCGATCACGATTCCCGGTTGCGGCTCCTCCTCCGGATCGGCGGGTTCCACGGTGAGTCCGAGGTTCCGCCAGGCCTCGGCGTAGTCCCGCTGCCCGTGGATCTGCCGGTGGATCGGGCCGATGGTGAGGTCGGGGCCGCCGGTGACCAGGGCGAGCATCGCGCCGAGGCCGGAGCAGCGGGCGGCGGCGACCCGGTGGTTGCCGTCGGCCACCAGCAGCGGGTTGGCCGCGGCGACCGCGAGCAGCTCGTCCTGCAGCGGACCCGAGGGCACCAGCCAGATCTCGTGCAGCCGCTCGGCCGGGTCCTTGGTGGCCACGGCCGGATCGCCCAGCATGGCCATGGCGCGTTCGACCACCTCGGTGAGGTACTCGCCGCCGGTGGCGGGCACCAGCATGGCGGCACTGGTGGCGCAGCGCAGCCGGGTCAGCATCTCGGCGCGCTCGGCGACGACGTCCTGGTACACCTCCTCGGTGTGCCGGACGTAGGTGTTCCCGTCGGTGCCGAAGGCGGCCGGATCGACGATGCACAGCAGGCCGCTGGCCACGCCGTCGTGGCCGCGGACCCGGTAGAGGGCGATGAAGTCGCGGTGCTTGCGGTAGTAGGTGCGCCGCAGGTGGCGCAGCGTCTTCTTCGCGTAGGACAACGCGTCGGTGAGGGCGAGGTTCTCCGCCGTCGCGAGGGGAGTGCGGTGCGGGTGCTGCACCGCGAGGAGGGTGCGCGCGGCGGCCGCGTCGGCGGCGAGAGCCTGCTGCACCTGATGCGGGTCGGCGAACTCGTCCACGTCGGGACCCGGCAGGTCCCGATCTACGACCCAGCCCTTGCGAATGGCACGAATCCAGCCGGTCATAGCGGCACCTGGCTTCCGGTCTGCGAGCCCGATCAGGACAGGATGAGGCTCGATCACCCGGAAATCCAGCGGTCAGCAGTGCGAATCGGCATAATTCTCTCCCCCGTGCGGAATCCGCTCTCCCCCGTGACGGAGCCAACTCCAACAGAGTCGCCCAGGTGCCACAACCCGCCCCGGCGTCACATCTCGGCCAGCGGCGAATCTGTCCGGTAGCGGCAGGTTCCCCTCCAGGCAATTCGGCGGACCTGGTTTCCGGTAGTCCCGAAGTCGGCGATGTCCGGAGCTCGTTCCTCGCCGCGAACATCGCCAACTTCGGAGTCACCTGGGAATGCCGAAGGCGCCCCGGGTGATCCCGGGGCGCCCCTGGCTGACAGATCCTGGTCTCTGGTCAGGAGACCGGGATGGTGATCCAGCTGCCGCCCGTCATGGGCCGCAGCTCGAAACGTGCGATATCCGACTTGGGGAAGGGGGCGGCGCCGTGAATCTCCAACGGGACGTCGGTCTTGCCCGGCGGTACGTACATCGTCGCCGCGACCTGCGCCTCGTTCTTCTTCGAGATCACCACCCACTGGCAGGTGGCCGGCCCGTTCATATTGCTGAACCAGCCGGTCAACCGGGTGCCGTAATTCGTCGGTTCCAGGACCACCTTGCCCTTGGCTCCGATGGGAGACGTCGCCTCGACGGTCTCACCGCGAACCAGTTCCGTGGGCACCTTGTTGCCGTCACTCTGCGCCGGACCCTTCATGAGTCCGGCGGTGCCGAGTGGCAGGAGCACGATCAACGCGGCGGCGGCGATACCGGAGGCCCACAACGTGCGGGTGCGCTTCCGGCGAGCCACCGAGATGTCCGCGAGCGTGTGCTGCAACACGAGGGCGCCCGGAGTGGGCAACGGCGGGCCGTTGACCAGGCGAACTCCGTCCAGCACGTCCGGCATCGCGGACAGGTCCTGAAGTTCCCGTTGGCAGCGCAGACAGTCGATCAGGTGGTTCTCGAACTGCGCCGAATCACGGTCATCCAATATGCCGAGCACGTAGGCTCCGACGTCCGAATGGCTCATCGGATCCCCTCGCTCTCCCCCAGAACGCGGCGCAACGCCCGGAGTGCGTAGTACACCCTGGACTTGACGGTACCCGGTGAAATGCCCAGGTACTCGGCGGCCTCGTTCACAGTGCGGTCCTGTAGGTAGGTCTGCTGGAGCGCCTCACGGTGCTCCGGCGTCAGTTGGCTGAGCGCTTCCGACACGACCAGCGCCGAAAGCATTCGCTCTTCCTCGTTATGTCCGGCCGCTACATCCATCGCGAGCGGGCCGACCTCGGTGGGTCTGGCGCCCCGGCTACGACGGGTATCGATGACGATCCTTCGGGCTACGGTCAATAGCCACGCTTGGAGTAGTCCCGGCTGCCGATCGAGCTTCCCGGCGTTGCGCCAGGCGCGGAACAGAGTCTCCTGAACCACGTCTTCGGCCCACTGCCGATCATTGCCCGTCAGCCGCAGCGCGGTGGCGAACAAGATGCCGCCGAACTGCTCGTATAACGCAGAAATGAGCTGCTCATCGCGGTCGCGTTCGACAGGGACGGGGGTCGGTCCCTGTGCTGTCAGGCGGCGGTAGCTCACGACGTATTTATGGCACGCCCACGCCCCCGAGTCGAGGGACGGACCCGAAAAACTATGGCTACAGAGAAAAACGGCACAACGTTGAACCGTTCACCCATTCGGTCACGTTTAACGGGGTAGGTCGGACCACGAACGAGGTCCACTCAGAAGGGATGAAACCGTGGTGCAGCAGCGACTCAGAGCGGCGACCGGCTTCGTCGCGTGCTTGGTGATGCTGCTTGCCACCGGGTGCTCCTCCACCTCCGACGCCTCCACGCAGCCGGCGGCTGCGCAGTCCTCGGCATCGGATGGTCCCGGCGCTCCCTCGGAGACACCAAACAAGTTCGGTCCGCTGGGTCCAGTGGACAAGGAACTGTTGATCCGAGTTTGGCAGGCAGGACTGTGGGAAGGGCCGGTGTCCGAGTGGGCGCAGACCCAGGCTAGCTCCCCCCGGGTCAAGGAAGTCGGCGCGAAACTCGCCGCAGATCATAAGGCTTTGAATCTGCAGGTCGAGCCGATGGCCAAGGAACTGGGACTGGAGTTGCCGGACAAGCCCACAGAGGAACAGCAGGGCTGGATGGCCCAGCTGAAGCCGATGAACGGCACCGAGTTCGACCAGAACTACGCCACCATCGTACGTCTCGCACACGGCGTGATCTTCCCGATCATCGCCAAGGTTCGATCCGGCACGCACAACGAGTGGGTGCGGATCTTCGCACAGACCGGAATTACCGTCGTCATGCGGCACATGACCCTTTTGGAGAGCACCAGTGACGTCGATGTGGAGAAGATTCCGCGCGTCACTCCGGCTCCCCCGACCAGCTCCGGACCTCCGTCGCAGGCCGCCCCACCTGCTCCGGGCCACGCAGCACCCGGTCACCAGCCCACCCAACAGACGATCACCCTCCCGAAAGCACAGAGCACGTCGACTGTCAGCCCGTTGGTTGCCGGTCTGCTGATCTCGCTCGCCGTGCTGGCGATCGTCGCCCTGCTTCGCCGTCGCCCGCTTCTGGCCCTGGCCACGAATCGGTCGCGTCGCGATGCCGGGTACCTGGACAACTAACACAAGCTCTACACCATCGGAATGAGATGTCCATGAGTCGCATAACCCTGCGCCCCCGTTCAAAGCGGGTGCGATTAGCGGCCATTGTCACCGGGGTCGTATTAGTCGCAGCGGCGGGCATTTACGTGGCCGCCACACCGCCCGAAGACGAAAACGTCAACATTGCCAACGCGGGTAGCAATTCGGAATTCCGCCAAGGCAATGGAGGTGGTGGCCGCGGCCAGCAGGGCCGTGGTCAGCAGAACGGCCGTCCCGGCGGTGGAGGTGGCGGTCAGCAGAACGGCCAGAACAAGGACCGGGGCAAGGCGGCCGACGATCCGCCGCCGAAGGCCGGTCCGCTGGTGTCGGACTTCGTCGACATCAACCAGGTGCGCCCCGAGCGTGAGCAGCAGCAGGGACAGGGCTCGTCTACCGGCTCGTTCCTGCAGGACTGCGGAACCAACGCAGACCGGGCGCACCAGAACGGCGACAACTTCATCGCGCAGCCCGGTGTGCTGAACGGCGCCGAGCACCTGCACGACTACGTCGGAAACCTGGAGACCGACGCGTTCTCCACCGACCTCGACCTGGCCAGGGCCGGGACGACCTGTGCCAACGGGGACAAGTCGACCTACTTCTGGCCGGTCATCCGGGTGCTGGACGACCTGTTGCCCGGCAAGCAGTTCGCCGGTCAGGCCAAGAACGACAACTTCCGGAAGCAGTACCTCTTCCACCGCGGCGCCGGCATCGACTTCGACGGCCAGGGTCAGGAGATCCAGGCCACGAAGGCGGAGCTGCTGTTCGAGGGTTCCGCGAAGCAGAAGGTGCGCGCGATGCCCACCTTCCTGCGGATCCTCTACGGCGACGCCAAGCAGTCGATCAACGGCCGGAAGAACACCAAGGCGTCGTGGACCTGCTCGGGCCACGAGGACCGGATGGCGGAGCAGTACACGATCTGCCCGGCGGGCACCCAGGTCATGCGGGTGCACGAGTTCCCGAACTGCTGGGACGGCCAGAACGTGGACAGCGCGAACCACCGCGACCACATCCAGTACCCGGCCTCCAACGGCTTCTGCCCGGCGGGCACGGTGCCGGTGCCGAAGCTGAAGATCAAGCTGACCTATGACGTCCCGCAGGAGGCGCAGGCCGCCAGGGCCTACGCGGTCGACGCGTTCCCCTTCGAGGGACATGCCCCGCTGTCCGACCACGACGACTACGAAAACCTCATGTCCCGGTCATTGATGAATCAGGTTGTGCAATGCATCAATGCCGGCCAGCAGTGCAAGGCATGAAATTACCGTAGCCCCACTTGAACCGCTCCCTTTATTCATTCGTATCCCTTAGTGGAAGCACTCGCCACTAGAACGCCCCTACCTAGGAGTTAGTTCGTGAACATCCGTCGGTATTGGTTCCCCATTGTGAATGTGGCCGCGCTGGTCGCGGCAACGGTGTTGTTCTTGCTGAACTCCAGCCTCGGCGGGACGAACGACAAGCAGGGCACGCTGCAGTCGGCACTGGACAACAAGGCCGGGCAGAGCAGCGCCGCCCCGGCGCCGGCTCCGGCCCCCGCTCCCTCGGCCAGCGCTGAGGCGCCGGCCGCGAACGCTCCGACCGTGAACGCCTCGCTCACCAAGAGCAGCACGCCGGCTATGGGTGAGACCGTCACCGACGCGGAGGGCTTCACGCTCTACCGCTTCGACAAGGACACCCCCAACCCGCCGAAGTCCAACTGCAACGGCGCCTGCGCGACCACCTGGCCGCCGGTGCTGTCGGACGGTCCTCCGGCCCTCAACGGTATCGACGCCGCGCTGGTCGGCACCGTGATCCGCGAGGACGGCAAGAAGCAGGTCACCATCGGTGGCTGGCCTGTCTACCGGTTCGCCAAGGACCCGAAGCCCGGGGCCTGGAAGGGCCAGGGCGTGATGGGCACCTGGTTCGTCGTGGCCCCCGACGGCAAGAAGAACCTTTCTTGCCTGCCGCCTCAGGCGCCGGCTGCTGCCGCGCCGGTGCCTGCGCCCGCAGCTGCCCCCGCAGGTGGCTCGGGCGGGGGTACCCAGTACAAGAGGTAACACTCCAGCCCGCTCTTGTACTGGTGAGAAGGGCCGGTCCGTGCCGGGGCGCACGGGCCGGCCCTTCCTCATCCACTCGTCCACGGTGATGGGTGTCCCTGCCGCCTTGAGCACGGCAGGGGCACCCATTTTCGTCGTTTTTGGGGTTGTGGTGGGGCGGGTCGGTGGTGGGCGGGCTGGCGTCGGGCGGGCGCATGATATTTGCGCCCACTCACGCGTCAAGGGCGCCTGCGGCGTCCGCTTCGCGGATGTCGCTGCGCTCCACCCTTGACCTGTGAGCCTCTGGCGCAAAAACGGGCAGATTAAGGGCAGGCTGGGGCCTGCCCTCTTCAGGGGCGCGCCCGCCCGACACCAGCCCGCTCCTTGTAGTTCAGGGGTAACCTACGACGCGAGTTGATCTTCAATTAATCACCTGATAGTGATTCGAAATCGACTTCCTGTTCGACTAAAATGGAGGCATGGAACAAGTCCTGACCCCCAGATCCGTGGCCGGTAAATACCGGTTCGCGGCGATGGTGATGGCCGACTTCTTCCAGGACCTGCACGGGCTGCTGTCGACCTCCTCGGACTTCGACTCCGATCGGGAAGAAACCCGAGTCGAGATGACGGTCAGTTCGGCTCAGCTCCGCCACTTCATCGCTCTCGCCGAAGCACTGCACGTGAAGTTGCCCTGCACGCAAGAAGCCCTTGCCTCGGGTGGGATCGATCTCGCCAAAGCCCAAATGCTGCACTCCCTCACCAAACCCCTCGACAACGAGCTCGCAGGATTGGTCGAGGAAAAGGTCCTGCCCACCGCCCATGAACTCTCGAATTCGGAGATGCGCGCGTTGGGTGAACGGTACATCCAGGAACTCGACCCACACGGCGCGCAAGAACGGCACGAACGCCGGAAGAAAGACCGGTCGTTCACGGTGACCAGCAAACCCGATGGCATGGGTGAGCTGCGCCTGTATTCGACGGCGCCCGAGGTGCAGGCGGCGTATCAGGCGATCGATCAGCAGGTCCGCAACACCCGCGCGAAGGATGATGACCGGACTCAAGATCAAGCTCGCGCCGACCTCGCCGCTGCCGTGCTCGCCGCTGGTGGCGCAGGATCCGAGGGTTTCGCGCCAGTGGATCCGAAGATCGTGATCACGATCCCGAAGGACGTGATCGAGGGTCGGCAGGAGCACGGCGCCGAGATGCAGGGCCACGGAGCGATCCTGGGGTCGATGGCACGGCAGATGGCTGCCACCGCCCCCACCTGGTTGCGGATGATCACTGATCCGGTGACTGGGGTGGGGATCGACTTCTCCCGCAAGGGATACCGGCTCAGCCAGGCCGAGCGAGACTTCTTGATCACCCGACATAAGACGTGCCGGTTCCCGAACTGCCAGGCACCAGCCGTCACCAGCGATCTGGATCATCGAGAGCAATACCAACGCTGCAAGGTGACCCGAGGTTGGGACATGGCCCCGCTGTGTCGACGGCACCACATCCTCAAAGAGGAACACGGCTGGGGCTACGAGATCCTGCCCAACGGTGACCTGATCTGGACTTCGCCAAGGGGAACCAAGATCTTGGTCCGCCTGGATCCGGGAGCCGATCCAGATGGGTAAGGGCGGTGGGGCGGGCGCGCTCCCCAAGAGGGCAGGCCCCAGCCTGCCCTATATCTGCCCGTTTTTGCGCCAGAGGCTCACGGGTCAAGGGTCAGCCGCAGGCTGATCCGCGAAGCGGACGCCGAAGGCGCCCTTGAGGCGTGAGGAGGCGCAAATACACTGCGCCCGCCCCACCGCCAGGAACCAAGCCACAAACAACCGGGGAATATGTGGCCCACCCCAAACGTCCCAGGGCAGGTCAGCAGAACCCACAAGACATAAGGTGACATCGTGAACGTCGAGGTGACACCGCTTCCGGGTATCGGTACCCGGCAGGACTTCATCATCAACAACGGCCGCCGGATCGGGGTGATCACCTGCCGGGACGGCTCCATCCAGCTCATCCTGTCCAAACAGGACGATCCGGACAGCTGTACCGCCTCCATCCCGCTGAGCACGGAGGAGGCCAACACCCTGGCCAGCCTGCTGGGCGCGCCGAACCTGGTGGCGAAGCTGAACGCGAACCAGGAGGGCGTGGACGGCGTGTCCACCCGCCAGTACCCCATTTCGGCCGGCTCCAGCTACGTCGGCCGCAGCCTGGGTGACACCGCGATGCGTACCCGCACCGGGTGCAGCATCGTCGCCGTCGTCAGAGCAGGCTCGGTCTCCGCCTCGCCGCGGCCCGACTTCGTGTTCGCCCCCCATGACCTGGTCGTGGTGGTCGGGACCGACGAGGGACTGCGAGCGGCGGAGGAGATTCTCAACCAGGATTAAAGGATCATGGATCACACCACACTGGCGCTGGTCCAACTGGGCGCCGTCTTCTTCGGGCTGGGCATGCTCGGCAAGTTCGCCAACCGGATCGGCGTCTCACCGATCCCGCTCTACCTGATAGGCGGCCTGGCGTTCGGCGAGGGCGGACTCGTGCCGTTGCACGGCATCGGCGAGTTCGCCACCCTGTCCGGCGAGATCGGTGTGGTGTTGCTGCTGCTCCTGCTCGGCCTGGAGTACACGGCCGGCGAGCTGATGACCGGGCTGCGCCAGTCCTGGGTGGCCGGGCTGGTGGACCTGCTGCTCAACGCGACGCCCGGCGCCCTGGTCGGCCTGGCCATGGGCTGGGGTCCGGTCGGCGCGCTGGCCATGGCGGGCGTCACCTACATCTCCTCCTCCGGCATCGTCGCGAAGGTCCTCGCCGACCTGGGCAGACTCGGTAACCGGGAGACCCCGGTGATCCTGGCCGTGCTGGTGTTCGAGGACCTGGCGATGGCCGTCTATCTGCCGATCCTGACCGCCTTACTCGCCGGGGTGAGCCTGCTCGGCGGGCTGAAGGCGGTCGGCATCGCGCTGCTGGCGGTGACGGTCGTGCTGGTGATCGCGCTGCGCTTCGGCAAGTACGTGTCGGCCATCGTGGACGCGCCGAACGCCGACGTGTTCCTGTTGCGGGTACTCGGCGCCGCGCTTCTGGTGGCCGGGTTCGCCTCCGCGTTGCAGGTGTCCGCCGCGGTGGGCGCCTTCCTGCTGGGCATCGCGATCTCCGGATCCACCGCCGAGCAGGCCACCCGCCTGCTGGAGCCGATCCGCGACCTGTTCGCGGCCATGTTCTTCGTCGCCTTCGGGCTGAACACCGACCCGACCCAGATCCCGCCGGTGCTGGGCGTCGCGCTCGGCCTGGCCCTGCTGACCACGCTGACCAAGCTGGCCACCGGCTACTGGGCGGCCCGCCGCGCCGGCATCGCCCGGATGGGCCGGCTGCGGGCGGGTGCCGCGCTGGTGGCGCGGGGCGAGTTCTCCATCGTGATCGCCGGACTGGCGGTGGCCTCCGGGGCGGTGCCGCCGGCGATGGCCGCCCTGGCGACCGCGTACGTGCTGATCATGGCGGTGCTGGGCCCGGTGGCCGCGAGGCTGGCCGAGCCCGCGGGCAGGCTGGTCATCAGGCTGCGCCCGGCTACTGCGTGAACAGGTCCATGTACTTCGGCTCCACCGGTACCGCCCACGCGATGAGCACCCCGGCGCCGACCCCGACCACCAGCCACGGGATCCCGGCGGGGGTGAGCGGCCGGTTGCGCAGCAGCCAGACCAGGACCGCCAGAACCACCACGACCGAGAACAGCGAGAAGAGGTCCACGATCCCGGCCGTGTAGATGCCCTTGCCGACCACACCGATCAGGGCACCGAAGGCGACGGACACCTGGCGGCCGGTGCGCTGCAGCAGGTTCATCGCGATCGCGGCGGCGATCGGTGACATCAGTACCGCGATCGCGGACCAGAACACCAGGTGGGTCAGCGAGGACGGGTAGACCTGCTGGACCAGGTAATAGGTGAAGACCTGGGCGAGCAGGCTGAGGGCCGTGGTGATGCAGGCCTGTCCGTAGTTGCCCCGGCTGCCGCCGAGCAGGCCGAGCAGTACCCACAGCGTGCTGCCGTACAGCCACGGGTGGAAGCCGTCGACCGAGACCTCGAGGACGGCGAGGATCACGCTCGACAGCGCGCCCAATGCTATGCAGGCGAACACGAACCGCAGAGTGGACGGATACGGAGAGGTCAACCCTCTGTCCACAGTGGTCTCTCCTATCCAGGCCGTCCTTTACCGACCGGTAGCCTAACCGGTCCTCTCGCCCAGCGGATCAAATTCAGTCATCTCTGAAGCCATTAGATATGCTGAACCACGAATGCCCCGAAGTTGGCGATGTTCGGGGAAGAACGTCCCGAACATCGCCAACTTCGGAGAGGAAGGGTTAGAGGCCGACTGCCTTGTAGAGGCCGCCGATTTCGTGGCGGTTGAGCGGGCGCAGGACGCCGGGCTTCTGGTTGCCGATGTACAGGTCGGCGATGCCCACCCGGACCAGGCGCTGCACCGGGAAGCCGACGTGGTCCAGCATCCGGCGGACGATCCGGTTGCGGCCCTCGTGCAGCTGGAGTTCCAGCAGCGCACGGCCGGGCGCGGAGTCGACCAGCTTGAACGAGTCGACCTTGGCCGGGCCGTCGTCGAGGACGATTCCGGCGCGCAGCTGCTTGCCCAGGTCACGCGGGACGGTGCCGTTGACCTCGGCCAGGTAGGTCTTCATCACCTTGTACCGCGGGTGCATCAGCCGGTTGGCCAGCTCCCCGTCGTTGGTCATGATCAGCAGGCCTTCGGTCTCCACGTCGAGCCGGCCGACGTGGAACAGCCGGTCCTCGCGGCCACGCAGGTAGTCGCCGACACAGGGCCGGTGCTCCTCGTCGTGCATGGTGGAGTGCACGCCGACGGGCTTGTTCAGCGCCAGATAGTGCAGGTCGTCGCGCACGACGACGCGGACGCCGTCGACGTGGATGACCGCGGTGTCCGGGTCGACCCGCCTGCCCTGCTCGCGGACGACCTTGCCGTCGACCTGGACCCGGCCCTGATCGATCAGTTCCTCGGAGGCACGCCGCGAAGCGACACCGGCCTGCGCGAGTACTTTCTGCAGGCGTACGCCCTCGGTCTGGTCAGACATCGTCGATCGCATCCACTTCCGGCAGCAAGGGGGCAAGAGGGGGCAGGTCCTCGAGCGAGGACAGCCCGAGCCGTTCGAGGAACAGCTCCGTGGTCCGGTACAGCAGGCCGCCGGTCTCCGAGTCGGTACCGATCTCCTGGATCAGCCCGCGCAGCACGAGGGTCCTGATCACACCGTCCACATTGACGCCACGCACGGCGGCTACCCGCGCCCTGGTGACCGGTTGACGGTAGGCGATGACCGCCAAAGTCTCCAAAGCGGCCCTGGTGAGCTTCGCCCGCTGGCCGTCCAGCAGGAATCGTTCCACATAGGGCGCGTAGATGTCGCGGGTGTACATCCGCCAGCCCTCGCCCATCCGGCGCAGGTCGATGCCGGAGCCGCTGCCGGAGTACCTGGCGGACAGCCTGCGCAGGCCGCCGGTGACCCGGTCCACGGTGGAATCGAGCGCGGATGCCAGGGGTTCCTCACCGATGGGCGCGTCCACGACCAGCAGCAACGCCTCCAGGGCGGCGTCGAAGTCGGTGTCCTCGGTGATGTCCGGTAGCCCGCTGTCCTCGATGGCTTCGGTCATCCGCCGTACTCCTCTTCTTCGGTGCTGGCCAGATCCTGCTC
The DNA here is from genome assembly GCA_003600225.1 of Pseudonocardiaceae bacterium YIM PH 21723. Taxonomy (GTDB): domain Bacteria; phylum Actinomycetota; class Actinomycetes; order Mycobacteriales; family Pseudonocardiaceae; genus QZFT01. The sequence goes on from QZFT01000058.1 coordinate 14,537, forward strand.
GGCCTGAGCGGCGGCCTCTTCCAGGCTGCCACCGGTCCAGCGCACGATGAGCTCGCCCAGCGGGTCCTCCTGGTCGAGGTAGATCGCCGCCTCCCGGTACAGCTCCAGCAACGCCAGGAACGTGGCGACGATCTCGATGGTGTGCTCGCAGTCGACGACCAGCGAGGCGAAGGTGGCGGTGCCGTTCTCGGCCAGCACCACCCGCAGTTCCGCGGCGCGTTCCCGGATGCCGACCCGGTGGTTGTGGATGTGGTCCAGGCCGACGGTGGGGATCGGCTTGGGCCGGAACACGCTGGCCGCGGTCTCGGCGAACCGCTGCGGGCTGACGCCGATCATCACCTCGGGCAGCAGGTCGTTGAACCGGTCCTCCAGGGCCACCGAGCGCGGGTAGCGGCGCAGCGCCCCCGCCTCCAGTTCGCCGAACAACGCGGCCACCTGCTTGTAGGCGCGGTACTGCAGCAGCCGGGCGAACAGCAGGTCGCGGGCTTCCAGCAGCGCCAGGTCGTCCTCGTCCTCCACCTCGGCGGAGGGCACCAGCCGCGCGGCCTTGAGGTCCAGCAGCGTGGCCGCGATGACCAGGAACGAGGTGACCTCGTCCAGGTCCCAGTTCTCGCCGAGTTTCTTGGTGTGCGAGATGAACTCGTCGGTGACCTTGTGCAGCGCCACCTCGGTGACGTCCATCTGGTGCGCGCTGATCAGCTGCAGCAAGAGGTCGAACGGGCCCTCGAAGTTGGCCAGGTGGACGGTGAACTTCGCGGTGGTGTTGTCCGGGTCTCCGGTGAGCTCGGTGAGAGCGTCTTTCACTAGTTACCCGTCAGCCGGGTGACCAGCGCCGATGTCTCGCCGCGGTCCTCGAAGTCGGCCAGCAGCACGGCGATGGCCTCACGCACGATGCGGCCGCGGTCGATGCCGAGGCCGTGTGCGGCGCGCAGTTGCAGCCGGGCCTGTTCCAGGGCGAGGAGTTCCTCGTCGGACAGGTAGACGGTGATCTTGGTTTCGTGCCGCTGCCTGCCGGAGCTCTTGCGCTCGACGGCGGGAATCGGGCCTGGGGTGTCCAGTGCCGGGGACGGCATGGTGGGGCGGAAGAGTTCGGCCGCACCGGGAAGCGAGGCGCGACGGGTCACCGGGCGAGCACCTCCCGGGCGAGTGCCCGGTATGCCTTGGCGCCGGCGGACCGCGGCGCCCAGGTGGTGATGGGCTCACCGGCGACGGTGGTCTCCGGGAACCGCACGGTGCGGTTGATCACGGTATCGAACACGACATCCCCGAACGCTTCTACGACCCTGGCCATGACCTCACGAGAATGCAGGGTGCGCGGATCGTACATCGTGGCCAGGATGCCGCTGATGTCGAGCTTGGGGTTGAGCCGCTCCCGCACCTTCTCGATGGTGTCGATCAGCAGCGCCACGCCGCGCAGGCTGAAGAACTCGCATTCGAGGGGGATGATCACGCCGTCCGCGGCCGCCAGGGCGTTGACCGTGAGCAGGCCGAGCGAGGGCTGGCAGTCGACCAGGATGTAGTCGTAGTGCGCCATCACCGGCCCCAGGCTGCGCGCGAGTGCGTGTTCCCGGCCGACCTCGGCCACCAGCTGCACCTCGGCGGCGGACAGATCGATGTTGCTGGGCAACAGATCCATGTCCTCGATACCGGTGCGCAGCACCACCTGCTGGAGCGGCAGCTTGCGCTCGATCAGCACGTTGTAGATCGTGTTGTCCAGCTGGTGCGGCTGCACGCCGAGCCCGACGGAGAGCGCTCCCTGCGGGTCGAAGTCGACCAGCAGCACCCGGCGGCCGTACTCGGCCAGCGCGGCGCCCAGGTTGATCGTCGAGGTGGTCTTGCCGACGCCACCCTTCTGGTTGCACACCGCCATGATCTTCGCCGGGCCGTGGCCCGCGATCAGCGGTGGCTCCGGGACATGGCGGCGAACCCGGCCGGTGGGCCCGACCTCGCCCTCGCTGTCCGGCAGCGCCTCGTCGGTCAGATCGTGCGGCTTGGGCGCCAGATCCAGCTCGCCCACGTCACGGCGCGCTCGCTGCGGCCCCGATGTGGACATGTGCACTGACTCCCCTGCGTCTGGTACGGCCCGACGATGTTGTGGCGAGCGTAAGCGGCTGTGCGCCGCATGGGCAACGCGCCTCGCCGAAGACCCGCCGGATTCCCCGGAAGGGCCTTGGCTAGCTGCACAAATACCACCTATAGCGCTCGCGTGCCGCCCGAGATCACGACCCGGTAACACACCTGGGTGAGCAGTGTGCTGCGGATGATCAACGACCCGAGTTCACCGAGGATGTCCTTCACCCGAATTGATGATCTTCAAGCGGGCGGGGTGCGGGCGCAGTAAGGGGCACCCACACCGCGTTGAGTGCAGTAAAGGGCACCCATACAGCGTTGAGTGCAGTGAGGGGCACCCTTACTGCAACCGCTAGGCTTTCAGTGCCCGCGGGTGCGCGGTGGCGTAGACCTCGCGCAGCATGGTCACCGTGACCAGGGTGTAGACCTGCGTCGTGGTCACCGAGGCGTGGCCGAGCAGTTCCTGCACCACCCGGACGTCGGCGCCGCCCTCCATCAGGTGAGTGGCGAACGAGTGCCGCAGCGTGTGCGGGGAGACCTCGGCGGTGATCCCGGCGCGCTCGGCCGCCGCTTTCAACGTGCCCCACGCGCTCTGCCGGGACAGCCGTCCGCCCCGCGAGTTCAGGAAGACCGCCGGAGTTCCCTTACCCCGCACAGCGAACGTCGGCCGGGCACGCACCAGATACGCGTCGAGGGCAGCCAGGGCCGGTCGGCCAATGGGCACCAGGCGTTGCTTGCCGCCCTTGCCGTCCAGCAGCACTGTCCGCTCGCCGCTATCGATGTCATCGATGTCCAGGCCGATGGCCTCGGAAATGCGCGCGCCGGTGGAGTAGAGCACCTCCAGCAGGGCGCGGTCGCGCAGGCCGCGCGGGTCGTCGACGTCAGCGGAGTCCAGCAGCCGCAGCACCTGGTCCACCGGCAGCGCCTTGGGCAGCCGGCGCGGGGTGCTGGGCGGATGCACCTCGCGGGCCACGTCGCGCGGGATCATGCCCTCCCGGTGCGCGAAACGGTGCAGGCCGCGCACGGCCACCAGGGCCCGCGCGGCCGAGGTCGCCGCCAGCGGCGGGTTGTCCTCGTCACCCTCACGCAGCGCCGCGACGAATCCGCTCACCTGCAGCTCGGTCACCTCGGCCAGGTCACCGGTGCCGGCCGAGTCGAGGTAGCCGAGGTATCGGCGCAGGTCACGGCCGTACGACTCCAGCGTGTTGCGGGCGCCCGCCTTCTCCACCGTGAGGTGGTCCAGGTATCCGGCGAGTACCGCGCTGGGCTGCACCCACGCAGGCTAGCCGGATCCTCCCGCTGAACCGTGATGAATCGCCGATATGGTCCATCCATGACCATGCCGCCTGGGGATCCGAACCACTACGGCTACCAGCCTCCTCCGCCGCCGCCCTACGGCGCGCACAGCCCGTACCCGCCGCCGTACGGCATGCCCGGACCCGGTTACGGCCGCTTCGATCCGTACACCGGTGAACCGCTGTCGGAGAAGTCGAAGCTGGTCGCCGGCCTGCTGCAGATCCTCGTCCCGCTGGGCATCGGCCGGATGTACATCGGCGACATCGGCATGGGCATCGCTCAGCTGGTGGTGACCCTGGTGACCTGCGGGCTCGGCTCGTTGTGGCCGTTCATCGACGGCATCCTGATCCTGGTCAACGGCGCTCGTGACGAGCATGGTCTGAAGCTTCGCGACTGATCGCTTCCGGCGCGCGCACGAAGTCCACCCGCACGACCATCGGGTCGGATGCCAGCCCGCGCTGCACGGCGAGGGCGACCTTGCCCTGGAGCCACCCCGGGTTGGATGCGAGGACCCGGGCGGTGACGTCGTCCTCCGGGCGGAACTCGGCCTGACCGACGTACCACTTCCTGCCGTGCCGCAGCCGGATCCGCGGGTCCGCGAGGGCGTTGAGCGCCCAGCCGGACTTCTTGCCGTGCTGGGAGATGAGCCAGGCGCCGTCGGCGTCGAACCAGGCGGTCACCGGTGCCACCCGGGTCTGGCCGCTGCGCCTGCCGACCGTTTCGATCTCGGTGATGTACTTCCCGGTCAGCCCGATCCGGTGCAGGAACAGGGACAGCGGGTTGGCGAAGTACTTGCCCACGAAGATCTCGATCTTGCGCTTGCGTGCCTTGTCTGCGGCCATGTCCATCCTCCTGGCGTCGTTTCTATGCATTATGTCATATGACATAGAATTCGTGAGGGGCTCGTCCGTTAGGCGGAACACACTGCGACGCAATGGGCACATCCGCTACTGTCGCGTCCATGACAGCTCTGGTCGCCCGCCTGCACGTGGATCTGCTCCGCGTCGCCAGCGCCAGCTGTTGATCTTGCCGATCGGCAATTGATCGCTTTTCCCATTCCGTAGACGCACGTCCGCAATTTCCATGGAAACTGCGGCTTTTTGCAGTTTCCATGGAAATTGCTCACCTCTCGCACCCCCGTGTTCAAGGAGTCCTCGCATGTCCGCACCGCAGAACAGCGAAGCCTGGTCCTTCGAGACCAAGCAGATCCACTCCGGCGCCGCCCCCGATCCCACGACCGGCGCCCGCGCGGTGCCGATCTACCAGACCACCTCGTTCGCCTTCAACAACACCGACCACGCGGCGAACCTGTTCGCGCTGGCCGAGCCGGGCAACATCTACACCCGCATCCACAACCCGACGAACACCGTCGCCGAAGAGCGTCTCGCCGCGCTCGAAGGTGGCGTGGCCGCGGTGCTGCTGTCCTCCGGCCAGGCCGCCGAGACCCTGGCCATCCTGAACCTGGCCGGCGCGGGCGACCACTTCGTGTCCAGCGCCTCGCTGTACGGCGGCACCTACAACCTGTTCCACTACACGCTGCCCAAGCTGGGTATCGAGGTGTCCTTCGTCGAGGACCCGGACAACCTGGACGAGTGGCGGGCCGCGGTGCGCCCGAACACCAAGCTGTTCTTCGCCGAGACCGTCGGCAACCCGCGGTCCAACGTGCTGGACATCCGTGGCGTGGCCGACGTGGCCCATGAGGCCGGCGTCCCGCTGATCGTGGACAACACCGTGCCCACCCCGTTCCTGCTGCGCCCGATCGAGCACGGCGCGGACATCGTGGTGCACTCGGCGACCAAGTTCCTCGGTGGCCACGGCAACTCCATCGGCGGCGTGGTCGTCGACGGCGGCAAGTTCGACTTCGGCGCGAACCCGGAGAAGTTCCCCGGCTTCAACGAGCCGGACCCCAGCTACCACGGCCTGCAGTACTGGCCGGCCCTCGGCCACGGCTCCTACGCGGCCAAGCTGCGGGTGCAGCTGCTGCGCGACCTCGGCCCGGCCATCTCCCCGTTCAACTCCTTCCTGCTGCTGCAGGGCCTGGAGACGCTGAGCCTGCGGCTGGAGCGGCACACCGCCAACGCGCAGGCACTGGCCGAGTGGCTGCAGGGCCGCGACGAGGTGGAGAAGGTGCACTACGCGGGCCTGCCGGACAGCCCGTGGTACGCGCTGGCGCAGAAGTACCTGCCGAAGGGCGCCGGTTCCATCCTGTCCTTCGAACTGCGTGGCGGCGTGGAGGCGGGCAAGAAGTTCGTCAACGCGCTGGAGCTGCACTCGCACGTGGCCAACATCGGTGACGTGCGCAGCCTGGTGATCCACCCGGCCAGCACCACGCACAGCCAGCTGTCCGCCGAGGAGCAGCTGTCCACCGGCGTCACCCCGGGCCTGGTCCGGCTGTCCGTCGGCATCGAAGGCATCGAGGACATCAAGGCCGACCTGGAAGCGGGCTTCCGCGCGGCCAAGGCCGAGCTGTAGTGACTCTCGCGGCCGGGCTCCCTCCCGCCACCGGTGGGTGGCGGGAGGGAGCCCCCGTGGGCCGGCGACAGTTCGTCGGCATCGCCCAGCCCCTGGAACTGGAGGCGGGCGGCACCCTGCCGGGGATCCGGCTGAGCTATCAGAGCTGGGGCACGCCGAACGCGGACCGGTCCAACGCGGTCCTGGTGCTGCACGCGCTCACCGGGGACAGCCACGTCACCGGGCCGGTGGAGCCCGGTCACCCCTCGCCCGGCTGGTGGGCGGAGCTGATCGGCCCGGGCCGCGCGGTGGACACCGACCGCTGGTGGGTGATCGCGCCGAACGTGCTGGGCGGTTGTCAGGGCAGCACCGGCCCGTCCAGCCGCGCGCCGGACGGCAGGCCCTGGGGCAGCCGATTCCCGTTCCTGACCGTGCGGGACCAGGTCGCCGCCGAGCGGATCATGGCCAGGGCCCTGGGCATCGAGTCCTGGGCCGCGGTGCTGGGCGGATCGATGGGCGGCATGCGCGCCCTGGAGTGGGCCGTGACCTGGCCGGACCGGGTGCGCACGCTGCTGTTGCTGGCCACCACGGCTCGCGCGTCGGCGGAGCAGATCGCCTGGACGACGCCCCAGCTGCACGCGATCCGCGAGGATACCGGCTGGCACGGCGGCGACTACCACGACCTGCCGGACGGCGAGGGCCCCCATCGCGGGCTGGCCACCGCCCGGCGGATCGCGCACATCACCTACCGCACCGAGAACGAGCTGGCCACCCGGTTCGACCGCGATCCCCAGGACGGCGAAAATCCTTGGCATGGCGGCAGATTCGCCGTCCAGTCCTATGTGGACCACCACGGGGACAAGCTGGCCAGGAGGTTCGACGCGGGCAGCTACGTGACGCTCACCGAGGCGATGAACAGCCACGACATCGGCCGCGATCGCGGTGGCGCCGTCGAGGCGCTGAGCCGGATCACCGCTCGCACGGTGGTGTCCGGTGTGGACACCGACCGGCTGTATCCGCTGTACCAGCAACAGGAACTGGCCCAGCGGATCCCCGGTTCGGGCCCGCTGCACGTCGTGCACAGCCACTACGGCCACGACGGCTTCCTGATCGAGGCGAAACAGGTCGCCGAATCGATCGCGGATCTCCTCGCCTGATCGCCTCTCCTCCGAAACTCGTCAACTTCGGGACCCCTCCGGGTTAGGGTGGGGATGACTTGGGGGGATCTGATGCGGAGAGTTCTGGCGGTTGTCGCGGCTGTACTGCTGATGTTCGGCGCAGGGGCGCCGGCACAGGCGATCATCGGTGGCGAGGAGGCGGCGGAGCCGTACTCGTTCATGGCCACCTTCATCCGGGATGGCGAACAGCACTGTGGCGCCACGCTGATCACCGATCGCTGGCTGGTCACCGCCGCGCACTGCGCCATGGTGACCCCCGACCGGATCCAGGTGCGGCTCGGCGCCCTCGACTGGACCACCGCGCCCTCCCTGCCGACCGACCGCGTCGTGCTGCACCCCGGCTACAAGATCGACGAGAACTACATCGCCCACGACATCGGTCTGGTCCGGCTGGCCGAGCCGGTACGCAACCGGCCTGCGGTGATCGCGCCACGCCCCGCGGCGGGCACCCCGATCCGGCTGCTGGGCTGGGGCATGACCTGCCCGGACGAGAACGACCCCGGCTGCGCGCCGCCGAAACGGCTCCGGCAACTGGAGTCCCGGCTGCTGCCCGAGTCCGCCTGCGCCAACGACCCGAGCTTCCAGCGCGGCCACTTCCGCTGCGTCGACAACCGCCCGGAGGCCTCCTCCTGTGGCGGCGACTCCGGCGCGCCCGCCCTGGTCAAGTTCGGCAATCGGTGGCTGGTGACCGGCGCGACCAGCCACGGCGCGGGCCGCGGGCTGTGCAACGAGTTCCCGGGCGTGTACACCGACGTGTCCGCCTACCTCCCCTGGATCCTGCGGACCATCGCCCAGAGCTGACAGACGTTGGTCACCAGGTACAGGAGTGCCTCGTTCCTGTACCAAGGCCGAATCGGGAACCGGATCACACCGGCATCTGCGCCACGCTCCTCCGTATGACGAATCCCGACTTCTCTCGCGAGTGCGAACGTCCACGGTGCGGCGGGCAAGCCGTACGAGTCCGGTTCAAGGACAACAAGGGCACCAAGTCCGGGGCCAAGCTGCTGGCCAAGATCCAGGAGCACGTGCGGTCGAGCGCCTACTGGATGACCGTGGGGCTGGCGGCCATCATGGCGGCCGAAGAGCGTGGAATTTACAAGATCTTCCAGTGCCGCAACTGCCATCACATCCAGCTCAGCGTCTTCTAGACTCGGAGCAGTGGACCTCAACCGCCGCTCACTGCTGACCCTGCTCGGCGCCTCCGGCCTGACCCTGGCCGCGGGCTCACCCTCGGGCGACGTGCTCGCCGTGGTCGAGAAGGGGGCGGGCCGGCTGGCGTTCTTCGACACCGGCACCGGGGCCCGCCTCGACGAGATCCTGCTCCAGCCCTATCCACACGAGATGGCCGTGGACAGCACCGGCCGCTGGGCGTACATCGGCCACTACGGCGTCGAGTTCTCCGGCAGCCCCGGCGAGGGTGGCTCCGCGGTGTTCCAGGTGGACCTGCACCGCCGGGAACTGGTGCGCACCATCAGCACCGCCTCGCACAACCGGATCCACGGTGTCCGGCTGGACTGCCACGACCGGCTGTACTCGCTCAGTGAGGCCACCGGGTCCCTGCTGACCGGCACCCGGGCGATCCCCACCGGCGGCCGCAAGACGCACCTGTTCACCCTGTCCCAGGACGGCGAGCGCGCCTATGTCACCGGGCTCGACTCGAACACCGTCAGCCTGGTCCGCCCGCACGACCCGGCGGCGGAGCCGGTCGTGGCGCAGGCGGGCACGTTGCCGGAGGGCAGCTGCCTGAGCGCGGACGAGCGGCTGCTGTACGTCGGCGCGCGGAAAACGCCGGCCATCCTGGTCTTCGACGCGCACACGATGCGGCTGCTGCGCAGCCATCCGGTGCAGGGCGATCCGCTGCGCATCTACCCGGTGGGTGACAGCCGTTTACTCGTCACCGATCTGGCCGGGAAGTCGATCACGTTGTACGACTCCACCTTTCGGAGTATCTGGTCGATCACGCTGAGTGGCATGCCCTCGGGGGCCTCATTCCACCCCAGTCGGCCGATCGCCTACGTCTCACTGCTGGACATCAACACCGTCACACTGGTCGACCTGCGAAGAGGCACTATTGAGGGTTCACTTGCCACTGGCATGCAACCGGACTCCTCCGCAGTGGTTCGTTACTGAGGTCACAGGCTGATTACTCCTTTTGGAGGGTCATCGGCCTACTTTGCGTGATGGATTGCCATTTCCCAGATGTATGTCATCGAAGCCGTTATGGCTTCGAGACATCCACTGATGGGAGGTGTGCGCGTGGCATCCGTAGCAGTAATCCTGCTGTCGTTGGCGCTGGCCGTCGTGGCCGTGCTGACCTTGTGGTGGACGCTGCACGCCTGGCGAACCCCAGAGGTACTGCGCGGCACTCGCTTCGAGGCTCCCCTTGCCAGCCGCACGGTTCGGTTCTCTCTACTGGTCCCCGCCAGGCATGAACAGGCGGTGTTGGAGCAGACGATCACCCAGTTGCTGCGCAGCACCCACGACGACTACGAGATCATCATCATCGTCGGCCACGACGACCCGGAAACCGCCGAGGTGGCCGAACGGCTGGCCACCCGGTACCCGGCGCTGGTCTCGGTGATCACCGACCACAACCCGGTGAAGAACAAACCCAAGGCGCTCAACACCGCGCTCCCCCACTGCAAAGGCGATGTCGTGGGGGTCTTCGACGCCGAGGACCAGGTGCACCCAGCCCTGCTCGCGCACGTCGACCACGCCTTCAGCACCACCAACGCGGCCGTCGTGCAGGGTGGCGTCCAGCTGATCAACTTCCATTCCAGCTGGTACAGCCTGCGCAACTGCCTGGAGTACTACTTCTACTTCCGCTCCCGCCTGCACCTGCAGGCCCAGCAGGGCTTCATCCCGCTCGGCGGCAACACGGTGTTCATCCGCACCGAGACGCTGCGCCGCACCGGTGGCTGGGACCCGGAGTGCCTGGCCGAGGACTGCGACCTGGGCGTCCGGCTCTCCAGCCAGGGCTACCGCGTCGTCGTCGCCTACGACTCGCTGCTGGTGACCAGGGAGGAGACCCCGGACACGCTGATGTCGCTGTTCAAGCAGCGCACCCGGTGGAACCAGGGCTTCCTGCAGGTCTTCCGCAAGAAGGAGTGGCGCAAGCTGCCCACCTTCCGGCAGCGGGCCCTCGCCAGGTTCACCCTGATGTCGCCGTTCTTCCAGGCGTACACGGGGCTGCTCATCCCCCTCGGCATCGGCACCGCGCTGCTGCTGGAACTGCCCGCCGCCGTGGCACTGGTGACCTTCCTGCCGCTGATCCCGACGGTGGCCAACCTGGCCTTCGAGGTGGCCGGGCTGCACGACTTCGGCAAGCAGTACGAGCTGAACGTCCGCCCGGCGCACTACCTGAAGCTGGTCGTCGGCGCGCCGCTCTACATGATGTTGCTGGCCGGCGCGGCGACCCGGGCCATCTACCGGGAGGGCGTGGGCGCCCGGAACTGGGAGCTCACCCGGCACGTCGGTGCGCACCTGCACCCAGAGCAGGTGACATCGTGACCACACTGATCGAACGTCCCGAAGCTCCGACGGTCCGGCTGCGCAGGCCGCAGCGAGACGCCTCCTGGCGACCCGCACCGGCACCGAAGCCGCCCAAGCGGGCCAGGCACCGGCGGCCGGAGGGCAGCCGGTTCTCCTCCGACACCTGGATCGTGCTCGCGCTGCTCGTGGTGGTGCTCGGCGTGCAGGCCTGGAACATCACCGGGTTCCCGCCGATCAGTGCCGACGAGGGCACCTACCTGGCACAGGCCTGGGCGGTGGCCCGCGGCGACGGCCTCGCGCACTACACCTACTGGTACGACCATCCGCCGCTGGGCTGGATGCAGATCGCGCTGCTGAGCTGGCTGCCCGGACTCCTCGCCCCCGGCGCACTCGCCGTCGCCGGCGGCAGGCTGATCATGCTCGTGGTCACCGGCGCGGCCGTCGTGCTGCTCTACAAGCTGGGCGACCGGCTGGACCTGCCGCGCTGGGCCTCGGTCCTGGCGGTGCTGCTGTACGGGCTCTCCCCGCTAGCGGTGATCATGCACCGGCAGATCTACCTGGACAACGTCGCGGTCGTCTGGATGCTGGCCGCCATGGTGCTCGCGCTGTCGCCGCGCAGGCACCTGTGGCACCACGTGGCGGCGGGCATCTGCGTCGCGGTCGCCGTGCTGTCCAAGGAGACGATGCTCCTGGTGTTCCCGGCGGTGCTGATCGCGCTGTGGCGCGGCACCCACAAGAGCACCCGGACCTTCTCCCTGGTGGGTTTCGGCTCCGGACTGGTGCTCGTCGGCTCCTTCTACCCGCTGTACGCGCTGATCAAGGGCGAGCTGTTCCCGGGCAGGGACCACGTGTCGCTGCTGGGCGCGATCTTCTTCCAGCTGGGTGGCCGCGAGGGCTCCGGCAGCGTGTTCACCCCGGGTAGCTCGGCGTACATCACGGTCGGTTCCTGGTTGTACTACGACAAGGTGCTGATCTTCGCCGGGCTGGCGGCGGCCCTCGCCGGGCTGTTCCTGCGCAGGCTGTGGGTGCCGGCGGTCGCCGTCCTGCTGCTCGCGGTGATGGTGCTGCGTCCCGGCGGCTACCTGCCGTCGATGTACATCATCCAGGCGCTGCCGTTCCTCGCACTGAGCGTCGCCGGGATGGTCGATGTGCTGGCCGACCGGGCATCGCGGCTGCTGGGCAACTGGCAGCCGGTGCGCCGCAAGGTGGTCATCGGCTACGTCGCCATGGTGCTGGCCGGGCTGCTCGCGCCCGTCTGGTGGCAGGGCAACGCGGCGGCGCTGACCAGGCAGGACACCCAGTCCTACCGGGATGCCGTCGCGTGGATCGGCTCCTCCGTCCAGGACAAGGACCACAAGCGGATCGTCGTCGACGACGGCATGTGGCTGGACATGGTCAAGCAGGATTTCCGGCCGGGCACCGGTGCGATCTGGTTCTACAAGATCGACCTCGACCCCGAGGTCATGACGCACCTGCCCGGCGGCTGGCGGGACATCGACTACGTGGTGTCCACCCCGATGCTCCGGGACCGGCCCGACGTACTGCCCACGGTCACCGCGGCCCTGGCGCACTCCCGCGTACTCGCCACCTTCGGCGAGGGCGACAACCGTGTCGAGATCCGACAGATCACCACCTGAGAAAGGCGACAACCGATGAAGAAGTTCCTCACCACGGGCCTGCTGGCCGCACTGCTGACCGCCCCGCTGCTCGCGGCGCCCGCCTCGGCCGCGCCGCCGAACCTGCTCGGCACCCCGATCCCCGGCCCGAACGGCCAGCCCGCCTGCTGGCAGGTCTACGGCTGGGGCGAGAACACCTACAACGCCGGCTGGACCTACGACCTCCAGATGGGCGGCGGCATCCGCCTGGACGTGACCAGCCACAAGTCCGGTGACCGCAAGTTCATGCCGACCAACAACGACCAGTGTTCCGTCGCCGTACAGCCGGGTGCGAAGTACAACCTGGGCCTGACCTACCGGAACAGCGTGCCCGCGTCGATCACCGTGTTCACCCACTCCCCGGCGACCGGCTGGCAGTACTGGACCGACCTGGCCACGCTGCCCGCGACGACCGGCGCCAACTCCTTCCAGGTGCAGACCCCGGTCATCCCGGCGGGCGTGGACCGGCTGATCTGGGGTGCCTCCATCTCCGAGGTCGGCTACGTGGTCTCCACCCGGTACTCGATGACCAAGGCCTGATCCCACTCCCCCATATGGCAGAAAGGCGGGACACCGTGCACACCACCAAGAAAGGCTGGCTGGCCTTCGGCGCGAGTGTCGCCGCCGCGGCCATGCTCTACACGCCGTTGGTCCTGCTGCCCGCATCGGCGGCCCAGAACCTGATGCCGAACCCTGGATTCAGCCAGGTCGACGCGGACGGTAAGCCGGTGTGCTGGCAGGACTACGGCTGGGGCGAGAACCGCTCGGACTACGGGCTGACCGCGGAGAAGGCCCTGCGGCTCACCATGTCCGAGCGGACGTCCGGGGACCGCAAGGTCATGCCGGCGCAGAACACCGACTGCGCGCCGCAGGTGGCCGCGGGCACCCAGTACGACCTGTCACTGACCTATCGGACCAGCACGCCGAACACGGCGATCACCCTGTTCAAGCACACCGCCGAGAAGGGCTGGGAGTACTGGACGGACCTGTCCACCCTGGCGGTGACCGGCGAGGACAAGCAGTTCCGGGTGCGTACCCCGGCGATCCCGGCGGGGGTGGACCAGCTGAGCTGGGGCGTCACCGCCTACGGCGACGGCGAGGCCGTCACCCGGGACTACTCGATGACCGCGGTACTGGCCGATCCGCCGCGGAAACGGTGCCAGGCGGGCCAGGCCTGCCCGAAGGGCCAGTGGGACGTGCTGCCGTACCAGTCGCCGGTCCGCGGCATCCACGCCGTGCTGCTGCACACCGGCAAGGTGCTGCTGATCGCCGGCTCCGGCAACGACCCGAGCGCCTTCGAGCGGGGCAGTTTCACCTCCGCCGTGTACGACCCGGCGGCGGGCACGTTCACCTCGGTGCCCACCCCGTCGGACCTGTTCTGCTCCGGGCACACCCAGCTGGCCGACGGCCGCATCCTGGTGATGGGCGGCAACGCGGGCTACCCGACCGAGGACGGGAAGGCCAACTACAAGGGCCTGGCCGTCTCCTACATCTTCGACCCGGCGACCAACAGCTACCAGCGGACCAACGACCTGACCGCCGGGCACTGGTATCCGTCGGCCACCACGCTGGGCAACGGTGACGTGATCTCGCTGGGCGGGCTGGACGAGAAGTCCGAGGGCAGCGTGTCGGTCGAGTACTTCTCCCAGGAGAAGGGGCGCTGGCTGGCGGGCAACGAGATCAACCAGACCTGGAAGTTCTGGGGCCTGTACCCGTCGATGATCCTGACCGCCGAGGGCAAGCTGTTCTACACCGGCAGCCACGTGTTCGGGAACGGCCTCGACGGCACCGGATCCTCGCTGTACGACTACGGCAGCGGCACCATCCGGGACGTGGAAGGCCTGCAGGACAAGGACAACCGGGACCAGTCGATGAGTGTGTTGCTGCCCCCGGCCCAAGATCAGCGGGTGCTGACCCTCGGCGGCGGCAACATCAACACGAACGTGGCCGCGAACCGGCACACGGACATCATCGACCTGAAGGAGAAGAACCCGCGGCACAAGCCCGGACCGCAGCTGCCGCAGGGGCACATGACCGACGGCACGCCGCAGGGACACGGCGAGGGCAAGATGTACCTGTCCGCGGTGATCCTGCCCGACGGCCAGGTGTTCGAAACCGGCGGCGGGCTGCACAACCGCAGCGATCCGGTGTTCGAGGCCTCCATGTTCGACCCGAAGACGAACACGTTCACCGAGGGCATGGCCACCGACCCGGTGCCGCGCGGCTACCACTCCTCGGCGTTTTTGCTGCCCGACGGCCGGGTCCTCGCGGTGGGCAACAACCCCGGCGACGGCTCGTTCGACCAGCGCATCTCGGTGTACTCGCCGTCCTACCTGTACAAGGGAACCCGCTCGAAGATCACCTCGGTGGCCTCGAAGAACTGGACCTACGGCAGCGCGCAGCAGATCACCGTGGACAGGCCGGTCGCCAAGGCGGTGCTGATCCGCCCCGCCGCGGTGACCCACTCCTCGGACCCCAACCAGCGTTCGGTGGACCTGCCGATGGCCGTCGACGGGGACAGGCTGACCCTGACGGTCACCGCCAACCAGAACATGGCTCCGCCCGGCTGGTACATGCTGTTCGCGGTGGACGCCGACGGAGTCCCGTCGGTCGCCGAGTGGGTCAGGGTCGGCGATGCGTAGGCACCGGCTGGCCGCCCTCGCCGCGCTGGCGCTGGCCGTCGTCCCGCTGCTGCTGGTCCTCGTGCCGCTGCTGCCGGCCCAGGACGAGCACGCCGAGGCGAGCGTGGAGCGGCCGCTGGTCACCGCCACGACGGTGCCGGCCCCGCCGACGACCAGGTACACGTCGCCGCCCAGGCCGAAGACGCCGGTGCTGCTGCCGGGCGGCTATGACGGCTGCGACCACGCGTACGGCGAGCGGGTGCAGTGCGTGCCGTGGACGTTCCCGCCGGGTACGGCGAACGGCTGCGACTGGCTGCGGCAGCACGGGTTCGGCCCGCTGACGGTACGCGGCCACGACCGGCACGGACTGGACACCAACGGCGACGGCACCGCCTGCGGCCGGGGCGACCGCTGACCGCTGCTCCTCCGCGCCGAAGTTGACGATGTTCGGGCGCTCTTCCCGAACATCGTCAACTTCGGAACACCCGAGGTAGACGAAGGCGTCCTTCAGGTCCACGGCGGAAGCGGCCCGGGCTACCGGTGGCCGTCGCTCCGAAGTTGGCGATGTTCGCGGCGAGGAACGAGCCCCGAACATCGCCAACTTCGGGATCGGGAAAATCGCTGGCCGCCACCGGGACACTGGTGAGCATGACCCCGGAACCGGTACCGGCGACAACAGCTCGGGCGGCCGAGTGGATCGTTGCCGCCGTCCGGCACTTCGACCACACCGTCGGCATGCTGCTGCCCGCCGTCTTCCCGGCCTACGCGCGCGTTTTCCACCCCGCGCTGCACAACGCGGAACCTGTGCGCTGGCGGGATATCGCGGCCGCGAACGACCGGACCATGCACCCGCTCGTCCAATGGGCACTCATCAATCCGCCCCTGCCGGGCGAGACCTCGCACCCGGAGACCTGGGGACGCGATCTCCGCTCGCTGCGGGAAAGGGACGGTCTCTGGGATGAGGAGCCGCCGCTGGGCACCCTGCCAACGGCGACGATCACCAGCCTCGCAGCGGTGCTGACCGGGCACACCGGGACGCCCGGCCGCTGCTGGCCGGCCGTCTGGGAGGGCTACGGCAACCTGGCGGAGAAGTGGCGCGAGGCGCCCCGGTTCGAGATGCCGGGGCGCGGCATGCACCTGCTCTCCGGACCGGTCGCCGCCGTGCGGTTCTCGCTGTCCGATTCGGACTGCCGGCCGCTGCACCCGAGCCTGTGGTGGCCTGCCGATCACGCCTGGTGCGTGGCCACCGACGTCGACCTGCGCACCACCTATGTCGGTGGCAGCGTGGCGGCCATCGCCGCGATCGCTGCGGACCCGGAACTCGAAGCGCTCCCGGTGCTGGCCACCGACCCGATCAGCTGGACCTCGGACACGATCAACCCGAGGGCCTGACCGCGTTCAGCAGCAGCGGGAGCATCCGGCGCTCCAGGGTGCCCGGCGGCAGCCGATCCGGCTCCACCCAGCTCTGCGCGGGGGCGCCCTCGACGATCACCACGATCATCCGGACGAGCGCCTCCAGGTCGGTGCCCGGTTCCCAGTCCAGCCGGCCCAGCACGCCGAGCAGCTGTTCCCGGACCCAGCCGTCGCGGGCGGCCAGGTGCGCGGCGACCTGCGGGTTCCGGATGGCGTGCAGGGTGAACTCGGTGCTGACCAGGTACCAGTTGCGGTCGTGCTCGTAGTCGAGCAGCGCCGTCACCAGGCCGTCGACGGTGGGCTCGGCGCGGTCGACGCGATCGACGACCTGCTCCACGACCACCGCCATGCGGGCGTCGAACAACGCGAGGAACAGCTCCTCCTTGGAGCCGAAGTTCGAGTAGAACGCGCCGCGGGTGTACCCGGCGCGGTCGCAGATGTCCTCGATGCGCGCGCCGCCGAAGCCCTGTTCGGCGAACACCTCCATCGCGGCGTCCAGCAGCCGGGCCCGGGTCTGCGGGCGGCGCTTGGTCGTTCCCCTGGGCATCCACCCTCCTTGACATCACCGGTGCCACAAAATATACAGAGGTGTATCGGATACACAAACGTATCGCTTAGGGGGTTCTGATGACCGAATCCGTCGTCCAACCTGGCACGGTGATCCCACGGCCGCCCACGTTCGACTCCGTCGAGCAGGAGCGGCGGTACCGCAAGGAACAGCTCGCCGCGGGCTTCCGGCTGTTCGGCCGCTTCGGGTTCTCCGAGGGCGTCGCCGGGCACATCACCGTGCGCGATCCCGAGCACCCGGACCAGTTCTGGGTGAATCCGTTCGGCATGAGCTTCAACCAGATCAAGGCCTCCGACCTGATCCTGGTCGACCACGAGGGCACCGTCGTGCACGGCGACCGCGCGGTGAACCGGGCCGCCTTCGTCATCCACTCCCAGGTGCACCAGGCCCGGCCGGACGCCATCGCCGCCGCGCACTCGCACTCGCTGTACGGCAAGGCGTTCTCCAGCCTCGGCCTGCTCCTCGACCCGATCACCCAGGACGCGTGCGCGTTCTTCGAGGACCACGCGCTGTACGACGACTACCGGGGCATCGTCAGCGAGGTCGAGGAAGGCAAGCGGATCGGCGCCGCGCTCGGCTCCTGCAAGGCCGTCATCCTGCAGAACCACGGCCTGCTGACCGTCGGCCAGTCCGTGGCCGAGGCCGTCTGGTGGTTCATCACCATGGAGCGGTCCTGCCAGGCGCAGCTGCTGGCCATGTCGGCGGGCACCCCGAAGCTGATCGACCGGGAGACCGCGCTGCTCACCCGCGACCAGCTCGGCAGTCCCCTCGCAGGCTGGTTCCAGGCGCAGCCGCTCTACGACCAGATCCAGGTCTCCGACCCCGACCTGGTCAACTGACCCCGTAGTACCCGAGCACGATCGGCAGCAACTCGTGTTCCAGGGACGTCGGCGGGACCAGGTGCGGTTCCACCAGGCTCTGCGCCGGCGCCCCTTCGAGGATGACGATCAGCATCCTGGCCAGCCGGTGCAGCTCGGCGTCCGGCCGGTCGATCACCCTGCGCAGCACCGAGACCATATGATCGCGGGCCTGCGCGTCGCGCAGCGCGAGCCGCTCGGCGAACTCCGGGTGCCGGATGGCGTGCAGGGAGAACTCCATGCTCACCAGGTACCAGGCCCGTTCGTCGTCGGCGTTCTTGGCGTGCAGCAGCGCGGTGATCATCCGGTCCGCCGTCAGCTGTTCGGTGCCCAGCCGGAGCAGCAGCTCGGAGATGCGCTCGCAGTTGGCCGTCAGCCGGGTGTCGAACAACGCCAGGAACAGTTCCTCGGTCGAGGCGAAATGGTCGTAGAAGTCGTCGGCCAGACAACCGGCGCGCTCGCAGATGTCCTCGACCGTGGTGCAGCCGAAGCCCTTGCGCACGAACACATCCATGCCCACCGTGCACAGTTGAACCCGGGTTATCGCACGCGACGTGATGATCTCCGTCGACACGTGCACCTCCTCCGCAGTCCCCTGGGCAAGAAACTGTACTCGCCCAACAGGAGCCAGCGGGGGCCGTGACCTATCGGCCGATCGGCGGAAACTCAGCCGTGCGCCAGCAGTTCCAGGGCGACGACGGCGAAGCCCAGACCGAACTCGGCGAACAACACGACCATCCTGGCCCAGGCGGGCAACCGGACCCGGCGGGCCGCCAGATAACCGATCGCGACCAGCCCGGCGATCAACGCGATCACCGAGCCACGCAGCGCCGCCTCGACCCGCCACACCCCGGCGGCGGCCAGCCCCATGAAGATCAACGGCAACGTCACCGCGCCCAGCGCGCCGAAGCTGGTGCGCAGCATGCGGGTGAACTCCGCGCGATCCGGCAGCAGCGCGTGCACCGCGATGTGCGAGACCACGTCGGCCACCAGCACCGCGAGCAG
The DNA here is from genome assembly GCA_003600225.1 of Pseudonocardiaceae bacterium YIM PH 21723. Lineage (GTDB taxonomy): Bacteria > Actinomycetota > Actinomycetes > Mycobacteriales > Pseudonocardiaceae > QZFT01. Next base: position 33,143 of record QZFT01000058.1, read on the forward strand.
CGTGCCCAGCACCACGATCGCCAGGGTCACGGCCGCCTCCCGCGCCGACTCACCGTGCGACTGCAACGTCAGCACCACGGCCAGCGCGGTGAAGGTGAGGTACACCCGTTCCTTCAGATGCGCGGTCCGCTCGGCCGCGTCCGCCGCACTCAGTCGCCTCATGCCCGCAGGCTAACCCGAGGTCAGCCCACCGGCCACGGCGCGAAGTCGAGCCCCGCGTCCGGGATGAGCCCACGCAGTTCGGCGAACCGGTCCGCCGTCAGCCGGGACCGGCTACCGCCCGTTCCAGCGGAGCCGCGATACCACCCGACATGCCACCAGGCGTCGTCCTCGAACTCCAGCCGGTCGCCGAACGTGCCCGCCGTCAGGTAGTCGAGCATCCCGTGCAACTCGTCGGCGAGCCCCGGGACGGAGTCGTCACAGGCATCGCAGCCACACACCGGCAGGTACGCCTCGGTCAGCCCGAAGCGCAGCACCAGTCCGGGGAAGGCGGTGAACTCCACGGTCAGCGGGGCCGCCGCCGGATCCGCCGGGGTGATCAGGACGGCCTCGTGCCGGTCGGCGGTGGTGAACCGGTACCAGCGGACGTCGAACCCGGTGATCAGGTCGGCGACGGCCTGGCGGCCGATCTCGTGCAGCGACGCGAACCGCCCCGGATCCGTGACCCGGCTGTACGCCTCCTGCGGCGGTCCGGCGTCGCCCCACCTGCTCATAGCACCCGATACTCCCCCAGTTCTGCCCGGTTGTCCCGGATTTTCACAGCTCGTCGATCATCAGCGCGGCGACATCCGGGTCGTCCAGCGCCGGCAGCACGGCCGACCACAGCCGCAGGTTGGTCACCGCCCACTCCTCGTACCGGTCCCGGACCTCGGGCAGGTAGAAGGTGATGCCCGCCTCGTGCAGCGGCAGCTGATCACCGGTGATCCGGCCGGCCAGCTTGCGCAGCCCGATCTCGTTCTCCTGCATGAACCGGTGGGCGAACATGATCGGCGTCGTGGGCAGCACCTTGAACAGCGTGTCCGCGTCACTGAGCGCCTTGGCCTCGGCGCACAGCTCGGTGCCGCGATGCTGGGTCTCGGCCTGCAGCACGATCTCCTCGATCAACTCGGCCACATCGTCCGGGACACCGCAGTCGGCGAGCACCTGCCGCCGCAACGGCCGGCCGGCGGCGGCCCCGCTGCCCTTGCTCAGGTAGTTCAGGTCATGCACCAGCGCGGCGAGGCGGACGAGGCTTTCGTCCGCCTTCGCGTAACCGGCGAAGTCCGCGGCCTTGGTCTCGACGAACGTGATGTGTTTCCAGCCGTGGAACGGCAGCCGCGCGGCGTGCTCGGTGCAGAGCTTGCGCACCATCTCGCGAACCAGATCGACCATCTGGCCGGACAGCACGCCGGGCGGCTTCTGGAGGTGAACGGACAAGACAATTCCTTTCAGGTGCCCTTTACCGCGGGCGCATTCCGGCCATCGGTCAACACCTGAAGGCGATCCTCCAGCGTACGATGACATCGTGAAACTCGAGAAGACAGGTCGAAAGACATACTGAATCGAGATTTCGGCCGGGAACGGAGAACGGCGGTCATAGTACTGCTTTCCACACCGACGATGCGGTGGAAGTCATTGCGATCTATATGGCGGACGTCGCCGGATCCCACTAGTGAGCGATGCTTCAGCTGCACATGTTCGATCGAATTACCCATCGGATGCGTTGTCGCCGAATAGAGCTCGTGCACATAGCCACCCGATAGCATGATCGTGCAGAAGTCGTACCGGTGGTTGTGCACGGTCAGGCCGTATCCGGGCAGCCGGTCCTCCGGTGGTTTGTGCTCGTGCAACCAGATCTCGAACGGATCCTCCGCGACGTTCACCAGGCACCAGGCGAAGTGGGTCGAGGTCTCGCGGGACCGGTCGGTGATCCACCGGCGGGCCGATGCCGGACAGGCGGCGATGTCGTCCAGCATGCGGTCCACCAGGTCCACGGTGCCCAGCACGTGGTCCTGGAAGATCTGCTCCGCCTCGGGCCACGAGTTCGCCCTCGTGCGCAGGTCGGTCAACACGTCCGTCAAGCAGGGATACGACGGGATCATCAGTGATCTGCCTCCATTCCCGTGACCTCGGCGAATCGGTCTTGGAACTCCACGAACCGGGCCCGCAACTCCGTGAACTGCTCCGGGGTCAGGCGCCGGCCGGTGATCTCGGCGAACAGATCGTGGAACTGGGCCTCGGTGGTCCTCGGGGTGATCGTGTGGTGCCGGAACCGGTCCGACCGGCAGATGCGCAGGTGATCGGCCCTGGTCATCTGGTAGACGACGGAGTCGCGACCGAACCGGTGGGTCCGCGGATGCACCCGGGCGGGCCCGGTGCCGTCGCTGAACGAGCCGACCCAGATGCTGTCGTCGAAGATCTCGAACCGGATGATCGACTGCTCCCGGCTGAGGGTCAGGTTGATCTTCGCGCAGTGGTGCCTGGCCAGGTAGAAGCCGATGAGGCCGAGCTCGCACTGGGAGTACACCTCCTCCCGCACCCGCTCCATGTCCTCCCGGGTGCCCAGCGCCGAGAGCAGGTAACTGGCCTTGGCGTCGATCACGTCCGACTCCTTCGGGTCGGCGATGATCGCGCGGAGGTTGACGTCCCGCCGGGAGGACAGCAGCAGCCGGGCGGCCACGTACCGGCCGGAAAACCCCTGGAAGAGGTAGTCGTCGGTGCGCTCCAGATCGGCGTTGATCATCAGGTTGAAGGTCACCTCGGGCCGGTTGCTGGCCAGCAGGGTGATCGTCGGCATGAACTCCCGGTTGTCGGCCCGGTTCTGCGCCGCGAGCTCCCGCAACACCCGGTCGTTCTCCTTGGCCAGCTGCTCGACCAGGACCCGGTTGCGCACCTCGTCATTGATCAATGCCTGCGCCGTGGCCACCACTCCGGAGACCAGCAGCGGGGTGCCGATGGACAACAACAGCGTCTTGGCGGTCGGGGAATACAGAAACGAGGCCCACAACACGAATCCGATTCCCAGGATGATCATTGTGACCAGAAACAAACCCGATCGAGCCAGGAAAAGATCCTGCAAGAGACTCCGCTGTGGCTTGGCCACCGCAGAGGTCGAATCACCCGAATACGCCAACTCGCACCCCCCGGCACGCGAGTATTCACCCCGGGATTCCAGGCATGTGGGGAGTGACTATAGGACGTGATCACCGGAATTGCGCACCGCCAAGCGATGCGTAGCCTGCTTTCCGGGAATTTCCGGCGGGATTTACCGTTAAGCAATAACCGAATGAATGATGTCCCGAAGTTGACGAGTTTCGGGCTTCGCCGCGAAACTCGTCAACTTCGGCGGAGAATTCAGGCCTTGCGCGCGGGGAAGTGCGTGGGGCGGTCCCGCCACGGGGAGTCCGCGGGACGCAGCTCGACCGTGCCGGACAGCACCGCGTGGGTGGCCAGGATGCCGCCCACGGAGGCGCCGTTGAGGATCTCGCCGGCCAGGACCCAGTTCAGCGCCTCGGTCAGCGGGACCCGGCGGATCTCCAGGTCGGCTTCCTCATCCCCGGTGACCTCGGGACGATCCACCTCGGACAGCTCGCGGGCCAGGAAGACCCGGGCCGTCTCTTCGGAGAAACCGGGCGACGCGGCCACGTCGATCAGCAGATCCCACCGCGCCGCGGCCAGGCCGGTCTCCTCGGCGAGTTCCCGCTGGGCCGCCAGCAGTGGATCTTCACCGGGTACATCCAGCAGGCCCGCGGGCAGCTCCCACAGCCTGCGCCGCACCGGGTGCCGGTACTGGTGGATGAGCACCACGTGCTCGTCCGCGTCCAGCGCCACGATCACCACGGCGCCGTGGTTCTCCACCACGTCCCGGATGGCGGTGCCGCCACCGGGCATGGTCACCTCGTCGGAGCGGACCGCGAAGACCGGTCCCACGTACCGGTCCTTGCTCGCGACGACCTCGAACTCGTGGGCGCCAGGCGTCATCAGACGGTGACCGGGGCTTCGGCGTCCAGGTCCACCGGCAGTCGCTCGGCCAGCTGGTAGCTGAGCGCCGCCTTGATGAAGGCCTGGAACAGCGGGTGCGGGCGGGTCGGGCGGCTCTTCAGTTCCGGGTGGGCCTGGGTGCCGACCATGAACGGGTGCACCTCACGCGGCAGCTCCACGAACTCCACCAGGTGGTCGTCCGGGGAGGTACCGGAGAACACCAGCCCGGCCTTGGCCAGCTGCTTGCGGTAGGCGTTGTTGACCTCGTAGCGGTGCCGGTGCCGCTCGGACACCAGGTCGCTGCCGTACAGCTCGGCGACGATGGAACCGGACTTGAGCTTGGCCGGGTAGGCGCCGAGACGCATGGTGCCGCCCATGTCCTTCTCGCCGGCGATGACCTCGGTTTGGTCGGCCATCGTGCTGATCACCGGCTCCTTGACGTGCTCGTCGAACTCCGCGGAGGAGGCGCCCTTGATCCCGGCGAGGTTGCGGGCCGCGTCGATCACGATGCACTGCAGGCCGAGGCACAGGCCGAGCAGCGGGACGCCCCGGTTGCGGGCGTGGGTGACGGCGCCGATCTTGCCCTCGATGCCGCGGATGCCGAAGCCGCCGGGCACCAGCACGCCGTCCACGCCGGCCAGCGCGGCGGCCGCACCGGCCGGGGTCTCGCACTCGTCGGAGGCGACCCAGCGGATCTCCACCTTGGCCCGGTTGCCGAAGCCGCCCGCGCGCAGCGCCTCGGTGACCGACAGGTACGCGTCGGGCAGGTCGATGTACTTACCGACCAGCGCGACGGTGACGGTCTCCTTGGGCTTGTGCACCCGGTCCAGCAGGTCGGACCAGATGGTCCAGTCGACATCGCGGAACGGCAGGTCGAGGCGGCGCACCACGAACGCGTCCAGGCCCTCGGCGTGCAGCACCTTCGGGATGTCGTAGATCGACGGGGCGTCCGGGGCGGCGACCACGCCGTCGGTGTCCACGTCGCACATCAGCGCGATCTTGCGCTTGAGCGCCTCGGGGATCTCCCGGTCGGCGCGGCAGACCACGGCGTCCGGCTGGATGCCGATGTTGCGCAGCGCGGCGACCGAGTGCTGGGTGGGCTTGGTCTTCAGCTCACCGGACGGGGCCAGGTAGGGAATCAGCGAGACGTGCAGGAAGAAGCAGTTGTCCCGGCCCAGGTCGTGGCGGACCTGGCGACAGGCCTCCAGGAAGGGCAGCGACTCGATATCGCCGACGGTGCCGCCGACCTCGGTGATCACCACGTCCGGGGTGATCCCGTTCTCGTCCGGCAGGGCCATCGCGGTGATCCGCGACTTGATCTCGTCGGTGATGTGCGGGATGACCTGCACGGTGTCGCCGAGGTATTCGCCGCGCCGTTCCTTGGCGATGACCTGCGAGTACACCTGGCCGGTGGTGACATTCGCGCTGCCGGAGAGGTCGCGGTCCAGGAACCGCTCGTAGTGGCCGATGTCCAGGTCGGTCTCGGCGCCGTCCTCGGTAACGAACACTTCACCGTGCTGGAACGGGTTCATCGTGCCCGGATCGACGTTCAGGTACGGATCCAGTTTCTGCATGGTGACCCGGAGACCGCGAGAGGTCAGCAGCTGGCCGAGGCTGGACGCGGTGAGGCCTTTGCCCAGCGAGGAGGCGACGCCTCCGGTGACGAAGACGTGTTTCGCGGTACGCGTGTGGGCTGGCAAGAAAAACTCCCCGTGATGAGTTCAGGCGTCAGGTGACGGTTGGCTGCGCCGACCTGCGGCACCACCCATCCACGGGATTTCACAGTAACACCAGCATGGCGATTCCCTGAACACCGATCCCCCGGTGTCACCAGGAACACCCCGATGTGTGTGCTCCGGAGTTGACGATGTTCGCGCGAGGAACGAGCCCGAACATCGTCAACTCCGGGACACTACGAACGGGCCGCCGGGGCGGGGCCCTGGGCGTTGCCGGCGATGCCGTAGCGGCCGGACTGGCCTTCGAGCTGCTCGCGCAGGGCGAGGATCACCACGGAGCGGCCGGCGGCGGTGTCGCCGTTGTCCACTGTGGACAGTACGGAGACGATGCTGGAGTCGGCCCTGGCCACCCCTACCGGGCCGGCGCCGTCCGCGGAACCCTTGCGGCCGACCAGCACCGCGCCGCCGCCGGTGCGGTCCAGCTGCGCGGCGAACCGGGCGATGATCGCGGCCCGGTCGCCGGCCTGCTCACCCTGGCTGGCACCACCGGTCAGCACCACCGCGAGCTGCGCGGGTTTGGCCTGGTACCCGGACTTGATGTAGCCGCCGTCGGCCAGGCTGCGCAGCGCGGCCGCGGCCTCGTTCTCGTTGGCCTGCGGCTTGCCGTCCTTGTTCAGCTGGATCAGCCCGCCGACCAGTCCCCCGGCCAGGGTGCCCGGATCGGTGGCGCTGGGCAGCTGCACTCCGGCGGGCTGCAGCCGGGTGACGATGCCCTTGAGCCGGTCGCCGCGCACTGGGTCGGTGAACGTGTCGGTGAGCTGGATGCTGGCGGTGACGGTGGCACCCGCCGACCGCAGCAGGTAGCCGATGGCCTCGGTGTCCACCGGCTCCGCGTCGGCGGTGCTGATCAGCGCCACGGTCCGCTGATCGAGGGCCCCGCGGATGGCGAGGGGGCCGGCGATCGCGGCGTAGGAGTCGGCGTTGGCCAGCCGGGCGGACAGCTCGTTGTGCTGCGCCTCGAGGTCGTCGACCTGCTTGCCCAGGGATTTCTTGTCCTGGGACAGCCCGGACAGCAGGTATCCGGAGATCGCGGTGGAACCCAGCACGATGCCCACCGCGAGGGCCAGGAAGACCGCGGCGATGGAGATCGCGTGGTAGCGAACGGAGATCATACGAAAAGTCCCTTGATCCACAGGCCGGCCTCGACCATGCCCTGCCACGCGACACTCAGGTAGGCGCTGCCGATGCCGGAGAACACCAGCACGGCCAGGACGACCAGCGCGGCGGAGCCGACCATCAGCCAGGCGAGCGGGGTGGACAGCTTGCTGCGGTGCAGCGTGGCCACCGCCTTGCCGTCGATGAGTTTGCTGCCCAGCCGCAGCCGGGTCAGGAAGGTGCTCGGATTGGTGCCGGAGCGGCCCCGGTCGAGGAACTCGTGCAGCGAGGCCTCGAAGCCGACCGTCACCACCAGGGTGGAGCCGTGTGAGTCGGCCAGCAGCAGCGCCAGGTCCTCCGGGTTGGCCAGCGCCGGGAAGGTCACCGCGCGGGCGCCCATCTCGCGCACCCGGTTCAGCCCGGGCGCGTGCCCGTCGGGGTGCGCGGGGACGACGAGCTGCGAGCCGCACTTGATGGTGCTCAGTTCCATCCGCGCCGGGTCGGCCACGATGATGTCCGGCGTGTATCCGGCGGTGAGCAGCGCGAGCGCACCATCGTCGACACCGATCAGCACCGGCCGGTACTCGGCGATGTAGCCCTTGAGCGCCTTGAGGTCCTCCAGGTTGCCCCGGCCACCCGCGACCACGACGGCCTGGCGGTGCTCGAAGTTCACGTCGGGCACGTCGGGCACGCCGACGCCATCCAGGATGAGCGTGCGCTCGCGGCGCAGGAACTCGATCGTGTTGGCGGAGAAGGCCTCCAGCTGCGCGGACATGGCGGCCTTGGCCTCGATCATCTGATCGGCGACCGATTCCGCGGTCTGCTGGTGGCCGCGGCCGATCTCCTTGTCGCCGGCGTAGAGCACGCCGTCGTGCAGCCGGAGCTTGGTGCCTTCCTTGATCTGCCGGTGCACGTCCTGACCGACCGAGTCGATCAGCGGGATACCGGCGCCCACCAGGATCTCCGGGCCCAGGTTGGGGAAGCGGCCGGAGATGGACGGGGACGCGTTGACCACGCCGACCACCTCGGCGGAGACGAGCGCGTCCGCGGTGTTGCGGTCCAGGTCGACGAGATCCAGGACGGCGATATCACCCGCGCTGACCCGCTGCAGCAACTGACTGACGCGGCGATCGACGCGTGCGACACCGGTGACCCCGGGCTGGGAGTGGTTCTCCCGGGCGGTGAGAACTCCGGTGATTTTCATGTTCTCAATCGTGACGCAGCCCGCGCGCGGATTTGGTTACGCCACGCCGACCGGTAGCCGGAATACCTACCATCATCCGGAAGGCGTTCACCAATTCGGGTTCGCATGACGTTCATCTGTCACTGCAATGCTTGAGCCATGAACAGATCCGCATTCGTGAGCGCTAGCCTGCTGCTCTCATCGGTACTGATCAGCACCCCTGCCGCCGTGGCGGACACGCCCCTGCAGTCGGCGATCATGCGCGCGACGCACAACAGCTACTCGGGAAATCTGGAGGGGAACAAGAATTCCCTTGTATACCAACTGGATCACGGCGTCCGCTTCGTTGAATTCGACATCCATGACAACGATTACCGATCAACGAATGACTATCAGATAGGGCATAACGCGCCGGGCGACGCCGTCGACCACAGCGGGAATCCGGCCTCCAGCAGGCTGCGGGACTGGCTGGGTGCGGTCGGTTCCTGGTCGGCGAACCACGGTTCGCATGCCCCGCTGGTGGTCATGCTGGACCTGAAGGACGACCTGACCGACAACCCGTCGTTCGCCGAGGGCAATCCGGCGGCGCTGAACGCGGAGATCCGCTCGGTATTCGGCTCCCGGCTGGTCCTCGCCCAGGACCACCCGTCCCCGGGTTCGGTGGACTCGTTGCGCGGCAAGGTCATCGTGCTGCTGTCCGGCAACGGCGACACCCGCACGCAGTACAAGCGGGACTCCGGCAACAACCCGGCGGTCGCGGCGAACGCGCGTGGCCAGGTGGTCGAGGTGCACGACTCCGGAGGCGGCAACCTCTGGTACTGGACCGGTCAGCGCGGATCCGATGGCCGGATCACCTGGCTGCGACACGGGAAGTACGACACCGGGGTCACGCCCGCGGTGACGTTGAACGATCAGGGCGAGCTGGTCGAGGTACACAAGAGCGCCACCCAGGACACCCTCTGGTACCACACCGGCACGCTCGACTCCGACGGCGAGATCACCTGGTCGGCCAGCCGCAAGTACGACAACGGGGTGCAGCCCACCGTCCGGTTCACCTCCGCCGGCGGCCTGCGGGAGATCCACCAGAGCCAGGCGGGTACGCAGAACTGGCAGTGGACCGGCGCGCTGTCCGGCGACGCCGTGACCTGGAGCGGCAACGCGAAGACCTCGGACGCCCGGTTCGACAAGACCCGCTCCACCGGGGTGCGGGTGTTCACCGGTGCCGACGGCGCCACCCCGGCGGACACCCTGCGCTACGACTCCGGTCAGGTGTCCGGCGGCCGGATCGCCTACCCGCAGTGGGCGTACGCGGAGTTCCAGGCCGGGGATTCGGCGGAACTGGCGCAGGGCGCGGTGTTCTACGCGGCGAAGGCCACCAACAAGGAGTTCATCGTGGCCTCGCGCAAGGCGGGCAAGATCGTCCGGGGCTGGGACTTCGACTCGGCGTCCCTGGCCACCGATCCCCTCGCGAACCAGCCCGCCACGAACCATCCGTACGACCAGTGGTACCAGGACCTGCTCACCCGCAACGGCGCGGTGAGCTAGAAAGGCTATCCGCCGAAACTCGTCAGGTTCGGGCACTCTTCGGGGAACTCAGTACCCACTTGACCGTCGTACCCGAAGTTGACGATGTTCGGGGCTCGTTCCTCGCCGCGAACATCGTCAACTTCGGAGCGAGACGGAGTTCCGCTCCCGTGCGGAGTTCGACGCCTGGCGGCCATGCAGAGCTGAGCAGATTCTGCAGAATCTGTTCAGCGGGCGAATTCGGCTTTGTCGGCGGCGGCGGTGGCCAGGAGCTCCTCGGCGTGGGCGCGGCCGGTCTCGTTCTCCAGGCCGGCCAGCATGCGGGACAGTTCCTGGATGCGGGACGCGGTGTCCAGCTTGAGGACACCGGACTTGGTGCCGGTCTCCATCACCTTCTTGTCCACCACCAGGTGCCGGTCGGCGTACGCGGCGACCTGCGGCAGGTGGGTGACCACGATGACCTGGTGGCTCACCGCGAGCCGGGCCAGCCTGCGGCCGATCTCCACCGCGGCGCGGCCACCGACACCGGCGTCGACCTCGTCGAAGACCATGGTGGGCACCGGGTCGGCATCGGACAGCACGACCTCCAGGGCCAGCATGACCCGGGAGAGCTCGCCGCCGGACGCGCCCTTGTGCACCGGCAGCGCCGGGGCGCCGGGGTGGGCCATCAGCCGCAGTTCGACCTCGTCGACACCGTCCGGGCCGGCGGGCAGCCAGCGGCCGGCGACGTTCAACGCGTTGTCGTCCTTCTCCGAGACGTCCTTGGTGAGCACCGCGAGCTCCACCCGGGCGCTGGACATGGCCAGCCCGGCGAGCTCCTCGGTGACCGCCTTGCCGAGCACCGATGCCGCGGCCTCGCGGGCGGCGGTGAGCCGGCCGGCGTGCCCGGCCAGTTCGGCGGCCAGCTTGTCCCGCTTATCCGCGAGGACCGCCAGGGCCTCCTCGGAGGTGTCCAGGCCGGACAGCTTCTGCTCCGCGTCTGCGGCCCAGGCGAGTACGCCCTCCACATCCGCGGCGTACTTACGGGTCAGCGACTTGAGCTCGGCCTGCCTGGCCAGGACCTGCTCCAGCCGTGCCGGGTCGGCGTCCAGGCTCTCCAGGTAGGACGCGAGCTCGGTGCTCACATCGGCCAGCAGCACGGCGGCCTCGGCCAGCCGGGGCTCCAGGTCCCGCAGCTGCGGGTCCTCGGATCCGCCGAGCGCGTGCCGGGCCAGGCCCAGCAGGCCCAGCGCGCCGGGCACATCGGGGTCGCCGTCGGCGGCACCGGACACGGCCTGCGCCGCACCGCCCGCGGCCTCGCGCAGCTGGTCGGCGTCGGCCAGCCGCTTCGCCTCGGCGATGAGGTCCTCGTCCTCGCCCGGCTGCGGGGCGACCGCGCGGATCTCGTTCAGGCCCAGCTGCAGCATCTCGGCCTCGCGGGCCATGTCCTTGGCGCTGCGGGTGCGGTCTGCCAGCTCGGTGACCACGGCGTGCCATTCGGTGCGCACCCGGCGGTACTCGTCCAGGTGCTGCTGCACGTCCTCGCCGGCGAACCGGTCCAGCACCGCGCGCTGCTCGCTGGGCCGGGTGAGCCGCAGCTGGTCGTTCTGCCCGTGGACCGCGATGAACTGCTCGGCGAACTCGCTCAGCACCGTGGCGGGCACGGACCGGCCACCGAGATGGGCGCGGGAGCCGCCGTCACTCTTCACCGTGCGGGTGGCGATCAGCGAGTCGTCATCGTCGATCTCGACGCCGACGTCGCCCAGGTACTCGGCGATCGCGGCGTCCTTGCTCAGCTCGAACCGGCCCTCAACGATCGCTCGGTCCGCACCGCTGCGCACCCGGGAAGCCTCGGCCCGGCCACCGGACAGCAGGTGCAGACCGGTGACGACCATGGTCTTACCGGCACCGGTCTCACCGGTGACGACGGTGAGCCCCGGGTGCAGCTCAAGGGTGGCATCGGCGATGACTCCGAGGCCTTGGATTCGCATCTCGGCGAGCACGTGGCGCACCCTTGCGTCCTTCCCTGGTAACGAGTTCGGGGTTGAGCCTATCGAGCGGCCGAGCCCCAGTACGAGCGCGTGGCCGATCGGCGCGGTGAGTCTGCTCGGCACGTTACTCGGTGCCGGAGTTGCGCCAGCCACGGACCGGCAGGGTGAACTTGTCCACCAGCCGGTCGGAGAACGGAGCCTCCCGCAACCAGGCCAGCCGGACCGGGGTCACGCTACCGGTGACCTCGACCCGCGCACCCGGCGGGACCAGTACCGAGCGCCGCCCGTCGCAGGACAGCACGGCGGGGTGACCACCCGGATCGATCTCCACCGCGACCTTCGAACCGGGTGAGACGACCATGGGCTTGGTGAACAGGGCGTGCGCGTTGCTCGGCACCACCAGGAGCGCGTTCACGTCGGGCCACAGGATCGGACCGCCGGCGGAGAAGGTGTACGCGGTGGACCCGGTGGGGGTCGCGCACAGGATGCCGTCACAGCCGAATCCGGACACGATCTTGCCGTCGATCTCCAGCAGCACGTCCAGGATGCGTTCCCGGCTGCTCTTCTCGACGCTGGCCTCGTTGAGCGCCCAGGTCTGGTTGATCAGGTCACCGTGCAGCGAGGTGGTGACGTCGACCGTCATCCGCTCCTCGACGTGGTACGTGCGCTCGATGACCGCCTGCACCGCGTCGTCCAGCGCATCGGCGTCGGCGCCGGTGAGGAAACCGACCCGGCCCAGGTTCACCCCGAACACCGGGACCCCGGTGGGCCGGGAGACCTCGGCGGCGCGCAGCAGGGTGCCGTCGCCGCCGAGGACGAAGGTCAGCTCCACGCCCTCGGTGGCGTGCTCGTCGTCCGGGACGGAGTGGCAGTAGTCCGACGGGCTCAGGTCCCGGGCCTCGGACTCCAGGATCCGCACCCGGACGTCGTTGTCCAGCAGTCTCTTGGCCACGCGTTCCGCCGTACGCAGGTTCTCCGGGTGTCCGGTGTGCACGACCATGAGCACTTCACGCTGCGATGTCACTGTGGCCCCTTTTGCACCGCGTCGGCGATGAGCTCGGACAGGTCACCGCGCGCCGTCCCGCGCCGCAGCCAGCCGAAGTACTCCACGTTACCCGAGGGACCGGGCAACGGACTGGCCGTGACCCCATGACAGGTGAGTCCCAGTTCGGTCGCGGCGGTGAGAACCTCGCCGACCACCTCGGCGCGCAGTTCCGGCGACCGGACGACCCCGCCGGAGCCGAGCCGGTCCTTGCCCACCTCGAACTGCGGCTTGATCATCGGCACCAGGTCGGCGTCCGGTCCGCAGCACTCCAGCAGCGCGGGCAGCACGAGGCGCAACGAGATGAAGCTGAGGTCGGTGACCACCAGGTCCACCGGGCCCTGGGTGAGTTCCGGGGTGAGCGAGCGGACGTTGGTGCGGTCCAGCACCAGCACCCGGTCGTCGGTGCGCAGCCGCCAGTCCAGCTGGCCGTAGCCGACGTCGGCGGCCACCACCTGGCTGACCGGCCCGTATTCGGAGTTCAGCAGCACGTCGGTGAAGCCACCGGTGGACGCGCCCGCATCCAGCGCCCGCCGGCCCTGGACCCGCAGGCCCTGCGGGGTGAAGGCGGCGAAGGCACCGAGCAGCTTGTGCGCGCCACGGGACGCCCACTTCTGCTCGTCCTCATCCTCTTTGACGATCAGCGGGGTGTCCGGCTCGATGGCGGTGGCGGGCTTGCCCGCGACGGTGCCACGCACGGTGACCCGGCCGGCGTTGACCAGTTCCACGGCGTGTTCGCGGGACCTGGCCAGGCCCCGGCGGACCAGTTCGGCATCCAGCCGAGCCCGGCGGACCATCCGGCTACACCTGATCGATCGACGTGAGCGCGACGGTCAGCGCCGAGTGGGCGGCGTCGTACCGGGCGACGTGCTCGGTGAGCGGCAGCTCCTCCAGGCCCACGAGATCATCGAGTGCCGTGCTCACCGCTTCTACCGCGCCGTAGTGTTCGGGGGCTTCGGTCATGCCTTACTCCGGGAGAACTGTGTTCGCTGTTTCTGGGCAGAACATGCGTTCGATCATACGGGCAAGGTAACAACTTTACCGGGCGGGGCCACGCAACTCGGACACCGGCGTGTTGAGTGTGGACAGATTCGCGCCGATGTAGGTGGGCCGCAGTTCTGCCGGCAACGCGTTCGCCTCGTCCTCCGTGCTGACACCGGTGAGTACCAGCAGCGAGGGCATGCCCGCCTTGACGGCGCCGGCGATGTCGGTGTCCAGCCGGTCGCCGATGACCAGCGGTGCCCGGGTGCCTTCGGCGGCCCGCTGGAACAGGGTCGGTTCCGGCTTGCCCGCGACCAGCGGTTCGGTCCCGGTGGCGGTCCGCAGCGCGGCGACCATCGAACCGTTTCCGGGCAGGAACCCGCGTTCGGTGGGCAGGGTGGCGTCGATGTTGGAGGCCACCCACAGCGCACCGGCCCGGATGGCGAGGCAGGCCTCGGCGAGCTGCTTCCAGCCGGTCTCCGGGTTGTGCCCCTGCACGACGGCATCCGGCTGTTCCTCGGCGGAGGTCACCGGCAGCAGGCCGACCCGGACCACCTCGTCCCGCAGGGCATCGGTGCCGACGACCAGGACCCGGCTGCCGGGCGCGAGGCGTTCGGCCAGCAGGGCGGCGCCGGCCTGCGAGCTGGTGGCGACCTCGTCCACCGCGGCGGAGAACCCCAGTTCCCGGAGGTGGGCGGCCGTCTCCTCCGGCCGACGGCTGGCGTTGTTGGTGACGAACCGGACCGCGATACCGCGGGCCTGCGCCTCCTTAACGGCCTCGACGGCACCCTCGACCGGGGTGTGTCCCCGGAAGAGAGTGCCGTCGAGATCGAACAGCAACGCGTCATGCAGGTCGAGCAGAGTCTCGGTCACGAGACCCAAGGTTATTCGGCCACAGCGCTCTTGGCCTCGCTGCGCTCGGCGACCACATCGTCGCCTTCGTCACCGTCGACCACGTCATCGGCATCGTCTTCGGCGACTACATCGTCGGCTTCAGCGGCCTCATCATCCGACTCGATGTCCTCGGCGTCGGCGTCTTCGAGCTCGTCGTCACCGGCGCCGAGCAGCATCACCCGCTGGGCGGCGTCGGTCTCGCCGTCCTCGTCCGCGTCGGCGGCGTGCATGAACCACTGCAGCGCCTCTTCGGCCCGCTCGGCGGCGAGCAGGTTGTCGGCGTAGGCGTAGAACAGCCGGGCGCTCCACGGGTCGCGGCGCTCCGGGTCGAGGTCGGCACCCTGCAATCCGACCACGGCGGCGTCGATCTGGCCCATGTCACGACGGGCGCCCGCCACCACGATGCGCAGCTCGACCGACTCTTCCTCGGCCAGCTGCTTGGCCTCTTCGCTGCGGGCCAGCTCGAGGGCCCGCTCCGGGCGGCCCAGGGCGCGCTCGCAGTCGGCCATCACCGCGATGTTGCCGGGTCCACCGGACATCCGGCGGGCGGCACGCAGCTCGGCGATCGCCTCGGACCACTGTCCGGTGCAGTAGGCGGTGAGGCCGGCGGCCTCGCGCACCACACCGACCCGGGCGGCCCGGGCGCGGGCGTACCGGGCGTGCGTCAGTGCGCGCTCCGGCTCGGAGTCGATCAGCTCGCCGGCGGCGACCAGGTGGGCGGCGACGGTGTCGGCCAGCGCCTTGGGCAGGCTACCCAGTTCGCGACGGACCTCGGCGTCCAGGTCCTTCAGGTCGATGCCCTCGGGCAGCTGCGGCTCGGGCGGCAGCGCGGCACGCGAGTCGTCCTCGTCCCGGCGGGGACGGTCGAACTTGCGGTCGCCACGGTCCTCGCGCGGCTTGAACCCGCCACGGTCTTCACGGGGCTTGAACCCACCGCGATCCTCACGGGGCTTGTAACCGCCACGGTCGTCATCGCGACGGGGACGGTCCTCGCGCGGCTTGAAGCCACCCCGGTCTTCGCGGGGCTTGAAGCCACCCCGGTCTTCGCGGGGCTTGAAGCCACCGCGGTCGTCATCACGACGGGGACGGTCCTCACGGGGCTTGAAGCCACCGCGGTCGTCATCCCGGCGCGGACGGTCCTCACGCGGTTTGAAGCCGGCGCGGTCGTCGCGGTTGTAACCGCCACCGCGGTTGCTGTCGGAGTCCCGGCGGGGACGGTCGTCGCGGTTGTAGGAACCCCGGCTGTCCTCACGAGGCTTGTAACCACCACGGTCATCGTCACGGCGCGGCCGGTCGTCCCGGTTGTACGAACCCCGGCTGTCTTCGCGGGGCTTGTAGCCGCCACCACTGCTGCCGCCACTGCGGTTGTCACGGTTGTAACCGCCGCTGCGGTTGTCATCCCGATTGAAGCCGCCGCCGGTCCGGTTGCCGCCCCGGTCGTCACGGTTGTAGCCGCCGCCGGTGCGGTTGCTGTCGGAGTCCCGGCGCGGACGGTCATCGCGGTTGTAGGAACCGCGGCTGTCCTCACGGGGCTTGTACCCACCACGGTCGTCGTCACGACGGGGACGGTCCTCACGCGGCTTGAACCCGCCACGGTCCTCGCGCGGCTTGAAGCCACCACGATCATCGCGAGGCTTGAAACCGCCGCGGTCGTCACGGGGCTTGTAGCCGCCCCGGTCGTCGTCCCGGCGGGGACGGTCGTCGCGGTTGTACGAACCCCGGCTGTCCTCGCGCGGCTTGAAGCCACCACGGTCTTCCCGGGGCTTGTAGCCACCGCGGTCGCCGCCACTGCGGTTGTCGTCCCGGCCACGGAATCCACCGCCGCTGCTGCTGCGGTTGTCATCGCGGTTGAAGCCGCCGCCACTGCTGCGGTTGCCGCCACGGTCGTCCCGGTTGTAACCGCCGCTGCGGTTGCTGTCCGAGTCCCGACGGGGACGGTCCTCGCGGGGCTTGTAGCCGCCACGGTCCTCGCGCGGCTTGTAGCCACCGCCGCTGCTGCTGCCGCCCCGGTTGTCCCGGTTACCGCTGTACCCACCACCGCCGGTGCTGGGGCGGCGGTCAGTGCCCGCGCCGGCCCGGTTCGTTCCCTGGCCACGGCGGTCCTCGTAACTGCGCTGACCTTGCTTACGGTCATCGCGATCGTCACGGGAACCGCGGCGCTCATCTGAATCGGACACCGGGAGCCTCCTGCGGGCATGCGAGCACAACTGCTCAAGAGTAAACGTACGAGGGAAGTACAACAAAAAAGTGCGATGGGGCTTCCGGGAGCAAGATCTAGATGCTCAACCGGAAACCCCATCACACTCTAAGTAATGTTCGGCGGCGTCCTACTCTCCCACACCCTGGCGAGTGCAGTACCATCGGCGCTGTCAGACTTAACTTCCGGGTTCGGAATGGGACCGGGTGTTTCCCTGACGCTATGACCACCGAAACTTTACA
>QZFT01000059.1 GCA_003600225.1 Pseudonocardiaceae bacterium YIM PH 21723
TGTCCGCCCGGGGCCTTCGTCTATGTCGGCATCCCGGAAATTGATCTTAGATCGTGATCTTCCCTGTTAAGCCCGAAACCCGGTCTCAGCAGGTCAATCAGCAGGATGAAACAGGCTCTGTGGATGGTTGGGCCGACTGTGGATGACGGGGTGTTGGTGTCCGAGATTTGCGGACAGAGCGGGGTCGGCTGGGAGTGTCGTCTGCGGGCGTGGTGGAGATGTGTCCGGAAAAAACAGACACATCAGGGACAGCTGTTCAAGATCGGCGGACGGTCGGAGACCGTCGGGGTGTGTGGTCAGAAGGGTGGGGTGTCCGGGTTTTGCGGACAACTCAACGGCTCCGCCTTGTCCAGGTAGGTGCGACCGGTCGGCGTGGTCCAGAGCGCGTCACCGTTCGGGAGTAGCTCGTAGCCCCAGCCGGGCATGTCCTTCAACGCGTGGTCGTACTTGCACAGATCCGCCAGGTTCCGATCCGCGGTGGGGCCGTTTTTGCCCCAGTCCTGGACATGGTCGATGTCGCACTTGTCCGCGTCCCGCAGACAACCTGCCATCCGGCACGCCCTGTCCCGCACTTTCACCCGCTCGGCCATCGCCGCCGGAGGACGACGCATCGTGCGACCCACATCTACTGGCAGTCCGGAAACAGGGTCAGTGATGACCCGTTTCCAGGTCGAGTCGGCGAAGATCTCCCGCGCCAGTTCATCGGGAATCGGACCGTAGCCGGCCAGTTCGGCGCACTCCGGGGTTGGCAAGCCCATTAGCATCGTCATGGGCATGTAGGCGTAGACCATGGTCTGCACCGCGCAGCCGGTTTCCTTACCGAGTAGGAGATCGACGGCGATGTCGGCGCGGAGTTGATCCATCGTCCGCTCCTCGCCACCGGCCGCCTTCAGAGCCCGCGCGCGTTGATCAAGATGCGCATACGCCGCGACCAGCCGATGTCCCTCCGCACTCAGCCAGAACTGACCCATCCCATCGTCATCATGAGTTACCGCGACCCGACGGGTCTTACGACCTTCCTGGCGGCGGCGTTCGGTGCCCTCGGGGTCGGCTTTGATCTTCGCCCGCGCCAGAGCCCGTTGCAGTGATTGCAGGGTCAGATCCGGGAGCCGATCAAGAATCCGGTCCTCGACATCGCGGGCCTGCCCATCGGACAAGTGCACCACCGCGTCCACGACTGTCCGCGCTTTGCGGACATCCACCCGACCTGACCGCAACAACCCCAACACCCGAGGCAACCGATCCAGACCGAGGGCGTACCGGATCTCCATCTCCGCGCCACCCCGGGACATGTTCCGCTCCAGAGCGATCTCACTCGCGGTCCCCATCACCGGCTTCCCACCCTCATCAAACCGGGAATGCGCAAACCCCGCGATCGCCTCAATACGCGCAGCCTCAGCCGCAGCAATGACCTCGTCTTGCCGAGTGATCTCATCAAGAAAAACCTCGGCATCAATAGCGTGACTCACACCACTATTCTACCTAAAAAACCAAGCTAATTCGCTCAATTATTCGATAAGTGAACACCCTAAAAAACCCGGCCACCAGAACCAACAAACACTCCGACTCCCCTCCAAAGCCCTCTTTCGAAAACCACAAAAAGCCCCCACAAAAACGGTTAATCCGCCGGAACCCACCGGGACTGGTGATCGGCGTCGTTGACCCACGTGCTGCCGTCCCCGGCTCGGTGTACCCGGCAGTGCCGGGTGAGCCCGTCCATGCTGATCAGCGCTCCGTCGGCGTCGAGTTCGCGCAGGATGAGTTCGCTGCACCGGCCGTCCACCACCAGTTTCAGGTCGGTCTCCTCGAAGAGGTACTCCACCCGCACCACCTGGTCTCCGGTGCGCAGGTTCAGCTGTCCTGAGCCCGCCGGGCAGCCGGTGACCACGGCGGCGGCGAGGTGCACCAGGGAGATGCTGGGGGCGGGACGGCTCGCCA
The DNA here is from genome assembly GCA_003600225.1 of Pseudonocardiaceae bacterium YIM PH 21723. Classification (GTDB taxonomy): domain Bacteria; phylum Actinomycetota; class Actinomycetes; order Mycobacteriales; family Pseudonocardiaceae; genus QZFT01. Next base: position 1,939 of record QZFT01000059.1, read on the forward strand.
GATAGTCGTCGGTGTAGTCGGTGTGCAGCAGGCCCGCCTGGAAGTCGACGCTGTCCAGGAGCTCCACCAGCAGTTCCCGGTTGGTGGACGGGCCGTGCAGGCGCATCCTGGCCAGGGCTCGGGCCAGCCGGGCAATGGCCTCGCTGCGGCTGGACGCGTGCGCGGTGATCGCCGACAGCAGGCCGGTTCCGCCGGGTGGCATGACCAGGCCGCTGCGTACGCAGTCCTCGAAGTGCACGCCCGCCCTCGGGTCGTGCTCGTACCGGCTCAGCAGGCCGGACTGGTCGGCGTGCAACCGGGCCTCCACGGCGTGGCCCCATTCGACGATGGCGACCTGGTCCAGCAGCAGTGGCCCGCCCATGGCCACCTCCAGCTGGGAGCGGAACACGTCTATCCCGGTGACCGCCTCGGTGGCGGCGTGACCGGGGCCGAGCCTGCTGCCCATGCCGAGCAGGAAGAACTCCGGCTGCCCCGCGATGTCCCGGTTGTCGGCGGGGACCAGGAATTCGGCGATCGCCGGGCCCACGTAACCCAGTTCGGTGGTCAGCGTCGTCGCGACCAGGCCCATCGCGGCCCGCACGGTGGGGGAGACGCCGGCCGAGGGTGCCTCCGCGAGCAGGATGTGACCGCGGAGCTGGATGGACGACTCGCGGTCGAGGAGGTGCACGGCGGTGCCGTGATGGTCACCGAAGACCGGTACCTCGATCCGGCGCACCCTGCCCAGTTCGCCGGCGAGCCGCATCGGGTCGGCCCGCCACTCGGCGGGCAGCACCGGGATGCCGAGTACCCGGGCCATGTTCAGCACTGTGTCCACTGTGGACAGCATGTCCAGATCCTGGGGCTGGGGACCCAGGAACACCAGTCCCTGTGCGGCGCAGTCCGCGGAGAACCGGGCACTGCCCGCCAGGGGGCCGTCGCCGGGGTGAACGGCGTCCGCGCCCGCCTGCCACGCGGCGCGCAGGATCGCTCCGGCGTCCCGGTAGGCGTCCAGCAGGGTGTTGCCGGGCAGTTCCATGGCCAGGTCGGCGTCCCGGACATGGGGGGCGTTCGCCTCGGTCGGGTGGTAGACGGCGACCGTGCGGATGCCCATCTGCGCGGCGGTTCGCATGACGCGGCGAGCGAGCTCGCCGCGTCCGGCGATCAGCATGGTGCGGATGTTGCGGATGGCCACCATGGGCATCTCCGTCGGCGCTCCGGGAACCCGCCTCAGGACGGCTGGGGCGTGAGCAGCGGCCGCGACAGAGCGAGCGGTTTGAATACTAGGAGCAGTCGGTGAAGCGGCCCAAGCGCCAGCCGGGTGACGCTGGGGAAGGAGCCTTCAGTCAGTCGTTAGGCCTGGTAGATGCCGCTTCAGGTGTGCTTTCGGTGATCTCCGGATGATCCGGAAGCTGGATCTTGGAGGCCCGATGCCGTAGGTACAGAGTGGTCCCGATGGCCCCTAGGACGGCGACAAGAAGACCGATCCAGGCGAAGCCCTTCAGGTATTTGGTCGCCGCCTCGTGCAACCAGGTCACCAGCAGCGTGATGGACCCGGCCCAGAAGATGCCGCCGGTCGCGTTGGCCACCAGGAACTTGCGGTACTTCATGTTCAGTGCGCCGGCGATCGGACCGGCGAAGATGCGCAGCACGGCGATGAACCGGCCGATGAACACCGCCCACGGGCCCCACTTGGCGAACATGTGCTCCGCCTGGGCCAGTTGCTTGGGCCCGGCGTGTTTGGGGAACCGGCGGCCGATGCGTTCCAGCAACGGGCGCCCGCCACGCCTGCCGATGGCGTATCCGATGGAGTCACCCACGATCGCGCCGATCGCCGCGCCGGCGAAGATGCCCCACGGGCTGATGTGACCCGAGGTGCCAGCGAGGATCAGCGAGACCACCAGGATGGTCTCCCCGGGCAGCGGGATGCCCATGCTCTCCAGGCCGACGATCAGCAGCACCACGAGGTACACCGCGATCGGCGGGATCGTGGTGAGCCAATGCTGGATTTGATCGTGCACGTCAGTCCCCTCGAAAGCCCGGTTGGTAGCACCGAGGGTAGCCGGGAGGTGACGACCGCGTTGCCGCTACCTGCTCGTTCTCAGCGGTCTCTCAGCTGGTCGGGTCCAGGCTGATCTCAATGCCGACGGTGCCGGACTTGCCCCGGCGCAACACACTGCCCCAGGAGACCGCCATGCCGGCCAGACCGTACTTGCGATTGATCAGCCCGCGCACCCGCGACGCGCCCTGGTCGTCGAGCACCCGTGCCGTGCCGGGCACCGCCTCGCTCGTCGGCTCCCCGCGCATGGTGCACTCGGCCACTGTGACCTGCGGATTGTTCCGGATCCGCTTGACCTTCCAGGAGTCGGTCACCGTCCAGATGGCCAGCTTGCCCTCATGGACCACGGACCACACCGGAGTCGGCACGGCGGTGCCGTTCTTACGGTAGGTCGTCACCAACACGTACTTCGCCGAGCTGAGTCGCTCCAGGTCACCCATGCCGCACAGCCTAGGCTGGTGTCCATGGGTGTGGCAGTTCGAGTTATCCCGTGCCTGGATGTGGACGCGGGCCGCGTGGTGAAGGGCGTCAACTTCACCGATCTGAGGGACGCCGGCGACCCGGTGGAGCTGGCGACCGCCTACGACGCCGAAGGCGCCGACGAGCTGACGTTCCTGGACGTGACCGCGTCCTCCGGTAACCGGGAGACCACCTACGACGTGGTGCGGCGCACCGCGCGTCAGGTGTTCATCCCGCTGACCGTCGGCGGCGGCGTGCGCTCGGTGGAGGACGTGGACCGGCTGCTGCGCGCGGGCGCGGACAAGGTCTCGGTGAACACCGCGGCGATCGCCCGTCCGGAACTGCTCGGGGAGCTGTCCCGGCGATTCGGCGCGCAGTGCATCGTGCTGTCCGTCGACGCCCGGCGCGGTGGCGACACCGACTCCGGCTTCGAGGTCACCACGCACGGCGGTCGCAAGGGCACCGGCATCGACGCGGTGCGGTGGGCCCGGCGCGGCCAGGAGCTGGGCGTCGGCGAGATCCTGCTGAACTCGATGGATGCCGACGGCACCAAGGCCGGATTCGACCTGGAGCTGCTCCGGCTGGTGCGCGCCGAGGTCAGCGTGCCGCTGATCGCCAGTGGCGGCGCGGGCGCGGTGGAACACTTCCCGCCCGCCGTCGAGGCCGGCGCGGACGCGGTGCTCGCCGCCTCCGTGTTCCACTTCGGCGAACTCAAGATCGGTGAGGTGAAGGCATCGCTGCGCGCCTCGGGAGTGGAGGTCCGATGACGCTGGATCCGGCGATCGCCGCGCGGCTCAAGCGCAACGCCGACGGCCTGTTCTGCGCGGTGGCGCAGCGGCACGGCAGCGGCGAAGTGCTGATGGTGGCCTGGATGGACGACGAAGCCCTGGACCGCACTCTGACCACCCGGAAGGCCACGTACTTCTCCCGGTCCCGGCAGCAGTACTGGGTCAAGGGCGAGACCTCCGGGCACACCCAGTACGTGCATGAGGTCCGCCTGGACTGCGACGGCGACACCGTGCTGCTGCTGGTCGATCAGGAGGGCGCCGCCTGCCACACCGGGGCCGCCACCTGCTTCGACGCCGATCTGCTGCTGGCCGACACCGACTCGTGACCACGGTGGAGGGTCACCCGGCCGGATGATCAAGCGCGCCTGGCGTCTCATCGGACCCGAATACTCGCGGCGAACATCCGACTGATGGAGGCCGTGTTGACTCTGTTCCGCGTCGTCCCACCCACCGATCCCGAGCCCGTCGTCACCGTGATCGGCACCCTGCAGATCACCGACATCACGATCCCCGACCCGGCTCACTGCTACCTGATCAGCCTCGACTAGATGTCGATGTCCCCGGTGAGATAACGCTGAATGGTGGGGCCGATCGCGCGAGCGAGGGTGTCGTGGTCCGCAGACGCGATCGGCTCCAGTTTCACCACGTACCGCATCATGCCCAGGCCGACCATCTGCGAACCGGTCAGCGCGCCGCGGAGCTCCGGCCGATCGGCGCCGATCTCCTTGGCCAGCCTGCCGAAGATGAACCGGGTGACGAACTCGCGCAGCAGTTTCGCCGCCAGTTCGTGCCCGGCGACGCTGCGGACCAGGCCGGCGAACACGCCGCCGCCGGTGGTGTCCCAGACGTGCAGGAACGTGCGCACGAGCTGTTCGCCGGCGTGCTCCCGGCCGCCACGCAACGCGCCTTCGATGATCTCGGCCGGGTTCACCGGGATCTGCATCGCCGCGGCGAACAGGCCCTCCTTGCCGCCGAACCAGTGGTTCACCATGGCCGGATCCACCCCGGCCCGGCCGGCGATGTCCCGGACCGTGGCCTTGTCGTAGCCCTGTGCCGCGAAGGCCTCCGTGGCCGCCTCGATGAGGGCGGTCTTGGTGTCGGCACCCGACGGCCGGCGGCCCCGGCGGCGTGTTTCTGTCATCCCACTCTCCTGCGCAACGTGGTCGCGCCGACGATCAGCGCCGCGAGGGCGCACCCGGCGACCACCATGAGATCCCACCAGACCCGGCCGCTCACCGTGGTGTGCGCGGTCAGCTCGTTCATGCTGCTCACCGCGTAACGCAGCGGCATCACCCGGCTGATCGCCCGCAGCCACCCGGACATCTGATCCACCGGGATCAGCAGTCCGCAGAGCAGTACCTGGGGCAACACTACCGCCGGCATGAACTGCACCGCCTGGAATTCGGTGCGCGCGAGTGCCGAAAATCCGAGGCCGAGAGCGGCGCCCAGCACTGCGTCGGTGACCGCGATCAGCACGAACACCGGTACCGACGCCGGTTCCCGCAGGTCCAGCGCGTACAAGGTCAACGCGGAGATGACGGCCGCCTGCACCAGGGCCAGCAGACCGAACGCCAGCGCGTAGCCGAGCACCAGATCCGCCTTGCCCAGCGGCGTGGTCATCAGTCGCTCCAGGGTGCCGCTGATCCGTTCCCGGACCATGGTCACGCTGGTGATCAGGAACATCACGATGAACGGGAACACCACCAGCATCGCCGGGCCGACCCGCTGGAACACCTCGGGGGAGTCGGCGAAGACCTCGGAGAACAGCCACATCAGCACCCCGGGCACGATCACGATCAACGCGAGCGTGCGCGGGTCGCGGCGCAGCTGGTTCAGCACCCGGGCGGTGGTGGCGAGGGTGAGCTTGGGGTTCATGCCGCACCTCCGAGGGCGATCCGCAGGAACGCCTCGTCCAGCCCGGTCGTGTGGGTGCGCCGCAGTAGCCCCTCGGGGGAGTCGTCGGCTATCAACCGCCCGGCGCGCAGCAGCAGCACCCGGTCGCAGCGCGCGGCCTCCTCCATGACGTGGCTGGAGACGACCAGCGTGGTTCCGTTCGCCGCGAGCTGCCGAAAGGTGTCCCACAGCGAGTTGCGCAGCACCGGGTCCAGGCCGACTGTCGGCTCGTCCAGGAGCAGCAGCCGGGGGCGGGCCACCAGCGCGCAGGCCAGCGAGACCCGGTTCACCTGACCACCGGACATGGTGCGCACGAGTTGCCCGGCGGACTTGGTCAGCCCGGTCGTCGCGAGGGCCTCCGTGGCCGCCTGCCGGTCCCGTCCGTGCAGTGTGGCGTGGTAGCGGACGTTCTCCAGCGCGGACAGGTCCGGGTACACCGACGCGGCCTGCGTGGTGTAGCCGATCTCCCGCCGCAGCCGGGGATGCCCGGCCGGCCGGCCCAGCACGGTCACCGTGCCCCCGGCGATGCGTTGCGCGCCGACGACGCTGCGCAACAGGGTGGTCTTTCCGCTTCCACTGGGCCCGAGCAGCGCGGTGAGTGATCCTGGGGGAACGGACAGCGTGATCCCGTCCAGGATCACCGTCCCGCCCCGCCGCACTCGCAGGCCCGCGATCTCCACCGCGGCCATGAGGACCTCCTGTATTCAACGGCTGTTGAATATCAGTGAACCCCTACCAGTGGAGGGCGTCAACGACAGATCCGGTCACGATTCGCCCTGGTACGGCCAGGGTGGGTCGAATAACCGGTGGCGCGGTACGCGAGAATGTTCCGCATGGTCAGCGAAACCCTTGGCACGGTCAGTCCCTCCCGGGAGGAATTCCGCGCCCTCGCCGCCCAGCGCCGGGTCATCCCGGTGGTGCGCCGCCTGCTCGCCGACGGCGAGACCCCGGTCGGTGTGTACCGCAAGCTGGCGGCCGATCGGCCCGGCACGTTCCTGTTCGAGTCCGCGGAGAACGGCCGGTCCTGGTCTCGCTGGTCCTTCGTCGGGGTGCGCAGCCCCGCGGCGCTGACCGTGATCGACGGTGAGGCCACCTGGACGGGTACCCCGCCGGTCGGCCTGCCGTCCGGTGGCGACCCCCTGGAGGCGCTGCGCGAGACGATCAACGTGCTGCACAGTGACCCGCTGCCCGGGCTGCCGCCGCTGACCGGCGGCATGGTCGGATACCTGGCCTACGACGTGGTGCGCCGGTTGGAGCGCCTGCCCGAGCTGGCCGAGGACGACCTGAAGCTGCCGGAGATGGTCATGCTGCTGGCCACCGACCTGGCCGCCGTGGACCACCACGAGGGGTCGATCACCCTCATCGCCAACGCGGTGAACTGGGACGACAGCCCGGAACGCGTCGACGCCGCCTATGACGACGCGGTGCGCAGGCTGGACGAGATGACCCGCGACCTGTGCGTCGCGGCCCCGGCCAGCGCCGCCACCTACAGCCGCCCCAAGCCCGACTTCCTGCGCCGCCGGTCCACCGATCAGCACCACGCCGCCGTGCAGAAGGCCCGCGAGGCGATCAAGGCCGGTGAGGCCTTCCAGGTCGTGGTGTCCCAGCGCTTCGAGATGAGCACCGGGGCCGACGCGCTGGATGTGTACCGCATCCTGCGCACCACCAACCCCAGCCCGTACATGTACCTGCTCCGCCTGGAGGGCTTCGATATCGTCGGCTCCAGCCCCGAGGCCCTGGTCACCGTGCGCGATGGCAAGGCCACTACTCACCCGATCGCAGGCACCCGGTGGAGGTCTGCCGATCCGGACGAGGATCTGCTGCTGGAGAAGGACCTCCTCGCGGACGAGAAGGAGCGTGCCGAGCACCTGATGCTCGTCGACCTCGGGCGCAACGACCTCGGCCGGGTCTGCCAGGCCGGTTCGGTGCACGTCGCCGACTTCTTCCGGATCGAGCGGTACAGCCACGTCATGCACATCGTGTCCACGGTGACCGGGCAGCTGGCCGAAGGAAAGACGGCGTTCGACGCCATTGCCGCCTGTTTCCCCGCCGGAACGCTCTCCGGAGCGCCGAAACCACGGGCCATGGAACTCATCGAGGAACTGGAACCCACCCGGCGCGGCCTGTACGGCGGCGTGGTCGGCTACCTGGACTTCGCCGGGGACGCCGACACCGCGATCGCGATCCGCACCGCGGTGATCCGGAGCGGCACCGCATACGTACAGGCAGGAGGCGGGATCGTGGCTGACTCCGATCCGGTAGCGGAGGACACCGAATGCCTGAACAAGGCGGGAGCCGTGTTGTCCGCGATCGCCGCCGCGGGCACTCTTGATCTCGCGGTGACCAGCATCGAGGCACCGGCGAGCCCAAGGTAGACGGGCACAGGGCAGGCGAGAGGCCGCATGATCATGAGCAACCCGCAGCAGAAAACCGGCACCCAGACCCAGCACCGCCGCGCGTTATGGGCGGTGGTGCTGCTGCTCGCCTGCTCGGCCGCGGTGCTCGGGCTGTCCAGCAGGTTGCCCTGGATCAACTTCATCCTGCCCGCCGCTGCCGGGCAGCCCGCCACCCGCACGGTGATCGCCGGCTCCGAGCTGCGTCCCGAGCTGGGCGCGGTGGCGCTGGTGGCGCTCGCCGCCATCGCCGCGGTGATCGCCGCCAACAGCACCTGGCGCAGGCTGCTGGGCCTCGTCCTGTTCGGCGTCGGCATCTACGAGGTCTATGGGGTCTGCTACTCGGTGTTCGGCACGATCTCCTGGGGTTACCGGGCTCCGGTCGACACGGTCTGGCTGACCTGGGTGCCCGCCTCGGTGAGCCAGGGCGCGGGCGCGCTCGGCCCGCTGCTGCTGATGATGGCGGGCGGCCTGCTGGTGATGCGCGGGAACCAGATGCCCCGGTTCGGCGGCAATTACACGATCCCGGCCGCCCGGCGCGAGGAGACTCCCGTCAACCGGGAGCGCGGCATGTGGGACGAGCTGAGCGAGGGCACCGATCCGACGGACTCCCGCGACGCCAAGGGCCTTGCTACGCAGGACTGATTCACCGACCCCGCCCCCGGAACCCAGATGGACGAGGGTTACCATCGGTTACCGGGGAGGGAACACCGCAAGCGGTGATCCCGTTGGAGTGCGGGTACGGGCGGCACGTCCGATTTCGCGGCTGAGACACTGGCCTTTGAGATCGGCAGCCTTGCAGTGAGGAGAGCGCGTGAGCGAGCTTGCGAGCGAACAATCCAGCGCCGGAGCTCCGCGAACGCGGCTGACGAGCGTCAGCGAGGAAGCCGCGTGAGCGTCCTGGAGTCCATCCTCGAGGGTGTACGCGCCGACCTCGTGGTCCGGGAGTCGTCGATCTCCTTCGAGGAGATGAAGGAACGGGCCTCGCTGGCCCCGGCTCCCCGGGACGCACTCTCCGCCCTGAAGGCCCCCGGAATCGGCGTGATCGCCGAGGTGAAGCGCCGTAGCCCCCTGACGGGTGAACTGGCCGACATCGTCGATCCGGCCGACCTGGCCCGGCAGTACGAGGCCGGTGGCGCCCGGGCGATCAGCGTGATGACCGAGGGCAGGCATTTCGGCGGCTCCCTGGCCGATCTGGCCGCCGTGCGCGCCGTGGTGAATGTGCCCATCATCTGCAAGGACTTCATCATCAGCCCCTATCAGGTGCACGAGGCCCGGGTCCACGGAGCGGATATCGTGTTGCTGATCGTCGGGGCCCTTGAACAGAATGCGCTCATGGCGTTGCTGGATCGGGTCGAGTCCCTCGGGATGGTCGCCCTGGTCGAGGTGCACAACGCCGAGGAGGCAGACCGCGCGCTCGAAGCGGGCGCGCAGGTGATCGGGGTGAACGCCCGCGACCTGCACACCCAGCTGGTCGACCGGGACACCTTCGGCCGGATCGCCCCCGGCCTGCCCGGACCGGTGCTCAAGATCGCCGAGTCGGGTGTGCGGGGGACGAGGGACCTGCTGTCCCTCGCCGGGGTCGGCGCCGACGCGGTGCTGGTGGGAGAGCGGTTCGTGACCGCGGAGAACCCGCGGACCTCGGTGGCCGAGCTGGTCACCGCCGGATCCCACCCGGCCTGCCCCCGCCCGACCCGCTTTTGAGATCTAAAGGGAGTTCCATGACGGGGTTGTTCGAAGAGTCGTTCGCGGGCACACACGCCCGCACACCGCACGACCCCGATGAGCGAGGCCACTTCGGTCCCTGGGGCGGCCGCTACATGCCCGAGGCGCTGATCGCGGCCATCGACGAGCTCTCGGCGGAGTACGACAAGGCCCGCGAGGATTCCGAGTTCAACGCCGAACTGGCCCGGCTGCTGCGTGACTACGCCGGCCGGCCGTCGCTGCTGTCCGAGGCGCCGCGGTTCAGCGAGCACGCGGGCGGTGCCCGCATCCTGCTCAAGCGCGAGGACCTCAACCACACCGGCTCACACAAGATCAACAATGTCCTGGGTCAGGCGCTGCTCACCAAGCGGATGGGCAAGAAGCGGGTCATCGCCGAGACCGGCGCCGGTCAGCACGGCGTGGCCACCGCCACCGCCTGCGCGCTGCTCGGCCTGGACTGCGTCGTCTACATGGGCGAGGTGGATACGCAGCGGCAGGCGCTGAACGTGGCCCGGATGCGGCTGCTCGGCGCCGAGGTCATCCCGGTGACCAGCGGTTCCCGCACGCTGAAGGACGCGATCAACGAGGCGCTGCGCGACTGGGTCGCCAACGTCGACCACACCCACTACCTGCTGGGCACCGCGGCCGGCCCGCACCCGTTCCCGGTGATGGTGCGCAACTTCCACAAGATCATCGGCATCGAGGCCCGCGCCCAGGTGCTGGCCATGACGGGCAAGCTGCCCGACGCGGTCGCCGCCTGTGTCGGCGGTGGCTCCAACGCCATCGGCATCTTCCACGGCTTCATCGACGACCCGTCCGTCCGGCTGGTCGGCCTGGAGCCCGGCGGTGACGGCGTGGAGACCGGCCGGCATGGCGCGACCCTGTCCGTCGGCACGGCGGGCATCCTGCACGGCAGCAAGTCCTACCTGTTGCAGGACGAGGACGGTCAGACCGTCGAATCGCACTCCATCTCGGCCGGGCTGGACTATCCCAGCGTCGGCGCGGAGCACTCGTTCCTGAAGGACGCGGGCCGGGCGGAATACCGCGCGGTCACCGACGCCGAGGCGATGGACGCGTTCCAGCTGCTCAGCCGGACCGAGGGCATCATCCCGGCGATCGAGTCGGCGCACGCCCTGGCCGGTGCCCTGGTGCTCGGCAAGGAGCTGGGCCCGGACGCGGTCATCGTGGTGAACCTGTCCGGTCGCGGTGACAAGGACGTGGACACCGCCGCCCGCTACTTCGGCATGCTGGGAGACGACAAATGAGCGTCGCGGACGTTTTCGCGAAGGCGAAGGCCGAGGACCGGGCCGCGCTGATCGGCTACCTGCCCGCCGGATTCCCGACCGTGGACGGTGGCAAGGCCACGCTGAAGGCCATGGTCGAGGCGGGCTGTGACCTCGTCGAGGTCGGCCTGCCCTACTCGGACCCGGTGATGGACGGCCCGACGATCCAGGCCGCCGCCGACGAGGCCCTGGCGAACGGCTTCAAGATCAAGCACCTGCTGGAGACCGTGCAGACGATCTCCGACGCCGGCGCCACCGCCGTGGTGATGACCTACTGGAACCCGGTCTTCGCCTACGGTGTCGAGCGGTTCGCCCGGGACCTGGCCGCGGCCGGTGGCCACGGCCTGATCACCCCGGATCTGGTTCCGGATGAGGCAGCCGACTGGATCGCCGCCGCCACCGAGCACTCGCTGGACCGGATCTTCCTGGTCGCGCCGTCCTCCACCGAGGAGCGCATCGCGATGACCACGGCGCAGAGCTCCGGCTTCGTCTACGCCACCTCGATCATGGGCGTCACCGGCGCCCGGGACGCGGTGAGCAGCGCGGCCCCGGAGATCGTGGCCCGCACCCGCAAGCACACTGACCTGCCCATCGGCGTGGGTCTCGGGGTGCGCAGCGGTGTCCAGGCCGCCGAGGTGGCCGGCTACGCGGACGGCGTCATCGTCGGTTCGGCCTTCGTCTCCGCGGCCCGGGAATCCGAGGCCGCCGTCCGGAAGCTGACCGAGGAACTCGCCGCGGGTGTGCGTGGCCAGGTACCTGCGACCGCCTGATCCACCATCTGGGATAGTGCTGCACGCGCCCGCAATCGGGTGAACACGCCAACCGGCCGGTGGGGGATGCCGAAGGTAGTGGCAACCCCCACCGAAAGGTCCTGCAGTGCCTGCAGCTGTGCTCGCCGGAATCGGTTCCGCCCTGCCCGCCAGGATCGTGGACAACCACGAACTCTCCACCCGGCTGGACACGTCGGATGACTGGATCCGTACCCGCACCGGCATCACCGAACGCCGGATAAGCGGACCGGGAGAGTCCACCGCGGACCTCGCCGTCCAGGCCGGGGAGCAGGCACTCCGGGGACGCGGGGCGGACGCCGTCGTCCTGGCCACCTCCACGCCGGACCAGCCCTGCCCGGCCAGCGCACCGCAGGTCGCCGCCCGGCTGGGCCTCGGCACCGCCGCGGCCTACGACGTGAACGCGGTGTGCACCGGGTTCATCTACGGCCTGGCCACCGGAACCGGGCTCATCGCGGCCGGGATCGCGCGGTCCGTGCTGGTCATCGGCGCCGACACCCTGACCACCCTGATCGACCCCGAGGACCGGGGCACGGTGCCGATCTTCGGTGACGGCGCCGGGGCGGTGCTGTTGCGGGCGGGCGAGCCCGACGAGCCCGGTGCCCTCGGCCCGTTCGACCTGCACAGCGACGGCGGCCAGGCCGGCCTGCTGTGGGTGGAGGCCGGCGGGTGCCGCAAGCGGCTCACCGACGTGCCCGCCGAGCGCTACCTGGCCATGCAGGGCACCGCCGTGTTCCGGGAAGCCTGCGCGCGGATGGCCGAATCCTCCGTCACCGTGCTCGAACGGGCCGGCTGGCTGGTCGACAACGTCGACCGGTTCGTCGGCCACCAGGCCAACATCCGGATCCTGCAGGCCACCGCGAAACGGCTCGGCATGCCCGAGGACGCCGTGGTCTCCAACATCCACCGGGTCGGCAACACCAGCGCCGCCTCCATCCCCCTCGCGCTGCACGACGCGCACGCCGACGGCACGCTGATCGCCGGACACCGAATCCTGCTCAGCGCGTTCGGCGCCGGACTAACCTGGGGATCGACCGTGCTGAGCTGGCCCGAACTGGACTGAACACAGGGGGAGTGCGATGAGCCTGGACATCCACGGCCGGTGGGAACTGGTGAGCTGGACGGCGACCCTGCCGGACGGCACCGAGGTACACCCCTTCGGCGAGGGCGGTGGCGGCTCCCTGGTCTACACGCCGGGCGGTTTCATGACCGGCCAGCTCTGGGCCGCCGAGCGGCCGCCGGTCTCCGGGGACAACCCGCTGGGCGGCACGGAGGCGGAGCGCGCTGCCGCGTACTCCACGTTCGTCTCCTACAGCGGAGGTTTCGAGGTGCGCGGGGACCACATCGCGCACAAGGTCACCGCGAGCCTGTTCCCCAACTGGGTCGGCGAGGAACAGATCCGGTTCCACGAGCTCGACGGGGATCGGCTGGTCCTGCGGACCCCGCCGGTGGACCTGGGACAGCAGGTCGGCAACACGCTGTCCTGGGTGCGGGTGGAGCGTTGGTGAACGCGGGGAGGGGCCGGATCCGATGCGACTTGTCCGGTTCCCCGCGCCCCCAAGGTGGCCAGGTGCCTCATCTGAAGGCTCCTTTCCAGAGGATCGGACATTGCCGCATCGCGCCTTTCTGAAGTGTGCGAGTCGGACTGGTGAACGGTGGAGTGCCTGTTTCACCAGGCCATACTGTTTATCGGCCGTCAAGCGATTAATGAAACATTCGAGACCGAAGTGATCGGATATCGGATTATTTATTGCGGCGAGTAGCAATTTCCGCACATTCACTCGTCCCGCGTAGTCCCAATCGATGCAGGTCGTCACCCCTTCTGGTGATCATGTTGGGTAGAGTGGGAATCGATGGGGGATGTCCCCTCGCCATGCCGTGGGACAGGAGCGAGTGGAATGCACGAATCGGATGCCGAACCGGGTCCGTTGGTCTTCGACGAATACGGTGTCTCGCTCCCGGTGGCCATCGGCCAGTTACGGGCCGAGCTCGCCGAGGCGATCGAGGCCGGAGATGGTGAACGGATCGGCTTCTCGGTGGAATCGATCGAGCTGCAGCTCGAGGTCGCGCTGAAGAACACCCGCAAGGTCGACGGCAAGGCCTCCATGTGGCAGGTGCTGTCCATCGGCGGCAGCCGGGAGAAGGCCGGATCGGCCTCGCACCGCATCACCCTGTCGCTCAAACCGGTGGACCGGGAGCGCGGCGGTGAAACCCTCATCGGTGAGTGAGCGCGCCGCACCGCACCCCAGGGTGGTGGTGGTCGACGGCGTACACACCGGCACCGGGTTCGCGGTGGCCGGAAACCTCGTCCTGACCGCCGGTCATGTGGTGGGTGAACGCGGGGCCCGGTGCACGGTGACCCTCCCGGGCAGCGCGGAGTCCATCGATGCCGAGGTGCAGTGGACCGGGAAACCAGCGGGGCTGGACGCGGCCTTGCTGCGGCTGTCCGATTCGCCGTGGACGCCCGACGAGGTACAGACCAGCTGGGGTGATCTGCCCGGCACTTCCGCGGTCACCTGTGTGACGGCCGGCTATCCCTGGGCCCGGGTCACGGACGCCGGGGAGCGCAGGACGGAGATCGGCCGCTGGCAGGTCATGCCCACCGCGGGAACCGAGGACGGCCGCTGGGTGCTGAACACCGACCTGGATGCGCCTCGGGACCGCTCGGCCAAATCACCGTGGGCCGGATATTCGGGAAGTCCCGTGTTCAGCGAGGACTTCCGGCTGCTGCTGGGCGTGGTCATCGCCGTTCCGGAGCGGTTCACCACCGGCAGGGTCGAGGCGATCCGGGTGAGCGCCCTGCTCGCGGATACGTACTTCACCTACGAGGTCAAAGCCGGACCCGCCGATCTGGTTCCGCTGTACGCGGCGAACGACAGCCCGGAGGACATTCGCGGCATCGTCCGGCACACCGATGAGAAGGCCGGGCTCACCGGCCTGATGCGCAACCTGCGTGAGGACACCCTGCCGTTCGTCCCGCCGCCTGCCGACTCGGCGGCGCATCCCGCACGGGTACTGGACCAGCTCGACCGGGATGCCGGAACCAGAGGGGTGCTGCTGGTCGGGCCCGCGGGTGCGGGCAAGACCCGTACCTGCATGCAGGTGGGCGATCTCGCCGAGCAGCGCGGCTGGACGGTACTGCACGTCAAGCCGGGGGAACCCGCAGTCACCGAGTCGGACCTGACCACGGTGATCGAACGTACGGGATCCCGCCGGGTGCTGGTGATCATCGACTATCTCAACGAGTGCACCGGACTGGACCTGAACGCCATCCGGCACCGGTTGCTGCCCGAGGCCGCGAAAGCGGGTATCCGGCTGGCGCTGCTGGCCGCCGCCCGACCCGGGTGGCAGTTGGAGAACAGCGTCAAGCTGCAGACCCTGTTCGAGCAGATCCCGGTGTCCCCGGGAGCGCAGCAGACCGGCCGGATCATCGAGAACATCCTGGACACCCTGGCGCCCCAGGCCGCCGCGGTGATGGAGCGGAGCCGGCTGCTCGCGCTCTGCGGCGCCCGTCCGGTCGTCGCGATGCTGGTGGCGACGGAGGCCGAGAACGCCGCCCGGGCGGGCCGGCTGGCGGTGGCGACCCCCGATATCCGCTCGGGCGAACTGAGCGGCTGGATCCGCCGCCGCCTCGCCGAGGATCGCCTGGCCGTGGACCGGCCCGCGTTCCAGAGCAACGCCGCCGAGCCGTCCGACCATGAACTGGCCTGCGCGTTGATCGCGGCCCTGTGCCCGCAACCGCCGGAGAACCTGCTGGCCGTGCTCACCGCGCTGCTGGGATCCGCGGAGGACGCCGAGCACATCCTGGAGTTGCTCACCAAGGCCATGGGCTGGCTGGTGGACGGGCCGGAGGGCCTCACCACGGTGCACGACACCGTGGCCGACCAGCTGCTGGACACCGTGCTGCTGCGGCCGGGAACCGGAATACCCCGGGCCGCGGTCCTGGACCGGCTGCTGACCGCGAGCATGCGGACCGCCCGCTCCTTCGGCCGGATGTCGTCCAGCCTCAACCGGCTGATCCGGGACCTGATCCTGGTGCAGCGGGCCGACCGGCTGCGGGCCGGCTGTTCCGGCTGGCTTGTCGCGAACGCCGGCCGGGTGGGGACCATCTTCGACGGGGACGCCGACGAAGCCGGTTTCGCCCTCGGCTCCCTGGTCGAGAACCCCGCGTGGGACTCGACCCTGGACGCCTGGTGGGAGCCGATCGCCGGGCAGTGGCTGAGTCGCAACGCCGAGCACGTGGCCGCCAGGCACCTGCTGTACCGGGGCCTATCGGCCCGCAACTCGGCCGACAACACCGCGCTGATCGCGGTGGGCCTGCAATGGCTGAACCGCTACCGGTACACCGTGTCGGCCAGTTTCGTGCTGTCCCGGATCATCCGGCACGCGACCAGCGAGCAGGACAGGGCCACCGTGCTCGACCATGCCCTGAACTGGCTGGATGCCCGGCGCACCGAGTTCCAGGCGAGGTTCGTGTTCGCCGCATTGCTGTCCCGCGACCTGGGCGCGGACGACGCGCGCCGCGTCGCGGGCCTCGCCGTGCCGTGGCTGGCCGCCCATGGCAGTCGGCCGGAGGCGAACATGGTGCTCGCACCGCTGTGTTCGGCCCAGCCGGACGAGCAGGTCCTGGCCAGGGCGCTGGCCTGGCTGGCCGACTATCACGGCACCCAGGAAGCCGGGCCCGTCCTGCGGCATCTCCTGGACCCGGACTCGGCCACCGTGCCGCCCGACGTCATCCGGTACGCGCTGGAGTGGGTGTCCGCGTTTCCCCGCGCCGGCGAGGTCGACTTCCTGCTGCGGCGCCTGCTGCCGCGGACACTCGCCGACGACGACTACCGGCGCCTGGTGGAGTTCACCGCGGCCTGGCTGGACGAGCACCCGGATGCGCCGGGCACGGACTTCGTCCTGAGTTCCCTGCTGGCCTCGCCGGTCCCGGAGGAACACCGGGACCGGATACACCGCTATGCCCTGGCCTGGCTGACCGCGCCGGGCGACCGGGAGGCCACCTTCGTCCTGGGCCGGTTCCTGGAATGCCCGCCGGGCAAGGAGATCCGCGCCGAGGTGGTGGAGTTCGCCCTGCGCTGGCTGGACACCCACCACACCGAGCTCGGGGCCAACTTCGTGCTGAAGGCGTTGTTGCGCGACTTCGGCCCGCAGGTCTCCCAGCAGGTCCGCGGCCCGGCGAAAGCCTGGCTCGCACTGCGCAGGCAGGACTTCGAGTCCCGCACGATGTTGCTGGCGTTGCTGGAGACCGGACAGCACGCCGACGACCTGCGGGAGGTGATCGCGGACTGCTTCGGATGGCTGGAGGTCTTCGGCTGTGAGCCCGGCGCGGCTCTGCTGCTCGGCGGGCTGCTGACCGCCCCGCTGGACGAGACCGAGCGGGCCCGGTCGATGGAGTGTCTCGCGCACTGGCTGGATCTCCATCACGCGCAGCCGAGGGCGATCTGGCTGTACCGGGCGCTGCTCGAGGTCCCGGCGGACACCGAGCTGCCACCGGGGATCGCCGGGCGCATCCTCGGCCACCTGGCGGAACGCGCCACGGAATCGCACGCCGGAGCCGTACTGCGCTCGCTGCTGGGCCTGTCATTGCGCCCCGCCGACCGGGAACACGCCGAGCAGCTGGTATTCGTCTGGCTGGACTTGTACGGCAGGAGACCGGAGTCGACCGCCCTGCTCCAGCAGTTGCTGGAGCTGCCGCTGTCCGGGGAACGCCGGCGCGCGGCGATGTCCCATGCCATCAGCTGGACCGCCGCCAACGGCTGGCGGAAGGAGGCCCGGTTCCTGCTCCGCGCGTTGCTGGAGGATGAGCTGACGCCGGAGGACCGGGCCGCCGTCTCCGGCCATTCACTGGCCTGGCTGGATGTGCACGCCAAGAACGCGGAGGCGGGTTTCCAGCTCCAGGCCCTGCTGCGCGGTCCGCTGGGGGCGGCGGAGCACCGGCGGGTCGTGGCGCACGCGCTGCGCTGGCTGCGGAAGTACCCCAATGCCGATAACGCGCCCGCCGTCTACGAACCGCTGTTGCGGCTGGATCCGGATATCCGGCGCCGGGTCATCGCGGCCGTCCCCGCTGCCATGGTGACCTCGGCGGCGGTCCGGCCACGTCCGTCACCGCTGACCCAGCTCGGTCTGCGGGTGGCCGTCGAGGACCGGGAACAGACGATTCAGCAGGCCTTTCCCTGGCTGGACAGGAAGGCGGCCCGGCCGGAGGCCAGTTCGCTGCTCGGTTCGCTGCTCTCCGGGAAGCTGACCGGCACCGAGCGGCACCGCGTGGTCGGGTACGCCTGCCGCTGGCTGGCCGCGAACGGCACGGCGCGGGAGGTGCCCTTCGTCCTGGGCCGGGCGCTCGGTACCCGGCTCGCGGCGGATACCCGGGACCTGATCGTTCCCTCCGCGCTGACCTGGCTGGCGGACCACCACCGGCTGGCCGACGCGCAGCCGGTTCTGTCCGGGCTACTCGGCCAGGATCTCACCGAGGACGAACGGACGGCGGGCGCCGAATTCGCCCTGCGCTGGCTGGAATTCCACCCGTTCAGTTCGCAGTTCGGCCAGCTGGCCGCCTCCCTGCTGCTGCCCGGCCTGTCCGGATGGCACACCGGACGAGCCACCGGGCAGGTGCTCGCCTGGCTGCGGAGGCGGCCGGAATCCCCGGTCGAGTATCTGGTCCTCGGCCGGCTGTTGTACCTGGATCCGCCCCCGGAACTCCGGGAGCCCGTCGTCCGGCAGGCGCTGGACTGGCTGGCCGTCCGCGCGGATTCCGGGGAGTCCGCGCTGCCGCTCAGGGCGCTGCTCGGCAGCGACCTGGACGATGCCGTCCAGGACCGGGTCGCCGGCTACCTGGCGCGGTGGTTACCGGCGAACCTGGGACACAAGCGTGGCGCCGACGTGCTCCGTGAGCTGGCCGCGGGCCGGCTGGAAGCCCGCCATGTCACCGCCGTGCTGTCCGAGGTGTTCGACTGGCTGGCGGAGGACCTCGGCCGGCCGGGAGCCGAGTCGGTGCTCGTCGCCCTGCTGGCCCCGGGCTGGGCGGGAACGGATCGCCGGCGTCTGGCGGTGTTCGTCACCGCGTGGCTGGAACAGGCTCAGGACGTCAAGGCCGCCGCTTCGGTGCTGCGACTGGCGCTGGGGGCGGAGCCGGACCTGGAACTCCGGCGGAAATACCGGGAACTGGCGGAGGTACTGGTCGCAGCGGAGGCGGAGCACCGCAGTTGCGGAATGCTGATCGGCAGGCTGCTCAGTGCCGGCCACCGGGGACAGGACCGGCTGCGGCTACACGGATACGCGCTCCGGTGGCTCGACCGGAATCACGAGCGGCCAGGGGCGATCGAACTGTTGCAGATGATGGTCGTCCACCGGACACGGCAGCTGGACCAGGTGCTGGAGCACTCCCGGCGGTGGCTGGCGAAGAACGGCACCCGGCTCACCGCCGCGCCCCTGCTGAGCACGCTGACCGGCCTGGACGGGGAGTTGCCGCACTGGCTGCCGGACATGGTCTGGGCGTGGCTGCGGCACAACCCGGACGCGCCGGATCAGGACCGGGCGGAGCTGACCCGGTGGCTGGACCACATCCGGGACGGTGATCTGTGGTGAACCCGCACCTGCTGCTCGGCTTCACCCTGGCCGTCATCCCGATCTGCCTGACCCCCGGCGCCAGCGTCACGCTGGTCACCCAGCGGGTCCTGGCGGGCGGGCGGCGGGACGGGCTGCTGGTCGCCGCCGGGACCGCGACCGGACTGTGCGTGCACGCAACCCTGGCCGCGCTGGGCCTGTCCGCCATCGTGATGCGCTCGGCGGAGGCGTTCACCGTGATCAGGCTGCTCGGCGCCCTCTACCTGGTGTGGCTGGGGATCTCCACGCTGCGGGCCACGCGTAAGGCCAGGCGGCTGCCGTGGACCGGGCACGGCGCCTACGTCCAGGCGCTGCTCGGCAATGTGCTCAATCCGAAGGCCGCCGCCGTGTACCTGACCCTGGCGCCGCAGTTCCTGGACCCGCAGCGCCCGCTGCTGCCGCAGATCGGGTTACTGCTGGCGGCCCACGTGCTGGTCGCGGTCGGCTGGCTGAGCATCTGGACCCAGGTGGTCGCGGCCACCCGGCAGGTCATCGGCTCGGACCGGTTCACGGTGATCATGAGTCGGATCACCGGGAGCGTGCTGGTGGCACTCGGGCTGCGCAGCGCGATGCCGGTGGCCTAGCAGTAAAACCGCACCTCTACGATGTGCAGGATGTCCGGTTACGACGATTTCGATGTGTTCGGCCAGCTCGACGCCTCCGCGCTGCCCGAGCGGCAGCAGCGCATCCTGGTGACCCTCCGGGACCACGTGATGCGGCACGGCTACCCGCCGAGCACCCGGGAGCTGGGCGACGCCGTCGGCCTGAAATCGTCCTCCTCGGTGTCCAAGCACCTGGCCGCGCTGGAGGAGAAGGGCTTCCTCCGCCGCAGCGACAACGTGGTCCGGCCGATCGACGTGCGCGCGTTCCTGCGGGACGGCGGCGGGCAGCGGACCGACGAGTCCTCGGTCAGCGTGCCGGTCGTCGGCCACATCGCCGCCGGTGTGCCGATCACCGCCGAGGAGCACCTGGACGACCAGCTCACCCTGCCCCGCGAGCTCACCGGCCGCGGCAACGTCTTCGGCCTGCGGGTGCGCGGTGACTCGATGATCGACGCCGCCATCTGCGACGGCGACATCGTCGTGATCAAGCAGCAGCACGAGGCGCACTCCGGGCAGATCGTCGCCGCGATGATCGACGAAGAGGCCACGGTCAAGGTCTACCGCAAGCGCAACGGCCACGTGTTCCTGGAACCGCGCAACCCCGCCTACGAGGTCATCGACGGCGACAACGCCGCCATCCTCGGCGTGGTCGTCTCCGTTCTGCGCAGCGTCTAGCACTTTCTGCAGAAACTGCTCCCCTCGGGCACTTTCCATGGAAAGTGCTCCCTCCCCATAGCCGGGTGACGAAGGTTACCGACCAGTTCGGTCGCTTTACCTACCGAATCGGTCGATAGTTTCCGTACCCTCGATGGGGTGACACGTCTTCTCCGGGAGGCGGCCGACGAGCGGATCCTCGACCTGGCCGCCGCGCTGTTCGCGCTGCACGGGTTCGAGCGGACCTCGCTGCAGGCCCTCGCGGACGCCGTCGGCCTGTCCAAGGCCGGCCTGCTGCACCACTTCCCGACCAAGGAGGCGCTGCACGCCGCCGCCCTGCAATGTGGCCGCCGCCAGGCACAGGTCGTCCTCGACCAGGTGACGGACCTGCCCGCCGGTCCGCGGCGGGACCGTCGCGTGCTGGAACTGCTGACCGACTTCGCCCTCGCCCGCCCCGGCATCGTCTCGCTGCTGCTGCGACCGATCACCGCGCCCGGCGAACCCGGCCTGAACGACGAGGACCTGCGCATCGGCGAGCTGTTCGCCGAGGACCGCCCCGACCGGCACGTCCGGCTCATCGGCGCGCTGTCCGCCATGGGCGTGCTCACCCTCGTCGCCGGCCGGGTCGGCGCCACCAGGGACCAGATCATCGACACCTGCTTCGACGCTCTCGGCCACAGATCGGAGACCTGACATGGCTCGACTGCTGTACCGCTTAGGACTGGGCGCGCACCGGCGCCGACTGACCGTGTTGCTGGTGTGGGTGCTGGTGCTGCTCGGCGCCGGGGCCGGCGCGGCCACCCTGTCCGGTGCGACCACGAACGCCATCTCGATCCCCGGGCAGGAGTCCACCACCGCGCTGACCCGCATCGGTGAGCAGTTCCCGGCAGGCAACACCGCGTCCGCCAAGGTGGTCATCCAGGCTCCCGCCGGCGAGAAGATCACCACTCCGCAGCACGCGCAGGCGGTGGCGGCCCTGGTCACGAAGCTGTCCATCCTGCCCGGCGTGGTCTCGGCGACCAACCCGCTGAACCCCAAGCTGGCTTCGATCAACCCGGCGCAGACCACCGCGTACAGCACCGTCACCTACGGCGTGCGCACCGGCGAGGTCGGCACCGACAACCAGAACGCGTTGCTGGACGCCGTGGCGCAGGCCCGCACCGGCGGCCTGTCCGTCGAGGTCACCGGCACCGCGGTGCAGCCGCCGCCGAACGTCGGCGGACCGGCCGAGGCCATCGGCATCGTCGTCGCCCTGGCCGTGCTCGCGCTGACCTACGGCTCGCTGATCACCGCGGGGATGAACCTGCTCAGCGCGGGCATCGGCGTCGGTGTCGGCGTCCTGGGCATCACCATCGCCAGCGGCTTCTTCCAGCTGCAGTCGACCACGCCGATCCTGGCCTCCATGCTCGGCCTGGCCGTCGGTATCGACTACGCCCTGTTCATCATCAACCGCTACCGCCAGGAACTGCGTGGCGGCGCCGACGTCGGCGAGGCCGTGGCGAAGGCCGTGGGCACCTCCGGATCCGCCGTGGTGATCGCCGGCCTCACCGTGGTCATCGCCCTGCTGGGCCTGTCGGTCGCCGGTATCCCGTTCCTGACCCAGATGGGCCTGGCCGCCGCGGCGACCATCGTGGTCGCGGTGCTGGTCGCCATCACCCTGGTGCCCGCCGTGCTCAGCCTGCTCGGCCGCCGGGTGCTGCCGCGTAAGCAGCGCACGGCCGCCCCCGTGTCCGATCGCGGATTCTTCCGCGGCTGGATCACCCTGGTCACCAAGAACCGGGTCGTCGCGGTGCTGCTGTCGGTGCTCGCCCTGGGCGCGATCGCGTTGCCGGTGGCCGAGATGCGCACCACGCTGGTGCCGCAGCCGCCGAGCGACTCCACCCAGGCCAGGGCGGAGAAGCTGATCAACGACGCGTTCGGCCCCGGATTCGGCGGCCCGCTGATCGTGCTCGTCGAAGGCGACAACGCGGTGGCCGGCGCGGCGAAGGCCGTCGGCGCCATCCAGGGCATGGACGACGTCGTCTTCGTGGCCCCGCCGACGCCCAGTGCGAGCGGCACCGCCGCCCTGGTCACCGTTATCCCGAAGTCCGGTCCGACCAGCGCGGACACCGAGAAGCTCGTCGCGGACCTGCGGGACCGACTGTCCACTGTGGATGGTGCGCGGTTCTCCGTCACCGGCACCACCGCGATCAGCGTGGACGTCGCCGCGTCGCTGAACAAGGCGCTGCCGATCTACCTGGCGGTCGTCGTCGGCCTGGCCCTGCTGTTGCTGGTGCTGGTGTTCCGGTCGCTGCTGGTGCCCCTGGTCGGCGTGCTCGGCTTCCTGCTCACCGTCGGCGCGTCCCTCGGAGCCACGGTCGCCGTGTTCCAGCAGGGCCACCTCGGCGGGTTGGTCAACCTGGATCAGGCGGGCCCGCTGATCAGCCTCACCCCGATCCTGGTGATCGGCATCCTGTTCGGCCTGGCCATGGACTACCAGATCTTCCTGGTCTCCCGGATGCACGAGGCGCATCACCGCGGCGAACGTCCCCTGTACGCGATCCGCACCGGATTCCGGCAGGCCGCTCCGGTCGTGGTCGCCGCCGCGCTGATCATGTTCGCCGTGTTCTCCGGCTTCGTGCCCTCCGGTGAGGCGACGGTGAAGAGCATCGCGTTCGCGCTGGCCATCGGCATCTTCGCGGACGCCTTCGTGGTCCGCATGGTGCTGGTGCCCGCCGCGCTGGCGCTGCTCGGCGAGAGCGCCTGGTGGCTGCCGAGCTGGCTGCGCCGGCTGCCCAGCCTGGACGTCGAGGGCGCCGAGCTGGATGAGAAGCCCGCTCCCGATCCGGTCGCGGTGGGCTGATCGCCCCCTGAAAGCTCCGCTGGGACCCGGTGCGACCCGGGTCCCGGCGGAATCAGCTGGTATCCAGCAGGGCGGGGACTGTCGTCCTCGGCATCAGGGTCCAGCTGCGCGAAGGTGAACGCCCCGCCAAGTGCCCCGAAGTTGACGATGTTCGGGGCTCGTTCCTCGCCGCGAACATCGTCAACTTCGGAACCGCACTCTTGCCGATCGGACTCAGCTGACCTTCTCCCACACCGAGATGTGCTGCTCGCTGTCGTCGCCGAACGGGCCGCGGTCCCAGCCGGCCCAGCGCGACCGCAGTCGCATCCCGGCGAGCTGGGCCATCAGGTCCAGCTCGGCGGGCCAGACGTAGCGGAACGGGCAGACCGAGTACCGGGCCTGCCCGTCCTCCCAGTGCAGGTGGTGCGAGGCCATGTACTGCGTCGCGGGGCGATAGGTGTCGAACCCCCAGTGCTCCGCGCCGACGTGGAACGGCACCGTGAGCTGCCCGGGCGGCAACCTGCGCAGGTCCGGTACGCCCACCTCGATCAGGAACCGGCCGCCCGGTGCCAGGTGCGCCGCCGCGTTCCGGAAACAGTCGACCTGCGCCTGCTGCGAGGTCAGGTTCATGATCGTGTTGAACACCAGGTAGGCCAGCGTGAACTCGCCGGCCACCGTGGTGGTGGCGAAGTCGCCGATGGTCACGCCGATGTTCGCGCCGCCCGGTTTGGCTTCCAGCCGCCGCACCATCGCC
Organism: Pseudonocardiaceae bacterium YIM PH 21723; assembly: GCA_003600225.1. GTDB lineage: Bacteria > Actinomycetota > Actinomycetes > Mycobacteriales > Pseudonocardiaceae > QZFT01. The sequence goes on from QZFT01000059.1 coordinate 25,721, forward strand.
TCGGAGAGGTCGATGCCGTGCACCGGAACACCGCGCGCCGCCAGGGGCAGCGCGATCCGCCCGGTGCCGATCCCCAGTTCCAGGGCCCGGCCGTCCCCCGCCAGTTCCTGCAAGAGGTCCACTGCCGGGTCCACTGTGGACGCCGCGAAGTGGGTGGCCTCGTCCTCGTCGTAGGTTTCCGCGATCTCCTCATCGAAATGGTTCTCGATCACGGGTCGACCGTAGCCAGCCCGTCACCTGATTTTCCGGCCGCACAGGGCCAGTGCGCGCTCCCAGTCACTCGCGCCGTCGGCGACGGGCAGACCGGGGGCGAAGGACGGAGTGCCGTCCGGGATCTGCCGGGCCACGGTGAGCACCGCCGCCGCCAGCTCCGCCGGGTAGTCCACCTCGCCGTCCAGCGCGGTGGCCACGTCCCAGCCGTGGATCAGGGTGTCCAGGAAGTGGGCACCGATCACCGTGTACAGCGGGAGCCGGTGCCCGCCGAACTCGGCCAGCAGTACCGGCCGGTCCGGATCGGCTGCGGCGAACGCCTTCGTCAGTACATGGGTACTCGCCCGGTACGCGTCGGCGGAGAACGGGCGGGGCGAGAAGGCGATCGGCGGAGCGTCGCCGGTCACCGCGACGGCGAAGCCGTGGTTCTGCCCGATCATGTGGGCCAGCAAGGCGGCCAGATTCCAGCCGGCGCACGGGGTCGGCAGGTCCAGATCTGCGGGGGAGACCTCCTGGACGATCGGCGCCACCGCCGCCGTCGCCCTTGAGTGCAACTCGTATATAGTCTGCATGTGCTTACTATCTACCTATGTAGACGAACTGGCAACGGGTTATCGTCGGCCCATGACCGATCGGCATGACCTCGGTGCGGCGTTCGGCAGGCTGACCAGGGCGATGGTCGAGGCCGAGGAGCCGATCCTGCGGCGTCACGACCTGGAGATGTGGGACTACGTGCTGCTCAGCGCGCTGGAATCGGCGGCCGCGCCCACCCAGGCGGAACTGGCGGCCACCGTGCGGCGGGACAAGACCCGGATCATCCCGCTGCTGGACAGCCTGGAGGAGCGCCGGCTGCTCAGCCGCACCCCCGACCCGGCCGACCGGCGCAACCGGATCGTGGCGCTGACCGATACCGGCCGCGCGGTGCTGCGCGATGCCCGCGCGGAGATCCGCCGGATGGAGGCCGGGTATCTGGCATCGATTCCGGCGGGGGAGCGGAAGGTGTTCCTCGACGTCCTGGATCGCCTGGCCGCCGCCGCGGGGTGAGTGGGGTGCTTCTGGTGGTCGGCGAAGGATGGCTTTGGAGGCGGAGACGGGTTCGGGGGCACGTCTTTCCTGCCTGGGTGTCGGGCGGGGGCACGCCGGTCGGGGTGGTTGGGGCCGCTGCGCGGGGCTTTCGCTCACTTGTCGCGACTATTAGTCACGACAAGTAGTGCTTGTCGTGGATAAAAGCCGCGACAAGTGGGGCGACACGGTGCGGAAATGGTGCGACACGCCGTAAACCCCACGATGCGGACGTCCATTGTGGACTGTGAGTACCTGAAGGCGTCCTTCGTTTACTCGAAGTAAACGAAGGACGCCTTCAGTGCGCTCAAGTAAACGATGGCGTCCTTCAGGTCCCCCGCGAAGCGGCCCCGACAACCCAGACCGGCGTGCCCCACCCAACACGCAGGCAGGAAAGACGCGGCCCGCCACCCGTCTCCTCCTCCAAAGCCCTCTTTCGCCGACCACCAAACCCGACAGACCCCCACGCAAAAGACCGGCCCGCACCGAGAACGGTGCGGGCCGGCCTGCTGTCAGCCGAGGATCAGCCGGTGTAGCCGCGCGGCCAGTCCGACGACAGTGCGTAGGACGTGCTGCCGCTGGTGATCTTGACGTTGCTCGGGCTCGCCATCGGCATGTAGTACTGGACCTTGAACGAGGTCGACTGGCCGGCCGCGAGGGCCTGCTTCAGGGTGAACTTCACGTGCTGGAAGTCGCCCTTGTAGCCACCGACATTCGCTCCGGTGTGATCTTTCTTGGTCACCTGGAGGCCCATTCCACCCTGGTCGGTCATGCTGCCGGGGTTGGTGACGCCGTAGTCGAACTCGACCGTCGAGTTGGCCGCGATGGCGGTGGTGCCATTGTTGGTCAGCTTCAGGGTCGGGTTGATCGGGTAGTTGTTGTCGCCCAGCGCGAAGCCGGTGAACTCCAGGTTGCCCTTGATCACCGAGGTCGGCTGGGTGGCGTTGGCCTTCAGGTTGCCGTAGCCCTTGGCGCCCTTCAGCCCGTCGTTGATCGTGTCGATCATCGTGGTGCCGAAGCCGTACTGGCCCTTGCCACCGTTGGCGGTCTGGTCGAAGGCGTAGTCACCGGCCAGCTCCCAGATCATGATGCCGCCGATGCCCTTGTCGGCCACGTACTTGGCCTTGGTCTTCAGCGACTCCTCGTCCTCGGTGGTCAGGAAGACCTTCTTCTCCGAGTTGAACAGCCACGGCGCGACCAGGGTGGAGTCGTAGTTACGCGCGTAGGTGCCCTTGACCTGGTTCTCCGGCTTGCTCGGGTCCAGGCCCCACTTGGCCAGGTAGTCCGGGGTGATGCCCTTCTCCAGGTTCTTGGCGTGCCACATCGGGTTCACACCCGACGGCACCTCCTTGCCCAGGAGGTCGTTGTCGTGCCACAGGTTGTCGATGCCGATGGCGCCGTTACCGCAGGGCACCTTCGAGTTGACGCTGGCACCGGTGCCCTTCGGGCACTGCTTCTGATCGGGCAGCGGAGCCGTGCCCCACAGTCCGTTGGTGCCACCGGTGACGCCCTGCCAGCCACGGGTGTAGAAGCCGACGCCGATGTTGATCCGGCCGGCGGGCATCGCGCCGCGGAAGTAGTGGTACGCCCAGTCGGTGTTCAGATAACCGGCGCCCTCGTACTGCGGCGTGGTGTACACGTCCCAGAACTTCTGCTCGGCGTCCTTGCCGTCGTCGAACAGCGAGGCGTTCGGGCCGACGTACTGGTTCCACGAACCGTGCAGGTCGTAGGACATCACGTTGGCGTAGTCCAGGTACTGCGTGACCTGGTAGGTCTCCACGCCACGCAGCAGCCAGCCGGAGCCGGACACCGCGGCGGTCAGGCTGTAGTACTTGTTGTCCGCCTTGCTGGCCGCGTCCAGCTTCTCGCGCAGCGTCTTCATCAGGCTGATGTAGCCGGCGACGAGCTTGCCCCGGTTGGCCTGGGCGATGTCGAAGTCGTCCGGGTTGCCGGCGAAGTTGGCCGAGGTCGCGTACTCGTAGTCGATGTCCGCGCCGTTGAAGCCGTACTTACGCAGGAACTCCACCGTGGAGTCGGCGAAGGTGTTGATGCTCGCCTGGTCCTGGGTGATCTTGTAGAAGCCGCCGGTCGCGTCGCGGCTGCCGTCCGGGTTCAGGATGCCACCGGTCTCGGCCCAGCCGCCGATGGAGACCAGGGTCTTGACGTCCGGGTGCTGCTTCTTCAGCTTGGTCAGCAGGTTGAAGTGGCCCTTGTACGGCAGCGACGGGTCCATCTCGGCACCCGGTACGCCCGGCCATTCCATCCCGGTGGACGGGTTCTGTGCGTTGTCGTCGCCGACCGACACCTTGTTGCTCTTGTCGATGTGGGCGAACGCGTAGTTGAGGTGGGTGACTTTGTCCCACGGGATGTTGTTCACCAGGTAGGTGGGCAGGCCGTTCGCGCCGTTCCGCCAGCTGGTGAAGTAGCCGATGGTCCGGCGGGTGGCGCCGTTGGCCAGCTTCTCCCGGCCGTCCTTGTCGTAGTTCAGGCAGTAGTTCACGCCGGTCACGCCGGACGCCAGGCCGTCGGGACGACAGTCATCCGCGGTCGCGGCCACGCCCATGATGTTCATCAGCGCGCCGGACGTCGTCTGGGGGAAGACCAGCAGTGGGGTCAGCAGAGCCGCTGCCGCCACCACCAGTCTGGTTTTCAAGTGACGCATGGGAATTCTCCTTGATGCGGGCAGGGATGGGCGTCCGGTGGCGGGCTGCTGCGACTTCCCTGCGCGATCGCCGCCACCGGACGCCCCCGCATCGGCTTGAGCAGGTCCGATGCGGTGGGAGAAAAGCTAGGTATTACTTGTTGATCTTCGCCATTTCCTTGTTGAGCTCCCCCTCGGGGTCCTCGGCGGTGTTCCAGGCATAAGCGCCGCCCAGGTTCAGCTTCTTGGCGTACTCCAGCTTCTTGCCGATGACCCACGCGTCGTCGTAGGACCAGAAGTCGGTGCCGGTGTAGCAGTAGGTGGCGATCAACGCCTCGTCGTGCACGACCTTGTCGCCGGTGCAGATCTTCTTGACGTTGTTGTAGGCCATGACGCCCGGCTCCACCTCGAAGTCACCCTTCGCCGAACCGGTTGCCTTCTGGTACAGGCCCTTGCGGTCACCGGCGGTGGTCACCCCGGTCCAGCCACGGCCGTAGAACGGCAGGCCGAGCAGGATCTTGTCGGCCGGGACGCCCGCCTTCAGGTAGATCTGGTTGGCGATGTCCACCGAGAACTTGTCCGTGGAAGGGTCGGCCGGGTCCAGGTTGATGTTCGACGCGTTGCCGGTGATGTTCGGCTCCCACGAACCACCGTGGAAGTCGTAGCCCTGCACGTTGAAGTACGTGAAGTACTGGTGGAGCTTGTCCAGTTCCAGACCCTTGTCGATCTTCTTCGGGTCCGCCGCGGTGAACGCACTCAGGATCATGCCGGACTTCTTGGCGTCCAGCTGGGTGCGGAACTCCTTCACCAGGGCGGTGAAGTTCGCCTTGTCGTTGGGGTCCACGCTGTTCACTTCGAGGCCGCCGCCGCCCGGGTACTCCCAGTCGAGGTCGAAGCCGTCGAAGATGCCTGCCGCGGTGCCGTCGCCACCGGCGGGCTTGCCGGTGCCCCAGTCATCGCGGGACGGGATGTTGCCGTCGATGAACATCTTGATACAGGAGGACACGAGCTTCTTGCGGGACGCGTCGGTGGCCGCGGCCTTCGCGAAGTGCTTCGAGAAGGACCAGCCGCCGATGGACATGACGACCTTGAGGTTCGGGTACTTCGCCTTCAGCTTCTTGAGCTGGTTGAAGTTTCCGCGCAGCTTGGCGTCGGCCGCGTCGGCCTGGCCGTCGACCGACTCCGCGGCGGTGTAGACCTTCTGGTAGTCGGCCCACGCGTCGCCCGCGTTGTCCTTCGGGTAGTCCGCATCGGTCGGGTTACCCACGGACTGGGTGTTCTCGAAGCAGGTCAGGTCGGTGGCGTGGATGTTCGCGAACGCGTAGTTGACCACTGTCAGGTCCGCGGCGGAGCCGTTCTTGACCAGGGATCCGACCGTGTGCTTGCGCTCGTACACGCCCCACTGGGGGAAGTAGTTCACGACCCGCTTGCCGGCGGTTGCAGCCGTCGGCGTGGAGGTCACGGCGTCGTGTACCGCGGGTACCGCGGCCACCAGTGCGGCGGCGACGGCGGCCGCGAACAGCGCCTTTTTCGCAGGGAATGGCATTACTTCTTCTCCTTGGCAGGAGGGGCAGGGTTCGCAATGGCTCCTGGGAAGATCAATGGTCTGAACCATTGCGCTCACCAAGCATCGGCCACCGTGACGCGCTGGTGACATGCCGTTTGGGTATGACTGGAAGGCATGTGACTGAACGGGTTATCCAGCTACCTGAGGAATTCTGGGGTGTGCCTCCGGATGGGCATTCCACCAGCGGCTGTAGATAGGTTGTTCCGCTACCAGCTGCGGATACAGGTGTTCAAGGGCTGAGATCATGCGTCGCGCGGTGGAGGCCGCGTCATCCCGCCACAACAGCACGAGACGGTGCGCGAGGGGGGTTCCGGTCAGCGGTCGCAGGGTGATTCCATCCACCGGGCGACTGGTCGGATGGAACAACATGACCGCCTGCTGGGACTTGATCAACGCCTGGATCATGCCCCAGTCCCCGGTCCAGAAACTGACCCTCGGCAGGAATCCGGCAGTGGCACAGGCCTGCCGGAAGTACGCCGGATAGGAACTGTCGTCGCTGGGATCGTCGATCCATTCCCGGTCGCGCAGCTGCACCAGGTCGATACTGTCCAGCGCCGCGAGGGGATCGCGGGCGGCCATGGCCACGAACGCGGGCTCGCACTCGACGATCTCGTGCCGGTGCAGCCCCGGCGGGCTGATCGGGCGACAGTTCAGCGGTTCCAGGATCAGTCCGACATCCAGCGCGCCCGAGGTGAGCAGTGAGACGATCCGCTGCTGCCCGTTGTCCACCCGCAGTTGCACGTGCGCGCGCGGGAACAGCATGGCGAACTGCGCGCTGATTCGGTGGAATATCGGACTCGGCTGTGCCCCGACGCGGAGCAGGTGCTGGGCGGCGCGCGGGTCCGCGGCGATGGCGGTGGAGAGATCGTCCAGGCCGGCGAGGATCGCCCTGGCTCGAGTCACCACCTCACTGCCGACGGCGGTCACCCGGACGCCTCCGGAAGTCCGGGTGAACAACTGCACCCCCAGCTGGCGTTCGACGCGATTGAGCATCCGGCTGACCGCCGGTTGACTCAGTCCTAGGCGGGCCGCACCCTTGCTGATGCTCGAGGTGGCCGCGATCGCGTCGATCAGCCGGAGATGATGTGGGCCCAAGTCCATGACACCCTCCATCAGTAGGCCGAGCTCTTATTCGTATTGGGCCCAGACAGTAAGGCTGACATGGCCGATCAGGGACTCTAATGTTGAAAGTTAGATAGCGCCTGGATGGAATACTGTGGACGTAATGGCGGCATTGGAGTGAACGCACTTGGCGCAGGACCCTCAATTCAGTCATCGTTATCGGATGGCCAATTCGGTCGACCAGGACATCGCCCTGCTTGAGCACAGTCTGGCTATTCCGTACCACCCGCACCCGTGGACGCTGGACGAGGTGCTGGCACTCGGTGACGAGCAGGGGCTACGGGTCGAACTGTGCGACGGCATGCTGCATGTCGGCCCCACGCCCAGCCGCAGGCACCAACGGCTGCTGGGGCGGTTGATGGTGGCCATCGACCAGGTGCTGCCCCGGGAACTGGAACTGCTGCCCGCGGTGAACGTGCTGCTGTCGGACAGCAGACTGGTGGTGCCGGACCTGTCGGTGAACGTCGAACCGGGTGGCACCGGGGCGTATGTGCCCGCGGAGCAGGTCGCGCTGGTGGTCGAGGTGCTCTCAGCCTCGTCCCGGCTGTACGACACGGGGCTGAAGCGACAGGTGTACGCGGACGCGGGGATCAAGCACTATCTGCTGGTCGACCCGGATGCCGCGAGCGCCACGCTGCTGGAACTGGACTTCGGTGAGTACAGCGAGGTGAATCGCTCCGCCGGAGGCATTCTGTATCTCACCGATCCGTTCACCGCGGAACTGGATTTGCGCGGCTAGAATCTGCTGCATGGTGGCACCGGTGCAAACCCTGGTTCCCGCGCACGACGGTCCGTGGACGATCGATGACGTGCTGCGGCTGCCGGACGACCGGGGACAACGCATTGAACTAGTGGATGGGGCACTGGTTGTGAGTCCGGCCGGGCGGATGCGGCACCAGCGGCTGGTGGGGAAGTTGTTCACCCAGCTCAGTGCGGCGGCACCCAGTGATGTCGAGGTCACCCTGGACATCAATGTGCGACTGGCCGAGGACCGGCTGCTCATCCCGGACCTGACGATCATGCGCTGTCCGGGCGCCGACTTCCTGATGGTGCCCGCCGCCGAACTGCTGATGGCGGTCGAGGTGGTCTCGCCGTCCTCGCGCACCTACGACCGGGTGACCAAGCGGCACCTGTACGCCGAGTCGGGCATTCCCTATTACCTGCTGGTGGATCCGACCGACGCCGGCCTGCTGCTGCGCGCCTACCAGTTGGTCCAGGGCCGGTACAAGGAACTCGCCAGCGGGAACGACGGCATCCTTGACCTGGAACAGCCCTTCGAGGTCTCGCTGCGGCTGGGATAGACCCTGGCTTTTCTTCGCCGGCGGGTGGGCCCTGGGTCGATCGCTGCCGGCGTTGATCTGCGCGTGGCTGCTGGGTTAAAGACCATTCGGGGGCCTGAAATTGTCGTCAACCTCGAAAAGTGCCCCAGTCCACAGTGGACTCGGGTGAAATGGGCCGGGTCCTGCCCGGCAGCAGGGCCCGAACATCCAGACCGGCGTGCCTCCACCCAACAGCCAGGCAGGAAAGACGTGGCCCCGAGCCCGCCGCCTCCTCCAAAGCCCTCTTTCGACAACCGCCAGACCTACCCCCTCGCGCCAGGCAGAACCACAGCCATCTTCCGGGATAAACCCCGCGTGAAGCCGAGGCGAACGTATTTCCTATGGCTAGCCCCCGTGCGGGGGTAATCCGGTCGGCCGCTAGGGTGGCCGCGTGGTAGCTCACACCCTTGCGCATCTGACCAGTACGGCGTACCTGGCCAGCATCCCCAGCCCGGACCGAGGCGTGTGGTTCCTGGGCCCCGTCCCGCTGCGGGCGTACGCCTTGTTCATCATCCTCGGCATCATTGTGGCCATCTGGTGGGGCGAGAAGCGTCTCGTCGCCCGTGGCGGCGAACCGGGCATGGTCATCGACATCGCGGTGTTCGCGGTGCCGTTCGGCCTGATCGGTGGCCGGCTGTACCACGTGATCACCGACGCGCCGAAGTACTTCGGCCCCGAGGGTGACCCGATGGGTGCGCTCAAGGTCTGGAACGGTGGCCTCGGCATCTGGGGCGCGATCGCCCTCGGTGGCGTCGGCGCGCTGTGGGGCTGCCGTCAGCGAGGCATCCCGCTGTCGGTGTTCGCCGACGCGGTGGCTCCGGGCATCGTGGTCGCGCAGGCCATCGGCCGCCTCGGCAACTACTTCAACCAGGAGCTGTACGGCGACCCGACCACGTTGCCGTGGGGCCTGGAGATCTACAAGCGGGTCAACGAGGACAACGGCCTGATCGACCCGCTCAACGGTGTCGCGCTGGACCACACGCCGATCACCGTCGTGCACCCCACCTTCCTGTACGAGCTGCTGTGGAACCTCGGTGTCGCCGCCCTGCTGATCTGGGCCGAGCGTCGCTTCCGCCTCGGCGGTGGCCGGGTGTTCGCGCTCTACGTGGCGGGTTACACCGCGGGCCGGTTCTGGATCGAGCTCATGCGTTCCGACCCGGCGACCGAGTTCTTCGGCATCCGGGTCAACGTCTACGTCTCGGTGCTCGTCTTCGCCGGAGCCGTGGCCTACCTGATCGTCAACAAGAACAAGGGCCCCGAGCAGCTCGGCGGTTCGCGGCCGGAGAGCGAGGAGCCGGTTCCGGTCGGCGTCGCAGCCGCCGTGGCCGCCGCCTCCGCGACGCCGGTGCTGGACAAGATCACCTCTGCGTCCGCCGCTGCCGACAAGCCCGCTGCGGAGCCCGAGGCCGAGCCTCAAGCCGCTGCTGAGGAGGCCAAGGTGGCGGAAGCGCCCGAGGCCGAGCAGCCGGTGGCCGACGAGCAGCCGGTGGCCGAGGAGGTCGCGCAGCCCGCGGAGGCCGCCAAGGAGGCCGAGGAGGCCGGCGAGCAGCTGCCGACTCCCGCCGAGGTCGTGGACGAGGCCGCCAAGCCGGAGTCCGACAGCAAGTAGCACGTTCGACGAAGGGCGCCTCCGTAGGTCAGGAGGCGCCCTTCGTCATGTAGTAAGGGTGCCCCCTGCTGCGTTGGACGCGGTGAGGGGCACCCTTACTGCGTTGGATGCAGGGTGGGTGCCCCTTACTGCGTGGGCGTGACGCCGCTGGCATTGTCTCAGTTCGGAATGCGACATTAATGGTGTCGCGATAAATGCTATGGGTACCGTCGGCTGTGAGCTGCGGTTTTCCGTTTGTTTCTGTGATCACCGTTGCATTTCGGCCATTATGGCGAACCATTGCCTGGCTATACTTCTAATATTGTGCCTACCAACCTATGTATGGATGAGGGATAGGCATGAACCTGCTTCAGTCGCTTCTCATTGTGATCATCAATATCGGTGACATTCACATCTTCTAAAGTGTCGAAGAACGGATTGTACGCTTCCTGACGTAACTGTGTAGGCAGTCACACCGAGCCCGCTCTCGCTGGCCGTCGGCTCGGTGTGGCCCTGCTCAAACCCCTTGTGGAACTGAATATCAGAGCGCATTGATCTTGCTGCTCCGGTTCCCTCGTATGGGGTAAATAACATCTATCGATCCCTGAACTGCTGTTGGACGAACACCTCACTGTGCCCTGCTCTCGATGCCACCACGCAGGCAGCTCCCCAGTGAGAAGACGGCATGGACCGAGTCCGTGCATAACGTGAAAGCGTAGGATTGTGGGCCCTGTCACCGATTTCGGAAGACTCCCCTTGACCGCCGCTCAAACGGGTATTTGGTTTGCTCAGCGGCTCGATTCGAACAACCCGGTATTCACCATCGCGCAATATCTGGATATCGCGGGAACCATCGATATTCCCGTTCTCGAGGCAGCCGTCGCCCGGGTGATGGCCGAGGCCGAGACGCTGCGGCTCACCTTCGACGAGGTCGCTGACCTGCCCGTCCAGCGTGTGGCACCGGTGCAGCCGTGGACCTTGCCGGTCCTCGACCTGCGCACCGCGGCCGACCCGGCCGCCGAAGCCCAGGCCTGGATGCGGGCCGAGGGCAAGCGGCCGATGGATCCGCTCGCGGCGGCCCCGCTGTGCTCCGTCGTGCTGCTCCGCCTCGCCGATGACCACGCGGTGCTCTACCAGCGCATCCACCACCTGCTGGTCGACGGCTACGGCGCCGCGCTGGTGCTGCGCCGGATCCTGGAGGGCTACGACGCCGCCATCGCCGGCACCGAGATCCCGCCCGCGACCTTCGGCTCGCTGACCGACCTCCTGGCAGAGGACGCCGCCTACGCCGGATCCGACCGGTTCGACCGGGACCGCGACTACTGGGTCTCCCGGTTCGGCGACCGCCCCGCCGCGTCGATCCTGACCGACAGCACGGCCACCCCGATCGAGCCCGCGCGCATCCAGGCCGGCCTGATCTCCGAGGCGACCGCGGCCCGATTACGGGAGCTGGCCCGGGAATGGCGCACCGACTGGTCGGTGCTGGTCTTCAGCCTGATCGCCGGTTACCTGCACCGGGTCACCGGGGACCGGGACGTGGTGCTCGGCATGCCGGTCACCACCCGGCGCTCCGATGTGCAGCGCAGCACCCCGGCCATGGTGTCCAATGTGGTCCCGCTCCGGATCCGGGTCACCCCGTCGATGTCCCTGCGCGAGCTGGTCACCGCCACCTCGGCCGAGCTGCGCGCCGCGCTGCGCCACCAGCGGTACCGCGCCGAGCAGTTACACCGCGACCTCGGGCTCGCCCGGCAGGAGCGGCTGCACGGCCCAACGGTGAACATCCTGCCCGGCAAGCCCCGGCTGACCGTCGGCGAGCAGCCGACCGGCATGTACAACCTGTCCGTCGGCCCGGTCGACGACCTGTCGATCGTCGTGCAGCAACTGGCCGCCGACGACGCGATCGCCGTGGACTTCCACGGCAACACCCTGCGCTACGACGCCGACGAGCTGGCCGGCCACCACGACCGGTTCCTCCGGCTCACCCACGCCGTGCTGACCGAGCCGGCCGCCCCGCTCGGCCGCCACGACCTCCTCGACGAGTCCACACAGGACACCCTGCTGCGGCAGTGGGGCAGCAGCCCCGCCCCGGCCGTGACCAGCACCGTCCCCCGCGAATTCGCCCGGACCGCCCTGCAGCACCCCGGCCGGATCGCACTCGCCGACGACCGGGTCACGCTCACCTTCGCCGAACTGGCCTACCGGGTGGAGAGGCTGGCCGGCGTGCTGAGCGCCCGCGGAATCGGCGCCGGCGACGTGGTGGCCACCGCGCTGCCCCGCTCGGCCGCCACGGTGGTCTCGCTGCTCGCCGTGTTGCGGGCCGGCGCCGTGTACCTGCCCCTGGACATCGGCCACCCGGCCGACCGGCTGCGGTACCTCCTTGAAGACGCCCGCCCCAGCCTGGTGATCACCGGCCCGGACTCCGACCTCCCCGGCGTCGAGCTCGCCGAACTGGAAGCCGCCGCGCCCAGCCCGCTTCCGGTGCCGTGGCCGTCCACAGTGGACGCCGCCTACCTGATCTACACCTCCGGCTCCACCGGCCGGCCCAAGGGCGTGCTGGTGGAACACCACGCACTGGCCAACCTGCTGGCGAGTCACCGCAAGCAGGTGTTCGCCGCCGCCCAGCAGGTGACCGGCCGCGAAACGCTGCGCGTCGCCCACCTGGCCGGCGTGGCCTTCGACGCCGCCTGGGACCCGATCCTCTGGCTGGTCGCCGGGCACGAACTGCGCATGGTGCCCAACGAGATCCGCCGGGACACCCAGGCCTGCGCCGAATTCCTGGCCCAGCACCGGATCGACTCGATCGAAGTCACCCCGACCTACGCCCGCCAGCTGCTGGACGCCGGGGCCCTCGACCACGAACACCGGCCCGCCGTATGGGCACTCGGCGGCGAGGCCGTCGACCCACGCCTGTGGGACCGGCTGCGGGACACCGACGGTGTGCTGGCGCTGAACTTCTACGGGCCGACCGAGGCCTGCGTCGACGCGGTGATCGCCCGCTCCACCGACCACGCCCGCCCCGTGCTGGGCAGCCCGGTCGACGGCGCCAGAGCGTACGTCCTGGACGGCGCGCTGAGACCCGTGGCGCCGGGCACCCTCGGCGAGCTCTACCTGGCCGGAGCGGGCCTGGCCCGCGGCTACTACGACCGGCCCGCGCTGACCGCCGGCCGCTTCGTGGCCAACCCCTTCGACGGTTCCGGTGCACGGCTGTACCGCACCGGTGACCTCGCCCGCTGGACCGCCGACGGCGCCCTGGAATTCGCCGGCCGCACCGACGACCAGGTCAAGATCCGCGGCTTCCGGGTGGAACCCGGCGAGGTGCAGGCCGCACTGACCCGGCTGCCCGGCGTCACCCAGGCCGCCGTCGTCGTCCAGGGCACCGGAGACGACCGCAGGCTCGCCGCGTACCTGGTGACCGAGCAGCCCGCCGACGAGATCCGCCGGGCCCTGTCCGCCGAACTGCCCGAATACCTGGTCCCGCAGGTCATCGTCCCCCTAGCGGAACTGCCGCTGACCCCCAACGGCAAACTGGACGCCGCCCGGCTGCCGCAGCCCGTGGCCGCCGCCACCGGGCGGGAACCCCGCACGCACACCGAGACGGTGATCTGCGAGGTCTTCGCCGAGGTACTCCGGGTGACCGCCGTGTCCGCCGATGACGACTTCTTCGCGCTGGGCGGCCACTCGCTGCTCGCCACCAAGGTCATCGGCCGGCTCCGGGACCGGCTCGCCGTCGAGGTCGGCATCCGCACGCTGTTCGAACACCCGACCCCCGTCGACCTGGCCGAACAGCTCGCCGGATCCGACGCCACCGCACGGCCGAAACTGCAGGCCGGGCCGCGCCCGGACCGGATCCCGCTGTCCCGCGCCCAGCGCCGGCTCTGGTTCCTCAACCGGATGGACCCCGAGGCCGCCGACTACCTGCTGCCCGCCGTGCTCCGCCTCGACGGCGCCATCGACGTACCCGCATTGCGCGCCGCACTCCTCGACCTGGTCACCAGGCACGAATCCCTGCGCACCCTGTTCACCGAGCAGGACGACGAGCCCTACCAGCGGATCCTGCCCACCGAGGCCACCGGCATCGACCTGAACGTCCTCGACGTCCCGGCCGCCGACTACGAAGACCGGCTGCGCGCCGAAGCCCGGCGCGGATTCGACCTCTCCTTCGAAGCGCCGCTGCGGGCCACCCTGCTCCGCGCCGAGGACGGCGGCCAGGCCCTCGTCCTGGTGCTGCACCACATCGCCGCTGACGGCTGGTCGGTCGCCCCGCTGGCCCGCGACCTCGCCGCGTTCTACGACGCCCGCCTGCGGGACGTGCCCGTCCAGCTGCCCGGGCTACCCGTGCAGTACGCCGACTACGCGCTGTGGCAGCGGGAACTGCTCGGCGCCCCCGACGACGAGGACAGCCGGGCCGCATCCCAGACGGCCTACTGGCGCGAGACCCTCGACGGACTGCCCGCCGAACTCACCCTGCCGACCGACCGGCCCCGGCCGCTCGAACCCACCGGCGCCGGGGGAGTGGTCCCGGTCCACGTGCCCGCCGCCGCCTACGCCGCGCTGTCCGCGGCCGCCACGGCCCAGGGCGCCAGCACCTTCATGGCCCTCCATGCGGTGTTCGCCGTACTGCTGTCCAAGCTGGGCGGCGGCCGCGACATCGCCATCGGCACCCCGGTCGCCGGGCGCACCGACCCCGCCCTCGACGAGCTCATCGGGTTCTTCGTCAACACCCTCGTCCTGCGCACCGACCTGTCCGGTGACCCCGGATTCGCCGAGCTGCTCCGCCGCGTCCGGGCCGCCGACCTGGCCGCCTTCGACCACCAGGACCTGCCCTTCGACCAGGTGGTGGACGCCGTCGCCCCGCAGCGGGTAGCCGGCCGGAACCCGCTGTTCCAGGTCATGCTCTCCGTGCAGAACGGCAGGACGCAGCCGTTGCACCTGGGCGGCCTGCGCGCCGAACTGGACACCTCGGTGCGCACCGGGACGGCCAAGTTCGACCTGCTCCTCGACCTCGTCGACGACCGCGGCGCGGACCTGACCGGCACCCTCGAATACAACGCCGACCTGTTCGACGCGGAGACCGCCGCCTGGATCGCGGGCGCCTTCACCCGGGTACTCGGCACCCTCGCCGAGCAGCCCGAGGCACCCATCCGCCAGGCCGAGGTGCTCACCGGCCTGGAACTCCAGGAGATCACCCGGCACTGGCACGGCACCCGCCGCGAAGTGCCGAACCAGACGATCATCGAAGCGTTCGAGAAACAGGCCGCCGAAACCCCGGGCCGCCGGGCACTCGTCGGCACCGACGCCGCCCTGACCTTCGCCGAGCTGGACGTCCGGGCCACCGGGCTGGCCGAGACCCTGGTGGCCGCCGGCGCCCGCCCCGGTCGTCCGGTGGCCGTCGCCCTGCCCAGGACCACCGACAGCGTCGTCGCCCTGCTGGCAGTGCTGAAGGCGGGCGCCGTCTACCTGCCGGTCGACCTGTCCTACCCCGCCGAGCGGATCACCTACCTGCTCACCGACGCCGCACCGGAGCTGGTGATCAGCGACCGGGAACGGGACTTCCCCGCCCGGACCGTGCTGATCGACCAGATGCACCGGCACGCCGATCTGCCCGCCCCCGCGGGCCCCGACGACCTGGCCTACCTGATCTACACCTCGGGATCCACCGGCAGGCCCAAGGGCGTGGCCGTGGAGCACCGGGCGCTGGCCAACCTGTGGCACAGCCACCGGAATCGCCTCTATGGCCCCGACGAACCGGTCCGCCGGGTCGGGCACACCGCGGGCGTCTCCTTCGACGCCTCGTGGGACCCGATCCTCTGGATGGTCGCCGGGCACGAACTGCACCTCCTCGACGACGACGTCCGCCGCAACCCCGAGGCGCTCGTCGGCTACGTGCGGGAACACCGCCTCGACGTCCTGGAGACCACCCCGTCCTACATCCGCCAGCTCCTCGACATCGGGCTGCTCGACGGGTACCGCCCCAGCGTGCTCGCGCTGGGCGGCGAGGCCGTGGACACCGCGCTGTGGCAGCGGCTCGCCGACGAGCCGGGCGTGCGGGCGGTCAACCTCTACGGGCCCACCGAGTGCACCGTCGACCCGATGCTCGCCGAGATCGCCGGTCCGCGACCGGTGATCGGCTCCGGCGCCGACAACATCCAGACCTACGTGCTGGACGCCGGACTGCGACCCGTGGCACCCGGCGTCCCGGGTGAGCTGTACCTGGCCGGCGCCGGCCTGGCCCGCGGCTACCAGGGCCGCAGTGTGCTGACCGCCGAACGCTTCGTCGCGCACCCGTTCGGCGAGCCGGGCAGCCGGATGTACCGCACCGGCGACCTGGTGCGCTGGACCCGCGCCGGACAGCTGGAATTCCTCGGCCGCACCGATGACCAGGTGAAGATCCGCGGTTTCCGGGTGGAACTCGGCGAGATCGAATCCACGCTGACCCGCTGTGCCGGAGTCACCGGCGCCGCCGTGCTCGTCCGGCAGGACCGGCTCATCGGTTACGTCCGGCCGGAGACCGCCAACCCGGTCGCCGTGCGCGCCGAACTGGCCCGGCAGCTGCCGGAACACATGGTGCCCTCGGTGATCATGCCGGTGGACGCGTTCCCGCTGACCCCGAACGGCAAGCTGGACCGCGACCGGCTCCCGGAACCCACCGCGGCACCGGTCACCGACCGGCCGGCCACCGACGTGGAGGCCCGGCTGTGCGCGGCCTTCGCCGACACGCTCGGCGTCTCCGAGGTCGGGGTGACCGACGACTTCTTCGCTCTCGGCGGACACTCGCTCCTGGTCACCAGCCTGGTGAGCCGGATCCGCCGGCAGCTCGGCGTCGAGGTGCAGATCCGCACCGTGTTCAGCGCGCCGACCCCGCGAGCCCTCGCGGCCCGGCTACCCGCCCCCGGCGACACCCGGCCCGCGCTGCGCCCGCAGCCCCGGCCGGACCGGATCCCGCTGTCCTCCGCGCAACGCAGGCTGTGGTTCCTGCACGACCTGGAGGGCGGCAGCGCCGGGTACCACATCCCGATGGCCCTGGAACTGCGCGGCGACCTCGACGCCGAGGCCCTGCGCCTGGCCATCGGCGACGTGCTGGCCAAGCACGAGAGCCTGCGCACCGTCTTCCCCCGGCACGACGGCGAGCCGTACCAGCAGGTGCTGCCCGCCGCCGACGTCCGGCTGCCGGTGTCCGCCGTGACCAGGGCCGAACTCGGTTCGGCACTGGCCGCGACCGCCGCGCTGCCCTTCGACCTGGAACACGAGATCCCCTTGCGGCCCGCGTTGTTTCGGCTCAGCGCTGACGAACACGTGCTGCTGCTGGTCGCGCACCACATCGCCAGCGACGGCTGGTCCACCGCGCCGCTGGCCCGCGACCTCGCGGTGGCCTACGCGGCCCGGGCCCGCCGGGAACTGCCCCGGCTGGAACCGCTGCCCGTGCAGTACGCCGACTACACCCTGTGGCAGCGGGAACTGCTCGGCGGCGGCCTGCTGGAGACCCAGCTGGACTTCTGGGACCGCACCCTCGCCGGCCTGCCCGACCAGCTGACGCTGCCCGCCGACCGGCCACGGCCCGCCGAACCCACCCACGCCGGGGACACCGTGCCGCTGCGGATCTCCGCCGAACTGCACCGCAGGCTCGGCGAGCTGGCCACGGCGCAGGGAGCCAGCCTGTTCATGGCCATCCACGCCGGGCTCGCGGTACTGCTGTCCCGGGTCGGTGGCGGCACCGACGTGCCCATCGGCACCGCCGTCGCCGGGCGGACCGACGACGCGCTCGACGATCTGGTCGGGTTCTTCGTCAACTCCCTGGTACTGCGCGCGGACCTCTCCGGAACACCCGGCTTCACCGAGGTCCTCGACCGGGTACGGGCCGCCGACCTGGCCGCGTTCGACCACCAGGACGTGCCGTTCGACCGGGTCGTGGAACAGCTCGCCCCGGCCCGCGCGCTCAACCGGCACCCGCTGTTCCAGGTGATGCTGACGCTGCAGAACGCCCCGGCCGCCGAGCTTGAACTGCCCGGCCTCGCGGTGTCGATCGCCGACTTCGCCGAGGTCGCGGCGGCCAAGTTCGACCTGTCCCTGTCGCTCACCGAGCACCGGGACCGGGCGGGCGCGGCCGACGGCCTCACCGGAACCCTGGAGTACAGCACCGAGCTGTTCGAACGGTCCACCGCGCAGCGGCTGGCCGGCTGGCTGGTGCGGGTCCTCGAAGCGGCCGTCGCCGAACCAGACCGGCCCGTCGGTGACCTGGAACTGCTGTCCGCCACCGAGGTCGACCAGGTGCTGCGGCAGTGGAACCGGACCGACCAGGACCTCACCCCCGGAACCGTCGTGTCCGCCTTCGAGTTCCAGGCCAGGCTGGCCAGGAGCGGCGACATCGCCGTGGTCTGCGGCGACCGGAGGCTGACCACCCGGGAGCTGAACGCCGAGGCGAACCGGCTGGCCAGGGCCCTGCGGGCCAGGGGCATCGGCGGCGGGGACACCGTCGCGGTGGCCCTGCACCGCTCGGTGCGGACCATGGTCGCGTTGCTGGCCGTGCTCAAGACCGGGGCCACCTACCTGCCCCTGGACGTGTCCTACCCCGAGGACCGGCTGCGGTACCTGATCGAGGACGCCGCGCCGGCACTGGTGCTGACCGACACCGAGAGCAGCACGATGCTCGGTGGGCTCGACCTGGACGGACTGGCGGCCGAACTGGCCGCACAGCTCGACGGGAACCTGACCGACGCCGAGCGCGTCCGGCCGCTGCGCGAGCGAGACGCCGCGTACATCATCTACACCTCCGGTTCCACCGGCAGGCCCAAGGGCGTGGTGGTCGAACACCGGTCCCTCGCGAACCTGTTGCGTCAGCACAGCATTCAGGTGTTCACCCCGGCCATGCGCCGGCTGGGCAGGCGACAGGTCCGGGTGGCGCTCACCGCGGCACTCGCGTTCGACGCCTCGTGGGACCCGGTGCTCTGGATGATCGACGGCCACGAGCTGCACATCGTCGAGGACGACACCCGGCGGGACGCCGACGACCTGGTGCGTTACCTGGAGATGTGGGGGATCGATGCCATCGAGACCACCCCGTCCCACCTGCGTCACCTCCTCGACGCCGGTCTGCTGACCGGTGCCGGTGCGCCCAGCGTGCTCGCGCTGGGTGGCGAGCGGATCGACGAGGATCTGTGGGCCCGGCTCGGCGCGATTCCCGGGCTGGCCGCCTACAACTTCTACGGCCCGACCGAGTCCACAGTGGACTCGGTGGTGGCCAGGCTGACCGGGACCGGGCAGCCGGTGATCGGCAGGCCGGTGGCCAACACCAGGGCCTACGTGCTGGACTCCCGGCTCCAGCCGGTGCCCGCCGGTGTGCCGGGTGAGCTGTACCTGGCCGGAGCGGGCGTGGCCCGCGGTTACCTCGGCCGGACACCGCTGACCGCGCAACGCTTCATCGCCGACCCGTTCGGCGCCGGTGGCGAGCGGATGTACCGCACCGGAGACCTGGCCCGCTGGCGCACCGACGCCCAGCTGGAGTTCCTCGGCCGGACCGACGACCAGATCAAGCTGCGTGGCCTGCGCATCGAACCGGGCGAGATCGCGGCCCTGCTGTCCGCCCAGGAGTCGGTGGCCAAGGCCGCCGTCCTCGTGCGGCAGGACCGCCTGGTCGCCTACGTGGTGCCGGCCGGGGACGCCGAACCGCACGCCGCCGACCTGCGCGCCGGGCTGCTCGGCTCGCTGCCGGACTACATGGTGCCCGCCGCGTTCGTCACCGTGCCCGAGCTGCCGCTCACCCCGAACGGCAAGCTCGACACCCGGGCACTGCCCGAACCCGGTGAGCAGACCGGGCGGGAGCGGCGTGGCCCGCGCTCGCCCAAGGAAGCCCTGCTGTGCCGGTTGTTCGCCGAGGTCCTCGGCGTCGATGTGGTCGGCATCGACGACGGCTTCTTCGACCTGGGCGGCCACTCCATGCTGGCCGGCCGGTTGCTGGGCCGGATCCAGGATCTGCTGGGTGTCCGGCCGCCGCTGCGCACGCTGTTCGAGACACCGACGGTGGCCGGACTGGTCGCGGCGCTGGACGAGGACCACGACGGCGGCGACCTCGACGTGCTGCTGCCGCTGCGCAAGGCCGGCGACCGCGCTCCGCTGTTCTGCGTGCACCCGGCCGGTGGCCTGGCCTGGTCGTACACCGGGCTGCTCGGTTACGTGGATCCGGCGCAGCCGGTCTACGGGCTGCAGACCCCGAAGCTGACCGACCCGCAGTTCCAGCCCGCCGACCTGACGCAGATCGCCGCCGAGTACGTGCGGCGGGTGCGGTCGGTGCAACCGGACGGGCCCTATCACCTGCTGGGCTGGTCGTTCGGCGGCAACCTCGCGCACGAGATGGCCTACCAGCTCGAACAGGCCGGCCAGCGGGTGGAACTGCTGGTCCTGCTGGACGCCTATCCCGAGGCACCGCAGGACGGCCTGGAGTCGGCGTCCGAGTCGGACGTGTTCGCCAACCTGCTGACCAACATGGGCTTCCGCTGCCCGGAGCACCGGCCGATCACCCGGGCCGATGTCCTGGAGGTCTACAAGGAGGAGAACAGCCCGCTGGCCTCGGTCGGCGAGCAGGCCCTCGGCGCCATGGTCGACTCCTTCGTCACCCAGGCGACGCTGATGGCCACCTTCACCCCGGGCGAGGTCCAGGCCCCGGTGCTCTTCTTCACCGCGCTACTCGGCCGGGACGAGAACACCCCGACGCTCGCCGAGTGGGCGCCCTACCTCAGCGGGCCGGTGGATAACCACGACGTCGAGGCCCTGCACGCCCAGCTGACCACCCCTGACGCGCTGGCCCAGCTCGGCCCGATCCTCGCCGACCGGCTGGCCGCACAACTAGGAGTCTCCCGATGACCAACCCGTTCGATTCCCCCGACGAGCAGTTCCTGGTGCTGGTCAACCAGGAGAACCAGCACTCGCTGTGGCCCGGCTTCGCCGATGTCCCGGAAGGCTGGAACACGGTGTTCGGCCCCGGCCCGCGCCAGGAGGCGCTGGACTACGTGGAACAGCACTGGACCGACATCACCCCGAGCAGCCTGCTGGAGGACCGCGGATGACCGGCTACGCGGTGCAGATCACCGGGCTGCGCAAGAACTTCGGCACACACACCGCCCTGGACGGCGTCGACCTGGCCATCCCGGCCGGGCAGGTCTTCGGGCTGCTCGGACCCAACGGCGCCGGCAAGACCACCACGGTCCGGGTGCTCACCACCCTGCTGCGGGCGGACGCCGGACAGGTCCTGGTCGCCGGGGCCGATGTGGCGACCGATCCCCAGCAGGTCCGGCGGAACATCGGGTTGTCCGGGCAGTACGCGGCGGTCGACGACCGGCTGACCGGCTTCGAGAACCTGTACCTGGTCGCCCGGCTCTACGGCATGACCCGGCGCCGGTCCACCGCCGTGGCCAGGGATCTCCTCGACCGGTTCCGGCTCACCGACGCCGCCGACCGGCAGGCCGCCGGCTACTCCGGTGGAATGCGCCGCAGGCTGGACCTGGCGGGTGCGCTGGTCGCCGCGCCCCCGGTGGTGGTCCTGGACGAACCCACCACCGGCCTCGACCCGCAGAGCAGGCTCGACGTCTGGGAGGTGGTGGGGGAACTGGTCGGCGGCGGCACCACGGTGCTGCTCACCACCCAGTACCTGGAGGAGGCCGACCAGCTGGCCGACCGGATCGCCGTGCTGAACCACGGCCGGGTGATCGCCGAGGGCAGCAGCGACGAGCTCAAGCAGCAGGCCGGCGGCGAGCGCCTGGAACTGGTCCTCGGCCAGCTCCGGGACCTGCCCGCCGTGCTCCAGCTCCTGGAAGGCCTCGGCGAACTGATCGTCGACGAGCGTGCCCGGCGGATCACCGTGCCGGTCAGCGACGGCCAGCGGGCCCTCGCCGCGGTCCTCGACCTGCTCAACGCGAACCGGATCCGGCTCCTGGACGCCGGACTGCGCCGCCCCACCCTGGACGAGGTCTTCCTCGGCCTCACCACCCCGGTCGCAGAGAAGGTGTCCGCGTGAATGCTGTCAGTGCCATCGCCCAGCACAGCGGCGCCATCGCCTGGCGCAACCTCGTCGGCCTGCGCCGCACGCCCGGCGCGATCTTCGCCAGCGTGCTCCAGCCGATCATGTTCGTCTTCCTGCTCGGCTACGTCTTCGGCGGCAGCCTCGGCGGGGAGGCGTACCGCGAGTTCATCATGGCCGGGATCTTCGCGCAGACCGTGACGTTCAACGCCGCGTTCACCACCATCGGCTTCGCCAACGACCTGCAGAAGGGCATCGTGGACCGGTTCCGGTCGCTGCCGATGTCCCGGGTCGGGGTGATCCTCGGCCGCACCAGCTCGGACCTGGTGACCAGCATGATCAGCCTGCTGGTCACCAGCCTCTGCGGCCTGGCGATGGGCTGGCGGATCCGGTCCAGCGTGCTGGACGCGGTGGCCGGGTACCTGCTGATCCTGCTGTTCGCCTTCGCCATGTCCTGGGTCGGCGCGTACATCGGCCTGGTGTCCCGCAGCGTCGAGGTGGCGCAGAGCCTGGGCCTGATCTGGCTGTTCCCGGCCACCTTCATCTCCTCGGGCTTCGTCTCGGTGGTCGCCATGCCGGAACCCCTCGCGACCATCGCCGAGTGGAACCCGATCACCGCGCTGGCCGGCGCCGCCCGCATCCTGTTCGGGAACCCGGCCGTGCCCGGGCTGCCGCAACCGGACGGCTGGCCCGCGCAGCACGCGGTCGGCTACTCGCTGCTGTGCTCGCTGGTCATCATCGCGATCTTCATGACCCTGTCCGTCGCCCGCTATCGCAAGGCGACCGCGCGCTAGTTCCCTGATGGGCACCCGCGAGGGTGCCCATCAGGGCTTTCGTGACCTGACCGAGTCCTAAGAAAGTGAAAGCTTTACCACTCAACTTCTTGTGTGAGTGACCTGGCGCACTAATGTGCCTCGCGTGAGCAATGGGGAGACGAAGCGCAAGGGCTTCCACAAGAATCTGTACTTCTGGGTGCTGGTAGCCGTCGTGCTGGGCGCCCTGTTCGGCCTGACGTTCCCGGCGCAGGCCGCGGGCACCCAGTGGGTGGCCGAACTGTTCATCAACCTGGTCAAGATGGTCATCGCACCGACCATCTTCTGCACCATCGTGGTGGGCATCGCCGGTCTGGGGAACCTGGCCAAGGCCGGCGGTCTCGCCCTGCGGACCATCGGTTACTTCACCGTGATGACGATGCTCGCCCTGGCCATCGGCCTGGCGGTGGTCAACATCATCAAGCCCGGTGCCGACCTCCATCTGAAGTTCGACGAGAAGGTCGCCGCCGACACCATCAAGAAGGCCCAGGGCCACAACACCGTGCAGGACTTCGTGCTCGGTCTGGTGCCTAAGAGCTTCGTCAGTGCCTTCACCGACGGTCAGCTGATCCAGGTCCTGGTGATCGCGGTCCTGGTGGCGATCTCCCTGTCGATGATGGGCGAGCGGGGCAAGCCGGTCATCCGCGCCCTGGACACCCTCGGCCACGTCATGTTCGGCATCATCAAGATCATCATGTATGCGGCCCCGGTCGGCGCCTTCGCCGGCATGGCCTACACCGTCGGCAAGTTCGGCAACCAGGTGCTCGGCCAGCTGCTGTTCTTCATGGGCAGCTTCTACCTCACCTGCATCCTGTTCATCGTGCTCGTGCTGGGCACCGTCGCCGCCATCGCCGGGTTCAACATCTTCAAGTTCATCCGGCTGATCAAGGACGAACTGCTCATCGTGCTGGGCACCTCGTCCAGTGAGTCGGTGCTGCCGCGGATGCTCACCAAGCTGGAATCGGCGGGCGCGGACAAGTCGGTGGTCGGCCTGACCATTCCCACCGGCTACTCGTTCAACCTGGACGGCACCTGCATCTACCTGACCATGGGCGCCCTGTTCATCGCCCAGGCCACCGGTCACGACCTGCCACTGGGCACGCAGCTGGGCCTGCTGCTGTTCATGCTGCTCTCCAGTAAGGGGGCCGCGGGTGTCACCGGCGCGGGCCTGGTCACCCTCGCCGCCTCGCTGTCGGCGTTCAACGACCTGATCCCGGTGGTGGGCGTCGCGTTGATCGTGGGCATCGACCGGTTCATGTCCGAGGCGCGGTCGCTGACCAACCTGGTCGGCAACGGCGTGGCCACCATGGTCATCGCCAAGTGGCAGAACTCGCTGGACATGGATCGTTTCCGCGAGGTGCTGAACAATCCGAAGCTGGCGGATCCGGATGACTCTCCGGTCGCTTCTGCTGAACCGGCTGCCGTGCACTGATTCCGGCCCCCCGAAGTTGACGAGTTTCGCGGCGAGGAACGAGCCCGAAACTCGTCAACTTCGGGTCTTTCTGTGCG
>QZFT01000060.1 GCA_003600225.1 Pseudonocardiaceae bacterium YIM PH 21723
GGCGACCGGCAGTGAGCGTGCGGACGGCATACCCGTAATCCTCGAAGGCTCTGCCCGAACATCGCCAACTTCGGAAGCTAGGCGGCCTTGGGTAGCTCGGTGACCGTGGCGCCGGCGGACTTGTCGTGCGGGAAGACGAACTTGTCGAACGCCCAGTAGCGGAAGACCATGGCCAGCAGGGTGCCGAGGATGGAGCCCGCGATGAAGGTGGCGATCTCCTGGGTGGCCAGCGAGACGTACGGCTGCTGCAGGTTGAGCACGTAACGCGAGATGCCCAGCGGGATCAGGTTGACCACCGCGCCGATGCCGCTGATGCCGAAGAACAGGATGGCCTCGCGGTAGAGGGCCTGGCTGTTGCGGTCGCTGAACGACCACTCGCGGTTCAGCACGTAGCTGAAGATCGTCGCGACCACGATGCCGATCGCCTTCGCGGTGAGCACGTGGGTGGGCAGCACGGTCCACATGAGCAGGTACCAGGTACCGGTGTCCACGATGTACGCGGAACCGCCGACGACCGCGAATTTGAGCATGGCCTGGTGCTTGATGGCCAGATCCAGCACCGGCTTCGGCAGCCGATCGGCTACCGACTTGAGGAAGCTCATGAGGAGACCAGCCATTCCGCGATCGCGATGTCGTCGGCCAGCCACCGCTGGCTGTCCGCGCCATCATTTTCGTCGTAGCCCAGATCGAGGGGTTCGTCGGGGTCCAAGTCACACATGATGTTCAAGGCCGCCGTGGCCTGCGCCCAGGCCGTCGCCCGGCGTTCGTCCAGCTCGGCGGCCTGACAGATCCGCCGGATGCGGGCACGCAACTCCGCTTCGGGATCAGCTGCCTGCTTGATCCGCTCCTTGCAGTTGCCCAGTGCGGAGCCCACGGCGCTCGCCGGGTCTCCGACACACGGTTGCGGGTCGATGGCGAGCCACTTCTCCCGGGTCCCTCGCAACACGTTGTGCTGGTGCAGGTCGCCGTGCAACAGGAATGTGGTGTGGCCCTCAGACAGTTCATCCCAAGTACTGAGGCACTGGTCGATGGCCTTACGCGACAGGTAGTCGGTCGCCAACTCATAGTTATCCCTGGCGTGCACCAGGTCCTTCGCCCACATCTCCCGGAAGGTGGGGTTCGGCTCCGGCGCGCGGATGGCCAGCCGGCGGATGAGGCCGCCGATCACCGCGCAGGCCTCGTCCTCGTCGGCGGTGCCCAGGTCCTCGCCGAGCCGCTCCAGCAGCATCACCGGCGTCGGCTCGATGACGCTGCGCAGCACGTGCACCGCGCCCGCGCCGTTCCAGTAGCCCAGACCGACGGCCTCGCGCCGGCTCTCCGGGTTCGGGTGCGAGATCTTCAGGACGGCCGGGCCGTCCTCGGACAGCACGGGCTGGGCGACACCGCCGTGGCCCGACCAGGGCGGGCCGTCCAGGGTCAGCTTCCACTCGTCCGTGTAGTGCGTGAACAGCTCCGGCAGCCCGTCCAGCCACGGTGTGGCGTCCGGACCTTCCCGATCCAGCACCAGTTGCCGGAAAGCGGGCGGTACGTCGATCATGCAGACTCTCCCCAGGTGTGACCGGGCACGCTGTGCCCCGTCCGCCACCCTATGCACAATGGGTAGGTTACTGGCCGGTTTACCTAGGAGGCCTCTGTGCGACCTCGCCGCTCCTGTCTCGCTGTCCCGGGCTCTTCTCTTAAGATGATTGACAAGGCTCGCGGGTTGCACGCGGATCAGGTTTTCCTCGATTTGGAGGACGCCTGCGCCCCGCTGGCCAAGCCGGGCGCGCGCAAGACCATCGTCGCCGCGTTGAACGAGGGTGGCTGGGACGGCAAGGCCCGGGTGGTCCGGGTCAACGACTGGACCACCGAGTGGACTTACCGGGACGTGGTCGAGGTCGTCGAGGGCGCCGGCGCCAACCTGGACTGCATCATGCTGCCCAAGGTGCAGACCGCCGAGCAGGTCGTCACGCTGGACACGCTGCTCAGCCAGATCGAGAAGACCATGGGCTACGAGGTCGGCAGGATCGGCATCGAGGCGCAGATCGAGAACGCCAAGGGTCTGGTCAACGTGGACGCCATCGCGACCGCCTCGCCCCGGGTGGAGACCATCATCTTCGGCCCGGCCGACTTCATGGCCAGCATCAACATGAAGTCCCTGGTCGTCGGCGAGCAGCCGCCCGGCTACGACGTGGGCGACGCCTACCACTACATCCTGATGCGCATCCTGATGGCGGCGCGCGCCGTGGACGTGCAGGCGATCGACGGCCCCTACCTGCAGATCCGCGATGTGGACGGCTTCCGCCGGGTGGCGGGCCGCTCCGCCGCGCTCGGCTTCGACGGCAAGTGGGTGCTGCACCCCGGTCAGATCGACGCCGCGAACGAGACCTTCAGCCCGCGGCAGGAGGACTACGACCACGCGGAGAACATTCTCGACGCGTACGAGTGGTACACCTCCGAGGCCGGCGGCAAGCGTGGCGCCGCGATGCTCGGCGACGAGATGATCGACGAGGCCTCGCGGAAGATGGCCCTGGTGATCTCCGGCAAGGGCCGGGCGGCGGGCATGTCCCGCAACGACCCGTGGACCCCGCCGGAGGCCTAGGTCACCGCGTCCCACACGGTTCGACCTCGACGGCCTGGCTGCTCATGGGATACCGGACCAGGTAGCACCGGACGCCCCGGTAGCGCACGGTCATCACCATGCCGTTGCCGACGGTCGGTGCGGCGACGGCGGACCCGGTTCCCTGGGCTCCCAGCAGCTCCAGCTCGGGCCCGGGGAAGAACCGGGCGTCGACAGCGGCGGCGGGCATCTCGTCCGGGAGCCTGGTGCGGAGCTGCCGGGCCAGCTCGGTGACCTCGGTGCGTGCCTTCGCCTCGTCCGCGTCGTGCTCGGCGCGATTGGCGCGAGCGATGAAGAACAGGATCGGCGCCCAGATCAGGATGGCCAGCGCCGCGGTGATCAGCAGGGTTTTCTTCCAGGACACGGGCGCACTCTGTCACCCGATCGACGAAAGCCGCTCGCTGTCAACGATGTCCAATCCCGGTTCGAGATCAGATCTTGACCGGTTCCGCGTACGCCCTGTGTCCCATTAACGGCGGTCAGTGATCGATATTTTCGGCGATTCGATGAATTCACTCTGCCAGCGGTTCGCCTTGTGGCAATGGTTTAGATCTACTCGACAACGCTGTCAAGACGGATTTGTGACGCCGGTACGCGTCGAGGAGGAAGGAATGAAAATGTTTCTTCAGGGTGACGACACCGATGGTGGCGGCGCGACTTGAGACGCGGATGAACGCGGCTCTTTGAGATCGAGGAGTATTCCGACCCGTTGATCGGGCTCCACTTCCCACGCGTCGACTCTGAAAGCGATATGCCCGGTGTCTCTGGCCTGCCTGACGTGGCTGTATCTGAAGTCTCGCCGGCTGGGGACCCTGGGCTCGTAGAACGCGTCGAATCCCGGCGGCAGGATCACCTCGCAGATCAGGTGCTCCACCGGGACCTGCAACTTCATCGAGAAGGTGTCCGGCAGCCGCTTCTTGATCAGCGGGGTGTTCTTCCCGGGCCAGAACAGCTGGACGACGATGCTGATCGTGCTGCCCGGAACCATCGGCCGGTCGAGATGGGTGAGGATCTCCAGCTTGCCGTCCGGCCGCCAGTGCTTGGTGCAGGTGTGCCGGACTCCGCCAATGCCGTCTATATCAATGCTGCTTACCTGTATCTTGACTTTTCTGCGCGCACTCTCCGGCTGATGCCAGCCGGAGCCGCTGCCGATTTTGAACACATTTATTTGGTCGGTCAACGCGGTGGCGACCACGGTAATGGTGGAGTGGCCGTCGCCATTGTCCTTCACCAGGTTCACCGCATGGATCTTGTTGATCCGCAGCGAGTTGTCCATGTGCCGGAATGCCACCTCGCAATTCCGGCGCAGCAGCTCGGACAACAGTGCGTTTTCCGCGCGTAGCTCGGCCCGCCCATAGGTGGACGTGATGAGCAGCCCCAGGATGCCGATGATCGCGGCGACCACCGCCGCGGCCTTGATCGTGGAGCTGCCGAACAACACGCTCAGCGTGCCGCCGAAGGCCAGGAGGGCGAGGACCGTCTCGACGATCCCGCCGATCCCGCGGGCCAGCACGTACTCATGAAGCCACTCGAAGAAACCGCTCGGTCGCATGGCCAGTCCCTGACATTCCGTCGGCTCAGCGTATGCCCAGTGACGGAAAGGGTGTATGGGTCAGCTACAAACGGGTTCGATCGAATGCATTACCTGGGAATCCATCTAACCTCGTACCGGCTCCGGCAAGGTGTGGATCAGCCGGTGCTTCGCGATGTGCACGCCCTCGCGGCGCACCAGCTTGCGGAAGCAGCCGCATTCCTCGATCGCGCGGCCACGTGCCGCGCAGGTGTAGACCCCGAAGATCCGGATGGCGTTGGCCGCCGCGCCGAAGTCACCGAGTCCGTAGTCCCAGAACTTGCGGATCACCGCGGCGGCGACCCGGCGTTCCAGGGCGATGTCGTTCTCGATGCACGCCTCTAGGAGCTCGCGCGCCTGTCGTTTGGCCCGGTAGTCGAGGCGGTCCAGGCCCCGGCTGATCCAGTTGAACCACAGGCAGCTGTACGGCCGGGTGCGGCCGGTGAACCGGCGCCACAGGTGTTCGCCGACCAGGTCGCTTGCCCGGTCGTGCACGGTCTCCTGCCATTCCGGGCCCAGGGTGGCGGCCAGGTGACCGCGCTCCTCCCGGTGCTCGGCGCGGCGGTGCACCAGCGAGTTGACATAGCCGTGGGAGCCGAACACCCAGTGCTTGTCGCACCTGCGGATGATCATGCTGCGTGGATAGGCCCGGCAGGGCTCGCCCGAGGACGTGGGGGCGGAGCACCGGCGCCGGCGCGGAGGTTGTTGACCCACTTGGCCCAGGGTGCCGACGGCGGACGGTTCGATGACACGGCCGGACGAGTGGTGGTTGCGGTACAGCAGTGACAACTGGCTTACCCCGATCTTCAACTGAAGGAACGATCGTGATGCTCTGTGTGTCTGAAGCTGATCTTTCGCCTGCTCAGGGAGCGCGTGAGAGAGACAGAGTAGGGCCATTAGAGTGGATCTTGAACAGCGGGCTGGAAACTGTTACGGGAGTGGTGTGCGGGACGCCTGGGACTGCGCCTGGGGGGCCGGGGTGGGGTCTGGCGTGTTGTCGAAGGAGGGCTTTGGAGGGGAGTGGGGTAGGTGGGGGCGCCTTTGCTGCCGGCGTGTTGGGTGGGGGCACGCCGGTCTGGTGGCCGGGGCCGCTGCGCGGGGTTGAGGGTGCGCCCTTGGTCCGGTGGGGAGCCCCGAAAGACGCTTTCAGGGCGCTCAGCGGCCCGAACTCCGCGTTGATCAAGGTCGCTCGGCGCGACACGGTATGGAAATGGTGCGACACGCCGTGGTTCCCATGATGTGGCCGTCCATTGTGGACTGTGAGGACCTGAAGGACGCCTCCGTTTACCTCAGGTAAACAAAGGACGCCTTCAGTGCGCCTAGGTAAACGATGGCGTCCTTCAGGTCCTCCGTGGAAGCGGCCCATCCCCACCAGACTGGCGTGCCCCCACCCAACAGTCAGGCAGGAAAGACGCGGCCCCAGCCCGTCTCCTCCTCCAAAGCCATCCTTCGACAACCACCAGACCCAGCCCCGGATACACGTTCCAAGATCACCCTGGGTAAACACTGCTAGGCCAGAACGTGGATTCTCCGGTCTGTTCCACCACAGTGACCAACCTCTACATCCAATGGCGCCATAATCACGGCATGTCGATCACGTTGGGGGAGAACTGATGGGCAAGCAGGAGCTCCGTCTCGCCCTGTCGATGAAGGGCGGCGTGAGCCTCGCCGTCTGGATCGGCGGTGCGGTTTCGGAGATCAACCGGTTACGAATCGCCACCGACGGCGGCTCCGACCACGGCGCGCATCCCTGGGCCCGGCTGGCCGATCTGGCCGGTTACCGCCGGGTGCGGGTCGACGTGCTCACCGGAGCCAGCGCGGGCGGTCTGAACGGCGCCATCATGGCGGCGAGCCTGGTGTACGGCTTCCCGTTCCAGGCGATGCGCGAGCTGTGGGTGCAGATGGCCGACATCGAGGCGTTGTGCCGGCCCACCCACTGGCAGCGCGGCACCCCGGGAGCGGCGCCGTCGGTGCTCGAGGGCGACGACTACTTCTATGGCAGCCTCAACCGGGTGCTCGGCCACCTGGTCAGCCTGCCGCCCAGCACCCCGCGGGTGTCCAGGGTGGACCTGCTGCTGACCGCGACGCTGGAACGGCCCGCGCAGGTGATCCGCCGGGACGACCGGTCGGGACTGTTCTCCGAGGAGCGGCGCCGGGCCTACTTCCGGTTCCGGCACAGCGGGCATCCCGGCGACCGGCTCTCCGACTTCCGCGGCGGATCCGACGCGCAGGTCACGGCGGCGCAGCTGGCCCTCGCCGCCCGCGCGACCTCGTCGTTCCCGTTCGCCTTCGAGCCGGCGTCCATCTACTCGCCCGCCGAGGCCGACTCCGGGCACCTGGACATGAGCGCGGCGTTCTCCGAGTACGCCACTCCCGACCTGTCGATCCCGTCCGCGGTGGCCGGCCGGTTCGCCATCATCGACGGCGGCGTGCTGGACAACATCCCGGTGGCCGCGGCGATCCAGGCGATCTCGGACAGCCCGGCGGACGGACCGACCGACCGCTGGCTCACCTACCTGAACCCGGACCCCACCGACGGGCCTGCGCCGTCGCTCGGCGGCCAGCAGATCCTGCGCGCCGTGCCCAGCGCCGTGGGTGCCATCCTCGACCGGTTCAGCCAGGAGTCGGTGCTCACCGACATCGAGGACCTGGACGGGCACAACCGCGAGGCCCGGCGCCGCCAGCTGCGGCTGCGCGCCGCCTACGCGCCGCTGCTGGAGACCACCGCCGGCGACCCGCAGAGCCGGCTGGCCAAGCTGGCCGAGATGCTGCGGCCGACCAACGCCAGGGTGCGGGCCCGGGTCGACGCCGACGCCCTGGTCACCCTGCTGCGTGACCCGCGGGACCGGGCCGACGGGTTGCTCGGCACCCCGGTGATCGGCGACCCCCTGGCGGGCTTCACCGCGCAGGCCCAGCAGGCGCTGCCGTCCCGGCTCGGCCTGCGGTTCGAGGACTCCGCCGCCGGCGACCCGGCCGCCGTCTTCAACGACATTCCCGCGCTCGGCAAGGCGATCGAGCTGTGCATCAGCTGGGCCAGGGAACTGGAGGAGTGGGCCGAGGAGTCCGCGCTCGCCGGGATCGGCCACGTCAAGCGGGCCATGTACCGGCTGCACCTGGTGCAGCAGGTACTCGCCGAGTACATGGAACGCCGGGCACTGCGCGCCGCGCTGGACCGGGACCGGGTGGACGCCGGTGAGCTGGACGAGTGGCTGGAGACGCTGGTCATCGGTCGGTACGCCGCGCAGCACCAGCTGCCGGACAGCCTGACCGAGGACATGACGCAGGTCCTCGACTGCGTGCGCAACCTGAAGGTCGCCGACCAGCAGTACCAGGCGCGGATCGGTGTGCTGGCCGACGCGCTGGCGGGGCTGTCGGTGCTCAGCGACCCGGAACCGGGTTCCCTGGACGCCTGCGACCTGGCCTGGCAGGAGCTGGAGCGGCTGGCCAACCTGCTGGCCGTGGCGGCCCCGGCACGCCAGTCGGACACCATCGCCGACCCGAACAAGAAACCCGAACTGCTCGGCTACGCGCTGCTCGACCTGTGCCCGGACGAGCGGCGCCGCGAGGTACTGCGTGAGCTGCTGGTGCTCAACGCGCCCTTACTGATCGACTCGGCGCCGACCCAGGACATCCACTTCCTGCGGCTGGCCAGCGACGCGCAGACCCCGCTGCCGTTCGAAACGCTGCTGGCGACCCAGGGGAACGGCACCGACAAGCTGACCGTCGGCGGCAAGCTCTGCGGCGCCGAGCTCGGCGCCTTCTCCGGGTTCTTCTCCGCACGCTGGCGGGCCAACGACTGGATGTGGGGCCGGATGGACGCGGCCACCAGCATGGTCGCGCTGATGGTCGACGGCGGCCGGCTGCGGCACGCGCACCGCGATCCGAAGTCGGTGTTCGAGGACATCCAGGACCTGGTCACGTCCACCCCACAGGCCGAATTGGGCAGGTTCAGCCCGGAACTCACGCAGGCCTGGAAGGAGTTCCTCGCCGGGCGCTGGGAACTGCGCAGCTCCGACGTGCGCGACGAGATCACCGCGTTGTTCGCCGCGCCGGACGACGAGCACCCGCTGACCCAGACCAAGGCCGCCGTGCTGGAACGGCTGCACTGGCCCATCGTGGCCGCCGAGCTGCCGTTCATCGCCGAGGTCAACCGGGGTGCGCATCCCGGCAAGGCGCCCGAGGTGCAGCCGCTGGAACCGCAGGTGCTCACCGATCGGGTGCGCGAGTACGCGATCGGCACCGAGAACGTGCGTGACCTGGGCGAACAACGGGTCGGCCGGGTGTCGATGCGCTTGGCGCTGGCCACCTACCGGGCGATGCGGCCGGGTAGCTCGGCGTTCGCCAAGCGGGCCCTCGCCGCGGTGATGGCGCTGGTCAAGCCGCTGGTGCTGCTGGGCGTGCTGCTGTTCGCCACCCCGCGCCGGGCGTTGCTGGCGGCCTCGGTGGCGGTGGCCGGTCTGGTCTGTTCGGCCTGGCAGGCCAACAGGCTGGAGAGCCTGGAGGGCCTGAAACTGGCCGAGTTCGGGCCCACCAACTGGACGGTCTCGAGGTTCCTCGCGCTGCTGGCCTGCCTGTTCATCTCCGGCGCCGGGGCGGTGCTGCTGAAGTCGACGCTGAAGTACAACCGCGGCTCCGGAGTGCCGGGGCGCGGCCGGCCGGTGCTTCCGGTGGTGCTGACCATCCTGGTGCCGTTGCTGGGCATCGCGCTGGCCGGATGCGGGCTGCAGGTCGGTCCGTGGGTCGTCCCGGGGATCGCGGTGGTGGTCGTCTGGCTGGGCACCTTCTGGATGCGGCCCCTCGCCCGTTTGCTGATCTCCGTGCTCGCGGTGCCCGGCGTGTACGGGGCGACCTACCTGCTGTTCGACTGGCGGGGCTGGCCCCTGGGCTGGTGGATCGTGGTCAGCATCTTCGTGGTCGGTTACGTGCTGGCATTGCTGGTCAGTGCCCTCCCCGTGTTGCCGCCCCGCCCCCGTCCGGCCACGAACTGATCTAAGTTGGAGGCATGAGCGACATCGGGGAGCAGCAGCCGGCTTCCGGGCAGCAGCCTTATCCGTTCGCGCCACCCGCGCCGGGGAACTACGGGCCACCGCCCGCCGTGTACTACGGGCCGCCGGAGCCGTCGGTGGTGGGCGCGGAACCGGGCACGCCCTACCACCTGCTGGCGCGCACCAGTAAGCACCGCTGGTGGCGGCCGCTGGTCGGCCTGCTGTTGCTGGTGGTGGCCGGGCTCTTCGCCGGGCTGGTGGTCACCCTGCTCGGCACCGCGCTGGCCTGGGCGCTCGGCGTGCCGATCACCGACAGCCTGGAACCGGAGTCGCCGACCTGGAAGCTGGGCATCGGCCTGGCCGGCCTGGCCGTGCTGACCCCGGTGGTGTTGTTCGTCGCCTGGCTGGTGCAGCGCCGCCCGGCGGGCACCGTGTCCAGCGTGCTGGGCCGGCTGCGCTGGCGCTGGCTGGGCACCGCCTTCCTCACCGCGCTGGTCATCTGGCTGCTGCAGCTCGGCGTCAGCTTCGCGCTGGATCCGACCCTGGACACCGACAAGTGGCCGGGCTGGTCCACCTTCCTGACCGCCACCGTGGTCACCCTGGTGCTGGTGCCGTTGCAGGCCACCGCCGAGGAGTACGTGTTCCGCGGCTGGCTGCTCCAGGCGTTCGCCTCCTGGTTCCGCACCCCGTGGCCCGGCATCGTGCTGCTGTCGGTCGGCTTCGCCGCCGGGCACGAGTACAGCGATCCGCTCATCTGGGTCGACCTGGTCTCGATGTCGCTGACCATGTGCTGGCTGACGATCCGCACCGGTGGCCTGGAGGCGGCGATCGCCTTCCACACGGTGAACAACCTGTTCGCCTTCGGGCTGAGCAACATCAACAACGAGGGCGTCGGCGATCAGACGGTCACCAAGATCGGTTACCCCGAGCTGGCGGTGAGCCTGCTCTGCTACCTGGTGTTCGCGCTGGTCATCACGCGGCTGGCGGAGCGCAGGAAGCTGGACCGGGTGGTGCCGGTGCCCGCCGGGGACCATACTCGCGAGTAACTTCGCAGGCAGTGTTCGTCCTCGGGAGGCACCTATGGCCCGCCTTGCCCAGACCGCCGGTCTCACCGACGTCCAGCGGGAGATCCTCTCCACGGTGCACGACTTCGTGGAGAAGGAGATCATCCCGCACGCGCAGACGCTGGAGCACGCGGACACCTATCCGGCGGACATCGTCGAGGGCATGAAGGACATGGGCCTGTTCGGGCTGACCATCCCCGAGGAGTTCGGCGGCCTCGGTGAGTCGCTGCTGACCTACGCGCTGGTCGTGGAGGAGATCGCCCGCGGCTGGATGAGCGTGTCCGGCGTGATCAACACGCACTTCATCGTGGCGCACATGATCTCCCGGCACGGCACGCCGGAGCAGAAGCAGAAGTACCTGCCGAAGATGGCCGTCGGCGAGGTGCGTGGCTCGTTCTCGATGTCCGAGCCGGAACTGGGCTCCGACGTCGCCGCCATCCGCACCAAGGCGCGCCGCGGCGATGACGGGTACGTCATCGACGGGCAGAAGATGTGGCTGACCAACGGCGGCACCTCCAACCTGACCGCAGTGCTGGTGCGCACCGACGAGGGCAAGGACAAGCCGCACGACAACCTGACGACGTTCCTGGTGGAGAAGCCCACCGGCTTCGGCGAGGTCGCACCCGGGCTGACGGTTCCCGGCAAGATCGACAAGATGGGCTACAAGGGCGTCGACACCACAGAGCTGATCTTCGACGGCTTCACGATCGGCGCGGACGCCATCCTGGGCGGGCAGAGCGGTGTCGGGTTCAAGCACATGATGGACGGCGTCGAGGTCGGCCGGGTCAATGTGGCCGCGCGCGCCTGCGGCATCGCCATCCGGGCGTTCGAGCTGGGCGTGTTGTACGCGCAGCAGCGGCAGACGTTCGGCAAGCCGATCGCGCAGCACCAGGCCATCGCGTTCAAGCTGGCCGAGATGGCGACCAAGGTCGAGGCCGCGCACCTGATGATGACCAACGCGGCGCGGCTGAAGGACGCAGGGAAGCGCAACGACGTCGAGGCGGGCATGGCCAAACTGCTGGCCAGCGAGTACTGCGTCGAGGTGACCCAGGAGGCGTTCCGCATCCACGGTGGGTACGCCTACTCCAAGGAGTACGAGATCGAGCGACTGATGCGCGAGTCGCTGTTCATGCTGATCGGCGAGGGCACCAGTGAGATCCAGAAGACCATCATCAGCCGCGGTCTGCTGCGTGACTACAAACTCAAAGGCTGACCGGGTAGTCGATCGGCTCCGCTCCGGGATGACTGGCAGAATTCACAAGTGTCTGCGGAGGTGATCTGAAGTGACGTCCCCGTTCGCCGGTCAAAGTGCCGGCCACACTCAGGTGCCGCGTCTGCCAACCCCGCCAACGGGTTGGCCGATCGGCCAGTACACGACTTATGAGGAGGCGCAGCGCGCCGTCGACTTCCTGTCCGACAACCAGTTCCCGGTCGAGGAGGTGACCATCGTCGGCGTCGACCTGATGCTCGTCGAGCGGATCACCGGCCGGCTCACCTGGCGCCGGGTGCTCACCGGCGGAGCCGCGAGCGGAGCCTGGTTCGGTCTGTTCGTCGGTGTGCTGCTGAGCTTCTTCAACACGAACGCCTCGATGCTCGGCCCGGTGGCCATAGGAGTCGTGACCGGTCTGTTCTTCGGCCTGGTCTTCGCCGCCGCCACCTACGCCGCCACCCGGGGACAGCGTGACTTCGTGTCGGCCAGCCAGCTGGTCGCCGGTCGCTACGACGTCCTCTGCCAGCCGAAGCACGCCGAAGCCGGGCGTGACCTGCTGGCCAAGCTGAACATGGGTTCCGGCGCCGGCCAGAACCAGTGAGCGACACCTTCCTGGAAGCGATCCGGCGGCCGCAGGTCACTGACTGGCGGCTGCCGGTGGAAGATCGGCTGCGCTGGATCGAGGCGGAACTCGCCACCCATCCGGAGCCGCCCGCCGGCGTGCCCGAAGCCTTGGAAGAGGCCAGGCTCGCGGTCGAGCAGAAGACCAAGCCCCTCGTCAGCTGGTGGACCGGCTGGCACGTGGAGCGGGCCTGGCGCACGCTGCACTTCGCCCAGGCCAAGGTGATCGCGGCCGACCCGCGGCTGGCCACCCGGCTGCCCGCGTTGAAGGTGTGGATCGCGGGCGAACTGGATCGCGATGATCCACGGGTGCTGGCACTGCCGCAGCCGGACGCCCTCGATGACGCCGACCGGGTGCTGGTCTACGACGCCGTGCTCGGCGCGTTCGGCGAGGTGGACGAACGGCACACCGCGATCCGGCTGCTGCGCAACAAGCTCGTCGTCTTCGGCATCGCGCTGGTGCTGCTGCTGAACCTGCTGGTGGGCATCCTCGGTTCCGTCCACCCCGAACTCATTCCGCTGTGCCGGGGTCAGGTGTGCCCGGCCGGAACCGGAGCCAGCGGCGGCGATGTCTGGCTGGTCCAGCTGTTCGGCACCCTCGGCGCGGTGATCGCCGTCGTGGTCTT
This sequence comes from Pseudonocardiaceae bacterium YIM PH 21723, assembly GCA_003600225.1. Taxonomy (GTDB): domain Bacteria; phylum Actinomycetota; class Actinomycetes; order Mycobacteriales; family Pseudonocardiaceae; genus QZFT01. Next base: position 12,676 of record QZFT01000060.1, read on the forward strand.
CCTGCTGCGTCAGCGGCCGAGCCTGGTGCCGTACACGCTGATCGGCTATCAGGCCGCCGTCAAACTGGTCACCGGAGCCGCGCTGGCCTGCACCGGAGTGCTGGCGTTGAGCAGCGGCCTGTTCGACAGCGTGATCAAGGTGGAGACCCGGCAGCTGCTGCTGTTCTGGGCCCTGGTGTTCGGCTACGCCCAGCAGATCGGCACCCGGTTGCTGGACCGGTACGCCGACCGCGTGCTGGGCAGCGCCAAACCGCTCAAGGACGCGGCTCCCTGATTCCGGCATCATGGTCGGCATGATGGGGGCGAAGCAGGTGAAGATCGGTTTGCGGGTGAAGGACCTGCGCCGGTCGGGAGAGCTGTATCTGAGACTGGGATTCCGCGAGATCCCCAATGACGAGGTGCCGACACTGCGCTACCTCACCTACGGGAACACCTGGCTGATCCTGATCGATCAGCAGGAGCACGACTACTACCGGCCGGAGGAACGGGTCGCGGTCACCGCCGGGCCACCGGGAGTCGGCTTCACCATGGCCCTCCCGGTACCGGATCTGGACGCTGCCCACCGGCTGTGGCGGGACGCGGGCCTGCCGATCGTCATGGAGCCCAAGGACGCCGGGTTCGCCCGGGTGTTCTCCGGCCTCGATCCGGACGGTTATCAGGTCACCTTCGAGCAGTTCGGCGACTGATGACCGGCCTACCGGCCAAGTGAGTGGTTCTCGGCTTGTTCGCCGCATGGTGTCCGGATCTTGGCTCGCTCGTGTCGTTCGCGCTATGGGATGGGCTCAGAGCACGACTGACGTTCCGCGGAGGCCATCCGGCGATGGACTGGCGGCCGGGGGTTCGTGGGAACCCCGGCCGTCAGGTTTCCCCACCTGGGGTAATGCGACTTTCGGATAACAGGTCTAGCGTCGGCGTGTGCTCTCCGAATTGCTACGGAACGATGCCCGTGGCTGCCGGACCAACAGCCCGATCAACCACCTGCTCCTGCAGGCAGCCGCTGACGATCTGGAATCCGGTGGTATCACCACCAGGGTGCTCGCGGGTTGTGAACGTGACCCGCAGGGCAGCGTGCCGGGCCTTCGCCTGGCCGGTGCGCTACACAAGCTCGTCCTGGATGGGAAGGCGCCGGAACTGGCCCGGCACTACCCGAGCGTCGGCGGTCACCCCAGCCTGAACTCGCTGTGGGACGACGCCGAACACGCGCTGCGCGCGCACGCCGGTGAACTGCGTGCGCGGATGCGCGCCAGCTCGATGCAGACCGATGAGCCCGGCCGCAACGGCCCGTTGTTCGGCGGCCTCCTCGTCGCGGCCGAGCGGGCGGCGGTGGCCGCGGGTCGCCGCACACCGTTCCCCATCCGGCTGCTGGAGGTCGGGGCCAGCGCCGGGCTGAACCTGCGACCGCACCGGATCGCCTACCGGTTGCCGGACGGATCCCTGGTCGGTGATCTCAGCAGCAAGATGGTGCTGCCGACCGAATGGGCCGGGCTGCCGGAGGCCGATCTCTCCCGGCCGCTCGCCGTGATCGACCGGGCGGGTTGCGACCTGCATCCGGTCGACGTGACCACCGCCGAGGGCCGCAACCACCTGTCCTCGTTCGTCAACCCGGACGAGTCGGCGCGGATGCAGCGACTGCAGGACGCCATGGATCTGGCCGGTGCCGATCCGGTGACCGTGGACCCGGCGACCGGCCCGGAATGGCTGGCCGACCGCCTGGCCGAAGCCGCCGACGGCGTGCTCACCGTGCTGTGGCACTCGGTCGTCTGGCAGTACCTGCCGATCCGCGACCGCGCCTCCGGCCGGTCCCTGCTGGCCGACGCGGCCGCATCGGCCACGAGCCTCAGGCCACTTGGGCTGCTGGTCTACGAGGCCCGCCGGGTACCGCGCTCGGCAGGCGGGCCCTACCGCTTCGACCTGCTGCTACGCCTGTGGCCCAGCGGCATCTCGCTGCACCTGGGATCCGGCGATGCCACCGGAATCCCCTTCACCTGGGCCGAGCAACACTGGACCTGATCACCCGGTTTCGTCGGGCATTGGTCTGGTACCCCCATGCTCACATGGGCGCTTTACTCCCATTTAATGGGAGCAAGGCGCTCATGCTTCCCATTACTAGCGGGACGGGACCGAGTCGATGGTCCAGCGGCCGTCGTGGTGGCCGGCGAGGAGTTTGGCCTCTCCGGGGACGCCGTCACTGGTGCGGTAACCGACCATGACGTAGGTGCGTTCCCCGGAGCGCTGCACCCGGGTGCTGGTCACCTCGACCTGGCCGTTGTGGAACTGCGCGGTGGTGGCCTTGGCGGCCTGTGCACCGTCCTCGGGGATCGTCAGCAGGCCTTCGAGGTCGCCGGTGTCGCCGGCTCGCAGGGCCTGCCCCACCTGGTCGGCGAGCTGCTCCGGGGAGTCGCTGCCCGGATCGGCCTGAGCGTTGATCAGCAGAATTATGGTGAACAGCCAGGCGGTGGCGCCGGCCATGATCCAGAAGAACGGGCTGCGCAGAGTACGTGGTTGTGCCACGGGCGTGACCTCCCAACAACAGTCGTGGTCAGAGCCAGCCGTTACGGCGGAAGCTCCGGTGCAGGAAGAAACAGGCGACCAGGATGACCGCGATGGCCCCGGCGTACCCGTATCTCCATTCCAGTTCCGGCATGTGCTTGAAGTTCATGCCGTAGATCCCGGCGATCATGGTCGGGACCGAGATGATCGCCACCCAGGCGGAGATGCGGCGCATGTCCGTGTTCTGCTGCAAAGTGATCTTCGCGAGGGCGGCGTCCACCAGCGTGGTCAGCAGCTCGTCGTAGGAGGCGACGCGCTCGGACACGGTGGTGAGGTGATCGTCGACGTCACGGAAGTAGGACCGCGCCTGCTCGCTGACCAGGGGCGAGTAGCCCTCGGAGAGCCTGCGCAGCGGAATCGCCAGGGGGCTGACCGCCCGGCGCAGTTCCATCACTTCCCGCTTCATCAGGTAGATCTGCTCGGCGTCCACCGGGGAGCGTGGGGTGAACACCTCGGATTCGAGGATGTCGATGTCTTCCTCGATGTGTTCGGTGACCGCCAGGTAGGTGTCGACGACCTGGTCGGCGATGGCGTGCAGCACGCCGACCGGACCCATGTCGAGGGCCTCGGTGTCGTGCTCCAGCTGCTGCCGGACGGCGCTCAGGCCCGCGTGCCTGCCGTGCCGGACGGTGATGATGAAGTCCTTGCCGACGAAGATCATGACTTCGCCGGTCTCCACGATCTCGTTCGCCGTGGTCGGCGACTCGTGGGCGACATAGCGGACGGTCTTCAGCACCATGAAGAGCGTGTCGTCGTACCGCTCCAGCTTGGGGCGCTGATGGGCGTGCACGGCGTCCTCGACGGCCAGGGGGTGCAGGCCGAAGGTCTGGGCGATGCCGTTGAAGTGCTCCTCGTCGGGCTCGTGCAAGCCGATCCAGACGAAACCGCACTTGCGGCGCCGGACCTCCTCGATGGCCTCGCTGTGCGTCCACCGGCCGTCCAGCCGCTCACCGTCCACGTAGACGCCGCAGTTGACGACGTACGCGGACATCGGCACGGGAAGGGATGGGGCCGGCGTCTTGCCGTCGCCATTGCCTTTTCCCCGCAGGCCGATCACGGGAAGACTGGGCACGGAGCCTCCTTCACGGACGGCACCCGTACGTCGACGGGTGCGCGAACTGGGTCCGGGATCAGTGGTCCCGGTGAATCCAGTCGTCCCAGCGAAGGTGGTCAGCTCAGCAGAGTCAGACCTGCCGAACGCTTCGGCTGGGACGAGCACGTACTGCAGGGCAATGCGGTATCACCGCTCACTCGTCCTCTCACCTCCTTGCGTTCGGCCACCCGATCGGTGGAGTCACTCACACATCAATTGCTCAGGGTACTCCGGTAGGCAGCAAACTGACGTTGCCTGCCCGCGATCTCTGTATCGAGTCACAGGCGGGAAGGGTTACGCCGATTATCGGAGGTGCACGTGCAGTTCGGCCGGTACTACGAGGAGTTCGAGGTCGGCGCGGTCTACAAGCACTGGCCAGGGAAGACGGTCACCGAGTACGACGACCACCTGTTCTGCCTGCTCACCATGAACCACCACCCGCTGCACCTGGACAGCCACTACGCCGCGGAGACGACCGATTTCGGCCAGAACGTGGTGGTCGGCAACTACATCTACTCGCTGCTGCTGGGGATGAGTGTGCCCGATGTCTCAGGCAAGGCGATCGCCAACCTGGAGATCGAATCGCTGCGGCACGTGAAGCCGACCTTCCACGGGGACACGATCTACGGCGAGACCGAGGTGCTGGACAAGACCCCGTCCAAGTCCAAGGACGACCGGGGTGTGGTCTACGTGGAGACCCGCGGCTACAAGCAGGACGGCACGGTGGTGTGCATCTTCCGCCGCAAGGTCATGGTGCCTAAGCGCAGCTACGGCGACGCGCGCGGTGGCGAACAGCCGGGCCGGCCGGAGCCGAAGGCGTAGCCCCCGGGTGCTTCTGGCGGTTGTCGAAGGAGGCTTTGGAGGGAGAGACGAGCGGGTGGGGGCGTCTTTCCTGCCTGGTTGTCCGGTGGGGGCACGCCGGGCTGGTTGTCGAGGCCGCCTCCGCGGTGGACCTGAAGGACGCCATCGTTTACCTGAGCGCACTGAAGGCGTCCTTCGTTTACCTGAAGTAAATGAAGGCGTCCTTCAGGTACTTACGGTCCACGGTGGGCGCCCATGATCTTGAAACTGGCCCCGCGCAGCGGACCCGACCGCCCAGACTGGCGTGCCCCCACCCGACAGCCCGGCAGGAAAGACGCGGCCCCGAGCCCGTCTCCGCCTCCGAAGCCCTCTTTCGTGAACCGTCCAGAAGCGACGGACCTCGCACGTCCGGGGTCGAAAGCGTGATCCAGGTCGCTCGTTCCGGTACAACGGAGACCTGGATCGCGATCGAAAACGAGGAGCGGCCATGAATCTCAAGAAGATCCTGATCTACGGCGGCGTGGCTCTGGTCTTGTTCTATCTGATCAAGCAGCCGGATGCCGCTGCCGGGAGTGTGCACGGCGGCCTCGGGCTCCTGCGCGAGGGCGCGGAAGGCATCATCACCTTCATCAAGGGCGTTCTCGGCTAGCCGGGAAGCACGTTGTGGCCGGTCAGGAACTCGTAAAGGCCGTTCGACAGCTGCCCGGCCGCGTTCATTGTGATCAAGGTCGCGTGATCCACCCAGGTGGCGTCGGCGGCGTCGTCCCCTGGGCGTAGCTCACCGGAAAACCGCAGGCAGCGGTAGTCGTGGATGTCCAGCGTCGTCTTGCCGACGTATCGCTGAACCGATCCAATCCGGTCACCGACGGTAACCAAAAGGCTGGTCTCTTCGAGTAGTTCCCGGCGCAAGGCTTGCGCATCTGTCTCATCCGGCTCCACGCGTCCACCGGGCAGTGACCAACGTCCCGCCTCAGGATCGTGGGCACGCTGGATGAGCAGCAGTCGGCCCCGCGAGTCGAAAACGAGTGCACCCACGCAACGAACGGTTAAAGATCCCGACTCCGGCATGCTTACTCTCCGTTAACGATCTATCCTTTTGGCAGTATCCCGCTGCCCCAAGTGCGGGATAAGGCTGCCGTGAAGCCGCCAAGTGCGGTACAACGGTTTCCGACGGCCTTCGGTATCACGATGCGAGCTGGACACGGACGGGGTTGCCATGAAACTCAAGCAGATTCTGATCTACGCAGGCGTGGGTTTGCTTCTGTTCTACTTGGTCAGCCAGCCCAACGCGGCTGCGGGCAACGTCAACAATGGTCTGTCGTTCCTCCGGGAGAGCGCTGAAGCCATCATCACCTTCGTCAAGCAAGTTCTGGCCTAATAACCGCGGGAGGCCGGCACCTTGTTCGCGCCACGCGATCCAGACGAGTATCTGCTCGGTTCCGAGCGGAGAGTTATCCGGGTGCGCCGCCATTGGGCGTGCCTGCTGTGGGAGGTCTTCGAGGCCGCCGGTCTGCTGATCGGTGCTGTCCTGATCTCCTCCCTGGTGCCGGCTGACGTCTGGTTGGTTCAGAACCTGCTGTGGTACGCGGCGCTGTTCATTCTGCTGCGCTTCGCGTACTTCGTGATCGAGTGGTGGGTGGAGCGCATCGTCGTCACCGACAAGCGCTTCATGCTCACCAGCGGAGTGTTCACCACCAAGGTGGCCATGATGCCGGTCACGAAGGTGACAGACCTGACCTACGAGCGAAGCGTGGCGGGCCGGTTGTTCGGCTACGGCACGCTCGTCGTGGAATCCGCAGGTCAGATCCAGGCACTCAACAAGATCGAGTACCTGCCGGACCCGGAGGGTGTCTACGACGCCATCTCCGAGCTCGTCTTCGGGGACAAGAAGGCTCAGGCCGAGCGGTTCTCGATGATGAAGGCCAAGCGGGCAGCGGCAGGAAAGAAGATCACGTAGCCGGGTGTAAGACTGGGCGTCATGCGTATTGACCTGCACGCCCACACCCGGGTATCCGACGGAACGGACAGTCCAGCCGAGCTGGTCGCCAAGGCGGCCGCAGCGCGGCTGGACGTTCTTGCGTTGACCGACCATGACAGCACCGGCGGATGGGACGAGGCCATCGCGGCCCTGCCCACCGGGCTGACCCTGGTCCCCGGAGCGGAGTTCTCCTGCCGCGGGGCCGTGCCGGGCGGTTCGATCTCGCTGCACCTGCTCGGATACCTCTTCGACCGGCAGGCACCCGCCGTCGTGGCCGAGCAGGAACGACTGCGTGCTCAGCGCCGTTCCCGGCTACAGGAGATGGCCACCAGGATGGCCGCCGACTTCCCGATCGACGTCGAGGAGATCCTCGCCGGGGTTCCCGCCGACGGCTCCGCCGGCCGCCCGCACCTGGCCGCCGCGCTGGTGCGCATCGGCGCCGCGGAGAGCGTGGCCGACGCTTTCGACCGCTACCTGTCGTCCGGTGGCCCGTACTTCGTGCGTGGCCCGCACACCAAGGCGCCCGACGCGGTGCGGATGATCGTCGAAGCCGGGGGAGTGGCCGTGCTGGCCCATCCCTTCGGCAACCGCCGGGGAACCCGCGTCACACCTGAGCTGATCGCCACTTTGGCTGGTGAAGGGCTGCGTGGCGTGGAAGTGTTCCACCCGGAGCACGATGAGCGCAGCCGGGCGGAGCTGCGTTCCCTGGCCACCGATCTGGGCCTGCTGACCACCGGTGGCAGCGATTACCACGGGACGAACAAGACCGTCGCCCTCGGCGGCCACCTCACACCCGCCGAGGTGTACGAGGAACTCTTCGCGGGTGCGACGGGGGGAAAGGTCATCTCAGCGTGAACGCGTTCTTCAACGTCACGGTGTTCACCACGTTCACCATCACCCTGCTGGTGATCATGGACCCGCCGGGCACCATCCCCGTCTTCCTCGGCCTGGTCGGCCGCAAGAGCGCGGAGACGCGGCGGATCGCCGCCCGGCAGGCGGTGCTCGTCTCCTTCCTGCTGATCTCGGCGTTCGCGGTGATCGGCGAGGCCGTGCTGCAGTACCTGCACATCGGCATCCCCGCACTGCGTGGCGCCGGCGGCCTGCTGCTGCTGATCATCGCGCTGGACCTGCTCACCGGGAGCAACAAGCACGAGCCGGAGGAGGTCGAGGACGTCAACGTAGCGCTCGTTCCGCTCGGCACCCCGCTGCTGGCCGGTCCCGGTGCGATCGCCGCCGCCATCGTCGAGGTCCGGCACGCCAAGGAATCCGGCGCCGTGGTGTCCGGCTACCTGGCCATCGCCGCGGCGATCGTGGTCGTGCACATCGCGCTCTACCTGGTGCTGCGCTACTCCAGCGTCATCATCCGGCTGATCAAGGAGAGCGGCATCATCCTGCTGGCCAAGATCGCCGGTCTGCTGCTGGCGTCCATCGCCGTCCAGCAGATCGCGCTGTCCATCCGGGACTTCATCCAGCAAGGCCCCTAGGCGTAGGTCGACTGCTGTCCATCGAGCGGTAATGTTCTCCGAGTGGCTATCGGCGCGGAACAGGAACAGCTCGGCTTCGACTTCATGCCGCCCAAGCTCGTCAAGGTGACACCGGCCAAGCTGTCCGTCTGGGCGGACTGCCCACGCCGCTACCGGATGACCTACCTGGACCGGCCCGCACTGCCCCGCGGCGGCGCCTGGGCGCACAGCACGCTGGGCGCCGTGGTGCACAACGCGTTGAAGGCCTACTTCGACCTGCCGGCCGAGCGCCGCTCCCCGGACACCGCCGCCGACCAGGTGATCCGCTGCTGGAAGGGCGACGGTTTCCGGGACGCCGACCAGGCGATGAGGTATCGCGCCCGGGCGCAGGGCTGGGTGCGCGACTACGTGGCGGACCTGGATCCGGAGCTGGAACCGATCGGCCTGGAGCGGTGGGTGTCCTCGCCCGCCGGACGGCTCATCGTGGAGGGCCGGGTCGACCGCATCGACGAGCGCGACGGCGAACTGGTCATCGTGGACTACAAGACCGGCAGGCACGTGCTGGACACCGACGACGCCCGTGGCTCGCAGGCGCTGGCCTTGTACACGGTCGCGGCCCGACGTACGCTGCGTCGGCCGTGTCGCCGAGTCGAATTGCACCACCTGCCCAGTGGTTCGGTGGCAACCTGGGAGCACACCGAGACGTCTCTTGAACGGCACCTGGCACGCGCCGAGGAAGCAGCGGACGAGTTGTCACTCGCCGCCGACACCCTGCGGGCCGGTGGGGACCGCGAGATCCTGTTCCCACCGAACACCGGCAGGCACTGCTCGTTCTGCGACTTCCGACGCCACTGCGCCGAAGGCCGGGCCGCCGCTCCCGACCTCGACCCGTGGGCCGCCCTGGCACCCGAATGACGACGAGACAACCGTGATCGCAGGAGAAGAACACCTGGTGTTCGACAGCATTGGCCAGGAAGACCCGGCCAACCCCCCACGCCGCGAGCCGCTCACCGCGGTACTGCGCGCCCTGTCCGGCGTCTCCGTGGGCGGGTTCATCATCCTGTCCGGCGTGCTGATCGGCGCCCAGTACACGGCCAACCGGGCCGGTTATCCCGGCCCGGGCACCTGGACCGTCGGTATCCACCTGCTGATGGCCCTGCTCGGGGTCCTGGCCCAGGTGTGGACCGACCGCCAGCGACCGCCCCGCGTCTACCTGGGCTCCCTGGGGATCCTGGTGACGCTGGGGCTCACCCTCTGGTTCTACTGGTTCGCCTAGACCTTGGGCTTCAGGGCCACGACGGTGCTGCCGCGCTGCTCGAACAGCTCTGATCCGTTGGTGCGCAGCACGATCGGGCCCGTGTAGCCCTCCCGCACAATGCTGATCTCGCGCTCGGCCACGCCGGTGCGCTGGTCGACCACGCGCAGGCCGCCCGCCGTCGGGATCAGGAACTTCCCGGCGTACAGCACACCGGTCCCGGCGGTGTTGTCCGCGGTCCACAGTGGGTGGAAGTCGGTGCCGTCCAGGGCGATGGTCTTGCCGCCGATGTGCCAGTAGACGGTGCCGGGGCGTCCCTCCGCGTCGACCGGGCCGACCGTGGTGTCCTCGGCGATCGGCACCTGCTCGTTCGCGGTGATCGTCAGCTGGTGGGTGACCGGCTGTTCACCCGCCTTGAAGACCTGCAGCCTGCCGCCGGGCAGCAGCGCCGCCGCGCGGTCCTGGTTGGTCGCGACCACCCTGGCGTTCTGCTGACCGAGTACCGCGCTGAACAGCTCTTCCGGCTTCTCACCGTCCGAGGGGTCGGACTTCAGCTGGGTCAGCCGGTCGCTGTCGTCGCCCTTGCACCGTTCGATCACCGCGACCCTGCCGGAGCCCAGCGCCTGGCTGCGGAACCGGCAGTCGGGGCGCGGCATCCGGTTCGGGTTGATCAACGCGCGCAGCGTGCCGTACTGCTGGGTGCGGATCATCGGCGACCGCCAGACCTCGATCAGCTTCTGCCCGGTGGTGGCCACGAACGTGCCGTCGGACAGCAGCTGGGTGCCGACCTCGGAGTCGCCGTTGCGTTGCGGGCCGCGCCTGCCGGTGTCCCCGGCCAGCTGGGTGACCTCGCTGCAGGTGTCCTTCTTGCGGTAGATGGCGATGGCGTCGCCCCAGCCCAGGCCCACCGTGCACAGGTCCAGGTTCCGGCTGTACCGCCAGACCACCCGGCCGGTCAGCGCCTCGTGGCCGGCCACCTCGTGGCCGTCCCCGGTGACGACGGCGGCGCCGGCCAGCACCGGGACGGGGGTGGCCGTGCTGGCCGCCCGCCACGCCTCGGCGAAGCCGGTGGGTACCGTGGTCAGTGGGCTGGCCAGGGGAAGGGTCTCGGTCGTCGTCTGATCCACGGTGGACCGGGCGTCGCTGACCCGCCACAGCGCCAGTCCGATGACGAGCGTGACGATCACGATCAACGCGGAGACCAGATAGTCGGTGCGCCGATGGAATGGCCTACGGGGGACAGGGGACTGCTCCACCGGCCGTTCGGTCAGTTCTGTGCTCGTCACACCTGCACCCTACTGGGCAGCAGCGCGGGAATGTGTGTGGCGGGCAGGACGTTCGCGTTGGTGGAACAAGGAGGAACACCATGGCCACGGTCGAACTGAACCTGGACAACTTCAATGAGGTGACCGGCACTCCCGGCATCGTGCTGGTCGACTTCTGGGCGTCCTGGTGCGGTCCCTGTCGCCAGTTCGCCCCGGTCTACGAGGCCGCGTCCGAGCAGCACCCGGACATCACCTTCGGCTCGATCAACACCGAAGAGCAGCAGGAACTCGCCGGGGCCTTCAACGTGCGCTCCATTCCGACGCTGATGATCGTGCGCGATGGCGTCGTGCTGTACTCCAACCCCGGTGCGCTGCCCGCGTCCGCGCTGGAGGAGCTGATCGGCAAGGTGCGTGAGGTGGACATGGAACAGGTCCGCGCGAGCATCGCCGAAGCCGAGGCCACCCAGCCCGCGGAGTAACCCCCCCCAGACAGGGAACAGCCCCCGGTGAACGGATCACCGGGGGCTGTTTCGTGAGATCAATTTCAGGCGTCAGCGGCACCGGGGGTGCGACGGCGACGCCGCCTGCGCGGAGCCGAGGACCGGGTGCTCGCGGCGGCCGCGGTGTTCGGGGCCTCCGGAGTCGATTCGGTACCCGGGGCGCTGAACTGCACCGGCGCCAGGGGGTTGCCCGAGGGCGTCACCGGCACCGGAGCCGCTACGGCCTCCTGCGGCGTGGCCTGCTGCTCGCCCGCGTCGCCGGACCGGGTCCGCCGCCGGGTGCGGGTACGGGCCGGACGTGGCTGACCCGCCTCGTCCGCCGGAGCATTGGTGGCCTCCGCCGCCCCGCCGGCGCGGGTGCGCTTGCGGGTACGGCTGCGGCTCCGGGTGGCAGTACTGGGCGCGGCGCTCTCGCCGTCCCGGCTGCGGCCACGACCGCGACCACGCTTGCTGTCGCCCTCGTCGTCGATCGGCTCGGCCTTCAGGCCCTCGCGGGTGCGCTGGCCGAGCGGCAGCCGGCCGCTGACATCCGCCGGGATGTCCAGGTCGGTGAACAGGTGCTTGGACGTGGAGTAGGTCTCCACCGGCTCCGGCTTGCCCAGGTTGAGCGCGTCGCTGATCATCTTCCACCGGGACATCTCGTCCCAGTCGACCAGCGTGATGGCGACACCCGTGCGGCCGGCGCGGCCGGTACGGCCGATGCGGTGGACGTAGGTCTTCTCGTCCTCGGGGCACTGGTAGTTGACGACGTGCGTGACGCCCTCGACATCGATGCCACGGGCGGCCACGTCGGTGGCCACCAGCACGTCGATCTTGCCGGAGCGGAACGCGCGCAGCGCCTGCTCGCGGGCGCCCTGTCCCAGGTCACCGTGTACCGAGGCGACCGCGAAGCCACGCTCGGCCAGCTCGTCGGAGACCTTCTGCGCGGTGCGCTTGGTCTTCGTGAAGATCATGACCGACTTGCGGTCCTTGGCCTGCAGCACCTTGGCCAGCAGCTCGGTCTTGTCCATGGCGTGCGCCCGGTAGACGAACTGGGTGGTGCGCTCGTGCACCGCGCTGGAGTCCTGCTCCTCGGCCCGCACGTGCGTGGGCTGCTTGAGGAAGGTCCTGGCCAGGGTGATGACCGGGCCGGGCATGGTCGCGGAGAACAGCATGGTCTGCCGCTCGTCCGGCACCATCCGCAGGATGCGTTCCACATCCGGCAGGAAGCCGAGGTCGAGCATCTCGTCGGCCTCGTCCAGCACCAGCATCCGGATCTTGCCGAGCACCAGGTGGCGCTGTTCGGCCAGGTCCAGCAGCCGGCCGGGGGTGCCGATGATGACGTCCACACCCTTGCGCAGCGCGCTGATCTGCGGCTCGTACGGACGTCCGCCGTACACGCTGAGGATGCGGATGTTCATGTGCTTGCCCGCGTCGGCCAGGTCGTGTGTGACCTGGAGGCACAGCTCGCGGGTCGGTACCACGACGAGGGCCTGCGGGGTGCCGTCTCCCGGGGTGACGATCCGCTGGAGTAGCGGAACGCCGAAGCCCAGGGTCTTGCCGGTTCCGGTGCGCGCCTGGCCGATGACGTCGTCACCGGGCAGCGCGATCGGCAGGGTCAGTTCCTGGATGGCGAAGGTTCGCTCGATGCCTGCCTCGTTGAGGGCCTGCACGATCTCCGGCCGCACGCCCAGTTCGGCGAACGTGGGGCTGAGCGGGGGCGGCGGGGCCACGGCCTGCAACGGGTGGGACGTGTCCACGTCCTGCTCGATGCCCGTGGTGCTGTGATCCAGCGCCACCACTTCGGAGTCTTCGGTCGGTTGGGGATTTTCCTGCAGCGTCAGAGTGATCGCCTTCCTCATGCCAGCACGCGATACCTCTGGTACGCGACCTCCGGGCCTGCCCCTCCAAGGCTGGCCCTCCGGTGCGTGGCCGGGCGTGGTGAGCCCTGGCTGCTGCGTGCGAGCGATCTCTATTTGGACGACCACTCGGCCGCCACCGTCTTTTCGTATCTGCTCCGGTGCGCTCGTCCCCTAGAAACCGCGTGGCCGTCCCACCAGGTCAGCGGCCATCGGTGGTCGGCAACCTGTCGTCACGCGGTGCAAGGCACCTTGCATTACGCACGCAGTGTAGCGGGCAACGCTTCCCACTGTCGTGTTATCTGTAAATCGTCACACCCGGGCGTGCGTCCCGGACGGCGCGGAATGAGGAGTTAGGCTCACCGGTATGAGTGAGAGCGGACAGTCCGTGGAGCCGGGAACCATCGATCTACTGGGCGCGCTGGCCTACGGAGAGCTGTCCGCGTTCGACCGGCTGACCGAGGACGCGCGCAGCGCTCCGACCCTGTCCGGTCGCGCCGCGTTGTCGAAGATGGCCGCCGCCGAGATCGGTCACTACCAGCTGCTGGAGAAGCGGCTGGCCGAGCTGGACGTCGAAGTGGACGCGGCGATGACCCCGTTCGTGGCCGCGCTGGACGCCTTCCACGCCTCCACCGCCCCGAAGACCTGGCTGGAATCGCTGGTCAAGGCCTATGTCGGCGATGGCCTGGCCGCGGACTTCTACCGGGAGGTCGCCGAGTGGCTGGAGCCCGGCACCCGCACCCTGGTGCTGGATGTGCTCGCCGACACCGGCCACTCCGCCTTCGCCGAGCGTGAGGTCCTCGCCGCCTGCGAGGCGGACCGGACCGTGCGGGACCGGCTGGCGCTGTGGGGCCGGCGGCTGCTGGGCGAGGCACTGACCCAGGCTCAGTACGTCGTCGCGGAGCGCGACGCGCTGGCCGAACTGATCGTGCGTGGGTCGGGGGACCTCGCCGGAATCGCCGGACTGTTCAAGCGCCTGCAGAGTGGTCATGCCAAGCGGATGACCGCGCTGGGGCTGAACTGAGGACTTTTTTTGGGAACTCCCCTGTAGTTCTCGGAGGTGGACTAATGAGGCCTGGTGAGTCAGCGCACCGGGGTGATGGGATCGTGTACCAACGGCACTGGAGTTCGCCTCCAGCGCAACGCTCGGCTGCTCGCACTGCCGGTAGCTGGGATAATGTGGATTCGTCAAGATCAGCAAACGCACGTAACCCGGAGGTTCGCGTGGAGGTCAAGATCGGCGTGGCGGATAGCCCGCGCGAGCTCACCGTGTCCAGCCCGCTCACGCCCGACGAGGTGGAGAAGCTGGTCAGCGACGCCCTGCGTGGCGGCGATGGTGTTCTCTCGCTGACCGACGAAAAGGGTCGCCGCTTCGTCATCCCGTCCGCACGGATCGCCTACATCGAGATCGGCGCCGCGGACACCCGCCGCGTCGGCTTCGCTGTCGGCAACTAGCTCGTTCTCGCAGTACAGGGCGCCTTCCCGGGCTGGGGAGGCGCCCTTTTGCTGTGTCTGTGAGGGTGGGTCCGGCCTTTTGTCGAAGGAGGGCTTGGGAGGGGGAGACGGGCTGGGGGCCGCGTCTTTCCGGCCTTCGTGTCGGGTGGGGGCACGCCGGTCTGGTGGGGATGGGCCGCTTCCGCGGTGGACCTGAAGGACGCCATCGTTTACTTGAGCGCATTGAAGGCGTCCTTTGTTTACCTCGGGTAAACGGAGGACGCCTTCAGGTACTCGCAGTCCACAGTGGATGTCCACATCGTGGGAGCAGCGGCGTGTCGCGCCGTTTCTGCACCGTGTCGTCCCACTTGTCGCGTCTTTTTCCCACGACAAGTGCCACTTGTCGTGGGAAAAAGCCACGACAAGTGAGTAGGCGCCCCGCGCAGCGGCCCCGATCACCCAGACAGGCGTGCCCCCACCCAACACGCAGGCAGGAAAGACGAAGCCCCAGCCCGTCTCGCCCTCCAAAGCCATCCTTCGACAACAGGAAAGACGCGGCCCAAAGCCCTCTTTCGACAACAGGCCAGAAGCAACAGACGATCAGGCGTCCGGCGGCGTGGTCTCGTAGTGGAACGGCGGGCGGCCCATGCCGGTGACCCGCAGCCGGCCCCACGGATCGGGGTCGGACAGCTGTCCCTCCGCCTCGCCCTGCGGGGTGCGCAGCACCACCTTCAGGCTCCGGCCACCGGTCAGCGAGGTCACCGCCTCGGACTGGTTCAAGCGCCCGTACCAGCGGAAACGTCCATCGATGGGCTCGAAGCGGCCACGCAGCTGCGCGGTCACCTCCACCACCTGATCGCCGGCGATGACCGTGGCCGGCCCGCGATACTCCTCGCCGTCGTGCTCGTGGTCAGCGCTCATCGGGCCCTCCGAATGTCCGTGGGTCGTACCGCGGCGGTCAGTTCCCCGATGTTCTCCACCGGGACATCCGGGTCGAGGGTGACGCCGACGCTCCTGGTCAGGCCCTCGATCGCGTGCCAGAGCACCGTGCACAGGTGGTGCGACAGCCGCTCCTTGCTCATCGTCCGCCGGTCCAGCCACCACGCGCCCGCCGTCTGCACCGCGCCGACCACCGCGTACGAGTACGGCTCGGCGCCCCCGCTGTCCAGGCCCAGCTCGGCCAGGAAGTCGCCGAGCAGCTGGGAGAGCAGGTTCGCCACCATGGACTCGTTGGCGTAGATCGGATCGGTCTCCACGTCGGCGAACGACCGGCGCACCATGAACTGGTACAGCTCCGGGTAGTCCTCGATGGTGTCCAGGTACGCGCCGATGATCCCCGCGATGATCTCCCGGGGGGTTCCGCTCGCGGTCAGCGTCGGCACGATCCGGCCGAGCAGGATCTCCGACGCACGCTGGCCCACGGCCAGGTACAGGTCCGACTTGTCGGTGAAGTGCCGGTAGAGCACCGGCTTGGTGATGCCCGCCTTGGCCGCGATCTCGTCCATGCCGACGCCCGCGCCGTGCTCGTTGATCGCCAGGATGGTGGCCTCCACCAGCTCGGCGCGCCGCTGGCTGCGGTGGGCACTCCAGCGGTCCCGGCGGGCGTCCCCGGTGCCGGCCGGCTCCTTTTTCGGCTTCCCCTTGACAGGCAACTTCACAAGTTGGGACCCTACCAGAAGTAACCGTTACTTCGAGTAACACGAAATGGAGGGGATGAGCATGCTGGACGTGAACGAGCGGGACAAGACCGCCGGTCGGCTGCTGAAGTCCTCCGCGAAGAACTCCTACGATCCCGAGCTCGACATCGACTGGGACGCGCCTCTCGTGGACGGCCTGTGGGGGCTGCAGGAACACCGCAGCTCGCTGTACGGCACCGAGATCTGGCAGCGCATGCCGGTGGAGCAGCGGCAACAGCTGACCATCCAGGAATCCGCCAGCGTGG
This sequence comes from Pseudonocardiaceae bacterium YIM PH 21723, assembly GCA_003600225.1. Classification (GTDB taxonomy): domain Bacteria; phylum Actinomycetota; class Actinomycetes; order Mycobacteriales; family Pseudonocardiaceae; genus QZFT01. The sequence continues at coordinate 28,795 of QZFT01000060.1, forward strand.
CGACCGCCGGGATCTGGTTCGAGATGATCCTGATGCGTGCCCTGCTGAAGCGCTCCTACCACGGCAATCCGCAGGATCCGCACATCCAGTACGCGCTGACCGAGGTGGCCGACGAGTGCCGGCACTCGATCATGTTCGCCCGGTACTCGCAGAAGGTCGGCCTGGCCGACTACCGGCCGCACAAGCTGGTGCACTTCGGTGCGCAGCTGATGAACGCCCTGGACACCGGGGCCGCGTGGATCTACGCCGCGATCCTGGTCGCCGAGGAGATCCTGGACCGGTTGCAGCGGGAGATGATGGTGGACCCGGCGGTGCAGCCGTTGCTGCGTCAGGTGAATCGGATCCACGTGCTGGAGGAAGCGCGGCACGTGACCTACGCTCGCGAGGAAGTGCAGCGGTACATGGCCAAGGCCGGAAAGGCGGACGTGTACTACAACCGCCTGTGGTCCTCGGTCGTTAGCTACTTCGTAGTCGAGAGCCTGATCAGTCCCCGGGTGTACGGCGCAGTCGGCCTGAACACCCGGGAGTGCGTGGCGGCCGCGAAGGCCAATCCCCACTGGCACGCCACGAAGCGGTACGCCGGAGAGAAGATCGTCGAGTTCCTGAACGACCAGGGGCTCATCGGGCACCCGGGCAAGGCGCTGCTGAAGCGGGCTCACCTGATCTAGAGGGATGGTCCGATGAGTCGCTCTGTTGCTGACCGGGAGAAGACCGCCGAGCGGTTACTGACCTCCTCCGCGCGCAATTCCTATGACCCCGAGGTGGACATCGCCTGGGACCAGCCCCTGTTCGAGGGGAAGTGGGGCTTTCCGGAGCACCGCTGCTCGCTGTACGGCACCGAGCTCTGGCAGCGCATGCCGGTCGAGCAGCGGCAGGCGCTGTCCGTGCAGGAGGCGGTCAGCATCGCGACCGTGGGCATCTGGTTCGAGATGGTCGTGATGAAGGTCCTGATCAACCGGGCCTACGAGGACGACTACTCCACCGGTCATCTGCGGTACGCGCTGACCGAGGTCGCCGACGAGTGCCGGCACTCGACCATGTTCAGCATGTTCATCCAGAAGTGCGGGCTGGACGACTACCGGCCGCCCGCCCGGGTGTTCAACGCGGCCAAGCGGATCAAGCTGCTCGACGACGGGGGACCGGCGGTCTTCGCCTTCATCCTGCTCGGCGAGGAGATCCTGGACCGGCTGCAGCGGGAGTCGATGAATGACGAGAGCGTCCAGCCGTTGATGCGGATGATGAACCGGATCCACGTGCTGGAGGAGGCGCGGCACGTCAGCTTCGCCCGCGAGGAGGTCGTGCGCGGGATGGCCACGCTCGGCCGCACCAAGACCGCGATCGCCCGGCTGCGCATCGGTGGCGCCGCCTTCGCGATCAGCAACATTCTGATCAGTCCCAAGGCGTACGCCGCCGTCGGGCTGAACCAGGCGGAGGCGTACGCCGCCGCGCAGTCCAATCCACATTTCCACCAGACACTTCGTTGGGCCGGAGAAAAGATCGTCGGGTTCCTGGACGAGAACGGCCTGGTCGGCAACCCCGGGATGAGGCTATGGCGAAAAGCGCATCTGATCTGAACGTGCGACGCGGACCGTACATTCACGGACTGTTACCGCGCCCGTTCACGACCAGTGACGGCGTGCGGTTGCAGGTGATCGAGCAGGGCCCGGTGGACTCCGCGATCACGGTGATCCTCTGCCACGGCTGGACCATGAGCCGTGAGGTGTGGCGGCCGATCGCCGCCGCGCTGCCGGACGCCTGCGGCCGCCCGGTGCGGATCATCTACCACGACTACCGCGGTCACGGCGGCTCCGATCCGGCGCCCTTCGGCACCGCGAACATCGAGCGCAACGCCGAGGACCTGGCCGAGCTCATCGAGGCCAGGGTGCCCGCGGGCCGGGTGGTGCTGGTCGGCCACTCGATGGGCGGCATGACGATCATGGCGCTGGCCCAGCAGCACCCGAAGCTGTTCGCGAAGCGGGTGGCGGGCGTCGGATTCGTGTCCACCTCCAGCGGCGGCCTGGACCAGCTCACCCTGGGCATGCCGGCGAGGATGGCCGAGCTGGTGAAGCGGATGGAGGCCTACCTGCGCACCCGGTTCGCCACGACGAACAAGGCCGTCATCATGAAGCGGGCGGCCGTGCTGCGCCCCGGTATCCGGCTGCTCACCTTCGGCCGCAAGGCCCGCAAGACCGATGTGCACGCGGCCGCGCTGTGGCTGGCCAAGTGCCACCCGGCGACGGTGATCGGATTCCGTGAGTCGCTGAACCTGCACAACCGGCTCGAGGCCCTGTCCGCGTTCCGGAACCTGCCGGTCGAGCTGCTGGTGGGCGACAAGGACAAGCTGACCCCGCTGTCCCACTCCCGCAAGATCGCCCGCGAGCTACCGGAGGCCACCTTCACCGTCTACCCGGACGCCGGCCACATGCTCCCCCAGGAACGCGTCGGCGAGGTCACCGCCCGCATCGCCGCCCTGATCAAGAAGGTCTGACCTGTAGTCCCGAAGTTGACGATGTTCGCGGCGAGGAACGAGCCCCGAACATCGTCAACTTCGGAGCGGTTGTCAGTGGCCCTGGAGGGGGAAGCCGCCGATGCCTCGCCAGGCGAGCTGGGAGATCAGCGCGATGGCCTCCTCCTTGGGGATCGACTGCTCCGCGGTCATCCAGAAGCGCGCGGTCACCTGGCTGACGCCCACCAGGGCGATGGCCAGCAGATGCGCCCGCTCGGCGTCCAGCCCGGTGTCCTCGGCGACCACCTCGGCGATCACCTCGGCACAGCTGGAGGTGGCCCGTTCCACGGCGTCCAGCACCGAGGGCTCACCCCGCAGGTCCGACTCGAACACCAGCCGGTAGGCGGCGCCCTCGCTCTCCACGAAGTCGAAGTACGCGCCGACCGCGCCGCGCACGCGCAGCTTGTTGTCACTGGTCGACGCGACCGCGTTGCGCACCCGGCGGACCAGTTCGTCCACGTGGGTCTCCAGCAGCGCCAGATACATCTCCAGCTTGCTGGGGAAGTGTTGGTACAGCACCGGCTTGCTGACGCCCGCCCGCTCGGCGATGTCGTCCATCGCGGCGGCGTGGTAGCCGTTGTTCACGAAAACGTCCTGCGCGGCCGTCAGCAACTGCGCCCGGCGGGCGTTGCGGGGAAGCCGCACGCCACGACCACTGGCTGCACCGGAGTTGACCTGTGCAGTTTCCGTCATCACGCCTCCAGCAGGGTGTTGCTCTTGACCAGCACGGTTACCGCCAGCCAAGGAAGAATCAACCTTACCGGTCGGTAGCCCCTGATAGGTGACAATTGTGCGAGGAGAAACCCTTGCTATGGCAATGAGCTCTACCCAGCTGGGAATTCAGCGCCGGAACCCGCATCCTTAAGCGATGGCAGGACATGTGACCGACTCGGTGAACCACCAGCAGACCTCTGCACCCGGCGAACCATATCGGCTGGATATTACCGAGAGTGCACAACTTGGTACGCGCAACGTGATAAACCGGTCTCTGACCCACGTGCCGTTCTCCGAGGCGCCCCTGCCGGTCATCGACTTCAGCCAGCCGCCATGGCCGGGCAGTCCTGTCGACTCCGGCGGCGTCCGGCTGTTCACCCGCGAGGTGCCCGGCCCGGCGGACGCGCCGCGCTGCGTCTACATCCACGGCCTCGGCGGCTCCTCCACCAACTGGACCGACCTGTCCCTGGCCCTGTCCGGCCACTGCCGGGGCATGGCGGTCGACCTGCCCGGTTTCGGCCGCACCGAGCCGCCCGCGCACCACGACTTCAGCATCCCCGCGCACACCGAGGTGGTCTGCGACTTCCTGGACGGCCTCGCCGAGCCGGACGGCGTACACCTGGTGGGGAACTCCTTCGGCGGGGCCATCGCGATGATGATCGCCGCCCGGCGGCCGGACCTGGTCGCCACGCTGACCCTCATCTCGCCCGCCATGCCGGACCGGCGGCCCGACCCGCGCCGGCTCTCCGATCCCCGGATGGTCATCGCGAACCTGCCGCTGATCAGCCGGAAGGCCCGCCGGGAGCTGGCCGGGGTGACCCCGGAACAACGCACCGAGGCGATGCTCAAACTCTGCTTCGCCGAGCCGGACTCGGTCCCGGAGCAGCGGTTCGCCGAGACCGCCCGTGAATACGGTGAGCTGGGCAAACTGCCCTGGATCGGTCCCGCGCTCGGCCGGACCACCGCGGGGCTGCTGAAGGCCTGGTTCGCGCCGCCGTCCCGGTCGCTGTGGCGCGAGTTGCCGAAGATCGCCGCGCCGACGCTGGTGGTGTGGGGAACCGAGGACCGCCTGGTCAGCGTGCGCAAGGCGCCGCGGACCGCCGCGGGCATCCCGAGCGCCCGGATGCTGGTGCTGCCGAACACCGGGCACGTGGCGCAGATGGAGCGTCCGGTGACCGTGGCCCGCGCGGTCCTGGGCATGTGGGAGGCCCTGGACCGAAAAGGTTGCGGTGAATGGTGATTTTGTAACCGAAAACGCGATAGATCACCGATTCCTTTTCATCCCAACGGGTGATGTGGCACCCTGGATCTCGTGCGCAGTGTGACCCCTAGTGATCCTAATTCGGCGAGGCGCCGTCATTCGGACGATGATCCCATCGCCCGAACGGGCGGCACGCATCGTCGGATCCAGGGGCTCGGCACCGGCTACTTCGACCCGGCCACGCTGCCCAGGACCGCTCGCCCGCACCGCTATCGCGAGGACCCGGCCGAAGAGACCGGGCAGTTGCGCCCGGTGCGCCGCCTGCCGGAGTTCGAGGAACGCTCGCTGCCGCCGCGCCCGAAGCCCCCGGTCCGCCGTCCGGCGGCCCGGCCGGTCACCGTCGCCCAGCCCGAACCGCCCGTCAGTCGGTCCTCGATGCGGCTGGCCGAACGGCCCCGGCGCCGCCGGACCCCGTGGCAGTGGTACGCCATGCCCCTGGCGCTGATCGCCACCGTGCTGGTCATCGTCGGCCTCGACCGGTTCCCCAACGACGCCGGCCGGCTGGCCAGTTCCGCGGAGAGCAGGGCGCAGGTCGGACAGGGCGGAGTCGGTCAGGGCGCACCGCCCGTGGTGAACCCGCCGAGCCCCGCGCCGGTCGCGATGCCCAAGGCGAACCCGGAGCTGCCCGACGGCGATCCGATTCCCATCTCGGGCAGCGGCCAGTTCCAGATCGTGCCCGGCACCTCGCCGAAGGCGGGCAGCGGCCGGGTCTACCGCTACACCGTGGAGATCGAGAGCGGCGCCGCGATCAGCGAGAAGGACGCCACGGAGTTCGGCGCGAGCGTGCAGGACACACTGTCCAGTCCACGCAGCTGGATCGGCGGCGGCCTGTTCTCGGTCCAGCGGGTGGCCTCGGGCTACTCCGACTTCCAGGTCACCCTGGTCTCCCAGGGCACCGCTGACCAGGTCTGCGGTGGCGGGTCGATCAAGTACCCGGTCTCCTGCTACCTCGGCCAGAACCGGGTCTACATCAACGCGGCTCGCTGGGTTCGCGGCGCGGGCGCGTTCAAGGGCGACCTGAACGCCTACCGGCAGTACGCGATCAACCACGAGGTCGGCCACCGCTTCGGCAACAACCACCAGATCTGTGCCGGACCGGGGCGTCCGGCGCCGGTGATGATGCAGCAGACGCTCTCCGTGTCCAACGACGAGCTGGCGGATGTCACCGGCAACATCGGGCAGGGACTGGTCGTTCCGCACAACGGCGCGGTCTGCACGGCCAACTCCTGGCCGTATCCGTAAGTACACAGATCTGGCGAACGGGTGGGGCTCCCGCGCCACCACGGGCGCGATCTGCTCGCTCTGGGTGAGAAATGCCCGGATTGCCGGGTCTGGTCCTTGCGCCTTTCGTGTGGTGTGGCACTCTGGGTTGGTGGTTCAAGTAGGGCTCGCAACCGTGAGCCTGAAGGTGAGGAGATACCCCACGTGCCCGGCGAACGACGCACCGGTGCGGAACCGCTCGCGGCGTCTTGGGATCCCTTGGCGGACCGTGAGGGCGGTACCGCCACCGCAACCCGGATCAGGCCGGTCAAGCGCAGCCGAAAGTTGGCGGGCGCCCATGGCTGGCGGCTGTACGCGCTGCCGATCCTGCTCGTCCTGACCGTGCTCGCCGTGCTCGACGCGACCAAGGACGCCCCGGCGGGTGGCTTCGGCCCCACGACGCCCGGCGGCAAGCCCACCCTCGCCGACGGCGCACCCGGTGCCAAGTACGCGGCCGGCCTGTCCTCCGCGGAGCTGCCCAAGGGCGTGCCGATTCCCGCCGAGGGCAGCGGCACCTACCGCGTGGTGCCCGGTAAGTCGGACCTCGCGGGCAAGGGCAAGCAGTACACGTACACCGTGGAGATCGAGGACGGCGTCAAGCTCACCGAGGGCGACGACTCCTTCGGCAACCTGGTGCAGGAGACGCTGTCCGACACCCGCAGCTGGATCGGCTCCGGCACCATCGCGTTGAAGCGGGTGGACTCCGGTGAGGTCGACTTCCGCGTCACGCTACTGTCGGAGAAGTCCGCCAAGCAGGTCTGCGGCCAGGACATCCCGTACGACACCTCGTGTTTCGTCGGCCCGGACCGGGTGTACATCAACGGTGCCCGCTGGGTCCGCGGCGCGATCTCCTTCCACGGCGACATGGGCAATTACCGCCGCTACGCGATCAACCACGAGGTCGGGCACTTCTTCGAGAAGCCACACGTCCCGTGCACGGCGAACGGTGCGCTGGCGCCGGTGATGATGCAGCAGACGTTCAGCGTGTCGAACAACGACCTGGCGCAGATCACCGAGCGCAACCCGCAGCAGATCCTGATCCCCAAGGACGGCGCGGTGTGCAGGCCCAACCCGTTCCCTTACCCCGTGGGCGATCAGGCCGGTCAGTAGCGACTAAGTAGAGAGACGTACCTCTCTGGGAAGAATCACGGGCGCCCCGGTGTTGATAGTTTCACCAGATCTCGCCGCTGTGATTCCGACCAGGAGGACCCTCGATGTCCACGTTGCCACCGCTGGTGGAGCCGGCTGCGGAGCTGACCAAGGAAGAGGTCGCCCGCTACAGCCGCCATCTGATCATCCCGGACGTGGGAGTCGACGGTCAGAAGCGGCTCAAAAACGCCAAGGTCCTGGTCGTCGGCGCCGGTGGCCTCGGTAGCCCCGCGTTGCTGTACCTGGCCGCGGCAGGCGTCGGCACCATCGGCATCGTCGAGTTCGACGTGGTCGACGAGTCCAACCTGCACCGCCAGATCATCCACGGTCAGTCCGATCTGGGCCGTCCCAAGGCCGAGTCGGCGCGGGACTCCATCGCCGAGATCAACCCGTACGTCACGGTCAACCTGCACCAGCTGCGGCTTGACTCCAGCAATGTGCTGGACATCTTCAAGGACTACGACCTGATCCTGGACGGCACCGACAACTTCGCCACCAGGTACCTGGTCAACGACGCCGCCGTGCTGGCCAAGAAGCCGTACGTGTGGGGCTCGATCTTCCGCTTCGAGGGCCAGGTCTCGGTCTTCTGGGAGGACGCCCCCAACGGTCAGGGCCTGAACTACCGGCACCTGTACCCGGAGCCCCCGCCGCCCGGCATGGTCCCGTCCTGCTCCGAGGGCGGCGTGCTCGGCGTGCTGTGCGCCTCCATCGGCTCGATCATGGTCAACGAGGCGATCAAGCTGATCACCGGTATCGGCGAGACGCTGCTCGGCCGGCTGATGGTGTATGACGCACTGGAGATGAGCTACCGGACCATCAAGATCCGCCGCGACCCGAACGCCGAGCCGATCACCGAGCTGATCGACTACGAGGCGTTCTGCGGCGTGGTCTCCGATGACGCCCAGCAGGCCGCGGCGGGTCACACCATCACCGCCCGCGAGCTCAAGGAGAAGTTCGACAACAAGGACGACTTCCTGCTGGTGGACGTCCGGGAGCCGCACGAGTACGAGATCGTCAAGATCGACGGCTCGGTGCTGATCCCCAAGGACCGCATCCTGTCCGGTGAGGCCTTCGCCGAACTGCCCCAGGACCGCCCGCTGGTCCTGCACTGCAAGTCCGGCGTCCGCTCCGCCGAGGCCCTCGCCGCCCTGCACCGCGCCGGTTTCAAGGACGCGGTCCACGTCGGCGGCGGCGTCCTGGCCTGGGCCAACCAGGTCGACAAGTCCCTCCCCACCTATTAGTCGGTTCCGAAGTTGACGAGGTTCGGCGTTCTTTGCCGAACCTCGTCAACTTCGGCTCGGCGGTTTCCGCCATCCGGGGAATCCCACTGCGGTACCGTGCGGACGTGCCTCCTGCCTCCGCCGAGCCGCCCGCGCACGTGCGGGCCGGGTTCGGCGCGCGGGACATCGAGCCCGAGCCGGTCGACGGCAGCAACTCCTGGCGGTGCGGGGACATCCTGCTCAAGCCGGTGTCCGACACCGCCGAGGCCGCCTGGGTGGCCTCCACACTGGACGGACTGCGCACCGGGAACCTGCGCATCGCCCGCCCGTTGCGCACCACCGACGGCCGCTGGGTGCTCGGCGGCTGGACGGCCTCCCGCTATGTGGCCGGCCGGCCGGAGCCCCGGCACGACGCGGTGATCGCCGCCTCACTGCGGCTGCACGCCTCCACCGCGCGGTTACCCCGGCCCCGGTTCCTGGACGGCAGGCAGGACGTCCTCGCCGTCGCGGACCGGGTGGCGTGGCAGGAGCAGGAGTTGTCCATCGAGTCGGAGCTCTTCGGTGAGCTCAGCGAACTGGCCGAACCGACCCGGTTACGGGCACAGGTGGTGCACGGCGACCTGTTCGGCAACGTGTTGTTCGCCGGGAGCGCGCCACCGGCCATCGTCGACTTCGTGCCGTTCTTCCGCCCACCGGAGTGGGCCGCCGCCGTCATCGCCGTTGACGCGCTGGCCTGGGGCGACGCCGATCTGGGGTTGATCCGCCGCTGGGCCCATCTGTCCAGCTGGCCGCAGATGTTGCTGCGGGCGTTGCTGTTCCGGATCGCCACCGTCGCGCTTCATCCGGACTCCACCGAGGAATCCCTGGCCGGTCTGCACAAGGCCGCCGACCTCATCGCGTCCTAAAGGGTGGGACTCCCGACTAGGCCAGACGCCGGGAGAGTGGTTTCCTGGCTCGCATGACTGTTCTGGCCGAGCCGACCTGGTACCCGGTGAGCAGCTTCGCCGCCCTGCTTCCCGAGCGTGGCGTGCCGGTGCTGTTACCCAGCGGCGGCGAGGTCGCCGTCTTCCGCACCTACCGGGGTGCCGTCTACGCGCTGACCGACCACACGCTGTACCGCGGCGTGGTGGGGCAGGTGGACAACCGGCCCGTCGTCTACTCGCCGGTGACCGGCGAGGCCATCGATCTGGCCGAGGGGTCCCTTGAGGTACGGGTCACCGACGGCATGGTGGAAATCCTCACCGGCTGAACCGGGCGCGGTCAGCGCCATTTCATCTGGCGGAAACAGCGGGTCACGCCGATGAGACATTCCATTGGCTAGCGTTGAATCATGCCTGCCGTCGCTACGCATTGTCCGTACTGCGCCCTGCAGTGCGGGATGACCGTCGACGACACCGCGGTGGTGCAGCCCCGCCAGTTCCCGGCCAACCGGGGCGGCCTGTGCCAGAAGGGCTGGAACGCCGCCGCCGTGCTGACCGTGCCCGACCGGCTCACCCGGCCGCTGCTGCACGGCCGGCCCGTGGACTGGGACACGGCCCTGGACTTCATCGCCGAGCGCCTCCGGGAGATCCGGGACCGGCGTGGACCCGACGGCGTCGCGGTGTTCGGCAGCGGCGGCCTGACCAACGAGAAGGCCTACCTGCTCGGCAAGTTCGCCCGGGTCGCCCTCGGCACCTCGCAGATCGACTACAACGGCCGGTTCTGCATGTCCGCCGCGGCCGCCGCCGGCAACCGGGCCTTCGGCGTCGACCGCGGGCTGCCGTTCCCGGTGACCGACCTGGCAGAGGCCGACGCCGTGCTGCTCGTCGGCGCGAACGTCGCCGAGACCATGCCGCCCTTCCTGTCCCACCTGGACTCCGCCGCGTTGATCGTGGTGGACCCCCGGCGTACCGCCACCGCGGAACAGGCCAAGCTGCACCTGGCGAACCGGCCGGGCACCGACCTGGCACTCGCCCTGGGGCTGCTGCACCTCGCGGTCACCGAGGGCCACGTCGACCGGTCCTATGTGGACGATCGCACCAGTGGATTCGCCGAGGCCTGGCAGCTGGCCGTGCAGTGGTGGCCGGAGCGCACCGAGCGGGTCACCGGGGTCAGCGCCGCCGACCAGCGCGCGGCGATCGGCCTCCTCGCCGCCGCCGGGAACGCCTACATCCTGACCGCCAGGGGCACCGAGCAACACGCGTCCGGAGTGGACACCGTCTCCGCGTGGATCAACCTGGGCCTGGCCCTCGGACTGCCCGGCCGGCCCGGCTCCGGGTTCGGCTGCCTCACCGGGCAGGGCAACGGCCAGGGCGGCCGGGAACACGGGCAGAAGTCCGACCAGCTCCCCGGCTACCGCAAACTCGACGATCCTGCCGCCCGCGAGCACGTCGCCGGCGTCTGGGGCGTCCCCGCCGAATCCCTGCCCCAGCCCGGCAGATCCGCCTACGAGCTCCTGGATGCACTGGGCACAGTGGACGGTCCCGAGGCCATGCTGGTGTTCGGCAGCAACCCGGCCGTCTCCGCGCCCAACGCCCGGCACATCACCGAACGTATGTCGGCACTCGACCTCCTGGTCGTCGCCGACTTCGTCCCGTCGGAGACCGCGCAGCTGGCCCATGTCGTGCTGCCGGTCACCCAGTGGGCCGAGGAGACCGGCACCATGACCAACCTGGAGGGCCGGATCCTCCTGCGCCGCAAGGCACTCAGCCCGCCGCCGGGGGTGCACACCGACCTGTGGGTGCTCCGTGAACTGGCGGTCCGGCTGGGTCAGCCCGCACACCGGTTCCCCGCCGAACCGGAGGCGGTGTTCGACGAACTGCGCGCGGCGTCCGCCGGTGGCATCGCTGACTACTCCGGCATCAGCTACCAGCGCCTGCGCCGGGGCGACGCCCTGCACTGGCCCTGCGCCCGGGGCACGAACGGCACCCCGCGACTGTTCCTGGATCGGTTCGCGCACCCAGACGGCCGGGCCAGGTTCGTGCCGGTGCAACACCGGGGACCCGCCGAGCCGGCCGACGAGGCCTATCCGCTGCTGGCCACCACCGGCCGGGTGCTGGCGCACTACCAGAGCGGCGCGCAGACCCGGCGGGTCGCCGAACTCGCCGAGGCCGCGGGGGAGATGTTCGTCGAGGTGCACCCGGACACCGCGGCCCAGGCCGGGCTGGCCGACGGGGACCTGGCCGTCGTCGAATCCCGGCGGGGTGAGGTGCTGGCCAGGACGCGGGCCGTGCCGAGCATGCGCCTGGACACCGTGTTCCTGCCGTTCCACTTCCCCGGGGCCGCCCGGGCCAACCTGATCACCAATCCGGCACTGGATCCGACCAGCCGGATGCCCGAGTTCAAGGTGTGCGCCGTCCGGCTGCGGCCGGCCGCTGGGGAGGGCGACGAATGAGACGAGTGGTGGTGATCGGCACCGGCATGGCCGCGGCCCGGTTCGCCGAGCGGTGGAGTTCGCACGGATCGGAGGCGCAGCTGACCCTGGTCGGCGACGAGCCCGCGTACAACCGGGTGCTGCTGTCCAGCGTGCTGGCCGGGGTACTGGGCACGAGCGACATCCTGTTGCCCACTGTGGACAGTGCACAGTGGATTCGCGGCGCGGCGACCGGAATCGACCGCGCGGCAAGGGAAATACGACTGTCCACAGGGGACACGCTGCCGTACGACGCGCTGGTGCTGGCCACCGGCAGCCGGGCCTGGATCCCGCCGACCACCGGCCTCGCCGAGGACGGTGGCCTGGCGGAGGGCGTGGTCGCCTTCCGCAGCATGGCCGACTGCGAACAGATCATCGCCCAGGTGCGGCCCGGTATGTCGGTGGCGGTGCTCGGCGGTGGTCTGCTCGGTCTGGAGGCCGCGCGTGGGCTGGTCGGGCGGGGTGCCCGGGTAACGGTCATCCACCCGATGACGCACGTGATGGAACGGCAACTGGACGCCACTGCGGGCAAGATCCTGCGGAACGCGTTCATCGAACTCGGCGTGGAATTCCGGCTCAACGTCCTCGCCGACAAGTACGTCCCCGGCGACGGCCTCGTCCTCGATGACGGCAGCACGCTGCCCGCCGACCTGGTCGTCGTCTCCGCCGGAGTCCGCGCCGAAACCGGCCTGGCCACGAGCGCCGGGCTGGACGTGGACCGGGGCATCGTGGTCGACGACTCACTGCGCACCAGCGACCCGCGGATCTTCGCCATCGGTGACTGCGCCCAGCACCCGGCCGTCGTCTCCGGCCTCGTGCAACCCGCGTGGGAGCAGGCCGAGGCACTCGCCGACCTGCTGACCGGGCACGACCCCGCCGCCCGCTACCGGGGCACCCCGATCGTCACCCGGCTCAAGGCCAGGGACGTGGACGTGGCCACCCTCGGCGAAGTGCACCTGGACGACGAGGACGCCGAGGTGCTGCGCCTGGAGGACACCGCCCGGGGCCGCTACTCCAAGCTGGTGCTGCGTGACGGGAAGATCGCCGGGGCCATCCTGATCGGCGCCCCGGACGTCGCCGCCACCGTTACCCAGCTCTTCGACCAGGGCAGACAGGCCCCCGAAGACCGGCTCGCCCTGCTGCTCGGCCGGGCCATGCCCGCACAGGCGACGGCGGGTACCGCGAGCATCGCTGACCTGCCGGCCAACGCGCTCATCTGCCGGTGCAACACCGTGGAGAAGGGCAAGCTCGTCGCCGCCTGGCGGTCCGGCGCCACCACCGTGGAGGCCCTCGCGCAGAAGACCCGCGCCACCACCGGCTGCGGCGGCTGCCGCGACGCCGTCTGTGATCTCGCCGCCTGGCTGAAGGAGCAGTAGCAGATTCCATGGAAAGTGCGCTCTTTGCACTTTCCATGGAATCTGCTCCACCTCACAGCCCTTGACCGGGGCTGTGCGGGGAAGTTGAAGTCGTTGTCACTGGGGGCCATGGGCGGGTAATCGCGGCCTCCTAACGTCAGATCCGACGTACACGTGAGGAGCACCGGACATGGCCACTGGAAAGTGGATCGAGCACTGGGAACCCGAGAACCCGGAATTCTGGGCGAAGACCGGTAAGAAGGTCGCCACCCGGAACCTGATCTTCTCCATCTTCGCCGAGCACCTCGGCTTCTCGGTGTGGCTGCTGTGGAGCGTGGTGGTCGTCAGCCTGCCCAAGGCCGGGTTCACCTTCACGGTCGACCAGCTGTTCTGGCTGGTGGCGGTGCCCAACCTGGTCGGTTCCACGCTGCGGCTGCCCTACACCTTCGCGGTACCCAAGTTCGGCGGCCGCAACTGGACGGTGTTCAGCGCGCTCGCCCTGCTGCTGCCCACCGGCCTGCTCGCCTGGGCGGTCAGCGACCCGACGACCCCGTTCTGGGTGTTCCTGATCGTCGCGGCCACTGCGGGCGTCGGCGGCGGCAACTTCGCCTCCTCGATGACCAACATCAACTTCTTCTATCCGGAGAAGCAGAAGGGCTTCGCGCTCGGCCTCAACGCGGCGGGTGGCAACCTCGGCGTGGCCGTGGTCCAGCTGGGCATTCCGCTGGTCATCTCCATCGGCACCGGGATCCACCTGGCCTATGCCGGACTCGTCTGGGCACCGTTCATCATCCTCGCGGCCGCCTGCGCCTTCTTCTTCATGGACAACCTGAAGGCGGCGAAATCCGATTTCGGCGCGCAGATCGCCAGCACCAAGCGCTCGCAGACCTGGGTGATGTCCTTCCTGTACATCGGCACCTTCGGCTCGTTCATCGGCTACTCGGCCGCGCTGCCGCTGCTGATCAAGACCCAGTTCCCCAGCATCTCGGTGGCCGACTTCGCCTTCCTCGGCGCGCTCGTCGGCTCCGTCGCCCGGCCGGCCGGCGGCTGGCTGGCCGACAGGTTCGGCGGCGCCAAGGTCACCCTGTTCAGCTTCCTGGTGATGGGCATCGGCGCGTTCGCTGTGCTGGAGGGCGTCGCGGCCAAGAGCTTTCCGCTGTTCCTCGGCGCGTTCATGCTGTTGTTCATCGCCAGCGGCGCGGGCAACGGCTCCACCTACCGGATGATCCCGGCCATCTTCGCCGCGCAGGGCAACCCCAAGGCGGAGGCCGGAGCGGCGATCGGCATCGCCTCGGCCATCGGCGCCTTCGGTGGCTTCTTCGTGCCGCGCTTCCTCGGCATGTCCCTCGCGAGCACCCACTCGGTGGCCTCCGCGTTCTACGGCTTCGTCGGCTTCTACGCGATCTGCCTGGCCGTCACCTGGTGGTGCTACCTGCGCAGCCGGGTGCTGGTCAGCGTCGCGCCGAGCCTGGCCCCCGCCGCGGTGTGACGAAACGCGTGGGAAACACAGCGGCAACCTGACCCACCGACCATTGGTCCGTACGGAGGTAAGGCGCATGGTCAAGACGCTCATCGTTGCGGGCAACGGCATGGTGGGGCACCACCTGGTCCGCACCCTGCGCGCCCGGGACACCGAGGGCGCCTGGCGAGTGATCGTCTGCGCCGAGGAGTCCCGTCCCGCCTACGACCGGGTTGCCCTGTCCTCCTACGCGACGCACTGGGATCCCACCCAGCTGTACCTGGAGTCGGTCGACGACCAGGTGGAGCTGCGGCTCGGCGAGCCCGTGCTCACAGTCGACCGTGCCGCCCGTGTGGTGCAAACCGCGGGCGGCACGCTGTCCTATGACGCGCTGGTGCTGGCGACCGGGTCCTACCCGTTCGTGCCGCCGGTTCCCGGCCGCGACCTGGACGGCTGCTTCACCTACCGCACCATCGAGGACCTGGACGCGATCCGCTCCCGCGCGGCCTCGGCCGGGAGTGGCGTGGTCATCGGTGGCGGCCTGCTCGGCCTGGAGGCCGCCGGACTGCTGCGCGATCTCGGGCTGAAGGTGGACATCGTCGAGTTCGCTCCACGGTTGATGCCGCTTCAGGTCGACGAGGCCGGTGGGGCGTTGCTCCGCCGGCTCATCGAGGACATGGGCGTGAAGGTCCACACCGATGCCGCCGCCCAGTTCATCGAGTGTGGCTCCGAAGTTGACGATGTTCGGGGACGTTTTTCCCCCGAACATCGTCAACTTCGGGACTCGAATCCGGTCGAGGGCTTAACGCTGTCGCTGTCCAGCGGCACCCTGCTGGACACCGACCTCATCGTGTTCTCCGCCGGAGTCCGTCCTCGTGACGAGCTGGCGGACCAGGCGGGTCTGGTGAAGGGGGAGCGCGGCGGCTTCCTGGTGGACGAACACTGCCGCACCCATGACGAGCACATCTGGGCCATCGGCGAGTGCGCGGCCGTGGACGGCCGCTGCTATGGCCTGGTCGCCCCCGGCTACTCGATGGCCGAGGCCGTCGCCGAGCAGCTGCTGGGCAGCCCGCAGGCCTTCCCCGGCGCCGATCTGTCCACCAAGCTCAAGCTGATGGGCGTCGGCGTGGCCAGCTTCGGCGAGACCACCGGCCCCCTGGATGTCGTGTACAACGACCCGGCCACCGGCAACTACGCCAAACTCGTGCTCAGCGACGACGCGCAGACGCTGCTCGGCGGCATGCTCGTCGGCGACACCGACGCCTACGGGATCCTGAAGGCCAGCGTGGGCAGCCCGTTGCCCGCCGCTCCACTGGCCTTGCTGGCGCCCGCCGGAACCTCCTCGGCGGAGGTGGAACTGCCCGGCAGCGCGCAGGTGTGCAGCTGTCACGCGGTCAGCAAGCACGCCCTGTGCACGGCGATCCACGAGCAGGAACTCACCGACGTGCCGGGCATCAAGGCGTGCACCAAGGCCGGCACCGGCTGCGGCGGCTGCGTGCCGATGCTCAACCAGCTGCTGAAGAAGGAACTGGCCAAGCAGGGCAAGACGGTGTCGAAGGCGCTGTGCGAGCACTTCACCCAGAGCCGGCAGGAACTGTTCGACATCGTCCGGGTCGCCGGAATCGGCACCTTCTCCCAGCTCATCGCGGAGCACGGCACCGGCCGGGGCTGCGATATCTGCAAGCCCGCCGTGGCCTCGATCCTGGCCTCGCTGGGCGGTGGGCACATCCTCGGCACCGACCAGGTGGCGTTGCAGGACACCAACGACCGCTACCTGGCCAACATCCAGCGGGACGGCACCTACTCGGTGGTGCCGCGCATCCCCGGCGGCGAGATCACCCCGGACAAGCTCATCGTGATCGGTGAGGTGGCCAGGGACTTCGGCCTGTACACCAAGATCACCGGTGGTCAGCGGATCGACATGTTCGGCGCCCGGGTGGAACAGCTGCCGCTGATCTGGAAACGCCTGGTGGACGCCGGATTCGAATCCGGGCACGCCTACGGCAAATCGCTGCGCACGGTGAAGTCCTGCGTCGGCTCCACCTGGTGCCGGTACGGCGTGCAGGACTCCGTCGGCATGGCCGTGGAACTCGAACTTCGCTACCGGGGCCTGCGCTCGCCGCACAAGCTCAAGTCGGCCGTCTCCGGCTGCGCCCGGGAATGCGCCGAGGCCCGGAGCAAGGACTTCGGCATCATCGCCACCGACCAGGGCTGGAACCTGTACGTCGGCGGCAACGGCGGCACCACGCCCCGGCACGCCGATCTGCTGGTGTCCGATGTGGACAGCGAGACGCTGATCCGCACCATCGACCGATTCCTGATGTTCTACATCCGCACCGCCGACCGTCTACAGCGGACAGCCACCTGGCTGGAATCCCTGGACGGTGGGCTGGACTACCTGCGCGGTGTGATCATCGACGACTCACTCGGCATCTGTGCCGAGCTGGACGCCGCCATGGCCACGCACGTCGAGTCCTATGCGGACGAATGGGCCGGAGTGTTGCAGGACAAGGAGAAACTCGCCCGCTTCTCGTCCTTTGTGAACGCTCCGGCCCAGCCGGACCCCAGCATCTCGTTCCGTGAAGAGCGCGGCCAGAAGGTGCCGGTGCTGCTCGGCCTACCAGGGAGGAACCAACCATGACCGCCATGCTCACCAGCACCTGGTACCCGCTGTGCAGTGTCGATGCCCTGGAGCCGGAGCGCGGCGTGGCCGCACTGCTGCCGGACGGCACCCAGATCGCGATCTTCCGCACCCATGACGACACGGTGTTCGCGCTGGCCAACCAGGATCCGTTCACCGGGGCGATGGTGCTGTCCCGGGGTATCGTCGGCGACAAGGCCGGACGTCCGGTGGTCTGCTCGCCCATGTACAAGCAGGCCTTCGATCTGCGTACCGGTGAATGCCTGGACGACCCCGCGCGCAACGTCACCCAGTACCCGGTGCGCGTGGTGGACGGAGTTCTGGAGGTCGAGTTGTCATGACCGTTGCCGCGCCCAGCCAGGCCTCGCCGCTGACCGGATTCACCGTCGGAGTGACGGCGGCTCGGCGTGCCGACGAACTGGGCGCGCTGCTGGAACGGCGGGGCGCGACCGTGCAGCACGCACCGGCCATCCGCATCGTCCCGCTGCCCGATGACGAGGAGCTGCTCCGGGCAACCGAGCAGCTGCTGGCTGGGCCGGTGGACGTGGTCGTGGCGACCACCGGGATCGGCTTCCGGGGCTGGCTGGACGCCGCCTCCGGCTGGGGGCACCGCGAGGCGCTCGTCGAGCGCTGCCGGGCGGCCACCGTGTACACCCGGGGCCCCAAGGCCAAGGGGGCCGTGCGGGCGGCAGAGCTGACCGAGGCCTGGTCGCCGCCCTCCGAGGGTTCTGCGGAACTCCTCGACTACATGCTGAAGGCGGGCGTCGAAGGCAAGCGCATCGCCGTGCAGCTGCACGGCGCCCCGCTGCCCGAGTTCGTCGATCCACTGCGCGCCGCGGGCGCCGACGTGCTGGAGGTCCCCGTCTACCGCTGGCTGCCGCCCGCCGACCCGGCGCCGATGGACCGCCTCGTCGACGGCATCCTCGGCGGCTCGGTGGACGCCATCACCTTCACCAGCGCCCCCGCCGCCGACAACTTCCTGCGCCGCGCGCGCGAGACCGGCCGATACGACCGGCTGATCGACGCGTTGCGGGACAAGATCCTGGTCTGCTGCGTCGGCAGCATCACCGCCGTGCCGATGATGGACCTGGGCATCCCGGCCCGGCAGCCCGACCGCGCGCGGCTGGGCGCCATGGCCCGGCTGCTCACCGAGGACCTGGCCGCCCGCTCCGTGCACCTGGAGGTCGGCCGCAAGCACCTGGAGATCCGCGGCCAGGCCGTGCTGGTCAACGGGGCGCTGAAGCCCGTCGCCCCGGCGCCGATGGCCATGCTGCGGGCGTTGATGGCCCGGCCCGGCACAGTGGTCGGCCGGGACAAGCTGCTGCGCGCGTTGCCCGGTGGCGGCGAGGAACACGCGGTCGAGACGGCCATCGGCCGGTTGCGCTCGGCCCTCGGCGAGCCGCAGCTGGTGCGCACCGTGGTCAAACGTGGATACCAGTTGGCGGTGGAACGATGAGGCGAGCGCTGCCGGCCACGCTCCTGTTGTGCGTGCACGGGACCAGGGACGAACGCGGTCAGTGGGCGGCGCAGGCGTTGCGGGACGCGGTGGCCGACAAGCTGCCCGGCGTTCCGGTGCTGGTCGCCTACGCCGACGTCTGTGAGCCGACTTTGGCGCAGCGGCTGCGGGTGGTGGTCGGTCCGGTGGTGGTGATCCCGGTGTTCCTGGCATCCGGCTATCACGTGCGGGTCGATGTGCCGGATCAGGTTTGGGCGTCCGGTAAGACGAATGTGCTGGTCACCGAGCCGCCCGGTCCCCATCCGCGGCTGGCGGCGGTGGCTCATGACCGGCTGGTGCGGGCTGGGCTCCGGTCGTCGGACTCGGTGGTGCTGGGGGCTGCCGGGTCTTCGGATCCGCGCGCTACGGCCGACGTGTACCGGGCTGCTCGGGCTTTGGCTCTGCGGGTCGGCCGGCCGGTTCCGGTGGGGTTTCTTACCGGGTCGGGGCCTTCGGTGGCTGAGGTTGTCGGCACTCAGACTGGGCGGGTGGCGGTGGCTTCCTGGTTGTTGTTGCCTGGGGAGTTTCATTCGCGGCTTGTTGCTTCTGGGGCTGATGTGGTGGCGGAGCCTTTGGGGTATCACCCGGGGTTGGCTGGGCTTTTGGCTCGGCGGTATTTGGATGTTCGGTGTTATTCGGTGGCTGCTTGAGGGTTGCGTCTGGCTGTTGGCGAAAGCGGCTTTGGAGGGGGAGACGGGCTGTTGGTGGGGTCTTTCCTGCCTTCGTGTTGGGTGGGGGCACGCCTGACTCTTCGTTCGGGTTCTTTTGCTGTGAGTTCCGAAGTTGACGATGTTCGCGGCGAGGAACGAGCCCCGAACATCGTCAA
>QZFT01000061.1 GCA_003600225.1 Pseudonocardiaceae bacterium YIM PH 21723
GCCCAAGCGGGCAAGCTCGACGGCACGCTGGCGGAACTCCGCAGGGTGTGGTGCAGGCACAGAGACATCCTCCCTGGCGACCAGCGGTCACCACAGGGCAGGTGTCCGTGAACTTGGGGGAACCTCAAACACACCGGACTGACCATCCTGGCCGACAAGGGCTACCACGGCGGAAAACACACACTCGCCACCCCACACCGCAAACCCTACAAAAGCGAACTCACCGACGAACAACGCCAGATCAACCGCACCCACGGCCGCCTACGCGGCCCCGGCGAACGCGCCAACGCCACCCTCAAAAACTGGCGCATCCTGCGCCACCACCACTACCACCCACACCTACTCACCACACTGATCTGGGCCATCTTCACCCTCACCCAAACAGGATGAAACAGGCTCACACCTACCCCCAAACCCCACTTGACAGCCCCCGCGCGCCGCTAATGTGGAGCCCGGCTCCCTTAGAGGGCGGTCTGCCCCCGGATTGGGGCGGGGCCCGATGCCACCAAGATCACCGAGCGCGCAAGATCACCAAGGCATCCGTGCGCGCGAACTCAGTCGGTCCGCAGCACCCGGACGGCCCTGACCCGCACTCCGCGCCGGCAACAGACCAGTCCGGTGAACGGCATCCTCGCCAGGGGCGCACCGCAAGTGCTCACCGCCTGTTCAGGCCGACTTCGCCGCCGATGGAGTGATCACAGGGTTTGATCGGGTACACAGCGGCAGCCGCGTGGACCTAGGTCCGCTACGGTCGACCGAGGCTAGTTCCATCCACAACGCGGAGGATTGCCGATGCGGCCCTGGCCGGGCGCTGCCTATCCCTTGGGCGCCACCTATGACGGTGCAGGAACCAATTTCGCGGTGTTCTCCGAGGTCGCTGACCGGGTTGAGCTCTGCCTGTTCGAGCCGGACGGCTCCGAGACCCGGGTTACCCTGCCCGAGGTCGACGGGCACGTCTGGCACGGCTACCTCCCCGAGGTGGGCCCCGGACAGCTCTACGGCTACCGGGTACACGGGCCGTACGAACCCGAGCAGGGACAACGGTGTAACCCGAACAAGCTGATGATCGACCCCTACGCCAAGGCCACCCACGGCCCGGTGAACTGGGACGAGTCACTGTTCGGCTATCACTTCGACGACCACGACTCGCGCAACGACCTGGACTCCGGGCCGCACGTGCCCAAGTCCGTGGTGATCAACCCGTACTTCGACTGGGGCAATGACCGCCCGCCGAACGTCCCGTACTCCGAGTCGGTGATCTACGAGACGCATGTCCGTGGCCTGACCATCGCGCACCCGGACATCCCGGAGGAGCTGCGTGGCACCTACCGGGGCCTCGCGCACCCGGCGATGATCGACCACCTCACCGGGCTCGGGGTGACCGCGGTGGAACTGCTGCCGGTGCACCAGTTCATCACCGATCACCACCTGTTCGAGCGGGGCCTGGACAACTACTGGGGTTACAACACCCTGTCCTACTTCGCCCCGCACCACCGGTACGCGGCACCCGGGCCGGTCGGCTCCCAGGTCCAGCAGTTCAAGGCCATGGTGCGCACGCTGCACGACGAGGGCATCGAGGTCATCCTCGACGTGGTCTACAACCACACCGCCGAGGGCAACCACATGGGCCCGATGCTGTCCATGCGCGGCATCGACAACGCGGCCTACTACCGGCTGACCGATGACGATCCGCAGCACTACATGGACTACACCGGCACCGGGAACTCGCTGAACGTGCGCAACCCGTACACGTTGCAGTTGATCATGGACTCGCTGCGCTACTGGGTCACCGAGATGCACGTGGACGGGTTCCGGTTCGACCTCGCGTCCGCGCTGGCCCGCGAGTTCTACGACGTGGACCGGCTGTCCGCCTTCTTCGACATCATCCAGCAGGACCCGGTGATCCGCGGCGTCAAACTGATCGCCGAGCCGTGGGACGTCGGCCCCGGTGGCTACCAGGTCGGCAACTTCCCTCCACTGTGGACCGAGTGGAACGGCAAGTACCGGGACACCGTGCGCGACTTCTGGCGCGGCGAGCCGGGGACCATGGGCGAGTTCGCCTCGCGCATCACCGGTTCCAGCGACCTGTACCAGGATGACGGCCGCCGGCCGGTGGCCTCGATCAACTTCATCACCGCACACGACGGCTTCACGCTGCGGGACCTGGTGTCCTACAACGAGAAGCACAACGAGGCCAACGGCGAGGACAGCCGGGACGGCGCGGACGACAACCGCTCGTGGAACTGCGGCGCCGAGGGCGAGACCGAGGACCCGGCGATCCTGGAACTGCGGCGCAGGCAGCGGCGCAACTTCCTGGCCACGCTGTTCCTCTCCCAGGGCGTGCCGATGATGGTGGCCGGCGACGAGCTCGGCCGCACCCAGCAGGGCAACAACAACGCCTACTGCCAGGACAGCGAGATCTCCTGGATGGACTGGTCACTGTCCTATTCGGACGAGGACCTCTCCGACTTCACCACCGCGATGGCCCGGCTGCGTGCCGACCACCCGGTGTTCCGCAGGCGGCGGTTCTTCGAGGGCAGGCCGGTCCGGCCCGGCGAGCAGCTGGGCGACATCGCCTGGTTCACCCCGTCCGGCGAGCCGATGTCCGAGGGCGACTGGGAGGTCGACTTCGGCCGCTGCGTCACGGTGTTCCTCAACGGTGAGGCGATCCTGGAGACCGACGACCGGGGCGAACGGGTCACCGACGAGTCCTTTGTGGTCTGTTTCAACGCGCACCACGAGGACATCGAGGTCACCGCGCCGCCCATCGAGTACGGCGGCAAGTGGATGGTGGTGCTGAACACCGCCGATCCGGAGATCCCCGTCGGCAGGCTGGACGAGAGCCAGCCGGTGGTCGAGGCGGCCGACACGTTCACCGCCTCCGCCCGGTCCCTGGTACTGATGCAACGAGTGGGGTGAGCAACGGCATGCGGCCGACGTCCACATACCGACTGCAACTGCGACCCGCCTTCGGCTTCACCCAAGCCGCCGAGCTGGTCCCGTACCTGCGGGAACTCGGGGCCGGCGCGGTGTACAGCGCTCCGATGCTGCAGGCCGCGCCCGGCTCGCAGCACGGGTACAACGTGGTGGATCCGACCCGGGTCTCCGCCGATCTGGGCGGCGAGGAGGGCCGGCTGGCCCTGTCCGCCGCGCTGAAGGAGCAGGGCCTCGACTGGATCGTGGACATCGTGCCCAACCACGTCGGGGTGGAGGTCCCGGAGACCAACCCGTGGTGGTGGGACGTGCTCACCTACGGCGAGAAGTCACCGTACGCCCGCTACTTCGACATCGACTGGGGCCGGGGCCCGATCCGGGTCCCGGTGCTGGGCGAGGACGGCGAAGACGCACTGTCCGTAAAGGACGGAAAGCTCTGCTACCACGAGCACCGCTTCCCGATTTCCCCTGGGACAGAGGGGGGAACGCCCACTGAGGTCCACGGTAGACAGAACTACCGGCTGATCGACTGGCGGCGCGGCAACAGCGAGCTGAACTACCGCAGGTTCTTCGACGTCGCCACCCTGGCCGCGGTGCGGGTGGAGGATCCGGAGATCTTCGAGGCCACCCACCGGGAGATCCTGCGCTGGGTGGAGGCCGGGCAGGCACAGGGCATCCGGGTGGACCACCCCGACGGCCTGTCCGACCCGACGGCCTACCTGACCCGGCTGCGCGAGCGAGCAGGCTCGGCGTGGCTCCTGGCGGAGAAGATCCTCGGTCCGGACGAACGGCTGCCGCAGGACTGGCCGATCGCCGGCACCACCGGCTACGAGGCCATGCGCGAGGTCTGCGGACTGTTCATCGACCCGGCGGGCGAGGACCGGCTGACCAAGAACGCGGCCAAGTTCGGCGTACCCGGGGACCTGCACACCCTGGAGTACGAGTCCAAGAAGCTGGTGGCGACCACCATCCTGGCCGCCGAGATGACCCGCATCGCCGCGCTGCTGCCGGACCTGACCGACGCCCGCGACGCGGTGATCGAGCTGCTCTGCGCCTTCCCGGTCTACCGCAGCTACCTGCCCGAGGGAGCCGCGGACCTGGAGAAGGCCATCGCGACGGCCACCGGCCGCGCGCCCGGACTGACCGAACCCCTGGCGGCCATCCACCGGCGGATGCTGGACGACCCGCACGGCGAACTGGCGATCCGGATCCAGCAGACCTCCGGCATGGTGATGGCCAAGGGCGTCGAGGACACCACCTTCTACCGGTACAACCGGTTCGTCGCGCTGAACGAGGTCGGCGGCGACCCGGACCACTTCGGCTACTCCCCCGCCGAGTTCCACGCCGCGCAGACCACCCGGCTGCGCGAGTACCCGGACACGATGAACTCGCTGTCCACCCACGACACCAAGCGCGCCGAGGACGTCCGGGCGCGGCTGGCCGTGCTCTCGGAGATGCCGGACGAGTTCGTCGCCCTGCTGCGCCGCTGGGCGGAGCGGTATCCGCTGCGCGACCGGGAGTTCGAGCTGCTGGCCTGGCAGAACCTGCTCGGCGCCTGGCCGATCAGCAAGGAACGGCTGACCGACTACCTGTTCAAGGCGGCCAAAGAGGCCAAACACTCCACCACCTGGGCCGAGCCGGACGAGGAGTTCGACGCCTCCCTCGGCACCTGGGCGCAGGCGGTGCTGGCCGACGCGGAGATCACCGGTTTCGCCGAGCAGATCACCCGCTGGGGCCGGCACAACTCACTGGGGCAGAAGCTCGTCCAGTTGACCATGCCCGGGGTGCCGGACGTCTACCAGGGCACCGAACTGTGGGACCACTCCCTGGTGGACCCGGACAACCGGCGGGACGTGGACTTCGCCCGGCGACGGGAACTGCTGACCGCCATCGACGACGGCCTGCGACCGGAGATCGACGACTCCGGCGCGGCCAAGCTCCTGGTCGTCTCGCGGGCGCTACGGCTGCGCAGGGACCGCCCGGAACTGTTCACCGACTACGCCCCGCTGCACGCGGAGGGCCCGGCCGCCGAGCACCTCGTCGCCTTCCGCCGCTCCCCCGGCCTGGTGGTCGTGGCCACCAGGCTCCCGCTCCGCCTGCACGCCACCGGCGGCTGGCGGGACACCACACTCGCCCTCGGGGAGGGGACCTACGCGGACATCCTCACCGGCAGGCCGGTCTCCGGAACGGCACGGCTCACCGAGGTCCTGGACACGTATCCGGTGGCCCTGCTGGTCCGCTGAACCGGCAGGAACAGGACGGCACTTTCTGTGGAAAGTGCGCTCTTTGCACTTTCCACAGAAAGTGCTCCGGTCAGGCAGGGAGCGACATGAGACCGCGAGCCACGGTCCGCCGACAGGCGGTCCGCCCAGATCATTGCGGCCATGGCCAGCACCAATGCACTGAAAGCCACCAGGTAATCCATCATCTCGCCACCTCCGTTATGTAAACGACGTCTACCTACCGTTATGACGTGTTACAACGGGTGAACCCGCTGAAGGGGAGTCATGACCACTAACCTCGCCCCCGTGGAGTTCTCAGTCTGGGCGCCCAAGCCCGAACGCGTCCGCCTCTGGGTGGACGGCACGGCACACCCCATGCGGCAGGCCGGCGGCGGCTGGTGGCGGGCCGAGGTGGACGCCCGGCCGGAGGCCGACTACGGCTATCTCCTCGACGACGACTACACCGTGCTGCCCGATCCCCGCTCGCTGCGGCAGCCGGCCGGCGTGCACGCCGCGGGCCGGCGGTACTCACACGACGACTTCGCCTGGACCGACCACGCGTGGACCGGCCGGGCGCTGCCGGGCTCGGTCATCTACGAGCTGCACATCGGCACCTTCACCGAGGGCGGCACCTTCGACGCGGCCATCGACCGCCTGGACCACCTGGTGGACCTGGGCGTGGACCTGGTCGAGGTGCTGCCGATCAACGGCTTCGACGGCACGCACAACTGGGGCTACGACGGCGTGCTCTGGTACACCACCCACGAGCCGTACGGCGGCCCCGACGGGTTCAAGCGGTTCGTCGACGCCTGCCACCGCCGCGGCCTGGGCGTCATCCTGGACGTGGTCTACAACCACCTCGGCCCGTCCGGGGCCTACCTGGACCGCTTCGGCCCGTACTTCGCCGGGCGCAACATCTGGGGCCCGTCGCTGAACCTGGACGGCCCGGAGTCCGACGAGGTCCGCCGGTACGTGATCGACAACGCGCTGGGCTGGCTGCGGGACTTCCACGTCGACGGCCTGCGCCTGGACGCGGTGCACGCCCTGGTGGATCGCCGGGCCACCACCATCCTGGCCGAGCTGTCCGCCGAGGTGGACGCGCTGGCCGCCCACGCCCGCAGGCCGCTCACGCTGATCGCGGAGAGCGACCTCAACGACCCGAAGCTGATCACCTCCCGGGAGGCGGGCGGCTACGGACTGCCCGCGCAGTGGGACGACGACGTGCACCACTGCCTGCACTCCACGCTCACCGGCGAGGGCCAGGGCTACTACGCCGACTTCACCTCGCTGTCCGCGCTGGCCACGGTGCTGACGGACGGGTTCCTCCACGCCGGAACCTGGTCCAGCTTCCGCAAGCGCACCCACGGCGCGCCGATCGACCGCGCGCGGATCCCCGGCCACCGCCTCGTCGTCTGCCTGCAGAACCACGACCAGATCGGCAACCGGGCCACCGGCGACCGGCTCACCGCGACACTGAGCACCGAGCAGCTGCTCACCGGGGCCGCGCTGCTGCTGTGCTCCCCGTTCACCCCGATGCTGTTCATGGGTGAGGAGTGGGGCGCACGCACGCCGTGGCAGTTCTTCTCCTCGTTCGCCGACCCGGATCTGGCCGAGGCCGTCCGCAAGGGCCGGTTCGCCGAGTTCGCCGAGCACGGCTGGACCGGCGAGGTACCCGATCCGATGTCTCCCAAGACCTTCGTGGACAGCACCCTGGACTGGCGGGAGCCGGATAAGGAGCCACACGGCGAGATCCTGCGGACCTACCGGCGGCTGATCGCGTTGCGCAGGTCCGTCCCGGAACTCACCGATCCCCGCCTCGACCGGGTGCGGGTGGACTACGACGAAGACGCCCGCTGGCTGGTCCTGCATCGCGGAAACGTCCGGGTGGCAACGAATTTCGGGCCCGCTGTAGTGGAACTGCCCATCGCACTTGACGAGGTGCTGTTGTCCGGTAACGACATCGTGACCAGCGACAACACGATCAGCCTTCCCCCGCATGGGTTCCTGATCGGTCGAGTACGCACCGAACGTGAGCGCTCAGCCTGAAAACTACGGTAGGTTTAGACCGGAAGGTGATCGGCTATCCCTGGATCGGCGTCTGCACTCGCCGAGGTTTGAGGGGCACCATAGGGACACCGCTTTCCTTCCAGTGACAAGCGATAAAGTCCCGCCCGCCTGAACAAGGAGTGGCTATGGGATCGTCCGGTCATGAGCGCGTCAGTGATGTCCTGGTCAGGGCGGCACGAGCACTGCGCAGAGGCGGGACGGCCCAACGGGTCGAGGCATTAGACGACATCGAGAACTGCCTGGCGGAGGTCAACGAGCAACTTCGTGCCGGGGCACCGGGCATGGGTCGCCTGGTGAGCCTGCACAAGGCCATGCGAGTGCTGCAGGTCGGCCTGGAACGGCGCCTGATCTTCACCGAGTACCGTGGCGCCGGCCGGCTCCTGGACCGCGTCGCCTGATCGCCCCCACAAGCCAGGGTCGCCCGCGAGGGTGGCCCGACCTTAGTCCGCCCGGTGTCGCGAGACGTCCGCCGGGCGGACTAACTATTTTCCGGCGAGATCCAGATCGAACCGAGCAGTCGTTCCAGCACGGCCGCCTGCTGATCGGCCGGCGTCCGCTTGATCAACGCACTGATCCGCTGCGCCTCCGCGATGCTGGGCAGCAGCCCGGCCAGCAGCCCCGGCAACGCCAGCCGGCGCACCAGCAACTCCTGCGCCGAGGTGATGTGCGGCCGCCGCACCACCGACACGTTCACCCGGATCGCGTGCTCGTTCCCCGGCGGCACACCCGGCCGATCGGTCTCCATAGCCGCGTACCGGAAACCGTGCGCCAGGTTGCAGGTCGAGCAGTCCTTCGGCCCCCTGCTGTAGACGCCCGCACACTCCACACAGGACAGCCGATCCATGGCGGCGTCGAGCACCCGCCAGTCATGCCGGTTGGGTTCCTGGGAGACCATCTCGGCGATGTCCCGTTCCTCACCGGCGCCGGCCCCCATGAAGGCGAGGAATTCCTGCCACGGCTCGATCAGCAGCCCGTCGACCAGGTCCCGGCACTCGGCACAGTCCGGCGCCCCGGAGTAGGCGTAGCCACCACAGCCCGCACACAGCCGCGGACCTTCACCCACCGCCGGACGTGGCACCGCACACACCTCCCATTCCGGGAGCCTAATGGCGTGCGCGACATATTTCCGCACATGAGTGGGTACACGACGCATGTGCACACAACGAAGCCGCCGCACCCGACAGGGGTACGGCGGCTTCGGACACGATCAGGGGAGGCTCAGGCCTCCGGACCACAGAGCACACCGGTCAAGCCGGTGATCTCGATGACCTTCGCCACGGCGGGCTGCGCGCCACGCACGGTGAAGGCGATACCGGCCTTCTCCGCCCGCTGCGAACCGGACACCAGCACGCTCAGACCACGAGAGTTCAGAAAGGACACCGCGGCGAGGTTCACCTCGACGGACCGCGCAGCGGGCACGTTCAGCGCGTCGGTGATGGACTGCTCCAGGTCAGGTGCGGTCTCCAGATCGACTTCGCCGGCCACGGACACGACGACCACGCCATCGCCCGCGTCATTCGTGCCTACGTTGATCATCTATTCCGTCCCTTACCAAGTCGTTGGGCTGCAACAGGATTTCCGGGCAACCCACGCAAGACGATACGGCCTCAGCGGGGGCACGAGCCACAACGGAACTCCATGGGCAGCAGTCACCGCCACAACCGTACCCAACAAGCGGTTCGACATCAGCCCCGACACCCGGTCCCCAGGTGTTTCCCATCACAATCGGTAACACTCATGTGTTTCACTACTTTCCGCCATCGATAAGCTCCGAGGAACGTTCTTTGGGACCCATTCGGGTTATCGATGCTGATGCCGACAGGAAGTGGGATACCAGTGCGTATGCGTTCGACGCCGGGGCACCGGCTGTCCGGATTGCCCCAGGTCGCCGGTCTGGCGGCAGGACTGCGACGCGACATCGAGGTCGTCAGCGCGGTTCTCCCGTTCAAGGTCAACAACTACGTGATCGACGAGTTGATCGACTGGTCCCGGGTGCCGGACGACCCGATCTTCCGCCTCACCTTCCCGCACGGGGACATGCTTCCCCGTGACATGTACGACGAGGTGGCCACTCTGCTCGACGCCGGCCTCAGCCGGTCAGACCTGACCGCGGCGGTGGAACCGTTGCGCCGCAGGCTGAACCCGCATCCCGGCGACCAGCTGGACAAGAACGTGCCGACCGACCGGCACGGGCGCATCGACGGCCTGCAGCACAAGTACGCGGAGACCGTGCTGGTCTTCCCGGCCAACGGCCAGACCTGCCACTCCTACTGCGGCTACTGCTTCCGCTGGGCCCAGTTCATCGGGATCGCCGACCTGAAGCAGCAGATCAGCGAGCAGGACCGGATGGTCGACTACCTGAGCGCGCACCCCGAGGTCTCCGATGTGCTGTTCACCGGCGGCGACCCGATGATCATGCGCACCGATGTGCTGGCCAAGTACGTGGATCCGCTGCTGGACGGGCGCGCCGAGCACATCCGCACGCTGCGGTTCGGCACCAAGGCACTGTCCTACTGGCCGTACCGGTTCACCACCGACCCGGACGCCGACGACCTGCTGCGGATGTTCGAGCGGGTCATCGAGTCGGGCAGGCAGGTCGCGGTGATGGCGCACTTCTCCCACTCCCAGGAACTGCACACCCCGGCCGTGCGCGAGGCGATCCGGCGCATCCGGGACACCGGCGCGATCATCCGCTCCCAGGCGCCGATCGTCCGGCACGTCAACGACGACGCGGACGTCTGGGCGCAGATGTGGCGGGACCTGGTCGCCCAGGGCGTACAGCCGTACTACATGTTCGTGGAGCGGGACACCGGCGCGCGGGACTACTTCGCGCTGCCGCTGCACCGGGTGTCGGCGATCTACCGGGAGGCCCTGTCCCAGGTGTCCGGCCTGGAACGCACCGCCCGCGGCCCGGTCATGTCCGCCTCGCCCGGCAAGGTGGTGATCGACGGCATCGCCGAGGTCAACGGAGAACGGGTGTTCTGCTGCCGGTTCCTCCAGGCGCGCGATCCCGCTCACGTGGGCCGGCCGTTCTTCGCTAGGTACGATGAGGCCGCGCTGTGGTTCGACGACCTGCGCCCGGCCTTCGGCGAGGCACAGTTCTTCTTCGCCGACGAGGCTCCACAAGTTCTGGTCGCCTAGCGCGACGCGCCAGATGGGGTGACATGACCGCGACCGTCTCCGGTGAACGCACCGAGCAGACACCAGCACGACCTACGGTCACGGGATTCCTCATCCGGTACAGCTGGCTGATCCTCATCCTGGTGCTGGCGCCCTACCTGGTGCTCTGGCGGATCTGGCCGTTCGCCCTGAGCCTGATGATCGACGTGCAGGTGTACCAGGCCGGGGGTCACTTCGTGATCAACGGCCTGGATCTGTACCGGCAGAACGTGGTGAACGGCGGCCTGTACTTCACGTACACGCCGTTCGCCGCGCTGCTGTTCACCCTGCTCACCCCGCTGCCGGTGGGCGTGCTGAAGGTCCTGGTCATGGTGGGCAACCTGGCCGGGATCGGCTTCGCCGCGTACCTGTCGCTGCGCTCGCTCGGCACACCCCGCGGCCGGGACCTGACACTGCTGTCGGTGGCGCTGCTCGGCCCGCTGTTCTGGCTGGAACCGGCCCGGTCCACCGTCTGGCTGGGGCAGATCAACCTGCTGTTGCTGGTCCTGCTGCTGTGGGACCTGATCCGCCGCGACGGGCAGCGCTGGCAGGGCGTGCTGGTGGGCGTGGCGGCCGGCATCAAGCTCACGCCGGCGATCTTCATCGGCTACCTGCTGCTCACCGGCCGGTTCCGCGCCGCGGGCAACGCGCTGCTGGGCCTGGTAGCCACCATCGGCATCGGCTTCCTGCTGCTGCCCAAGGACTCCCTGGCCTACTGGGGTGGCACGTTCGTGGCCGCCGACCGGGTGGGCAGCATCACCGACCCGCGTAACCAGTCCCTGGCCGGGGCGGTTGCCAGGGCCGTCGGCTGGGCGCCGGAGCAACGGTTCGGCTGGCTGCTGGGCGCCGTACTGCTGGGCGCCGTCGGGCTGGGGCTGGCCGTACTGGCGCATCGCCGCGGCCACCACCTGCTCGGGCTGGTGCTGTGCGGGCTGACCTCGACCGTGGTGGCGCCGTTCTCCTGGCACCACCACTGGGTCTGGTTCGTGCCCCTGGCCTGCCTGCTGTTCGCCGGGCGGCGCTGGTGGCTACTGGGTGGGCTGTACCTGCTGGTGTTCCCGTGGGTGATCCGCTGGCCCATGTCGGATGGCAGCATCGGCAAGTTCGGCTGGTACTCGCTGCCGCCGTTCCACGGCCTGGAGCTTCTGTATCAGAACGTGTACTTGGTGGTCTTCCTGATCGTCGTCGGATACACACTGTCGGTACTGGGCAGATCCACCAAAGAGCGCACGCCTGCGCACGCCAGACCCGTAGAATGACCCCATGGCCCTCCCACTGGAAACGGTGCTGGCCCGCAGTGGTTTGCGGGCGACCGCTGCCGAGTTCCTGGCGCTGGTCGAGGAGGCGGTGCAGCGGTTCGCCCCGCCCGACCCGATCCCGGCCGACCACTTCTCCGCCGCCGAAGCCGGTGTGCTGAGCGCGGTGGGCCTGAACCTGAACCCGCTGGGAGCCGAGGAAGCGGACGGCCGCACCCGGACGGTGATCGCGCTGACCATACTGCGCGACTCGGCGTTGTCGGTGACCGACGCGGCGGCCCGGCTCGACGTGGACACCAGCCGGATCCGGCACCAGCTGGCCGAACGCCAGCTGCTGGGCTGGAAGGAACAGGGCAACTGGCGGCTCCCCGTCTGGCAGTTCACCGAGGCCGGGAAACTCCCCGGTCTGGCCGCCGTGATCACCGCGTTGCCCGGTGACCAGCCCGCGCTGGTGATCGCCGGTTTCATGACCTGCCCGCAGGAAGACCTGCTGATCGACGACACCCCGACCGCGCCCCGCGACTGGCTCCTCGCCGGTGGTGACCCGGCCCCGGTGACCCGGCTCGCAGCGAACCTCGGCACGGCACCGTGACCCGGCTTCCCCGCCCACCCGGAGTCGCCGAACTGCGTTCGATGGTGCGCCCCCGCCGGGACATCGTCGAGGTGCACGGCACCACCCGCCTGGTCCGCGTGTACAACGCGAGCGGCCGGGCTCAGCAGAAGTGGGACTCGTTCCGGTACACCGGTCCGCTGGCGCACGCCCGGTTCGACCCGCACCGGCCCGCCGCCGACGGCTCCCCCACCAACAGCGCCGACCACGGAGTGCTCTACTTCGGGCTCTCGGTGCGCACCAGCATCGCCGAGGTGTACCAGACCTCGTCCATTGTGGACCGGCACACGAAGAAGCCCCAGCTGGTGGTGATCCGCCCATCGCGCACCCTGCGGCTGCTGGACCTGGTGGGCATCTGGCCGACCCGGGTGGGCGCCTCCCAGGCGATCAGTTCCGGCCCCCGCTGGCGCACCCAGGAATGGGCCCGGGTGATCCGGGAGGCCTGTCCGGACCTGGACGGCCTCTGGTACCGGTCCTCGATGGATTCCGGCAACCCGGCAGTGTGCCTGTGGGACCCGCCGGCGAGCTCGGCGATGCCGGACAAGCCGGACATCCACCTACCGCTCGACCATCCTGGACTGGACCTCCCGCTGGCGCGGATCTGCGAGGAGCTGAACTACACGCTGCTGCCCGCGGACTGAGCTGCGGGGGCTGGGTCTGGCGGTTGTCGAAGGCGGCTTTGGAGGGGGAGGTGGGTGGGGGCCTGGGTCTTTCCTGCCTTCGTGTTGGGTGGGGGCACGCCGGTCTGGCCTTCGAGCGGGTTGGAGTCTGGCCTGCTTATGGTGCGGACCTGCGCGTGGCTGGTGGGGCCGCTGAGGTTGGTGGTGTTCTTGTGGGTGAATGGGGTGGGGTTGTGCGTCGTTAAAGACGATTTTTGGGGCCTGAAATCGTCTTTAACGTGGAACAACCCATCGGTCCACAGTGGGCTCATCGCCGATGTACCGCGCCCGTCAGAGCAACAGCAGCGTGATCACCACAGGTCGTGACCACCAGCCGCCACCAGACCCCAGAACGCTGTCCCAGTCGGGCTTCCCGATCACACCCAGTCATCCCGAGTCTCCAGCAGGCAGCCGACGACCAGTCCGGCGTGCCCCCACCCAACAGCCCGGCAGGAAAGACGCCCCCACCCACCCATCTCCCCCTCCAAAGCCATCCTTCGCCAACCACCAGAAGCACCCCGACCCCCGAACACGACAACGGCCCCCTCGAATCCGAGGGGGCCGTGACGTCGAGCAGGGTCAGAGCTTCTTCACCGCACTGGGGTCCAGCTTGACCTTGATCAGGCTGGCCACCGTCGTCAGGAACAGGACGCTCACGATCACCGTCAGGGACAGCTCGATGCTGATCTCGGGCACCGGGATCGACTTGCCGCCGTTCAGGAACGACAGCGTGTTCTCGCGCAGGGCCTCGAAAATCAGCTTCACGCCGATGAAGCCGAGGATCACCGACAGGCCGATCGACAGGTAGACCAGCCGGTTGAGCAGCCCGCCGATCAGGAAGTACAGCTGGCGCAGACCCATCAGGGCGAAGGCGTTGGCGGTGAACACCAGGAACGCCTCCTGGGTGAGCCCGAAGATCGCCGGGATGGAGTCCAGGGCGAACAACAGGTCGGTGCTGCCGATGGCGAACATGACCACGAACATCGGGGTCACCCAGCGCTTGCCGTCGATCCGGATGAACGACTTGTGCTCGTGGTACTTGTCGGTGACCGGCAGCACCCGCCGCACGGTGCGCAGCATGATGTTCTCTTTGAACTCGTCCGAATCGTCGTCCCCACCGGCGCTGGCCAGGTGGTAGGCGGTGTAGATCAGGAAAGCGCCGAAGAGGTAGAAGATCCAGCTGAACTCGTGGATCGCGGCCGAACCGACGCCGATGAAGATGCCGCGCATGAACAACGCCATCACTATGCCGAACAGCAGCACCCGGTGCTGGTGGATCAGCGGCACGGCGAACGCGTTCATGATCACCACGAACACGAAGAGATTGTCGACCGAGAGCGAGTACTCGGTGATGTAGCCGGCGAAGAACTGTTTCGCCATCTCCCCGCCGACATCGGGCACGAACAGCCAGATCCCGATGCCGAACAACACCGCACACGCGATGTAGAAGATCACCCAGCGGGCGGCCTCGCCGATCGTCACCTTGTGCGGCTTGTGATCGACGATCACCAGGTCAACAGCCAGGAGGACCAGTAGCCCGCCGACCGTGGCGATCCATACCCACAGGGGGACGTCCATCACTTACCTCCGGAAAAGCCCATAGGGCACCCACCAGAGGTCTCTTCCCCTCGCACCAGGCGAGTCGGCGGTACCGGGCCCGGGCTGGAACCGGACCGTGATGACGGCACCGTCGCGAAGGAGTACTCCCCTCCCAACCCCATCAGCATGGCACATCCACTGATGGGACGTCCCGGCGGTAGTGATCGACACACCGGGATACCTCCTGGCAGACGCGGCTCTACCCCCATCCGAGGGAGAGCAGACTCACGCCGCATTGTCCCAAGTCGAGACCTCATTCCCCCATAGCTTTCACCCCGTCCAGCCATTCGGCCCAACCACAGTGGCACCGCTCTCAGCGTTTCCTCAGCCAACCTGGCCTAACGTTGCTTCCGTGGCGTTCCTCCGCAATCGCATCCCGCTCCTCGCCGGGCTCGGGATCCTCCTCATCGGCGCTCTGCTCGCGTGGCTGCTGCTGCCCGCGTCCCGGCCTGCCGACATCCGGTCCACCGATGTCACCATCCCGGTGGCCGCGGCCCCGGACAGTCCGCAGACCATCGACCTGGACGCGACGGTCTTCCAGCCCGAGCGGACCCCGGCGCCCGCCGTGCTGCTGGCGCACGGCTTCGGCGGCAACAAGGACGACCTGCGGGATCAGGCCACCGAGCTGGCCAGGTCCGGCATGCTGGTGCTGACCTTCACCGCCCGCGGCTTCGGCAAGAGCGGCGGACAGATCGCGCTGAACTCCCCCGACTTCGAGATCGCCGACGGAAAAGCGCTGGTCAGCTGGCTGGCCCAGCGGCCGGATGTGCTCAAGGACGGCCCGGACGACCCGAAGGTGGGCGTCTCCGGCGGCTCCTACGGCGGCGCGTTCGCCCTGTTGCTGGCGGGCACGGACAAGCGGGTGGACGTCATCGCCCCGGTGATCACCTACAACGACCTCACGCAGTCCCTGCTGCCGAACAACGCCACCGCCCCCGGACCGGCCGGAGCCGGTACCCCGGCGGCGGCCGCCACCGGCGGCGACGGGGTGCTGAAGAAGGACTGGGTCGGCCGGCTGTTCGCCGGAGCGGCCCGGTCGCCACAGCCGGGCAGCAAGCCGGAACCCAGCGTCTGCGGCCGGTTCCAGCCACAGGTCTGCGCCGCCTACATCGAACTGGCCACCACCGGCAGGCCCGGCGCGGCGACCCTGGATCTGCTGCACCGCAACTCCCCCGCGACGGTGACGGGCAACATCACCGTGCCGACGCTGCTGGTGCAGGGTGAGCAGGACACCCTGTTCGGCCTGGACCAGGCGGATGCCAATGCCCGGCAGATCCGCGCGGCGGGCGGCACCGTGAAGGTCGTCTGGTACCCGGGTGGTCACGATGGCGAACAGCCCGACCAGAAACTCCGCGGCCAGATCGGCGACTGGCTGCACCACTACCTGACCAAGTCCGGCGCCGAACCCTCCCAGGGCTTCTCCTACACGGTGCGCAGCCCGTTCCGCAGCGGCGGATCGGCCGGGCGCACGGTCACCGCCCCTGGCTACCCGGATCAGACCCCGCGGGACACACTGCCGCTGAGCGGCCCCCAGCAGCCGGTGCTCACCCCGCCCGGCGGGAACCCGGCCTCCACCAGCTCCATCCCCGGACTGTCCGCCTTCGGCGGTTCGGCGGTGGGCAGCCTGCTGTCAGTGGACCCACCGGGGCAGTTCGCCCTGTTCCAGACCGAACCGCTGCCCGCCCAGCTGACCGTGTCCGGCGTGTCCACTGTGGACGTGCAGGTAGCCGGGATGCCGGGCGCTGGTGGCGATGCCACGCTGTTCGTGAAGCTCTACGACGTGGCACCGGACGGCCGCCGCACGCTTCCCGGCGGCGCGGTGGCGCCGATCCGGGTACAGAACATTCCCGCCGACGGCAGCCCGGCGACCGTCCGGGTGTCCCTGCCCGGCGTCGTGGCCCCGATCGCCGCCGGGCACCGGCTGGCGGTCGTGGTCGCCAGCACCGAGTCCAGCTACGCGGGTGACACCCAGCCCTCGATCCACCTGGTGGGCATGGCCTCAGGGCTGACGGTGCCCAAGGTCGGCGGCACCCGTGAGGCGGCCGCCGTGCCGCTGCCCGCGCTACTCGGCATCGGGGCCGCCCTACTGGCCCTGCTGCTGGCGGTGCTCGCCGCGACCATCCGCCGGCGGCGCGCCGACACGGTGCAGGAGTCGCTGACCGGGGTGCCGCTGGCCATCGAAGGGCTGTCCAAGTCCTATCCCGGTGGCCTGACGGCGGTGCGGGACCTGAGTTTCCGGGTGGAGCAGGGCCAGGTCCTGGGCCTGCTCGGCCCGAACGGCGCGGGTAAGACCACGACCCTGCGGATGCTGATGGGCCTGGTCCATCCCAGCGCGGGCACCATCCGGGTGTTCGGCCACGCGATCTTCCCCGGGGCGCCGGTGCTGTCCCGGATCGGCAGCTTCGTGGAGGGCTCGGGATTCCTGCCGCACGCCAGCGGCATGGAGAACCTGCGGCTCTACTGGGCGGCCACCGGCAGGCCGGAATCCGAGGCCCGGTTCGACGAGGCTCTGGAGATCGCCGGTCTGGGTACCTCCGTGCGCCGCCGGGTCGGCACCTACAGCCAGGGCATGCGGCAGCGGCTGGCCATCGCCCAGGCGATGCTCGGCCTGCCGGACCTGTTGGTACTCGACGAACCGGCCAACGGTCTCGACCCGCCACAGATCCACCAGATGCGTGACGTGCTGCGCCGCTACGCCGCGAGCGGCCGCACGGTGCTGGTCTCCAGCCACCTGCTGTCCGAGGTGGAACAGACCTGCACCCACGTGGTCGTCATGCACCGCGGCGCACTGGTGGCCGAGGGCGAGGTCGCCGACATCGTCGCGGGCGGCGGCGCGGCCACGTTCACCGTGGACGATCGGCAGCGGGCGATCGCGGTCCTGGAGGCCATGGACGGTGTCAGCGAGGTCGCTCCGGAACACGGCGCGATCATCACGAATGGCGCCGCTCCCGCCGACATCCTGGTCGACGCGGTCCCAGACGTTGCCGAGGGCGCCACCTCCCCGGAGGCCGCACCCCGAAACGGCACAAGTCCGGGACCACGGCACGCCGCAGCACCCCGGGAAGCCGCCGCACCCCAGGACGGCACCCCCGGAGACAAGGGCGTCGTCCACGCCAACCTCGGCGGACTCCCCCGCTCCGTGGCGGTCGCCGCCCTGGTCGACGCCGGCATCGCCGTCGATTCGGCAGGTCCCCGCCGCCGCCTGGAGGACGCGTTCCTCCAGCTGGTCGGAGAGGGCCCCAGCCTATGACCACCGCACCGGCACACCGTGGCTCCCCGAACCACCGCCTGACCTGCCCGAAACCCACGACAGGTCGCACTCGTCATGGGACAAGGCCACGACAAGCACACCCGACCTCGACTCGATCGGGTGAAGAGCCAGCCGGCACGCCTCGATTCGCCCGTCCCAGCCCTCTGCTGAGCAAGACAGCCCCCGCGAGGCAGCCCGAGCAGGACGCCGGCCCCGCGCCGAGCACCCCGACCAAGGAGCGCGCATGACCGACGTGAGCACCGGCGCCGCCCCCGGCTACCGGGTGGGTCGCACGCTGTCCCTGCGCGTGGAGTGGCTCCGGCAGGTGCGTCGCGTGCGCACCCGGGTCACGCTGGGCCTGCTGGTCGCCGTCCCACTCCTGTTGCTGCTGGCCTTCGAACTGGGCACCGGTTCACCGAACCGCCGCTCCGGCGACCTGGTCGACCTGGGCACCTCCAGCGGCCTGAACTTCGTCACCTTCGCCATCTTCTCCTCGGCGAACTTCCTGTTCGTCGTGGTGGTGGCGTTGTTCTTCGGTGACACCGTGGCCAGTGAGGCCTCGTGGTCCTCGTTGAAGTACCTGCTGGCCATCCCGGTCCCCCGCAGCAGGCTGCTGCGTCAGAAGGCGATCATCGCCGCGGCGCTCTCGCTGCTCGGCCTGCTGCTGCTCCCACTGGTGGCGCTGGGCGTCGGCGTGGCGACCTACGGCGGCGGTGAACTAGTCACCATCTTCGGCGAGGCGCTGCCCTTCGAGACCGGTGCGATGCGACTGTTCCTGTCGGTGTGTTTCATCGCCGTCCAGCTCACCTGGGTGGCCGGCCTGGCCCTGCTGCTGTCCGTGGTGACCGACGCCCCACTGGGCGCGGTGGGTGGCACTGTATTGGTATCGATTCTGTCTCAGATCCTCGATTCCATCACCGCTCTCGGGGACCTCCGGATGTACCTCCCCACGCACTACTCGATGGCCTTCCTGGACCTGCTGACCAGCGATCCGAGCTGGAAGGACATCAGCTGGGGCGCCTTCTCCGCGCTCGCCTACGGCACCGTTTTCATCCTGTACGCTGCCCGGCGATTCGCCAGAAAAGACGTCACCAGTTAGGAGACCGGCGCAATGCCGCGCCCCGACCATTTCGAGATCCACACGCAGGACCCGGATCGGGCCAAGGAGTTCTACCACACGCTGTTCGGCTGGGACTTCTCCCAGTGGCCGGAAGACCCGCGGTGGCTGGTGCCGGAGGGCGCGATCCCCCACCAGGGGGCGTCCCCGGCGGACCCGTTCGTGGTCACCGTGTCGGTGGATGACTGCCAGGGCGCCGTGGACACGGCGCTGCAGGCGGGCGGTTCTCTCGCCCTGAACCGGCAACCAGTACCCGGCGTGGGCTGGCTGGCCTACATCGAGGACACCGAGGGCAACATCCTCGGCCTGCTGGAGCACGACCCGGACGCGGGCTGATCCTGCGAGATGGCGGAAGATCCGCCAGGCTCGACGGAGTGCGCGTCATTCCCTTGTTGCTGCTGCTGTTGCTGCTGCCCATTCCCGCCGCCGCCATCGTCAACGCGGGCGACCCGTTGACCACGAACGCCAAGCCCGGGCCCCGGGTGGCCCTGCTGGACGCGAGCAGCGCCCATCCGGAGAAGCAACGGTGCTCCGGCACGTTGATCGCGCCGGACCGGGTGCTCACCGCGGCGCACTGTGTCGGTGAGCTCGCCCAGATGCGCGTGGTGCACGGGCGCGTGGACCTGCGCAACGCCATCGACGGGGAGCAGCGGCGGATCACATCCGTGTGGACCCACCCCGACTGGCACGCCGGCAATTCCGGCGCGATCGGGAACGACCTCGCCGTGCTGACCGTGGAGTCACCGTTTCCCGGCGTCACCCCGGCCAAGCTGATCGATTCCGCAGCGCCGGTGCCCGTCAAGGGAATCCTGGCCGGCTGGGGCACGGTGACCGTGGCCGAGGCCGCGGAACCCGAGTTCTCCCATGTGCTGCACGAGGCGGTGCTCCCGGTGGCCCCGGATGTCTCCTGCGCCGGATTCTCCGGATTCGCCAGCGGATCCACCCTGTGCGTCGGCTATCCGGCATCCGACGTGGCCGCGGGAAAGCCCACCGCGGGAATCGGCGACGGTGGCGCGGGCTGGATCTCCGGCGGGGTGCTGGCCGGCGTACTGGCCACCACCCAATCCGGCGGCGGCTACAACCTGGTTGTGGATCTACGCAACGCCAAACTCGGAAAGCGTTGACGGCTAAGGGGTTTTCAGCACGGGGCGGCGCTGCCAATGCGTCCACAGTGGACGGTAGCCCAGCGAACTCCAGAACGGCACGGAGAGCGGGTTCATCAGGTTGTAGTGCAACATGACCGCCCGCACGCCCTCCATCCCCAGCTTGTGGTGGGCGAGCCGGACCAGCAACTTGCCCAGACCGGCGCCTCGTTCACCGGGCACCACGCAACAACACTCCAGATAGGTGTTGGGGCGCAACGAGACGAGGGGCTTGGCCAGCCGCGTGTCGCTGGGCGGGCTGACCGCGACCAGGCCGACCGGCTCACCGTCGCGGATGGCGATCCACGCCCACAAATCACCGTCGGCCAGCCGCGTGGCGAGGTGCTCGCGCAGCAGGCCCTCGGTCTCCGGCCGGGCGATGGTGCCCGGGAACTGCTCACTGAACTTGCGCTCCGCCAGGTACATGCGGTGCACGAAGTCGAGGTCACCGGCTCCAGCCAGCCGGAGTTCCAGATCGGCGGGCACCGAGGGATGGCCCTGTTCCTTCAGCACTCCGACCGCCAGCACGGTGACCGGCAGCAGGCCATGGTCCAGGAAGACCGGGGTCATGTGGATGTCCCGGCTCGGCCAGCGCAGGAACAGTTCGGTGTCCGCCGGATCACCATGATCACGGACCTCGGACTCCACCGTGGGGATCCACTGATCGAGCAGGTCCCGCATGGCGTCCTTGGGGTGATCGACACCCACCCGCACCCGCAACCGGTACTGCACGGCCGAGGTGAATCCGCGGTCGAGCGAGTCGGCGGGGATCTTCTCGACTGCGGGGACCGCGAGACCGACGAGCCGACCGTCGCGCTCGGCCAGGATGCGCGACTGGTCCGCCGGCAAGGGCAGCTGCGGTGGGATCAGCGCATCCACCGAACCGAGCCTGGCGGAGTGTTCGGTCAGCACCGTGCCTTCGTCATCCACTGTGGTCCCCGTCACCTCGCCGTGAGCAGTATGTCGTTGAACTCTAAAAGGTGAGTACCCCGAGCACTCCCCCAGCCAGGCGAGAAGCAGGTCACACATACGTGTCGGTGGCGGCCCGGAACCATCCCGGGCCGCCACCGGCGAGGTGTCAGCCCGCTAGCAACGTCCCTCGACGCGGACGTCGGAGGTCACCCGCGTGGGGTCCAGCAGCACGGTCTGCCCCTTGGTCACACACTTGGTCTTGTCCCCGGCGTCAGCGTTGAACCAGGCGACGAACTCGTTGTA
This sequence comes from Pseudonocardiaceae bacterium YIM PH 21723, assembly GCA_003600225.1. Lineage (GTDB taxonomy): Bacteria > Actinomycetota > Actinomycetes > Mycobacteriales > Pseudonocardiaceae > QZFT01. The sequence continues at coordinate 21,231 of QZFT01000061.1, forward strand.
GTCCTTGCAGTTGGTCCACACGGTCCACGAATTGCCATGTTCATCGCGCTGGCTGTGCTTGCCGCAGGTCAGCGCACCGGCGTTCGCCGGGGCCTCACCGGCGGCGGACACGGTGAACAGGCTCGCCGCCAGCACGCCGGTCACGGTCAGTGCCTTCATCGTCGCACCCAAGCTGAACATCGAATTCTCCCTCAGTAAGCGCATGTCGTTCCGACCATTCGGCCGGGCAGCTCAAGTTGTACGACTTTCGGGTTGTTCAGTGCCGGAGCGCCTTCACTGAACAAACAACCTGGAACAATCTCCACGCCGCGCTGAGCAGGGGGAAAACCGCAAGTGCCCAGACCTGAGCTACCGCTGGATCCGAATGACGGCGTTGTCGCGCTTTTCGCCAGTGAGTTGCGCCGTCTCCGCGCCGAATGTGGCAATCCCGGTTATCGCGAGTTGGCCAGGCGCGCGCACTACTCGGTGACCGCCCTGTCCAGCGCCGCCGCGGGACAGAAACTGCCGAGCCTGGCCGTCACCCTGGCCTTCGTCCGCGCCTGCGGTGGCGACGCGCAACGCTGGGAAACCCGCTGGAAGGATATCGCCGCCGAACTGGCCAGGGAGGCCGAACCACCCGCGCCGCAGGCCGCCGCTCCCTATGTGGGACTGGCCGCCTTCCAGCAGAGCGACTCGGAACTGTTCTTCGGCCGCGAGGCGTTGGTCGACGCGGCGCTGCGCAAGCTGGACTCCGGTCGACTGCTGGTGTTGTTCGGGGCCTCCGGTTCCGGAAAATCCTCGCTGCTGCGCGCGGGAATCATTCCCGCGATCGAATCGGGGGCGCTGTCCGATCAGCTGCACAAGTGGCGATCGATCGTGTTCACCCCGGGTCGCAGCCCCTTCAGGGAATGCGCCGTGCGATTCGCCGGGGCGCTCGACACGATTCCGACTTCGCTCTACAACGAACTGTGCGCCGACCGGCATAACCTCTCCCTGCTGGCCCGCCGGATATTGGTGGACGCTCCGGCGGAAACCGAACTGCTGATCTGTATCGACCAGTTCGAAGAGGTTTTCACCCAGTGCACCGACCTGGCCGAACGAACGGCGTTCATCGACGCGCTGCTGACCGCCGTCGAGCACCCGGACAGCCGGATCAGGGTCGTGCTGACCGTGCGTGCCGACTTCTACGGTTCCTGCACCGAGCACCCCGGGCTGCTGGCCGCGCTCCAGGAGGCCCAGTTCGCCGTGGGTCCGCTGAGCACCGAGGAACTCCAGCGGGCGATCACCCAGCCGGCTCGGCGGGCGGACTGTGTCGTGGAAGGGCAGCTGCTGGCCACCCTCGTCGCCGAGGCGGCGGGCCGGCCGGGAGCTCTCCCGCTTGTCTCCCACGCCCTGCTGCAGACATGGCACCGCCGCAGCGGCAACCGGCTGACGCTGGCCGGATACCAGGCCTGCGGCGGCATCCACGGAGCGCTCGCGCAGACCGCGGAGGACACCTTCCAGCAGCTGACCGCCGCGCAGCAGGCCCTGGCCCAGCAGTTGTTCCGGCGATTGGTGGTGCTGTCGCAGGATGCCGAGGACACCAAGCGCACCCTGGACCTGGCGGGCCTCGGCGAGGACCAGCTCCCCGTGGTGCACGCGCTGGCCGAACAACGGCTGATCACCGTGCACAGCAGCACCGTGGAACTCACCCATGAGGCGCTGATCCGCGGCTGGCCACGACTGCGGCAGTGGCTCGACGAGGACCGGGCGGGCCAGCTGGCCCGGCAGTCGCTGGAAGACGCCGCGATCGACTGGCAACGCCACGACCGGGACAGTCATCTGCTCTATCGCGGGGCCAGGCTCGACGCCACCCGATCCCTCGACGAGCTGAGCCCGGCCGCTCAGGAGTTCCTCGCCACGTCCGGCCACGCCGCCCGGCGGCGATCCCGGCTGCGCACGGCCGGAATCGCCGGCCTCGCCACGCTCACCGCGCTGGCCGTCGCCGCCTCGATCATCGCCGGAGTCAACGTTGTCGCCGCCGATCGGCAACATGCCGTGGCGCTCTCCCGGCAGCTGGCCGCGCAGAGCCGGGAACTGGCCGACAGCGATCCGGTCAACGCCCGCCAGCTCGCCACCGCGGCCTGGCGCGTCTCCCCCACCGCCGAGGCGGTCGAAAGCCTGGCCCGCTTCCTGGCCGAACGACGCGGGGTCCTGGTCGGGCATCAGGGGGCGGTGCACGGGGTCGCGTTCCGCCCGGACGGCGAGTCACTCGCCAGCAGTTCGACGGACGGCACCGTGCGGCGCTGGGATCCGCACACCGGAGCCCCGGTGGGTCTCCCCGCGCGTGGCCACGATGGCGAGGTATCCCGGATCGCCTTCGGCCGGTCGGCGATGGTCACCGGCGGCAAGGACGGCACCGTCCGCCGTTGGCATCCGGATACCGGGCAGCCGGTCGGCGCGCCGCTCACCGGACATCGCGGCCCGGTGCTGGGCGTGGCGCTCAGCCCCGACGAACACGTGATCGCCGGCGTCGGCGCCGATGGCACCCTCCGGCTGTGGGACGCCGCCGACGGGCACTCCTTGCGTCCGCCGATCGCGGCGCATCCCCGGGACGCTGCCGCGGTCGCGTTCAGCCCCTCCGGAGGCACCATCGCCACCGGAGGCCAGGACGGCCTGGTCCGGCTCTGGGATGCCACGACCGGTGCCGCGGTGGGCGAGCCGATGGCCGGGCACACCGCCGGCGTGATCGGGCTGGCGTTCAGCCCGGACGGCCGGCTCCTGGCCTCGACCAGCGGCGACCGCACCGCCCGGGTATGGGAGGTGGCCACCGGGCGATCGATGCTGAGCCTGACCGGGCACACGGATCTGGTCCACGCGGCGGCGTTCAGTCCCGACGGCACCCGGCTGGCCACGGCGAGCCGGGACAAGTCCGTGCTGCTGTGGGATCCCCGCACGGGTGCGCAGCTGGGCACGCCGCTACTCGGCCACACCGATGAAGTGTGCGCGGTGACGTTCAGCCCGGACGGCCGCGAGCTGGTAACCGGCAGCAGTGATCGGACGGTTCGGCGGTGGGACGCCACCACGGGGCGGCTCATCGGCTCGCCGCTCACCGGGCACAGCGGCCGGGTGTACGGGGTCGCCTACCTGCCGGACGGCGGCCGGGTGCTCAGCAGCAGTGCCGATCACACGGTCCGGTCCTGGGACCCACAGCTGGGGACGCCGGTGGATCCGGCGGTGGCGGCACACAACGACACCGGCAGCGGCCTGGCGGTCAGCCCGGACGGCACCGTCATCGCGGCGTCCAACACGGATTTCAGCCTGCAGTTGACCGGCCATCCGCCGCTGACCGGGCACACCGGCCGGATCTATTCGGCGGCTTTCAGCCCCGACGGGAAGTCGCTGGCCACCGGCGGTGACGATGGCACCGCGCGGCTGTGGAACCCGATCTCCGGGCAACCGGTCGGCGAGCCGCTGTCCACTGGACGGAGCGCGGTGTACACGGTGGCCTTCAGCCCGGACGGGCGGTTGCTGGCCACCGGTGGCAACGACGGGCTGATCAGGCTGTGGGAGCCGGCCACCGGCCGGATGCTCGGGGATCCGATCCGCGCGGACAAGGAGGCCGTGTTCGGCCTGGCGTTCAGCCCGGACGGCCGAGTGCTCGCCTCGGCCGGAAACGCGCACCAGGTGCGGTTCTGGGACCCCGGCACCCGGCGGGAGACCGGCTCCGCGCTGGAGCACCCCGACGTGGTCTTCGGCCTGGCCTTCAGCCCGGACGGCCGGTTGCTGGCCACCGCCGGCGGCGATCACGCCGTGCGGTTGTGGGATCCGGTGACCCGGACGGCGGCCGGTGCGGTGCTCAGCGGGCACACCGACGGCGTGTTCTCGGTGGCGTTCAGCCCGGACGGCAGGCAACTGGCGAGCGCGAGCTTCGACCGCACGGTCCGGCTGTGGGACCCGGTCCCCTACCGGGATCCGCACGCCGCCGTGTGCCAGGGCCTGGCTCCGATGGATGAGCGGTTGTGGCAGCGGTTCGCACCGGACGAACCCATGCCGGGCGGCTGTTAGCCGGGGGTTACGGCAGACCGACCATGCGGTCCGGCATGTGCGCACGCAGCACATTGCCCAGGTACTCGGCTCCCACCTGCAAGGAGTCACCGGTGTGCGGACAGTGCAGGGACACGACCTCAGGGGTCAGGGCCACGGAAGCGGCCTGGAACGGTACGCCGGTCCGGATGGCGTCGATCAACTCGGTGGCCTGCGGGTAGGGCAGGCGGACGGTCCACCAGGGCGCGCCGGGGGTGTGCACCCGCAGGCTCAAGCCGCCGCTGGTGCGCCGAATGTCGATCGACGCGGGAATATCAGCCGGAATATCCACGTGCTGTCACGTCCTTCTCCGATGTCGGTCAGTCTATTCTGACTCACACCGACTTAACGCTTGTCGTCTACTAATAACATTACGGAAACATTCCCCGGAATGCTAAAGGCTTAGTGAGCACGCTCACGGAGACACAATGGGGTGAACGAAACCTATATATGCAGTTCAGAGCCTGATCGACTTCCACCCAGCAGACGGCCGGGCAAAACTTTAACACTTTTCTTACAGGCTTCCCGCGTCATGAGACGAGCCTCAACCCTGAGCGCTCACGTCATTACCCAAAGCTCTCTCACGTTAATCTTGATTGTGATCTAAAGCGTGCCACAGTTTGCTCGGGATTCCCGGATTCGGGTTCATTGAGCGGACCAGCCGATCTTGGTACTCCCGGCGGGCCACCCCGCACTGCTGCGATCGCCGATCTTGGCCCGCTGATTCGGGCTCCGGCCCCGGCGGTGGGTTGGTCCGTCTTCACGACGGCTGAACCCGGGGTTCAGCCGTCGTGAAGACGGTGGAACCGGCTGGATCCGATGGAGACACTCGGGCAGAGGCACGGCGGTACCGGCCCGGCCCGGCCCGGCGGCACGGGCAAGGGCCGCTCGAAGTTGACGACGTTCGGGGCCAGCACGCCAGGACCACCCGAAGTTGGCGATGTTCGGGGCCAGCACGCCAGGACCACCCGAAGTTGGCGATGTTCGGGGCCAACGCACCAGGCCTATGCGAACTTGACGAGGTTCGGGACCGATACGCCGAGCCCGCGCGGAGTTGGCGATGTTCGGCGCCGACACCCACGTGCGGCCGGCGCTGGCTGGGTCCGACCGGTACGCCAAGCCCACCCGGACCTGGTGGGTTCGGGTGGGCGTGGGGGCCGGTCAGTTGAAACCGGCGGCGTCCATGCCGCGGAGTTCCTTCTTCAGGTCCTGGATCTCGTCGCGGAGGCGGCCGGCCAGCTCGAACTGGAGGTCGCGGGCGGCGTTCATCATCTGGTCGGTGAGCTGCTGGACCAGGTCCGCCAGCTCCGCGCGGGGCATGGCCTTGGGGTCGCGGCCCTCCAGGACTCCGGCGGAGGACTTGGTCTGCTCGCCGGTGGAGCGCTTGCCGCGGCTGGCGGTGCGGCCGGAACCGTTGGCCGCGACGGTGTCCTCGGCCTCGGCGTACACCACATCCAGGATGTCGGCGATCTTCTTCCGCAGTGGCTGCGGGTCGATGCCCCGGGCCGTGTTGAACGCGATCTGCTTGTCCCGGCGGCGATTGGTCTCGTCGATGGCGTACTGCATCGAGGCGGTGATCTTGTCCGCGTACATGTGCACCTGGCCGGACACGTTTCGCGCCGCCCGGCCGATGGTCTGGATCAGCGACCGCTCGCTGCGCAGGAAGCCTTCCTTGTCCGCGTCGAGGATGGCCACCAGGGAGACCTCGGGCAGGTCGAGACCCTCGCGCAGCAGGTTGATGCCGATCAGCACGTCGTACTCGCCGAGGCGGAGCTGACGCAGCAGTTCGACCCGGCGGAGCGTGTCCACCTCGGAGTGCAGGTACCGCACCCGGATGCCGAGTTCCAGCAGGTAGTCGGTGAGGTCCTCGGACATCTTCTTGGTCAGCGTGGTGACCAGGACCCGTTCGTCCTTCTCGGCGCGCACCCGGATCTCGTGCACCAGGTCGTCGATCTGGCCCTTGGTGGGCTTGATGATCACCTCGGGGTCGATCAGGCCGGTGGGCCGGATGACCTGCTCGACGAACTCGCCGCCCGCCTGGCCCATCTCGTACGAACCGGGGGTCGCCGACAGGTACACCGTCTGCCCGATCCGGTCGGCGAACTCCTCCCAGGTCAGTGGGCGGTTGTCCATCGCGCTGGGCAACCGGAAACCGTGCTCGACCAGGTTCCGCTTCCGGGAGGAGTCGCCCTCGTACATGGCACCGATCTGCGGCACCGTCTGGTGCGACTCGTCGATGACCAGCAGGAAGTCGTCCGGGAAGTAGTCGATCAGGGTCGCGGGCGCGGTGCCCGCCTCGCGGCCGTCGATGTGCCGGGAGTAGTTCTCGATGCCGGAGCAGAAGCCGACCTGTCGCATCATCTCGATGTCGTAGGTGGTGCGCATCCGCAGCCGCTGCGCTTCGAGGAGCTTGCCCTGCCGCTCCATCCGCTCCAGCACCTCGGCCAGCTCGGCCTCGATGCCGTGAATGGCCGTCTCCATCCGCTCCGGACCGGCCACATAGTGGGTGGCCGGGAAGATCCGGAGTTCCTCCACCTCACGCACCGTCTCGCCGGTGAGCGGGTGCAGGTAGTAGAGCCGGTCGATCTCGTCGCCGAAGAACTCGACCCGGATGGCCAGCTCCTCGTAGGCGGGGATGATCTCCACGGTGTCGCCGCGGACCCGGAAGGTGCCGCGGTTGAACGCCAGGTCGTTACGCGTGTACTGCACGTCGACCAGCGCGCGTAGCAGCAGGTCGCGCTCCAGCTCGTGGCCGATCTTCAACGGCACCGAACGGTCCAGGTACGCCTGCGGGGTACCGAGGCCGTAGATGCAGGACACCGAGGCGACCACGATGGTGTCCCGGCGGGTCAGCAGGCTCATCGTCGCGGAGTGCCGCAGCCGCTCCACGTCCTCGTTGATCGAGGAGTCCTTCTCGATATAGGTGTCCGTCTGGGCGATGTACGCCTCGGGTTGGTAGTAGTCGTAGTAGCTGACGAAGTACTCGACCGCGTTGTGCGGGAACATCTCCTTCAGCTCGTTGGCCAGCTGGGCGGCCAGCGTCTTGTTCGGCGCCATGACCAGGGTGGGACGCTGCAGCTTCTCGATGAGCCAGGCGGTGGTCGCCGATTTACCGGTACCGGTGGCGCCCAGCAGCACTACGTCCTTCTCACCGCCGCGGATCCGGCGTTCGAGATCCGCGATGGCGGTGGGCTGGTCGCCGGCGGGCTCGAACTCGCTGACCACGCGGAACTTCCCGTCGGAGCGAGGGATGTCGCTGACGGGCCGGTGCTCGGACGAGGCGCGGATCTGGGTGGTGTCACTCACGACATCGAGACTACGTCGGTGGTCCGACAATTTTCATCCGCGGTCATCGGCGCTGGTGAACGCGGTAATCGAGCGGGCATCGGTATCGTCGGCATCGTGAGCATCGGACACATTCATCCGCCGAAGCTGGAGATCTTCGATCTGGCGGCGGGGACGAACACCGACCCCAAGGGTTTCGTGCGCCAGGTCGACGAATACCAGCGCACGGCATTCGGCCTGTACATGGCCCGTTCGATGCCCGACCACCACAAGTTCACCTACCTGGAATCGTGGTTCCTGCCCGAGTTGGGGCTGCGCGTCACCGAATGGCAGTGGCGCCCGGAAGCGGTTCTAGATCAAGATTTTTATATAGACATAGTTGACATCGAGACCGGAGACGATCTTTGGCGGGCGCGTGATCTCTATTTGGATATCGTGCTACGCCAAAAGAAGGACGCGGAAGTGCTCGATACCGACGAGCTGATTGCTGCACTCGCCGCAGGATTGATCGATTTCCCGGCGGCCGAACGGGCCCTGGAGAACACCTTCCGCACGGTCACCGGGATCGCCAAACACGGCCACGACCTGGACCGTTGGCTCGCTACCCACGGGATCCAGCTGCACTGGAAACACCGATAACGACCCGATTTAAGAGCTGTTCTCTACTGGTTCACCAACCGGGTGTCAATACGAATCTTGATTGCAAAACGAGCTTGATCCACTTCATTTCCGTCACCCACAAGCGTGAAACGCACTAACCCCCGGTAACAAATAACCCCTGCTACTACCCACCTGAGCGGGGCCTACTACCCTCCATCGTGTGGGCGCCATTATCACTCCGCAACTGGTGGACGTGGTCGACACGGTCACCGGTCTCCGTAGCTATTCGTCGGGAACCACTCGGCAATTGCACGCCTGCCGAGTGGAGCCGTGGGGTCTTCACCTGGAATGCCCCACCCCGGAGGATCCGTTCTCCGAAATGGAAGTCACCTGGCTGCTGCCCGGCTTCGGGTTGCGGCTGACGCATCTGCGACCCCGGTCGCGGCACGCGCGCATTCAGCCCGCGGTGCTGACCGCCGTCCGGGTGGAACGGGACGCCCGCATGTGGCGGACCACCGATCTGCTCCTGGGGTTGTCCGTCCCCGGTGGCACCACGGCGCGGATCGTGCGCTCCGAGGAGTTCGCCGCCGCCGTGGCCGGCCGGGTCCTGCAACCCGGCGATGCCGACATGGCCCTGCGCATCGTGCACCGCACGCTGACCGAGGTGAGCCATCAGCGGCACGACCTCAACAGCTGGCTGGCCTCCCGGCGGATCTTCGACGTCTGGCCCCCGGCCAGCTACTTCTGAGCACTGGAAGGGGGCCCGGCCGATCGGTCGGGCCCCTCGCAGCACATCAGTATCAGCCGCCGTGCGCGCTCTTGTACCGCTTGCCCTCGTCGCTCCCCCACAGGCCGTCCCACAGCGGCTTGGAGCTCAGCGAGGTGTAGACGCCGGGCCCACCCTGCTCGGCGCAGTTGAAGCCGCGAGACACCACGCCGATCTGGTACGGAGCATCCTTGCCGGGCGGCGTGCGGAACAACGGACCGCCGCTGTCGCCCCAGCACGAGTCCCTACCTGCCCGGCCGGCGCAGACGTCGGTCTCCGGGTTGAAGCTGCCGCCCTCCGAGATCGCGCACTCGTCGTGGTGGATGATCGGCACGTTGACCTGACGCAGCCGGTCGGGGGTGGCCGGGTAGTTGGTGTCCGTGGCACCCCAGCCGATCACCGTGGCCTCCTGGCCGGGGCGGAGCAGGGAGTCCGTCCCCGGAGTGGGCAGCTTGACCGGGGTGATCCCGGTGATCGGCTCGCTCAGCCAGAGCAAGGCCAGGTCGTTGCCCGGCTCCTTGCGGTACTTGGGGTGTCTCAGGATGTCGGCCACCGGCCGGACCTGCCCCTGGTTGCTGGACAGCACCGTGCGACCGACCACGACCTCGAACCGCGAGGGATCGCTGCCCACGCAGTGCGCGGCGGTGATCACCTCCCACGCGCTCAGCAGACTGCCGCCGCAGTTGTGGCGATCACGCGCCGGGCCCTCTCCCTTGATCTGCAGCGTGACCATGAACGGGTAGGTGTCGTCCGCGACCGGGGTGCCGCCGATGATCGGCTTGGGCACAGCGGCGGCAGGGACAGCGGAAGCCAGCACAGCGGTGGCCGCCAGGACGACGGCTAACAGGGATCTACGCATGAGTTCCTTCTCCATACTGGGTGGATATGGCAGAAACTCACGTTGCAACAGATAACGTAAATCAGTCGACCATTCGGCCGTTTTACTACACGGCTGTGACACAGGCCCCCGACCAGCGGAAACGTCAGGGCGCCCAGCCGGACTTCAGCGCCCAGATCTCCATGCGCTCGGTGGCGGCGTCGAACCACGGCTCCTTGGCCTCGGCGTACCGGGTGCTGTCCGCGTCCCCGGCGAACCGCTCTGCCAGTTCCCGCTTGACCGCCTCGTACGCCGCGCGTTCCTCGGGATTCGCCCGTAGCCAGTCGCGGAACAGCAACGCGTAGCGCCAGCCGTTGCCACTCTCGACCCGGATGTGCAGGTTGGCGTGCCGTCCGGGGTCGGCGCCGATGTGCAGCTGCTTGCGCCACAGGTCCGCGTCCGGGGCCGTGGACCTGCCGAGATCGCGGGTGATGTGCGGCACCAGGGGAAAGCCGATCTCGGCGAGGGGGCCGGCGAGTTCCGCGGCGGCGTCCATCGAGGGCACGGTGAGCTGCAGGTCGATCCGGTCCTTGGCGGCCAGGCCGGGGACCGAGGTGGAGCCGATGTGGTCGACCCGGAACTCGCCGACAGCCAGCACGATCCGGGTGATCAGTCGCTGTGCGGCGGCCGGCCACTCGGGGTCGTACTCGTGGATCACCGGCGCGCCGCTGCTGCCCTGGCCTTCGCGCAGGTTCGTCTCGAAGGGCAGCAGCCGGTTCTTCCACAGCTCGTCGACCAGGTACTGCAAGCCCTCGGTGGAGCCGGAGTTGTCCAGCCACGCGTCGGCGACCGCGCGGCGTTGCTCGACGGTGGCCTGCGCGGCGATCCGGGCCCGGGCGTCCTTCTCCGCCATGCCGCGGATGGTGGTCAGCCTGCGCACCCGGATCTCCTCCGGCGCGTCGACCACGATCGCCAGGTGGAAGGCGGGCGCCATGTCCTTCTCCACGAGCAGCGGCACGTCGTAGACGACCACCGCATCGGGTGGCGCGGCGGACATCAGCTCCGCGGTACGCATACCCACGCGTGGGTGAACGATCGCGTTGAGCTTGGCGAGCGCCTCCGCATCGCCGAACACCCGCGCGGCGACGGCGGCCCGGTCCATCGAGCCGTCCGCCCGAAGCACGTCGGCACCGAAGGTGGCCACCACCTCGCTGAGCCCCTCGGTGCCGGGCGCGACCACCTCGCGGGCGATCTGATCAGCGTCGATGACCACGGCGCCCAGCTCGGACAGCCGTGCCGCCACCGTCGATTTGCCGGATCCGATACCCCCGGTGAGCCCCACTCGCAGCATGCCCGCCAGCTTAGGCGGTTCACGGCCGGTAACGGATAGCACCGGAAGGCTTGGTGGTTATATGGGCTAACCAGGTGAACCTGTCCGACACGCGCCGACGCTCACTCGATCGAGAGTCTTGACTGCCTAGGGTTTGATCAAACACCAGAGGGACGGGGAGGGTCCGATGCTGCGGAGCGTGCGGGGCACGGGTAGGCACAGGCTGGGTACGCCGGGCTTGGTGCACTGCGGTTTGCTGCCCGGATTCCACGCCGCGCTGGACAAGTTGCGCCGCAGCCGTTTCTGGTCCCTGGGTCCCTCGCAGCACACGCTCACCGGCCTGCGCCGCCGTGGCGCCAACGCGGCCGCCGCCCGTGCCTGGATGCCGGACTCGCCACAGCAGGATCTCGCCGCCGCGGCTTGATCTCCAGTCCACTGGAGCTTGCAGGGTAGGTGCATGACCTACCCTGACCTTGATCGACCGGGCGTCGATCTCATCCGTATCAGTCGTGGCCCCGCTTCCGCACTGGACGCGGCACGCGCCACCTGGCACCACTCCCCCGGTTTGCTGTCGATCACCTGGTATCGCAGCCTCGACGGCACCGAGGCACTCACCTACGAACAGTGGGCCGCCGATGCGGACCTGCCGTCCGCGCCGCTGCCGGATTCGGCGAACTACCGGATCTATCGCGGCGGCGGGATACCGGATGCCCCTGAGCCCGGCGTGCTGGTGCTCGTGTCGATGCTGTTCGACCCGCCCGGCGTGGACATCGCGCACCGCTGGATCGACCTGGTCTTCGAGGCCGTCGAGGGCATGGATCGGCAGCCGGGCAGCATCTCCGGCCACTTCCACGTCAGCCTGCGCGGCGATCGGATGATCAACTACGCGCTGTGGACCACGCAGGAGGCACACGCGGCGTTCCTCACAGGTCAGGGACGTAGCGAGCAGAATTCCGAGCTGTGGGACCGGGTACGGAACCACCCTGGAACCCAGCAGGGCGGCTTCACCTACTTCCGGCCGTTGTGAGCGACACCACAGCGCGACAGGCCGCTTACCGGGGTCCCGCGCGCCGACATCCTGCGGTACATGGAAAACGGATCATGGCGTGAATTAGCTGGACGGTCGGGCGCGGTGAGCGTGCTGGCCGGTGGGGTGCTCGTCGGCGCGGTCACCATCTACGTGGCGGCGAGTCTGCTGCCGACGGCGGTCGCCGAGATCGGCGGAACCGCGCTGTACGCGTGGAGCATGACGGTGTACCTGACCGTTCAGGTGGTCGCGACGATGTTCGTCGGCAGGCTGCTGTCCGGGCAGGGCACCGTCCGCTCCTATCTGCTCGGCGCCGGGGTGTTCGCCGCCGGGTCGATGCTGTGCGCGATGAGCCCGTCGATGCCGGTGCTGGTGGCCGGCCGCGGTATTCAGGGGCTCGGCGCCGGATTACTGACCGGGCTGGGATTCGCGGTGCTGCACTCGGCGTTGCCGCCACACCTCTGGGCGCGCGGCAGTGCGGTGATCTCCGCGATGTTCGGCGTGGGCAACCTGGTGGGACCCGCGCTGGGCGGCCTGTGCGCGCAGTTCGGCTCGTGGCGATGGGCGTTCGTGGCCCTGGCGGCTTACGCCGTGCTGCTCGGTGCGGGGGTCCGCCGGGTGCTGCCCCCGGGTCAGCCGGACGGCACGGTGATCCCGGTGCCGGTGGTCTCGCTGGTCCTGGTGGTGTGCGCGGTGGGTGCGGTGAGCACCGCGGGGATCGTGAGCGGCGTTGCGCAGCCGGCGCTGCTGGCACTGGGATTCGCCCTGCTGGTGGCCTTCGTGGTCGCCGAACGGCGGTCGGCGGTGACGGTGCTGCCGCGATCCGCCTGTCGGCGCGGCTCGGCATTGCGCTGGATCTACCCGGCCATCGCGTTCCTCGCGGCCGGGGTCGCCGTCGAGGGCTTCCTGCCGCTGTTCGGCCAACGGCTGGGCGGCCTGGCTCCGGTCGCGGCGGGATTCCTCGCGGCGGTCCTGTCGCTGGGCTGGGCGGTGGGTCAGATCCTCGCCACACCTGCTCGCCGGGCAGGGCTGCTGATCGTCGCCGGACCGGTGGTGCTCACCGGGTGCTTCGTGCTGCTCGCGATCATGCACCGGCAGCCACCCCTCCTATGGCTACCGGTGTTGCTGCTCGGCGGTGCCGGCATCGGCGTGGCCATGCCGCACCTCTCGGTGGCGGCCATGGCCGAGGGCGAGCAGGCGGCCGCCGGGATAGCGACGGTGCTGACCATGGCCATCGTGTTCGGCTCAGCGGTCGCCGGGGTGCTGGTGAACCTGGGCGACTCGTCCACAGTGGACTCCGCCGGGTACCTGATGGCCGGTTTCGCGCTGATCGCCGGCTGCGGGGTCCTGGTCAGCGCAGGTGCTTCACCACGATGGCGGTCGCCTTCTCGATAGTCTCGTTGCCCTTGGTGCTCTTCGGGTCGTCCGGATCGGTGAACACCGTGATGATCCACGGTGCCCGGTTCGGCGGCCAGAGCACGGCGATGTCGTTGCGCTCGTTGTCCGTTCCGGTGCCGGTCTTGTCGCCCACGACCGTCCAGTCCACGGGGAGCCCCTTGCGGATGGTGTCGCCGCCGGTGGTGTTGCGGATCATCCAGTCGTTCAGCATGCCCCGGCCGACCGGGTCCAGCTTGTCACCGAGGGTCAGCCAGCGCAGCGTCTCGCCGATCTGCAGCGGGGTGGTGGTGTCCCGGTCGTCACCGGTGTCCTTGTTGAGCTCGGGCTCGATCCGGTCCAGGCGGGTCATCCGGTCGCCGAGGCCACGCACGTACCTGGTCACGCCCGCCGGGCCGTCGACCAGCTGGAACAGCAGGTTGTCGGCGCAGTTGTCGCTGTACCGGATCGCCGCGTCGCACAGTTCCCGGACGGTCATGCCCTCGTTCACGTGCCGCTTGGTGATCTCCGCGTATCCGGAGGCGTCGCAGTCGGCCTGGGTGTAGTGGATCACCCGGTCCAGCAGTCCGGGCTGCTGGTGCCGCGCCTGCAGGACCGCGGCGACGGTGAGCACCTTGTGCGTGGAGCAGGACATGAAGCGCTCGCGGGAGCGGTAACGCACGGTGCGGCCGTTGCCGGTGTCCAGTGCGGACACCCCGATCCGGCCGCCGAAGCCGCGCTCCAGTTCGACCAGGTCACCCCAGGCGGTACCGGTGATCGTCGTGGCGTTGGCCGTACCGGTGGACGCGATGAACGCGGCTCCCAGTCCCCCGAGAATTGCCGCTCGCCTGTCCAGCATGACTCTCCCTTGCGAAGTTGATGTTCCCCTTAGTTAAGACGCATGGGCCCGGCGCGGGTTGTGTGGTCGCCGTCATCGGACGAACGGCCCATCGCATGGCACCATCGGCCCATGGCCGACTTCACTGAGATCTCCCCCACGACCGTCGCCGATCTGCTGGACCGTGGCCAGGTGATGGACATCGGTATCCGTCCACTGTGGGCACCGGTCCCCCGGCTCACCGGCCCCGCGTTCACCGTGCGCTGTCCGGACGGTGACCAGGTCAGCCTGCACGCCGCGATTCACCGGGCCCCGGCCGGCTCGGTCATCGTCGCCGAATCCGGCGCGTTGAACGGCGCCCTGGCGGGCGGCAACGTGTGTGCGGTGGCGCAGCGCAACGGGATCGCCGGATTCGTGATCGACGGCGTGATCCGCGATGTCACCGAGGTCCGCGAGATCGGCTTCCCGGTGTTCGCCAGGGGCGTGTTCCCCAAGCCCGGCATCAAGAAGCAGGCTCTGCCGTTCAATGAGCCGGTCACCGTGGGCGGCGTGCTGGTCAACGCCGGGGACATCATCGTGGCCGACGAGGAGGGCGTGGTCGTGGTACCCGCCGCCTCCGCCGATGAGGTACGGGAGAAGGCCGCCGCGAAGCAGGCCAAGGAGGCGGCGATGACCCTCGACGAGTGGGCCGACGATCACCGGACCCGGATCGGCAAGATCCTCGACGAGCAGGGCTTCACCGGCTGACCCGCATGCAGTAAGGGGCACCCACCCCGCGTCCAACGCAGCAAAGGTGCCCCTCACTGTGCCCAACGCAGCAAGGGTGCCCCTCACTGCATAGCGAAAGGCCCGCCTCCGGGGAGGCGGGCCTTTCGGGTCTAGCTCAGGCGTCTATCAGGCGCCGGACAGCTTCTCCCGCAGAGCGGCGAGCTGCTCGTCGCTGGCCAGCGAGCCGCCACCCTCGGCGTCGCCGCCGGAGGAGTAGTTGCCGCCACCGACACCGCCGGCCGCAGCCGGGTTCTCGATGGCCTCAGCGGCAGCAGCAGCGTCGGCCTCGGCGGCCTTCTTGATCTGCTTGATGTGGGCGTCGTAGCGGGTACGCGCGTCGGCGTACTGCTTCTCCCACTCCTCGCGCTGCTTCTCGTAGCCTTCCTGCCAGTCGTTGGTCTCCGCGTCGAAGCCCTCGGGGTAGATGTAGTTACCCTCGGCGTCGTACTCGGCGGCCATGCCGTACTGGGTCGGGTCGAACTCGGACTCAGCGGTGAAGCCCTCGTTGGCCTGCTTCAGGGACAGCGAGATGCGGCGACGCTCGAGGTCGATGTCGATGACCTTGACCATGACATCGTCGTTGACCTGAACGACCTGCTCCGGGATCTCCACGTGGCGCTCGGCCAGCTCGGAGATGTGCACCAGGCCCTCGATGCCCTCGTCGACGCGCACAAACGCACCGAACGGAACGAGCTTGGTGACCTTACCCGGGACGATCTGACCGATCGCGTGGGTGCGGGCGAACTGGCGCCACGGGTCTTCCTGGGTGGCCTTCAGGGACAGCGAGACGCGCTCGCGGTCCATGTCGACGTCCAGAACCTCGACGGTGACCTCAGTGCCGACCTCGACGACCTCGGACGGGTGGTCGATGTGCTTCCAGGACAGCTCGGAGACGTGCACCAGGCCGTCGACGCCACCCAGGTCCACGAAGGCACCGAAGTTGACGATGGAGGACACAACGCCCTTGCGGACCTGGCCCTTCTGCAGCTGGTTGAGGAACTCGCTGCGGACCTCGGACTGGGTCTGCTCCAGCCACGCGCGGCGGGACAGAACCACGTTGTTGCGGTTCTTGTCCAGCTCGATGATCTTCGCCTCGAGCTCGCGGCCGACGTACGGCTGCAGGTCGCGGACGCGGCGCATCTCGACCAGCGAGGCCGGGAGGAAGCCACGGAGGCCGATGTCCAGGATGAGACCACCCTTGACGACCTCGATGACGGTGCCCTTGACGGGCTCGTCCTTCTCCTTGAGAGCCTCGATGGTGCCCCAGGCGCGCTCGTACTGGGCGCGCTTCTTGGACAGGATCAGCCGACCTTCCTTGTCCTCCTTCTGGAGAACCAGGGCCTCAACGAAGTCACCGACAGTGACAACCTCAGCGGGGTCGACATCGTGCTTGATGGACAGCTCTCGCGAGGGGATGACGCCCTCGGTCTTGTAGCCGATGTCCAGCAGCACCTCGTCGCGGTCAACCTTGACGATGGTGCCTTCGACAATGTCGCCATCATTGAAGTACTTGATGGTCTTGTCGATAGCCGCGAGGAAATCTTCCTCAGTCCCGATGTCGTTGATCGCGACCTGCTGGCGCTGCGGCGCGGACACGGGGACGGTTGTGGTGTCGGTGGACATATGTGGGGTTGCTCCGGTACGGATTCGAGGTCGGCGTGAAGCTAGGATGACTGCGTGCACGGCAGGTCGTCGCCCAGCCGACATCAGGTGGTAAAACCGAACGCCAACAACGCGCGACTGCTGGGAACCCAGTGTCGGAGGACTACCCGGCCACTGAGCACCGCAAACCCACAGCGCCTCGGTATCGTACGCGCCTGCGAAACAGACGGGCAAACTCGGGTCCCCCTTAGACCGCAATACGGATCGGGTTAGCCCACTGGGATGATGGGGATCATGTCGAACGAGGACCGGCACGCGAGCGCGGAATCGATTCTGGGCACGTCAGGCATCCGGAAACAGACGGTGACGCCCCAGGAATCCCGCTCCGCGAGCCGGGTGTGGTGGGACGCGGACGCCGATGACTATCAGGCCGAGCACGGGGATTTCCTGGGCGACGCGGAGTTCATGTGGTGCCCGGAGCGGCTGCGCGAAGAGGATGTCCAGCTACTCGGAGACGTCCGTGACCAGCGGATTCTCGAGGTCGGCTGCGGTTCGGCCTCCTCGTCCCGCTGGCTGGCGGCCCACGGCGCGCAGCCGGTGGCCCTCGATCTGTCCGCCGGGATGTTGCGCCACGCCCAGGCCGGCGCCGCGGCGACGGGCATCGAAGTTCCACTCGTTCAGGCGAGTGCCGACGCCCTCCCATTCGCGGATGCCAGCTTCGACGCCGCCTGTTCGGCCTTCGGGGCCATCCCCTTCGTGGCCGATCTGGACACCGTGTGGCGCGAACTGGTGCGGGTGCTGCGCCCCGGCTCCCGGTGGATCTTCTCGGTCACCCACCCGATGCGCTGGATCTTCTCCGACGATCCCGGCCCGCAGGGCCTGATCGCGATGCAGTCCTACTTCGACCGCACCCCGTACGTGGAGATCGACGAGGGCGGCGTGCCGACCTACGTCGAGCACCACCGCACGCTGGGCGACTTCGTCCGGTCGTTCCACCGCTGTGGCCTGATCCTGGAGAACCTGATCGAGCCGGAGTGGCCCGAGGACCATCAGCGGGAGTGGGGCCAGTGGAGCCCGCTGCGCGGGGAACTGTTCCCCGGCACGGCGATCTTCGTGACCCGCACCCCCGCGTAGGCAACGTTGTCTACCGGCCCTGGAGCGCCTTCACGTTGTTGCCGAAGGTCCAGTTCCTGGAGCCGTCCCAGTTGGCCGACCAGGTCATCAAGCCCTTGAGCCCGGGCACCGACTGGTAGGCCTGACTGACCAGGCCGGGCGACATGTAGCCGCCGCCGGCACCGGACTGCGCGGGAAGTCCGGGCACCTGCTTGTCGAGCGGCAACGTCAGGGTGATGCCACCGGCGGTCAGGCCCTTGGCCAGGCACTGGGTCTGCACGGTGAAGCCCTGGACGGTGCCCGCGGAGTAGCTGTCGCCGCTGCAGCCGTACATGGAGCCGTTGTAGTACTGCATGTTCAGCCACCAGAGCCTGCCGTTGTCGGCGTACTTCTTGATGATCGGCAGGTAGGCGCCCCAGATGGAGCCGTAGGTGACACTGCCGCCGGTGACGTAGGCGGTCTCCGGGGCCATGGTGAGGCCGAAGCCGGCGGGCATCGCGGCCAGGACGCCGTCGATGATCCGGATCAGGTTGGACTGCGAGGGCGACAGCTGGGTGGCACTGCTGCCCCCGGCCAGCCCGGTCTCGATGTCGATGTCGATGCCGTCGAAGTTGTACTTCTTCAGGATCGGCACGATGGTGGAGACGAACTTGTCGGCCGTCGCGCTGGAGTTCAGGTCGATGCCCGCGGCCGCGCCGCCGATCGACATCAGGATGGTGGCGCCCTTGGCCTTGGCCTCACACATCTGGGCGGGCGTGCCCACCTGCACGGTGGAGTCCATGCCGTCCTCCCACAGCGCGGTGCCGTCGGACAGGATCACCGGGAAGGCGGCGTTGATCACGTTGTAGCCGTGCGAGGGGAAGTCGTCGGAGCTGATCGGCTGCCAGCCGTAGGGCGGGTGGACGCCGTTCTTGGCGCCGTCCCAGTTCTCCCAGTAACCCTGGAGAACCTTGCCGGCGGGGCGGGGTTTAGTGGCACAGGTGTCGGCGGCGACCGGGGCGACGCTCGTTTCCGGGGTGACAGCGGTGATCGCGGCTGCTGTGAGTGCGGCAGCGGCGATACAGCCCAGTAATCGCCATCTGTTGCGGGACATGCTCATCCTCCTGCAGGGAAGGGGGATTGAATTGGTCTAGGCCTTTACGGTCGCCTGCCCGGAGCCGAAATTCAACTCCGGCCGGAAAAGGTTATGACCGCGTGCCTCCGATCGGCCCAGCGCGGCTTGGCCGGGGCTGGGTCCGGCGGTCGTCGAAAGCGGCTTGGGGGGGGGAGACGGGCGGGGGCACGCCAGATTTTCCTGCCGGGTTGTCTGGTGGGGGCACGCCGGCCTGGCGCGGATGGGCCGCTGCGCGGGCTGATGTGAGTTCCGCGTGAGCTGCGGTCGTCTGCTGTGGCTGAATGTGGCTTTAGGTCGGCCTGGCCAAACGAAGGCCACATTCAGCAAGATCACCTAGCGCGACACGGTGCGGAAATGGCGCGACACGCCGGGTATCCCATGATACGGACGTCCCTTGTGGACGTACACAGTGGACAATGGCCGACCATCGCACCACAAGCCCGCACCACGGCCCCGCGCAGCGGCCCCGACCGCCCGAAAGACGTGCCCCCACCAGACAACCAGGCAGGAAAGACACAGCCCCGAGCCCGTCTCCCCCTCCAAAGCCCTCTTTCGCCGACCGCCAGACCCAACCCCGGCAGCCGGCAACCAACCGGCCGGGGTCAGCCCCCGAGGGAGCCCTGCGCGCCGACCATGGTCAACGCCCCGACGTGCCGGTTGACGGCCTCCGGGTCCAGCTCCAGCAGCGAGTAGATCTGCTTCAGCGTGCTGATCTCCTCCGGGTGGATGGTGCCGTCGGCGGCGGCCACCAGGGTGCAGAACTCGGCGACTCCCTGGCGCTGGCCGATGGTCAGGCCGGACAGCCGCCGCTTGAGGCCGGTGAGGTCGGCCTTGGAGATCAGCAGCCAGTGCAGGTGGGCGATCAACCGGGTGCGCTGCGCCATGTTCAGCTGCAGCGAGGTCTCCAGGTGCCGGATCAGCAGCGCCTGCTCCTCCACCGACACGTCCTTGTCGGCCATGCTGACCACCGCGGCCAGGTGCACCAGCACCGTCGCGGCGGCGTACTCCCTGGTCAACGGGGTGTCACCGTCCGGGCCCAGCCGGAACAGCAACGCCGAGCCCTCCATCAGCGCCGGGCCGCCCAGCCGCGCGTCCGGCTCCATGCCGACGCCGAGGCGTTCCAGGATCCGCAGCAGGCCGGGCAGGTCGAGGGCCGGATCCTCCAGCGCGGCCAGCGAATGCAGCTCGCGGATGTCCACAATGGATGCGGGGTGGCCGGGCAGCAGACGCTGTTCCAGGTACTCCCGGTAGGGGCGCAGCCCGTCGAGTTCCTCGGTGATCAGCTGCGCGGGCAGCAGCGAGATGGCCGCCGCACTATCCGATGCCGAGGGGACGCGTTCGACGAACTCGCTGTACCCGGTGAGCGCCTCCGCGCACTCGTCGGCCAGCATCCGGATCTGCTGCTGTGGCAACCAATCCAGCCCACTGGGCAGGCTCGTCGGCAGCTCGGCGTCGAACCGCTCGCTGTGATGGCCGATCAACGGCTGGTACCGGGCGACGAGGCCACCGGTCACCGGAGGCACGGTGAGACCGTCGCCGAACACCTCGGCGTAGCGCGTCAGGAACAGCCGCTCGAACTGCTTCGGACAGCGGGCGATGTCCTCGCGCCGCGCGCCCAGCAGGAGCAGGAAGGCGTACGCCCACGGCCCGGGTACCGGCTGACCGTCGCGGATCAGCTCGCCGAGGCCGATGTTCAGCTTGGTGCGGGCCCGCAGGTCCCACTCGCCGTCCACGTGCGGCGGTTCGTCGCCGGAGACCGGCTGGACCAACGCGAAGACCACGTCCAAAAAGGACAGCAGCTCGGCGATCTTGTCGGTGAGCTGTGATTTGCGGTGGCCGTAGGTCTCCAGCAGTCGTTCCAGTTCGGCCTGGATCTCCGGAAGTTCGGCCGCGGCCTGTTGGTCCACTTTGGAATCGACCACCACCCGGCGCTCCAGGCCCGCGTAGTAGAGCCGCAGGTGATCGTCCGGGATGTGCTGGTCGTCACGGTCGCTGTTCAGCCAGCCGATGTAGGCGGCCTTCTCCGGCGGGACCAGCTGGGCATAGCCCCGCGGGCCGGAGTTGCGCGGGTCCGCGGGCAGCGGGGCTCCGGGGAACAGCTGGTCGATGACCTCCGGGTTGACCTGCTGGTATCCCCCACCGTCATTGCGCTCGATCCGGGGCGGCCCCACGTAGATCATCCCGCCCGCGATCTCCTTGCCGCCGATCTGCACCGTCTGACCAGCGGGAATCCACTCGTCGGACGGCGCGAATCTCGGCTGCGGACCTTGCGGCCACCCCTGGTTCACCGACGTTCGCTCCCCACCAGCTGCTCACCCTTTCGGGGGGCGACTGTACAGCCCAGCAGCCGACTCTAGCGCTTCCGGTTCACCCGTGACTCATCCCAAACAGGTTCACCCGACTCGTAAACGTGACCGCTGGCGCCGAAGACCAGGTAGCGGTCGAAGTCCTTGGCGAACCACCGATCGTGGGTGACGGCGACCACGGTTCCCTCGAAGTTGGCCAGACCGTCCTCCAGGGCCTCCGCGGAGTCCAGGTCCAGGTTGTCGGTGGGTTCGTCCAGCAACAGCAGCGTCGCGCCGGACAGTTCCAGCAGCAGGATCTGGAACCGTGCCTGCTGCCCGCCGGACAGCGAATCGAAGGTCTGCTCGGCGCAGCGGGCCAGTCCATAGCGGTCCAGCGTGCGGGATGCCTCTTCCCGGGGCATGCCACGGCGATGTTCGTCACCCCGGTGCAGGATCTCCAGCAACGTGCGGGCCAACAGGGCCTCGTGGTGATGGGTCTGCGCGAACCAGCCGGGCCGCACCCGCGAGCCCAGCCGGACGATTCCGGTGTGTGCCACGGGATCCGGCTGGATGTCGCCGACCGGCTGGTGCTCCGGCGCCGGATCGCTGCCGCCCGCGGCGAGCAGCCGCAGGAAGTGCGACTTGCCGGAACCGTTGCTGCCGAGCACGGCCACGCGTTCACCGTAGAAGATCTCCAGGTCGAACGGCTGCATCAACCCGGTGAGTTCCAGGCCTTCGGTGGTCACCGCCCGCTTGGCGGTGCGGCCGCCGCGCAGCCGCATGTGCACCCGCTGATCCATCGGCACGGCCTCGGGCGGGCCGGCCTCCTCGAACTTGGCCAACCGGGTCTGCGCGGCGCGGTAGCGGGAGGCGATGCCGTCGTTGAACGTCGACTTGGTCTTGAGCGAGAGCACCAGCTGCTTGAGCTTGGCGTGCTCCTCGTCCCAGCGCTTGCCCATCTCCTCCAGCTTGGCGTTGCGGTCGATCCTGGCCTGCGCGTAGGTGCCGAATCCGCCGGGGTGCACCCACATCGTCGCGCCGGCCGCGCCGGGTTCCAGGGTGGCGATCCTGGTCGCGACCCGGTTCAGCAGCTCGCGATCGTGGCTGATGAACAGCACGGTCTTCGGCGACGCGGCCAGCTGCTCCTCCAGCCAGCGCTTGCCGGGCACGTCCAGGTAGTTGTCCGGCTCGTCCAGCAGCAGCACCTGTTCGGTGCCGCGCAGCAGCGCCTCCAGCACGAGGCGCTTCTGCTCACCGCCGGACAGCGTGTTCACCGATCGCCAGCGGGCCCGGTCGAACGGCACGCCGAGCGCGGCGACCGTGCACACGTCCCAGAGGGTCTCCAGTTCGTAGCCGTGGGCGTCCGACCAGTCGATGAGCGCCTGGGCGTAGGCCATCTGCTCGGCCTCACCGTCGGTCTCCATCATTGCCAGCTCGGCGTCGTCCAGGGCTTTCGCCGCCTTCTGGACGGGCTGCGGGGCGACAGTCAGCAGCAGGTCGCGGACCGTGGTGTCATCGCGGACCGAGCCGACGAACTGGCGCATCACGCCCAGGCCACCGGAGCGGATGACCGCACCCTCGTGCGGCTGCAGGTCACCGCTGACGATGCGGGACAGGGTGGTCTTACCGGTACCGTTCGGGCCGATGAGCGCGACCTTGGCGCCCTCGCCGACGCGCAGGCTGACCGAACTGAGCAGCGGGCGGCCGTCCGGCAGAACGTAGTCAATGCCGTTGATCTCGACGTGCCCCATTGATCATCCTCATTATACCGCGTGTTACCTGCACTGACTTCGGCACGCTAACCCTTTCATGAGCACGGGTCGACGGAATAATCGATGGTTCCCCGTGCTTGTAACCGGGGTTGCCCAGACCTGCGAGGGGGATTTGCGTGCCGCTGTCCGAGCACGAGCAAGAACTGACCGCCGAACGCGAGTACATCGATTTTCTGTACCAGAAGCTGGACACCGAGACCGCGGCCGCGGGCAAGGAACTCCAGTACTTCCTGGGTGACCAGTCGGGTGCCGGTTTCGAGGCCCGCTGGGAGCGGGAGATCGCGGTCAACCAGGCCACGGCGCGGCTGCAGGGGCTGCGCGCGGCCGGCTACGGCCTGTGCTTCGGCCGCATCGACCACATCGACGGCGAACGCTCGTACATCGGCCGGATCGGGTTGTTCAACGACGACTTCGATCCGCTGCTGACCGACTGGCGGGCGCCGATCGCGAAGGCCTTCTACTGCGCCACCGGGATCAACACGGAGGGCCTGCGCCGGCGTAGGCACTTCCACACCGACGGCCGCCGGGTCCTGGAGTTCCACGACGACCTGCTGGACGAGTCCGGCGACGACCTCGGCAGCAGCACCGCGCTGCTGACCGCGTTGAACGCCCCCCGCGAAGAGACGATGCGGGACATCGTCTCCACCATTCAGGCCGAGCAGGACGAGATCATCCGGCTGCCGCACTCCGGGGTCGTGGTCATCGAGGGCGGGCCGGGTACCGGCAAGACCGCCGTGGCGCTGCACCGCGTCGCGTACCTGCTGTACGTACGGCGGGAGCGGCTCTCCCGGTCCGGCGTGTTGATCGTCGGGCCGAACCCGCGGTTCCTGTCCTACATCGGCGAGGTGCTGCCCGCGCTGGGCGAGACCGACGTCGTGTTCGGCACGCCCGGCGAGCTGTTCCCCGGTGTGGAGGCCACCGAGGTGGACCCGGCGGCGCGGATCAAAGGCGCGGCCCGGATGGCGCAGCTGCTGGTGGACGCCGTGGCCGACCGGCAGGAGGTGCCGCACGAGGACGATCCGATCGAGATCGAACTCGACGACGTGACGGTGGAGATCGACGAGGAACTCGCCGGGTGGGCCCGCAGGCGGACCCGGTCCCGGGAACTGCCGCACAACCGGGCGCGGGCGCACTTCCGCGACGACATCATCGACGGCCTGGTCGACCGCGCGGTGGCCAAGATCGGCGAGGGCTGGCTGGAGGACACCGACCCGGTGGCGTTGTCCGCCGGGCTGCGCGCCGATGTCCGTGAGGAACTGGTCGGCAGCAGGCAGCTGGGCCGGGCGGTCGAGCGGCTGTGGCCGCTGCTGTCCCCGGAGCGGCTGCTGAAGGAGCTGTGGGAGTCGCCGGACCGGATCGAGGCGGTCACCGCGCACCTCTCCGACGCCGACCGGGAACTGCTGTTCCGGGAGGACGGCACGGCCTGGACCATCTCGGACGTCCCGCTGCTGGACGAGGCGGCGGAGCTGCTCGGCGACGACGGGTCGGCGGAGCGGCACGCCAAGCTGGAGGAGCAGAAGCGCCTGGAGTACGCCAAGGGCGTGATGGAGATCCTCGACACCCAGCTGGAAGAGGAGTACCTGCGGGCCCAGGACGTGGTGGACGCCCGGGTGCTGGCCGGTCGCTTCGAGGAGAAGGACCAGCGGGCCCTGTCCGAGCGTGCGGCGGCCGACCGGTCCTGGACCTACGGCCACGTGGTCGTCGACGAGGCGCAGGAACTGTCCGAAATGGACTGGCGGCTGATCATGCGCCGGTGTCCGTCCCGGTCGGTCACCGTGGTCGGCGATCTGGCGCAGCGGCAGGCGGAATCCGGCGCGCGGACGTGGGGCGCGATGCTGGACGACTTCGTGCCGGACCGGTGGACCTACCGGCGGCTGTCGGTGAACTACCGCACGCCCTCGGAGATCATGCGGCTGGCGGCCCGCGTTCTGTCTACTGTGGACTCCTCGTTGGAGTCGCCGTCCTCGGTGCGGTCCACCGGGGTGCCGCCGTGGATCCGGCACGTGCCGGATGTCGCCGCCGCGGTGCAGCAGGCGGTCAACGAGCTGCAGGGCGAGGTCGGCCCGGGAACGGTCGCGGTCATCGCGCCCGAGGGCCTGGAACTGTCCGTTGTGGACGCGGCGGTGCTGACACCCCGGGCGTCCAAGGGCCTGGAGTACGACGCGGTGCTCGTGGTGGAACCGGGCCGGATGGAACCCGCCGAGCTGTACGTGGCGCTCACCCGCGCCACCCAGCGCCTGGGCATCCTGCACACCGATCCGCTGCCCGGCTCGCTCGCGAACTAAGCCCCGGAGTTGACGATGTTCGGGGCTTCGCCGCGAACTGCGCCAGGAAGCCATGCACTGCCTTGACCGGGTAGGCCTCGCGGATCGGGCGAGCGAGC
>QZFT01000062.1 GCA_003600225.1 Pseudonocardiaceae bacterium YIM PH 21723
CTTTTTCCCACGACAAGTGGCACTTGTCGTGGGAAAAAGCCGCGACAAGTGGGGCGACACGGTGCGGAAATGGCGCGACACGCCGTAGTTCCCACGATGTGGCCGTCCACTGTGGACTGTGAGTACCTGAAGGACGCCTCCGTTTACCCGAGGTAAACAAAGGACGCCTTCAGCGCGCTCAAGTAAACGATGGCGTCCTTCAGGTCCCCCGCGGAAGCGGCCCATCCCCACCAGACCGCCGTGCCCCCACCCAACACGAAGGCAGGAAAGGCGCAGCCCGAAGCCCGTCTCCCCCTCCAAAGCGCTCTTTCGCCAACAGCCAGAAGCACCACGACACACGACGGCCGGCCAGAGCCAGCGGCCGCGCGAGTGAGTGCGCACTCATAAGCAGCCCACTGACCGCCGCGAGAACACCCAATTCACCGCCTCCGAGCTGCTCAAACCCAATTTGTGACCACAAATCGCTTGAGTGAGTGAGCGCTCACTCATTACTGTCGACCACATGAAGGACACCGAGACAACGGGCAAGCGGCAGCGGGCGACCGCACTGCCGCCCGAGGAGCGGAAGAAGGCCATCGTCGAGGCCACCATTCCGCTGCTGTTCGACCACGGTGCCTCGGTGACGACCAAGCAGATCGCCGAGGCCGCCGGTATCGCCGAAGGCACGATCTTCCGCGTGTTCGAGGACAAGCTGGACCTCATCGGCGCCTGCATGAACAAGTTGTTCGCCTCGACCAAGGGCGCCGACGAACTGCGGAAGATCCCGCTCGACCAGCCCCTGCCCGACCGCCTGGAGCAGGCGATCACCCAGCTCGCCGAGGGCGGGCAGAAGTTCCAGAAGCTGATGGAGTCCATCGGCCCACTGATGCACCAGCTGCACGAACGCGCCCACGCGGGTAAGGACAACAGCATCAAGCCACCGGACCGGGCCCGCACCTTGCAGCTGATGGGCGAGGCCGCCGCGGACCTGTTCCGCCCGGAGACCGACCGGCTGCGGGTCTCCCCGGAGAAGCTGGGCACGATCTTCGTCGGCCTGGCCTTCATGTCGGCATTCCAACGGGGCACCGATCACGCCATGACCAGCCAAGACCTGATCTCCGTGCTGTTGGACGGGGCTCTCACTGGGGAGGAAGCATGACCGAGTACATGATCGAGGTCGACGAGGTCTCCAAGACCTTCGGCGAGGTCACCGCCGTCGACGGAGTGAGCCTGTACGTGCCCAGGGGCACGGTGACCGGCCTGCTCGGCCACAACGGCGCGGGCAAGACCACGCTGGTGAACGTGCTCAGCACGGTGCTCCCGGTGACCTCCGGCAGCGCGAAGGTGGCCGGCTTCGACGTCACCGCGCAGGCCGCCGAGGTACGCAGGCGGATCGGGCTGACCGGGCAGTTCGCCGCCGTCGACGAGCTGCTCACCGGCCACGAGAACCTGGTGCTGATCGCCCGGCTGCTCGGCGCCTCCGGCAAGGAGGCCAGGCAGCGGGCGGACGAACTGCTGGAGATCTTCGACCTGACCGACGCGGCGCACCGCAAGGCCAAGACCTACTCCGGCGGCATGAAGCGCCGGCTGGACCTGGCCTCCAGCCTGATCGGCCACCCCCAGGTGATCTTCCTGGACGAGCCGACCACCGGCCTGGACCCGATCGCCCGCACCGGGTTGTGGGAAGTGGTGGAGAACCTGGTCGCCGACGGCACCACGGTGCTGCTGACCACGCAGTACCTGGACGAGGCCGACCGGCTGGCCGACTCGATCACCGTGCTGTCCGAGGGCTCGGTCGTCGCCTCCGGCACGGCCGCCGAACTGAAGGCCCAGGTGGGCTCGCGGACCGTCGCGGTGAAGGTCGCCGACCGGGGCGACACCCGGCTGGCGCTGCTGGCCCTGACCGAGGCCGGGTTGCACCCGGTGCACGACGAGGAACGACACACCATCTCCGCCCCGGCCACCGCCTCCACCGACCTGGCCGTCGCCGTGCGCGCGCTGGACGCCGCGCACATCGAGGTCGCCGAACTGGCGCTCACCGAGCCGACCCTGGACGACGTCTACCTGAACCTCAACGCGGCCCCGGCCGCCTGATCCCCTGGGGGAACGATGACCACCACCATCAACACAGTCGAAGAACACCTGAAACCGCAGCCGGCCACCGAGCCGCGCTGGCAGGGCGCGCAGTTCCTGACCCAGGTCGCGGTCATGACGGGCCGGTCGCTGAAGGCGCTCAAGGATCCGCGGATGATCCTGATGGCGATGTTCCAGCCGCTGATCATGCTCACCCTGTTCAGTCAGGTGTTCAAGAGCATGACCCAGACCCCGGCCTTCCAGGCTCAGTACCCGGGCGTGGACTACATCAACTTCCTGTTACCGGCGATCCTGATGACCACCGGCGTTCAGGCGGCGATGTGGTCCGGCGGCGGGCTGGCGAACGACCTGAAGAACGGCGTCCTCAACCGGTTCCGCGCGATGCCGGTGTCCATGCTGTCGGTGCTGATCGGCCGTAGCCTGTACGACGTGGTGCGCAACGCCATCCAGCTGTCGGTGCTGGCGATCGCCGCCACCGTGGTGCTGGGTTACCGGGGCAGCCTCACCGGCACCGTGGCCGCGATCGCGTTGTCCCTGTTCGTCGGCTGGGGCGTGTCCTGGCTGTTCCTGGCCCTGGCCACCTGGCTGCGCAATGTCGAGGTCATGCAGATGGTCGGCATGATGGCGATCTTCCCGCTGATGTTCGCCTCCAGTGCCTATGTGCCGCTGGACGGGCTACCGGGCTGGCTGCGGGTCGTGGCACAGGTCAACCCGCTGTCCTACGCGGTGGACGCCGGACGAGGATTGGCGCTGGGCACGGCTGAGCTGGCGCCGTTCCTGAACGCCGCCGGGATCGCGGCCGCCTTCGCGGTGATCGGCATGGTCTTTGCCGCCCGCGGGATCCGGAAGCCGTAGGCGAGTAGGTCCCAGGGGCCCTGTCCACCCGTCGGGGGTGTGGACAGGGCCCCTAACTCACGAACTCCGGGTCGGTACGTCTTCAAGACGTATGGACCCGGAGTTCATACGTCTTGAAGACGTGCGTACTCCGCGAGGTCGGAGAGAGCGATGTCGGCGGCACGGGCAGGGCTCGATCAGGTCCCGGAGTTGACGATGTTCGGGACGAAAGCGTTCCGGACATCGTCAACTTCGGAGAAGCAGCGTCAGGGGGTGAAGCCGACGGCACCGCGGATGATGTGCCGCTGCATCACCAGGAACACCGCGATCACCGGCAACATGGTCAGCGTGCTCATCGCGAGGATCAGGTGCAGCGGGATGACCTCCTCGGCGGCGAACCGGGCCAGGGCCACCTGCAATGTGTAGGTCTGCTCGTCCTGCGCGATGACCAGTGGCCACAGGAAGTCGTTCCACCGCCACACCACGGAGAAGATGGTCAGCACGGCCAGCGCCGGCGCGCACAGCGGCAGGATGATCGTGGTGAAGATCCGCAGTTCACTCGCGCCGTCCAGCCGCGCGGCCTCGATCAGGTCGTCCGGGATCTTCAGCATGTACTGCCGCAGCAGGAAGACACCGGTCGGCGTCGCCACCGTCGGCACGATCATCCCCCACAACGTGTTGACGAGGCCCAGGTCGGCCGCCACCTGGTAGACCGGGATGAAGATGATCTGCAGCGGGATCATCAGCGTGCACAGGATCAGCCCGAAGATGACACCGCGGCCGCGGAACCGGTACTTGGCCAGGCCGAACGCGGCCATCGCGTTGAGCAGCAGGGTGAGCACCGTCGCCAGCACGGTGACGATCGTGCTGTTGCGCAGGTAGAGCCAGAAGCGGAAGCGGCCGAGGGCGTCCACGTAGTTGTCCGGGGCGAACGACTCCGGCAGCAGACCGGGCGGTCGCTGGGCGAGCTCGGCCGGCGACTTGAACGAGGACAGCGCGGTCCAGGCGATGGGCACGATCACCAGCAGTGCCAGGACCGTGAGCACGACATAGGTCAGCGCGCGGCCCCGGCTCACAGCAGCTCCCGGCGCCGGGCCACGACGAACTGGACGACGGTGACCGCCAGGATGACCAGGAACAACACCACCGAACCCGCGGCCGCCAGGCCGTAGCGGATCGGCGGCTTGAACGCCTGTTCGTAGACGTACTGCAACAGCAGCGTCGTCGCGCCCACCGGACCGCCGCCGGTCAGCGTGTACAGCAGGTCGAACGTCTTGAACCCGTCCACGGTGGACACGATCACCACGACCAGCACGCTGGGCTGGATCTGCGGCAGCGTGACGTGCCAGAACCGCTGCCGGGCACTCGCCCCGTCCATGGTCGCCGCCTCCAGCGTGCGCGGGTCGATGGCGCGCAACGCCGCCAGCACGATGAGCGTGTACAGGCCGACGTGCAGCCACACCGCGACGAAGACGGACACCCCCATGGTCAGGCTCGGGTCGATCAGCCAGCCCGGCTCCGGCAGCCCGACGGCGCCCAGCGCGGTGTTCACCAGGCCACCCCGGCGTTCCAGCAGCCAGGACCACACGAGGCCCACCACGATGGGCGACAGCAGCACCGGGACGAAGAACACCGCGCGGTAGAAGCCGCTGCCGGGCAGTCCGCGTTGCAACAGCGCCGCCAGCCCGACCGCGACCACGGTGGCCAGGACGACGAAGCAGGCCACGAACACCGCCGTGTTGGTGATGGCCTCGCGGAAGGCGTCAGTGCCGACGAGTTCCCGGTAGTTGCGGGTGCCGACGAAGCGGAACGTACGGCCGTTGGTGCTGTCGTACAGGCTGATGTTGACGCCGTTCAGCGCCGGGTACAGCACGAACACCGCGAACAACACCAGGTTCGGCGCCAGGAACAGGTAGGGCGCCAGGTTCCGCCGCCTCATCGGTTCGCCTCCCGGTAGAGCCGGTCCACCCGGTCCCGCAGCGACTTCGCCGCGCCGGCCGGGGACTTCTGGCCGGCCAGCATCCGGCTCACCTCGTCGACGAGCGCCTCGGCGCCGCGGGAGAACGACGGCGAGGCGTTCGAGGCGTAGGTGTCGGGTGGGGTGCGCTCGACTTCATCCAGGAAGACCCGCATGTCCGAGCCGCGCCGGGGATAGTCGACGCCCTGCTCGGTGAGGTCCTTGCGGGTCGGCAGGTACATGGCCTGCGCGGCGAATTCCCGCTGGTGCTCGGCGGTGTTCAGCCACTCCAGCAGCGCCGCCCCGGCACGCGGATGCCGGGCCTCCTTGAACACCATGGTGTGTTTCCCTCCAGGGAAACCGCCACACCGCTCGGCACACGGATCGGGGGCGGCCGACCAGCGGAACGGGGCGGTCTTGGCGAGCTGGCTGACCTGCCAGTTCCCGGAGAGGTAGACCGGCGTCGCCTGGCTCAGGAAGATCTCGTTGGCCCCCTTGTACCTGCTGCCGGACTCCAGCCAGAAGTCCTTGGGCATCGCGCCCGTGTCGTGCAGCTCGGCGAACAGGGCCAGCGCCCGGGTGGCCCGGCCGATGTCCAGCGCGGGCTTGCCATCGGTACCGAAGAAGGTGGTGCCGTACTGGCTGAGCATGGTGGACAGCCGGTGCCCGGACTTGTCCATCGCGAGGGCGTAGGGCGTGCCGGTCGCCGCCTGGACCTGCCGCGCGGCCGTGACCAGTTCCGGCCAGGTCCACCGGTCCGGAACGGGGACCCCGGCCCGGTCGAAGAGATCCCGGTTGATCAGCGGGCCGTTCATGGTCAGGTCACTGGGCACGCCGAGCAGTTCGCCCTGCGGCCCCCGGGCCTGCGCCATCATGGCGTCGGAGAACGCCGAGTTCATCCCCTGGTCGTGCAGGTACGGCCGCAGGTCCAGTGCCGCGTCGGCGAAGGGGTAGATGTTGAGCACCCTGGCGACGTCCGGTGGATCACCGGCCGACAGCTGCGCCTGCAGCGTGCGTTCGTTGTCCGCGAAGGCGACCACCCGGAGCTTCACCTTCGCGCCGGTCTCCGTCTCGAATTTCGCCAGCTGGTCACGGGTGGCCTGCTCGTCGGGTCCGTCGGTGAAGTAGGTGTAGTCGATCTGCACGCCGCGCAGATCGCCGGCCGTGGCGGGCCGCGCGTCCCCGTCCGCCGGTCCGGCGGATCGGATGCCGGGCGCACAGCCCACCACCATCAGTGCCACCGCGGCGGCCGTCCCCCAACGCCTCATCGGTCCATGATGAGGCCTGGGTCACAGTTATAGCCAGCGATCCGGGTTGAAGACCCAGCGACGCAGCACCAGGAACCGCAGCAGGGTGACCACCCCGGTGGCGGCGATCGCGGTGACCAGCTGGGTCAGCACGGTGGGTGTGGCGACCATCGAATGCAGCCAGCGCAGGGCCAGGTCGGACAGCAGGATGGCGAACACCGCGAGCGCCCAGGATTCGGCGGTCTCCCGGACCCGGTTGGCCGGCCCCCGCCTGCCGAAGGTGAACCGGCGGTTGGCCCACACATTGCCCGCCGTGCACCACACCAACGCCACCGCATTCGCGCTGAACACCCCGAGCATCGGCGTGAGCAGCAGGTACAGCACCGCGTAGGCCAGGGTGGAGATCGCGCCGACCACCGCGAACCGGCCCAGCTGGCCGCCCAGTTCCCGGTCCTCCCGCGGCAGCTCGGCCCGCACCGGCGAGCGCAGTTCCCGGCCGACCACCCGGACGATGCCCTTGAGGTCCTGGAGCACCGTCCTGGGCACGTCCACCCGGCTGTCGGTGTCCTCCTCCCAGTCCACCGGGATCTCCAATACCCGCATGCCCAGCGTCTCGGCGACCAGCAGCAGCTCGGTGTCGAAGAACCATTCCTGGTCCTCGACCAGCGGTAACAGGTGCTGGGCCACCTCGGTGGGCATCGCCTTGAATCCACACTGCGCGTCCCGGAAACGGGCGGCGAACACCCAGCGCAGCAGCTGGTTGTAGCCCCGGGACAGCACTTCCCGGTAGAGCCTGCGCCGCACCCGGGACCCCGCCAGGAGCCGGGAGCCGGTGGCCACCTGGCTGTGCCCGGAGACGAGCGCGGCGAGCATCGGCGGCAACGCGTCCAGCTTGGTGGACAGGTCGATGTCCATGTAGGCGACGATGTCCGCCCGGCTGCGCTGCCAGACCGCGCGCAGTGCGCGGCCACGGCCCTTCTCCTCCAGGTGCAGCACGGACACGCCGGTCAGCTCGGTGGCCAGGTCCTCGGCGATCTCCAGGGTGCGGTCGGTGCTGGCGTTGTCGGCGATCACGATCTGCCAGCGCATCGACAGGTGCCTGCGCAGGTATTCGTGCAGCCGCCGGACGCTGGTTTCGAGGACGGCCTCCTCGTTGTAGACCGGCACGGTGATCTCCACCAGTGGCACCGGGGAGTTGACGTCCCTGGCCCTGGCCGTGGGCAGCGCGGTCGCGGTCATCGGGCGGCTCCACAGTCGAACAGCCCGATGGTCAGGTCGGCGGTCGGCGAGCCGCCGTAATTCATCGGGTCCACGTGCTGGCAGGAGTCGCGTACCCAGTCCTGGATCTTCGGGTTGCTGTGCCCGATGCGCAGCGTGGCCAGGTTGCCGAGCATCTGTCGCTGCGCGGGCGTGATGTCCAGCCTGCTCAGGTCCACGCCTCGGGTGCCCCAGCCGATGCCGAGTTCCACGAACCGCAGCTCACGGGTGCGCACCAGCTCGGCGAGCTGTTCCGGGCTGAGCGCGGGGTCCTTGCCGAGGAAACCGCCGATCGCCATCACCGGCCGGCCGCCGGAGGCGATGGTCAGCGGTACCGCACCCATCGCGGAGACCGAGGCGCCGATCCACCGGGCGTCGCCCCGACGCGCCGTGAGGAAGTCGGCGAGCTTCTGGTCGTCCGCGGTGACGGTCACCGGGATGATCGGGTTGTCCCGGACGTGACCGGCAAGGGGGTTGGGGGCGACGAGGGGTTGTCCGGCGGTCACCACGGCCCAGCTGAAGGGAGCCAGGGACAGCGCGAGGGTGGCGACGATGCCCGCGAGGAGGCCGTTGCGCAGCCAGATGGCCAGTACCGCCACCGCGCCGAGGGTGAGGATCACCGGCAGCATCCAGTCGGGGGTGGCACCGGGCCGGGCGGAGACGATGCGGGCGATCCAGGCGATGCCGACGATGAGCTGCACGGCCAGCGCGGCGACCACGGGAAGCTCCTTGCGGGCCAGGCCGCTGAAGCCGACGGCGAGCCCGATGGCCGCCAGTCCGACGACGGCCGGGGCCAGCTGGGTGGTGTAGTAGGGGTGGAAGGTGCCCTTGGCCTGGCTGAACACCACGAGCAGCACCAGGCTCCAGCCGCCGAGCAGGATCAGTCCCGGGTAGGCGACCTTGCAGCGGGCCACGATCACCGTGATCACCCCGAGCACCGCCAGCGGCAGCAGCCAGGAGACCTGTTCGACGAGGACGCCGTGCAGGAACCGGCCGGCTCCGGGTGGCCCGCCGAAGCCGCCGTTCTGCTGCACCTGCCCAGAGCCCGCGCCGACGATGCGGGAGGCGCCGTTGTAGCCGAGGACCAGGTCCAGCGCGCTGCCGTCGGTGCTGCCGCCGATGAACGCCCGCCGGTCCGGCGGCACCAGGTACAGCGAGGCCATCCAGGCGGCGCTGGCGGCCAGCAGCGACAGCAGGGCGGCCAGCAGTCCGATCAGCCTGCGCACCAGGGTGGTCCGCGCGCAGAACAGCCAGGTGACGGCGAACGCGGGAAGCACCAGGTAGGCCTGCAGCATCTTCACGTTGAAGGCCAGGCCGATCAGCGCTGCCGAGCAGGCCAGCACCCAGATCCGCTCGGTGCGGATGGCGTTCAGCAGCACCAGGGCGGCGAGCAGCAGCACCAGCACCATGAAGGCGTCCGGGTTGTTCCCCCGGTCGCTCGCCACCGCGATCGGGCAGATCGCCAGGCCGAGTGCGGCCAGCAGGCCGGCGACCCGGGCGGTGGCGCTGCCGGCGTCCGCGCCGAAGCTGAGCCGGACGACCTGGGCCAGGACGTGGACCGAGGCGATGCCGAACAACGCGGTGGGCAGCAGGGCGGTCGCCCAGTTCAGCCCGAAGAGGGTCACCGCGATTGCCTGTGGCCAGATGCCGATGGCGGGTTTGTCCACGGTGATGAAGTTGTTCGTGTCCAGGGCACCGAAGAGGAAGGCGAGGGGGTCCTGGGACATGCTCAGCGCGGCGGCCGAGTAGTAGAGGTTGCCGAAGCCGTTCTCGTTCAACCGCCACAGCCGCAGGCAGGCGGCCAGGACCACGGAGGCGGCGAGACCCGCGTACCACCAGCGCGGGCCCGCGAATCTACGTTCGGCCTCGGGCAGTGGCGCCTGGGCCTCGGTGGACACGTCCAGGGCCAGTCCCACGAATCTGGCCTGCGGCTGGCTCCACCGAACTGAATTGACGAAAGGTAGGGGCACGTCAACGCTAACGACGCGATCATGGCCGTTGCGGTCGATCTTCCGACTGCCCGAATCACCTTTCCGGACGGGTGAATTCGCGTATCGCGGCCCGATGATCACCGCACTCACTGCTGTTTACCTGGCATGGCTTTACAGTCGGCACTGAGCACATTCGGTAAATGAGGACGGAATCCCATCGTGCGTGTACTTGTGGTCGATGACGAACCTGCGGTCCGGGAGTCGATCGAACGCAGCCTGCGGTTCGAGGGCTACGACGTCGACCTGGTGGAGAACGGCGCACAGGCGCTGGAGTTCTTCACCGAGCAGCGGGCGGACGCGGTCGTCCTGGACGTGATGATGCCGGTGCTGGACGGCATCTCCGCCTGCCGCGCGCTGCGGGCCACCGGCAGCCGGATCCCGGTGCTGATGCTCACCGCCCGGCGCACCGTCGGCGACCGGGTCGCCGGCCTCGACGCCGGCGCGGACGACTACCTGGTCAAGCCGTTCGCGCTGGAGGAACTCCTCGCCCGGCTGCGGGCGTTGCTGCGCCGGGCCGCCCCCGCCGAACCGGCCCTGCAGATCGACGAACTGCTGCTGGATCCCAGCAGCCGCAAGGTGAGCCGGGGCGGCCGGGAGATCGAGCTGACCCGCACCGAGTTCAGCCTCCTGGAGCTGTTCCTGCGGCACCCCGGCAAGGTGCTGAACAGGTCGATGCTGTTCACTGAGGTCTGGGGGTACGACTTCGGTGCCAGCTCCAACAGTCTGGATGTCTACATTGGCTATCTGCGGCGGAAACTGGAGGCGGGCGGCGAACCCCGGCTGCTGCACACCGTGCGTGGCGTCGGTTACGTACTGCGCGGCAACGACCAGCCCGACCGATGACCGTTAGGCGTCGCCCGCGGCTGCGGAACCGGCTGAGCCTGCTCGCCATGACGGTGACCGCGGTGGCGATCATCGCGGTGTCCGCCACCGCCTGGGGCCTGCTGCGCCGCCAGCTGATCGAGCAGACGGACAACGAGCTCAGCCTGCAGTCGACGATGGGATTGTTCAACAAGCGCTGGGACGAGATCCCGACGCCGAGCATCCCGTACCGGATGAAGCCGGGCCTGCTGCCGGTGGCGCAGTGGATCACTCCCGACGGCCTGCCGCACCACCCGGGATTCCAGTCGACGCAGCTGCCGATCACCGCCCAGGACCTGGACGTGCTGCACGGACGGCAGCACACCGTGCGCTACGACGTGGTCGTCCCCGAGGGACATTTCCGGGTACTGACCTTCAAGAACAAGGCCGGGTCGGCGATCCAGCTGGCGCACAGCCTGTCCGACGAGGACGCCACGCTGGCCGAGTTCGGCGTGCTGCTGCTGATCATCGACGCGATCGGCATCGGCCTGGTCGGCGGCCTGAGCTACGCGTTGACCAGGGCGGGCCTGCGACCGGTCGACCGGATCGTGTCCTCCGCCGAGCAGGTGGCGAGCACCCAGGACCTGACCGCGGCCGTGCCGGAGGACGACCGGGAGCCGGCCGAGACCGCGCGGATCGCGCGCAGCGTCAACTCGATGCTGTCCGCGCTGGCCCAGTCCCGGGAGCAACAGCGGCAACTGGTGGAGGACGCCAGCCACGAGCTGGGCACCCCGCTGACCAGCCTGCGCACCAACATCGACCTGCTGCTGCGGTCGGAGAAGGCGGACCGCCCACTGTCCACTCAGGACAGAACCGGGCTGTTGCGGGACGTGCAGTCCCAGCTGCAGGAGCTGAACAACCTGGTCGAGGAGGTCGTGGACCTGGCCCGCGATCCACGCAGCGCGGAGGAGTTCGCCGACCTGGACCTCGCCGACGTGGTGCGCGGCGCGGTGGCTCGGGCCCAGACCCGCTCCGGCGGCGCCGAGTACCTGGTCACCGCGCAGCCCGCCCCGGTACGCGGCCAGCCCGCCGCGTTGGAGCGCGCGGTGCTGAACCTGCTGGAGAACGCAGCCAAGTGGAGCCCGGCGAGCAGTGCCATCACCGTGCTGGTGTCGGTCACCGGCCCCATGGCCACGCTGCTGATCGCCGACCGGGGCCCCGGCGTCTCGACCGAGGAGCAGGAGCTGGTGTTCAACCGGTTCTACCGGACCACCGAGGCCCGCGCACTGCCCGGCTCCGGGCTCGGGCTGGCCATCGTCCGGCAGACCGCCGAGGTGCACGGTGGCCACGTCTGGCTGACCGCGCGCGAGGGCGGCGGCACCGAGGCCTGGCTGGAGATCCCCGCCCACAAGGTTTGACCTTGACCTTGGGGGAAGGCCCACGGTGACAGGGCCAGGCGACGTGCCTGGCTGGGGAGGGCGACCGTGCTGCTGACCATCGGCGAGTTCGCCAGGGCTTCCGGGCTGACGGCCAAGGCGCTGCGGCTGTACGACCAGCTGGAGCTGCTGGTGCCCGCGCGGACCGATCCGCTGTCCGGCTACCGCTTCTACCACCCGGATCAGCTGGACCGGGCCCGGCTGGTCGCCTGGCTGCGCCGGGCCGGAATGCCCCTGGCCCGGATCCGCTCCGTCTGCGATCTGTCGAAGACTCAGGCGGCTACCGAGATCGCGGCCTACTGGCGGACGGTCGAGGCGGACGTCGTCGAGCGGCGGGAATTGGTCACCTTCCTCATCGATCACCTGTCCGGGGAGGACACGATCATGACCGATGAGCGACCCCTGCGGCTGAGCTACGCCGTGGGCACCGACCGCGGACTGGTCCGCCCGCAGAACCAGGACACCGTCTACGCGGACGACCGGCTGCTGGCCGTCGCCGACGGGTTCGGGCCCGCCGGGGAGCAGGCGTCGGCGGCGGCGATCGACGCACTGCGCCGCTCGGAGCTGCTGAACACCCTGGCCGATCAGATCGGTGCCGATTCGGGCACCACGCTGAGCGCGATGGTCTGGTCCGGCGACCAGTTGGGGCTGGTGCACATCGGCGACAGCCGCATCTACCTGCTGCGGGAGCGGGAGCTGTTCCGGATCACCGAGGACCACACCGTCGTGCAGAGCATGATCGACCAGGGCCGGATCACCCCGGAGGAAGCGGAGTCGCACCCGGACCGGATGTTGCTGGTCAGGGCGCTACCGGGTGGCGATCCGGAGGTGCGGCGGCACGAGGCCAGGGCCGGTGATCGGTACCTGCTCTGCTCGGACGGCCTGCACCGGGTGGTGTCCGACGCGACGCTACACGCGGTGCTGGCGGACAGCACCGAGCCCGATCGGCAGGTGGCCACGCTCGTGGGTCACGCGAAACTGGCCGGCGGGCCGGACAACATCGCGTGTGTGGTGGCGCACCTGCACGCGGCCTGATCAGTCCTTTTTCGGGCCGCCGTTGGCCATCTCGGTCAGCATCGCGTTGTAGGCGTTCAGGTCCGAATCGCCGTCCCGGGTGGCCTGGCGGTCCTTCCGCCGGGCCTCCCGCGCGTCGCTGCGGGACCACTGCACGAGCAGGGCGATCACCACGATGAGCAGCGGCAACTCCCCCGCTGCCCAGGCCAGGCCGCCGCCGAGGCGCTGATCCGCGAGGAGATCCGGCACCCAGGGCAGGCCCAGCTGGGAGTAGAAGTTGACGCCGATGACCGAGCCGGAGCTCATCAGCGCGATGCCGAAGAACGCGTGGAACGGGATCGACGCGAAGGCCACGCCGAGCCGGGCCAGCGGCGGCAGCTTCCGGGGGGCCGGATCGATACCGACGACCGGCCAGTAGAAGAGGTAGCCGACCAGCAGGAAGTGCGCGTTCATCGCCAGGTGCGCCCAGTGCGTGTCCAGCGCGGCGTCGAACAGCCCACTGAAGTACAGGCCGTAGAACGAGCCGACGAACAGGAACAACGCGATCAGCGGCTGGGTGAGGATCTTGGAGAACCGGGAGTGCACGAAGGCCAGCAGCCACTCGCGCGGCCCGGGCGGCGCGTCCTTGCCGGCCACCGGCAGCGCGCGCAGCGCCAGGGTCACCGGGCCACCGAGCACCAGCAGCACCGGGATCACCATGGACAGCAGCATGTGCGAGATCATGTGCACGCTGAACATCGCGGGGGCGTAGCGCCCGACGCCGGACGAGGTGGCGAACAGCAGCACGAAGCAGCCGGCGAGCCAGCAGGCGGTCGGACCCCACGGCCACTCGTCGCCGCGCTGCCGGAGCCGGGACACGCCCCACAGGTACAGCCCGGCGAGCACAAACGCCGCGGTGCCGAAGATGAGGTCGAAGCGCCAGTCGAACAGGATGTGGCCGAGGGTCGGCGGGCCGTCCAGGGCGTAGCCGATCAGCAACTCGATCTGCGAGGGCACCGTACGGTTCTCAGTGGGCGGTGGCGTCCTGGCCAGGCCGACCGCGATCCCGATGGTGATCACCATGATCAGGATCTCCACGGTGCCCAGCCGCAGCAGGGCGCCCGGCTTGCCCGCGGTGACACCGGTGACGGCCTTCTCCCGCTGGTAGTAGCCGATCACGCCGAGGATGAGCAGCGCGACCACCTTGGCCACGACCAGCAGGCCGTAGTTGGTGCTCACCAGGTCACTCAGCGGCAGCCGGACCAGCGCGTTGACGATGCCGGAGGCGGCCATGACCACCCAGCACACCAGCGCCACCCGGGAGAACCGGCTGGTGGCGAGGTCGAGGTGGTTGCCCTTGCGCAGCCCGTGCGCGATCAACGCGATCAGGCCGCCGACCCAGATCACCGTGCCGATCAGGTGGTAGATCAGGCTGTTGGTCGCCACGTCGTGCGCGCCACCGGAAGCCGAGTGCCCGGTGACGGCGACCGGCAGCAGGGCGAAGAGGGACAGCCCGAGCGCGACGGCAGTGGTTCCCCAGCGCAGCGCGACCCAGCAGAGCACCGCGATCAGAAACGCGATGCCCGCGGTCAGCGCCCACGCCTTGGCCTGGGAGATCTGCTCGACCAGCACGATCATCACCTGGGCGCTGAGCAGGTCACCCACCGGCTTGCCCACCGCGTCGGCGGCGGTCAGCGGCACGGTCAGTATCGCGCCCAGGTACCACCCGGCGGCCGCCCAGCCGGCCCGGCGCAGGCCGGCGTAACCGTCGGCGGACAGCACTCCGCTGGGCTGCGGCGGCACCAGGAAGGTGGCGAAGAACAGTGAGCCGACACAGACCGCCGCACAGACCTCGGTGAACACCCGCACGACGCTCAGCCCGTAGCGGGTGACGACGCCGGGATCCACCACCAGATCGGCGGTGGAGTTGAGTGCGGTCAAGCCAATGACGATGAGGACGGCGAGCCCGAGGCCGGGGCCCACGAGCAGCGCGGCACTGACGGTCCGGGTAGTGGGCGGAACCGGTTTCTCATCGACCGTGTCGGTAGCCAAAGTTTCGGGCACGCAAGCAGCCTAGGCCTTGTCCGGCCACTGACACATCTCTTGAGCTAGCACAAATTTGGTGACCATGCGATTCCCCATTGGTGAACTCTGCTGCCGCCACCCGGTCCGGGTGCGGCCGAATCAGCCCACCGCGCGATTCAGTGAACCACCGACGCGATGTGTGCAGGGCCACATACCTGATCGTGGCAGGCAGCGAAACGTCATGAGGCTGAGCAACGATCACTCCTAGTGAAGCGGATACGCTTTCTCCTCGGAGACCCTGCGTTCAGCGCCCATAGCTCAGCTGGATAGAGCATCGGACTTCTAATCCGACGGTCGCAGGTTCGAATCCTGCTGGGCGCGCCAACCTCGCCGAAGACCCCTCTGGACTGCGACTACGCGGGCAGAGGGGTCGTTCATCGCGGAGCCTTCCGGCCGTGTACCGCCGTGTACTCGGCAGCCGGCCAGGGACCGAGGTTGTCGAGCAGCATGCCGAGGACTTCCGGACCCGCGGCGGCGCGGCCGGCGGCGACCGCCACCCGCATCTGGGCCAGGCGCCCGGGGTAGTACCGGCCGAAGAGTTCGGCGGACTCGGCGAGATCACTGGTCCAAGGGCCGCATCCGCTTCCCGGGCACGCCATCGCGGGAGCATCAGATCGAGTTCGCCGTTCGTCTCGCGGGCGAGCAGCGAGGTGGGGCGATAGCCGGGGAGATCTTCACCGAGCAGCGGAGCGCGTCCACGACGGGGCCGAACGGCGCCCGGACCCGGTCCAGTGCGCCTTCGCGGCGGATCGTGCCGTCGGAATCGAGTCCCTGCTGATTCATGCGATCAATATATTTTAGTCGGCCACCCAATTAGCGCATGGAGCGCACTCCAGCATTCGGAATTCAACATTCATGCCCATTCCGAAAGCAGGCAATCACCCTTGACGACTGCATTGGTCACCGAAATACTTATTTGTGCACGACATGTCTGCGATTCCGCTACGTGAACTCCTGATTCGATACTCGCTTTGAGGAGAACCTGTGCTCTCAAGGATGCGTAAGGCACGCTCCGTGGCCGCTACGATCACCGCCGCCGTCGCCTTCACCTTGGCCGTTCCAGCCACCGCGTTCGCCATCGACCACGTCGAGTGCAAGGGCGGGGAGAACTTCCTGAAGATCTACTCACACCTCAACGGACGGGACAGCGTGGATTGCTACGCCAACCGTGGCCGGACCGGATTCGGTTCGTGGTGGGTCGACAGAATCGTCACCGGGAACAACGACCTCATCTACTACGACGCCAATGGCGACTCCGTCCGGATCAACCGGTGGACGGATATCTCGTTCCCGAACCACCCGCCGAAGGTGAAGGACATCGAGATTCTGTAAAGCCCACGTATTTACCGCGGCCGGTTCCGGACACGCTTCCGCGCGTGCCCGGGGCCGGCCGCTTCGCAACCGGCGACGTCCGCGGCGGCCGGCTCACCGGCACGGGGCTGTTGGACATCGGTTGCATCCCTTGTCACAGCGGGAGTACTACCGATCGGTAACTTTTCGATCAGCGGAAATTACGATTCCGAAAAATACGGAAAAACACGCACTCGTGCATTCCTCGCGGGCATCTGCACGTGCTGATTCTCGCGAATCGGCACGTTCACGCTGAGTTACTGGATGGAAGCTGTCGGAAAAGGTTTCCCGTGGCCACGGTAGGCGAGAGTCGGGTGAGATTGCCCCGGCAACCACTACTGTGAGTAGATAGGTCCTGGGGTTTTGTCCCGAGTAGACACGAAAGTGTCATGCCGAACGGGTCATGTAGCGCCGTTCACCGACGCCAATCGACCGGTCGGCGAACGGGTGATTTGGCGCCGTGCAAAACGAAGATCAAGTGAGCAAGATTGGCTTATCAGGTTCGGATGGGACACCTGCATACCCCGGACGGCCGGTGGCACCGGGACACAGGTACCCGCCGTACGAAGAGGCGGCCCCCCGCTTGCACCGGAAGGCCGCCACGTTCCGAGCCAGATGCCCAACCAGACACAAGAACCGGGAACAACGATGACCCTAGGACCTAGGC
This sequence comes from Pseudonocardiaceae bacterium YIM PH 21723, assembly GCA_003600225.1. Classification (GTDB taxonomy): domain Bacteria; phylum Actinomycetota; class Actinomycetes; order Mycobacteriales; family Pseudonocardiaceae; genus QZFT01. The sequence goes on from QZFT01000062.1 coordinate 16,692, forward strand.
ACCCCGCGGTGCCAGAGCGGAACCGCCGATTCTCGGCGCGCCGCGCGCAGGCCGGGCAAGTCCTCGTCATGCTCGCCCTGGTCGGCTTCCTGATCGCGCTCGCCGTCTTCGGCGGGCCCGCACTGGCCGCCGGCGTACTCGCCATCGGCGGAGGCGGACTGGCCATCTCCGAATGGCTCAACCAGCGGAGCCTGCGCTTCCGCTGATCCCTACTCGAAACGGCCCGTGGCGCGTCGGTATCCGACGCACCGCGGGCCGTTTGTCGTGCCATACCGGGAATCGAGAACTGAATTCAGTTTCCGAACTCCACAGGAAATTCCCGAACTGCGTGCACGTGCGAATTCACCGGAATTCAGGGCGAACACCGTGGGTCACTCATCCGGCCCAAAAAGCCGGACTGGGCCTCGCTGAACTGGGTAAATGCTCAGCGGAGCGTAAGTTCGACACCCCTCAGCAGGATGAGTTGTCAACCGAGTGAGCGACTAGTGCGCCACGTCAACAGAGGCCGTTCGCCGACGAAATCGACCGGTCGCCGCCTTCATTGAACTACAGCGTGCGCGCTCAAGATCAACAAAGGAGTATTGCGCTTACCGACAGTGCGATAGGGACATCACTCCAGCAATAAGGCAGTGAGACCCCCATACCAAAAAAAGGGGGCGGCTTCCCGCGCGAACGAGAAGCCGCCATGTCCCGTACTTGATACCCCGTGAAGAGAAGCAAGGTGGAACAGCGATGACCCTACGGCCATGGCGCCCGGAGGTGCCAGAGGCGGGTACGCCGAGTGGGCGACGGAAGTTCGGCTTCAATCGGCGAGTGGTCCAGGGCAGGCATCGGCGATCGCGGTGCTGTGGCAGGCAGAAGCCCTCGCCGCTCTGGCAGTGCGTCATGGGCGCCGTGCACGAGGGCTGGGGAGAAACCACCCGGCTGGTGGTCGTGCTCGTGGCGCTGGGCCTGATGACGAGGTTCGGCGGCCAGATCGTGTTCCTCGGCCTGATGGGCCTGAGCACCGGCCGGCTGATCAGCCTGATGACCCGTCGCGCACACCGGCTGATCTAGCGCACCCGGCGGGGCCGGGACGCACACGGCGTTCCGGCCCGGCCGGTCACGCGGGACGGACGTTGGCCTCCCGCTGCACCGGCAGTTCCGGATACCCCTGCTCGGCCAGCTGGGCCAGCCGGGCCTGGATGCCGTCGGCGGCCTTGCGGATCGCCCTGGCCAGCTTGGGCGCGTCGGCGCGCACGCTGCGCACCACCAGGCCGATGGCGATCGTGTGGGCGCCGTTCTCGTCCCGGATCGGTACCGCGACCGAGCAGTTGCCCATGGTCATCTCTTCCCGGGTGTACGCGTAGCCGCGGTCCCGGATGCGATCAAGGTCCTGCCGCAGCCGTCCCGGCTCGGTGATCGAGTACGGCGTACACCGCTCCAGGCCGCGCCGGCACAGTTCCTCGACGAACTCGGCGGTCTGGTGCGCGAGCAGCGCCTTGCCCACACCGGTGGTGTGCATCGGCAGCCGGCCGCCCGCCCGGGAGATGATCGACACGGCGCGGTGGCCGGTGAGCTTCTCCACGTACAGCACCTCGAAGCCGTCCCGGACGGCCAGGTGCACGTTCTCCCGGGTGTTCTCGTACAGGTCCTGCATGAACGGCAGGGCGATCTCCCGCAGCCGGGTGTGCAGCGGGGACAGCAGCCCGACCTCCCACAGCCGGGCGCCGATGACGTACTGCCCGCCGTCGTCGCGGACGAGCGCGCCCCAGTTCTCCAGCTCCGCGATCATCCGGTGCGCGGTGGCCAGCGGCAGACCCGCACGCCGGGCGATCTCCGACATGGTCAGCCGTGAGTGGCCGATGTCGAAGGCCGACAACACGGCGAGGGTCCTGCTGATCACCGACTTACCGGGTTCCCGGCTGTTTCCCGCCATCGACACCCACCCCCTGGAGACGAACGTGATCTCCATGCTTGCCGATGATCGGCGGCGCGCAAGCCGCCGATCGGCTCGGATTCCTTATCCGGCAAGCAGGTGGTCCAGAACCAGACCGCTGACCGCACGGGGCCACTGGGCCTGCGGCATGTGTCCGGCATCGGGTAGCACCACCAGCCGGGCGTTGTCCCCGATCGCGTCCGCAAGCTCGCGGCCCTCCTCCGGGGTCACGGCCGGATCGGATCCGGCCACCAGCACCAGCGTAGGCGCGGTGATCTTCGACAGCTCCGGCCGCAGGTCGAGGGTCGCCAGCAATTCGGCGCAGTTGGCGTAGCCCTCACGGTCGCTGGTGACGAACAGCTCGCGGTAGTGGGCCACGAGTTCCGGGCTCGCCGAGGGCGGGAACCAGCGGCCCATCACCATGTCGGCCACGGCTTCCGGGCCACCGGCCCGGACCTTGGCGGCCCGGTCCAGCCACGGCTGCGGCGGGCCGAAGTACGGCTTGGTGGCGAGCAGCACCAGGTGATCCAGCCGGTCGGCGGCGTGCACGCCCAGCCACTGGCCCAGGACACCGCCCAGGGACAGCCCGGCGAACGCGAACCGCTCCACCCCGCGCGCGTCCAGCTGCACCAGCAGCCGTTCGCCCAGCTCATCGAGCTCATACGGCCCGGGGGGCGCGTCGGCACCCCCGTGCCCGGGATGTTCGGTGGTGATCACGTTGAAGTGCTCGGACCATGTGGGCAGCTGTGCCTCCCACATCGCCGAGGGGGTCCCCAGCGAATTACTCAGCACCAATACCGGCTTCGGCACGTCCGCCTCCCTACAGCGCGAAGAACACCGTCTCACCGTCGCCGCGCAGCCGGATGTCGAATCGAAGATCTTCGGTTGCGATCAGGGTGTGGCGCCGGTCGGGGTCCACGCTAGCCAGTACCGGATCGCCGGCGTTCGCCGAGGTCTCCTCCGCGAAGTAGATCCGGGTGGCGAGCCAGTGCATGAGGCCGCGGGCGAAGACCAGCACGTCGATGTGCGGGGCCTGGTCGGGCAACGCCCCCGGCTTCACCGTGCGGAACTCGTACCGGCCGTCCTCGTCGGTTCCGCACCGGCCGAAGCCGGAGAACCCGGGAACGGCGCCACGCGGATCGTCCGGGTGGTCGAACCGGCCGTCGGCGTCCGCCTGCCAGATCTCCAGGGTCGCGTCGGGCACCGGGTCACCGTTGACGTCCAGCACCCGTCCGGAGATGGTGATCGCACCCGGGTGATCCGCCGGCACCACGAACTCGGTGCCGGGGCGGGTCATGCCGATGCTGTAGTACGGCCCCACGGTCTGGGCGGGGGTCAGTCCCAGTTCAGTCGACATGCGGTTCCTCCAGCAGCGAGGCCTCGGGACCGGCCAGCACGATGTCGAAGTTGAAGGCCAGGGCCCAGCCGGGCACGGTGCTCTCCAGATCGAAACTGGAGATCATCCGCTGCCGGACCTTCGGCTCGCGCACCGCCTGGTAGATCGGGTCGTAGTCCAGCAACGGGTCACCCGGGAAGTACATCTGGGTGACCAGGCGCTGCGGCAGGGCGCGGCCGAACACCGAGAAGTGCAGATGCGCCGGGCGCCAGGCGTTGTGGTGGTTGCCCCACGGGTACGCCCCGGGCCGGATCGTGGTGAACCGGTAGTTGCCCTCGGCGTCGGTGACGCAGCGGCCGTTGCCGGTGAAGTTCGGGTCCAGCGGCGCGTCGTGCTGGTCGTTCTGGTGCTGGTAGCGCCCCGCCGAATTGGCCTGCCACAGTTCCAGCAGCGTGTTCGGCACCGGACGGCCGCTGCCGTCGCGCACCGAACCGTGCACCACGATCCGCTCGCCGAGGGGCTCGCCGTCGTGCTGCGTGGTCAGGTCGCTCTCCTCCGGCCGGACGTCGCTCTCGCCGAACAGCGGCCCGGTGATCTCGGTGAGCCGGTGTGGCAGCACCACCAGGGGCTGACTCGGCGCGCGCAGCATGCTCGACCTGTATTCCGGCGAATAGTGCGGTGCATGCACCAGGCCGGTGTCTCGCTGATAACCCATCAACTCACCTTGCGTTCCATGGCGGGCGGTTGTGTGACGATCATGCCCAACCAGTCGATGAACCGCTCGCGGTCGGCGCTGATCGCCGGCCATTCGCGGTAGAAACCCGTGTCCCGGCGCCGGTAGCCCTCGGTCTGCGCGGGCAGCGATCCGCCGGGGACCTCGGCGACCATGGTGATCAGCCAGCCCGGCAGCACGGTGGAACCGGGGACCGGCTCCAGCTCGTCCACGATCTCCTCCACGGTCACCAGGCTGTGGTGCGCGGCGTGCACGGCCTCGCGCTGCGCGCCGGTGATCCCCCAGACCTGCACGTTGCCCTGCCGGTCGGCGCGCTGCGCGTGCACGATGGCCACGTCGGGCCGGATCGCGGGCACCGCCAGCAGCCGCTCCCCGGTGAACGGGCACTGGATGGCCTTGACCGTCTCGGAGGGGCCGGGCAGCGCGCCCCGCAGCACGCCGAACGGGACGCCCGTGGCGCCCGCGAGGTAGCGGTTGGCCATGCCGGCGTGGCTGTGTTCCTCCGCCTGCAACGGCCGGGGCCACCCGGTGCGCAGCGCGTCGCGGATCCGCGGCAGCAGGCCGGTGCTCGGGTCGCCGGTCCAGGAGTAGATGAGCCTGCCCGCGCAGCCGGCGCCGATCAGCTGGTCGTAGATGACGTCCGGGTTCATCCGGATCAGGGTCAGGTCCCGGCGGCGCTGGCGGATGACCTCGTGCGCGGCGGCGAACGGGACCAGGTGGGTGAAGCCCTCCATCGCGACGCTGCATCCGTCCACGACGAGCTCGGCGACCGCATCGGCCAGCCCGACGATTCGCGCCACGACTACCTCCCCTGTGTCCTCGCCCGAACCCCACGGTGCTGGGTCATCGGGTGCGCAGGCCACAGCTTCTTTCCGCCAGGCGGAAATCCCGGCTCGGGGGATGGGCTCGCGTCCGCGGTCGGATTACGGAACGATCAGGCTCATGCGAGTCGCGATCGCCGGTTCCTCGGGTTTTCTGGGGCAGTCCCTGGTGCACCGGTTGCGCGCCGCCGGGCACGAGGTGCGCCTGCTGGTCCGTCACCGGCCACGCACCGTGGACGAGCGCGGCTGGGATCCACCCTCCGGCCGGATCGATCAGGACGCGTTGCACGGCGTGCACGCGGTGATCAATTTCTGTGGGGCGGGTATCGGCGATCGACGCTGGTCAGCGGCCCGCAAGCAGGAGCTGCGGGACTCCCGCCTGACGCCCACCGAGGTGCTGGCGGGCGCGGTGGCCGACCACGGCATCCCGACCATGATCAACGCTTCGGCGGTGGGCTTCTACGGCGACACCGGCGATCACGAGGTGGACGAGACGGCGGGCGCCGGACGGGGATTTCTGGCAGAGCTGTGCCGGGACTGGGAGGCCGCCACCCACACGGCGGCGAAGGCCGGTACCCGGGTGGTACGGATTCGCAGCGGCCTGGTGTTGTCCCGATCGGGCGGTTTGCTCGGCAAGTTGCGGCCGCTGTTCTGGGCGGGGCTGGGCGGCAGGCTGGGATCCGGCGAGCAGTACATGCCGTGGATCTCCCTGGAGGACGAGATCGCCGCGATCCAGTTCCTCCTGGAGGCCGAGCCGATCTCCGGCCCGGTGAACCTGACCGCGCCGCATCCGGTGACCAATGCCGAGTTCACCAGGGCGCTGGGCGCCGCCGTGAACCGGCCGACCCTCTTCACCGCACCGGGATTCGCGCTGCGGCTGCTCACCGGCGAGTTCGCCGACGAGGGGCTGCTGGCCGGGCAACGGGCGATCCCCGGTGTGCTCACCGAGCACGGATTCCGGTTCCGGCACCGAGAACTGGCAGCGGCACTGAGCGAGATGGAACCGTCCTGAACACCATGAATCTGCAGCGCGTCGCGTTGTACTCCCTCGCGGGATCCCTCGGCCTGGCGCTGCTGTCGATCGGCAACCCGCCCCTGGTGGACCTCTGGGCGGAGGCGGCGACCGAGAGCTGGCGGAACTCCGAGGTGGGACGGACGGCGGAGCTGATCAGCACCGCCCTCGGCCCGGCGCTGGCCGCGCTGACGATGGCCCTGCTGCTGACGGTCGGCCGGGTGGCCGAGCTGCGGCGTGACCGGTCGGGCAGGCGCACCGCCGACCTGACCTTGCGGAGCGTGGCGGTGCTGGCCTGCTGCTGGTCGACGCAGCTGCTGTCCGAGCTGGTGCACCAGGAGCGCGGGCCACACGGCGGGCACGTGACGGCGGTGGCCGCGGTCGGGCTGACAGCGGTACTGGTGTCCGGCTACCTGGCCGTGCGCTGGCAGCCGCTGATCGCGGTGATCGCCGGGCTCGCGACGGCCCTCACCGCGGCCTGCCGGGTGCTGGTCAGCGTGCACTGCCTGACCGACACGCTGGGCGCGGTGCTGGCCGTGCTCGGCGTCGGGCTGCTGCTGGCGATGCGCCTCGGGTTCGTGGTGAGTGTGAGCCAGGTCGGCGTAGAGTCGACCGCGTGACCTCCTGCCGTGAATCCTCCGCCGAACTGACCGTCCGCCACCTCGGGCTGATCGACTACGTCGAAGCCTGGGACCTGCAGAAACAGCTGGTGGACGAGCGGCTCGACGGCGGACCGGACACCCTGCTGCTGCTGGAGCACCCGAACGTCTACACGGCCGGCCGGCGCACGCAGCCCGAGGACCGCCCGGTGGACGGCACCCCGGTGATCGACGTGGACCGCGGCGGCAAGATCACCTGGCACGGTCCGGGCCAGATCGTCGGCTATCCGCTGGTCAAGCTGAGCGACCCGGTGGACGTGGTGGACTTCGTGCGCCGTCTCGAAGAGGCGATGATCTGGGTGTGCGACCAGTTCGGCCTGCGTACCGGCCGGATCGAGGGCCGCAGCGGCGTGTGGCTGCCCGCCGGCGAGGGCCGGATCGAGCGGAAGATCGGCGCCATCGGCATCCGGGTGCAGCGGGGCGTGACCCTGCACGGCATCTCGCTGAACTGCGACAACTCCAATGACGGCTTCGACGCGATCATCCCGTGCGGGCTGAAGGACGTCGGCGTCACCTCGCTGAGCACGGAACTGGGCCGCGATGTCACGACGGCGGAGGTCTTCCCGCTGATCGAGCAGGCCATCCTCCGGGCCATCGACGGCGAGCTGCCGGTATCGCACCGCGACCTGCCCCGTCCCACGGTGGCCACTCCGGCCGGCATCACCCTGGATCTGGACAGCTCACTGACCCGCTGAACACTTTCTGCAGAAAGTGTTCCGCTCAGTCGTCGACCGGGTGCGGGAGGCGAACGGAGACGCGGAAACCGCGGCCGTTGTGCGGGGCCGTGACGCAGGTACCGCCCTGGGTCGCGGCCAGCGCGGCGAGCTGCCCGCCGTTGGCGAGGCGGTGGGCGGGCCCGTCGTTGACCACGTCGATGCGCACGCCGTTGGCGTCGCCGTCCACGCTGACCAGGCAACGGGCCGGGGCGGCCGGAATCGTGAGTGCTTCCTGCACGATGCGGTAGGCGGCCAGCGCCATGCCGTGGGTGAGATCGACCGGGCGCACCATGAGGTCGACGGTCACCCCGGAGCGCCGGGCCTGATCGGCCAGGTCGGCCAGCGCGGCCAACTCGGTTTGTCCGGGCACGACCGAAGGCGCGGGAACATCCGCCTGGGGACGCCGCAACCAGCCGAGCACTGTGGACCTGAAACTCACGGCGCGACTGTATCCAGCCGGAATGTTATAAGTCCTCAACCTCTGGTTGCCGTTATCAGCGGCTTCACCACCAGCAGAAGTTGACCCCGACCGGACTTTGACCTACTGCGGACGGCCCTGGTCCGAATCCGGCCAGAGCACTGCACCCCTCCCCGCGCCGCTGGCACTGTGGATCTTCTCCGGGAGAAGGGGCTGAATGTGTCTGTAGGTCGGACGGTCCAGAGCGGGGACACATTCAGCGCACCGGCGGCTGGTTCAGCTGTCGTGTTCGGTCAGCGCCGTCTTGACCGCGTGCACGCTCTGCCGAACGGCGTCCCGCAACGAGGTGGGCGGCACCACGCGAGGCTCCCCCGGCGAGGTACGCAGGCTGTCCAGGATCGTGTTCATCACCGTGCCCACGTCGGCGCTCGCCTTGCGCGGATCGTCGGAGGTGGCGATGACGGTGGCCGCGGAGGACAGGCCGCCGTAGAACACGTCCACCATCGCCTGCACCGGCAGCGGCCGGAGTTCGCCGGTCTCCACCAGCGTCATGATCAGTTCCTGGATGATGCCGTAGCTGTAGTGCTTCTCGGCCTCACGCCAGCGCTCCCAGCCCATGACGACCGGGGCCTCGTGCACGACGATGCGCTGATAGGTCGGCTCCAGACAGACGCGCAGGAATGTCTTGATTCCGCGCTGCACGATCTCCCAGGGCTCGCCCGGGTCCTCGGCGACCTTGGCGAGTTTGGCCACCACACCCGATTCGACCTGGTCGAAAGCGGCCTCGAAAAGCGCCTGCTTTCCGCCGAAGTGGTGATACAGCGCACCTTTGGTCACTCGTGCCCGTTGCGCCACCTCATCCAAGGACGTGCTGGAGTAACCCCTTCGGGTGAACAGCTCGACTGCGCTGTCTACCAGGGCTTTTCGGGTGGACTCGCTGTATTCGAGTCGGCGCGGGCGACCTGTAGCCATACTCACAACAATACGGCATACCGACGGTACGTACCGGTGGTATGTTGTTTGCATGGCATACCGACGGTATGGCCCAAACCCGCAGTACAAGAAATGTGCTGCCGGCCACTGACCGCGGTGCCCTACAAGGAGGAACGCCATGAGCTGGAACGACTACTACGAGCGGCGGTCGATCACCCAGGCCATCCTGCGTCACGCCCGCCGCAACCCGCAGGCCGCGCTGGCCTTCGAGGAGATCGACGGCGCGGCCGACGAGTTCGCCGACCGCGATGAGCTGCTCCGATTCCTGCACTACAAGTGGATGCAGCAGCTGACCGGCCGCGTCGGCGTGGCCCTGGAGAGCGCCCAGGCGGGCGACCTGGACAAGTCGCAGGCGGTGGCTCAGGCCTGGCGCGCGCTGGCCAAGGACAACGAGACCCTGCGCCGGGTGCTGGACGAGAACCGCACCGACGGCACGGTGGACGCCTTCGCGCGTGAGCAGCGGATGCTGGCGATGAGCGCCGGGCTGGTCGAGCCGACCGACTCCATCGAGGAGTGCAACCGCATCGGCGCCGCGTTCGTCGAAATGATCCGCATGCCCAACCTGCTGGTGCCGACCGAGACCGTGGGCTTGCCTCAGAACGCCTGAACCGTTACAAACTCGCTAAGCGGATTGCTACTAGCGAGTAGGAAACGAGCTCATGGCGAAGTGGACGGCGGCCGACATGCCGACGCAGGTCGGCCGCAAGGTGTTGATCACTGGGGCTAACTCGGGCTTGGGTAGACAGTCCGCACTGGACCTGGCGAAGGCCGGGGCACAGGTCATCCTGGCCTGCCGGTCGCTGGACAAGGCCCAGCCCGTCGTCGACGAGATCGCGAGGTCCGGCGGTTCCGCACAGCTCCTGCAGCTGGACCTCTCCGACCTCTCCTCCGTCCGGAAGGCCGCGGACGAGATCAAGTCCGCCCACCCGGACGGCATCGACGTGCTCGTCAACAACGCGGGTGTCATGTACCCGCCGAAGTCCAGGACCGCACAGGGATTCGAGCTGCAGTTCGGCACGAACCATCTGGGCCACGCGGCGCTCACCTGGTTGCTGCTTCCCGTCCTGCGGCAGCGTCAGGGCGCCCGGGTCGTCACCCTGTCCTCGATCGCGGCCAACCAGCCGGGCTTCGACATCGATGACCTCAACTTCGAGCGGCGCGGCTACAACCCGTACTTCGCGTACAACACATCCAAGCTGAGCAACCTGATCTTCGCGGTGGAGCTGGACCGCCGGCTGCGCGCCGCGGGCGACTCGGTGATCAGCGTGGCCGCGCACCCGGGCATGACCGATACTCCGCTGTTCTCCACCGGTGTGAGCATGGAGGGGCAGAACAAGATCTTCGCCGCCGTGACCACCTACGGCGCCAAGCTGGTCACCCAGCCCGTGTCCCGCGGTGCGCTGCCGCAGCTCTACGCGGCCAGCGCCCCGGGCGTGCAGGGCGGCCAGTACTTCGGCCCGGATGGCATCCGGGAGATCCGCGGCTACCCCAAGTTGACAAAGCCGCGTGGAACCGCACTTAAGCCGGACATTGGTCGGCGTTTGTGGGAGATCACCGCCGAATTGACGGGTGTGACCCCCGACCCGGAATAGAACCGTCAGTCGGCGCGTACAGTAGTGGCGTGACGATTGCCCCTGAAGGCCGAAAGATGTTGCGCCTGGAAGTGCGCAACGCACAGACGCCTATCGAGAAGAAGCCCTCGTGGATCAAGACCCGGGCCAAGATGGGTCCGGAGTTCCGGGAGCTCAAGGGGCTGGTCAAACGCGAAGGCCTGCACACGGTCTGCGAAGAGGCCGGTTGCCCCAACATCTACGAGTGCTGGGAAGACCGCGAGGCCACCTTCCTGATCGGCGGCGAGCAGTGCACGCGTCGCTGCGACTTCTGCCAGATCGACACGGGTAAGCCGTCGGATCTGGACCGCGACGAGCCGCGCCGGGTCGCGGAGTCGGTGCAGGCCATGGGCCTGCGCTACTCCACGGTCACCGGCGTGGCCCGCGACGACCTGCCCGACGGTGGCGCCTGGCTGTACGCGGAGACGGTCAACCAGATCCACACGCTCAACCCGGGTACCGGTGTCGAGCTGCTGATCCCGGACTTCAACGCGGTGCCGGAGCAGCTGGCCGAGGTCTTCGAGTCCCGGCCCGAGGTCCTCGCGCACAACGTGGAGACGGTGCCGCGGATCTTCAAGCGGATCCGCCCCGCGTTCCGCTACGAGCGGTCCCTCGAGGTCATCACCCGTGCCCGCGAGTTCGGCCTGGTCACCAAGTCGAACCTGATCCTGGGCATGGGCGAGACCCCGGAAGAGGTCACCGAGGCGCTGCAGGACCTGCACAACGCCGGCTGCGAGATCATCACGATCACCCAGTACCTGCGCCCCGGACCCCGGTTCCACCCGGTCGAGCGCTGGGTGAAGCCGGAGGAGTTCGTCGCGCACTCCAAGGACGCCGAGGAGATGGGTTTCTCCGGTGTCATGGCCGGTCCGCTGGTCCGCTCCTCCTACCGCGCCGGTCGCCTGTACGCGCAGGCCCTGACCAAGCGTGGCGAGCAGCTGCCGGAGAACCTGGCCCACCTGACCAAGGAACAGCCGGCCGCGCAGGAAGCCAGCTCGCTGCTGGCCCCGCGCTGACCCACAGCCCCACCCGACGCCCGTTGTTCCCTCTTCAAGACGGAACAACGGGCGTTGTTGTCTCCTCAAGGCCCGACAATCGCGGTTCATCCGTCTTCAAGACCGCAGAACCCAGGATTCATCGGTCTCGAAGACGGATCAACCCCCGAAACGTCGGCCCGGCGGAGTAGCGTGGGAAGCGGGGGCGGCGGCCCGAGGTCCGATCCGGAAACGATCCGGCCTCGCGCGGCGATCATCATCCGGAGCCCCTTACGGCGGTAGCCTCCTTCGACCGGGCTACCGGTTCCCTGCGGCTGACCCCCGCGGCCTAGCGTCAGGATCGCCGACATGTCACCCGCTCCCGTGCAGCACCGCACCGGGCGTTGATCCGATGGATCAGGCAGCCAGGGTGTGGGAGGCGATCCGGGAGATCGCCGCAGCCGAACAGTCACCCGTGACCCTGCGCCACATGTGCCTCGCCTGTGAGAGCACCGTGCGCGCGGGCAGTGTCGGCCTGTACCTGGCGAGCGAGTTCGAACTCCCCGATCCGCTGTTCGCCACCTCGCCGTTCAGCGAGAAGATCCTGGAGCTGCACGCGACCCTGGGCGAAGGCCCGAGCGCGGCTGCCTTCGAGCAGGACTGGCCGATACTGGTCTCGGACATCTCGGACCCGGCCTACGAGCGCCGCTGGCCGGCGTTCTGCACCGAGGCCGCCGGGCTCGGACTGGTCTCCATCTTCACGTTCCCCCTCGCGCTGGGCGCCATCACGGTGGGCGCGCTGGAGATCCACAGCGACCGGCGGCAGAGCCTGCACGGCGCCCAGCTCGCCGAGGCCAGGACCTTCGCCGAAGCGGCGCTGGTACTCGTCTGCGACTACCTGGCGGGCATCAGCTCGGTCGCCGGCGACGACTTCTCCAGCCGGCTGGTGGAGATCCGGTGGGCCGAGGTGCACCAGGCCACCGGCATGATCGCCGCGCAGCTGGACATCGCCCTGGACGAGGCGTTTCTCCGGTTGCGGGCGCATTCGTACGCCACCGGCCGCAGCCTGATCGACGTGTCGGGGGACATCATTAACGACCGGCTCCGACTGACCCTGGACGGCGGATCGTGAGCGAACAGGACAATCCCTTCATTAAGCAGGTGGTAACGGTGTTGGATCGACGGGTCGCTAATGCCTTCGTTGAACTCGCGGACACGCTTGTGTCGGGTTTCGACACCATGGATTTCCTCCACAGCCTCACTCAGCGATGCGTCGAGCTGCTGGAGGCCACCGCGGTGGGCATCCTGGCCGTGGACCAGTACGGCACGCTGAATCTGCTGGCCGCGTCCTCGGAGCAGGTGCGGCTGCTGGAGCTGCTCCAGCTGCAGAACGAACACGGTCCCTGCCTGGACGCGTTCCACACGGGAGCGCCGGCGGTGAGCGCCGATCTCGACACGGAGACCCGCTGGCCGCGGTTCACCGAGGCGGCGATCGCGCAGGGGTTCCACTCGGTGCAGGCGGTTCCGATGCGGTTGCGGCATCAGGTCATCGGCGCGATGAACCTGTTCATGACCAAGCCGGGCGGCCTGACCGAGGAGAGCGTCGCGGTGGCGCAGTCCTTCGCCGATGTGGCCACGATCAGCATCATCCAGGTCCGGGCACTCCGGGAGAGCGAGCTGCTGGCCGAGCAGCTGCAAAGCGCGTTGAACAGCCGCATCGTGATCGAGCAGGCCAAGGGGATGCTCGCCGTCCAGCGTGGCACGAACCCGTCGGGCGCCTTCGAACTGATGCGGGAGTACTCGCGGCAGACCAGGACTCCGTTGTCCACGGTGGCCCAGCTGGTGATCCAGCGGTCCAGCGAGGTCGCCGCGCTGACGGCTCGGCGCTAGCGGCGGGCGGTGACCAGCAGCAGCACGGCGCATCCCCAGGCCGCGGCGGCGAAGACGAGCGGGCCGGTGAGCCAGTCCTCGCGCAGGGCGGCGGGCACCGCGCCCAGCACCGCGAGCCCCAGCGTGGGCAGCACCGGTATCCCGCGCCTGGCCGGCAGCAGGGTCATGCCTAGGCTGAACACCGCGCAGACCAGCAGGGTCGCCCCGAGGACATCGCTCGGCCGATGCCAGCACAGGGCCTGGACCCCGGCGGCGGTGATGGCGAGCCAGGGCGCGCCGACCACCACGACATAGGGCCGGACGCGGTCCGCGGCCACCAGGAACGCGCCCAGCACGAGTGCGGCGGCGATCGCCACGTGTCCGCTGGGGAAGCTCGTCGCGACCAGGTTCTGCTCGGCGTCGACCAGGCCCGGCCGGGGCAGCACGTACTTCGCCAGGACCTCCACCGCGCCGATCGACAGGACGACGCAGCCCAGCGAGACCCCGCCGGCCCGCCACTGGCGGCGTACCGCGGCGACCACCGCGATGCCCACGAGACCCACACCGATGGTCAGGAACTCCGCACTCAGCGGCGGCACGCCGATCGAGTCGTTCAGCGCATAGATGTACGCCTGATCCTGATAGCCCCTGATCAGCGAGTTCTCCGTGCGCTGCCCCCACGGTGTCCAGACCGCGATCAGATACACCGCGACGAACGCGCCACACAGGATCCCGGCGCGAAGTACCTGTTTCCCCACGGGCCGCACCATATATCGACAGCCGACACATCAATGCGGCGCGTGATCAAGCCGTTGCCGGGCCACACGCTCGCAGCCGGAGCGCGCCCAGCCGCAGGCCGCGGTGGGCGCCTAACCGGTTCACCGCGTCCAATGTGTAGGCACTGCACGACACCGTTTCCGGGCATTCACCGGTGAACCGGGTGAGCAGCCGTTGGTAGCCGCGGATGCCGGACACCGCGATCAGCGTGCCCAGCCGGCCACGCAGCACCCGGGAGGCCAGCAGCAACGCGTCGGAGGGCCGCAGCCGGAAGAACGAGGCGCCCGAGGCGTCGCCGGAGTTGCCGCCACTGCCGGAGGTGGAGCTGTCGCACCAGCGGCCACGGGTGTAGCGGTCTCCCCCGCTGTCCTTGCGCGCGGCCCTCATCGCCTTGCGCCAGTCCTCGTTCTTCTTCGCCATTGTCCGTCCCCCCGGTCCCGTGGCTGGAGTCCTCAGTGAAGCCCGGGGAGGTCACCGGCACACCACGTTTCGGCGACGGGTTCGGCCGATCAGCCGCAGGCGCGGACCCGTGCCGCGCCGAGCCGCAGGCCCCGCCGGGCACCGAACCGGTGAACGGCGTCCAGGGTGTATCGGCTACAGGAGACCGGCTGCGGACACACGGGCGTGAACCGGGCGAGCAGGCGCCGGTAGAACCGGAGGCCGAGCACGGTCAGCGGTCGCCCTGGCGCCACCCGGGAGACCAGCAGCAACACCGTCGAGGGGCGCAGCGTGAACTGGTTGTATCCACCGGAGCCCTCACCGGGCACGGTCCAGTTCCTGCTGGGCGAGCGGCCGCCGGACATCCGGTCGCACATACCGGGTTTGCGGATGTCGTCCGCGTCGCGCCGCGCGCCGTCCATGGCCTTGCGCCAGTCGTCCCGTTTCGCCATATCGATCAACCCTAGGTCACGACTTGACGGTCTGCATCACACCAAAAAGGCAAGGCCTTAAACTATCGGGTATGGCGGCGAAGCAGGACAAGGAAGCGAAGAAAGAGGCAGCCCGCGCGCGGAAGGCCGAATCCAAGGCCAAGCGCAGGCAACTCTGGGAAGCATTCAAGATGCAGCGGCGGGAGGACCCGGCGCTCATCCCCTGGATGCTGGCCGCGTTCCTGGTCGCCCCGGCCATCGCGATGGGCATCGGCTTCTTCTTCGGCCACCCGTACCTGTTCCTGCTCGGCGGCATCCCGTTCGGCGCGCTGCTGGCGATGATCGTCTTCGGTCGCCGGGTGCAGAAGAACGTGTACAGCAAGGCGGACGGTCAGCCCGGTGCCGCCGGCTGGGCACTGGACAACCTGCGGGGCAGCTGGCGGGTCACCCAGGCCGTCGCGGGTACCACCCAGCTCGACGCCATCCACCGGGTCATCGGCCGCCCCGGTGTCATCCTGGTCGGCGAAGGTGCCGCCCACCGGGTGAA
This sequence comes from Pseudonocardiaceae bacterium YIM PH 21723, assembly GCA_003600225.1. Classification (GTDB taxonomy): domain Bacteria; phylum Actinomycetota; class Actinomycetes; order Mycobacteriales; family Pseudonocardiaceae; genus QZFT01. The sequence continues at coordinate 31,944 of QZFT01000062.1, forward strand.
GAACCTCCTCGCCCAGGAGAAGAAGCGCATCTCCCGGCTGATCGGCGACACCCCGATCTACGACGTCATCGTCGGCAACGAAGACGGTCAGGTCTCCCTCTCCAAGCTGCAGCGCCACATGTCCAAGCTGCCGCGGAACATCTCCGGCAAGCAGATGGACACCCTGGAGAGCAAGCTGGCCGCGATCGCGAGCCGCGGCGGTGCCGCGATGCCGAAGGGTCCGCTGCCGGCGGGCGCCAAGATGCGCAGCGTGCAGCGGGCCGTTAAGCGTCGCTAGGCCTTTTCGGAGAACGCCTCCTCGCACCTGGTGCGTGGGGGCGTTTTTTGTTTGGCGAAAGAGGGCTTTGGAGGGAAGACGGGTTGTTGGTGGGGTCTTTCCTGCCTTCGTGTTGGGTGGGGGCACGCCTGACTCTTCGTTCGGGTTCTTTTGCTGTGAGTTCCGAAGTTGACGATGTTCGCGGCGAGGAACGAGCCCCGAACATCGTCAACTTCGGGGCACTTGATGGGCCCTTCGCTGGGAGCGAACCAGCATCACCCGATAGGAATTGGCTAACGATCTTCACCGTCGGCATGATGAACACATGGGCGAAAACATCATCCTGAGCATCGCGGACACCCTGTCCGCCGATCCGCGATCACTCACGCCCACCCAGCTCCACGCCCGCGAAGAAGTCCTGTTCCAGGCCAAGACCATCATCGAAGCCGCGGTGATCGACACCATCGGCGTGATGGACTCACGCGGCACCACCGAAACCACCGAAGTCCTCCCCACCCGGCAGTGGTTGCGGGCTCGTCACCGGACCAGTTGGCGCGAGGCCAAAGACCTCGTGGCCTTGAGCCACGCCCTGAAAGTACTGCCGCTGACCGACAAACTCTTCAAAACCGGAGACATCACCCTGGCCCACGTGCAGGTCATCGCACGCGGATTGAACCGGACCACCAGCGTGACCCGCGCCGGGTTCCTGGAAGCCGAACACATCTACTCCGAACTCGCCCGCGTCGAGACACCGGAAAAAGTGGAATGGGCCATCCGCTACCTCCTCGCGCAACTTGACCCCGATGCCGAGGACGAGAAAGCCCTCGACCGGTACGAGAAGCGGGGCCTGGATTTCTTCGAGTCCGATGGGTTCATGCAGCTAAGCGGCTACCTGGATTCGAGCACCGGCGCGAAGGTGAAGGCCGCGATCGACGCGGTCATGAAGCCACCAGCAGCCGATGACCAACGGACCGCCTCGCAGCGGCGGGCGGATGCGCTGGGTGAGGTGTGTGATCGGGCGCTGCGCGGTGATTCGCTGCCAGGTACTGGTGGGCAGCGGGCTCAGGTGAACATCACCTGCACCCTGTCGGAGTTGATAAACGCCGGGGCCCTCACGGGGCAGGCCGTGATCGACGGAGTCGGGGCCATCGACCCGGAGACTTTGCGGCGGATCGCGTGTGACTGCAACGTCTCCCGGATCCTGCTCGGCCCCAAAGGCGAGGTCCTGGATGTCGGGCGGTCGACCCGAGTGGCGCCGGTCGCGCTGCGCAGGGCATTGAGTCTGCGGGACCAGCACTGCTCCTGGGACGGCTGCGAAGCCCCCGCCAAGTACTGCGACGTCCACCATGTCGAGGTCCACTGGGCACACGGCGGGGAAACGAACCTGAAGAACTGCGGGTTGTATTGCGGGCATCACCACACGGCGATCCACACGTACGACACGGTGACCGTGCGAAGACCGGATGGCGGGTTCCTCACCCGGCTACGACGGTGACCGACGACCACCAGATCCCACTCGGGTAACGAGCCGTGCGGGCGAGTGACCCAGGTCATACGATCCCGCGCATGACTGGTACATATCCCGCCTGGTGGGTGCCGTTGGTCAGCACGCTGGCGTTCTTCGTCGTCGGCGGCATCTGGTACTCGCCGCTGGTGTTGCTGCGCCCGTATCAGCGGCTGGCCGGGCTGACCGACGCGGACATGCAGGGCGACACGGCGCGGACGTTCGGCGGTTCGTTCCTCGCCGCGCTGCTGGCCAACCTGACGCTGGCCTGCATCATCGGCACCGAGCGCGGCGGGTGGGACGGCCTGCTGGTCGGCGCGGGAGTGAGCCTCGGGCTGGTGGCCACGGCCTTCGTCACCACCGGGCTGTTCGAGCGCAAACCCTTCGCGCTGGCGCTCATCCAGGGCAGTTACTACGTGGTCGCGGGCGCGGCGTCCGGGTTGATCATCGGCTGGCTCGGCTAGCGGGTGCGCACCACGATGGAGCGGACGGCGCGGTCATGCAGGCCGCGACCGTCCAGGTCGTAGATCACGGCGGGCACCACCAGGCACAGCAGCACGGTGCGGATCACCGTTCCGCCGACGGTGATCCGGGGCTCCAGGCCGCCGTCCTCCCCCAGCCTGGCGACCTTCATCCCCATGATCGCGTGACCCCAGCTGCGGCCGAAGAAGATCAGGCAGATCACGGTCAGCGCGGCGAAGATGGAGAGGCTGGAGGTCGCCGGGTTCGTGGTGGCCACCTGGGCCACGATGCTGCACGGCACCCAGTCGATCAGCAGCGCGACGAAGCGCCGGCCGAATCCGGGCACCGAGTCGACACCGGTCTCCGGCAGCCCGAGCCGCTGCCCGCGCCAGTCCTGCTGCGGCGCGTCCGACGACGGCCCGTTCAACCACGATCCGGTAACTCGACTCACGCCCGACAGCCTACGTGCCGCCCGGGTTACAGCCGTGCACCCGTCTCGCGGACGTAACAACCGCGCTGACCGGGAAGACGGAGGTCACACCCGGGTCGGGTGAACGGCACGCTGTGTCTAACAGGTCGGTTACGCCGCGCGCCGTTAACATCGGCGCAACACAGGGGTGACGGTCGAGCAACACCACGGTCATAGCGTCGCCGGTGATCCGGATGCCGGGGAAGTACCGGCAGACCGCCTGGCCCCGCCCCTGCCCAAGAGCGGCGGGCCTCGCAGGGAGCGTCGTCCGGTGCCGACTTAAGGAGCTAGCGAGGGTGTTCAAGAACGCCGACGAGGTCCTCAACTACATCAAGGCTGAACAGGTCAAGTTCATCGACGTCCGGTTCTGCGACCTGCCGGGCATCATGCAGCACTTCACCGTGCCGGCCGAGTCCTTCGACAAGGACGCCTACGAAGAGGGCCTGGCGTTCGACGGCTCCTCGGTTCGTGGATTCCAGTCGATCCACGAGTCGGACATGCTGCTGCTGCCCGACCCGTACACCGCGCGCATCGACCAGTTCCGCACCGAGAAGACGCTGATCATCAACTTCTTCGTGCACGACCCGCTGACCCGCGAGCGGTACAGCCGCGACCCGCGGAACGTGGCGCGCAAGGCGGAGGAGTTCCTCACCGAGTCCGGCATCGCGGACACCTGTTTCTTCGGTCCCGAAGCCGAGTTCTACCTGTTCGACTCGGTCCGCTACGAGACCACCGCGAACGCCTCCTTCCACGAGGTCGACTCGATCTCCGGCGCCTGGAACACCGGCGCGGACGAAGAGGGCGGCAACAAGGGCTACAAGGTCCGCTACAAGGGTGGCTACTTCCCCGTCTCGCCGACCGACCACTACGCCGACCTGCGTGACCGGATCTCGCTGAACCTGGCGGACTCCGGCTTCACCGTGGAGCGGGCGCACCACGAGGTCGGCACCGGTGGCCAGACCGAGATCAACTACAAGTTCAACACGCTGCTGCACGCCGCGGACGACCTGCAGTTGTTCAAGTACATCGTGAAGAACACCGCCTGGCAGGCCGGTCGCACCGCGACCTTCATGCCCAAGCCGCTGTTCGGTGACAACGGCTCCGGTATGCACGCCCACCAGTCGCTGTGGCGCGACGGCAAGCCGCTGTTCCACGACGAGTCCGGCTACGGCGGCCTGTCCGACACCGCCCGCTACTACATCGGCGGCATCCTGCACCACGCGCCGAGCCTGCTGGCCTTCACCAACCCGACGGTGAACTCCTACCACCGCCTGGTGCCGGGCTTCGAGGCTCCGGTGAACCTGGTGTACTCCAGCCGGAACCGCTCCGCCTGTATCCGGATCCCGATCACCGGCAACAACCCGAAGGCCAAGCGCGTCGAGTTCCGTTGCCCGGACTCCTCCGGTAACCCGTACCTGGCCTTCGCCGCCATGCTGATGGCCGGCCTGGACGGCGTGAAGAACAAGATCGAGCCGCCGGCCCCGATCGACAAGGACCTCTACGAGCTGCCGCCCGAGGAGGCCAAGGACGTCGCGCAGGTGCCGGCCAGCCTGGGCGAGGCCCTGGACGCGCTGGAGGCCGACCACGAGTACCTGCTCGAGGGCGGCGTCTTCACCCCGGACCTGATCGAGACCTGGATCCAGCTCAAGCGGGACAACGAGATCGACCCGATCCGCCTGCGTCCGCACCCGTACGAGTTCGCGCTCTACTACGACTGCTGATCCGTCGCTGATCACACCGAGGCCCCGTCCAGCCGGACGGGGCCTTAGTGTTGGTCCCATGGTCGGACCAGTGGATGACACCCAGGTGGCGGCGTGGACCGAGGGGCTCGGGCTCCCGGGCCTGATCGACATCCACGTGCATTTCGCGCCGGACAATGTCATGGACAAGATCTGGCAGTTCTTCGACAACGCCGAGCAGCACTACGGCATGCGCTGGCCGATCCACTACCGGACGCCGGTCGCCGAGCGGCTGCGCACCCTCGACGAGCTCGGCGTGCTGGCCTTCGCGCCGCTGGTCTACCCGCACAAGCCGGGCATGGGCGCGTGGCTGACCGAATGGGTGCTCGACTTCGCCGCTCGCACGCCGAAGGCGGTGCCCACGGCCACGCTGTACCCCGAACCCGAGGTGACCGGCTACCTGACGAAGGCCGTCGACGCCGGTGCCCGGTCCGTCAAGGCACATGTCCAGGTCGGTGCCTACGACCCCACCGACGAGTACCTGCGGCCCGCCTGGGGGCTCCTGGCGGAGGCGCAGGTGCCGGTGGTCATCCACTGCGGGCACAGCCCGATTCCCGGCTCACACACCGGGCTGGACGTGTTCGAGGGGGTCCTGCGGGAGCATCCCCGGCTGCGGGCGGTGCTGGCGCACGCCGGCAGCCCGGAATTCGACCGGGCCTTCGCGTTGATCGACCGCTACCCCGGGGTCCACCTGGACACCACGATGGTCGGGGTGCCGTTCCACAGCGTCGAGCAGCTGCCCGCGGACTGGGCGGCCAGGCTGGCCGGGATCGGCGACCGGGTCGCCTTCGGCACCGACTTCCCGAACATCCCCTACGAGTACTCGACCCAGGTGCGCGCCATCGCCCAGTGGGCGGAAGCGGACGAGCGGCTGGGCGAAGGTTTCCTCCGAGCGGTGCTGCACGACACCCCGGCATCGCTCTTGGGGCTGTCATAGGCGTTCGGAGTAGTGGGCCACGCCCCATTTACGTATCGAACGACCATGTTAGCCGTTGCTACACAACGAGAGCGGTAGTTGATCGGGATTATGGTCAACCATAGCCGTATCTTCCAGGCAATATATGCAAAATGTGTGCGCGGCCTGGTTACCTTTCATCTAACGGAGTAATTCCGAAGCCAAGGAGTTGACCATGTTCGAGACCACCGTCCCGTCTGCCTACAACTACTGAGCAGGCGGTCACCCTGCAGCTCGGAGGCATCCGAACCCAGACCGGGTGCCTCTGATCTCCTCCCCGGGGCGCATATGCGAAAAATGTGCCTGCACTGGCTAACTTTGGGAATCGCGACTTCTCCGCCTCCCAGTTCCCGGGGAGACGGAGACCTCCCGCATAGGGCACCGTCCACTCGGACGGTGCCCTTTTGTAGTTTCACCCGGTCCAGTTATCGCGGTAGTTCTGCGATCAATCAATCCTTCGCCTAGGTTCGGTCCACTGGCCACCGGGCAAGGAGTCACATGGATCCACTCAATGCACTTCTGCATGCGATCGGCGAATTTCTGTGCATATTCCTGTGCTGGTTGCCAGGCTGAAAATCCACCCATTAAATCCACACAGTCGATGTTCACCCGGTCCAGCTATCGCAGCACTTCTGCGAGGTAGCGATCAAGGACATAGGTTCTGGTCAACGCGGTGATCAACCCCCAGGACCATCGCGGTGGACGTCCCGACATAAGGAGTTCTCATGGACGCGCTCTCCAACCTGCTCAACAGCCTGCTCGGCGGCCTCCTCGGTGGCCTGCTCGGCGGCAGCGGGCTTCCGCTCTGATTTTCCGCATGGCGCTAGTGGGCCTTAGTCCGAGGAATTCGGATTAAGGCCCACTGCCATGAACGCGCCACCTCTTAGTGTGATAGCGCATTCCGCTGACCTGGCCTTTGACCCTGCCACCACCTGATTGTGCGATCCGCTTCGGCGAGCGGGATCGTGACCGTGCTCTTACGTTCTGTCACAGCGCCAGTGATCGGACCGACGCTTATGGAGTCCGGACGAGCCAAAAGGACGGAAGCACGATGAAGATGACGGTGAAGAGGACCGCGATCACCACCGGGTTGACCGCCGTGGCCATGCTCGCCCTGGCGTCCGCCGCCAGTGCCGGGCCGATTATCGACGGGCTCGTCGCCCTGTTGCATGGCCTGAACGACGGCCTCGGCAACACGCTGGGCACCGGTCTGCTGGCGGGCCTCGCCGAGGCGCTGCTCGGCGCAGGACTTCCGCTCTAGGGGCTACCGAATCCGGCGACAACCCGCTCATGCGACCGCGTTGAGCGGGTTGTTGCATTAATGCCTACGGGTGATCTCCACGCACACAGTCCGACAAAACCCCAGGTAGACGCGTCAACACGGACGACCTCGGGGATTCGGGCAGTGTCTGCGGTGACTGTCGGTCGTTGAATGGCGTGACGCAGAGTCAGGTCACGTCGACGACAGGTGGTGATCATGGGCCAGGCCCCGGCAGACATCCGTACGGTGCTGCTCTCCTGCCACGACGCGCTCGCGACCCTCGGGATGTTGCGGGTCGAGTCGGGGGAGATCAGCACGATGGCACGGAAGGACTGTCCGGACGGCATGGGCAGTGCCGGCTGGTTCAGCACCCGCACCGGGACCACCATCTCGTTCTACAGCCTCGACGGCCACCTGTGGCTGCAACAGGACCGCGGCCGCACCCGGATCCCGCTCGGCACCAACGCGACGCTGCACCGGGACGGCTACCGGCGCACCCTGGAACTGAGCTACGCGGACGAGACGATCGCGGTGCTGGAACACGAGGCCGATCCACGCAGTGAGCACACCGCGGACATCCCCCTCGCCGATGCCGAGGATTTCGACTTCGCGCTGTTCATCGCCAATGTGCTGACCGACCGGCAACGCTCGCGGTGGCTGCGCAACGTGTACCGGGCCAGCTAGCGGCGACCCGGGTTCGAGGGTTGATCACGGCATGGCAGGATGTGCGCCGCGCCACCAAATCCCTGATTCCAGAGTTTGGTTGATCGCAACCTTGCCAGTCATTCCCTCGCTCTCATAAGCGCTCTATTCTGCGGTCATCCACCTCGCAGCGGTTCGTTTGTGAAGTGATCCCCCTCGCCCATCAGGGCACCCCCGCCTAAACCGGCCGCTGCGTGCTGTCGGTCGATGGCTCCTGCTGTCCCAACGCCGCTGAGGAGCCGGCCATGTCAATCCAGACGCTTGATCCGCACCGCTTACGACGCGCCAAAACCGCGTACACCGTGCGGAATCTGGATACCACCGCCGCACTGGGCCTGACCTGGGGCGCGGACGTTCGCCCCCGGCACGGCGATCTGGTGCTGGCGTCCGTGAAATCGATCGGCCAGCACACCCGGCTGGAGTTGACCACCGGGCGGCGGGCCACGCTGTACGTCGGGGACGAGGTGATCGTCGCCTACGGCCAGCGGTACGCGCCCGACCAGTTCGAGGCGGTGCTGCCCGTCGACCTCGGCCCGGCCGACCTGGTCGCCGCCGGCGGCATGATCTCCACCATGGTGAGCAAGCACAATTCGGTGAGCATGCCGACCCGGCTGCTCCCGGTGGGGCTGCTGACCTCGGCCGACGGCGCCGTGCTGAACATGTCCGACCTGGGTGTCGGCGAACCGGTGCCCACGTTGCACCGGCCGCCCACCGCGCTGGTCGTCGGCACCTCGATGAACGCGGGCAAGACCACGACCGTGGCCTCGCTGATCCGGGGCCTGGCCGGCGCCGGTCTGCGGGTGGGCGCCGCGAAGCTGACCGGAACCGGCGCGGGCGGCGACCCGTGGCTGTTCCGGGACGCCGGCGCGGCCGAGGTGCTCGACTTCACCGACGGCGGGCTGTGCAGCACGTTCGGCATCGGCAACGAGCAGATCCTGGAGACGGCGCTGCGGCTGCACGGCCACCTGGCCGCCCGTGCGGTGGACGCGATCGTGCTGGAGGTCGCCGACGGGTTGTTGTTCCCGGAGACCGCCGGCCTGCTGGAACGCCCGGAACTGCGCAGGCTGTTCGATGTGCTGCTGTTCGCCGCCGGTGACGCGGCGGGCGCCCTCTACGGCGTTTCCCGGCTGCGCGCCTCCGGCCTCCCGGTAGCCGCGGTGTCCGGCAAGCTCACCGCCTCACCCCTGGCGGTCCGCGAGGCCGCCGCCAACCTGGACCTGCCGATCTACTCCCCCGCCGAACTGGCCGAGCCGCTCCTGGCCAACGGCCTGCTCGACCTCTCCACCCCGCTGGTCGAAGCCGCCGAGCAACTGGCCTGACTCGCCAAGATCATGGGAAGTTTTCTCCCATTTTTTGCGAGCATGGGCGCTTTATCCCACCGAATGAGAGAAAAGCGCCCATGCTCCGATTCACGTGCCGTAGAAGAGGCGGTCGACGACGGTGCGGGCGTGGCGGGTGGTGCGGCGGTAGTCGTCGATGAACTGGCCGGGATCCGCGTCCGCCGGGTAGCCGAGGCTGCGGGCGACGGCGATCATCTCCCGGCCGGTGCGCGGGAGCTGGTCGGTGGGCTTGCCCCGGACCAGGGTGACCGCGTTGCGGGCCCGGGTGGCCAGGGTCCAGGCGTCCATCAGCTCGCCGCGGTCCTGCTCGGTGAGCACTCCGACGTCGGCGGCCGCGTCCAGCGCGTCTAGGGTCGACGGGGTGCGCAGGCCGGGGTGCTCGTGGGCGTGTTGCAGCTGGAGCAGCTGGATCGTCCACTCCACGTCGGCCAGCCCGCCGCGGCCGAGCTTGGTGTGCGTCGCCGGGTCGGCGCCCCTGGGCAGCCGTTCGGCCTCGACCCTGGCCTTGATCCGGCGGATCTCCCGGACCTTGTTCTGGTCCAGCCCGCCCGCCGGATAGCGGATCGGATCGATGGTCTCGATGAACCGGCGACCCAGGTCCTCGTCACCGGCGATGGACCGGGCCCGCAGCAGCGCCTGCGCCTCCCAGGTCTCGCCCCACTGGCTGTAGTAGGCGCGGTACGAGTTCAGCGTGCGCACCATCGGGCCGCTCCGACCCTCCGGGCGTAGATCGACGTCGACCTGGAGCGCCGGGTCCTGGCTGGGCATGCCGAGCAGCCGGCGCAGCATGCCGACCACCGCGGTGGCGAACTTGATCGCCTCCCCGTCCTCGGCATCGATGGGCTCACAGACGAACATGACGTCCGCGTCGGAGCCGTAGCCCAGCTCGGCACCGCCGAGCCTGCCCATGCCGATCACCGCGACGCGGCCGGGAGCCGTGCCACCGAAGTCGCGTTGGGCCACCGAGCTGATGCAGGCGTCCAGCGCGGCGCGCAGCACGGCCACCCACACGCTGGACAGGGCCGTGCACACCTGCTGCACGGTGACCTCGCCGAGCAGATCGGCGCAGGCCACCCGCAGGATCTCGTGCCGCCGCGACGACCGGGCGGCGGCCACCGCGCGGGCCGGGTCCGCCCCACCGGTCTGGCCGCTGTACCTGGCCACCGTGCTGCGCAGCGAGAGGGCGACCTCGGCCGGATCGCGCCCGGCCAGGGCGGGCAGATCGCCCAGCAGTCGCAGCACCTCGGGTGCGCGGATGAGCAGTTCCGGGATCAGCGCGGAGGTGCCGAGCAGGTGGGCCAGCCGTTGGGCGACCGCGCCCTCGTCCCGCAACAGTCGCAGGTACCAGGGGGTGTCGGCCAGGCCTTCGGAAACCTTGCGGTAGGCCAGCAGGCCACCGTCCGGGTCCGGTGTCTCGGCCAGCATGGCCAGCAGCACCGGCAGCAGCGTGGTCTGGATGGCGGCCCGCCGGGAGACGCCCGCGGTGAGCGCTTGGAGGTGCCGCAGCGCACCGTCCGGTGCGGCGTAGCCGAGGGCGGCCAGCCGGGCCTGCGCCTGTTGCGGGGTGAGCCGCAGCTCGCCGGTGGGCACCTTCGCCACGGCTTCCAGCAGCGGGCGGTAGAACAGCTTCTCGTGCAGCCGCCGCACCTGTTTGGCCTGGTGCCGGAACTCGTTCAGCAGCACCTGGCCGATGGACCGCCTGCCGTCCCCGCGCAGGCCGCAGGACCTGGCCAGCCAGCGCAGCCTGTCCTCGTCGTCGAACGGCGGGAACGTGTGTGTGCGCAGCAGTTTCTGCAGCTGGAGCCGGTGTTCCAGCAGCCGGAGGAACTCGTAGGACTCGCTCATCCCGGCCGCGTCGGCGCGGCCGACGTAACCGCCGTGGCCCAGTACCGCCAGGGCTTCGACGGTGCTCTGCAGCCGGAGTTCCTCATCGGTGCGGCCGTGGACCAGTTGCAGCAGCTGGACGGCGAACTCGACATCCCGCAGCCCGCCGGGCCCGAGCTTGAGTTCCCGCTCGGCGATGTCGGCGGGCAGGTGTTCCTCCACCCGCCTGCGCATCGCCTGGACATCGGTGACGAAGTTCTCCCGGTCGGCGGCCGTCCACACCATCGGACCGACGGCGTCGATGTACTGCCGGCCGAGCTCGGCGTCACCGGCGGCCGGCGTCGCCTTGAGCAGCGCCTGGAACTCCCAGGTCCGGGCCCAGCGCTTGTAGTAGGACAGGTGCCCGTCCAGGGTGCGGACCAACGCGCCCGCCTTGCCCTCCGGCCGGAGCGCGGCGTCCACCTCGAAACACGCCTCGGTGGCGATGCGCATCATCGCGCCCGCCAGCCGGGTCGCGGCGGGCAGTTGCTCGGCGGGCTCGGCCACGAACACCACGTCCACGTCGCTGACGTAGTTGAGTTCGCGGGCGCCGCACTTGCCCATGGCGATCACGGCGAGCCGGCAGTCCGGATCCGGCTTCACCTCGTTGCCGGCCACCACCAGCGCGGCGCGCAGCGAGGCCACAGCCAGGTCGGTCAGGTTGGCGGTCACCTCGGCATAGCCGAGTTCCGGGAGAGTCGGTTCGACCAGGTGCGCCAGGTCGCTGGCGGCGATCTCCATCAGCTGCGCCCGGTAGGCCAGTTTCAGCGCGCGGACCGCCGTGTTGCCCTGCGGATCGGCGCCGAGTTCGGCCAGCAGGAACTGGGTTCGCACGTCCAGGTCGGGCAGTTCACAGCCGGACCGGAGGCGGTGCCAGCGCTGCGGATTGGCGACCAGGAAGTCGCCCAACGCCGAGGAGGCACCGAGCACGCCGACCAGCCGGCCACGCAGTTCGACATCGGTCTCCAGCTCGGCCTTCAGTTCCGGCCACTCGTCGCCGAGCCGCTCCCGCAGCCGATCGAGACCCGCCAGCGCGAGGTCCTCGTCCGCCGCCCGGGACAGGGCGTGCAGCATCGGAGCCCCGTCCTGCCACCAGCCACAGCTGCGCAGGATGTGTTCGGCACGCGGATCGGTCAGGCCGTACCGCGCGGGTGACAGCCTGGATCGGTCGGGATTGCTCATGGATTCACCACGGGCAGCTGTCTGCCTGCCAGCCCTGGCCCGGCGGTGATCAGCCGGACGAATCGCTGGGCGAACGGCCGCCAGATCTCGGCGAGCTCCGCATGGGCTTCGGCGATGAACTCCGGATCGAACTGCCGTTCCGGGACACGCGCACCACGGAGTACGTCCTCACCGATCCACCGCCGGAAGATGTCCGGCGTGGTCTCGATGTGGAACAGCAGCCCGTAGGCGCGACCGAGGCGGAACGCCTGGTGCTGGTAGACCGGTGAGGCGGCGAGCAGCACCGCGCGCGGGGGCAGCAGGCTGATCTCGTCGAAGTGGGACTGCACCACGTCGGGGGTCATCGGCAGCGGACCGAACAGCTGGTCGTCCTCGGCGGCATCCCGCTTGGCGACCAGTCGCAGCCCGCTCTCCGGGCCTTCCGCACCCGGTCCGACCTGGCCGCCGGTCGCCTGTGCCAGCAGCTGGGCGCCGAGGCAGATGGCCAGCACGGGGAGATCCTTGGCCACCGCCGCCGACAGTAGGGTCCGGATCTCGCTGAGCCACGGGTGATCCGCGTCCTCGGCGACGCTCATCGCCCCGCCCAGGACGATCAACGCCGAGTAGCCGTCCAGGTCCGCGGGAACCGGATCATCCGGAATCCGGCGGATGGTCAGGTCGGCGCCCGCGTCCACCAGCCATTCGGCCAGGCGGCCTACGGGAGCCGCGTCGTCAGGCTGGAGAACGAGAACCGGAGAACCCACAGCTGTGATCCTAGTCGGGGACCTGTGAGCGCGTTGGCCGCGTGAACAGGTGGTCCACGGCGTCGAAGATCGGCCGGTAGCCCAGGCGCTGGTAGATGCGGTTGGACACCGGGTTGTCCAGGTCGGTGTTCAGCAGCACCGCGGCGGATCCGGCGTCGAGTGCCTCCTGGCTCACCGCGGCGGTGACGGCCGCGCCGTACCCCCGGCCGCGGTGGGATTCCGGGGTGTACACCGGGGCTATCCGGGAGATGCCGTTGACCACCGGGGACCTTCCGGCGAAGGCGACCGGCTCCCCGCTGACGTACCAGAGCAGGATTCCGCCCTGCTCGATCCGCCGGCGCATCATGTCCTCCGGCGGCTCCGGGCTGCTGTACTCCCCCTTCGCCTCCACGGCGAACTCGTACAACCACCTGCTGAGCAGGTCGAGCTTGCTCAACTCGGCCCGCACCGGGTAGCCCGGCACCAGTTTGGGCGGTTGCAGGATGGACAACGCGAACGCCCGCTGCGTCATGCTCCACCCGATGGCGGCACCGGTCCGGTCGGTCCAAGCCTTCGCGAGTGCGTCGCTCTCCGGCTGGGGGCCGTAGCAACCGGTCAGCTCGATACCCCTGGCGATGAGTCCGGCGACCAGCTCCGCCGAGTGACTCGCGGGGATCCCGCCGGCCAGCATGCCGCGGCCCGGGGTCTGCAACGCAGCCCCCAGTGCCTGCCCCTGCTCGTCCTGCACGGTGATCAGCAACAACGAGGATCGGTCCGCGGCAGGGTCGTTCAGGAACCGGTCCGCGACGACCAGCTCCGTCGAGTACCTCGTCGGGTCCGTCAGATAGTACGGGCCTGCCAGCTGCCAGAAATCGGTGAGCTCCTCGTGCACGACGATGGTCATGTGGTCCGCCGATCGCCGCGAACGATCAGGAAGATGCCGGCGAACAGGCCGATGAAGGCGGCCAGCAACGCGCCACCGAAATAGCCGATGGTCGGGCCGATCGACACATGCGGCCCTACCGCGAACCGGGTTTCCGGCCGTGCCGCGGTGCAGGTGACGGTGAAGGCACCCGCCGGCTGTGGGGCGGAGGACCGCCACAGCGAATCCCAGGTCACGTCGTCGCTGCTGATCTGCTGCTGACGCGGGTCCCTGACCAGGGCGATCTGCTGGCCGGCACCGTCCGTAGCGGTGCACTGCGTCTTGCCGGCGGAGAGATCCTGCGCGTTGTAGGAGGCGCCGAAGATCACCAAGCCGGGGTCGGTCAGCGTGACGGTGATCGGAGCACCCGCGGGGAAGGGCTCGCCCTTGCCGGGAAACGACTCCCAGCCCCGCACACCCAGATAACCGGCGAGGACCAGGCCGACGATGATCATCACGACACCACTGCTCTTCACGCACCGGAACCTAGCGCACTTTCTGCAGATTCTGCCCACACCCAGGCCCAGCCACAGCCCCTCCACAGAATCTGCAGAAAGTGTTCGCTTATCCGGGTAAAGGGATGCGTAGTCGCAAATAGCAAGAACCCCTCTGGGGAGCTTTCCAGCTCAACCCAGAGGGGTTCTTGTGATGTTATGTTCGGCGGCGTCCTACTCTCCCACACCCTGGCGAGTGCAGTACCATCG
>QZFT01000063.1 GCA_003600225.1 Pseudonocardiaceae bacterium YIM PH 21723
CCTCCTCGACCCCTTCGCCCTCCCCTGACCTCCTCGATGGCGCAGTGGCGTGCTCCATCACCGACCCCGACTGCGAGGCATGCCAGTAATGACCGTCACGACTGCCACCACCGGACTGGGCGAGATCGAGCGCGGCGGCGCTCGCGTCAGCGTCGACGACAAGGCGATGATCAACTGCCGTGCCGACGTCAACCAGATCCTGCCGCTCAAGTACCACTGGGCTTGGGAGAAATACCTGGCCGGCTGCAACAACCACTGGATGCCCACCGAGGTGTCCATGCAGGCGGACATCGCGCTGTGGAAGTCGCCGGACGGCCTGACCGCCGACGAGCGCCACATGCTCAAGCGAAACCTGGGTTTCTTCGCCACCTCCGAATCATTGGTCGCCAACAACATCGTGCTCGCGGTGTACCGGCAGCTGACCAATCCGGAGTGCCGCCAGTACCTGCTGCGCCAGGCCTTCGAGGAGGCCGTGCACACGCACACGTTCACCTACATCTGCGAGTCCCTCGGCCTCGAGGAAGGCGAGCTGTTCAACGCCTACCGCGAGGTCCCGTCGATCACCGAGAAGGCTGCCTGGGCGCTGCAGTACACCCAGCACCTGGAGGACCCGAATTTCCAGACCGGAACTCCGGAGGCCGACCAGGACTTCCTGCGTGACCTGATCGCGTTCTACGTGGTCTTCGAGGGCATGTGGTTCTACACCGGCTTCGCGCAGATCCTTTCGCTCGGCCGTCGCAACAAGATGGTCGGTATCGCCGAGCAGTACCAGTACATCCTGCGCGACGAGTCCATCCACCTGAACTTCGGCGTGGACGTGATCAACCAGATCAAGATCGAGAACCCGCACCTGTGGTCGGCCGCGTTCCAGGAGGAGGTCCGCCAGATGCTGACCGAGGCCTGCGAACTGGAGGTCGCCTACGGCCGGGACACGATGCCCAACGGCATCCTTGGCCTGAACGCGCAGCTGTGCGAGCAGTACATGCACTTCATCACCAACCGCCGCTGCGCCCAGCTGGGCCTGGCCCCGGTGTTCGCCGAGGTCGACAACCCGTTCCCGTGGATGTCGGAGCTGATGGACCTGAAGAAGGAGAAGAACTTCTTCGAGACCCGGGTCATCGAGTACCAGAACGGCGGAGCCCTCGCCTGGGACTAATTCCCTGACGGAGGGTGGTCACCACGGTGGCCACCCTCCACTTTCACGCGCAGCCCTCCTGTTTGTGTTTGTCCGCCTGGCACAGTGCCGCGTTGTTCCGCCGCTGGATGTCGAACTCCGTGAGCTTTCGCTCGATGGGTGCGATCAGCGCGCTGTAGTCGCCGGCCGGTTTCGTCCCCACATCCAAGGTGGATATTCCGTGGAGGATGCGATCCAGTTGCTCCAGAAGGATTTCGGTGTCTTCCTGATCTTCGCGCCACTGAACGTCGAGGAACGTCAGGTAGCTACGTACCGTGGCCAGCTGGCGCCCCGATCGCTCCGTGGACCACTGGGCCATTTCGTTCAGCGCTGACCCGATGAGTCGAACCTCATTCGGTGACCGATGTTTCTGCGCTGCGGCCCAGAGAGACTTCAGCTGATCCACCACAGCGGCGGTCAACGCCGTTTCATCGGTATCTCCCACCGGCTGCAACATCCAGTTGGCCAAACGCTGGAATCCTTCGGCCATGTCGAAAGGAGCCGAGTTCCGATGCCGATGCCGCTCGACCTGAAGATAGAGCTCCGACATGGTCAGGGTCGGCTTAGGCGTGTTCATGAGACCTCCTGTGCCGTCGCCTGACCATCCGAGTCATCAACCAGGTTGAACTGGTCACCAACGATCGCGTTCAACTCATCCCTGGCACGCTTCCGGTGGCCACGTACCGTGGACTGGGCAATTCCCAGCCGAGCGGCGATGGCCGCCGTCGATAGACCAAGCTCAAAACTAAGCCTCGCGACCTCTCCCCTGGGAGGCGGCATCTGGGCCATGACCTCCCAGCACTGCTGGGCGTGAAGGGCATTCAGCACCGTGGTGTCGGTTTCCCGTCCCGCCCTCATGATCGGCACACTTTCAAGACCGACGGTGGTTCGGGCGTCGCGACGAAGTTTCGTCCTCGCCTTGTTGCGCAAAATCCCAAATAAGTATTTGCGGCGATCCACAGGCCCCAGATCCTGCAGGGCGTCCCATTTCAGTGCCGCGCCCTCGAATGTCTCCTGGACCAGGTCGTCCCGCGCTTGGGCGTCTCCATTCATGAGTTTCATGGCATTCGCAGCCAGGTCTTCCGCATGTTCGACGTAAAGCTGGGTGATCTGCTGACGGACGTACTCAGGAATTCTGCGCGGCATGATCCCTCCCAACCTCCACCCACACGGCGGGCAAATTGGAGGTTGAGGTCATCCGCACCTGAGTACCGACAGGCGCCGTTGCCACCAATCCCAGCAGCGTTCGCCTGCGCTGCTGCTCGATCCACACGCAGAGAACAGCCGCGAGCACCTGCATGCCGAGAAGCAGGCATGCAGCCAGCCACGACCATAGGCCGAGCCCGGCGGAGAGCGGGAAGCTCAGCCAGGTCCAGCGCATCGTTGAGGAAACTGTCACAACCCAACATCTGTCCAGCGGACATATCCGTTGGCCCGGTCGCCCCTAAACACTCAAAGGAGTGATCGTCAGTCGTAGTACCGACACCATCGGCCGATACCTCACGGCAAACCCGCCAACCCGGGCCAGCCCACTCCACGGACGACGATGTCGTCGAGCCGCCGTTCCAGCACGGTGTCCACCGGCCACCGGGAGTAGGCCACCAGCCACAGCAGGCTGTCGCCGATCAACTCGGGACACTCCAGCCAGCCGTGCTCCTCGAAGGCGCCGCGGATGGCCGCGACGTACTCATCTCGAGTGAGCGACACCTCCGCGACCCGCACCGTTGTCGTCGCCGCCCAGGACGCCAGCCCGGTGAACACCCGGCCGCAGGCGCAAGGCCGGTCCGGATCGAGCTCACCGTCCTCGCACATCGCCGGGATCCAGGCGAGTTCCCCCTCAGCGCAGCCACCGAAGTCATTGCGTCGGTATCCCTGCGTACGCGAGGTCGCCACCAACACTTTCATATAGTTCCTCGATTCACTCCAACACGGTGGAAAAATTGAAAACAAAACGGCATATCCCCAACCAAGGACTACCGGCAATACACCATTAAGAAAGTTATTCACGGAGTCATTCCAAGTGCCCATTGAGCACGCCCACACAGTGATTTAACCTTGGGGCCTCGCGAGCGGAGCTCGCGATCTGCAGACACCATCGCCGCACCTTGACGCAGCTCAGCAGGCCCAGCCCTCACACGGCCCGCTCGCCAGGAGAAGCACGACGATCGGTGAATCAATCCTTAGCCGAAGGAATAGCAATGACATTCGCACGAGTATTGGGCGCGCTTGTTCTCAGCACCATTTTCCTCACCCCGACGGCAAGCGCGAGTCCGCTTCCTGCCGAATGTAACGGAATGACGGCAACAATTACCGGAACGGCCGGAAACGACACCCTGGTCGGTACGGCGGGCGCCGATGTGATCGTGGCCGGTGCCGGAGACGACGCGATCCTCGCCCTGGGCGGCAACGACACCGTCTGCACCGGCGCCGGAGACGACACCGTGGTCGGCGGAGCGGGCAACGACCGGGTCGAAGGCGGCCCGGGCAACGACGCCCTGCGTGGCGAAGCGGGCAACGACACCCTGCTGGGCGGAGCCGGAGCCGACAGCCTGATCGGCGGAGCCGGCAACGACACGCTGACCGGGGCCGCAGGCAACGACACCCTCGATGGCGAAGACGGCAATGACACCGCGAACGGCGGAGCGGGCAACGACCTGATCGATGGCGGAGCGGGCAACGACCTGATCGATGGCGGAGCGGGCAACGACGACCTCGACGGTGGAGCGGGCAACGACACGCTGCTCGACCCCGCGGGCACGGACATCGGCGACGGCGGAGCAGGGGTCGAGGACCGCTGCCAGCGCGCCATCGAGGTGTCCACCAACTGCGAACTCGTCATCTGATGCCTGACCGGAGGGTGGCCCTGCCGCCACCCTCCACCCCATGTCCGTCCCGCCCACAGCTTCGTATCCACGGCATTCATCGCGAGACTCCGTCCACCGGCACGGCTCCACGCACTCGCACCTCGTCCAACCGCCGTTCGACGACGGTGCCCACCGGCCATCGCGCGGCCAGTTCCAGCAGGTCATCACAGACCTCGTCGGCCAGGCTGTCGGGCCAGCCCTGCCGCTGGAAGCTGTCCTGCACCGCGCGGATGTAGCTGTCCCGGCTGAAATCACGATCGACCACCCAGGCCGTGGTCGTGCTCCGACGGGACGTCAGCCCACCGAATGCCCGGCCGCAGCCACAGCCTCCATCTGGATTTCGAGCGTCCTTGGAACAGACCAGGCCGATCCAGACCAGTTCCCCTTCCACGCAGGTGTTGAAGTCATTGGGTCGTTTGCCCTGCGTCTGTCCGGTCGCTACCAGTACCTTCATCGGTTCCTCCAAGCCTTCGCGCATCGCCGTCGCCGACCATTGGAGCGGTGAAACGAGCGCCGCAGGACCACTTGACCGGCACCTGTGGATATGTGGATGGCCGTTCGACGAATGTCGTGTTCGGTGGTAAAAGGCATCCCCCAGGCGAACTAGTCATTGCCGGGTCAACATCACTCCGCAGAACGACGCGTTGATCTTCACTCGTCCATAGGGTGGCGATCGTGACCGATGAACAGGGCCGCACCGGCCTCCGTGCCTGGCTGCTCGACGGACTCCCACCCCGGGGCCGCAGGGGACTCGGCCCGCATGCGGCGGAGAGCAGGCACGATCCACACCCGTGGTGGAAGGTCATGTGCCTGACCGGCGTCGACTACTTCTCGACCCTGGGCTACCAGCCGGGAATCGCCGCGCTGGCGGCCGGCGCGCTGTCCCCGATCGCCACCCTGGTCCTGGTCGCGATCACCCTGCTCGGCGCGCTGCCGGTGTACCGCAGGGTGGCGGTGGAATCGCCCAACGGCCAGGGCTCGATCTCCATGCTGGAGCGCATGCTGAGCCAGTGGAAGGGCAAGATCCTCGTCCTGGCTCTGCTGGGCTTCATGGCCACGGACTTCGTCATCACGATCACGCTGTCGGCCGCGGACGCGACGGCGCACATCGTCGAGAATCCGTTCGTCGACCACCTGCTCGACGGCACGAACGTGGTCATCACCCTGGCCCTGATCGTGGCGCTGGGCGCGGTGTTCCTGATCGGCTTCACCGAGGCCATCGGTATCGCGGTGGTCCTGGTGGGTGTCTATCTGGTGCTGAACCTGGTCGTCGTGATCACGGCTGTGCTGCATCTGCTGGAAGCCCCCCACGTGATCGCCGACTGGCAGAACCTGTTGGTGGCGCAGCACGGAAGCCCCTGGCTGATGATCGCCGTGGCGCTGGTCGTCTTCCCCAAGCTCGCCCTGGGCCTATCCGGATTCGAAACCGGCGTCGCGGTGATGCCCCTGGTCGACGGTGACCGGGTACGCAACACCCGAAAGCTCCTGACGGTGGCCGCGCTGATCATGAGCGGCTTCCTGATCGCGTCCAGCTTCCTGACGACTGTGCTGATCCCCGCTCATGAGTTCAAGCCGGGCGGAGAAGCCAACGGCCGGGCCCTGGCCTACCTAGCGCACCAGTACCTGGGCGACTTCTTCGGCACGGCCTACGACCTCAGCACCATTCTGATCCTGTGGTTCGCCGGCGCGTCGGCTATGGCGGGACTGCTCAACATCATCCCCAAATACCTCCCCCGCTACGGCATGGCCCCGGACTGGGCCAGGGCGGTCCGTCCCCTGGTCCTGGTCGTCACGGCGGTGGCCGCGGTCATCACGGTGATCTTCAAGGCCAGCGTCGACGCCCAGGGCGGCGCCTACGCGACGGGCGTACTCGCCCTGATCTTCAGCGCCACCATCGCGGTGACCCTGTCCGCCCGCCGGCGCGGCTCGAAGATGTTCTGGGCCTACCTCCCGATCATGCTGGCCTTCGGCTACACGTTCGTCCTGAACATCGTCGAACGCTCCGACGGCCTCAAGATCGCCGCCATCTTCATCGTCATGATCATCACGGTATCGCTGATCTCCCGCGCCATGCGCTCCACCGAACTCCGCGCCACCGAGATCACCTTCGACCCCCTCGCCACCCAGCTGATCGAGCAGCACGCCCGCGGCACCATTCGGATCATCGCTAACGAGCCGGACGAACGGGACCTCAAGGAGTACGTGGAGAAGGAAGCCGAACAACGGGAGGACGCCCACATCCCCACCGGCGAACCTGTGCTGTTCCTGGAGGTCACCGTCCTGGACGCCTCCGAATTCGAGTCCGATCTCCAGGTGGAGGGCGAGGAACGCTTCGGCTACCACATCCTCAAGGTGTCCAGCTCCAGCGTGCCCAACACCATCGCCGCCATCCTGCTCCAGATCCGCGACATGACCGGCCAGCAGCCCCACATCTACTTCGCCTGGATGGAAGGCAACCCCGTCTCCGCCCTCTTCAGGTACCTGTTCCTCGGCGGCGGCGACGTGGCTCCCTTGACCCGCGAAGTACTACGACAGGCCGAGCGAGACCCGGAACGGCGACCACTCGTGCACGTGGGCTAGCTAGCGCCTGGCTCGCACTACCTCGGCCACTCGAGCTGCGGCCACATGTGGATCTTCGTGCTCCCAGAACCGCAATGGCTCCCATCCTGCGGCGCGTAAAGCCTCATCGGTCTCTCGATCACGAGCACGATTACGGGTCACCTTGTCGGCCCAGAAGCTTGCGTTCGTCTTGGCCGATGTGTGGTGTTCTGGGCATCCGTGCCAGAAACATCCGTCTATGAATACTGCGACCTTAGGTCCAGCGAACACCATGTCTGCAGTGCGACGGAAAGCGGAGAGCGGCCGCGCCGACACCCGGTAACGAAGCCCCAGGGCATGGACGGCCCGACGAACCGCCAGCTCAGGCTTGGTGTCCCGGCCCTTGTTGGACTGCATGCTCTTCCGGACGCCCTCGCTGGCAGCACCGATCGGCCGCTGCACATGCACGGCAGCCACCTTAGCGGGAAACTCCCTTCACTCTGGCGCGAGCTGCGCAAGATGTCTGGCGACTGTGGAGCGTCACTTGTCCTGAGCAGGCCCTGACCCGCCTTCAGGATCACGCTCCGATAGCGGCGTACCTCTACCGAAAAACGGCAGATTGCCGTTCCAACCACGGCGTCGCCAGTCGCTCATCGCGCGGATGATCCTGGCACGGTCAGCGGGCTTGGCCCCTCGCAACGATTGAACCAGCGCGAGGTACTGAAACAGCTCGTACACCATCGCCGACACAACGGCGGACAGCAAAGCGCCGACAAGCACATACACACTGCTCATGCCGCCCGCAAACCCAAGGCCGCCGAAGATCGCAGATATCGATAAGTGACGAGTCATAACGATCAAGCCACCGAACGATCCGAGTCACGGACGTGCATCACGAAACATGCTCCAGTTGATCGAGCGCACCAGCAAGCTTGGTGCGGCCATACGGACCCCATCGCGCTCGAACACCCGGAGCGGCGGACCGGGGTAGCAAACATTGATTGACACGGAAGTCATGTCAACGAATGTTTGCTACTCTGCACACCGTACAGTCAATCAGTGCGACGGGGACATACACCCCCGGAGTACCGCAAGGAGGCAGGACAAGTGCAGCACGCCGAAGACTTCGGCCCCTGGCTTAGTCGCCAGCTACGCCGCAACGGCATGTCCCAGGCCGAGCTGGCCGACAAGCTGGGGCTTACGCGCGCTGCGGTCTCCGCATGGGTCAACGGCCGCGCTGTCCCGCGCGACGAGACCCAACGCCAGATAGCCTCCGTCCTCAAGACAGATCCGGCGTCGATCTTCAATCGAGAAGAACTCGTCACCGAGCTCCCCCGCAAATGGCACTTTCGGCCAGCGCACCGTGACGGGGGCCGCGAATACGGCAACGCTGCGGGTTTCGCCTTCGAAGCCGATCTGACGTCATTGATCAGGGAAGCGACCCAGAACTCGCTCGACGAACTACTCATCCCGGAGAAGCCCGTTCGTGTGCGATACACGCTCACCGAGCTCACCGGGAGTCATCGCGACGCTTTTCTCGCTGCACTGCAGTGGCAGGAGCTAAAAGCTCACTACAAAGCAGCGGCGACGGATGCACAAAAGGTAGGGCGGAGCCTACGAGCCGCACTGAGGGATCTCGATTCAGGTAAGTCGCTAATCCTGTTGAAGGCAGAAGACTTCAACGCAACCGGTCTGACGGGACCCGAATACGGCGACGGCAAGTTCGCTGCAGTCGTTCGCCGGCAACTCGACAGCAGCAAGAAGGGAAATGACCGGGCCGGTGGTTCTTATGGCCTGGGCAAGGCCACACTATGGGCCGCCAGTAAGTTCAACCTGGTCTTGATCAATTCGACCTTGTCCAAACCGGAAGAAGGTCGGACCCGGCAACGTGTGATTGGCAGACTAGATCTTCCCTGGCATCAGGTGCAGGGCGAGGAATACGCCGGGCCAGCATGGTTCGGCGAATCCGACACCGATCCAGAGTACCAAGGCGTTTCACGCTCCTGGTGGGCCAACGACAAGACCGTCAAGGACCTCCACCTCCACCGCGAGTCAGACGAACCAGGTACATCATTTCTCATTGTCGGCGCCCATTACTCCTCTGGTAACGGCAAGAACTCACAACAGCTGCTGCCGGGCATGCACCAAAAACTCGTCAGCGCCCTTGCCGACGATTTCTGGCCAGCAATGACGGGGAGTCGCGATGCCATGCCGCTCCTGGAAGCCAGCGTCATTACCAAACGTAATGACACGGTCGTCATCGAGGAAGAACGCGTAGACCCACGCACCCTCCATCCCGCCGCTTGCCGCGCGTTTCAGGCCTACCTGAACCGAGAGACGGTAGCCATACCGACCTCCACCGAGCAGGTAGCTCAAGTAGAGGTTGATCTCTCTGTTCCCGGCACGCGAGATGGAAAAAGTCCGTCGTGTACCCATTCCGCGGTCCTGCTGTTGACCCAAGCCACGGATAACGACGAGAAACCATCGAACCAAGTGACATACATGCGGGGAAACCGCATGGTGGTAGCTCGGCGTCCGGCCCGCAGCCTCCCCCTCGGTATAGATCCATTCCATGCTGTACTGCTGGCCGGCTACGCCGTGCTCGATCGAGACGGCAACGACCTCGACCTCGCCGAACGATTCCTCCGCGCGTCAGAGCCTCCCGAACACGATAAATGGGGCCGTACTGAGGAACTCATCTCAGTCTACGAATGGGGTGCGATCTCCCGGATCAAGAAGTTCCACGATGCCGCTGATGTAGCGATCGGACGCTTGATCGGCCGGAAAGAAGCCCGGAACACCGGAGGCCCCAAGATCGTGCAAGACCTACTGCGCTTGAAATGGCCAGGGCCAGCCGGCTCACCCATACAGGGAAGCGTTCGCGGGCCACAAAAGGTCCCGGTAGTTCACGAGCTCGAAGCCGAGCTAGAGGATTCGGGCGCTTGGCGAGTCCAAGTCGAGGTGCGACTGCCAGAGGCCTCGTATCCCTGGTTGCTCACTCCTATTGCGAAGTTCGCCACACGATCAAAAGGCGGCATTAGCATCGATTGGGAAACTCTCATCGCCTCGCACGGATGCCGAGTCGAAAACAACAATCTTTTCATCGAGCCTGGTGTCCGCGCAGCCATCTTTACAGGCGTCACTAATCCGTCCTCCCACCCGATTCCCAGCGAACACTCCAAACTGGTCGTAGAAGTCCCACGTTTTGGAGGGAAGACCGCGTGAAAACCGCATTCCCCTATGAGACGCTGATAGAAGACATCAAGTTCGAGATCAGCTCTGTGACTGTAGATGGAGCACGACTCCCCCTCTCGAAATTGTCGAGCTCTGAACGAGTCGTCGCACTACATCAAGCCGGAATTGAGGCCTGGGAGGCAGCAACCCTGAAGGTCAGGGTAGCCAAGCCCGCCTCTGAGATATCCCGAGGACCATGGTCGAACGTGTCGTGCATCGTTACGATCGAAGAAGATGCAACCAACACACAACACTCCGTACAACTGATCGAGCAGGGCGAACACTGGGCAGGATCAATCGACGTCTACCAATCGAACCACCTGCGACGTGCCTCAGTGGCTGCATCGATCGTGGCCACTGTGGACAATGTTCCGTTTCGACTAATCGGAGTATCGAAAGATTGGTGGGTCGACCTAAAGTCATCGATTCCAGTTCGTCAACAGGATATCGAGATTCGCGAGGTAGATTTCACAGAGGGCGAGCCATCATGGCTATGTGATTTCAAGGATACGCCTTGGATTATCGATACCGGTGAGAGTCCACCTGTCGTCTATCTGAACACGACCGCAGTCGACGGGCTCATCGAGACACTTCACCTGCCAGGCTCTTCGGGTGCCGACGGAGTGCTCCGACACCTCACCGCAGGACAAATCGCCCACGATGCCTGGACCGCCATGTTCCTCGCCGCAATCAATGAAATCGGCGATGAGGATATCGGAGAACCATTGATGCCCTCCGGTTGGCGGGAAGCAGTGATTCGTATGATGCTGCCTGACGTCATGCCTGGACTGCAGCTGAACGATGCGCTGCGAAAGCTGGCGACCCGGGAAAAAGAGGAGGTTGGCTTCAACAAACTCCAAGCCGGTGTTCAATACGCGGCTGCGCGACGCAGCCAGATAGCCAAGAAGATGGCCACCGCCGTTCGGGCAGCCTCCAGAGAGGAGAACGCCGGGTAATGATCGACACTGCCGTACTCCCCGCAACTCTTGGTCGCCTTCCGGGCATCATCGCTGAGAAGTACATCGACCCAGGAGTCCTTTCAGGAAGTCAGTACCCACCACTGAATGCCTTGATTGATGCCGTGGATCCGTTGCCTTCGCACGAACCGCGATGGCAGATGGAACCTCTCCGTGAGCTGTTTGAAGAGGCTATGGCGCGTTTCGACGGCAAACGAACACAGGCAGACGCCTGGCTGGCGCCACGACTCCACGCGTCGCTCCGCATGACAAGGGCCGAGGCGGCTACGCCCGATATCTGGAATTTCATCTCCATGATCGCGGCCCCCGACTACGTTGCCTGGCGCCACCTGGGTCGGTCCGGAAGGATCCAAGGCACAAGATTCTGCGGGAACCAGAATGTTCAGACTTTTTCCCGCCTATGGTGGGCAGGAGAACTATTTCGCAACGGCAGTAACTATCGAACAGTCGAAATTGCTTGCACGTATCAGGATATGCTCCATACAGTTTTGCGGCTCAATATAATTCATTATCGGCCAATTGCTCTAGCATTCGTAGGACTCGTAGAGAAGCAGTCACAGGAGGACCGCCAGGCGATCAGTGACAACCTGAATGGACTTTCAACCGCAATCGACCTGGTCGGAGCCACACAGGTATTTGAGCTGATGGCACCCTCCGCTCAACCGGACGACAGCGCACTTAGACACTGGATTAGCGAAGCCGGACAGGATCCGATCCAGCCCAACAGCCTGCCAGCTGGCCCTGACGACGGTCAGGTGCCACAGAAATCCATCGATGCGCTCATACCCATTTTTGAGCAACTTCTGATCGATTTCTCGGCAGAAATACGCGACAGGAAGACCCCGAAGAAGTCCACTTCCGAGGACTCTGATGCGGACTGAACCGAGAGGAATCATGTCAGTCGTGAACAACACTCACCTGAAGAAGACGTCACGGCGCCTGTCTCTCGTGGAGGTCTGCGCGGGAGCAGGCGGGCTGACACTCGGGCTTGAACGCGCGGGATTCGATCCCGTCCTCCTGGTAGAACAAAATCCCCACGCATGCGACACGCTCTCATTGAACAGGCCTGAGTGGCCCGTTGCGCGCATGGACGTCACCAATTTTGACCCCTGCGATTATCCACAGGTATACGACGTAGATCTGCTCGCCGCAGGGACGCCGCGTCTCGCGTCAATGGCTAATCCGAACAAACCGGATGGAAATAAAGCCGAACTTAAAGTCCTCCACGACACGGTGATGTTGATACATGGTATCCAACCGCGAGCGGTATTGGTAGAGAATGTGCCAGCCCTGGTGAATGATTTGCGCCTCCAGGACGATCGACTGAAGATCGAAGCAGAGCTAAGGCACCTCGGATACTGCTCTCGGTGGTTCATCATTAATGCGATTGAACACGGCGTACACCAGCGTCGCCCACATGGAATTCTGGTTGCCTTCAAGGGCAATGCCTTGGACGGCTTTAAAGAACCAGAACGTCTGACGGCACCTGCATTGACAGTCGGTGAAGTTCTTCTCGATTCCATGAGCGCAGGCGGCTGGCCGGACGTGATGCGGTGGTCAGCACACGCCAATCAGGTTGCACCGACCATCGTCGGCGGCTCCGAGAAACATGGTGGGCCGGATCTTGGTCCGACCGGAACCAAGAAGATCTGGGCACGCCTAGGCATCAATGGCTCGACGGTTGCGGGTGAGGTTCCCGGCCCGGACTTCCGCTGGGATCCCAATCTCGAACCGAAGGTAGGGATGATGCCACTCACCACAGAGCAAGTAGCCATCCTGCAGGGATTCCCCGCCGACTGGAATTTCGCGGGTAAAAAGACTCGCCGCTTCAGGCAGATCGGCAATGCATGCCCACCACCACTGGCCGAAGCAATCGGCAGATCCATCTACGCGGCGCTAGGTAAATCCTGATCAGATCAACCAAGGCTCTGCGAACAGAATAAACTATCATCGGAAGACTGGAGTGGACCGAGCTGTGCCGACTGTGAATAGATCACATCTGGGGGCGCCATTGCGCCGGTCATCTTTGGAAATTTGCGCTGGAGGTGGGGGCTCCGCACTCGGGCTTGAGCGCGCCGGATTCCATCCGGCTCTGCTCATCGACAACCTGCCTGAGGCGTGCGAGACACTTCGCTTCAACAGGCCCCACTGGGACGTGCGAAACATCGATTTGGAAGAGTTCAACCCCCTGGAGAACAAGGATCTAGATGATCTAGTACACCAGGTCGATCTACTGTCAGCAGGACTTCCTCGAGTACAGGCCATGGCCACCGTCCATCGCCCCCGCGGAACTGAAAAAGAACTCAAGCTACTCCGAGCGACTGCGTTGCTGATCCACGCAGTGAAACCAAAAGTGCTCCTGATCGAGAATGTTCCCAATCTAGCGGATAACGATAAATATCGTGCGATCAGAACATACATCGAGCAAGAGCTAGCACATCTTCAATACCGTTGGACATGGTTCGTCATTGACGCACAGAATTACGGAGTACCTCAACGCCGGCGTCAAGGCATGCTGGTCGCACTCTCCAAAGACGTACCGGGAGACTTCAGAGTACCCGAACCGCAAGGAATGAGACTTACTGTCAGCGAAGTCCTCGGCGATTCGATGGCCTCGAGAGGCTGGCCGGACGTCGATGCATGGCGTGAACTCGCAAATGACGTCGCCCCCACCATTGTTGGAGGGTCACGCGAACGAGGCGGACCCGATCTTGGACCCACAGGGGCGAAGCGACGCTGGGAGAAGATGGGCATCAATGGCCATTCTGTCGGAGATGAAATTCCGAACGCAGAATACAAATGGGATCCTAGCTGCGGATACAAGGGATTTCCCAAGCTGACCATCGATCAAGTCGCAAAGCTTCAATCTTTCCCAGAAGAATGGATCTTCTCCGGAAAGAAGACGGTTCGCTACAGCCAGGTCGGGAACGCTTGCCCACCCCTCGTGGCACATGCAGTGGGACTGGAGATCCAGGCTGCACTGGCAGGCTGAATTCGCACACCAAGACGTGTTATGTCCGCTGGGATCGACAGACCCAGTGGACATAACACGAGGCGTTTCCGGTGAATGAGAGCACCATGATTCATACGTCGAATAATGTGATGTCTTGCAGTCGATCCAGTTGAGGTTCTGCTCGTACCGTCGGCAGAAGCGGTTTTTCATACGGTCCTGGGTCCCATTTCGCCTTGACTACCGCGTCAAGGTCTTTAAGCTTGAAAGTCAGCCCCAAAGCAGCAGCAAGAACATGAGCGGCAAGGCGCGGCGGAATGGCATTACCAATTTGCTGAGCAAGATCCTTAGTACCCCAAGGATAATCTGCAGGGAAGGTCTGTAGTCGACCCATTTCCGACTCCGTGAGCCGAGGAAGATCCCGTTCTGGCGCCTCGGTCGTGACCAGCCGATTACGCGAGATCTTACCGGTCACCGTTGCCGACGGCTCATCTGATCGTCGTCGACCTCGCAGCTTCGGGTCACCGCCGGTCCCGTAGTTGGAGATGACAGTAAAAGCCTCCGGCCGATGGAGCGCGTCACTCATTGCCACCCAAGGCAGCAAAGATGCGTCACCATCCGAGCGCGCGACACCCTTGTGGTACCTGCGGTGGGTTGGGCTTGGAAGTTTGACGTGGACTTTATAGCGTGCAACCAGAATCGCTCGGCGACGAGTCTGAGGCACACCGAAATCCTCGGTATGCAAAATACCGACATCCACTTTGTAGCCGATACCCTCAAGTGCCTCTTTATAGGCATCCCAAACCGGCTTCACCGCGGGAACCTGCTCTAGAACAATTGATTCATAAGGTTTCCCGATTTTATGAGACCCGAGGATCCATTTCAATGGCTCAAGAACAAGTCCCGTACGTTCATCGTCGAGCGTCTCCAGCTCTTTTGTGACATCATCGCCGCTTGCCATCCGCTTAACAAATTCGAGAACTTGATTGAGCGCCCTTCTGCCTGCACCGCCACCTGCAACGGTATACGTCTGGCAAGGTGGCCCCCCCACCAAGACATTGGCAGTCGGAAAATCCTCGGGAGTGAAATCACGGACACTGGAATTCTTAGTTTTTAGTCCGGCTTTCTTCCTGGTTTCGCATGGATTGGGATCAATTTCAATTCCTTCAACAGGGATCCCCATCCAGTGTGCTGCCACATCGAGCCCACCTGGCCCAGCAAACAGATCCACCAAGTCGAACTGTGTAGGCGGATCCGCCGGTAGCTGCACGAAACTCATGAGACGGAAGCTTATCGGATGCTGAGCATCACACCCAGTATGGTGACCCGTCGTCCAGGAATCCGAGAAGTAGCCGTATGCACTACACAGAACGAGTCAGCGGCAGTACAGCCTGCGCGTCCCAGTCGATCTGGTAGCCGTGTACCGCCTGGAAGGCCTTCCCCGGGTTCATCAGTTTCATGACAGCAGGCATCAACAGGTCCCGGAGGACGCGGGCCACAGGGCCGGCGGCCTTGTCGTTGTTGGTCCGGTGACCGGCGGCGATGATCTTCTCCACTCGGGGACGCCGCAGAGCCTCATAAGTCGAGAATGCCGAGGAAACGGGCAGGTCGCGCAGGCAGCGGGCCAGTTCAACGGCGCTCTCCGCGGCCAGGGACGCGCCCTGTCCGGAGCTCGGGGAGGTGGCGTGGGCGGCGTCGCCGACCAGGACCATCCGGCCACGGTGCCACACCGGGACCGTGGGCAGGTCGTGCATGGGGCCGACGTTCACCATGTCGTAGGCCTGCGACAACACCCGGACCGCTGGGGTGCGATCCGCGGAGAACACCTCCGTCAGCGACGCCAGCCACTCGGTGTTGGGGATGGCCGTCGCCTCGGCGTACGACAAATACGAGCGATGGGGCAGGTTGGCGAACCAGGCCGTCCTGCGGTCGGGCAGCACCTGGTAGGCGAAGAAGGCCTTCTTACCGAAGTACATGTGCCAGCCACCGGGTTCGCCCAGGCCTAGGTCCGGGGCCATCCCGCCGAAGCCGAGCAGGCCGGAGTAGCGGGGCTCGATGGGGGCCGGGTTGATCAGCGAGCGGACCGTGGAGCGGATGCCGTCGGCGCCGATGAGGATGTCCGCGTCCAGGGAAACGCCGTTGGCGAAGCGGATCTCTACGCCCGAATCACCCTCCGCTGCGGACTGCAGGCGGTGTCCGAAGTGGATTTTGACGTCCTGTTCGGCCGCGCAGTCGTGCAGGGCCCGGTAGAGGTCGGTGCGCATGACCGTGGCGCTGGCCGGCAGATGTGGGAGATCGTTGAAGGTGCCCAGCAGCTTGCCGGTCCAGCTGTGCAGGGAGATCGACGGCATCGGATAACCCGCGGCGCGCACCGCGTGGTCGGCGCCCACGACAGCTAGGGCGTTGATGCCGTTGGGGGCGATGCTCAGTCCGCCGCCGATACCGTCCGCGGGATCCGCGTAGGCCTCATAAACGGAGGCCTCGATGCCCGCCTTGCGTAATGCCATCGCGGTGACCGGGCCGGCGATTCCGCCGCCGATGATCGCTGCCTTCATGATTTCCCCCCAAAGTATCGGTGCCATGTCTGCGCGTAGTCGGGCTTGGCGATGTCGTCGGTGAGCCGGGTGACGAAGGTCAGCTCCGCCTCCGTCACGGTCAGCCGGTAGTCCTCTTCGATCAGGTGGAACCAGGCCACGCCCGCGTCCAGCGCACCCTGACGGGTCGTCCGGATCTCCTCGACCTGGGCCTGCAACACGTCGCGCCGACGCTCCAGGAGCTCCTGCGCCTCGGCCGGGTTGAGCACCATGAGCAGCGACAGGGCCGCGCCGAAGGCCGGGTACTCGGACTTCGGTTCGGCGACCAGCTCGCGGAGCCAGTCGAACAGCTCGACGCGACCCGGCTCGGTCAGCCGGTAGACCGTGCGTTCCGGGCGCTGCGTGTCCCGGACCGTCTCCTGCTCCTCGCAGAAACCGGCCCGCAGGCACTGGTCGACCACCATGTACAGCGAGCTGCGGGTGAACTTGAAGTCCCGGTCCTTGCCCCGCTCCACCAGCTGACGACCCATCTCGTACGGGTGCATCGGCCGTTCCAGCAGCGACGCCAGCACTGCCAGGGCCAGTGGATTGCTCACCTTGCGTCGTGTTGCCACTCATCGCTCCTTAGTCAATTTCGACTATCCGACTTCAAATAGTCGATGTCAACCATTTCGGCAGAGAGCGACAGCGGTTGCAGGTCACAGTTACGAAATGGACCTGGCTCTGACCTGGGCAGGTGACCCATCCGTCACCTCGGCACTGCTCCGTTCGGCCCAGAGACCCACCAAAACCGTTTTGGCCAGGGGAAACAGTTGCTTCAACATCCAATCCACAATCTTTGGAAGGCGTTCGATGACCCCTGCACGCACCAAGCTCGTCAAGGCAGGCCTGGCCCTGAGCCTGGCCGGCACCCTGCTCCTGCCCACCTCCGCCCTCGCGGCGGACACCACCACCGACCCGGTCAAGGCCGCAGCGGGCTACCTCGCCGCGCAGCTCAAAGACGGCGAGCGGATGGTCACCGTCTTCGACGGCGTCGAGTACCCGGACTACGGCCTCACCACGGACGTCGTGCTGGCTCTGGACGCGGCCAAGGTCGGGCAGACCGCCGCCGCGAAGGCCACCGCCTTCCTGAGCAAGCCGGAGAACGTCACCGAATACGTCGGCGACGGCAAGACCAGCTCCTACGCCGGAGCGCACGCCAAGCTCGCGCTGACCCTGCAGGCCCAGGGCAAGAACCCCGCCAGTGTCGGCAACCGGGATCTGCTGACCGAGCTGATCGCCCGGCGCAACGACAAGGGCCGGTTCGTCGACCTGGGCGAGGACTACAGCAACACCTTCACCCAGTCCTTCGGCGTGATGGCCCTCCACCGGGCGGGCAAGTCCGGCAACGAGGTCGTCTTCCTGGCCGGCAACCAGTGCAAGGACGGCGGCTTCCCGCTGAAGCTGGAGAGCGGCGACGGGTGCGAGTCCCATGTGGACTCCACCGGACTGGCCGTGCAGGCACTGCTGACCGCGGGCAAGAAAGACGTCGCCGGCAAGGCGCTGAACTGGCTGGTGAGCCAGCAGAACGCCAATGGCGGCTTCACCGGTGGCCCCGCCGCCCCCGCGATCAACACCAACAGCACCGGCCTGGCGCTCGGCGCGCTGCGGGCCGGTGGCCGGAACGCCCAGGCCGACAAGGCCGCCGCGCTGCTGACCTCCTGGCAGCAGGGCTGCTCCGCACCCGCCGGCCAGCGTGGCGGCATCGCCTACAGCGCCGCGGGATTCGATACCGCCAACGCGGCTCGGGCCACCGCGCAGGGCGTACCCGGCCTGGCCGGCGTGAACCTGGCGACCGTCAGCAAGGACGGCGCGAGCGCCGGTACTCCCGCGCTGGACTGTGCCGCGACCCCGCCCAGTTCCGCACCGGAGACCCCCGTGGCTCCGAAGCCGGAGACGATCGCCGCACCGCCGGCCAAGCCGTCCGTTCCGCTGGCCGACACCGGTGTGCACGTGGGTTACCTGGCGATGCTGGGCGGCCTGCTGCTGGTCGGTGGCGCCGGCGCGTTCTGGCTGGCCCGTAAGCCGGGCTCCAGCTCGTGACTGCCGTCGATCCCGACCCGGACAGCATCGAGGTCACCAGCCCGCTGAGGTTCACCCTGGTCGACGCTCCGGCTCCGGTGGACCAGAGCGGCACCATGGACAGCTTCTACTGGGGGCTGGGCGCGGCGGTCGTCGTGGGACTGGTGCTGGCCGGTTTCTGGCTCGCCCGGCGGCGTCGGTCGCACCCGGAGTGAAAACGCTTGCTCCGAACGGGTGGGCCGTAATAGTCCTGCCACCAGCCTGTGTTTGCACCGAGTTTGACTCGATCTAGGTCGTGCCGCAGCATCGAAGTACACGTAGAACACGTGCCTGCCCGGGGGAAGTCCGGTCGAATTCCGGCGCTGACCCGCAACGGTAGATCGCTTCGGCGATGAGCCCGAATACCCGGGCAGGCATGCACACACCGTCACCGTCGAGGACTGCGGAAAGGCGCTGTTCGATGACTCCTGCGCTCCTGAGAGCGGGCGCGGCCCTGGGGCTGGCCGTCGCCATGATCACTTCCGCTCCCACCGCCTTCGCGGAGACCACCACCGACCCCGGCAAAGCCGCGGCGGGCTGGCTGACCACCCAGCTGGTGGACGGCGAGAAGATGGTCAACAAGATCCCCGGCGTCGGCGACTTCGACGACCAGGGCCTCACCGCCGACGCGATCCTGGCCTTTGACGCGGTCAAGGTCGCGCAGGACAGCGCGGTGAAGGCCACCTCCTGGCTGACCAAGCCGGACATCCTGACCGGATACATCGGGGACGGCACCACCGAGTCCTACTCCGGCGCGCACGCCAAGCTGGTGCTGACCCTGCAGGCGCAGGGCCTGAACCCGCACGCCGTCGGCGGCCGTGATGTCGTCGCCGAGCTGAAGGCGCTGCGCCAGGCCAACGGCCGGTTCCTCGACAAGAGCGACTTCGGCGACTCCAGCAACAACTTCGGCCAGTCCCTGGCAGTGATCGCCCTGCACCGCGCCGGTGAGGCCCCGGGGTCCGAAGTGGACTTCCTGGCCGGAACCCAGTGCCCGGACGGTGGCTTCCCCACCTTCCTCGGCGCGCCCACCTGTACGTCCGATGTGGACGTCACCGCGGTCGCCACCCAGGCCCTGCTGAGCGTGAACCGTGCCGAGCCGGCCGGTAAGGCGCTGACCTGGCTGGCGGGCAAGCAGGCCGCCAACGGCGGTTACGGCGGTGGACAGGGCGCGGAGGACCTCAACTCCAACAGCACAGGTCTCGCCGCGTCGACGCTGCGTGCCGGTGGCAACGGCGCTGCGGCGGACAAGGCCGTGGGCTTCCTGAAGACCCTGCAGGTCGGCTGCTCCGGTCCCGCCGACCAGCGCGGTGGAATCGCCTACAAGGCAACCGGATTCGATCCTGGTAACGCGCCGCGGGCCACCTCCCAGGCGATTCTGGGTCTGGCGGGCGTCACCTACACCAACGTCGGCAAGGACGGTGCGGCCACCGCGGTGCCCACGCTGGACTGCACGCCGACCCCCACGACCACGCCCAGTGGTCCGACGACCACGACCACCACTCCGGCTCCGACCACCGAGCCCGGCACCACCACT
This sequence comes from Pseudonocardiaceae bacterium YIM PH 21723, assembly GCA_003600225.1. Taxonomy (GTDB): domain Bacteria; phylum Actinomycetota; class Actinomycetes; order Mycobacteriales; family Pseudonocardiaceae; genus QZFT01. The sequence goes on from QZFT01000063.1 coordinate 19,906, forward strand.
GCCACCACGACTCCCGGCGCGGCTGTTCCCACCACCACACCCGCCGCGACCACTCCGACAGGGTCCTCTTCCCCGCTGGCCTTCACCGGAGCGAACGTGCTCTGGATCGTGGCGATCGCGGTGATCCTGCTGGCCGGTGGCCTCGGCGCGCTGTTCCTCGCTCGCAAGCGTAAGAACGCAGGAGGTACGCAGTGATCCGTCGATTCGTATCCGCTCTCTCCGCATTGGTCCTGGCCGCCGGTTTAACGGTGGCCGTCGCATCGCCCGCTTCCGCAGCGGCGTGCTCCCCCGCCGGTTCCGGCGTCACGGTGATCGTGGACTTCACCGGAACCGGTGGCAGCCCGTCCACCCAGTGTGCGTCCGGTGACCCGGCCAGCGGCCTGGCCGCACTGACCGGGGCCGGCTTCACCTACGGCTTCCCGCCGAGTTTCCCCGGCTTCGTCTGCAAGATCAATAATCAGCCGACCTGCACCAACCCGAACGGTTCCGCCTACTGGTCGTACTGGCACGGCACCCCGGGTGGCAGCTGGACCTACAGCAGCTCCGGCGCAGGCAGCTACAACCCCGCTCCCGGTTCGGTCGAGGGCTGGTCCTTCGGCGCCGGGACCGCACCGACGGTAGGCCCGTGATCAAGTTCTTTCGCCTGGTGACGGTGCTGGTGGCCCTCGTGGTCACCGGCACCTTCGCCGTTCCCGTCCCCCCTGCTCAGGCGGGTGCCTGCACCACCGCCGACGGCGTGACCGTCGTGGTGGACTTCCAGGGCTCCCGCACCGTCGCGTGTGCCCCCGGCAGCCCGGGCAGCGGCCTTGCCGCGTTGCAGGGCGCCGGGTTCAGCTACGTGTTCCCCAGCAAGCAGCCCGGATTCGTCTGCCGGATCAACGGAAACCCGGCCTCGGACCCGTGCGTGAACACGCCACCGGCCACCGCGTACTGGTCCTACTGGCACGCCCAGCCCGGCGGTTCCTGGGTGTACAGCGATCTCGGTGCCGGCAACTACCGGCCGCCGGCGGGCAGCGTCGAGGGCTGGTCCTTCGGCTCCGGCTCGCAGCCGGGCATCGCGCCCCCGGCCAGGCCCGCGCTGCCGCAGCAGCCGGGTCCGGCGCCCGGTCAGCCCGCCCCGGGACAGCCCGCGCCGAACCAGCCCGCTCCTGGGCAGCCGGCGCCGGAGCAGCCAGGACAGCCTGGGCAGACCACCACCACGGCGCCGAGCTCGACCTCGGCGAGCAGTTCGGCACCCGCTTCGTCAGAATCGTCGAGTGCCGCCACCACCGACAACTCGCCCAGCACCTCGGCCGGTACCCAGCCTGCTGCTCAGCAGTCGGGTTCCAGCTGGTGGGGCGTCGTACTGGGCATCCTGGTGATCGTTGTCCTGGCCGGGGCCGCCTTCGTGATCGTCCGCAAGCGTCGTAAGGCGGAAGAGTGACCTTGCACCCCGGTGCCTGGTGGCTGTGGGGGCTGTTGCTCGCCGTCGCCGCCAGTCGTACGACCAATCCACTGCTGCTCGGCCTGGTGATCGCGGTCGCCGGGCTGGTGGCGGTGGCCTGCCGCACCGAAGCGCCGTGGGCCGATGCCTATGGCGTGTTCCTCAAGCTCGGCCTGCTGATCATCGCGCTGCGGGTGGTGTTCCACGTGCTGCTCGGCGGGATCACCGGCGAGACCGTGTTGTTCACCCTGCCGGAGATCCCGTTGCCCTCCTGGGCGAAGGGCATCCGGCTGGGCGGACCGGTCAGCGCCGAGGGCCTGCTGTTCGCGCTGTACCAAGGTTTGCAGCTGGCCACGCTGCTCGGCTGCATCGGCGCGGTGAACGCGCTGGCCAACCCCAAGCGGGCGCTGCGCAGCATGCCCGCGGCGTTGTACGAGGTCAGCGTGGCCGTCGTGGTCGCGCTGACCACCGCTCCGCAGCTGGTGGCCAGCGCCAAGGCCGTGCGCAAGGCGCGGCGGTTGCGGGGCGACGGCGCTCGCGGCTGGCGTGCGTTGCGCACCCTGCTGGTCCCGGTGCTGGAGGACGCCCTCGATCGCTCGCTCGCCCTGGCCGCGGCGATGGATTCCCGGGGTTACGGCCGCACCGCCTCCGTTCCGGCCGGCACCCGCCGGCTGACGTCGGCGCTGGTGCTGGCCGGGTTGATCGGACTGTGCGTCGGTATTTACGGGCTCCTGGATGGACAGGCCTCGCCGTACGTCACGTTCGGCCTGCTGCTGGCCGGCGCCGGACTGGCCATCGCCGGGCTGCGACTGGGCGCCAAGCGGGTGCCGCGCACCCGGTACCGGCCGGATCCGTGGCGCTGGCAGGAGTCCGTGGTGGCCGGCAGCGGCGCGATCGCCGCGGCGGCCACGGTATTCGTCTCGGCCTCCGGAGGCAGCGGACTGGTGATGTCCGTGGTGCCGATCGAAGTTCCCACGCTGCCGCTGATTCCCGCACTCGGCGTGCTGGTCGCGCTGGCCCCCATCGCGGTGAGGACCCGATGATCACGTTCGACAATGTCTCCATCACCTACGCCGGGGCGTCAGAGCCCACGGTGTCCAATTTGGACTTCACCGTCCCCGAGGGTGAATTGTGCCTGGTGGTGGGCAGAACCGGCGCCGGTAAGTCCACTGTGCTGCGTGCGGTGAACGGGCTCGTCCCGCACTTCACCGGTGGCACCCTCACCGGCCGGGTGCTGGTGGACGGCCGGGACACCGCCCAGTTCCCGCCGCGGGAGCTCGCCGACGTGGTCGGCATGGTCGGCCAGGACCCGCTAGCCGGGTTCGTGGCGGACAACGTCGAAGAGGAACTCGCCTACTCGATGGAATCCATCGGGCTGCCGAATGCGGTGATGCGCAAGCGCGTCGAGGAGACCCTGGACCTCCTGGGCCTCGCCGAACTGCGGGACCGTCCACTCGCGACACTCTCCGGCGGTCAGCAGCAGCGGGTCGCCATCGGCGCCGCGCTCACCGCGCATCCGCGGGTGCTGGTGCTCGACGAGCCGACGTCCGCCCTGGACCCCGGCGCCGCCGAAGAGGTACTGGCGGCCCTGCAACGGCTGGTGCACGACCTCGGTATGACGGTGCTGATCGCCGAGCACCGGCTGGAACGCGTCGTCCAGTACGCCGACCGCGTGCTGTGGCTGCCCGGCGGCGGCGAGCCCGCCATCGTCGGCGAACCCGGACCGGTGCTGGCCGGCTCGCCCGTCGCCCCGCCCGTGGTCCGGCTGGCCACCGTCGCCGGCTGGGACACGGTCCCGGTGTCCATCCGGGACGCCCGCCGGGTGAGCGCAGTAAGGGGCACCCACACCGCGCTCAACGCAGTAAGGGGCACCCTCACTGCGTCCAACGCAGCAAGGGGCACCCTTACTTCGTTGCTGGACGCCTCCGGAGTCGAGGTCAAGTACGGCAAGACGCGCGCGGTGCGGGGCGTGGACCTGCGCATCGGGGACGGTGAGCGGGTCGCGTTGATGGGCCGCAACGGTTCCGGCAAGTCCAGCCTGCTGTGGGCGGTGCAGGGCAGCGGCCCACGCAGCGGCGGCACGGTCGACGTCCGCGGCCAGGACCCGAAGACGATGAAGCCCGCCCAGCGACGGGAACTGGTCGGCCTGGTGCCGCAGACCCCCGGCGACCTGCTGTACCTGGAGACGGTCGCCGCGGAATGCGCGCAGGCGGACCGGGAGTCCGGCATGCCGTCGGGCAGCTGCCGGAAGATCCTGGACGACCTGGTGCCCGGCATCGACCCGCAGGAGCACCCGAAGGACCTGTCCGAGGGGCAGCGGCTGGGCCTGGTGCTGGCCATCACGCTCACCGCCGTGCCCCCGGTGCTGCTGCTGGACGAGCCCACCCGGGGCCTGGATTACCCGGGCAAGGCCCGGCTGGCCGCCACGCTGAAGGACCTGGACGCGGCCGTCGTGCTGTCCACCCACGACGTGGAGTTCGTCGCCGAGTTCGCCGACCGGGTGATCGTGATGGCCGAGGGTGAGGTCGTCGCCGACGGGCCCGCCGCGGAGGTGATCACCAGTTCGCCGGTGTTCGCGCCGCAGATGGCCAAGGTGTTCGCGCCGTTGCCGGTGCTCACCGTCGACCAGGTGGCGGGAGCGCTGTCCGCATGATCTCCGTCCGTCCCAAAACGACAGTGCTGTTGATCCTCTGTGGACTGATCGGCATCGCCGCCTTCGGCTGGCCACTGCTGGTCACCCCGGACTCCAAGATCGCCCATGGCGGCGACGCCCCGTGGACGTTCGCCCTGTTGCTGCCGCTGGTGCTGGCCGTCGTGCTGGCCGAGCTGTCCGAGGGCGGCATGGACTCCAAGGCCGTGGCGATGCTCGGTGTGCTATCCGCGATCGGCGCCGCCGTGCGTCCGCTCGGCGCGGGCACGGCGGGCATCGAGACGGTGTTCTTCCTGATGGTGCTCGGCGGCCGGGTCTTCGGTCCCGGCTTCGGCTTCGTGCTGGGTAACACCACGCTGTTCGCCTCGGCCCTGCTGACCGGCGGCGTCGGCCCATGGCTGCCGTACCAGATGCTCGGTGCCGCCTGGGTGGCGTTGGGCGCCGGGCTCCTGCCCGACCTCAAGGGCCGGGCCGAGCTGGTCATGCTCGCGCTGTACGGGGTGGTCTCCAGCCTGATGTACGGCTTCCTGCTGAACCTGTCGTTCTGGCCGTACGCGGTGGGCACCGGCACGACTGTGTCCTTCGTGCCCGGCGATCCGGTCTGGGACAACCTGATCCGGCTGGCCGCCTTCAGCCTGGCCACCTCGCTGGGCTGGGATCTGGGCCGGGCGATCACCACGGCAGTACTGGTGCTGCTCACCGGGCCGGTGTTCCTGCGCGCGCTCAGACGGGCGGCACGAAAGGCTGCATTCATTTCGCCTTAGATTCGCGATATGTTCAGTAGTTATGGCACCACAGTCGGTATCGGTCCGACCCGGGGGATTCATCGGGCGCCGACCACAGCTGACCCATTTCGAACAGAACCTCGACCTCGGCGCGGATGACCCCGCGCGGCGGTCGCTGTTCGTGGTGCACGGCAACGGTGGTGTCGGCAAGACCTCATTGACCAAGCAGTTCCGGCTGTTGGCCCAGGAACGCGGCTATCTCACCGGCTATGCCGACGAGGACGATTTCGACGTGCCCGGCATGTTGGAGGCGATCGCGCAGGATTTCCTCCGGCAGGGCGTCAAGTGCAAGACGCTGAGCCAGCTGCTGACCAACTACCGGGACCGCTGGGAACAGCTGCTGGCCGACCCCGACCTGTCCGAGGACGTGGTGTCCCACTTCGCCAAGGGCAGCGTCCGGGTCGCCGCCGAGCTGGCCAGGCAGATCCCGCTGATCGGGCCGCTGACCGCGTTGGCGAACCCGGAGACCATGGCGACAAAGGCGGACCGGCTGACCTCGGAGCTGGCCAAGAAGATCCGCAACCGGAACACCGCCGAACTGATCATCAACCCGGACCGGGAACTCACCAGGGCCTTCCTGCACGACCTCGGCGGCCTGACCAGGAACCGGCCGATCGCGTTGTTCCTGGACACCTTCGAGCGCACCGGATCCCACCTGGAGCCCTGGCTGCTGACCCTGCGCAAGGGCAGCTACGGCACGCTGCCGGCCAACGTGATCATCACCATCACCGGCCGGAAGCCCCTCGATGCCAACCGGTGGAGCGACCACCTGCACGAGCGCGTGGACTTCCCCCTGGAGGTGTTCAGCGAGCAGGAGGCCCGGCAGTTGCTGGCCGAGCAGGGCGTGGTCGACCCGGCCGTGGTGGACACGATCATGACCGAGTCCGGCCGGCTGCCGATCTGGCTGGCCACGCTCGCCGCCTCCCGGCCCAGCAGCGTGGCCGAGGTGGCCGATCCCAGCGTCGAGGCCGTCGACCGGTTCCTCAAATGGGAGACGGACGAGCGCCGCCGGGACACCGCGCTGCGTGGCGCCCTGCCCCGGCGCCTGGACCGGGACATCTTCGCCGCCGCGGCGGGCACCGCGACCCCGGCCGAGGACTTCGCCTGGCTGCAGACCCAGTCGTTCCTGCTCACCGGCCGCGAGGGATTCCGCTACCACGACGAGGTGCGCGCGGCCATGCTGCGGGTGCAGCGGCGGGTCAGCAAACAGGAGTGGCAACGCGATCACCGGCGGCTGGCCGAGCACTTCGGCCAGGCGATCGACGCCCTGGGACTGCCGGACTCCGACCGCCGCTGGACCAACCCCGACTACAGCCCCCTGGCAGTCGAGCAGCTGTACCACCGAATGTGCGCCGAAGGCGAAGCCGCGCTGCAACACGCGCTGGGCGGCCTGTCCGGCTGCATCGCCTACCGACCGGAACTCGCGTCCCGCTACATCCAGGCCGTCGAACGGGCGGGCCTCGACGCGGCCGTGCCGGCGCTGGCCGACCGGGGCGCGGAGCTGCGTGAACTCGCTGAGCGGAGCCAGGACGAGAACCTCGCACTGCTGGCCGCGCTGGCCACCGACCGGCGGCTGCGACTGCGGGACCGCGCGGTGGCCAGAGCTCAGCGCGGAGCGATCCTGCGCGACGAGAACCGCCTGGACGAGGCGCTGTCCGATCTCACCCTGGCGGTGGCGCTGGACGACCAGTACGGCTGGGCGTACGGCCAGAAGGCCTCGGTGCTGCACTACCAGCGCCGGTTCGACGAGGCACTGACCGATCACGACCGCTGCATCCGGCTGATGCCCGCCTCCCCATGGCCCCTCGCCAGGCGCGCGTTGACCAACCTGGAGCTGGGCAAGTACCGCGAGGTGGTGGAGGACTGCGACGCCGCGTTGATCCTGTTCGCCGAGTACCCCATGGCCCGCGCGCTCCGCGCGGCCGCCCGGGGCCAGCTGGGCGAGACGAGCCTGGCGTTGCAGGACTTCCTGGTCGTCGCCGAGCTGCGCCCCAAGTACAGCTGGGCGCGGTTCGGCCAGGCTGAACTGCTGGCCGAACTGGGCCGGTTCACCGAGGCGATCGAGGCGTTCACCGCGGGGCTGGAGGCCAATCCGGGCTCGACCCGGGGACTGCTGGGTCGGGCATATGCGCAGGTGAGAAGGGGAGACCTTGCTGCGGCCCTGGCGGATGTCGAGCTGCTGAACCCGGTCGAGGACCATCGGCAGGTGCACCTGCCCGCGCCGGTGGACCGGGAGCGGCGAGCCGTGGACGCGCTGCGTCAGGACCTGGCCGACGAGCGGTCACCCGCGCAGGCCTTGGCGCTGGCGATGGATGCGCTGCGGGACAGCCACCAGCGAACTGTCTGATCCAGTCGATACCGTCTAGAACATGGTCTCCTTCCAGGATCTGATCAAGCGGCAGCAGGCCGGTGGGTTCATCGGTCGTGGTGACCATCTGGCCCGGTTCGACGAGAACCTCCGGCTGCCGCTGGAGGATCCCCGCCGCCGGTTGCTGTTCACCGTGCACGGCAACGCCGGTGTCGGAAAGTCGTTCCTGGCCAACCAGTTCATCCGGCTGTCCCGCGAGGCGGGGAGACTGACCGGGTACGTCGACGAGTCCAGTGTGGACCTGGCCGGTGCGTTGGGGGCGATCGCCCGGGACTTCGCTTCACAGGACGCCCGGTGCAAGAACCTGTCCGATCGGCTGGATGCCTACCGGAAGCGGCAGGAGCAGCTGGATCCGGAACTGCGCGACGAGCTGGCCTCGCTGCTGACCAAGGGCACCGTCCGCTTGGGACTCAAGGCCGCGCAGGACATTCCGGTCGTCGGCGGCATGCTCGGCATCCTGGACGACAAGGCGGCCGCGGAGAAGACCGATAAATTGCGCGCCCAGGTGACCCGCAAGATCCGCGACCGGCAGGACGTTCGGCTGGTGTTGTCGCCGGTCGAGGAGTTGACCAAGGCGTTCCTCCAGGACCTGGCGCTGCTGGCCAAGCGGAAGCCGGTCTCGCTGTTCCTGGACACCTTCGAGCGCACCGGCACGTTTCTGGAGCCGTGGTTGCTGGACCTGTTCGCCGGGCGGTTCGGCGAGCTGCCGGCAGACCTGATCATCACGGTGTCCGGTCAGCACGCGTTGAACGTGAACGTCTGGGGCCCGTATCTGGGTGTTCGGCAGGACATTCCGCTCGACGTGTTCACCTCGGTAGAGGCCAGGCAGTTGCTGGCCACGCGGGGGATCACCGACGAGGAGATCGTCACGGTGCTGTTGTCGCTGTCCGGCCGGCTGCCGGTGTGGCTGGCGATGCTGGCAGAGTCGGGGCCGGTCAACCGGGACGAGGTGGGCGACGCCAGCGGTGACGTGGTGGAGCGGTTCCTCAAGTGGGTGCCGGATCAACGGCTGCGGAACGCGGCGCTGTGGGGAGCGTTGCCGCGGAAACTGGATCAGGACGTGTTCGCGGTGGCCTCGGGGAGCGAGTCACCGGCGGAGGACTTCGCGTGGTTGCGGGCCCAGCCGTTCGTCAGTGAGCGCGCCGATGGGTGGCGGTATCACGAGGTGGTCCGCTCGGCGATGATCCGTGTCCAACGCCGGGTGAGTCTGAGTGATTACTACGAGAGGCACCGCAAGCTCGCCGACTATTTCGACACTCGGAGCCAGCAGTCCGGTGCATTCTTTCGCGATGCGATCGACGAGAGATATCACAGCTTCTCCGCAGGAGACGACCCTCAGGCTACGAGCCTGATCCGGTTGCTCTGCCTGATCGCAGCGGTTGAAACCGACCTGATCCGCCAGGCGACCGCCACCCTGGAACAGGCGGGCAGAGACAACGATCTACCCGTCGTGGAACAGCATGGCGCCCAGCTGAACGCGCTCGCCGCCGACCAGGTGCACGGGCAACTCTCCCTGCTGACCGAACTGCTCAAGGATGACGTGTTGCAGGCCGTCCACCGGGGCCTGGCACACAGCGCACTTGCCAGACATTTCGTGGACCAGGACCAACCGGAAGCCGCCCTGCCGCATCTGGGCGCCGCGATTCGATGGCGACCGGATGAGCCGGTGGAACACTTCCGGCGAGGTGTGGTGCTGGCCAAGCTGAAGCGCCACGAGGAGGCGCTGACGGATTTCACCAGGGCCGTCGAGTTGGAGCCGGATGAGGTCATCCCGCTGTACTTCCGGGGCATGGCACACCGGGAGCTGGACAATCTGGTGGAGGCGGAACTGGATCTGGGCCACGCTGTCCACCTCGCCCCGGACGATGCCTACTACCTGGAGATTCACGCAGATCTGCTGATCACCTTGGGACAGCCGCAGAAGGCGTTGGTGGATCTCGACCGAGCCGTCGAACTGGCCCCGGACGACGGCTGGATCTGGCAGAGTCGCGCCTTCGCCCAGTTGCTGGTCGGAGCGGTACCGGAAGCGGCGACAGCCATCGCCAAAGCACGGAGCATGGACGCCGACGACCAGGAATCGCGGCTGCTCCAAGCCCTCGTCGACGTGGCCGAGCAACGCGAGACGGAGCACTTCGCCGCCCTGCTCGACGACCCGGAGGTGCCCAACCTCATCCGCTCGGTCTGCATGGCCGGGCTGAACAGGAACGCCGAAGCCGAGGAGCTGCTCCGGTCCAGGCTGGAGAACACCGCCAGGCCGCAGGTGTTGATCACCGCCAGGCAGTACTTCGAACTCCTCCAGCGCTACACCGGGCAGGACATGAGTACCTACATCGAGCTGCTACAGGCCAAGTTGGATAGCAGCGCGTAACAAGGCACGATCTATAGGCATCATGAGCGCTATCCCACTGCTGAGCGAACGGCTGCCCGAGACCCGTGACGCCGACACCCTGTTCGAGGCCTTCGACGAGTGGGCGACCGATCTGGGCATCCACCTGTATCCGCATCAGCAGGAAGCGCTGATCGAGATCCTGACCGGCGCGAATGTCATCGTGAACACGCCGACCGGGTCCGGGAAGAGCCTGATCGCGGCCGGGGCGCATTTCGCCGCGCTGGCCGAGGGGAAGCGCAGCTATTACACCGCGCCGATCAAGGCGCTGGTCTCGGAGAAGTTCTTCGCGCTGTGTGAGCAGTTCGGCGCCGTCAACGTCGGCATGATGACCGGTGACTCCGCGGTCAACGCCGATGCGCCGATCATCTGCTGCACCGCCGAGATCCTGGCGAACATCGCGCTGCGGGACGGCGCCGACGCGGACGTCGGCCAGGTCGTGATGGACGAGTTCCACTTCTACAGCGAGCCGGACCGGGGCTGGGCCTGGCAGGTTCCACTCCTGGAACTGCCCAACGTCCAGTTCATCCTGATGTCCGCGACCCTGGGCGACGTCAGCTTCTTCGAGAAGGACCTCACCCGGCGCACCGGTAGGGCCACCGCCGTCATCGCCGGCGCCGAGCGACCGGTGCCGCTGCACTACTCCTACGTGCTCACCCCGATGCACGAGACCATCGAGGAGCTGCTCACCACGCAGGGCGCCCCGGTGTACGTCGTGCACTTCACTCAGGCCGCCGCGTTGGAGCGGGCCAGTTCGCTGATGAGCATCAACGTGGCGAAGAAGGCCGAGAAGGACGCCATCGCCACGCTCATCGGGAACTTCCGGTTCACCTCCGGCTTCGGCAAGACCCTGTCCCGGCTGGTGCGGCACGGCATCGGCGTGCACCACGCGGGCATGCTGCCCAAGTACCGGCGGCTGGTCGAGCGGCTCGCACAGGCCGGGTACCTCAAGGTCATCTGCGGTACCGACACCCTCGGCGTGGGCATCAACGTCCCGATCAGGACGGTGCTGTTCACCGGGCTGTCCAAATACGACGGTGTGCGGACCCGGCTGCTCAAGGCCCGCGAGTTCCACCAGATCGCCGGGCGGGCCGGGCGGGCCGGTTACGACACCATCGGCAACGTCATCGTGCAGGCGCCCGAGCATGTGATCGACAACGAGCGGGCGCTCGCCAAGGCGGGCGACGATCCGAAGAAGCGGCGCAAGGTCGTCCGCAAGAAGCCGCCGGAGGGGCAGATCGGCTGGGGCGAGCCGACCTTCCAGCGGCTGGTCGAGGCCGAGCCCGAGCCGCTGACCTCCAGTTTCACCGTCAGCCACGCCATGCTGCTGAACGTCATCGGCCGGCACGGCGACGCGTTCGCCGCCATGCGGCACCTGTTGGAGGACAACCATGAGGAGCGGCCTTCCCAGCGCAGGCTGATCCGGCGGGCCATCGCGATGTACCGGGGGCTGCTGGCCGCCGGGGTCATCGAGCAACTCCCCGAGCCCGATGAGCAGGGGCGCCGCATCCGGCTGAGCTCGGACTTCCAGTTCGACTTCGCGTTGAACCAGCCGCTCTCCCCGTTCGCGCTGGCCGCGATCGACCTACTCGACAAGGAATCCCCGGACTACGCGCTCGACGTGGTCTCCGTCATCGAGTCCACCTTGGACGACCCCCGGCAGGTGCTGTCCGCGCAGCAATTCAAGGCGCGCGGCGAGGCCGTGCAGTCGATGAAGGCCGACGGCATCGAGTACGACGAGCGGATGGCGCTGCTCGACCAGGTCACCCACCCCAAGCCCCTCGAAGAACTGCTGAACGCCGGGTACGAGACCTACCGGCGGGGTCACCCGTGGGTGGGCGACTACCAGCTGTCCCCCAAGTCCGTGGCCCGCGACATGTTCGAGCGGGCGATGACCTTCACCGAGTACATCAGCTTCTACCAGCTGTCCCGCTCCGAAGGCCTGGTGCTGCGGTACCTGGCCGACGCGTACAAGGCCGTCAAGCAGACCGTGCCGGACGAGGCGAAGACCGAGGAACTGGTCGACCTCATCGAGTGGCTCGGCGAACTGGTTCGCCAGGTCGACTCCAGTCTGCTCGACGAGTGGGAGAAGCTCACCAGCGGCATCGATCCGGCCGACGCTCCGGTGGACGAGCGGCCGGCCGCTGTCACCCGCAACGTGCGCGCGTTCCGGGTACTGGTGCGCAACGCCCTGTTCCGCCGGGTCGAGCTGGCCGCGCTGCGCCGGTACGAGGACCTCGGCGAGCTGGACGGCGAGCACGGCTGGGACGCGGCCGCGTGGGCGGAGGCGCTGGAGCCGTACTTCGAGGAGTACAACTCGACCTACTACTCCATCGGCACCAACGCGAACGCGCGCGGGCCGGCCTTCCTGGACATCGAGCAGGAGGCCACCGTGTGGCGGGTGCGGCAGGTCTTCGACGACCCCGAGGGCGACCGCGACTGGGCGATCACCGCGGAGATCGACCTGGCGGAGTCCGACGAGCTCGGCACGCCGGCGGTCACCGTTCTCAGTGTCGGTCCGACCACCCCGTAGGGGTTGTCATACCGGAGACGTATTCACGTTCCATGCCGTAGGGCGACGAGTGACGAGCCGGGCTACGCATACAAAGTAGGACATGTGGAAGTCCTGCCTCGCCGCCGTGTTCGTAGCCACCGCCGTCGCCGTGCCGATCGCCGCCCAGCCGGTGGCCGGCGCGACGCCGACGCTCGACTGGCAGGACTGTGCTGCGGACGTGTCGGCGCCGGCCGGGACCCAGTGCGCGGTGCTCAGCGTGCCGATCGACTACGCCAAGCCGAACGGTGACCAGCTGAGCGTCGCGGTGTACCGGAGTGCGGCGACCACCGCGTCCAGCCGGGGCGCCCTGTTCGTCCTGCCCGGCGGTCCGGGTCAGACCGGGGTCAGTGCCATCGGCGGCCTCCGTGGGGAGAACAGCCCGGTCAAGGACTTCGACCTCATCAGCCTAGACCCGCGCGGGGTCGGCCGGACCAACCCGATCATGTGCCCGACCGGCGATCTGCTGGCCCAGCCCGGTGGTACCGACTTCACCGCCTGGCAGGCCTACAACGCCCGGTTGGCCGGCAGCTGCGTCGTTGAGCCGCCCGCCCTGTTGCAGCACCTGAGCACCGGCGAGGTCGCCCAGGATCTGGAGAAGCTGCGGGTGGCTGCCGGGCTGGACCAGGTCAACCTGTACGGCCACTCCTACGGCACGCTGCTCGGCCAGCGATACCTGGCCGGTTACGGCGAGCACGTGCGGGCCGCCGTGTTCGAGGGGGTCATGGACCCGGCGATGGACCGGCGCACCTTCCTGAGCACCGCCGCGCAGGGCACCGAGGACGCCTTCGGTCAGCTGAAGTTGTGGTGCGCGAAGACCGGGACCTGCGCGGACATCGACCAGACGCTGCGCTCGGTACGGGCCAAGGCCGACGCCGGGCAGCTCGCCGGAACCGATTCCGGACGGCCGTGGACCGCGCACGGGGTCGATGCCACCGTCGACGGCATGCTGCTCACCGGGGCCTGGCCGATCATCACGGACTTCCTGACCAGCCTGAACAGCGGTAAGGAGTGGAAGACGGACGCGCAGGGCGACCTGCCGAAGTCGATCAACTACGCGGATCCGATCGTCTGCGCCGACTACCCCATCACCGCCGGCTCGGCGGAGGACGTGCGGACCGACCTCACTCCGATCATGGGCTACTCGCCCAACTCGATCGGGCACTCCCTGAAGTGCGTCGGCTGGCCGGGGACCCCGACCGCTGGTAAGGCGTCGGCATCGCGCTCGGCCAACCCGGCGCTGCTGGTGAACGCGCAGTTCGACAATGCCACGCCGGTCGCCTGGGCCCGGTCGGTCAAGCAGCAGCTCGGCGACAAGGCGGCCCTGTTCACCCCGCGCGCGTGGGGCCACGGCGCGTCGATCTTCGCCCCCGGCTGCGCCCAGGACGGCATTCGTTCCTACCTCACCGACCTGCGCGTTCCCACCGGGCAGTGCACGGTCACCCCGCCGGACGTCACCGTCCTGCCCTGAGCCACCTACCCCGTCGAGGTGGCCGCCAACCCCAGTGGCGGCCGCCTTGGCACCTTCGTGGGAACTCGGCCTGCCGGACCAAGATCACCGGAACATACTTCGATGATCTGACGCCGCACCGAAGGTGGTTGAAGAACTGTGCACACGCGTGTGAAGCTCGGCCTGCTGCTGGCCGCATCGGCGATGATCGCCCTCCCGGGCGCCGCCCTGGCCGAGAAGCCGCCACCACCCAAGCCGAAGCCGCCGGCCAGCGCCGAGCCGGTACCGGGTAAGCCCCCGCAGAACGCTCCGCCGCCACCGGCGCCGCCGTCCTGTCAGCCGACGGACAACAACCAGCCGTCAGAGCCCGGCGCCCAGCCGGAGCCGGGCGATGCGCCACCACCGGCGACCGATCCGGATGCGCCGACCGCTACTCCAGCGCCTCCGCCACCGGCTCAACCACCGGCCAGCGATCCGAGTGAGGACGAGGACGCGAGCGCGCCGGAGTACACCGTGCGCGCCTGAGTTCGTGGTTCCGAAGTTGACGATGTTCGCGGCTCGTTCCTCGCCGCGAACATCGTCAACTTCGGAGTCTGCCTAGGAGTTGTTGAACTTGGCGGGGCGCTTCTCGATGAAGGCGGCCATGCCTTCCTTCTGGTCATCGGTGGCGAAGGTGGAGTGGAACACCCGGCGCTCGAAGAGCACGCCCTCGGCGAGGGTGGCCTCGAAGGACCGGTTGACCGCCTCCTTGGCCATGATGACCACGGGGGTGGAGTAGCCGGCGATGGTGGCGGCGGTCTTCAGCGCGTCCTCGACCAGGTCGTCCACCGGGACGATGCGCGAGACCAGGCCCGCTCGCTCGGCCTCCTCGGCGTCCATCATCCGGCCGGTGAGGATCAGCTCCATGGCCTTGGCCTTGCCCACCGCGCGGGTCAGCCGCTGCGAGCCGCCGATGCCCGGGATGACACCCAGCTTGATCTCCGGCTGGCCGAACTTGGCGTTGTCCGCGGCGATGATGAAGTCGGCGATCATCGCCAGCTCACAGCCGCCGCCCAGCGCGTAGCCGGCCACTGCGGCGATGACCGGCTTACGCACCTTGGTCAGCGCGTCCCAGCCGGCGAACAGGTCCTCGGCGTAGACCTCGGTGAAGGACTTACTGGACATCTCCTTGATGTCCGCGCCCGCGGCGAACGCCTTGGCCGAGCCGGTGAGCACGATCGCGCCGATCTCCTTGTCGGCGTCGAGCTCCTGCGCTGCGGCCACGACCTCGGCCATCACCTGCAGGTTCAGCGCGTTCAGCGCCTTCGGCCGGTTCAGCGTGATCAGGCCGACGCCCTCTTTACGCTCGACAAGGATGGTTTCGAAACTCACTTACTACGCTCCCGGATGTCGTTGATGATCGCGGAGAAGTCGAGTCCGCTGCCGCCGTTCTCGCTGAACCGGCGATACAGCTCGGCGGCCTGCTTGCCCAGCTCGGTGTACACGGCATTCGCCTCGGCGGCGTTCTTCGCCAGGTCCAGGTCCTTCAGCATCAGCGGCACGGCGAAGCCCGGCTGATAGTCGCGGTTGGCCGGGCTGGCCGGCACGACCTCGGGCACCGGCGCGTAGGTGGTCACCGACCAGGACTGACCGCTGGACACCGCCATCACGTCGAACAGCGCCCGGTGGGTCAGGCCCAGCTTCTCGCCGAGCACGAACGCCTCGCAGGTGCCGATCATGGTGATGCCGAGCAGCATGTTGTTGCAGATCTTCGCGGCCTGACCGGCACCCGCCTGTCCACAGTGGATGACCTTGCCACCCATGATGTCCAGGACCGGCTTAGCCCGCTCGAAGTCGGCATCGCCGCCGCCGACCATAAAGGTCAGCGTGCCTGCGGCAGCACCGCCGACGCCACCGGAGACCGGTGCGTCCAGCGCCGGGAAGCCCGCGGTCGCCGCGGCCTCGGCGGCCTGCCGCGCGTCGGCCACGTCGATGGTGGAGGAGTCGATGAACAACGCGTCGGCCTTGGCGGCAGCCAGCAGATCGGCGTACAGGCCGAGTACGTGCTTGCCACTGGGCAGCATGGTGATCACGAACTCGGCGTCCCGCACCGCGGCCGCCGCGCTGTCCGCCACGGTCACCCCGGCGGCGGTCGCCGCCTCAAGAGCCGCGGGCACGAGGTCGAACCCGTGCACCTCATGTCCCGCTGTGACCAGGTTGGCCGCCATCGGCCCACCCATGTTGCCAAGCCCGATAAAGCCGATCACTGCCATAGTGACTACTCCTCTTTAGCTGAGACAGAGGTCGAACGCGGCATTGGGGTGGAAGGCCTGCTCCACCGACTCGGCGGACACCTCGGCGAGGCTGCCCGGGTTCCACTGCGGATTGCGGTCCTTGTCGATCACGGCCGCCCGGACGCCCTCGACGAAGTCCGGCTGGGAGAGCACGTAACCGGCCAGGCGGTACTCCAGGTTGAGTGCGCCCGCGAGGTCCAGGTCCTTGGAGGTGCGCAGCGCACGCAGCGTCAGCTTGAGGCTGGTCGGGCTCTTGGACTCGATCTCCTTGGCCGCCGTAGCCGCCTCCGGAACGCCACTGGCGTGCAGATTCTGCAGAATCTGCTCGACGGTGTCCGCGGCGTAGGCCTGGTCGATCCACTCGGCGGCCTGGGTCAGCGTGCCGGCCGGCGGTTCCTCGGCGACCGAGGAGATGGCGGTGTCCACATCGCCGGTGCGCAGTGCCTCGATCAGGGCCGGGATCTTCTCGGACGGCACGTACACGTCGGCCAGCCCGGCGGCGATGGCGTCCGCCGCACCGAGCCGGGTGGTGGTCAGCGCGGCGTGCGTGCCGAGCTCACCCGGCGCGTGGGACAGCAGGTAGGTACCGCCGACGTCGGGCAGGAAGCCGATGCCCACCTCGGGCATGGCGATGCTGGTCCGCTCGGTGACCACGCGGTGGCTGCCGTGCGCGGAGACGCCGACGCCACCGCCCATCACCAGACCGTCCATGATCGCCACGTACGGCTTGGCGTACCGGGAGATGCGCAGGTTGAGGTGGTATTCCTCGCCCCAGAAGCGGGCGGCGACGTCGTCGCCCGCCTTGGCCGAGTTGTACAACGCGCGAATGTCGCCGCCCGCACACAGCCCGCGTTCGCCCGCACCGTCCAGCAGCACGACCTCCACGAGCGGGTCGGACTCGAAGACGGACAGGGCGGAGTCCATGGCTCGCACCATGTTCAACGTCAACGCGTTGATCGCCTTGGGCCGGTCCAGGGTGATGCGCCCGAGGGCACCATCGGTGGACACCAGCACGTCGTTGGGCATCAAGCAGCTCCGATCAATCCACGGGACACGATCAGCCGCATGATCTCGTTGGTGCCTTCCAGAATCTGGTGCACCCGCAAGTCGCGGACGATCTTCTCCAGGCCGTACTCGGCAAGGTAGCCGTAGCCCCCGTGTAACTGCAGTGCTTTGTTGGCCACCTCAAACCCGGTATCGGTGACGAACCGCTTGGCCATCGCGCACAACTGGGTCGCCTGCGGGTCACCGGCGTCGAGCGCGGCGGCGGCTCGGCGCAGCAGCATCCGGGCGGCTTCCAGCTCAGTACCCATATCGGCGATTTGGAAACGCAGGGCTTGGAATTCCTGCAGTTTCTGGCCGAAGACGCTCCGTTCGGACACGTAACGCAACGTCTTGTCCAGCGCCGACTGCGCGCCACCCATCGAGCAGGCGGCGATGTTGATCCGGCCACCGTCCAGCCCGGCCATGGCGATCTTGAAACCCTGGCCTTCTTCACCCAGAAGGTTGGCCGCCGGTACCCGGGCGTCCTCGAAGATGACCTGGCGGGTGGGCTGCGCGTTCCAGCCCATCTTGTGCTCGTTCGGACCGAAGGACATGCCGACGGTGTCCTTGGGCACGATGAAGGCCGAGACGCCCCGGGCGCCGTCGCCGCCGGTCCGGGCCATCACCAGGTAGACGTCGGTGCTGCCCGCACCGGAGATGAACTGCTTGACCCCGTTCAGCACGTACTCGTCGCCGTCACGCACCGCGCTGGTGCGCAGGGCGGCCGCGTCCGAGCCCGCACCGGGCTCGGTCAGGGCGTAGCTGGCCAGCAGCTCGAACGAGGTGAGCCCGGGCAACCAGGCCTCCCGCTGCTGCTGCGAGGCGAACTTGTCGATGGTCGCGGCCACCATGTTGTGGATGGAGATGTACGCCGCGATCGCCGGGCAGCCGGTGGACAGCGCCTCGAAGATCAGCACCGCGTCATGCCGGGACAGGTCGGTGCCGCCCACGTCCTCGCGGACGTAGAGCCCGCCCAGGCCGAGGGCGGCGGCCTTCTTGATCACGTCGACCGGGAAGTGCTTGCGCTGGTCCCAGTCCAGTGCGTTGGGCGCGAGTTCGTTGTCGGCGAAGTCCCGCGCCGCGGCCACCATCAACTTTTGGTCGTCGGTGAGCACAAAAGCGTTCATGGCTATTGGTCGCCTAACTCATCGTCGGAATGACGAAGCTGGCGCCTTCCTTGGAACCGGATGGCCAGCGCTGGGTGACGGTCTTGGTCTTGGTGTAGAACCGGATGGAGTCCGGTCCGTGCTGGTTCAGGTCGCCGAAGCCGGACCGCTTCCAGCCGCCGAAGGTGTGGTAGGCCACCGGCACCGGGATCGGCACGTTCACGCCGACCATGCCGGTGTCGACCCGGGCGACGAAGTCGCGGGCGGTGTCGCCGTCGCGGGTGAAGATTGCGACGCCGTTGCCGTACTCGTGGGTGCTGGGCAAGGCCAGCGCCTCCTCGTAGTCGGCCGCGCGGGCCACGGTCAGCACCGGTCCGAAGATCTCTTCCTTATAGATCTTCATGTCGCTGGTGACGTGGTCGAACAGCGAACCGCCGAGGAAGAAGCCGTTCTCGTGGCCTTCCAGCACGAAGTCGCGGCCGTCGACCAGCAGCTTGGCGCCTTCCTCGACGCCGGACGCGATGTAGTCCTTGACCCGGTCGCGGGCGGCGCCGGTGACGAGCGGGCCGTAGTCGGCGGTCTCGTCGAAGGAGTTGCCGATCTTGAGGGCCTTGACCCGGGGCACCAGCTTCTCGATCAGTGCCTCGGCGGTGGCCTCACCGACCGGGACGGCCACCGAGATGGCCATGCAGCGCTCGCCGGCGGAGCCGTAACCGGCGCCGATCAATGCGTCCACCACCTGGTCCAGGTCGGCGTCCGGCATGATGATCGCGTGGTTCTTGGCGCCACCGAAGCACTGCGCGCGCTTCCCGTGCGCGGCGGCGGTGGAGTAGATGTACTGCGCGATGTCACTGGAGCCGACGAAGCCGAGGGCCTTGACCCGCGGGTCGGTGAGCAGCGTGTCGACCGCGACCTTGTCCCCGTTGACCACGTTGAACACGCCCTCGGGCAGCCCGGCCTCAAGGAACAGCTCGGCGATGCGCAGCGGCACCGACGGGTCCCGCTCGCTCGGCTTGAGGATGAACGCGTTGCCACAGGCCAGCGCGGGCGCGGCCTTCCACAGCGGGATCATCGCCGGGAAGTTGAACGGGGTGATCCCGGCGACCACGCCGAGCGGCTGGCGCAGCGAGTAGACGTCGATGCCGGTGCCGGCGCCCTCGGTGTAGTCACCCTTGAGCAGGTGCGGGATGCCGGTGGCGAACTCGACGACCTCGAGGCCGCGCTGGATGTCACCGCGCGCGTCCGGGATGGTCTTGCCGTGCTCGCTGGCCAGCAGCTTCGCCAGGGGCTCGATCTCCTGCTGGATCAGCTGGAGGAACTTGAACAGCACCCGGGCGCGCTTCTGCGGGTTGAAGGCGGCCCATTCCCGCTGCGCGTCGGCCGCGTTGGCGATGACGGCTTCGACCTCGGCCTTGCTGGCGAGGGGTACTCGGGCCTGCACGGCACCGGTGTTCGGGTCGAAGACGTCGCCGAAGTTCCCGGAGGTGCCCTCGACGTGCTTGCCACCCACGAAGTGCGTCAGTTCACGCGTCATTGCGGCCTACCTACTTCCTCTCGCGCACGGCAAATAAGACCGAGGATCAACCCGGCCAGAAACACAGCTGCGATCAATGGGGAACATACAGTTGGACGTCCAACTATGTCGAGATCCGCCTGAGCGAGGTGCCCGGGGTCACACGTGCTCCGAAGTTGGCGATGTTCGGAGCGTCTTTTCCCGAACATCGCCAACTTCGGGAGTCCGGCGCGCTCAGAGCAGGTCGAGATCGTCCAGACCGGGCGGCAACACGCCCTCCAGCACGAGTAATCGGCGCTTGGCCTCCAGGCCGGGGCCGAAGCCACCCATGCCATTGCTGGCCAGCACCCGATGACAGGGCACCACGATGGGCACCGGGTTGCTCCCCATGATGGTGCCGACGACGCGCACCGCGTCCGGCCGGCCACACAACTGGGCCAGGCCCCCATAAGTGGTGGTCTCGCCGAACGGAACGGTCTCGTGGAGGGCACGCAGCACCTCGGCCCGGAAGCCGGTGATGGCACTCCAGTCGATGGGCAGGTCGAACTCGGTGCGCCGGTGCTCGAAGTACTCGGTCAGTTGCCGGACGGCCAGCGCGGTGACGTCGGTATCGATCTCGGTGTCAGGGGCAGGCCCGATAGGCCAGGTGGCGAAGGCGATCTCCTGGACGCCACGCGCGCCGGCCCGGACCCGGAGTGGGCCCACTGGGCTGTTCAGCGTCGTTGCGGTCACGAGTCAGATGAAACACCAGACCCCTGACAAAACCACGCGAAGTGCTCCGACTGGTCGTCTACCAGCAACGACCACAGCTGGTGATCGGCGAGTTCGCCGCCGACGTGCATGTAGGACCGCATCACGCCCTCCAGCCGGAATCCGCTGCGCTCCAGCAGCCCGGCGGCCGGCCGGTTCCCCACGGCGACCGGGCCGGTGAGCCGGATCAGGCCGAGCTCCTCGAAGGCGTGCCGGACCAGCAGCCGGACGGCGAGCGTGCCCACCGAACCGGTCCGGAACGAGCTGCCGACCCAGCCGCCGATCTCGCCGGTGCCGTGCCGCCGATCCACCCGATCCAGGTGCACCTCGCCGGCCAGCCTGCCATCGGCCTCGATCACGAACGGCAGCGAGAAACCCCGGCGGGCGCTGCGCAACAGCCGTCCACAGCGCTCCCGCCAGGCGTCATCGGTGATCCGCTGCTCCCAGGGCACGCCGTCGGTGGGCCACCAGGGCTCCAGCGAGTCCCGGTCGGCCCGCACCGTCTCCACCCAGCGCGCCGCGTCCCGGGACGTCGGTGGCCGGAGCAGCACCGACGTCCCATTCCCGGTCATCGATCTCAGTGTGACCGGCCATCCCGAGTGCTCGGGATGCAACCGGGCCCACAGCGCCCGACAGAGTCGTTGCACCCGCATTTGTCAACCTCTCGCGTCCGATTGCCGATCGGACAACGAGGTTGACTGCGCAACAGTTTCGCTACTTGATGACGGCCAGGGTGCGCTTGGCCTGCCAGTCGGCGCCGAGCTGGTTGGGGTGGAACGGGACCACGATCAGCCGGGAGTCGCCGGGGTTGAGCGGGATGACACCCTCCACCCAGCGCACACCGGGTGCCTGGCAGGCGTCGTGCCCCTCGCTGCCGTGGTAGGTGTCCACCACGGTGACGCCCTTCTCCTGGGCGACGGTGCGTTCCATGGTGGCCAGCTCGGCCAGCTTGTCGTGCAACCAGAAGATGTCGACATCCCAGGCCGGGAGCTTCGGGTAGCACCCCTTGCCCTCGGGAACGCCGGCCATGTAGTCCACGATGAGGATCTTGGCCTTGGGTGAACGGGCCTTGATCTCGTCGATGGCGGCGGCCACCTTGACCTTGGCGTCCGCGATGTTCTGCGACATCTTGTCCACGCCACCCTGGATCCAGCGGGACTTGCAGGAGATGCCCAGTGGCGGCGGAGCCAGGTTCAGGCAGCCCGTCACCGCGGCGGCGAGCTCCGCGTCATTGCCGCCCATGCCCATGGTCACCAGGTCGGTGTTCTTGGTGAGCCGGTCGAACTGCGCAGGGTTCTGGCCGAGTAAAACGTTCTGCGGCTTGTAGAGGTGCTCGGTGGTGGCCGCGCCGCAGGTGGCGTCCTTGAAGACGGTGGGCTTGAGGGCCTTGGCCACCTGATGCGGGTAGTTGGACGCGCTCTGCGCGCAGCCGGCCGGAACGAACTCGGTGGTGATCCGGGTCAGCGTGGCATCGGCACTCCAGGAGTCGCCCAGAGCCACGTATTCGGAGTACTGCGGAGCCGCCTGGACGGGCGCGGCCGCAGCCATCGCCAGGACCAGAACGGATGAGGCGAACAGGGAACGCAGGGGCACCGACATGCCGGTCTCCTATGGGGCTATAGGGCCACTATGACCTGCGTCGCATAGTAGCCAGAACCGGCCAGTTCTGAAAAGAATTCACATTCCACGTTTAAGTACAGAGCGTGAATAGGAAGGAGCTCCGGGCGGCCATGCAGGGGGTAGCCGCCCGGAGCCCCGGGTGGAACCGGCGCCCGCCGCGACTTCGGACCGTGAACACCAGCCCTGCCCCGACCGGCGCCAGGATCAGCAGGGAACGCCGTCTCGGACTAAAGCTAGGTTGCGGAGCGGCAAACCGAATCAGGGAAAACCCTCGCTGTTTAACCCACTCTGACGATCACCTCTCCACCGAGTGGCGGTAAGGCCGAATACGCTGCGGAAACAACGGCGGACAAAGAACCGCCGCGGGCGAAATTCACCCGCGGCGGTCCCTGTTCAACCGAATTGATTGTTTACTGAACCACGAGTGTGTAGGTCGTGGTGGTGGTGCTGTAGCCGTCGGTGGCCTGAATGGTCACCGGGTAGCTGCCGGGCGCCGTGCCGTACCAGGTCCACAGGGTCAGCGTGGAGCTGCCGCCCGAGGAGACCGTCGACGGGCTGAACCAGAAGTAGGCGTCCAGCTCGTCGTTGATCGCGGTCAGCCGCACGGGACCGCGGGCACCGCTGCCCACGCTCACCTTGGCGGAGATCTGACCGCCCACCGCGACCGTGCCACCGCTCGGGTTCACCGCGACGGTGAAGTTCCCGCTCGGCGTGGTGGTCGTGGTGGTCGGCGGGGTCGTCGTCGTGGTGCTGGTCGGCGGCGTGGTGGTCGTGGTGGTGGGCGGCGTGGTCGTCGTGCCACCGCTCACCGCCAGGGCCCAGATCGCCGAGGCGACCGAGTCGGCGCCGCGGTCCAGGATCGTGCCGTTGATGTTGCCCGGGTTCTTGTCGCAGGCCGAGTGGTAGCAGGAGTCGTAGGCCTGGCCCGACGTGCCGCCCCACTTCTGCGCCTGCGCCGCGGTCTTGCGCGCCGAGGCGCCCGCGGCGAATCCGCTGGAGGCGATGCCCGCGTTCTGGAAGGAGTAGTCGTCGGAGCGGCCCGCTCCCTCGGTGTTCTCCTCGGCGGCCACGCCGATCTTGTCGAAGTAGGCCTTGAACGCCTTGCCGAGGTCGGTGGTGATGTTGTTGATGAAGTACCCACCGTTGGGCGAGCCGGTCATGTCGAAGTTCAGGTAGGACTTGATCTTCGCCTTGTCCGCGCTGGACAGCGAGTTCACGTAGAACTTGGAACCCACCAGGCCCTGCTCCTCATCGGACCACCAGGCGAACCGCAGGTGCCGGGACAGCGACGGCTTCTTCGCCGCCACGGTCAGCGCGTTCTCCAGGATGGTGGCCGAGCCGGAGCCGTTGTCGTTGATGCCGGGACCCGCGGACACCGAGTCCAGGTGCGCGCCGAGCATCAGCGTATTGCCGGTGTCGCCACCCGGCCAGTCGGCGATCAGGTTCTGCGAGCCACTGGAGCAGCTGGTGCAGTTCTGCCTGGTCACGGTGTACCCGGCGGCCTTCAGCTTGCCCTCGATGTAGTCCACCGAGGCCTTGAACCCACCGGAACCGGAGTACCGGTTGCCACCGTTGCCATCGGCCGCCTTCTGCAGCTCGGCCAGGTGACCCTTGACCGCGTCCACCGAGATGTCCGGCGCTTCGGTGGCCGGCGGCTGGCTGGTGGTCGTGGTCGGCGGGGTGGTGGTCGTGGTGCTGGTCGGCGGCTGCGAGGTCGAGGTGGGCCCGGTGCAGGTCGCCTCACCGGAGACCGCCTTGACGCTGACCGCGTCGAACGCCGCCTTGGTGGTGTTGAACTCGCCGCAGCTGTTCGGGAACAGGTTCTTCGCGGCGGTCAGCGCGGCCTTGCGCAGCGCCGCGTAGTTCCACGAGGAGGTCTTCTGCTGCAGGGCGTTGTAGAAGATCTTGCCCGCGGTCTGGATGCCCAGGCCGGTGATGCTGCTGTTGTTGCAGGTCGGGCTCTCCGGCTGGCCGTTGGTCGGCTTGCTGCCCTCGGCCAGGAGGTAGAACCAGTGGTTCTGCGGGCCGGCGACCAGGTGCTCGTCGGACGGCCAGCTGGTGGTGTAGCAGTCGGGGCTGCCACCATCCAGGCTCGGCTTGTACATGAACCGCAGGTTCTTGCCGTTGCCGAAGAAGTCGACCAGCTCGCCGACGTCGTAGTCCGGCTTGTCCTTGCCGTTCACGTAGTGCTCGACGAGCGCACCGAAGATGTCGCCGGTGGACTCGTTCATGCCGTTGGCCTCGGTGCCGGAACCCTGGCCGGAGCCGGAGTACTGGAAGATGGCGTGACCGAACTCGTGACCGACGACGTCGATCGAGGTCATGTCCTTGGCCTTGCTGCCGTTGTAGCCGAACTCGGTGTGGTCACCGGTCCAGTACGCGTTGGCGTCCTGCAGGTTCACCCACGCCGGGAAGCCGCGGCCGTTGCCGTCGATCCCGTTGCGGCCGAACCACTCCTTGACCATGTTCCATTCCTGCTGGACGGCGAACATGGCGTCCACGCAGGCGGTTTCCACGTTGCGGGCCGCGCCGCTGCCCCAGGAGTCGGTGCTCTTGGTCAGTGCGGTCTTGTTGCTGATGTTGCCGCACTTGAGCCCGGTCCGGTTCGGGTCGTTCAGCGAGTAGCTGCTGCCCGATCCGGAGGTGTCGATCTGGATGTTGCCGTTGTAGTAGCCGTTGCCGTCGGCGGCCTTCACCAGGTCGTAGCTGTGGTTGATCGAGCCGTTCTTGGCGTCCACGTAGACGAACTGGTTGCTCGGCTTGTTCTGCTCGGTGCCGCGGACGCGGACCTCCCAGGCCAGCGCGGGCTGTCCACCGAGCGTGGACACGACCAGCTTGGGCTCCATGCTGTCCGTGGCCTTGTCGAGCTGGGACTTGGCCTTGGCGAGGGCCTGCTCCTTAGACACCACGGGGGTCGTGTCCACCGAGACGGGCGCGGGATTGGCTTCGTTGGTCGACACGATCTGGCCTGCGGAATTGGCCACGACGACCGCGTCGGAACCCACGACGCGCAGGTTCTTGTAGGACTTCTGGTAGCTGATGTAGTTGAGCCCGTTCTCCGCCGGGACCGCGTTCTGCCGCTGGTAGCTCTCGTCCGGGTTGCGGACGGGGATCGCGGCGTCGGCGGCCAGCAGCGCGGCCTCCTGGGACACCGCGGGAACCGCGGCGTCGTGCCCACTGGGGGCGTCGCCCATCGAGGCGGCCACCAGGGCCGCGGTCAAGGCCGCAGAGCACAGCCCGAGGGCGGTGTATGCGTGTGTGCGTCTCACCCGTTTACTCCTTCGCGCAGGGTGCGAAATGGCGTAAGGCGGACGCTAAGTCGCCGTCTTGTGCTCCGAATCGGGGAAAACCCTCGTCGTATGCGCACAAAGACATAACTCACCTGGGGTTTTGCGTCGGAATCGAATACTCAGGGTGAGGTCTAGACAATATTGTCGGCCCAATACGCGGCAGGAAGTCTGTTGAACCGAAGGAACCCGCGTCGAAACTTGTATTCGCCAACGTTTCTTCGGCGGACGCGACTACGCAGCGATGAATACCCGCCTTATGACGCGCCGGACCGATTGTGGAAGCCGGCGCGCCCGCTGCGTCTGGAGGTTGTCGAAGGATGGCTTTGGAGGGGAGACGGGCCTTGGGCCGCGTCTTACCTCCCTGCGTGTTGGGTGGGGCACGCCTGCCTGGGTGGCCGGGGCCGCTGCGCGGGGCTTTTCATGATCGTGGGCGGATTTGGTGCGTTAGATGCACCAAATCCGCCCACGATCATGAGGAACCGTCAGCTCGATGTGGATGCCGCCGGGGTGG
>QZFT01000064.1 GCA_003600225.1 Pseudonocardiaceae bacterium YIM PH 21723
ATCCATATCGAAGACACTCCAGCATTCAGATGCTCAGCCCCATCGAGTTCGAAGCCATGCAAACCTCGACTCACCACACCACCTAACCCCACACCCGAAGTGTCCGGCGAAGAGGGGGAACCTCACCCCACTGATCTGGGCCATCTTCACCCTCACCCAAACAGGATGAAACAGGCTCACACCTACCCCCAAACCCCACTTGACAGCCCCCGAGCCCCGCTAATGTGGAGCCCGGCCCCCTTAGAGGGCGGTCTGCCCCCGGATTGGGGCGGGGCCTAATGGGTCCAAGATCGTCGTGGGGACGGGGCGTCGAGCGGGCAAGGTCGATGGTGGGGTGCGCTCCGAGTGGGCATCGGGGCGGTGTGGGGTTTGGGCGGGCCGTGAGGGCCGGGGCTCCGCGTAAGGTGGGGGCATGCGGATCAGCCTCTGTCAGCTCACGTCGACGCCCGATCCGGCCGCGAACCTGACGCTTGTCGAGCAGGGGATCGAGGCCGCGAAGGAGCAGGGTAGCCGGGTGGTGGTGTTCCCGGAGGCGACCATGGCCTGCTTCGGCATTCCGCTCGGGCCGGTCGCGGAACCGCTGGACGGGCCCTGGGCCACGCGGGTGCGGGAGATCGCCGCCGAGCACGGGGTGCTGATCGTCGTCGGCATGTTCCGGCCGGCCGAGGACGGGCGGGTGTTCAACACGCTGCTGGTCACCGGGCAGGGCATCGACACGCACTACGACAAGATCCACCTGTTCGACGCGTTCGGGTTCCAGGAGTCGCGCACCGTCGCGCCGGGGACCGAACCCCTCGTCATCGACCTGGACGGCACCAGGCTGGGCATCGCCACCTGCTACGACATCCGGTTCCCCGGGTTGTTCACCAGCCTCGCGGACCGGGGCGCGCAGGCAACGCTGCTCGCCGCCTCCTGGGGCGCGGGGCCCGGCAAGAAGGACCAGTGGGAGCTGCTCTGCCGGGCGCGCGCGCTGGACTCCACGTCCTGGGTGCTGGCCTGTGGGCAGGCCGAGCCGGAGACCACCCGGGGCACCGCGCCCACCGGGATCGGGTACAGCACCGTGGCCACGCCGTTCGGCCAGATCCACGCGCAGGCGGGCGACAAGCCGGAGCTGCTCACCGTGGACATCGACCTCGCGCAGACCACGCAGGCCCGGGAGGCCATTCCCGTGCTGGCGAACCGGAGGTTCTAGGTGATCTTCCGCGCGGCGACCGGGGACGACATTCCGGCGATCATCGCCCTGCTGGCCGATGACGAGCTCGGGGCGGCCAGGGAGAGCAGCGATCCGGCGCGCTACCTCGACGCCTTCCAGGCCATCAGCGAGGACCCGAACCAGTATCTGGCCGTGGCCGACGACGGTGGGCGGGTCGTCGGCACCGTGCAGCTGACCTTCATTCCCGGGCTGTCTCACCGGGGTGCCTGGCGGGGACAGATCGAGGCGGTGCGGGTGCACAGTGGACATCGCGGCACCGGGCTGGGGTCACGGATGATCGGCTGGGCGATCGAGGAATGCCGGACCCGGGGATGCCGGCTGGTCCAACTGACCTCCGACATCACCCGGGTCGACGCCCATCGGTTCTACGAGAAGCTCGGCTTCACTCCGAGCCACACCGGCTTCAAGCTGAAGCTGAGCTGACCGCGTCCCGGCCCTCGGCGCGAGCCGCGGTGGCCAGGATCGTCTGGACCACGGCCTCCGGGTCGTCGCCCATCGGGATGTGCCCGCAGCCGGCCAGGGTCACGTGGTTCGCCTGCGGCAGTTCCCGCTTGGCGATCTCCGCCTGGCGGGGCAGCAGGATCCGGTCGTGATCGCCCCAGGCCACCGTCACCGGGACCTTCGGCGCCGGGCTGCTCCACGCCACATCGGCGCCGGCCCGCAGCGTCGGGCGGAAGGCGACCGAGCCACGCATGGCCTGGAGGTCACCGAACGCGGTGAGCGCGTCGATCCGCTCCGGGTGCTGGTACAGCGCGCGCAGCT
Organism: Pseudonocardiaceae bacterium YIM PH 21723; assembly: GCA_003600225.1. Taxonomy (GTDB): domain Bacteria; phylum Actinomycetota; class Actinomycetes; order Mycobacteriales; family Pseudonocardiaceae; genus QZFT01. Next base: position 1,976 of record QZFT01000064.1, read on the forward strand.
GCTTGGTGCGGAAGCCGTCCTTGTTGATGAACCACTTCGACAGGGCGAGGGGCGCCTTCGAGTTCCAGTACATCTTGCGCAGCGTGCGCAGCGCGTGCTTGCGGTCCGCGTCGATCCAGAACCCGGCGGGCGCGAGCGCGGTCGCCGAGGAGACCCAGCCCTGGGAGGCGAGCTCCAGGGACAGCAGCGCGCCCATGGAGTTGCCCGCGACGTGGGCGCCCTTGAGGCCCAGTTCGTCCAGGATCTCGCCGAGCCGCTGTACCGCGTTCTCCAGGGTGTAGGCCTGCCCCTCGGGCATCGGCGGCGACTGCCCGAAGCCGGGCAGGTCGATCGCCCAGACGTCATGGTGCTCGGCCAGCTGGTCGATGACCGGCGACCAGGCCTGCCAGCGATGACCGATGCCATGCAGCAGGACAAGCGGGCTACCAGAGCCACGGCGCTCGAAGTGGACCGGTAAGTTACTCATCAGTTACCTCCCGGCATAAGGGTGCTTTCCCGGCCGGATTTGCGCAAGGTCACCGTGAAATCTCCCGGGCGAAAGTGCAGCTCACGGTGCAGCCGGGCCAGCGTCCGCGGGTAATTCACGATGTTCCGCCCAGTGGGGTGCAGGTAGAAGCCGGCGCAGCCGGAGTTGTACACGGTGGGCCGCAACGCTCGCTGCACCCCGGCGTTCCACTCGTCCTGGACGTCCCGGCGCACGTCCAGCCGCGCCCACCGTCCACGGATCATCGCTCCGGCGGCGGCCGCGACGTACTGGGCCTGCCGCTCGATGGTGCCCAGCACCGAGGCATGCCCCGGGATGATGTTGGGTCCGAGGAACAGGAACAGGTTCGGGAAGCCGGCCACGGTGGTCCCCAGGTAGGCCTGCGGCGCGTCCCCCCACCGTTCGGCCAGGGAGACGCCGTCCTCGTCGAAGACGTGCTTGGCGATCGGTGACTCGGCCACCTCGAACCCGGTGCCGAAGATGAGCACATCCACCTCGGTCTCGGCGCCGTCCGCGCTGAGCACCGAGTTCCGCCGGATCCCGGTGAGGCCGCCGTGCACCCGCGCGTTCGGCGCGGTGATCGCCGGGTACCAGTCGTTGGACGGCACGGGTGCTTTGCAGCCCAGCACGAAGTCCGGGGTCAGCCGTGCGCGCAACCCCGGGTCGGTGACCTGGCGTCGCAGGTTCCGCAGCGCGACCTTCTGCAGCCGGCGCATCAGCCAGGCACGCCGGAACGCGATACCGAACGCCTCGAACTGCAGGTAGATCAGGAACCGCCGCAGGGCCTGTAACTGCGGGACCAACCGGAAGGCCGCCCGCTGCCACGCCGGGACGGGGCCGTCGCTCTTCGGCAGCACCCACGGCGCCGTGCGCTGGAAGACGTGCAGCTCACCGGTCCGGCCGCTGATCTCCGGCACGAACTGGACGGCCGAGGCCCCGGAACCCACCACCGCGACCCGTTTGCCGGTGAGGTCGACGGAGTGGTCCCAGCGCGCGGAATGGAACTTCGGGCCGGTGAACGTCGCCAGGCCGGGAACGTCGGGCAGCCGGGGCTGATGCAGCGGGCCGGACGCGGCGACCAGCACCTCGGCCGTGTACGGGCCCTGATCCGTCTGGATCTGCCAGCGCCCGGTCACCGGGTCCCAGCGTGATTCGCCGACCGTGACGCTGAACCGGGTATGTCCGGTGATGCCGTACTTGTCCGCGGTGGCGCGCAGATACCGCTGGATCTCCGGCTGCCGGCAGTACCGCCGGGACCAGCCGGGATTCGGGTTGAAGGAGAACGAGTACCAGATCGACGGGACGTCGCAGCCGCAGCCGGGATAGGTGTTCTCCCGCCAGCAGCCACCGATGTCGTCGCCCTTCTCCAGGATGACGAAATCGGTGATCCCGCTGCGCAGCAGGTGGTACCCGGTGGCCACGCCGGACGGTCCCGCCCCGATCACCAGAACCTGGACGTCACGCCGCACTAGAGCCTCCCGGGGTGTGGCCGATGATCTCAGCCTACGGGGGATCAGCTCGCCGTCACGATGAAATCTCCCGGGCGAAACCGCAGCTCACGGTGCAGCCGGGTGAGCGTCCACGGCCAGTTCGCGATGTTGTGCCCGCTGGGCAGGACGTAGTAGCTGGAGCAGCCGCCGGAGTTGTACACGGTGGACGGCAGCGCGCGCTGCACCTCCGCGTTCCACTCGTCGTGCACGTCCCGCCGCACCTCGAGGGCGGCCCAGTGACCGCGGACCATCGCGCCCGCCGCGTCGGCGACGTACTTCGCCTGTTTCTCGATGGTGCCCAGCACCGAGGCGTGCCCGGGCACGATGTTGGGCCCGAGGAACAGGAACAGGTTCGGGAATCCGGGGACCGTGGTGCCGAAGTAGGCCTGCGGAACGCCCTGCCACCGCTCGGCCAGGGACACGCCGTCGCCGTCGAACACATACTGGGCGATCGGCGGCTCGGCCACCTCGAAACCGGTGCCGAAGATCAGCACGTCCACCTCGGCCTCGGTGCCGTCCGCGCCGAGCACCGATCCGGGCCGGATCCCGGCGGCGGCGCCGTGCAGCGTGGCGTTGGGCGCGGTGATCGCCGGATACCAGTCGTTGGACGGCATGATCCGCTTGCAGCCCAGGGTGAACCGGGGCGTCAGCCGCTCACGCAGCGCCGGGTCCCTGACCTGGCGGTGCAGGTGGCCGAGCACCCGCTGCTGGACGCGGTTCATCAGCCGCGGATGCCGGAAGGCCACACCTGCCGCCTCGTGCACCAGGTAGAGCAGGGCGCGCAGCAGCGCCTGGAACGGTGGGGCGAGCCGGAACAGGGTCCGCACCCAGCCGGGGTTGACGAAGTCGTGCTTGCGGACCACCCAGGCCGCCGTGCGCTGGAAGACGTGCAGCTCGGCGACCTTGCCGACGATCTCCGGCACGAACTGGACGGCCGACGCCCCGGTGCCGATCACCGCCACCCGCTTGCCGGTGAGGTCCACCGAGTGATCCCACCGCGCCGAGTGGAAGGCCTCCCCGGCGAAGGAGTCCACGCCGGGCACGTCCGGCAGTTGCGGTTCGTGCAGCGGTCCGGGGGCGGCCACCAGCATCGCCGCGGTGAAGGTGCCCTGGCTGGTCTCCACCTCCCAGCGCCGGGTCGCCGGGTTCCATCGGGAGTCCTTGGCCTGCACCCCGAACCGGACGTACGGGGTGATGCCGAACTTGTCCGAGGTGGACCGCAGGTACCGCTGGATCTCGGCCTGTTTGCTGTAGAAGCGGGTCCAGCCCGGGTTCGGGTCGAAGGACAGCGAGTACCAGGCGGACGGCACATCGCAGCCGCAGCCCGGATAGGTGTTCTCCCGCCAGCAGCCGCCGATGTCGTCGCCCTTCTCCAGGATGACGACATCGGTGATCCCGGTGCGCAGCAGGTGATATCCGGTGGCCACGCCGGACGCCCCGGCGCCGATCACCAGTACCTGGAAATCACGCCGCACGCGAGCCTCCCGGGGTGTAGCCGAACAGCTTCCAGACCAGGGTGGACAGCGGGGTGATCAGCCCCAGTTCGCGGTAGAACGGCACGAACTTGTCGATCTTCTGCTGGTAGTACCGCCGGCGTACCGGGTTGCGCCGCGCGGCCCGGGCGGCTTCACGGCCGTCCAGACCGGCTCTGGCATAGACCTGGGGCATCAGCCAGCAACGCTCGATGAAGCGGATACCGACCGCGACTCCCATGGCCATGAACTGGCGCTGGAACCAGTTCAGCGTGGGGATGATCTTGCCCAGTTCCTGCCGGGCGAAGCTCATGTGCCGGGCCTCTTCGGTGACGTGGATCTTGTACACCATGCGGGTCAGCGGCTGGATGGTCTCGTCGCGCGCGCCCTCTCGCTGCAACGCGTCGAAGATCTCCTCGACGAACAGCACCGCGACGAAGGACAACGCCTCCGGGCAGTGGGTGAGCATGCCGCGCACGATGGCACGTTCCGGCAGCCGGAACCGGAACTGGCCACGGTCGATCTTCTCCAGGGCCATGCTGAACATCGTCGAGTGCCGGGTCTCGTCACCCAGCTCGGTGAGCGTGTACCGCATCCGGTCGGAGGCGTATGTCCAGTTCAGCGAGTTGCGGGCGAGGAAGACCATGAAGGCGGTCTCCACCCAGATCCCGAAGTTCAGCAGGTTCGCCACCTCGCAGCGGGTCACCTCGATCTGCTGCTCCCGGGTCAGTGAGTCCCACAGCCTGCTGCCGTACAGCGCGGAGGCCTGCGGCGGGGCGAAGAACCGGTCCTCGACAAGCGGCGCGGACCAGTCGATGTCGATCTCCGGGTCGTAGCTGCGCTGCAGCGATCCTTTGAGCAGCCGGGACGTGGTCATGACTTCACCTTCTCCGCGGCGGTGCGCTTGATCAGCTGGTTCAGCACGCCCTCGTCGCCGATGCGGGCGAACAGCCTGGTCAGCGGCTTGGCGAAGTGCCACAACGCGTAGGAGGCCCAGGCGCCGACGGTCACCGGGACCACCGGGCGGTTCCACCGCACCGCGGACTGGATCTTGCGGGCCACCAGGTCCGGGCCGGGGGTGAACCGGCCGCTGCCCAGAAAGGACTGCGCCGCCGCGGCCTTCTCCCCCGCGTTGTCCGCGCCGACGAAGGTGGTCGCCGAGTAGATGTTGGTGGCGATGAAACCGGGGCAGATGGCGCTGACGCCGACGTTGTACCGGCGCATCTCGGCGCGGGTGGCCTCGGACAGCATCAGCACCGCGGCCTTGACCGTGTTGTACGCGGACAGCGTGCGCAGCGGGGTGAACGCGGCAGCGGAGGCGATGTTCACGATGTGCCCGCGTGCCTGGGGATCGCCCGCGTGCCGCTCGGCGAGCTGTTTGCCGAACACCCGGGCGCCGTAGACGACGCCGAGCAGGTTGATGTCCACGATGCGCTTCCAGTCGGCCACGGTGTGGTCCAGGAAGTCGCCGCCCATGCCGATGCCGGCGTTGTTGACGATCACGTCCGGTACGCCGAACTCGGCCCGCACCCAGGCGGCGAACTGCTCCCAGGCGTCCGGGTCGGCGACGTCCAGCCGGCGGGAGACGGCGAAGCCGCCGTCACCGGTGATCCGGTCCGCGGTGGCGGCGGCGGTCTCCGCGTCGATGTCGGCGCACACGACCTTCGCGCCACCCTTGGCGAAGCGTTCGGCGGTGGCCCGGCCGATCCCGCTGCCCGCCCCAGTGATCACTACCACGTTCGGAGACCGATTCGGCACGGGTCGCTCCTCCCACGTGTTGACTGGTTGTCAACAAGGCATAAAGGAACGTTACATCAGCCAATGGCACAGTGGGAAGAGTAGGATTCCGGTCCACTGTGCCCGAGGAACGGAGGACCATGCCGGAGTACCGCGTGGACGAGCTGGCCAGGCTGGCCGACACCACGACCCGCAATGTGCGCGCGTACCAGGATCGGGGCCTGATCGCCCCGCCGGAGATCCGCGGTCGCACCGGGTACTACTCCGACACCCACCTGGCCCGGCTGCGGCTGATCAATTCGCTGCTGCGCCGGGGGTTCACCATCGCGCAGATCAGCCAGTTCATCGAAGCCTGGGAAGAGGGCAAGGACATCGGCGAGACGCTCGGCCTGGAGCAGGCCGTGATGCTGCCGTGGACCGATGAACTGCCCACCGAAGTGCCCACCGCCGAGCTGCGCGCGCTGCTGGACAGCGAGCGGCCGGGTCAGTTCGACCGGGTGGCCGACCTCGGCCTGTTCCGGGTGGACGGGGAGCGCACGGTGATCCTGCTGCCCCGGGTGCTGACCCAGTCCTTCGAAGTGTTGCAGGACGGGTTCGCCCTGGACGATCTGATCGGGCTCTACGAGCGGGTGTCGGGGTACTTCGACGACGCCGCGAACCAGATGGTGCGGATGGCCGTCGACCGGCTGACCGCCGAGCACGGCGAGGGTTGGCTACCGGACAAAGACCAGGTTCCGGAGCTCGCCGAAATGCTCCGCAGACTGCGCCGAATGGCGCTCAGTTCGATGCACGATCTGCTTGCACATGCATTGGAACGTGCAACCGAATCGGTACTCGAAGAGCACCTGACCAGGGCAGTTAAGAACAACGAGTGATGTCCCCTAGGCAATACGCCACCCACTTGTGTGAATTAGTGCCTTAAGCCGAACGAGAATGATGCGGGCGGCCCTGTTTCTGGTGTTAACTGCCGTGAACGCATGCATCGCCCTGCACTCCGAGAGTGGTGCTTGCAGCAAGAACGCCGGAGTGGCCCTTCCGCCACGCCCCCCGAGCGGGAGGGTCATTCCGACTTGCTCGACCTAGCATGTCTCGTGTGGCTACTCAACGCGCCCTGCTGCGCGAGACGGAATACTGGTTTCGCGCCCATGGCCTGCCGATGCTGGCCAGGGACGACCGGCTGCGTTCGGTGCTCTACCGGGCACTGCCCGTCCTGGTCTTCCTGACGATCCTGCAGATCGGCGAGGACATCCTGCGCAACCTGGTGTTGCGGATCCTGCCGGACGTCTACGGCTACATCGACCTGGCCGGCACCGACGTCGTGATCGTGGATGACGGCTTCTACACCGTGTATCTGCTGGTCAACCTGATCCTGGCTGCCTTGGGCACCTGGTACACGGTGCGGCTGCGGCACCGCTGGGCCTCGCTGTTCTGGACCTGGTTCGCTCTGCCGCTGTCCGCGGTCTACCTGTGGTGGCCGCTGGCCACCCTGGCGCTGAACTGGGACAAGTGGGCGGACGCACTCGCGGACATCATCGATTCGGCGATAACCCTGGCGACGATCTTCCTGCTCATCTGGAGCGGCGCGGCGGCGATGGCCTGGTGGACCATCAAGCGGATCTTCAGCCGGCTGGAGGACTTCGCCACGCTGTCGACCAGGGCACTGCCCATCCTGCTCGGCGTGGTGACCTTCCTGTTCCTGACCGCGGAGGCCTGGCAGGTGGCCTCCAGCCTGAGCTGGGCCCGGCTGACCCTCCTCGGCTGCTTCTTCCTCGGCGCGATGCTGCTGTACTACGGCACCCGGCTTCCCGAGGAGCTGCGCGAGCTGCGGTCGGACCTGACCCCGGCGAACATCCGCGCGGCGTGCCGGGCGACCCCGCTGGGCGACTGGGCCGGCCGGAACAGCGAGGTGACCTGGTCACGACACCCGCTGACCAGGGCGGAGAAGGCCAACCTGCTGCTCGTCATGGTCATCATGCAGCTGGTGCAGGTGGTGCTGCTCGGCGTGCTGGTCTACCTGTTCTTCGTGGCCTTCGGCTCGATCGCGATCCAGGGGGACGTGATCAAGGCCTGGATCAACAAGGACCCGTCGCACAAGGTCTGGACGTTCTTCGGCTCCAACATGAACATCGGCCCGGAGCTGCGCAAGGTCGCCTTCCTGATCGCCGGGTTCGCCGCGTTCACCTTCGGCATCCAGCTGATCAACGACCAGCAGTACCGGGCCAACTTCGTCGCACCGATCCACGACGAGCTGGAGAAGATCCTCCTGGTGCGCGAGTCCTACCTGCGGCTACGCCTCGGCGAAGCGGTCGGTGGCGGCGATGACGGCGGAGACGATGCCCCGGCTGTGGTCGTGGCCGGCCCGCGGGACCAGGATCAGCTCACTGCCGGGCAGGGCGCGGTGGAGTAGCCACGGCGTGCCGACCAGGTTGCCGAAATCCAGCTCGCCCTGCACCAGCACGGCGGGGATCCCGGGCAACGGGCGCAGCAGTTCGTCCGGCTCCAGCCAGCTCTCGTGCCGCCAGAAATGGGTCACCAGGCGGGTGAAGGCCAGCCGGTAAGCGGGATCGTCGAACCGGGCCTCCGGGCCACCGGCGATCGCCGCCTCCCAGTCCACCCAGGCGCGGGCCGCCCGGTCCCGCTCCGCCGGATCCGGGTCGGCCAGCAGCCGGGCGTAGTCCGCCGCCGGATCGCCGCCCAGGAAGAAGCGCGCGTGCGCCTCCGGGAAGAGCCGGCCCAGGCCACGGGTCAGGATGTCGGTCTCGCAGCGCCTGCCCGCCGCCAGCCCGTTGAGTACCAGGCCACGGACCCGCTCCGGATGCCGGTGCGCGTAGGCCAGGGCGAGCACGCAGCCCCAGGAGCCGCCGGTGACCAGCCAGCGGTCGATGCCCAGGTGTTCGCGCAACCGCTCCAGATCGGTCACCAGGTGCGTGGTGGTGATCGAGCTCAGGTCGATGTCCGGCTCGCTCGCGTGCGGCGTGCTGCGGCCGCAGCCGCGTTGGTCCAGGAGCACGATCCGGTAGCGATCGGGGTCGAAGAACCGGCGGGTGTGCGGCGCGTGGCCGGAGCCGGGTCCGCCGTGCAGCACCGCCGCGGGTAACCCACTCGGATTGCCGCTGATTTCCCAGTAGACGGAATGCCCCTCCCCCATTGAGAGCATTCCGTAATCGTACGGACCGATATCCGGATACATGTCTCCCCCATCACACTTTCGTGACCTACTGTCCCGGCAAGCGCGCCGACCCTGCGGAGCGCTCCGGTGAAAGGACGTGTGGTGTGCGCGCCCGAGTTCCGTTCTTAGCAGTGATCTCTGTCCTCGCGACCGGCCTGGCGGGTGTCTCCGTCCCGGCCTCGGCCCAGCCCCTGGGGCTCGGTGAGGTCACCGGCCTGATCGTCAACTACCGCCCCGGCACCGCGGAGGCCACCTCGGACGTCGCCGCCCAGAGCGACGCCCAGGCCAAGCGGGCCACCCTCGGCCGCAGGCTGGCCACCGGCTCGACGCTGATCACGGTGACCAACCCGCTGGAGCTGACCCGGGTGGCCGCCGCCTTCGCCGCCGATCCCAAGGTCGCCTCGGTGGAACCCGATGCCCTGATGTATCCCCTGGCCGAGTCGCCGAACGACCCGGAGTACCCGCGGCAGTGGCACTACTCCGAGGACAAGGCGGGCATGCGGGTGCCCGGCGCCTGGGACCAGTCCACCGGCAAGGGCGCCGTGGTCGCGGTGATCGACACCGGCTACGTGAAGCACCCGGACCTGGAGGGGAACATCATCGCCGGCTACGACTTCATTTCCAGCGCGGCGCGGGCCCGGGACGGGGACGGCCGGGACGCCGACGCCTCGGATGAGGGCGACTGGAACAACGCCATCGAGTGCCTCCTGGCACCGGCGCGGGGTTCCTCCTGGCACGGCACGCACGTGGCGGGCACCATCGCCGCGCTCACGAACAACGGCACCGGCGTCGCGGGCATCGCCTACAACGCGAAGGTGCAGCCGGTGCGGGTGCTGGGCCGCTGCGGCGGCACCACCTCGGACATCATCGACGCCATCGCCTGGGCCTCCGGCGGCAGCGTGCCCGGCGTGCCGGCGAACGCCACCAAGGCAAATGTGATCAACATGAGCCTGGGTGGCAGTGGGGCGTGCAGCAGCGCGCTGCAGAGCGCCATCACCGGCGCGGTCGGCCGGGGCACCTCCGTGGTGGTCGCGGCGGGCAACTCCAACGCCGACGTGTCCGGCTTCAACCCGGCCAACTGCGACAACGTCATCGCGGTCGCCTCCACCAACCGGAACGGCGACCGGTCCTTCTACTCCAACTTCGGCGAGAAGGTCGACATCGCGGCACCCGGCGGCCAGACCCGCAACGCGGACGACGCCGCCGGCACGGTCACCACCCCGGAGAACGGCGTGTGGTCCACGCTGAACGACGGGGCGACCACGCCGGGCAACCCGATCTACAAGCCGTACATGGGCACCTCGATGGCCGCGCCGCACATCGCCGGCCTGGTCGCGCTGCTGCTCGGCAAGAACGCGGGCCTGTCCCCCGCGCAGGTGGAATCCCTGATCAAGGCGAACGCGCGGCCGATCCCCGGCAAGTGCGACGAGGGCTGCGGGGCCGGCCTGGCCGACGCCACGGCGACGGTCGCCGCGAGCTGATCCGCTGGATTTTGCAGTAAGGGGCACCCACCCTGCGTTCAACGCAGTAAGGGGCACCCTCACTGCGTTGAGTGGAGCAAGGGGCACCCTCACTGCGTTGAGTGCAGTAAGGGGCACCCTTACTGCGTTGAGTGCAGTAAGGGTGCCCCTCACTCGATGGCGCTGAGACCCGGGGGGCGACGGGGGTCACAGCCACCGCTACACCTTCGGGGCCGTTATCACAGTCGATGTTGTTGACACTTTGTCAGCGCGCTTACCGTCAGTACATGGCCGTCCTTGACACTCCTCGGGTTCACCCCACTGCCACCGCGCAGGTCGCGTGGCGTTCACTTGGCGTGATCATTGGCGCCACTGCCGTGCTACTGCTGCTCACGAATGGCCGGTACGGCTACTTCGGTGACGAGCTCTACTTCGTCGCCGCCGGACACCATCCGGCCTGGGGCTACGCCGACCAGCCCTCCCTGGTGCCGATGCTGGCCGGGCTGATGGACGCCATCGCGCCGGGTTCGGTGTGGTGGTTGCGGCTGCCCGCGACGATCGCGACCTGCGTGGCCATCGCCCTGGCCGGCCTGCTGGCGGCCGAACTGGGCGGCAACCGGCGGGCCCAGGTGCTGACGGCCGTCGCGACGGCGATCTCCACCCTGGAGTGGTCGCACTTCCTGTACACCAGCACCTTCGACATCCCGGTGTGGACGGCGATCACCCTGCTGCTGGTGCGCTGGGTGCGCACCCGGCAGGACCGGCTGCTGCTGTGGAGCGGGCTGCTGACCGCGGTCTCGCTGCAGATCAAGTTCCTGATCCCCGGTTTCTGGGTGGTACTCGGCCTCAGCGCACTGCTGCTCGGGCCACGCGACCTGCTGCGCAGGCCGATGCTGTGGATCGGCGCCGCGATCGCCGTCGCGCTCACCGTGCCCTCGCTGCTGTGGCAGTGGCAGTGGAACCTGCCGCAGGTGGCGATGACCGCGGTGATCGGCGAGGAGAACGACGCGGGTGGCGGCCGCTGGCTGTTCCCGGCCGGGATCCTGTTCAGCGCTGGCCTGCTGGCCGGCCTCGTACTGTTCGGCTACGGCGTCTACGTCCTGCTGCGGTCCCCGCTGCTGCGCGACTACCGCTTCCTCGGCGCGAGCGTGCTCGCGTTCACCGTGCTGATGGTGATCACCAATGGCCGGCCGTACTACCTGATGGGCCTGTTCCCGCTGTGCTTCGCGGCGGGCACGGTGGCCCTGCAGCACCGGGCGGCCGCCCGCTGGTGGGGCTGGACGGTGAGCGCCACCAGTTTCGCGCTGTGCGGCCTGGTGATGGTGGCGGCGAACCTGCCGCTGCGGCCGGAGTCCTGGCTGCCCCGATCGACCAGCGGCGCGGAGACGCTGTACCAGCTGCCGGTCTACGGGCAGCTGGACTGGGAGCAGGTCGCCGCGTCCACCGGCGAGGCGTACCAGCACCTGCCGGTGCGGATCAGGGAACGCACCGCGGTCATGGCGGACAGCTTCTGGAGCATCGGCGCGCTGGACACCCTGGGCCCCGAGCACGGCCTGCCGGACGAGGTCTACGGCGGACATCGGGGCGCCTGGTACTTCGGCGCACCCCCGGAGTCGGCGACGGCCGTGCTGTACCTGGGCGACGACAACCGGGTGCTGCGGGACGGCTTCGACTCGGCCACCCAGGTCGGCACGGTGCGTGCTCCGCAGTCGCTGTACGACGGCGCGCCGATCTTTCTCTACCAGGGCCGGGAGAAATCCTGGGATTCGCTGTGGCCGCAACTGAGAACGCTCAGCTGGCGGGACGGCACCAGTACCTGTTTCGGCGTGCGCAAGCTGGATCCGGCCGGCTGCACCCCTATCACCCGATAGGCGGTCGACCGGTTCCGCTATACGGCCGAACGCATTCCGCCTGACGGTAACTTTCACAGTTATCCAGGGGCTGAATGGCGTAATTTGCTCCGCCGTCCCGGTTTGTTTGATATCTAGATCAGGCACGCCACGTCACCACTCGATAACGTTCGCGCGCACACCGGCCCCCGGCTCCCGACGGCCGAGCCGGTGGATCCCCGATTTCCTTGCAGCCGAAGGACATACCCAGTGAAGAAGAACACCACGCGCGTCGCCGCCGTCGCCTCCATGGCGGCCACGATGATCGGTGGCGGCGCCATGGCCGCCCAGGCGTCGCAGCTGCCCGGCGCCCCGGTCCCCACCGGTGCCGGCGACCTCGGCTCCAGCCTGCAGCACACCGTCCAGGGCACCGTCGAGTCCGGCGTCGGCGCGCTGCGCGGCGGCCTGGACCAGCTCCGCCACGGCGACCTGTCCGCGGCCACCGACCTCGCCAAGGCCGTGGACGTCGTCAACACCGATCTGATCAACCTGGACTACCTGCCGATCGGCAACCTGCCCCTGGAGCAGGTGAACACCGTCGTAGAGCGCGCCCAGGCCTTCCGCGGCGTGGACGTCACCTCGCTGACCGCGGGCCTGTCCCAGGGTCACCTCCCGGTCGTCGACCAGCTGCCGCGGCCGGGTGCCGGCCTGCCGCAGCTCCCCGGCGCGGGCAGCCTGCCGCAGTTCCCGGGTGCCGGCAGCCTGCCGCAGTTCCCGAAGCTGCCGAAGCCGGGCCTGCCCGGCGCCGAGCTGCCGAAGCTGCCCGGTGCCGACCAGGTCGTGGGCCACCTCCCGCTGCCGACCAGCCACCACCTCTGATAACAAAGCATTCGGTCCGGCACGCCACATTTCGGCGTGCCGGACTTTTTTATCCCTATGTTCATGTGGCAGAAAATTTGGCCATCCCTAAGCTTTCGGATGGGCCACAGAATGGGGGTGAACGCGCTCACAGGAGCTTTACCCACTACCGCTTGTAGACCAACCTGTTATTGGGGAGAAAAACAAAACACTTTTTATTGGGGGGATCGTTCAGGTGAAAAGGGCCGTGTGCATCGTCGGCGGCGGAGCTGCCGCCGTCAGTCTGCTGGATGCCCTACAGCGGCACGGGGACCACTACGACGTGACCATCGTCGAACCGGCGGACACGCTGGGTCCCGGCCGGGCCTACCAGGCCGATTCCGACTCCGCACTGCTGAACCAGCAGGCGGGCCGGATGTCCTTGCGCAATTCCGAACCCGACCATTTCATTAAATGGGTCCGGGGACATGACGAACAATTCTCCACCGCCGAGAACAGCGAGTTCCTGCCCCGGCGGCTTTTCGGCCAGTACCTCAACTTCCACGCGCACCGGACGCTGGAATCGCTGCGCGAATCCGGCAGTGACGTGCGAATCATCCGCGATGTGGTGACCAGTGCGCACGAGGATTTCGGCGGCGTGTGGCTGGGCACCGCGGGCGGCACCACGTTCCGCAGCGACCGGGTGGTGCTGTGCACCGGCACCGGCGGGCCGGTGGACGCCTACGAGCTGGCCAAGCAGCCCGGTTACGTGCACGACCCGTACCCGCTGCGCGACCAGCTGCCGGATGTCGCCGCCGACCGCGACGTCCTCGTCCTGGGCACCGGGCTGACCGCCGTGGACATCGCGCTCTACCTCCTGGACCGCGGCCACCGGGGCGCGATCTCGATGCTGTCCCGGCGTGGCGTGCTGCCCGCGGTGCGCAGCTTCGCCGCCGCGCGGCCGCTGCGCTACCTGACCGGCGACGCCCTCGCGGCCGGAATGAGCTGCGGCCGGCTGCTGCGCGAGCTGCGCAACGAACTGCGCGCCGCCGGGTTCGACGTGGCCGAGGCGGCCCGGGACCTGGGTGTCGGCGAGCCCGCCCACCAGCGACTGGCCCGGCAGGTGGCCGCCGGCGACGTGCCGTGGCAGCCCACGCTGATCCAGGCGGCCATGCAGTCCATCGAACGGCTGTGGCCGCTGCTGCCCGCCCGGGAGCGGGACCGGTTCATGCGGCGCTGGCACCACGTGTTCAACAGCCTGGTCAACCCGATGCCGCCACGCACCGCGCACCGGCTCCTTTCCGCGATGGACGCCGGGCAGCTGACCGTGCACTCCGGGGTGAACTCGGTCGTCCGCGACAGCGACGGCTTCCTCGCGACAACGATGTCAGGGCAGGTGCGCGGCGACCTGGTGGTGAACGCGATCCGCGAGGAGACCGGCATCACCAACATCGCCTCGACCGCGCTGCTGGACGGGCTGATCGGCGACGGGGCGGCGCGGGTGCACCCCTACGGCGGGATCGACGTGGACCCGGGGACCAACGCCATCCTGGACCGGGCCGGCGTGCCCAGCTCTCGGCTGTTCGCCCTCGGCCAGCTGACCTGCGGGGTGCACTACTACACGAGCTCGATGACCATGATCACCCGGCGGGCGGCCATGCTGGCCGGCGAACTGAGCCCGGCCATGGCGGTGCGATGAGCACCATCGTGGCCACGCCCGCCCGCGGCATGACGGCGGGCCTGGTCACGGTGGTGATCGTGCCGCAGCTGGGCATGAGCATGATCGCGCCGGGCCTGGGCACCATGGCCAGGGACCTCGGGGTCAGCACCGCGGCCATGCAGTACGCGATGGTCGCGTTCATGGCCGGCTACGCGGTGTCCATGCTGCTCGCCGGGGTGCTGTCCGACCGGTTCGACCCGGTCACCGTGGAACTGTGGGGCCTCGGCCTGTTCGTGCTCGGCTCGCTGGCCTGCGCGCTGGCGCCGAACCTGAGCGTGCTGGTGGTGGCCCGGTTCGTGCAGGCGCTCGGCGGCTGCATGGGCACCGTGGTCACCCGCCTCGTGGTGCGCCGCTCGCTGGCGCCGGACCGGCACATGGGCGTACTGGCGACGCTGGCGACGGCGATCGCGATCACCCCCTGTCTCGCCCCGCTGCTGGGCGCCGCCGTGCTGGACTCGCTCGGCTGGCGGGCCACCTTCGCGGTGGTGGCGATCATCGGCGCCTTCGCCGCGGTGTTGTTCCGGCTGGCCTGCGAACCGGCGAACGAGGGTTCCCCGGTCAGCGTCGACCAGGTACTCGGGGCCTACCGGGAGAGCCTGGGCAACCGGGCGTTCCTGCACTACGCGGCGGCCATCGGGCTGGCCTGGCTGTCGTACTTCATCTTCATCTCCTGCGCGCCCAGCCCACTGCAGGACGGCCTCGGCGTGGACTCCGTGCACTACGGGCTGATCACCGCGGGCGCCGCGGCGGGCTACGTCACCGGCACCTCCCTGGCCCGGCGGCTGGCCACCCGGATCGGCCTGGACCGGTGCCTGCGGCTGGCCGGCCTGCTCGGCGTGTCCGGCGGGGTCCTGGTCGTGGTCAGCACGCTGCTGTGGCCGGCGCAGCCGTGGGCCCTGGCCGGCCCGGTGATCGTGGTGCTGATGGGCGTCGGCGCGGCGATCCCGGTCTGTCAGGCAGGCCTGTTGAAGATCGACATGTCCAACCCGGGCGTGTCCTCGGGCCTGTTCTTCTTCCTGCAGATGATCTCGGGCGCGGTGTACGCGGGCGTGGTCAACCTGCACCCGCCCAGCGGCCTGCCCGGCGTCGCGGTGCTGATGCTGCTGCCGATGATCGGGTTACTGGCGCTGGGTCTGAAGGCGTCCCGAAGTTGACGATGTTCGGACTCGTTCCTCGCGCGAACATCGTCAACTTCGGGGCATGAGTCAGTCCCTGGGCAGCGCGGGGTGCAGACGGGTGGCGGGACCGGGCTCGTACAGCGTGGCGGGGCGCCCCCCGGTGGGGGCGCTCTCGTCGCCGGCCGCGACCAGGAAACCCGGCACCCCGGTGACCTTGCGGCGGAAGTTCGACGGGTCCAGGCGGACGTCCCAGACGATCTCGTAGGCCCGGCGCAGCTGCGAGATGGTGAACCTCGGCGGGCAGAAGGACACCGCCAGGTTGGTGTACGACAGCTTGTCCCTGGCCTGCTCCACGGCGTCGGTCAGCAGCCGGTGGTGGTCGAAGGCCAGCCGCTCCGGACCGGCCAGCAGCTCACCGACCGGCACCCAGCTCGCCGCGCGGGCGTCACCGCCCGCGGTCGGGGCCGGCAGATCCGGCGCCAGGGCCATGTAGCAGATCGACACGACTCGGCCCCGCGGATCGCGTTCCGGGGCGCCGTAGCCACCGACCTGCTCGATGTGGAAACCGTCGGCCGACAGGCCGGTCTCCTCGGCCAGTTCCCGGTGGGCCGCCTGCGCGAGGTCCTCCCCCGGCTCCAGGAATCCGCCGGGCAGGGCGAGCGCACCCAGGAAGGGCTGCTTGGCCCGTTCGACCAGCAGTACCTGGAACTCGTCCCCCCGGATCGTCAGGATCACCAGGTCCACGGCGACGGCGGACTGGGGCATGACCTCACCGAACATATCTCGACACTACCCTTTTGGTCGCATTGACCGAAATGGCGCATCCCGACTACGGTGTCATCGTCATCCGATAAAGGTCATGCTGACCTTAAGCGGACTGCCACGCTCCGGGAGGCATCCGATGACCAGACAGTGGCGGCCCTTGCCGGACTCGCTGTCCCCGCAGGCGGTCTACCTCGTGCGCCTGCTGCGCGAGCTCAAGGACCGGTCCGGCCTCAGCCTGATGAAACTGGAACGGCGGACCAACTACAGCAAGTCGTCCTGGGAGCGGTACCTGAACGGCAAGGCGCTGCCGCCGCGACACGCGGTGCACACCCTCGCCGGCCTGGTACACGAGCCCCTCGAACGACCGATGGCTCTCTGGGAACAGGCCCAGGAGACGTGGAGCGGGCGGGCCGTGCTGACCGAGACCGAGCCGGTTCCGGTGCCTGTCCGGCGGTCCCGGTGGGCGGAGGTCATCGCCACCGCGATGGTGATGCTCTGCCAGTTCACCGGGCCGATGGTCGCCGCCGTGCCGCTGACGGGCGTGAGCCCGCCCGCGGCGTGTCAGGCGGCGGCGCAGCGCTGACCGGCTACATGTCCAGCCCGAGGTCCAGGGCGGGCGCGGAGTGGGTGAGCCCACCGACCGACACGTAGTCCACCCCGGTGGACGCGTACGCGTGCGCCACGTCGAGGGTCAGGCCACCGGACGCTTCCAGCTTCGCCGGGTACTCGCCGGCCCGCACCCGCTCGACGGCGACGGCGCACTGCTCCGGGGTGAAGTTGTCCAGCAGGACGAGGTCGGCGCCGGCCGCCAGGACGAGGTCCAGCTCCTCCAAGGAGGTCACCTCGATCTCGCAGGGCAGGTCCGGGGCGTACTCGCGGGCCGCCTTCAGCGCGGGGACCACTCCCCCGGCGGCCACCACGTGGTTGTCCTTGATCAGGATCTGGTCGCCGAGACCCATCCGGTGGTTCTGCCCGCCGCCGCAGCGCACCGCGTGCTTGGCCACCATGCGCAGGCCGGGCAGCGTCTTGCGGCTGTCCCGGATCACGGCTCCGGTGCCGGCCACCGCGTCGACCCAGCGGCGGGTCACGGTGGCGATGCCACTGGCGTGGCAGATCAGGTTCAGCGCCGTGCGCTCGGCGAGCAGCAGGCCGCGGGTCGGCGCGCGCAGCGCCAGGACCACGTCCCCGGCGGCGATGGTGTCGCCGTCGACGGGTCCTTCGGTGCGTTGGTAGCCGTCCGCGCCCAGCACCATGTCCAGGGTGCCGAGGAACAGCGGCAGGCCCGCCAGCACGCCGGCCTGCCGGGTGCCCAGGACCGCCTTCGCGGTGGCGTCCGCCGGAACGGTCGCCGCGGTGGTCACGTCCGGGCCGTAACGCAGGTCCTCGACCAGGGCCTCACCGATGAGCCGGACGGCGTCGGCGGGGTCCAGTCCCGCCGCGGCCAGCTCGTTCACGGTGGACTGTCCCAGCGGATGTAGCTCGGTCACCAGATCTCCAACAGTTGGTGGGATGCCTGCCAGCGGGGCAGCGTATCCGGGTGGTCGGTGCGTACATGGCAGCCACGGCTCTCTGTGCGCCGCGCCGCCGCCAGCACGATGGCCTGCGCCGCCGTGGTGAGCGCGGCGTCCTCCACCGCCCGCAGGCTGTCCTGGGGTTTGTCGGCGGCGGTGTCCAGCAGCGCGGCCAGTTCGGCCAGCCCGGCGGCGTCCCGGCCGATGCCCGCGTGCCGGGACATGGCCAGCTGGAGGGTGTCGCGGTCGACGGTGGGGGCGGTGCCGATCTCCGGCACGGTGACCCGGCCGATGGGACCGAAGGTCTCCAGGTCGGCCTGGACGGCGGGCACCACCCGGTGCCCCATGACCAGGCCTTCGAGGAGGCTGTTGGACGCGAGCCGGTTGGCGCCGTGCAGCCCGGTGCGGGCGACCTCGCCGATGGCGTACAGCCCGGGTACCCCGGTGCGGCCGTCCACCGTGGCCCGCACTCCGCCGCAGGAGTAGTGCGCGGCGGGTGCGACCGGAATGGGCTGCTCGGCGGGATCGATGCCGACCTCGGCGCACGCGGCGAAGACGGTCGGGAAGCGGTGCCGGAATCCGACGATGTTCCGCGCGTCGAGGAGCACGTGGTCGGTGCCGAGCTCGTTCATCCGCCGGGTGATCGCGGCGGCCACTACGTCCCGGGGCGCCAGGTCTTCGAGGGGATGGACGCCCGCCATCACCCGCTCACCGGTCAGGTCGAACAGGATCGCACCCTCACCGCGCACCGCCTCGGTGACCAGCGGACGGCGACCCCTCGCATCTCCCCCGGCGAACAGCACGGTGGGGTGGAACTGGACGAACTCCAGGTCGGCCACCGGCGCCCCGGCGCCGAGGGCCAGGGAGATGCCGTCGCCGGTGGCCACCTCCGGGTTGGTGGTGGACGAGTACACCTGGCCGAGGCCGCCGGTCGCCAGGACCACGGCCCGGGCGTAGAGCGTGCCGAACCGGCCCTTGCCGTCGAGGACCTGGAGTCCGGCGACGGTGCCCAGGCTGTCGGTCAGGACCCGCACGGCCGTGTGCTCGGTGAGCACCGGCACGGACAGTTCCCCACCGGCGGCCAGCAGCGCGCGTTCCACCTCGGCCCCGGTGGCGTCGCCGCCGGCGTGCACCACGCGGAAGGCGCTGTGCCCGCCTTCCCGGGTGCGGGCGAAGCTGCCGTCGGCCCGGGTGTCGAACCGGGCCCCGGCGCGCATCAGCCAGTCCACCGCCGCCGGGCCGTCGGTGATGATGGCGCGCACCGCTGCCTCGTCGCACAGCCCGGCCCCGGCGGTGAGGGTGTCGGCGATGTGCCGATCCACCGAGTCGCCGGGATCGCGCTGGTCGGGCAGCACGACGGCCACGCCGCCCTGCGCCCAGCGGGTGTTGCCCTCACCGAGGTCGGCCTTGGTGAGGACGAGGGTGCGCAGCCCCGCCTCCTGGGCACGCAGGGCCGCGGTGAGCCCGGCGACGCCGCTGCCGACGATCAACACGTCGACATCGGCGGCCCAGGTGTTCACTCGCCACCACCCGAATTACCGATCTCGATCATCCGCTGCACCGAGGCGCGGCCCTTGGCGGCCGTCTCCTCGTCCACGAAGACCTCGTCCTTGCCCTCGCGCAGGCAGCGCAGCAGCGCGGCCGGGGTGATCATCTTCATGTACGGGCAGGAGGCCCGCTCGTTGACGGCGCGGAAGTCGATGTCCGGCGCCGCGGCGCGCAGCTGGTGCAGCATGCCGATCTCGGTGGCGACCAGCACGGACTTGGCATTGGTCGCCCGGGCCGCGTCGATCATGCCTCCGGTGGACAGGATCTTGACCTGGTCCTTGGGCACGGCGCCGGTACCCGCGAGGTACAGCGCGCTGGTGGCGCAGCCGCACTCCGGGTGGATGAACAGGTCGGCGTCCGGGTTCTGCTCGGCCTTCGCGGCGAGCTCCGGGCCGTTGATGCCCGCGTGCACGTGGCATTCACCGGCCCAGATGTGCAGGTTGTCCCGGCCGGTGATCCGCTTGACATGCGCGCCGAGGAACTGGTCCGGGTTGAACAGCACGGTCTTGTCGGCCGGGATGGAGGCGACGACGTCCACCGCGTTGGACGAGGTGCAGCAGATGTCGGTCAGCGCCTTCACCTCGGCGGTGGTGTTCACGTAGGAGACCACGACGGCGTCCGGGAACTCGGCCTTCCAGGCGCGCAGGTCGTCGGCGGTGATGGAGTCGGCCAGGGAGCAGCCGGCGCGCTGATCCGGGATGAGCACCCGCTTGTGCGGGGCCAGGATCTTGGCGGTCTCGGCCATGAAGTGCACACCGCAGAAGATGATCTCGTCGGCGTCGCTCTCCGCGGCGATGCGGCTGAGCGCGAGCGAGTCACCGGTGTGGTGCGCGATGTCCTGGATCTCGGGCAGCTGGTAGTTGTGCGCCAATAAGACCGCGCCGCGCTTCTCGGCCAGGGCACGGACTTCCTCCGCCCAGGCGGCGTCGGCCAGGACACCGCCGTACGGGGTCAGGCCGGTGGTCCGCTCCACATCGTCGATCAATTGTGCTGTGGCGGTAGCGGCCATTTTGCCTCCTCGTTGCCTCCGGATGGGAAGGTCATTGCGTTCCATCCGGTTTTCGCCTTAGGATCGAAAACGTGGTTGATAGTAACAAACCGGACGGCCTCGCCGTAAGTGAAGTCCTGGCAGCCGTGCTGCAAGTGCGACCCACGTCACCGCATACCGGTGCCGGGGAGGGCGTCCTCCAGGTCCTGCTGTGGAAGCGCGCACTGGAGCCGCACGCTGGGCGTTGGTCGCTCCCAGGCGGGCGGCTGGGCCCGAATGAGGACGTCGAGGCTTCCATCCGACGGCAGCTCGCGGAGAAGGTCGATGTGCGCCAACTCACGCACGTCGAGCAGCTCGCGGTGTTCTCCCGGCCGGACCGCGTCCCAGGTGATGAGAGGGTCGTGGCGACCGCGTTCCTCGGCCTGGTGCCGTGCAATGTCGACCCGGAACTGCCCGCGGACACCGCGTGGCACCCGGTGGACGCGCTGCCGGACACCGCCTTCGACCACCAGGCGATCGTGCTGCGCGCCAGGGACCGGCTCCGCGCCAAGCTGTCCTACACGAACCTGGGATTCGCCCTCGCTCCGGCGGAGTTCACCATCTCCGCGCTGCGCGGCCTGTACTCGGCGGCCCTGGGCTACAAGGTGTCGGCGACGAACCTGCAGCGGGTGCTGTCCCGGCGTGGGCTGCTGGAGCCGACTGGCGCGACGGCGCCCACCGGCCCGTCGGGTGGGCGGCCGGCGGCGTTGTTCCGCTTCAGCCGGTCGGACATGCTGGTCACGGACCCGTTCGCCGTGTTCAAGCCGCCTCGGGCTTAGGGGGCGGGGTGCGGCGGGGCGGGGTGCGTCTGGTGGTCGGCGAAGGAGGCTTTGGAGGGGGAGACGGGTGGTGGGGGCCGTCTTTCCTGCCGGGCCGTCGGGCGGAGGCACGCCTGCCGGGCCGTCGGGCGGAGGCACGCCTGCCGGGCCGTCGGGCGGAGGCACGCCGGACCGGCTACCGGGGCCGCTGCGCGGAGCCGGTGTGAGCTCCACGTGAGCTGCGAGGGGTTACTGGGGCTGAATGGCTTTCCTTTGGCAAGACCGACTGAAAGCCACATTCAGCAAGATCACCTTGCTCGACACGGCGCAAGAACCGCGCGACACGCCGGCAATCCCACGATATGGACGTCCACTATGGACGTACACAGTGGACAGTGGCCGGTCACCGCGCCCGCCGCCACCCCACCGGCCCCGGGAGGGCCAGGCAGACGTGCCACCACCAGACACGAAGGCAGGAAAGACGCCCCTCAGCACCCGTCTGCCCTTCCAAAGCGTCCTTCGACATCCGCCAGACGGAACCACCACCCGACCAAACGCGATTTCCTTGTGCGATCAAGGAAATTCCACTCGGCACGGGATGCTGTGGCGTCGTAACGTACTGCTATGGCCGATTCACTCCCGCTGTTCCCGCTGGGCACCGTGCTGCTTCCCGGGGTGAGTCTGCCGTTGCACGTCTTCGAGCCGCGCTACCGGCAGCTGATCACCGACCTGGTCACCGGGACGGTGCCGGAGAAGCGGTTCGGCATGGTCGCCATCCGGCAGGGCTGGCAGATGGGCGAGGACAACATCGAGGGCATGGAGCTCATCGGTTGCTCCGCGCTGCTGCGCAAGGTCCGCACCCTGCCCGACGGCCGGTTCGACATCACCGTGTGCGGCGAGCGCCGGTTCAAGCTCCTCGACGTGGACTGCACCGCGGCGCCGTACCTGGTGGCGAGCGTGGACTGGGAACCGGACAGCACGCCGACCGGGGTCCTGGCCGACCTGCTGCCCGCCCTCGCCCGGTCCGCGCAACACGCGCACGACCGCTACCAGGAGCAGGCGCACACCGACCGGTTACGCGGCACGGTGGACGAGGAGGTCGACGGCGGGCTGGCCTACACCCTGGCCGCAGGCTGCCTGCTGTCCCTGGAGGACCGGCAGCGGCTCCTCGAATGCAACTGCCCGGCGAGCAGGCTGCGGCTGCTGCGCCGCATCCTCGCCCTGGAGACCGAACTGCTGCGTGAACTGCGCGCCGTGCCGCTCCCCCTGGCCGAGTTCGCCGAGGACTTCACCCGCAACTAGCGCCGTGTGCGCGGAGACTCGATCAGCGGCGGCAGGTGCTCCCGCAGCCACGGGTACAGGGTCTCGGTGAACGTCCTGGTCAGATGGTTGTCGTCCATGTACATCAGCACATTGCCCACCGTCGGCGTGCACCGGTCGGCCGCGCACAGCAGCGAACTCATGTCCAGGAAGCGCGCGCTGGCGGGCACCCCGGGCACCGTCAGGTAGGGCGGCTGTTCCGCGTACACCGAGCGCAGCGGGGCGCCGCACTGCTCCGCGGCGGCCGAGTTCCGCCGCACGCAGTCGGGCACGTCGAAGCCGTAGCGCGGGCTGTCCCGCACACCGAGTATCCGGATGCCCGCGCGGTCCAGGGCCTGCCACTGCTCGACGAACCCGGGCGGGGTGACCTCGGTGAGGCCGGGCCGGACGTTGCGGCTGCCCAGGGTGATCACCACGTCCGGGCGCATGGCGATGATCTCCCGGGCGGCCGCGGCGTTCCAGTCCAGGCAGGCCTGGTAGCCGGGGCGGGTCTCCGAGCGCACCGAGAACGGGCAGGAGCCCTTGAGCATGGTGTTGAACTGCCAGTTGCGTTCCCTGGCCACCCGGCGGAACGCGGTGGAGAACTGCTGCATGTGCGAGTCGCCGATCATCACCACCCGCTTGGCGGGGGTGCCGTTGACCGGCGAGGTGCACACCACGACGTCCGGGTTGCGCTCCGGTTTGCCGCACGTGTCCCCGTCGGCCCGCACCCAGTCCTTGCCCAGGTCCTCCTTGCCGGGGATCAGCTGCGGCTCCGGGTTCCCCTTGTACGTGTAGCCGGGCATCCGGGACACCGCGCCCGGATGGCTCGGGTCGGTGACCATCGCGATGTAGTCCGGGGTGATCTTCTTCGGCGGTGGCGGCAGCGGCTGCCCCTCGGGCAGGGTCACGCACATCAGCAGCGCGCCGGCCTGCAGGATCCCCAGGCCCGCGTAACCGAACCAACGGGTGGCCCGGCCCCGGTCCAGGAGCGCGAACGGCCACTGCAGCAGGTGGTAGGTGATCGCCGCGAGGAGCAGCGAGAAGCCGAGCACCTGGTACTTGTTCAGCAGCCCGGGTTCGGCGACGCCCAGGATCGGCGGTGCGAACGCCAGCACCGGCCAGGCCCACAGGTACCAGCCGTAGCCGAGCCGGCCCAGGTAACGCAGCGGCGGCAGGCGCAGCGCCACGGCCACCGAGTACCGGGCCTCCGGGCGGCAGCCGAGGATCACCAGCAGCAGCGAGGCGACCGCCCACACCGCGTACAGGCCACCCGAGGGATGGCCCGGCGGGGCGAGCAGGATCGAGGCCAGCAGGCTGACCAAGCCCACCCAGCCGACGGCGACGGGCGCCGTGGACAGCCGGGGTACCGCGAACAACGCCGCGGCCAGCAGGCAGCCGAGCAGGAACATCCAGGCGCGGGACGCCGGGTCGAAGTAGTCCTGGTCGGTCAGCCCCGCGTACAGCAGCGAGCCGGAGGCCAGGGTGCCGGCCAGCAGCAGCGTCCAGCGGGCGGGCCTGGCCAGCCGCACCACGGCAGCCAGCATCGCCAGCCAGACGAGCGTCAGTTGCACCAGGGTGGACAGCGCCCAGAACTGCTGGAACGCGGTCGCCGAGGTGGGCAGCGAACCGACGGCCGCCTGGGAGCCGGACCACCAGTTGCGCACGAACAACGCCGAGGTGATCGCCTCGCCGATCCACGGGCGCGGGCCGGGATCGCGGACCAGGTCCAGCATCGCGCCGACGGTGGCCAGCAGCACCACGGCGGCCACCGGCAGCACGCCGATCGCCAGCCGCGTCAACAGCGGTCCGATCTCCCGGACGCCGCGGGACAGCACCGGGTAGGTCACCAGGAAGCCGGCGAGCGCGAACAACGCGTGCAGCCCCATCGATTCGGTGAGTGACCAGAAGATCCAGCCGACGGTGGCCGCGACGGTGAGTCCACGGAGTCCGAGCAGCGAATCGGTCATCGGGAGAGCACTTCGAGAAGGTTCCGTTCCACGACGGGCGACAGGGTCCTCATGTAGCTGGCGGTCACGTGGTTGTCGTCAAGGTAGACGATCACGTTTCCGACCACGGGACGGCACAGCCGCGTGTCACACAGATAGTCGGACAGGTCCAGGAAGCTCACCTGCGGCGGCAGCTCGCCGACGCCCAGGTACGGCGGTTGGTCGGCCAGCAGCTCCTGCCGGGGCGTGGAGCAGGACCGGTCGTCGGGTCCCTTGCTGAACTGGCACAACGCCGGCACGAAGTCGAACCTCGGGTTGTCCCGGATGGCCAGCACTGAGATGCCCGCGTCGGCCAGGTTCCGCCACTGGGCGACGAACCCGTCGGGGGTCGACTCGGTGAGCCCCACCCGCACGTTGCGGCTGGCCGAGGTGACCACCAGGTCCGGGTGCACGTCCAGGATGTACCGCTGCGCGTGCTCGTTCCAGGCGACGCAGTCGGCCGCGTCCGGGTCGTTCTCCGAGCCGGTGGAGAACGGGCAGCTGCCCTTGAGCATCGCGGTGATCTTCCAGCCGTGTTTTTGCGCGGCGGGCAGGATCGCGGCGATCTGCTGCTGGTTGTGCGAGTCGCCGGCCACCACGATGTGCTTCGTGGGCTTGGCGGGCCCGGTCGAGCAGAAGCCGAACTCATCGCCGCTGATCGGGTGCTCGCAGTGCCAGTCGTTGACCATCTGCCAGTCCTCGAACAGGCTGATCCGCGGCGGCAGCGGCCGGGCGGCGGGGATCTCGTCGTCGGGCAGATCCTTGGCCAGGCCGCCGGGGTAGTGCGGGTCGCCGATCTCGAAGGTGCGGCTGGCCATCTGGCTCGCGGTGGCCTGCCAGCCCCCGGTCAGGCACAGCACCGGGACCAGCATCAGCACGCCGAACCGGTAGCCGCGCCGGGTCCGGCCAGAGCGGGTGCGGGCGCGCAGTGGCTGTTCGATGAACCGGTGGGTGAGCACGGCGAGCGCCAGGGCCGTCCCGACGACGAGGACGCCGCCGAGCAGGTCGACGGATTCCCGTCCCCGGAGGATCAGCCAGAACATCAGCAGCGGCCAGTGCCACAGGTACAGCGCGTAGCTGATGCCGCCAAGGCGTTGCAGCGGGGCGGAGGACAGCAGCCGGTCGGCGCCGAACCGGCTGCCGGTGTGCCCGGCGATCAGCACCGCGGCGGCGGCCAGGGTCGGCCACAGGGCGAGGTAGCCGGGGAAGCCGGTGCTCACGTCGAAGACGATGCCGCAGACGAGCAGCGCGAGGCAGCCCGCCCAGCCCAGCAGCAGCCGTGACCACACGGGCAGCGGCAGCGTGGCGGGCAGCAGCGCGAGCAGCACGCCGAGGCCGAACTCCCAGAGCCGGGTGCCGGTGTGGAAGTAGGCCAGGGGCTGGTTGATCCCGGTGAGCCACACCGAGTAGGTCAGCGAACCGGCCACCATGATCGTGGCCAGGCCCGCGATGACGGCGCGAGCGCCCAGGCTCGTGCGACGGGCGAGGTAGAGGCCGATGGCGACGACCAGCGGCCAGCCGAGGAAGAACTGCGCCTGGAGCGAGAGCGACCAGAAGTGCTGCACCACGCTGGTGGCGTTGTTGCGGGCCAGGTAGTTCACCGAGTCCGCGGCGAGCTGCCAGTTCTGGTACCACAGCGCGGAGGCGATGATCTCCTTGATCGCCTGGAACCAGCGCTCCTCCGGCAGCAGCAGGATGCAGGCGACGGCGGTGCACATCAGCACGGTCAGCGCGGCCGGCAGCAGCCGGGCGATGATGTTCTTCCACAGCGGGATCAGCCGGATGCCGCCCTTGGCGTGCGCGCGTTGCAACTGGCCGGTGAGCAGGAAGCCGGACAGCAGGAAGAAGGCGTCCAGTCCGCCGGACACCCGGCCGACCCACACGTGGTAGATGACGACGAGCGTGATCGCGAGGGCGCGCAGGCCCTGGATCTCCGGCCGGAATCGGCGCTGCTGCCCGGTGGCCGGAGGGCTCTCGGGACCGGGGCGCAGGGTATCCAGATCAGGCAACAACGGGCTCCGGGTGGGCGGGTACGGGGTCTCGTTACATCAACGAGACGTTACCCGAATGGACGCACGCTGAAACGCCCAACACAGATCCTCGATCTAAGAACTGCCCTCAGGAAAGGCGTCGCCGTGTCCCGAAGATGACGAAGTCCGGAGCAACACCACCCCCGGAACTCGCCGACTTCGGAGCCCGAAGAGAGTCAGAAAGAGTGTCGGGCGCTGACCGTTCCCGAAGATGACGAAGTTCGGAACCACGTCTCCTCCGGAACTCGTCAGCTTCGGAGCCAGGAGAAGGTCAGGAAAGGCGCCGGCCGAGGTCCTCGTGACCGTTCCACGCGGCCATCAGGCCGTACACGACGCCCAGCGCGGTCGGCGCGGCGACGATGGCCCACGGCGTGTCCAGCACGGCGGCCTTGATGAACAACGCGCCGTCCTTGAGCTGGCTGGGCGGCGGGTACAGCCCCTCGGCGAACGCGGTGCCGGTGGACATGGCCAGCCAGCCGGCGATCAGCAGGCCCGCCGCACCGGCCAGCAGGATCACCGGGCCGCGGCGGCCACGCAGGAACCACAGGCCGAGCGCGGCCACGACGCCCACGCCGAATCCCATGAAGCTGAAGATGGCCAGCGCGTCGAACCGGTGATAGCTCTCGGTGGCCAGCAGGCCGAGCTCGCCCTCGACGACCTTGCCGTGCAGCGGCGGCGCCAGATGCGCCCACACCCAGCCCCACGGCAGACCCACCAGGGCCAAGGTGGACAGCACGCTGATCGCGGGCAGCAGATCAGCCTTGATGACCACCTTGGGCCGCTGCGGCTGGGGCAACGACAATCTGCTCAGTACGTCGTGCTCGGCCAGCAGCAGCGGCGCGTCCCTGGTCTCGTCCGACATGGGGCCAACCCTAACCGGTGATCGCCGGGGATGTCGTCTCCCCGTGCCGTGAGCATTTCGCCGTCCAGCCCGCCGGGCTCACCTGCACGACCATCCGCCGGGCGCATTCCGGGCAGTACCGCGGTGGATCGATCATGCTGAGCCGTTGGGTGCACACGGAATGCGAGCCCTCGGCCGAGGACTTCCCACACCAGCTACAGAAGGCAACCGTCATCGTCATAGCGTCTCATTCAGCGCCTTGATGGGCATGGACAGCTCGGTCAGCATGTCCAGGTCCTGCGACGCGGGACGGCCCAGGTTGGTCAGGTAGTTGCCGACGATGATCGCGTTGATGCCGCCGAGCATGCCCTGCTTGGTGCCCAGGTCGCCGAAGGTCAGCTCGCGGCCGCCGGCGAAGCGCAGCATGGTCTTCGGCATCGCGAGCCGGAACGCCGCGACGGTCTTGAGCGCCTCGGCGCCCTCGACGACCGGGTAGTTCTCGTACGGGGTGCCCGGGTTCGGGGTGAGGAAGTTCATCGGCACCTCGTGCGGGTTCAGCGAGGCCAGCTGGGTGGCGAACTCCGCGCGCTGAGCGAGGGTCTCCCCCATGCCGATGATGCCGCCGCAGCAGACCTCCATGCCCGCGTCGCGGACCATGGTCAGCGTGCTCCAGCGCTCCTCCCAGGAGTGCGTGGTGACCACGTTCGGGAAGTGCGACTTCGCGGTCTCCAGGTTGTGGTTGTAGCGGTGGCAACCCATGTCCACCAGCTCGTCCACCTGGTCCTGCGTCAGCATGCCCAGCGAGGTGGCGATGTTGATGTCCATGCCCGCGTCGCGGATGGCCTTGATGCCGGCCCGCACCTGGGACAGCAGCCGCTTGTCCGGGCCACGCACGGCGGCCACGATGCAGAACTCGGTCGCACCACTGGCCACGGTCTGCTCGCAGGCCTTCACCAGGCCGGGGATGTCCAGCCAGGCCGCCCGCACCGGGGTGGGGAACAGGCCCGACTGCGAACAGAAGTGACAGTCCTCGGGGCAGCCACCGGTCTTCACCGACACGATGCCCTCGACCTCGACTGCCGGGCCACACCAGCGCATGCGCACATCGTGGGCCAGCTCCAGGAGCTCCTCGAGGCGATCCTCGGGCAGCTCCAGGACTTCCAGAATCTGCGATTCGGTCAGCCCTTCGCCTCGCTCGAGTACCTGCTCGCGGGCGGTGGCCAGGACATCGACCTGCTCCGGCGCTACGGTCACGTTCACTCCCTCTGCGCTGTAACGTCTTCTTCTGGGCGTCTGGCTTCGGGACAGTCTGCCTGAAGGTTGTTGCACGTACACCTGCTGTGAACGGGACCTAGGTCACGTTCCGTTGGCCTCGGTGAACTGCGCCACATCGAACCGGCCGCCCAGTTCCGGGCTCAGCGAACGCTGGGCTACCAGCGCGAACACCGCGGCGTCCAGCTTCGCCACGCCCTCCGGGATCACACCGAGTAGCGGCGCGCCCGCGACGAGCGGAAGATCCACCAGATTGGCCTTGGCGGCCAGCCCGGGGTTGCGCGGCCAGCTGCCGACGACCAGCCCCTGGCATTCGACGCCCGCGCGGCCCAGCTCGCGGGTGGTCAGCTCGGTGTAGTTGAGGGTGCCGAGCAACGCCGTGGTGACCAGCAGGACGGGGGCGGACAGCTGCTGCGCCACGTCCAGCACGGTGCCGCCGTCGTCGTCGAGCCGGACCAGCAGGCCACCGGCGCTCTCCACCAGCACCAGGTCGTGGGTGGCGTCCAGTTCCTGGGCGGCCTCGGCGACCTGTTTCGGGTGGATCGGCGGCTGCCCGGCCTGCCGGGCGGCGGCGTTGGGCGCCAGCGGCGCCGGGTACCGCGCGATCTCGGCGAGGGTGAGGTCCTCCCCCGTCAGCCTGGCCACCTCGGCCAGGTCACCGGGTGCGCCGGCGGCGAGCCCGGTCTGCACCGGCTTGAGTACGGCCACCGATTTCTTCGCCTGCAGCGCGAGCGCGGCCAGAGCGGCCGTCACCACGGTCTTGCCGATCTCCGTGCCCGTCCCGGTCACCACGAGAATGCCCATGGAAGGCACCCTAGACCGAGCTATAGCCCGTGGTCGTTCCCTCTTCCGGACAGAAGATCCCGGTAATTTCTGTCAACCCGCCGTAGCCGCGGCGATGGCGGCCCGGCCGATGGTGGCCAGGTCGGCGTCCGAGGTGACGAAGGGCGGCATCGTGTAGATGAGGTCGCGGAACGGGCGCAGCCAGACGCCCGCGTCCACGCACGCCGCGGTCGCGGCCGCCATGTCCACCGGGTGGTCGAGCTGGATGACCCCGATGCCGCCGAGCACCCGGACGTCCCTGACTCCGGGCAGTCCCTTCGCCGGCGCCAGTCCCTCGGTCAGCCCGGTCTCCAGGCGTCCCACCTGGTGTTTCCAGTCCTGGGACAGCAGCAGATCGAGGGAGGCGTTCGACACGGCGCAGGCCAGGGGGTTGCCCATGAAGGTGGGGCCGTGGGCCAGCACCGGCAGGTTCCCCTGGGAGATCCCGTCGGCCACCCGCTTCGAGCACAGCGTGGCCGCGAAGGACAGGTAACCACCGGACAGCGCCTTGCCGACGGCCATCACGTCCGGGGCGATGCCCGCGTGGTCGGCGGCGAACAGCTCGCCGGTGCGGCCGAAGCCGGTGGCGATCTCGTCGAAGATCAGCAGCACGTCGTGGGTGAGGCACAGCTCGCGCAGCACGTGCAGGTAGCGCGGGTTGTGGAAGCGCATGCCGCCCGCGCCCTGCACCACCGGTTCCACGATCACCGCGGCCAGTTCGTCCGCATGCCGCTCGATGGTCCGGGCCAGCTCGTCCACGTAGGCCGGATCCAGGTCGGCGTCGTAGCCGGCGGGCGGCTCGGACACGAAGATCTGCTCCGGCAGGGTGCCGCGCCACAGCGAGTGCATGCCGCCGTCCGGGTCGCACACGCTCATCGGCTGGAAGGTGTCGCCGTGGTAGCCGCCGCGCCAGGTGAGCAGCCGTCGCTTGCCCGGGCGGCCGAGGGAACTCTGGTACTGCAGGCACATCTTGATCGCGACCTCGATGGCCACCGACCCGGAGTCGCAGAAGAACACGTGCTCCAGGCCGGCCGGGGTGACCTCGACCAGCCGGCTCGCCAGCCGGACGGCCGGCTCGTGGGTGAGCCCGCCGAACATCACGTGGCTCATCCGGCCCAGCTGCTCGGTGACGGCCGCGTCCAGCACCGGGTTCCGGTAGCCGTGGATCGCCGCCCACCAGGACGACATGCCGTCGATCAGCTCGCGGCCGTCGTCCAGGGTGAGCCGGACGCCGGAGGCCTCGGTGACGATGAGGGGGTCCTGAGTCCCCGGCATCGGGCTGTACGGGTGCCAGACATGCTGACGATCAAGATCGAGCAGGTTCACGTACCGAGGTTAACCGGCAGGGCCTTGATGCCACGGATGACCATGCCCGTGCGGAATTCCAGGTCCTCGTCCGGTACCGCGAGCTCGATCCGGCCGAACCTGTCCAGGAGCTGGGTGAAGGCGATCTCCGCCTCCAGCCTGGCCAGTGGCGCGCCGAGGCAGAAGTGGATGCCGTGGCCGAAGCCCAGGTGCCCACCGGGGCTGCGGGTGATGTCCAGCCGCCCCGGATCGGGATAGCGGGCCGGGTCGTGGTTGGCGGCGGTGAGCGCGACGAGCACCACCTGCCCGGCGGGAATCGGCACGCCACCGTAGATCACCGGCTCGCTGGTGTACCGCGCGGTCGCGTTGATCACCGGTCCCTCGATGCGCAGGAACTCCTCGATGGCGCCCGGCAACAGCGAGCGGTCGGCGCGCAGCAGGGCCAGCTGGTCGGGGTGCCGCAGCAGCTGGCGCATGCCGGTGGCGATCAGGTTGACGGTGGTGTCGTGCCCGGCGATGACCAGCAGCACCAGCATGGCGATCAGCTCGTTCTCGCCCAGCGTGCCGTCGGCGGAGTCGTGTTCCAGCAGCGCGGACAGCAGGTCGTCGGCGGGGTGCTCGCGCTTGTGCGCCACCAGTTCCCGCAGGTAGCCGGTCATGTCCAGGCTCGCCCGGGTGATGTCCTCGGTGGTGCCGCTGGCCATCAGCACACTCGTCCACTCCCGCAGCGGGCCGTGCGCGGATTCCGGCCAGCCGACCAGTTCGCCGATCACCCCCATCGGCAGCGGCAGGGCGTAGTCGGCGAGCAGGTCCACCGGGCCGGTGCGGGCGGCCATCCGGTCGATCAGCCCGGCGCTCAGCTCCTCGATCCTGCCGCGCAGCCGCTGCACCCGGCGCCCGGTGAAGCCCCTGCTCACCAGCCTGCGTAACCGGCCGTGATCCGGCGGATCACTGTTGAGCATGTGGGCGGCGGTCTCCTCGGTCGGCAGCCAGCCGAGCCCGGCCTCGATCCGGTTGGCCGCCAGTACCTCGCCCATCTCGACCGAGTCCTTGGCCAGTCGCGGGTCCGCGAGGGCGGCACGCGCCTCGGCGTAGTCGGTGATCACCCAGACCCGGACGCCGTTGCTGCCGACGGTCTCGTGCACCGGGCCCGCGTCACGCATCTCGCGGTAGACGGGGTAGGGATCGCGCATGTACTCGGCGCTGAAAAGTCCACTGTGGATCGATGTGCTCATGCCGAACCCCCGGCCTGACCATGGACACCAACCCGATCACTGTAACCGCGCCGTACCGGTCAGTAACAGGATCTACCGGGATGGACCCATAGCGTCGAATTCACCGTGCCCGCGAAAGAGCGAGATCAGACAGGCCAGCAGGTACACGAGGGAGAGCAGCCCCGCCGCGGTCAGTAGGCCAAGTGCACCAGGCGGTCCGCCGAGCCCGGCGACGGCGAGCGCCAGCAGGCCCAGCGCGGGCAGGGCCAGGAGTGGGGTCGCCACCCACAGACAGCCCGGACCGGTGCCACCGGGCAACGGCAGGCCGAGGCCGATGGCCGGGGTGGCCAGGCACAACGCGATCGCCGCCCACAGCAGCGGCCACTGCCCGTGCGCCGCGTCGCCGATCCCCTCCGCGAACCAGGCGATCGCGGGCAGCAGGCACACCAGGACCCCCGCGATGATCGGCGGCAGGCTCCAGCGCGCCGGGGCGGCGGGCCGCAGTTCCCGGTCGGCCACCGCCCGGGGCCGGGTACGCCGCAGCGCGCCGAGCAGGCAGACCAGCAGGAGCAGCAGGTAGAAGAAGGCGCCGAGCAGGCCGAGCACCGGGTGCCGGGGCTGC
The DNA here is from genome assembly GCA_003600225.1 of Pseudonocardiaceae bacterium YIM PH 21723. Taxonomy (GTDB): domain Bacteria; phylum Actinomycetota; class Actinomycetes; order Mycobacteriales; family Pseudonocardiaceae; genus QZFT01. The sequence continues at coordinate 34,294 of QZFT01000064.1, forward strand.
TCGGCGGGGACCAGGACCGGTGTGGAACCGGGGAGGAAACGCAGCGCCTGCACCGTGATCACCGGCCGCTGGTAGCGGGCGGGCAGCCAGATCTCGGCGAAGCCGGACGCCCCCGCGTCCGGCGGGTCGCCTGAGGTGTCGGCCTTGACCTCGGCCTGGCAGGAGACCATCGTGCCCCAGCCGTGCTCGGTGATCGGGCCGCTCCGCTGGCAGCCGGTGAGGGTGGCGGTGCCGGTCTGGGTAACGCTCCCCCAGCGGCCGGCGAGGGTCAGCACGGTCAACGCTGTCAGCGCGCAGCAGGCCGCCAGGACCAGCAGCGATGCCCGTCCCGCCACGCGCAGCCACATGTACTCAACGTTACTGGCTCAACGAAGATCCGCACGCTGGGTCACCGGAGTGCCGCAAGATCGACACCGGGTCGGGTGACAGCCCTCGAAGTTGGCGAGTTCCGCGTCCCGAACATCGCCAAGTTCGGGAAGCCCATGGCGGTCCCGGAGTTGGCGATGTTCGGGGCTCAGCCCGAACATCGCCGACTTCGGAGCAGCGGCGGCTAGGCGGAGATGGTGATGCCGGGGATGGACTTGAGCTCGCCCATGAAGCCGGAGGTCACCTTCACCGGGTAATCGGCGCAACGCAGCACCGTCTTCCGGTTGAGGTGGCAGACCACGATGTTCAGCGCGGTCTCCCCCCGGTTCGCCATCAGCGCCTGCCGCAGGTCCTCGATCACCTCCGGGGTGATCCGCTCGGCGTCGGCGCGCAGTTCCAGGATCTCGATCGAGTCGTCCTCGAACTCCGCCGAGCTCAGGTCCAGCGGGACCACGCCCGAGCCGAAGATGGACATCTTCTCGTCGCGCCAGTTGACCCGGCCCTTGATCGCGATCGCCGAGTCCTCGACGAGGTCCTCGTGCAGCACCGAGTAGGCCTTGGGGAAGAACAGCACCTCGATACCGGCGTCGAGGTCCTCCACCTGGACGATCGCCCAGGCCGCGCCCTGCTTGTTCACCCGGCGGTCGATGCCGGCGATCATGCCCGCGAGGACGACCTCGCCGTCCTTGGGCGCGTCGCCGATGATCTCGGCGATGGCCTTCGGCGCGTGCTTGCGCAGCAGCCGCTCGGCACCGTCCAGGGGGTGCGCGGAGACGTACAGGCCGAGCATCTCCCGCTCGTAGGCGAGGAGCTGCTTGCGCGGCCATTCGTCGTCGCTGAGTTTGAGGTGCGCCAGCGGCGAGGTGCCCGGGCCGTCGTCCTCGGGGTCGTCACCGCCGCCGAACAGGTCGAACTGGCCGCGCGCCTCTTCCTTCTTCAGCGGCAGGACCGCGTCCACCGCTTCCTCGTGGATCCGCAGCAGCGCCTGGCGGCTGTGGCCGAGGGAGTCGAAGGCACCGGCCTTGATCAGCGATTCGATGACCCGCTTGTTGCAGCCGACGATCTCCGCCTTGTCCAGGAAGTCGGAGAACGAGGTGGCCTTGCCCTTCTCGTCCCGGGTCTTGATGATCGACTCGATGACGTTGTGGCCGACGTTGCGGATCGCACCCAGACCGAAGCGGATGTCCTTGCCGACGGCGGCGAAGCGCAGGACGGACTCGTTGACGTCGGGCTGGAGCACCCGGATGCCCATCTTGCGGCACTCGGACAGGTACAGCGCCGTCTTGTCCTTGTTGTCCGCGACCGAGGACAGCAGGGCGGCCATGAACTCGACCGGGTAGTTCGCCTTGAGGTACATCGTCCGGTAGGTCGTCACACCGTAGGCGGCGGCGTGCGACTTGTTGAACGCGTAGTCGGCGAACGGCAGGATCGTGTCCCACAGCGTCTTGATCGCCTCGTCGGAGAAGCCGCCGGGGACCAGGTCGCTGTCCTTCATGCCCTGGGCGAAGCCCACGTACTCGGCATCCAGGACCGACTTCTTCTTCTTACCCATGGCGCGGCGCAGATTGTCCGCTCGGCCGAGCGAGTAGCCGGCGACCCGCTGGGCGATGGCCATGATCTGCTCTTGGTAGACGATCAGACCGTAGGTGTCGCCCAGGATGTCCTTGAGCGGGTCGGCCAGCTGCGGGTGGATCGGCTTGACCTGTTGCCGGTTGTTCTTCCGGTCCGCGTAGTCGTTGTGCGCGTTCACGCCCATCGGGCCGGGGCGGTACAGCGCGCCGACCGCGATGATGTCCTCGAACAGCGTGGGTTCCATGCGGCGCAGCAGGTCTCGCATGGGACCACCCTCGAGCTGGAACACGCCGAGGGCGTCTCCGGCCGCGAGGCCCTTGTAGGTCTTGGGGTCGTCCATCGGCAGCGTGGTGAGGTCGATGTCCACGCCGTGGTTCATCTTCACGTTCTCCACGGCGTCGCCGAGGATCGTGAGGTTCCGCAGGCCGAGGAAGTCCATCTTCAGCAGGCCGATGTCCTCACACGACGGGTAGTCCCAGCCGGTGATGATCGCGCCGTCCTGGGGCCGCATCCACAGCGGGATGGACTCGACCAGGGGCTTCTTGCTCATGATGACCGCGCAGGCGTGCACACCGGCGTTGCGGATCAGGCCTTCCAGGCCGCGGCCGGTCTCGAAGATCTTCGCGACCTCGGCGTCGGTCTCGATCAGCGTGCGGACCTCGGTGGCCTCCGTGTAGCGCGGGTGCTCCGGATCCATGATGCCGGACAGCGGGATGTCCTTGGCCATGATCGGCGGCGGCAGCGCCTTGGAGATCTTGTCGGCGATGGTGAAGCCGGGCTGGCCGTGCAGCACCCGGGCGGCGTCCTTGATGGCCGCCTTGGTCTTAATGGTGCCGAAGGTGATCACCTGCGCGACCTTGTCCTGGCCGTACTTGTCGGTGACGTAGCGGATGACCTCGGTGCGCCGACGGTCGTCGAAGTCGATATCGAAGTCGGGCATGCTGGCCCGCTCCGGGTTCAGGAACCGCTCGAACAGCAGGCCGTACGGGATCGGGTCGATGTCGGTGATACCCATGACGTACGCGGCCAGCGAGCCGGCACCGGAGCCTCGGCCGGGGCCGACCAGGATGCCGTTCTCCCGCGCGTACTTGATGAAGTCGGCGACGACCAGGAAGTAGCCGGGGAAGCCCTTGCCGATGATGACCTCGAGCTCACGGTCCAGCCGCGCCTGGTAGTCCTCGGAGGCGCCCTGCGGCAGGCCGTCCGGGAACCGCCACTTCATGCCCCGCTCACATTCGACCTTCATCCAGGATTCCTCGGTGTGCCCCTCGGGCACGGCGAAGACCGGCATCAGGTCGGTGTGGTTGTAGACGTCGTCGTAGTCGGTGACCATCTCGGCGACGAGCAGGGTGTTGTCGGCGGCGCCGGGCAGTTCGGTGTCCCAGTAGTCGCGGATCTCGGCCGGGCTCTTGAGGTGGTAGCCGTGGCCGGAGAACTGGAACCGGTTGGGGTCGTGCAGCGTCTTGCCGGACTGCACACACAGCAACGCGGCGTGCTTGTCGGCCTGGTCGATGGTCACGTAGTGCGAGTCGTTGGTGGCCAGGGGCTTCAGGTTCAGCTGCTTGCCGACCTCGAGGAGGCTGCTGCGCAGGTCCCGTTCCATGGCGATCTCGTGGTCCATGACCTCGAGGAAGAAGTTCTCCGCGCCGAAGATGTCCTTGTAGTCGGACGCGGCCTGGACGGCCTCCTGGAACTGACCCAGGCGAAGGCGGGTGGACACCTCGCCACCGAGGCAGCCGGTGGTGGCGATGATCCCCCGGCCGTGCTCGGCCAGGAGCTCCTTGTCCATCCGCGGCTTCTGGTACATGCCGGTGAAGCTGGCCTCGGAGGTCAGCCGGAACAGGTTCCGCAGCCCGTCGGAGTCCTTGGCGAGCATGGTCATGTGCGTGTAGGCACCACGACCACCGACGTCCTTGCCGCCCTCGTCGTTCTCGTCCTTGTTGCCGCCCTTGGTGCCCCAGAACACCGGCTTCTTGTGGTGCCGGCTACCCGGCGCGATGTAGGCCTCGACACCGATGATCGGCTTGATGCCGGTGCTCTTGGCCACCTTGTGGAACTCGGCGGCGCCGTACATGTTGCCGTGGTCGGTCATCGCGACGGCGGGCATGCCGAGGCGCTCGGCCTCGGCGAACAGGGGCTTGACCTTGGCGGCACCGTCCAGCATCGAGTATTCGGTGTGAACGTGCAGGTGAACAAAGGAATCACCGGTCACCGGGTCGCCTCCCCTAAAGGTCATCAACGTGCATGAACGCGGCTCAGACCGCAGAGGGCAGACTGCCGAGAGCGGGAGCTTTCCTAGCCTAACCCGAGGCACTGACAGCCCCGCGAGGCGACACACCCAGAGGCGGTTGGGCCGGCGGCTCGGTTGCCGCGCCGCCCATCCGACCGAGTGGATCTTGACCTGGCCCGGGTCATCCGTCTTCAAGACCGATAAGTGGGCAGTTTTCGGTCTTGAAGACGGATAAGTCCACTGTGGACTGTGGCTGGAGTGACCGATGGGACTGGTGGTGCACTTGTGGGTGACCCGGGCCAGCAGCGCATGCAGTGAGGGGCACCCTCACTGCAATCAACGCAGTGAGGGTGCCCCTCACTGCACAAGCACCACCTACCGCCCCCTGCACAGCGGCGCCGACAACCCAGACCGGCGTGCCCCCACCCAACAGCCAGGCAGCAAAGTCGCCCCACCCGCCCATCTCCCCCTCCAAAGCCATCCTTCGCCGACCACCAGAAGCGCCGACCCGCCCACCCCAAAGCCGAAGCCACCTTCGTCCAAGAACGGCCGTACCGGTACGGTCCGGTCTCGTGGATCAACGCATAGACCACGTGGACGTACGGTTGCTGAGCACGTTGGCCGAAGCAGGGCGGGCGTCGATCGTCGACGTCGCGCTGCGCGCCGGGGTGGATCCGCGGGAGGCCGCCGCGCGGCTGACCGCACTGGGCGGGCAGGGCGGAATGGGGTTGCCGCTGCTCGTCGGGGTGGAGTGCGACCCGCAGGGCATCCGGGCCGCGGTGACACAACTGGCGCCGCCCGCGATCCAGCAGGCACCGCCGCCACCGCCGCCTCCCCCGGCCGCCGCGCCGATTCAGCACCCGGTGCCGCGGTACACCGCGCCGCCGCCCGCGCCACGGGCCAGCCGGGGCAAGGTGGGGCAGAAGCTGGGGACCGACACCTTGTCGGTGCACCTGGTGGAGGTGATGGACCCGGCGGACTTCCTGTTCACCGCGGCCGGGCACACGCTCACCGAGGGGCAGCGGGCGATCATCGTGCACACCGAGATCACCAATCACGGGGCGGAGACGTTCACCGTGCTGCCCGACCGGTATCTGGTGCTGATCACCGATGACGGCCAGGTGATCGGGAAGTCGGACGCCACCATGAACTCGCGGCCCGCGCACCGCGCGGGAGTGGCTCCCGGGGAGACCGTCGGCGGGCACACGATCTTCCTGCTGCCGGAGCCCGCGCGGCTGACCGCCGTCCGCTGGGACGACGACGCGGACCCGGACAACGGCGCGCTGCACTGGGAGATCCCGGCGCCCTGAACAAGGTGTTACCGCCATACCGGTCGTGCATCCTCTGGGCGAAGCGCCCTCACCGAACGGACGGCTGCCGTCAACCTCCCCTCGGCCCGTTCGTCGCACCCGTGTCAGATCGCCGATGATCTGCACCACACTTGATCGTCCCGTGACCACGCCCGCTTACTTTCGGAAATGTCACTAATGACAGCGCTTACCAACTAGGCGCTGTCGGAACCTGTGCAGCATCTCTGGGGAGATACGCATGCGAAAGATCACCCGCCTCACCCTGCTGGCGGCGGTGGCCGCACTGGCCGTCGGCGCGGGCACCACCGGTGCCGTGGCGCTGTCCTCGGACCCTGTAGCCGAGGAGCGGGGCAAGTCCAAGCCCAGCATCCTGCTGGTACACGGCGCCTTCGCCGATGCCTCCAGCTGGGGCGATGTACCGAACATCCTGCGCCGGGGCGGTTACCAGGTCCGGCTGGCAGCGGTTCCGCTGCGCGGCCTGGCCGACGACCAGGCGTACCTGAACACCCTGCTGGACAAGATGGAGAACAAGACCCTGGTGGTCGGCCACTCCTACGGCGGAGCGGTCATCTCCGGGGCCAAGAGCAAGAACCTGGCCGGACTGGCCTACGTGACCGCGTTCGCCCCGGACAAGACGGAGTCCGTCAGCCAGCTGGACAAGGCGGGCGGCGGACCGACCTCCAACACCACCAACCCGATCGTCAACGTGCAGCCTTACCCGCTGCCCACCGGCCAGCCGCTGGAAAAACTGGGCAAGGACCAGGACGGCAACCAGATCCCGGCCGCAGAGGTGTCCATCCAGGTGGACAAGTTCGCCGCGAACTTCGCCCAGGACGTGTGGGACAAGGACCGGGCGAACACCTTCGCCGACGGGCAGCGGCCGATCTCGGTGGCTTCCCTGGCCCAGACTCAGGCGGGAGAGCCGGCGTGGAAGACCGCGCCCACCTCGTACCTGGTGGCCGATGACGACCACATGATCCCGCCGAAGGGCAAGGGCGACGGTAAGGGCGGTTCCGAGTTCATGGCGAACCGGATCAAGGCGGCCAACGCGAAGACCCGGATCGAGCACTCCCCGGGTAGCCACCTGGTGATGGTCTCGCAGAGCTGGAACGTGGCCGAGTTCATCAAGCGCTCCGCCAAGCACGCGGGCCTGTAACCGGAAGTACCCGGCCGTCGGGCTGCCCCGGGC
>QZFT01000065.1 GCA_003600225.1 Pseudonocardiaceae bacterium YIM PH 21723
CTTCAGCGCCGGGGCTGTATTTCTGTGTTTCAAGTTTTTGTTTTGCTTTGTTGTTGCTGGTGAAGCTTAGCGAACCCGTTTTTTGTTTGTCAAATCGGGGTGTTTCGAGCGTTTCCGCTCAATCCGTCCCTCACTATGACTAACTCGGACCCGCTATTTAGTTTGTTCAGCTTCACTGTGTTGCGGTGAAACTGTATCCGGCCCGTTTCCCGTTTGTCAAATCGGCCTGTTCGCTTTCTCGGTGACCGTTCTGGCTGGTCAGCAAGGCTGCGACCGATTTGTTTCGGTCGTTCCGGATTCGCTGTTTCGTTGTGCTGCAAACATTAGCGGATCCATTTTCGCGGAGTCAAATCGGGGTGTTTCGCACCGGTTTACCCGGCATTTCCCACGATTCTTGTCCGCGACGGATTCACTGTGTATTTATTCAGGTTCAGATGGCTCGCATTGTTGCTTGTGAGCCGGGGTGGAACTCTAGCTGGTCTGTTTTCTCGAAGTCAAAACGGGGTCGTAACCCTCGGATCTGAGATTCGATCAGCCCTGCACGTTCCGTGTCGCTCGCTTCGCTGTGCTCTGCGCTGGCGACTTGGAGAACTTTACACACCGGTTTTCGGTCGTTTTCGCCGGGGGTCCCCTAAACGTCTGCCAGTGCCCTGACCAGCGTCTTTGCCGAGATGTTGGCGCCACAGCTCAACACCCCGACCCGCTGGCCCGCGATCTGCTCCCGCAGCATGCGAGCGGCCGCGAAGGCCATCGCGGCCGAACCTTCCACCAGCTGGTGCTCGGTGTCAATGATCGTGCGCAGTGCGGCGGCGATCTCCCGCTCCGGCACCAGCACCCACTCGTCCACCAGGGAGGCGCACAACCCGATGGTCACCGCGCTCTCCTCCACATTGCCGCTGGTTCCGTCCGACAAGGTGGGCAGTCCGTCGATCAGTACCGAGTGACCGGCCCGCGCGGACTCGTACATCGCCGCGTCCACCGCCGGCTGGACCCCGATGACCCGGATCCCCGGCATCCGCGCCTTCAGTACCGAGGCCACGCCGCTGATCAGGCCACCGCCACCGACACTGATGAACACCGTGTCCAGCCGATCGACCTGGTCGGCGATCTCCACGCCGATGGTCCCCTGGCCCGCGATGACGTCCAGGTCGTTGTACGGAGATACATAGGTGAGCCCGTACTCCGCCGCGTACCGGCGGGCCACGCCCTCCAGTTCCACCAGCGGCGTCCGCTCGATGCGCAGGTCGGCGCCCAGCCGGCGGATGGCCGCGGCCTTCACCGGCGCCACGTCCTCGTGCACGAACACGGTGGCCTTGGTTCCCAGTAGAGAACAGGCGTTGGCGACGCCCAGGCCGTGGTTACCGGACGAGGCGGTGGACACGCCCCGGCCGCGGACCTCGTCGGACAGGCTCAGCAACTTGGCCAGCGAGCCCCTGGCCTTGAAGGAACCGGTGCGCTGCAGGTGCTCGCACTTGACCAGGACCTGCGCGCCGAGCTCCTCGCTGAACGCGGCGAACTCGGTCAGCGGCGTCCTGGTCAGGTATTCACCCAGCGCCGGCGCGATGCGCTCGGCCTGGGCGGCGATCGTCCCCGCGGTCATGCCACCTTCATAGCCGCCGGACACCGGGACCACAACGTCATTTACCGCCTGCGGTGCCGGTAGTCGCTGGACCCCCTATGCACCTTGAGGTAACTTAGGGGCATCGCGGTACGTTTTGGCGATTTTTCACGGTTATCGTGGAGCTATGTCATAGCGTTCGGCCATAGCTTTATGCGCCCGCCGTGCCGTTTCCCGGCACGGGTCGATGGCCGATCAACGCTCTGAGCTGCCTGGATACCACCAGGGCATGTCGTGCCGGATCTGAGACGTGGCGAACAGTACGTAATTGTGCGTAGTCCAGCCGTGAGCCGGCCGGCCATACGTTCCCGGCATGACCCGAAAAGAAGATCAACATGCCCCCACCACGCGGGCAGATCGCTCACCAGGCGCCGGCTGCACGCCGCAGGCCGACGCGACGGTGAGCATCTGGCACTGCGACGCCCTGGGCTACTACTCCGGCCACCTCAGCCAGGATCCCGACGTCGAGGCGCCGATCGTGCCGCACCGGGAACCGGACGACGCCTCCCGCTTCCTGCGTGGCATCCAGGTCTCCGACAAGAACGGCTGCGTGCGGTTCAGCACCATCTACCCCGGCTGGTACTTCGGCCGGACCATACACATCCACGTCAAGGTGTGGATCGCCGGAAAGACCGTGCACACCGGCCAGCTGTACTTCGCCGATGAGCTGACCGACCAGGTCGCGCTCACCGCGCCGTACAACACCCACGACTTTCCCCGGTTGAAGAACGCCGACGACGGCATCTACAAGCAGCAGGGTGGTCCCCGCTCCCATCTGCTCATCAAGCCGGCAGCCGACAAGAGCCTCGACGGGTCCATCACCCTCGGCCTGAACGCCTGACCCCCAGCCGTGCGACTTTTCCCTGCAGCCCGTGAGGGGTCTCCCCCTCACGGGCGTCGCTCAGCGGACGTGTGCCTTGGCAGCCGTGATCAACCACTCCCAGGGCAGGGCCTTGGCCTGCGAAAAGGGCGGCCAGTCGTTGATGACGCGCAGCAACTCCCAGTACCTGGCGCCACGTGGGTCGGCGCCGGATTCGAATTGCACCAGCAGTTCCCGATGGAACTCGGCGTCGTACTCCCGGCCCACCGCCGCCGCGTAGGCGGCGAACACCTCGGCGACCACCGCTCGTGCCTCGGCCGACGCCGGATCGACGCCGGTCTGCTCAGCGGTACCCGCCCTGTCCTGGGCCAGTTCGAGCAGCCGCTGCTGAGTGGGCGCGTCGGTCGGCAGCACGCCGCCGCCCCAGGCCCGCTCGCCCACCCGGCGCAACGCGGCACGAAAGTCCTGGTCGGCGACCAGTTCGGCCAGCTCGACCCACGCCTCCACCTGCTCCGGACTGGGATCGTCCGGCAGATCCGGTTTCGCCGAGCGGAACCGGGACTCGAACTCCTCCGAGACCGGCACACCCTCGAAGATGCTGTCCAGGAACTCGTCGATGATCCGGCGGCGCTCCTGCGTGGTGGCCCTGGCGATGTCCTGCATGCGAGTCAACTCCTCTGTCGTCGGATTCCGCTTCACGACCGCCCGCAGGATCGAGCGGTGCAGCCGCAACGTGCGGATCTGGGTGTCCAGCGCATCGGCCTGCGCCGCCGCGACCTCGGCCAGCGTGGCCCGGTGCTCCAGCACCCGGCGCACGGAGGCCAGGTCCAGACCCAGTTCACGCAGGGTCCGGACGAGGTCGAGGCGGAGCACCGAACCGGAGTCGTACTGCCGGTACCCCGAGTCCGTGCGCGTGGTCTCCGGCACCAGGCCGATGTCGGAGTAGTAGCGAACGGTCTTTACCGGCAGGCCGGTCAGTTCGGCGAGTTGGCCGATGCTCAAGCTGGACATGACAGGAATCGTGGACCTTCCAGTAACTGGAGACTCAAGCCCTATTTTGGTGCGAAACTGTCCGAGCCAAAACCCCAGGTAGAACGGATTCTGGTATGACCGGCAAGCGAGAGATGGCCAGGCGGGACCTCGTCCGCGGCGCGATGGGACTCGCGGTGGCGGGCGGCATGCTGGCCGCGCCCTCCTCGGCGATCGCCACGCCTGGCACCTACGTGTCCTCCCGTCCGGAGAACATCGTGTGGGGCCGGCTGCCGAACCGGGATTCGAAGCCGGTGGCCGTCGTCGACTCGGGCTCCGTGGTCTGCATGGACACGGTGTCGCACGAGGGCATCATGGAGGACCAGGGCAAGGACCCACGCGCCTTCTTCACCGGCCACGGCGTCGCGGCGAAGGATGTGCTGGCCGACGCGGTGGACATCGCCGCCGGTAGCCCGCATCTGGGGCCCGGCCCGCACGTCATCACCGGTCCGGTGGCCGTGCGCGGCGCGCTGCCCGGTCACGTGCTGAAGATCGAGGTCCTCGGGCTTGACCTGCGCGTTCCCTATGGTGTGGTCTCCAACCGCCATGGCAAGGGAGTGCTGCCGGAACGCTTCCCCCAGGAGTGGGCAGGTGTGCCGGACCTCGCGCGGTACTTCAATGTCGGCGGGAACGTCAGCGTGTTCGCCTCCGTGCACGGTGGCTCGCTGGGGCAGATGCAGGGCAACACGAAGTCGGTGCGCTTCCCGCTGAACCCGTTCATGGGCGTGATGGGCGTGGCCAGGGACACCAGCGCGGTGGTCGACTCGGTTCCGCCGACCGACGCGGGCGGCAACCTGGACATCAAGGACCTCGGCGTCGGCAGCACGCTCTACCTGCCGACTCAGGTTCCGGGCGGGATGTTCTTCGTCGGTGACCCGCACATGGCGCAGGGCGACGGGGAGGTCGCGCTGACCGCGATGGAGGGTTCGCTGCGTGGCACCTTCCGGCTGACCGTGATCCCGCCGGGCGGTCCCGCACCGAAGGCGGCCTTCCACTACCCGTTCGCCGAGACCAGCAGCCACTGGCTGCCGATCGGGCTGTCCAACTGGGACGGCGGCCCGCAGACCAGCCTGGATGCCGCGATGAAGACCGCCGTCGGGAACGCCCTGGAATTCCTGACCGGTGACATCGGGCTGGACGGGCCGCTCGCGTACGCCTACCTGTCGGCGGCCGCCGACTTCACCGTGTCGCAGGCGGTGGACCGCACCACCGGCGTGCACGGGCTCATCCGGAAGTCCGACCTGCTGTGACCCGCCGGATCCTGATCTCCGGCGCGGGCATCGCGGGTCCCACCCTGGTCTCCTGGCTCGCCGGGTCCGGGTGGGAGCCCACCGTCGTCGAACGGTTCTCCGGGCTGCGGGACGAGGGCCAGAACATCGACGTGCGGGGCGTCGGCCGGGAGGTACTGCGCCGGATGGGCCTGGAGGACGCCGTCCGGGCCGCGCACACCGGGGAGACCGGGCTCGACTTCGTCGATGACCGCGGGCGCCGGATCGGCTCCTTCGCCGCGGGTACCGGCGCCACCGCGGAGCTGGAGATTCTGCGTGGGCAGCTGGCGGAGATCCTCTACCGGCACTCCGCGGCCGCTGCCGAGTACCGGTTCGGCGATCAGATCAGCGCGCTGCACGAGGACGACTCGGGTGTCGATGTGCAGTTCCAGCACGGTCCGGCCGGCCGGTTCGATGCGGTGGTCATCGCCGAGGGGCTGCGGTCCCGCACCCGCTCCCTGGTCATGCCGGACGCGCGGGTGCACGAGCTCGGCCTCTATATCGCGTATCTGACGGTGCCACGGACGGCGGGCGACACCGACCGCTGGCGGGTACTGACCGCGGACGGGGGCCGGGCGGTCTCGCTGCGGCCGGACAACGTCGGTTCGACCCGGGCCACCCTGAGTTTCCTGGCGGACGAGCCGGAGCTGCGCCGCGAGGAGGTCATCGGCCTGCTGCGCACGAAATTCGCCGGTCTCGGCTGGGAGACGGCCCGGATCCTGGCCGAGCTGGAGAACGGAACGCTGTACTTCGAGGCGCTGGGCCAGGCCCGGTTGCCGGCCTGGAGCAGCGGCCGGGTCGTACTGCTCGGTGACACCGCCTACTGCGCGTCGCCGGTCAGTGGCATGGGTACCACCCTGGCGTTGACCGGCGGGTATGTCCTGGCCGGTGAACTGGCCCGCCAGGACGATCCGCGCGTCGCCTTCGCCAGGTACGAGCAGGTGCTGCGACCGCTGGTCGGCAAGGCGCAGAAGCTGATGCCGGGGGCGCCCGGGATCATGCACCCGCGGAGCCGGTTCGCGCTGGCATTGCTGCGCGGCGCCGTGCGGGTGGTCGGGTCGCCACTGCTCGCGCCGCTGGTCGACCGGCTGGGGGCCATCGCCGGTCCGCCGGCCGATGCGATCGAGCTGCCGGGTCACTAGGGCGTCACCGGTATTCGGACCTGGGGTAACACCTTTCCGCGCAAGAGTCGGAGATCAACGTGCAGCCATCCGACCTGGTGTGACCGCTACAACCGGCTGAGCAGCTCGGCCTTCTTCGCGGCGAACTCCTCGTCGGTGAGGATGCCCGCCTTGTGCAGATCGCCGAGCTTGGCCAGCTGGTCGAGGACGTCCTGCTGCCCGACCGGGATCTCCTGCACCTGTGGCTTGTTGGCCTGGTGAATCGCGTCGCGGAGGGCAGCGGCGAAAGCGGGCCCCTCATCGATGGCATGCAGGTCGATCGATTCCCCGCTGTGCAGACGCAGGGTCAGCACGTCGGTGAGCCAGTTCTCCTCAAGATTGGTGGTGACGATCGCCGTCAGCGGAAAGTCGTTCAGCTGACTGGTGAAGAGGTCCTTGTCCACCAGGATCAGCCTGGATTCGGTGAGTACCACCCGCAGTGCGTTCTCCCTGAACACAGCGAGGGTGGCGTGGAGGACCGACTCTCCGGGACGAAGCGCCTGCAACAGCATGCGGAACTCGGGGAGGCCGCCGAGGGAGACCAGGCTGGGAGTCGGCGTGATGCCCGCGGCGGTCAGCTCCTCGTGGATCACCGCGTCCGCCTGCTCCCGCTCCCGTTGCTCCTTCGCGGCCTGCTCCTGCCCGAGTCTCTCGAAGGAATCGACGAAACGCCGGTTCGCCTCCTTCATCTGCTGGGACGGGCTGGGCCGTGGCGCGTCATAGGCGACCGGGCCGCCGCCGGCCTGCCGGTTGTGCTCGACGACGGCCTGCAGCCGCGCGTGCAACCTCTCCAGGGCTTCCGTGTGTTTCTTCGACTTGGTGAACACCACCGTGTTCGGCTCGTTCTGCCCCAGGTCGGCGGGCGGCTCGTCGTTCAGCACCAGTTGCAGCAGCGTCGGCGACAGCATCTTCGCCGGTGTGAACCGCACATCGGTCACGGCGGCCAGCGGAATCCGGCGCACCTCGTTCTTGCCGATGTTCTTCCTGGTCAGAATCAGCACATCGCCGTCGATGACCACCTCGGCGAAGTGCGCGTTGTATGTCTCCATGGCTCCCCCAGTAGATGCCTAGCAGCGCACGATCATAGTGCGCCGCCGGCTATCCGTCCCGGTTTTGGCCGCCCTGGACCTGACCAGCACCACCCGAGTTCCGGACCCCGGCCGCTCGGTCAGCCCCACCCGGCGGGCCAGCGCCAGTGACCTGCCGTTGTCCCGGTCCACCCGGGCTTCGACCCGGCTCAGCCCGAGGTGCCGGAAACCGTGCTCGATCACCGCGCCGACCGCCTCCGTGCCGAATCCGCGCCCCCACACCCGCCTGACCAGCAGCCAATCCAGCCCGCCGCCGCGCATCAGTCCGACGAACCCGGCGGCCGGGCTGTCCGGTGATTCCCGCAGCACCCAGTAGTCGTTGCCGTCCCGCATCGCCCGCAGCCGCTCGACCGTGTGCCCGAGGTCCCGGGACGGCGCGCCCCAGAACCGGACGACATCGGGATCCGTCAGGGCATTGTGCAGGTCGCCCGCGTCCCGGACCGGATCGACGGGCTCCAGCCACAACCGCTTCGTACACAGGGCGATCGTCACGGTGCCGATCCTAGGAAATCCGGTTGCCGCCGTCGCTACGCTCGCGTTAATCCTTGATCACAGACTGTCCGGAGGTTCGACATGAGGTGCGTCGCCATCACCCTCGCGACCCATTCACCCGCGAACCTCAGGACACCGTATGACCAACCCACCCGGCGTCGCCGATGACGCCAGGAAACGACATCTCCTTGACCTGACCCCGTTTCGGGAGTCCCCGGACTTCCGCAGGCTCTGGTGGTCCGGTGCGATCAGCGGGCTCGGCTCGGCGTTCGCGCTCGTGGCCCTGCCCTGGCAGATCAAGGAACTCACCGGATCGCCGCTGGCGGTCGGCGCCATCGGCGTCGCCGAACTGGTGCCGACCATCGTCTTCGCGCTGTACGGCGGCATGCTCGCCGACACCGTGGACCGGCGGCGGATGGCGCTCGGCTGCGAGCTGATGCTCGGCGTGCTCTCCGCGCTGCTGCTGGGAAATTCGCTGCTGGACCGGCCGATGCTGTGGCCGCTCTATGTGGTGGCCGCCTGTGTCGCGGCGCTCCAGGGACTGCAACAACCGTCCATGGAGGCGGCGCTACCGCGACTGGTCCCGCCGGATCAGCTGACCGCCGCGATCGCGTTGTCCTCGATGCGGATGACGGGGGCGATCCTCATCGGACCCGTCGCCGCGGGCTTCGTCGTCGCGGGCGCCGGGGTTCCGGTGTCCTACGGCATCGACGTGGTCAGCTTCGCGATCTCGGCACTGGTGCTGGCGGGCATCCGGCCGCTCCCGCCGATCGGGGACATCGAGAAGGCGTCGCTGCGCGGTATCGGCGCCGGCTGCCGGTACGCGCTGCGCAGGCGGGAACTGCTGGGCAGCTACTGCACCGACATGGCCGCGACGCTGCTGGCGTTCCCGATAGCGCTCTACCCGTTCCTGGCCGACGAGCTGCATGCCCGCTGGGCACTGGGCCTGCTCTACTCGGCGACCGGAATCGGCGGGTTGCTCGCCTCGCTGACCAGCGGCTGGGCCTCCCGGGTGCACCGGCACGGCCGGATGGTGCTGCTCGGGTCCGGCGTACTCGGCGCGTGCATGATCGGCGTCGGTTTCGCCGACCAGCTCTGGCTGGTGCTGGTGCTGCTGGTGATCGGCGGCATGGGCCATTTCGTCGGTGACCTGTTCCGCAGCACGCTGTGGAATCAGACGGTGCCGGATCACCTGCGTGGCAGGCTCGCCGGCATCGAACTGCTGATCGGCGCGTCCGGCCCGCAGCTCGGCGACATCCGGGCGGGCTGGGCCGGAGCCAGATTCGGCGTGCGGCCGTCCATCTGGTCCGGCGGCGTGATCTGCGTGGTCATCGTGGCCGCGATAGCCACGACGTCGCCGGCGTTGTGGCGGTACGACGCCAGAACACCCGCTAGTTGAGTGGGAGGTCCCCGGCCGCGCGGCCGGGGACCTTCACTTGAACAGGCTGAGGACTCCGGCGGTCGCGCTTCGGCCCGGCCCACCCGATGATCAGCGCTTGACGCTTTTGCTCAGCCAAGCTAATTTTTGCTCATGCGAGCAAGAACGTTCACCGAGTCGGGCAGACGGGCCCAGATCGTCACGGCGGCCATCGAGGTGATCGCCGAGATCGGCTACGCCAAGGCGTCGTTCGCCCGGATCGCGAAGCACGCGGGCCTGTCGAGCACCGGCATGATCAGCTACCACTTCGCGGGCAAGGAAGACCTGTTCACCGCGTGCGTCACCGAGATCGAGCAGGTCACCGGGGCCTTCATGCAGCCACGCATCGACGCGGCCGAGGGCCATGTCGCGCAGCTGCGCGCCTACGTGGAGTCGAACGTCGCGCTGGTCGGCGAGCACTCGGTGGAAGTCCGGGCACTGACCGACCTGGTGAAGAACGCCGGTTCGCCGAGCGGCGCCGTCAGTGCCCGGCTCGCCCTGTTCGAGGACCACTTCCGGGCCGGCCAGGCGGCGGGCGTCTTCGGCCCGTTCGATGTGCGGACCGTCGCCATCGCGCTCATCTGCGGCCTCGACGCCGTCGTCGGCACCGTGTCCGCCGCCGTTCCGGAACCCGCCGAACTGGCTCGCGTCGGCCGGGAGCTCGCCGATCTGTATGTGCGGGCGACCGCACCTTTTTCTGAGGGGAAACCGGATGAAACTCGATGAGAAAACCGGGCCGGACATGGGCCTGCGCCGGGTGGTCCGCGCCAATGTGCTGAAGATCGTCTTCGAAGTGATCGTGCCGATGGCCGTGTTCTACGGACTGCGGGCCGCCGGGGTCGGTCAGTGGTGGGCGCTGATGGCCGGCGTCCTGGTGGCCGCGCCGTACGTGCTGTGGACCATCGCGCGCAATCGCAAGGTCGACCTCATCGCCGGGGTCACCATCAGCGTCCTGGTGCTCTCCGTCGTGCTCGCCCTGCTGTCGGACGACCCTCGCACGCTGGCGATCCGGGAAGGCTGGACCGCGGCACTCGGCGGCCTGTTCGGTGCCTGGATGCTGGTCACCGTCTTCGTCGGCACACCGGCGCAGCTCACCCTCGGCCGGACGATCGCCGAGATCAAGCGTGGCGCCGAGGGCGCGAACGCCTGGGTGGCCCGCTGGGACCACGACGCCCGGTTCCGGCGCGGGATGCGCATCGACACGGCCGTCTGGGGTGCCGTGTTGCTGGCCAACGCGGTGGTGCACATCGTGCTCGTCTACACCCTGCCGATCGACCTCATCGCGCTGGTCACCACGGTGGTCTGGTTCACCGCGCTGGCCGCCCTGATCACTTGGCACGTCTGGTACATCCGGAAAGAGAACCTCGACGCCTGATGTACCGGGTCCCGTTCCGTGCTAGGTGTGGACCATGGATGTGAAGCGTGTGCACGGTTTGGGGGCGGTGGCACTCGTGCTGGCCGCGGTGCTGTCCACGCCGGCGGCGGCGAACTCGGTGCCCGATCTGCTGGTCGACACCGACCGCGACGGTCACCTGTCCGCCGCCGACGAGCGGGGCAAGGACGTCTGGACGGCGTCCCGCGGGGCGATCATGCTGCCCAACATCGACGATGACCAGCGCCGTTGCCAGGTCAGCGACGCGGACCTGGAAGCGGTGGATCTCGCCGTGGACCGCAGGCTCGCGGCCTGCAACGACGCGGCGGACGACGTGGTGAACGGCCCGGCGGACGAGGCGGACCTGGCGCCGATGCGCATCCGGGCACTGTCCGGTGCGAGCACGGCGCAACTGACCGTCGAACCCGCCGGCGCCGCCCGGATCTTCGTCCGCCGGACCGGCGGCCTGGTCGCGCTCGACGGCCCACTCGACCTCCGCCGCGGCGCCGAGCTCGCCATCGAGGGGCGGGATGTCGTGCGGGATCCGGCGGTGTGGGACGGCACGGTCACGGTGACCCTGGAGGTTCCGGGCCAAGGCACGGACCGTGTCCGGCTGCGGGTGGCACCGCTGATGCTGCAACACGATCTCCAGCCGGCCACCACCGTGTTCGCCGGCGAACCGGGGACCGGACCGGGATGGCCCGCGACGGCGCAACCCTGGCCGATCGCCGACGGGGTGCCCGGTGAATGGCCCGCGTTCTCCGCTTCGCTGCGCGCCGCCGCCGGTCCGCAGGTGGACACCCGTTTCGTGGAGGGCAGCCCGGGGTGGTGGAAGGACATGTGGTGGCAGGACACCTTCGAACCCGCCACCGTGAGCATGCCCGGCCAGTCGATGCGGGTGATGATCCGCTCCGCGAACCGGTGGCAGCTCGCCGATGCCGACGGCACCCTGCGCCCCAGCCTGCGTCCGGCGGGCCGCCAGCTGTTCCGGCACCTCCGCGGGCGGGATGTCGGGGTCGTGCAGGAGTTCGCCGAGTCCTCGCTGCCGCAGGAGGACGACAGCCTCAACTCGACCGGCAACTTCGAATCGCTGCCGCCCTACCGGGGATTCCCGAACGGCAGGCTGCTGTACGGCTCCACCCCGGATCGGATGCCCAGCCCGGCCTTCGTGCGCATGCTGACCGCGCAGGGACAGCAGCCTCCGCTGGTCATCGACACCTCGTGGCTGCTCGTCGGTCACACCGACGAGACCGTGCACGTGGTGCCCAAGCCGGGCGGTCAGGGCTGGACGCTGATGGTGGCCGATCCCCGGCTGGCCGAGGGGCTACTGCGTCAGGTCGCCGAGCAGGGGCTGGGCGACACCCGGCTGTTCGCGGACACCCGGTCCCCGCACCGTCCCACGGTCGCCGAACTGCTGGCCGATGAGAACTTCCTGCGCGGCAACGAGGATTCCGCCCAGCACATCGACCGCCAGCTGTCGGTGCTGCTGGCCGCGACCGGTCTCCGTGAGCAGGATCTGGTGCGCCTGCCCGTGTTGTTCGCCGTCGACGGGGCCCTGCCGAACGGAGATCCGCTGTACTCGGCCTTCAGCCCGGGAATCTCCAACGGGCTTTCGGTCACTCCGGATCGTTTCGCGGCGCCCGATCCACACGGTCCGGTGGTGCGGGGGTGGGACGTGTTCCGCGAGGTGGCGGAACGGGCGCTTCGCCGCAACGGGGTCACCGTGTCCTGGGTGGAGGACTTCTTCTGGGCCCACCTGGGCAAGGGCGAGGTGCACTGCGCGACCAACGCGTGGCGGGACACCGGCGACGTGCCCTGGTGGGAACGGCGATGAGTTTCGCGGCGGTCAACAGTCTGCCTCTTCGCAGGCGTTCACCGCACCCGAGGAGAAGATCATGTCTGTCAGCTACACCTTCGACGTCTTTTCCAGCCTCGACGGCTTCGCCGCCGCGGGCGGCGACTGGACCGGTTACTGGGGCAAGCAGGGGCCGGAGCTCCTCGACCATCGCCTGGCCCAGTACGACCAGGAGCAGCGGATGGTCCTCGGGGCCAACACATACCGGGTGTTCGCCCGGATGCTGGCCGCGAGCACCGAGGACTCCGATGTGCGCGACCCGTGGGTGACCCGGATGCGGAACCTGCCGGCGACGGTGGTGTCGAGCACGCTGACCGGTCCCCTCGACTGGCCGGACGCGACCGTGGTGAGCGGCGACGCCGTCGACGCGGTCGCCCGGCTGAAGGCGGAGTCCCCGGTGCCGTTGCGCTCCCACGGCAGCCTGTCGATGAACCGGGCGTTGCTGGCCGCGGGCCTGGTCGACCGGGTCCAGGTGACGCTGTTCCCGGTGATCACCGGTCAGACCGGACTGGAGCCGATCTTCCAGGGCGCGGCCGACTTCGACCTGGAACTGATCGAGCAGCGGACGCTGGACGGCCACATCCAGGAACTCGTCTACCGGCCGGCCCTGCACTGAGTCAGGCTGTCCGGCACGCGCAGATCCGGGTGGCGGTAGAGCGCGCTCACCGCTGCCGGATCGTCGGCGGCGCACACCTCGGCGAGCTCGTCGAGCAGCGCGTCGTAGTCCGCGCCGGTCTTCCCGTCATAGGCGTCGGTCATCCGGCCCCACTCGTCCCAGGGCAGGGTTTCGACCTTGTTCAACGCGGCGAGGTCCCGCACGGCGTTGCCGCGGATCTCGGACGGACCCCAGTTCCCGGTTCCGTCGACGCCGAACCGGGAGGCGTCGATCTCACCGCGCCGGTAGGCGGCCCACGCCTCGCCGCCGGTGAGGAATTCACCGGGACGCAGATCGTGCGGGTGCGGCAGCACGGACTTCCCGAGGATCTCCGAATCGATCCGGATCCACCGCTCGTCCCAGTACTCGGTGATCCAGTGATCGAGCCCCAGTCCGGGTTGGAAGTAGGTGGCGAAGCCGCAGCGGACGCGGGCGGGGATCCCGCGGTGGCGCAACAACGCGCAGCTCAGCACGGCGAAGTGCCGGCAGGTGCCCACGACCCGGCTGCCGGGTTCGCGGCCGGCCGTCAACGGCGCCGGGTCCAGGGCGAGCAGCCGCTGGACCAGCAGGCCGGCAGGCCGGAGCTGGTTCTCGTCGAACCGGTCGGCGGGCAGGTTCAACCGCTGCGCGTCGGTGGGCATGATGACCAGCTCACCGACCGGCCGGCAGATGTCCACTGGATCACCGGGAATCGGCTCCAGCCCGGCGAGGTCGGTGAACACCCCGGCGGACGCGTAATCGATGATCTCCCCCACGAACAGAGCCTAGACGGGATCCGGCAGGCCGATAAGCTACCTGGCGTGAACAGACTGTCACTTGCTGTGATTTCTGTTGCTGTCGCAGCGTTTCTGGCCCCGGTTGCGGCGGCCGACCCCGTCAGCCGCGACTGCCCCGGCCCGAACCAGTACTACGCCGATCCGGACGACGCCACCCTGTTCTGGGAGTGCTCCAACGGCATCGCCTACCGGTTCGACTGCCCCGCAGGCCTGTTCTGGGACACCACACTGCTGACCTGCAACTACCCGGAGCAGGTTCCGGTGAACGTCAGCACCACCACGGCCGGCACGGCGCGGCTGAGCCTCGACCCGCTCGGCTTGACCGACCTCAATGCCCGATTCGACGCGGGACCGAGCGTGGGACGCTGGGCGACGATCACCTTCACCGCGGCCGACGGCACCGTGCTGTGCACCGCGCAGGCGGACAACAGCGGCTACGCCTCCTGCGACGCCGAGCCCGGCGCGCTGGAGACCGTCGCCGACCTGCTCGCCGGCTACACGGCGACCTACGCGGGAAAGGGCAGCGTCACACCGTCCTCCGGGCACGGGTCGGTCCGTCCCCGCTAGATATCGAAGGGCAGCTGAGCTCAGATGACGTTCCGGCTCAATCCATGCATCAGGTTCAACGGCAACGCGCGGCAGGCGATGGAGTTCTATCACCAGGTGTTCGGCGGCAACCTGGAGATCAGCACGATCGGGGATTTCGGCTCGCCGGACTCACCCGATGCCGACAAGGTCATGCATTCCCGGCTCGACACCCCGGGCGGTGACACGCTGCTGGCCTCCGACGTGGTCGGAATGGCCGAGGCGGTTCCCCATCAGCCGGGCAACAACATCGCGATCTACCTGGACGGGGAGCTCCGCGGCCAGTTCGAGCAGTTGTCCGCCGGCGGCACTGTCACCCTGCCGCTGAAGGTGCAGGAGTGGGGCACCGAGGCCGGCGCGCTCGTGGACCGGTTCGGGATCAGCTGGATGATCAGCATCGGCTGAACCTGCCGCACCGGCGACTCCAAAACGACGATTCAGGGCCCTCGGTTCAATTTAACTGGGATTTCACATTCCCTGGTGAGCGGCCTACCGGATACCTAGCCTGGTCAGGGTAACCGGAGGAAAGGCTGCTCATCTTGCATCGATCACTCTCGAAGCTCGCGGTCATCTGCGCCCTGGTCGCGCCACTGCTGACCGCGGTTCCCGCCGCTGCCGCCACGAACTCGGACGACCCGCCGGCGGAGGAAGGCATCGCCGTCATCGATGCCTGCCGCTACCAGGCGGTATTCACATACATCCACGGCTACACGTACACGGTCGAGGGGACGTTCACCAAGGCGTCCGGCAGCAGTGCGCGCCGCGAGTTACACCTCACGGAATTGGACCCGCAGGGCCCCCAGCGGCGCCGCCTGTACCAGGTGGACGCGTGCCAGGTGGCCAAGCCGGGTGAGAACCTGACCAAGATCCAACTGCTCGGCAAGCGCTGGCTGGAACCTCCGCACGGACCGTCGGCCACGAGGAACGACGGCGCTCTCCGCGACGTGGCCACCTTGCCGCACGTTCCTACGGCCCGCCCCACGAATCTGGCGGTCACCCTGACCGGCCCGAACGAGGCCACGTTCACCTGGCAGCCGCCTGCCGGCGAGGTGACGAACTACCAGGTGAAGATCACCTCCCCGACCGACGAGGGTGAGGTCGAATACTGGCGGTACAAGACCTACAACCGCGAGGTGTCCGCCGGGACTCTGCAGTACGTCGACAAACTGGACCCCAGGGCTCCGGAGGGCACCCGCACCTACACCTACACGGCCCGCACCGTGGTGAACGGTTTCGTCAACGACGTCGAGACCGATCCCGTCAGCGTCTCGATCGTGCATCCGCGCTAGCGGCAGGTGTCGAGGGCCCAGCCGCCGGAACAGAGCGGCTGGGCCGGCGGCTGGTCATAGAGGTCCAGTTCGGCCACCCCCGGTGACTGGAAGATCCGCACCCACTCGTCGAGGTCGGACCGAGTGATCGGCGGCCTTTCCCGATCGCGGGCCTGAATGCGCCGCCAGAGCTCGTCGACCGGCACCGCGAGGTACAGCAGTTCCACCGAGGCCCCCAGTTCCCTGGCCGCCATCCGCAACGCATCCCGCTCGCTGCGCGCCCAGGTCCCCCACTCCACGATCACCGTGGTGCCGATCCGCAGCAGCTCCCTGGCCATCGACCACTGAAGGGCCTCGACCCGGACTCGCATGGCCCCGTCCCACAGGTTCACGCCGAGATCGTCCAGCCACTCGTCGGGACAGAGCCGGATCCCGCCCCGCTCCCCCGCCAACCGGCGCGCCCAGGTCGTCTTCCCACTTCCGGGAAGCCCGCACACGATCACCAAACAGCCGGCACCGATCATGTGCCGATCGGCCCGCTCACCGTGATCTCGTGTCCCTCCGGCAACACGAGGACGAACTCCCGGCGTCCCCACGGCCGATCGGTCACCGGTTCCGCGATCCGGAGGCCCGCCGCCATCGCCCTGGCATGGACCGCATCGAGGTCGTTCGCCAGTTCCACGGTCAGGCTGCTCGGGGTGATCGGCTTTCCCTCCGCAGCGACCAGGTCGAGCCGTCTGCTTCCACTCCACGGGCCGATGTCCAACGAGGCGTAGGTCGGCGGATCACCAACGACGATCGCGGCGCGGAACTGGAACAACGTCTCGAACAACCCCATCGAGGCGGCGACGTCGTCCACCTCGAGCTCCGCGACCAGATTGATCACGAAGGTCGGCACCGGCTCCCTGGACTTTCCCAGGACCACCCGCGTACCAGGACCGCTCTGCGGCATCTGCCCGCGCTCGGTCAGTCCCACTCTGCGCGCGAGCGCCAACGACCTGCTGTTCGCACCGTCCACCCAGGCTTCCACCCGATCGACCCCGGGTTGCCGGAACGCGTGGTCGATCACCGCCGTCGCAGCCTCGGTGGCGTAGCCCCGTCCCCACACGCCTCGGCTCAACAGCCAGTCCAGCCCATTTCCGCCGATCAGCCCGACGAATCCGATGCCCGGACCGTCCGGCGCCTCCCGCACGACCCAGTAGTCGTTGTTCCGCACCATCTCCGTCAGCCGGTCGACCGAGTGCTGGACGTCGCGGGACACCGGGCTCTTGAAAGTGGTGACCTCAGGATCGGTGAACGCGACATGCAGATCCACGGCATCCCTGACGGGATCCAGCGGGTCCAACCACAACCGCTCGGTACTCAAGGCAACTGTCACCCGACCGACCGTAGATCCACCCCCTGACAAAACCCTCCGGCATGTCCGCACACCTGGGTGCCATCGGGCAACACGAAGCACGCATGCTCGTCGAAGTAGTCCACGACCACTGGCGCCGCCACCGCCTTGGGATGCCGACAGGGCGTTGACCGGATCACGCCCCATCGCTAACGTCGATCACGGCGTGGCTCACGCCCAACCTCCATTGACTGTCCCCAGCACAGTCCTGGTCGGAGGCAAAGGGACTTCTCGTCTCGGGTCGCTGTCGTAGTCCGTCCGTCTCGGACGTGGTGGTCGCTGGGGGACTGTCGTCCGAGATCCGGAAGGGCCTGATGACAGCGAACAGGAATCTCAAGCGCCGGGTTCGAGCCCGCGCGGCCAAGACGGGTCAGTCCTACACGACTGCCCTCAGGCACTTCCGGCAGAATCCGACAGGAGAAGTCATGCCGGAAACCAACCATGTACGGCTGGCCGTCGCACAGCACGTCCTGCGCGAGGATCCTCGCGACACCGGCGAGTTCCGTGCCAGCGGACGCGATATACGTCAACTGATGCGCGAGGCACGCGCGGCCGGCGCGACGCTCGTGCACTTCACCGAGAGCGCGACCTGCCTTCCCAGCAAGTACATCCTGTCCGGGGGCGACCCGGCCACGGCCGGGCCGGCGAACTGGGAAATGTTCCAGTGGGACACGCTGCGCCAGGAACTGACCGCGATCGCGGAACTGGCCGGGGAACTCGGTCTCTGGACCGTTCTCGGATCAGCACATCGCCTGACTCCGCCTCACCGCCCGCACAACAGCCTGTACGTGATCTCCGACCAGGGGCGACTCGTCACGCGTTACGACGAGCGCATGTTGTCCACCACCAAGATCACCTACATGTACACGCCCGGATCGAGTCCGCGGACGTTCGAAGTCGGCGGCCTGCGATTCGGCCTGCTACTCGGGCTGGATGTCGCCTTTCCGGAACTGTTCATCGAACAGGAACGGCTCGATGTCGACTGTGTGCTCTTCTCGACACACGACGACGATGAAGGGGCCGCTGCCGCGGCGCAGGCGCAGGCGTACAGCAACAACTACTGGGTCAGCCACGCATGTCCCGCACGGCACACCTCAGCCGGCGTGATCACTCCGGACGGACACTGGGAAGCCCGCTGCCCCGAAGGCGGAGAACCCGGCCTGGCGATCGTGGATCTCGACAGCAGACCAGACCACCGCGGACGGCAGTTCAGGCGCAGGGCGCGCTCGGGGATCTACGAACCGCATCTGGTCCAGAACGACCGCCGAAGCGACAACCTCCACGCGTTCTGACCGCGAGATAAACCCGTCTTCAAGACCACACGTCTTGAAGACGGCACGACCCTTTTTCCTTTCCTGGGATAAAAAGTCCCAGTCAGCCTCACCTGAATGGCCTCCACAATACTGATCGAACCCGCTTCTGCAGTTCGACACATAACCCATCCCGTTACGGTGCAGAAATAGAACATTCGAATGAAGGTGATCTCGGCCCTGGTTTTATCAAGAACTATGACACCGCCGGCCTCGGCTATACCTCATTGTCAGCTTTCCACCCCTCTGTTAGCCTCGAAAGTGCCGCAAGCAGCGGAGACCGGCCCGAGCAATTTCGATTTATTAAACTCTAGGGGGAGGTGTGACCATGAGGATTGCATTCTTTCTCAAGGATAAACTCACTCGTCGGAAGAGTTTGAAGTCGTACGCCTGGTACCTCTGGTACTGATCTGCGGATTCACGGTCGATTTTTCTCGGATCGGCGCCCGGAATTTATTTCGGGCGCCGACTTAACGGTGGGGGTGCGAATGAGCGTTTCGGAAGCAGGTCGCGTCGCGCGGGTTACCGTTTTCGCCCCAAGAATCGATGTGTTGTTACGCGAGAATCGCGGCGCTGGGATCTTTCGCCTTGATGAGGATACAGTCGGGGTGGCTGATGCCGCTCTGATCAATGAACTGTTGCAGGCGCGACCGGCCAACGAAATGGAACGTCCGACCTTCAAGCCACTGAACGGTCAGTCTATTTCGCGCAATGATGCGTCCGTTCTGATGCAGGCTGTCGGGCATGACGTACGAGTCGCCCTGAAGAAGCCGCTTGAGCAACGGATCGACCTTTCCGGGAAATGGCCACTGACCGGGCACAACTATCTGCGCGACCTGGTGTTCGGCGTCGACCCATACCGGCTCAAGCTGCTGGTGGACCGCACGCTGGAGCTGACCCCCAAACTGACGTGGACCGTCATCGCGGCAGGCGCGGCACTGCCCGGTTGGCTACGGCCGACCGACCCGGCCTCGGCAGTCGCTGAACTCACCGGGACGCAGCAGAGCTACCAGGCGCGCCGGCACGCGATGGGCCTTTACCGCCGCGTCGCGGCACCGGTCTGTTTCACCGTCGCGGCGCTCGTCACCGGCGCACTCTGGCTCGGCTCCCCATTCGACACGCACACCTCCAACAAGCACATCCTGCTGGAGACGCTGCGGCTGCTCCCGCCATCATGGAACATCCTGCGCCGATCGAGTCCGGAATTCCCCGAGATCGACGGACGGATCAGCGGGGCAGACGACGTGTTGCTGCTGCCGATACTCAGCCATCGCGACCCGCGGCTGTGGGAGGCGCCAGATGAGTTCCAGCCGGACCGCTGGCATGACCTCGACCCCGACACTCACCCCGGCTACCTGCCGTTCGGCCATGCCAATGAGCGTTGCTGGGGTCGGCACATGGTGATGCCCCTGGCCGAACGCCTGCTCGACCTGCTGCGCCGTGACGGCTATGCGGTCAGCTCCGAACAGACCAGGGCCACGGTGCCGCTCGCCGGCTTGCTGGAGGTCGTCGACGTGCGGGTCGGTCGACACGTCTGATCAAAACAAAAAGCCGAGGCATATGCCTCGGCTTCTGCGGTTCGTGAACCGACAACTTTGGTGGAGCTGAGGGGAATCGAACCCCTGACCTTCTCGATGCGAACGAGACGCGCTACCAACTGTGCTACAGCCCCTTACGGATGAGAACTCTAGCAGGGCCCCTATGGATCTCTGAAATCCGGGGGCCGTTTACCTGATCACAGGGGAAAACGGGTGGTAGAGGCCCTCCGCGCCGCTCTCCTCGTCCTTCATCCACTGGTATCGCTCGTACCAGCCGACCGAGTGGCCGGCCCGTGAACCGAGCTCCGCCTCCAGTGAACGCTGCAGCCTGCGGAGCCCGAAGTGCCGGCGGTAGAACCGGATCATCGGGGACGCGGCCAGCAGCCACAGGTAGGCCAGCACCAGCGGGAAGCCGATGCCGAAACCGAGGCCGTCGCCGCGGAACGGGCCGTCGGAGGCCAGCAGGGCCCAGATCACCAGGACCAGCACCAGCAGCGGAACGGCCATCAGGATGCCCCAGCCGTACAGTTTCGCGTTCCCCAGCTGGTCGAAGGCCAGCTCGGCGCGCAGCTTCCACAGGCGGCGCTGCCGGACGTCGGCGGGCACCGCGCAGGCGGGCGGCGGTACCGGGCCCAGGGTGCGCGGCCGGGAGGGCAGCGGGTCGGGCAGGTCGGCCCAGGCGGAGCCGATCTCCCAGGGGCCTTCGGCGGCCGGATGCCTGCGGAACAGCAGTCGCCAACCGGACCAGCAGAGCACCAGGGTGACCAGGGCGAACAGCAACGGGACAGCCCAGCCACCGGAGAACCTGGCCGCGCCGAAGGTGAGCAGGATCCCGGCCGCACCGAGGAACGCGGTCAGCAACCCCAGGAACGTGCGCACGGCTACTCGCCGACCGCCCGGCGGTATCCGCCGAGGTTGGGCTCGCCCAGTTCCTCGAAGTCCGGGTTGCCCTCGTCCACGTCGAGCATCTCGGTGTTCTTCGGCCGGCTGGCCATGATCCGGCGCTCGATCCGCGGCGCGGGCTCGGGCTCCGGCTCCTCGTCGTACTCGTCCTCGTACTCGTCGACTTCCTCGTCGGCCTCGTCCTCGTCGTAGTACTCCTCGACGGGCTCCTGCCGGCGCGGGCGACTACCCGCCGGGTGATTGCGCTGGCCGCGCAGCCGGGCCATCCGCCTGCGGCGGACGTCCTCTTCGATGCGCACCTGACGACGCAGGTAGCTCATGTATCCGACGAGAATGACGGCCAGGCCCACGCAGGCGTACCAGGCGAGTGACTCCACGAAGCCGCCGATGAGCGCCGAACCGACGGCGGTGATGAACAGGAACAACACCGCGCGCTGCCGGAACGCGTACTTGGCCCGCGCGGCGGCCGCGGCGGCCTGCGGGTCGAAGCCGCCCCTGCCGGGGCGGTAACGGTAGTCGGCTCTGGCCTCGTCGCTGGTCTCGATACTCATCGCAACGCCCTCCTGCGCCGAGCCCCGGCGATCTCCCCGGCGCACGACCCTTGAGGTCGACGGCGGTTCGATGGGGCGTGCGGCCTCGGTGCGCCGTCTCGCGACCATGGGTACGAGCACGACAAGCCACGCCATCGCCAGTGCGGCAAAGATCAGCGAACTTGGCATGCCTCGTCAACTCCCCCTTGGCCACGAGGGGCAAATAGTGCGTGGATCCGGTCAATCACGTTAGTCACACCTGCCACAGGGATGTCGGAGGCTCGCCGGAGCGAATCGGGCACAGGGCGGAGAAGCATCCCTCTTTCGGCGTAATCTGCCGCTGGGAATCCCGGAACCTTACCGGATGATCTTGGCGTGCCCGCCGTCGACCAGGCGTTGCACGAGACCACCTGGATGATCTTCCGTTGTCACCGCGAAACACAGGTGGTCACGCCAGTCGCCCGCCACGTCCAGGTACCGGCGGAAGACGCCCTCCTCGCGGAACCCGGCCTTGCGCAGCACCCGGATACTGGCCATGTTCTCCGGTCGGACGGTCGCCTCCAGCCGATGCAGCCCCGCCGAGCGGAAAACGTGATCAGCGGTCAGCGCGACGGCAGCCGTGGCCAGGCCGCCACCGGTCCTGCTGCTGGCCACCCAATAACCGATCCAGGCCGAGCACAGCGCGCCACGCACCACGTTGCCCACGGTGAGCTGACCGGCCAGTTCACCGTCCACGGTGATCACGAACGCCAGGCCCTGACCACGCAGTGACAGCCTGCGCAGCATCGACCACTGCGCGGGCCAGGCGAAGCTGGAGTTCCGGTCCAGCCAGCTGCCCGGTGAGGTGGGTTCCCACTGCTCCAGGTGTGCCTGGTCCCGCAGCCGCGCCCGGCTCCAGGGCTGGGCGTCGAGCAGTTTGGGCGCCCGCAGCTCGACCACGCCCGCGTCCACCAGCAGCGGACCGAGCCGCGCGGGCCAGCCGGGGTGGCGGCCCGGCACGGCGATGGCGGCGGAGCTAGCCACGCTGCGCCAGGAAGGTCACCGTGACCTCGTCTCCGGCCGGGACCTCGACGACGTCCTCATCGATGACCGCGAGGCAGTTCGCCTCGGCCAGCGAGGCCAGCAGATGCGATCCGCCGGTGCCCAGGGGCTGCACCAGGTACTCCCCGGTCGCCGAGTCACGCAGCAGCTGGCCACGCAGGTAGCCACGCCTGCCCTTGCTCGAGGTGATCGGGGACAGCAACCGGGCGCGCACCATGCGCCGGTGCGGGTTCTGCTTGCCGAGGGCCAGCCGGATCAGCGGCCGGATCAGCACCTCGAAGATCACCAGGGCGCTGATCGGGTTGCTCGGCAGCAGGAACACCGGCACCTCGTCGGGGCCCAGCCTGCCGAAGCCCTGGGCGGAGCCGGGGTGCACGGCGACGCGGGTGGTGTCGATCTGGCCGAGGTCGTTGATCGCCGACTGGACATCGTCGCCGACGGTGCCGCCGACCCCGCCGGCGATCACCACGATCTCGGACAGCAGCAGCCTGCCCTCGACGATCTCCTGCAGCCGGCGGGACTCACCGGAGGTGATGCCGACGCGGGTGACGTCGGCGCCGGCGTCCCTGGCCGCGGCGGCCAGGGCGTAGGAGTTCACGTCGTAGACCTGGCCGGGGCCGGGCGTGCGCTCGATGTCGACCAGTTCCTCGCCGACGGACAACACCGAGACTCTGGGTCTGGGATGGACCAGGACCTTGTCTCTGCCGACCGCGGCCAGCAGGCCGACCTGGGCCGCACCGATCGGCGAACCCTGCCGGACGGCGACGTCGCCGGTCTGCACGTCCTCGCCGGTGCGGCGGACGAAGGCGGAGGAGGCCACGGTGCGGTGCACGGTCACCCGGGCGGCGTGCCCGTCGGTGTAACCGAGCGGCACCACGGCGTCGGCGAGGGTGGGCAGCGGCGCGCCGGTGTTCACCCGCACCGCCTGCCCCGGCTGCAACCGCCGGGGCTGGCGAGATCCGGCCGGGATCTCGCCCACCACCGGCAGCACGACAGGTTCCACCTCGGCCTGTGCCACGTCCACGCTGCGCACGGCATAGCCGTCCACCGCCGCCTGGTCGAAACCGGGCAGCGCGCGCTCGGCGATGACCTCCTCGGCGCACAGCAAACCCTGCGCCTCGGAGATGGCGACCCGGACAGGAGCCGGCCGCACGGCGGCGGCGAGCACCTTCTCCAGCTGTTCGTCTACAGACCTCATGGCACCGACCTCACGGCTGAGTGCGGCGGTACCGCGTCAGCCCCTCGCTACGACATCCTCCTGCGACTCGCGCCCGTTACTGTCCGGCGCTCACCCGGTTGCGCAGCCACTGGTGTAGATCGGCTCCGTACTCCGGGTGTTCCAATGCGAAGTCAACCGCAGCTTTGAGGAAACCTGCGGGATTACCGAGGTCGTGGCGCCCACCTCGGTGCACTACTACGTGGACCGGGTGACCTTCCTGGATCAACAGGGCGATGGCATCGGTGAGCTGGAGCTCCCCGCCGGCGCCGGGGGTGATGCGCTTCAGCGCGTCGAAGATCGCCCGATCGAGCAGGTAGC
Source organism: Pseudonocardiaceae bacterium YIM PH 21723 (assembly GCA_003600225.1). GTDB lineage: Bacteria > Actinomycetota > Actinomycetes > Mycobacteriales > Pseudonocardiaceae > QZFT01. The sequence continues at coordinate 23,659 of QZFT01000065.1, forward strand.
GGCCGGCGGCGGCGAAGGTGGACGGGGCGTCCTCGGCCTTGGGCTTCTCCACCATGCCGTTGACCTTCAGCACGTCCTCGGTGCCGGTGTCCGCGACGTCGAACACGCCGTAGGCGGAGATCTCCGACTTCGGGATGTCGAAGGCACACAGCACGGTGCCGCCGAACTCCTCCCGCACGGCGGCCATCCGGGTGAGCACGCCGGTGGGCAGCACCAGGTCGTCCGGCAGCAGCACCGCGACGGCCTCGTCGGAGCCGTCCAGGTTCGGCTCGGCGCAACCGACGGCGTGTCCGAGGCCGAGCGCGACCTCCTGGATGGCCACCTCGGCCTTGATCAGGTTGGGTGCGCGGCGGATCTTGTCCAGCAGGGCACTCTTGCCACGCCGTTCCAGCTCCGCCTCAAGGCGCTCGTCAGGCTCGAAGTGCCTGCTCACCGAGCTCTTCTCCGGGGAGGTGACGATCACCAGCTTCTCGGCGCCGGCCTCGGCCGCCTCGGCGGCGACCAGCTCGATGGCCGGGGTGTCGACGACAGGCAGCAGCTCTTTGGGTACCGACTTGGTGGTCGGCAGGAATCGGGTGCCCAGGCCGGCGGCGGGCACAATGGCGGTACGAAACACGCTCCGGGTCATGCGGGGAGGGTATCCATCCCCGTAACGTGCCATTCCGTGACTCCTGCTGGTGAGACCATGACGGACAAGACGCAGTGGCGGAAAGAGCTGTTGGCTGCCCGTAAGGCGGTATCGCCGCAGGTGGCGACGGCGGAGGCGACCTCGTTGCTGCGCGGCGCGGTGGATCTTGTCCAGATGCTGCGAGCCAAGCTGGTCTGCGCATATGTGCCGATGGCCGCCGAACCGGGTGACATCCGGCTGCTGGATTCGCTGCGGGCGGCGGGAGTACGCGTGCTGCTGCCCCTCGCCAGCGGCGAGGAGCCACTCGATTGGGCGGAGTACACCGGCGAGGATTCGCTGGCACCCGGTCCGTTCAAGATCTTGGAACCGATCGGTGACCGGTTGGGCCAGGCGGCCGTGGGCACGGCGCAGGTGGTGTTCATTCCGGCTCTGGCGGTGGACCGGCGGGGCGTACGCCTGGGCCGCGGCGCCGGGCACTACGACCGGTCGCTGGAGTTCGCCACGGCGACCTCACTGCTGATCGCGGTGGTCCGGGACGAGGAAATAGTCCCGGAGCTGCCGGTGTTCTCTCACGATGTCCGCGTGGACGGGGTGCTGACGCCGAGTGGCGGCGTCGAGTTCCTGCGCTAGAACGTGACTGGTTGCACACACTTCGGGGACGGAGTTTGCGCCGGACTCGTGTACTGGCGCAAAATCACCTCTGGCACTCTGCACGCGCGAGTGCTAAGCGCGAGTTTCCGGAGGATGGCCGTGCCCACCTACCAGTACGCCTGCACCGAGTGCGGCTACCAGTTCGAGCAGGTTCAGTCGTTCAGCGACGCCTCGCTCACCGAGTGCCCCGAGTGCTCCGGCAAGCTCCGCAAGCTGTTCAACGCGGTCGGCATCGTGTTCAAGGGCAGCGGCTTCTACCGCACCGACAGCCGTGGCGGCTCGACGGCGACCAGCCCGTCGGCCCCGGCGAAGACCTCGGACTCCAAGAGCTCCGACTCGTCGGGCAGCGGCTCGTCCTCCTCGTCTTCGTCCACCTCTTCGTCGTCCTCGTCGTCGTCGGGCAGCAGCTCATCGCCGGCCAAGGCCTCCTGATTCATCCACAGCCCGGCCGGTTGTCCACAGTTCCGGCCTGAGCCGCCCATCGCCCCCTCCCCGGGTCCTAGCGTCGATCGCAGACGACCGGACCCGACGAGGGGGCGATGTACATGGCGGGACATCCGCTGAATTCCTGGCACCACGGCCTGCCCGACCGGCTGCGGCACCGGCTGTACGACTCCGGCTGGTATCGCACCGGCATGGCCCGGCGACTGCTGGCCGCCACGCTCGCCGTGTTCGCGCTACTGCTCGCGTTCCTGCCCCGGCCCGGCGAGGCGATGGCCGACGTGGTGGTGACGGCCAGGGATCTGCCCTCGGGCAGTGTGCTGCGCGCCGCGGATGTCCGCGTCCAACGGATTCCCAGCGGCCTCCTACCGAGCGGATCGCTCTCCCAGTTGTCCACAGTGGAAGGTCGAACGCTGGCCGGACCCGCCCGATCGGGTGAACAACTGACAGATATTCGCATTCTGGCCCCGGCATTGGAGACCACTGTGGACATCCACAATGGACGGACGGGTCAGGCGGCGGTGCCGATCAGACTGGCCGATTCCGGACTCGCGGATCTGTTGTACCCAGGCCGGAAAATAGATGTCGTAGGCCGATCTTCCAGGCAGGACACCGAATCCGTACTCGCGACGGACGCCGTGGTGCTCACCGTGCGACGCGAGGACAAGCCCTCTGCCACTGGACTCTTAGTGATCGTTCGACTACCCAGAGAAAGCGCTGCGGTAGTGGCGGCCGCGCAAGTGCAGCAGACGGTCACCGTTACCCTCCGATAGCCATTTCCGACATGCGGAGGTATCTCCGCAGGGCCATTCAGAGGTAGGCGCAATGCTCAAGGGATTCAAAGACTTCCTGATGCGTGGCAACGTCGTCGAGCTCGCGGTCGCCGTGGTCATCGGCACCGCGTTCACCGCGATCGTCACCGCGTTCACCACCAACCTGATCCAGCCGCTGATCAACTCTCTCGGCGGGACCAGCATCAACGGTCTGTCGGTGCAGCTCGTCGACGGCAACGCGAAGACCATCCTGGACTTCGCCGCCGTGATCAACGCCGCGATCAACTTCGTGATCGTCGCCGCGGTCGTGTACTTCATCCTGGTGCTGCCGCTGCAGAAGATCGCCGAGCGGCGCAAGCGTGGCGAGGAGGCCGGCCCGTCCGAGCCGACCGACGTCGAGCTGCTGACCGAGATCCGCGACCTGCTGGCCGCGCAGAACTCCGGCAAGTAGTTCCGGCGGGACCCTGTCCCGCACGCACGGTGGGCCGTTGGCGATTCGGGGGATCGCCGACGGCCCGTCGTGTTTTTTGGGGGCCGGGGTTGGTTCAGGTGGTTGGCGAAAGAGGGCTTTGGAGGAGGAGCCGTGCTTGGGGCCTCGTCTTTCCTGCCTTCGTGTTGGGTGGGGGCACGCCGGTCTGGTGGGGATGGGCCGCTTCCGCGGGGGACCTGAAGGACGCCATCGTTTACTTGAGCGCACTGAAGGCGTCCTTCATTTACCTCGGGTAAACAAAGGACGCCTTCAGGTACCTGCAGTCCACAGTAGACGCCCACATCGTGGGAGATCACGGCGTGTCGCCCCGTTTCTACACCGTGTCGCCCCACCTGTCGTGGCTTTTTCCCACGACAGGTGCCACTTGTCGTGGGAAAAAGACGCGACAAGTCACCTCGGTTAACCCGCGCCACGGTCCCCGACCGCCTAGACCGGCGTGCCCCCACCCAACACGCCGGCAGGAAAGACTCCGCCCGCTGCCCGTCTCCCCCTCCAAAGCCATCCTTCGACAAACACCAGAAGCAACCAGAAAGGGCTCAACCAGCAGCAATGCTCGGCTCGTTGTCCTGGACCCTGGCGTGCCGATACGGGGAGCAGAGCTTGATCAGGGCCGCGCCGGCCAGGCCGGCGATTCCGGTCCACAGCGCGGGACGGAAGCCGGCGGTGTCGGCGAGCAGGCCCCCCAGCGGCGCGCCGACCACGATTATGCCGCGGTTCAGCGAGCGGATCGTGGCGTTCATCCGGCCCTGCAACCGGTCCGGGGTCACCGATTGCCGGTAGGCCATCTCGCTCGGGCTCGCGGCGGCCAATGCCACCCAGCTGACGAACTGGGCGACAGCGAGCAGCACCACCGCCGAGGGGCCGGACCGGGCCAGGGGAACCAGCAGCCAGGCGACCGGCATCACGATGTCCGCCGCCACGCTCACCCAGCCCGCGCCGAACCGGCGTCCGGCCCAGGTGGCGAAGCCACCGCCGAGCACGGCGCCCGCACTCGCGCAGCCCAGGGTCACGGCCATCCAGAACTCCTCGATCCGGAGTTCCCGCAGGCCATAGGCCAGGTAGACCGTGCCGAGCATCCCGTTGGCCAGGAACCAGAGGTGACTGGACACCGCCGCCGGGGCCAGCATGCGGTGCCGGTAGACGTAGGCAAGGCCTTCGCGCAGCTCCCTCCAGACGGGACGCCGTTCGACGGGACGCGGGGCCGGCTCGGTTACCCGGATCGACGCGAGCAACAGGCCGGAGACCAGGTAGGAGACCGCGTCGACCAGGATCGCCACCGGGGCGCCGACCACCTTGATCAGGCCGCCGGCCAGGAGCGGGCCCGCGGTCTGGGCGGCCGCGTCGGACTGCTCCAGCCGGGCGTTGGCGGCGGTGAGCAGCCGCTCGGGGACCAGCCGGGGCAGGAACGACTGGTCGGCCGCGTCGAAGAGCAGGGACAACACCCCGAAGACGAACACGACCAGGGCCAGCGCCGACATGGTCAGCCGGTCCGCGAACGCCAGCACCGGGAGCACACACAGCAGCGCGGCCCGGCCGAGATCGGTCGCGACCAGGACCGGCTTGCGCCGATACCGGTCCACCAGGACTCCGACGACCAGCCCCAGCAGCAGGTACGGGGCCCAGCGGGCCGCGTTCAGCAGACCGAGCTGGGTGGCGCTGGCGTGCAGCGTGTTCAACGCGAGGATCTGCAGGGCGAACGCGGTCACCGGGGTGCCGAAGGCCGAGATGGTCGTCGCGGACCAGAACCGGCCGTATCCCGGAAGCTTCAGCAGACGCGCATCCCCAGTCACCAGCCCAGTATCAGGCAGGCCAGCGCCGGCAGGAAGAACACACTCCACGGACCCAGGTTGCGATCGCCGACCCGCACGTGGGCCACGAGGGCACCCAGGAAGTACAGCACCAGGCCACCCGCGGCCAGCAGGCCGATGATCGGCACGGCCAGGCCGGCGAGCAGGCCCACCGAGCCCGCGGCCAGCAGCGCTCCCAGTGGGCGCATCCACGAGTGCGGCACGCGCATGATGTCCGCCTGCCGCCTGGGGTACTCGTGTCCGATGAGGTTCGCGATGGCTGCCGCACCGGTCAGTGCCGAGGCGAGCAGGGTGACGATGAGATGAGCGATGAACACTGTGACCTCCGAAGGCTCCGGTGCATGGACGAGCCCGGAGCTTCCGGTGTGACGGTCTACAGCGTGATGCAGAACGGGTGCCCGGCCGGATCGATGAACACCCGGTAGCGGTCCCCCGGCTGCACGACCGGCTTCGTCGCGCCCAGTTCGAGCACCAGGGCCTCGGCCGCATCCAGGTCGGCGACGGTGAAGTCCAGGTGCAACTGCTGCGGTTTCCCCTGACCCGGCCAGTTCGGCGGCTGATAGCCGTCGACCCGCTGGAACCCGAGGGAGAACCCGTCCGGGCCGGTGAGCCAGAGGAACTGACCGGTGGAATCGGGATGCGCGGGGAGGCCGGTGATTTCCTGGTAGAACGTCGCCAGCTCCAGGGGATCGGCGCAGTCCAGGGTGACGGCGGAAAGCTTCAGCAACGCTCAGCCTCCGTGGTGGGGTGGGCGGTTCTCGCGGTACCAGGCGTCGGTCTCCGGGCGCTCCGGGTCGCGTTCGTCCCGGGTTGTTTCCGGGAGCACATCGCCGAAGACATCATCGATTCGCCGCCGCTTCGGCGGGGGTTTGGGCTTGTCCGTCATGCTCCTATCGTCCCCTAACCCGGCGACCTACCGGCGCGTGAGTGAGCCCAATCGCGCGTGAGAGTGTCAGGCTGACCCCATCCGGGTATCCGCCCGGCAGGCTGGAACCTGAGCGGAGGAGCTCGAGGAGCATGAGTTTCCTGGACAAGGCGAAGGACATCGCGACGCAGGCGAAGGACAAGGCCACCGAACTGGCCGGTGACCTCGCGGAGAAGGCAGGCCCCCTCGCCGAGAAGGCGGGCGAGCTGGCGGGCAAGGCGGGCGAGTACGCCGCCCAGGGCGTGACCGCCGCGGCCGAACGGATCGACAAGGCCACCGACGGCAAGTACCACGACCAGATCACCAACGTGAGCAGCAAGGTCGAGGACGCTCTCGGCCCGAAGGACCCCAAGTAGCAAATGGGAGCATGGGTACATTGCTCCGAGTAGCGAATGCTCACATGGGCGCTTTACTCCCATTCGAATGGGAGTAAAGCGCCCATGCTCGCGTTTAGGCCTCTTCGAGGTCGGAGAGTTCGTTGATCACGTAGGTGACCAGCGGTCCGAGGGTCGCCATGCCGTCGCGCACCGCGGCGCGGGAGGCGGCCAGGTTCACCACCAGGGTGCTGCCGGACACGCCACAGACGCCCCGGGAGATGCCGGCGTCGGTGGCACCCGCGGCCAGACCGGAGGACCGGATGGCCTCCGAGATACCCGGGATCGGCCGGTCGAGCACGCCGATGGTGGCGTCCGGGGTGTTGTCCCGGGGGGACAGTCCGGTGCCGCCGACGGTGATGACCAGGTCGACGCCGCCGATGACCGCGGTGTTCAACGCGTTGCGGATTTCGACGATCTCACCGGCCACGCCGACGGAGCCGTCGACGATGAAGCCGGCTTCCTCCAGCAGCTCCGTCACCAACGGGCCGGTGCTGTCCTCATGTTCTCCGTGGGCCACGCGGTCATCAACGATGACCACCAGGGCGCGACCCAGCCGCTGCGCGCTGCGTTCCATGGTTCCCAACTTACTGTGTCGGCGGCTCCGGAGGGGCATCAGCAGGATCACCACATCGGCGCGCAACCTGCGGCGGGGCCCGCCTGAGCTGCACTGGGGCCATTCGGGCTAATGCTTCGGAGCGTCCGGCCACGTCAGGTGATCTTTACTCCCCTAACAGGTGACTGGACTCAGTCCGTAGGCTGACCATGTGGTGAACGTACTCGTGGCTGCGGGTGGCAAGAACGATGTGCTAGGCGCTTCGCTGGTGCACCAGCTCGTCCTGCGCGGGAAACGACCCGCGTTCATCGCCACCTGCGACTGGATCGACGAACCCCGCGGGCACGGCGACTTCACCGGGCTGACCGCGCTGGGCGACGGGCTCTACCGGATCAACACCGACGCGGAGAGCGTGCCGCCCGAGGCATCGGTGCTGCCCAGGCTGGCCGGGAACCTGCGGGCGCAGCTGCTGCTGCTCGACCCACGCCGGGGCGCCCTGGGCCTGTGTGACCAGCTCATCCGGCTGATCGACCTGGCCGACGCGGAGCTCGTGCACCTGGTCACCATCGGCGACGCACTGCTCGATCTGCGGTCCGCGCTCATCGCCGCCGCCTGCGCGGAGACCGGTACCCCGGTGCGGGTGCACCTCATCGGCCAGGGCGACGGCCTGGAGATCCCGGACGAGACGATCGCCGGGCTGGCCACACTCACCGGATCTGCTCCGGTCGAGCCGGGAGACACCGTGCGCAGCCTCGACCTGGATCAGGTGCTCAGCGCGAACCCGCTGCCGATGACGCTGCGCGGAACCCGGTCGCTACGTGAGGCGGAAGCGTCCTGCTCCGTCGCCGAAGCCGGGGAGCAGGACGCCGCCGTGATCAGCTGACGGTGATCGCCGTGTCGTCGATGACGAACGAGGTCTTCATGAACTCGTCCTCGGTGACGGTGAAGGTCAGCGTGACGGACTGCCCGGCGAACTGGGACAGGTCCACGGTCTGCTCGGTGTAGCCGTCACCCTTGTTCGCGTTGGAGAAGGCGCCGATCGAGGTGCCGTTGGCCTGCACGGACAGCGTGTCGTAGAGGCCGTCGTCCGGTTCCTCGGTGTCCACGTGCAGGTAGAAGGACAGCGCCGCCTTGCAGCCGGCCGGGATGGTCACCGACTGGGACAGACTGTCGGTGGCCGGCTGGCCGTAGCCGCCCAGCCAGGACATCCAGCTGCCGCCGTGCGCCTGCTGGCCGTCGGCCGCCCACTGGCCGATGGAACCGGTGGTGCCGGTCCAGTTGACCGGGCCGGATTCGAAGCCGGGGTTCTGCAGCAGCTGGCCGGAGCAGTTGCCGGGCGGATCGGTCGGCGGGTTGGTGGGCGGAGTCGTCGGCGGCGTGGTCGGCGGGGTCGTACCGCCCTGGCAGGTCGGGTCGCCGGCCTGGGCCGGCACGCTGACCGCGTCCCACGCGGCCTTGACCGTGTTGAACTCGGTGCAGCTGTTCGGGAACAGGTTCTTCGCCGCCTGCAGCGTCCAGGTGCGGTACTTCAGGTACGAGCTGGACGAGTTCTTCATCAGCATGGCGTTGTACATGATCTTCATTGCCGACTGGATGCCCAGCCCCTTGACCGCGGAGTTGTTGCAGGTCGGGCTGACCGGCTGGCCGCTGGTCGGGTTGCTGCCCTCGGACAGCAGGTAGAACCAGTGGTTACCCGGGCCCGCCGCGTTGTGCTCCTCCATCGTCGGGACGCTGGAGTTGTAGCAGTTCGGGTGGCCGCTGATCTTCTGCGGGTTGTACATGTAGCGGATCGGGCCGTTGCCGGTGAGGTTGATCTTCTCGCCGACCTCGTAGTCCGGAGCGTCGTACTGCGCGGGCAGGTTGGCGTAGAACTCGGTGGCCGCGCCGAAGGTGTCCGCGACGAACTCCTGCGTGTTGCCCTTGGAGATGCCGCCCGGGGTCTTGTCGTCGATGCCGTGGCCCATCTCGTGCGCCACCACGTCGATGGCGCCGATCCACTGGTTGGACTGGTTGTGCCCGATCTGGATGTTCTCGCCGTTGTAGAAGGCGTTGACCTCGTTCAGGCCGACGTACACCGGCCACGCGCCGCCGTTGCCGTCCTGGCCGTTGCGACCCAGCCAGTCGGCCAGCATCTTGTTCTCGGTCTGGGTGGCGTACATGACGTCCACGCACACCGATTCCTTGTCCGTGCCGCTGCCAGTGCCCCAGGTGTCGGAGCTCTTGGTCAGCACCTGCTCGGTGCTGTAGTCGCGGCAGCTGAAGTTCCGGATCTTCGGGTCGGTCATCGTGTAGCCGGAACCGCCGCGGCTGGTCTCGAACTGCACCGGGCCGCTGTAGGCCGCGTTGCCGCTGGCGTGCGCGATCAGTTCGTCGGTGGCCAGCACCTCGCCGGTCAGCGCGTTGACGTACACCTTCATCTTGCTCAGGCCCTTGGCCGACCTGCCGGTCACCGTGGTCTCCCAGGCGAGCCGGGCCGGGCCGTTCAACGCGTGGACTACCAGCCGGGTGTCGGCGAGCTTGTCCACGGTGGTGAGCTGCTTGCGGGCGGTGTCCTCGGCCTGCGCCTGGGTGACGGAGGCGGCGGTGGGCACGTTCTCGATCTTCTGGTGCTGGGCGACCGAGGTGTAGACGACCTTGCCCGCCTGGTTGGTCACCACGACGAAGTCACCGCCGATGACCGGCAGGTCACCGTAGCTGCGCTCGTAGGAGACGTAGGCGGTGCCGTTCGAGGGCACGGTGTTGCGACGGTGGAAGCGGTCCTTGGACCCGGGCTTCAGGACGGCGGGCCGGGAGTTGACCAGGGAGTCGGCACCCAGGGCACCGTTGGCCTGGACCTCGGCGGCGGACAGGGAGACCTCGAACTCGGAATGCGGAAGCACGGAGAGCGTGCCGAGCACGACCGCTCCGGTGATCAGGGCAGCGCTCAGCGCCAGCACCCGTTTTTTGATTTTCACTGCATGCTCCTATGCCGGATCGATGTGCGAATCGATCCGGATTTGCAGGGTTAGAACAAACAGATTGCGGAATGTGGGCCGCCGCAGGGATTGGCGACCCGGGTCACTATAAACACGCGGTTATGGCATCCGGCAGTCAACTGAGGCAGTAACTCGGCTATGCATCCGCAGACATACCCCTGCCCGGTCAATACGGGTTTCAGCAGGCCGGTTCGCCGGCTTCGGCGGGCACGCTCACCGCGGTCCACGCGGCCTTGACCACCTCGCAGTGGGCGGGATTGCCCAGGTTCTTGGCCGCCTGGATGGTCCAGGTCCGGTAACTCGGGTAGCCGCTCGCCGTGGTCTTCATCAGCATCGCGTTGTAGAGGATCTTCGTCGCGTCCTTGATCCCGATCCCGGTCAGCGTGGAGTTGTCGCAGGTCGGACTGGTCGGCTGCCCGTTGACGGGGTTGCTGCCCTCAGCCAACAGGTAGTACCAGTGGTTGCCGACGCCCGCGTCGGCATGCGCCGTCCACGATGGGATGCCCGGGCCGTAACAGTTCGGGTGACCGCTGACCTTGGCCGGGTCGTACATGTAGCGGATCGGACCGTTGCCGTGCAGGTTGATCTGCTCGCCGATCTCGTAGTCCGGCTCGTTGTACCGCGCGACACCGGCATAGAACTCGGTGGCGGTGCCGAACACGTCGGCGATGAACTCCGAGGTGCCGTTGCGCGACCGGCCACCGGGGGTGGCGTAGTCGATGCCGTGCCCCATCTCGTGGGCCAGGATGTCGAGGGAGGTGATCCACTCGCCCGCCTTGTTGTGGCCGATCTGGATCTCACGGCCGGTGTAGTAGGCGTTCTCCTCGTCGATCCCGACCCACACCGGCCAGGCGCCGCCGTTGCCGTCCGGCCCGCTGCGGCCCAGCCACTCGGCCAGCATCCTGTTCTCGACCTGTCCGGCGAAGAGCACGTCGGAGCACGCGGATTCCAGGTTCTTCCTGCTGCCGTTGCCCCACCTGTCCACCCACTTGGTGAGAACCTTGCCGTTGCCCTTGTTGTAGTTCCCGCAACTGAAGTTCTTGATGTTCGGATCGATCATCGAGTAGCCGATGTCGGCCTTGGTGGTATCGATCCGCACCGGACCGGTCCACGCGGAATTACCGGTGCCGTGGGCGACCAGTTCCTGACTGTCCAGCACCGCTCCGGTCAGCGCGTCCACATGGACCTGCCGCTTGCTGGGCCCGCCTTCCCTGGCGGTGCCGGCGACGGTGGTCTCCCAGGCCAGCCGGGCAGGACCGTCGACGGTGTACACGACGAGCCGGGCATCCACGGTCTCGCTCACCGAGGCCAGCAGGCCACGGGCGATGTGCTCCGCCAGCTCGTCGGTCACCGTTGCGGTGGTCGGCACGTTCTCCACCGGTGTGTCCTGCGCGACCGAGGTGTGGACGACGTTCCCCGATTTGTCAGTGACCACCACGAAGTCACCACCGACGACCGGCAGGCCTTCGTAGGTGCGCCCATAGGAGACATAGGCGTGGTCCTGGGAGACCACGGCGGCGCCCTGGACGAACCAGTCCTTGGAGCCGGTGCGCAGCTTCGAGGGCCGGGAGGCCACCAGCGCCTCGGCGGCGGCGACCCCCTTGTCCTGCACCGATGAGCGGGCGGCATCGACCTGCGGCAGTTGGACGCCCAATAACACGGCACCGATGAGCAGGATGGCGCCAAGGGCCGGAAGTCAATCTCTGATTGTCAATGCATGCTCCGCAGGGTGAGAACAAACAACGGCAACATAGGCCGGAATCCCCAGTCAGAAGCCACGGCGGTTATCTATTTCACATGGAAATAACACACTCGTGCCGGATCGTGGAACAACGGCCCTTCGAGGGCGCCGGGGCCGCGCCTGGCCGCCCAACCGACCGTTGATCTTCATCGGTGACCCGCCAGGTTATAACGCGGAATTGCGCATACCGAATAGCCCTTTTTATTTCATGGAGAAATAACGCGACTCGCTCCTCGGGCGACAAAAAAGGCGGTGCCCCGCTTTCCGAGTGGAAAGCGGGGCACCGCGTCGATCGGTGTTTCTAGCAGGCCGCCTCGCCGGACTGCGCGGGCACGCTCACACCGGACCACGCGGCCTTGACCGCGTTGCACTGGGCGGTGCCCAGGGTCTTGGCCGCCTGGACGGTCCAGGTCCGGTACGCCGGGTAGCCGCTGGCGGAGGTCTTCATCAACATCGCGTTGTAGAAGATCTTCGCCGCGTCCTTGATGCCGATGCCGGTCAGCGTGGTGTTGTTGCAGCTGGTGCTGGTCGGCTGGCCATCGGTCGGGTTGGTGCCCTCAGCCAGGAGGTAGAAGAAGTGGTTACCGACGCCCGCCGCCGCGTGTACCTCCATGGAGGGGACGCTGGAGCTGAAGCAGTTCGGGTGACCGCTGACCTTGGACGGGTTGTAGGCGTTGCGGATCGGGCCGCTGCCCACCAGGTTGATCTGCTCGCCGATGTCGTAGTCCGGCTTGTCGGTCGCGTTGTTGGCGTAGAACTCCGTCGCGAAGCCGAAAACGTCCGCGACGAACTCCTGGGTACCGCCCTTGGACATGCCGCCCGGGGTGGTGGAGTCGATGCCGTGGCCCATCTCGTGCGACACGACGTCCATCGCGCCGATCCACTGGTTGGCGTTGTTGTGGCCGATCTGGATGTCGCTGCCGGTGAAGTAGGCGTTGACGGCGTTCAGGCCGACACGCACCGGCCAAGCGCCACCGTTGCCGTTCTGCCCGTTGCGGCCCAGCCAGTCGGACAGCATCTTCTTCTCGGTCTGCCCGGCGAACAGCACGTCGGTGCAGACGGTCTCCTTGTCGGCCTTGTTGCCGCTGCCCCAGACGTCGGTGCTCTTGGTGAACACCTGGTTGGTGGCGAAGTCCTGGCAGCTGAAGTTGGTGATGTTCGGGTCCTTGGTGGTGTAGCTGGACCCGGACTTGGTGGTGTCGATCGTGACCGGACCGGTCCATGCGGAGTTACCGGTTCCGTGCGCGATCAGCTCCTGGCTACGCAGGACGGCGCCGGTCAGCGCGTCCACATAGACCTGCTGCTTGCTCGGGCCGCCGTCGGCGTCGGTGCCCATGACCGTGGTCTCCCAGGCCAGCCGGGCCGGGCCGTCGACCGCGTGCACGACCAGGCGGGTGCCCTTGGTCTCGGCCACGCTCGACAACCGGGCGCGGGCGGTCTGCTCGGCCTGGTCCTTGGTCACCGTGGCGGTGGTGGCCACGTTCTCCACCGGCGCCTGCTGGGCGACGGAGGTGTAGACGGTCTTGCCGGACTTGTCGGTCACCACGACGAAGTCACCGCCGACCAGCGGCAGGCCGGCGTAGGTGCGGTCGTAGGAGACGTAGACGTGGTCCTGGGAGACCATCGCGCCGAGGCGGACGAACTTGTCCTTGGAACCCGCGTGCAGGTTCGCCGGACGGGAGTCGACCAGGGCGTCGGCACCGGCCACGCCCTGAGCCTGGATCTGGACGGCCGACGGGGTGACGTCGACCTGGGAGCCCGGAATCTGGGTGCCGACGAGGACGGCACCCGCGAGAAGGGCAGCACCGAATGCCAGCACTCTAGTGTTGATTTTCACTGATTGCTCCTATCCCGGGCCGATTTCTCTATCGAGCCGGAATTGCAGGGGTTGAGAACAAACAGATCAGATATTCAGATATGAAGATGCGCGATCTAGGTCACCTTAGACACCCGATACGGGTAATCCGCAAGCCCCGCAACCCGAAGGGCATAGCGGCTATGCCGCCGAGTCATACCTATAACCGACGCCCCAGACGGTGGCGATGCGCTTCGGTTGAGCGGGATTGCTCTCGATCTTTTCCCGCAGTCTGCGCACGTGGACGGTCACCGTGGACTGGTCACCGAAGTCCCAGCCCCACACTTTGGTCAGCAGATCGTCGCGGGTGAACACGACACCCGGATGGCTCATCAGGAAGACGAGCAGCTCGAACTCGCGGGAGGTCAGTTGCAGCACCTCGCCGCCCAGGGTCGCCTTGCGTGCCCCCGGTTCGAGGATCAGGTCGCCGTCGGCCACCAGGCTGGGATCGGCGGGCTGGGTGCCGGCCGCGGTGATCCGGCGCAGCACGGACTGCACGCGCAACACCAGCTCGCGGGGGCTGAACGGCTTGGTCACGTAGTCGTCGGCGCCCAGTTCCAGGCCGACGATGCGATCCTGCTCCTCACCGAGTGCGGTCAGCATGACGATCGGCACCGCGGAGTCGGCGCGCAGCCTGCGGCACACTTCGAGGCCGTCGATGCCCGGCAGCATCAGGTCCAGGATGACCAGGTCGGGCCGGGTGGTCTCGGCCAGCCGCAGCGCGCTCTCGCCGTCCCCGGCCAGCGCGACCTGATAACCGGCCCGCTCCAGATAGCGGCGCACCACATCCCGGACCGTCAGGTCGTCGTCCACCACCAGTACCCGTGTCACGGCTGTAGTCCTAGCACAGAACGGTGTTAAACCAGCGGATACGCCGTGTCGCCGATCCTGGCGACGGTGAAGTACCCGAGGTCCGCGTCGGAGAACTTCTCCGGTTTCTGCAGGGTGATCCGCACCTGGCGAGCGGTGATCATCCTGGTGGCCGGCTCCATCCGGTACTCGGTGCCGATGCCGGTCGCCTCGGTGGCCGTCCAGGTGGTCCAGCCGATTCCGTCGACCAGGTGATCATCACGCTGGCAGGACAGGTTCACCCGCGAGGGGGCGACCTGGTAGTCGCCCGGCGCGCAGCCGGGCAGCACGGCCGCCCGGGCGGGGGCGGCCATCACCTGCGGCTGCCTGGGCTGTTCCTGCTTCGGCTTGGCGCGCTCCACCGATCGTTCGAGCTCGGTCACCTGCGCGACCGGCGACGGTGCGGTCGGCGGCGGGCTGGGGATGTTCACCGGCTTCTCGGCCACCGGCTTGGCCGGCGGGGCCTCGGGCGGCGCCGTCGGCGGGCGGCTGATCTCGGGTTGCAGCGGCGGGAGTTCCGGCAGGTAGTGCGGGGCCTGCCGGGGTTCGTTGGCGGCGCCGTAGTTGGTCAGCGGCGCCGTCCAGTTCGCCTGCGTGGTCCAGTGCTGGGTGGTGACATACCCTCCGGCGAGCACGACCGCGCCACACCCCAGGGCGATCGCGATTTTGCGCGCGTTCATGTGGTGATCCCCGATCCTGCCTGCCGCGGGGATCGACCTCTCCCCGCGCTACGCGTCCGTGACACTATAGGCCGCCATCGTACGGTTGATGTAACAACTTCACGTTTCCCGACGCGTGGCGTTCGGGTGGTTCCTCCGTCTTCAAGACGTATGAACTCCGGGTTTATACGTCTTGAAGACGGAATAACCCCCGGTCGGGTGGCGCGGACGCTGGGGCGGGGCGTCTGGCGGTCGTCGAAGGATGGCTTTGGAGGGGGAGACGGGTGGGCGGGCCGTCTTTCCTGCCGGCGTGTTGGGTGGGGGCACGCCGCTCTGGGCGGTCAGGGCCGCTGCGCGGGGCTGTCGCTGACTTGTCGCGTCTTTTAGTCGCGACAAGTAGC
>QZFT01000066.1 GCA_003600225.1 Pseudonocardiaceae bacterium YIM PH 21723
GGTCCATCGACACCACCAGACCCGGCGACACCACCCACCGGATCATGGAAACGACAGGGGCACGAGAGTCATACCGGGCCTGGCGACCAGAGCTCGATCAACGAGCCACGAGAAAGGTAACGGGCACGCCGGCCTGACTTTTCGGCTTCTTTGGTGGTTCTCCAAGTTCTCTAGGTTCTCTGCGTTTCCGAAGTTGACGATGTTCGCGGCGAGGAACGAGCCCCGAACATCGTCAACTTCGGGGCCCTTGGGGGTCATTCAGCTTGGAGCGAACCAGCATCACCCGATAGGGATTTGCTCATGATCTTGGGTCGCGGGAAAATGAACATATGGGCGAAAACCTGCTGCTGAGCATCGCGGACACCGTGTCCGCTGATCCGCGATCGTTGACGCCCACTGAACTTCATGCCCGTGAGGAAGCCCTGTTCCGTGCTCGCACCATCATCGAAGCCGCGCTGATCGACACCATCGGCGTGATGGACTCACGCGGCACCACCGAAACCACCGAAGTCCTGCCCACCCGGCAATGGCTACGCGCCCGTAACCGCACCAGCTGGCGCGAAGCCAAAGAACTCGTCTCGTTGAGCCATGCTCTGAAAGTACTGCCGCTCACCGACAAACTCTTCAAGGCCGGGGAGATCACCCTGGGCCATGTTCAGGTGATCGCACGGGGTTTGAATCGGACTACCAGCGTGACCCGTGCGGGGTTCCTGGACGCCGAACACATTTATTCGGAGTTGGCCCGGGTGGAGACTCCGGAAAAGGTGGAGTGGGCGATCCGGTATCTGCTGGCACAGTTGGATCCGGATGCTGAGGATGAGAAGGCTCTGGACCGGTATGAGCGGCGGGGTTTGGATTTCTTTGAGTCCGATGGGTTCATGCAGCTGCGCGGTTATCTGGATTCGAGTACCGGCGCGAAGGTGAAGGCGGCGATCGACGCGGTGATGAAGCCACCGGCCGCCGATGACCAGCGGACTGCCTCCCAGCGACGAGCGGATGCGCTAGGGGATCTATGTGATCAGGTTCTGCGGAGCGACATCCTGCCCAGCAGCGGTGGACAGCGGGCGCAGGTCAACATCACCTGCACCCTCTCGGAACTGATGAACGCCGGGGCGCTCACCGGACAAGCGATGATCGACGGGATCGGAGCCATCGATCCGGAGACGCTGCGGCGGATCGCGTGTGACTGCAACGTCTCCCGGATTCTGCTCGGCCCGAAAGGCGAGGTCCTGGACGTCGGGCGATCGACCCGGGTGGCGCCGGTCGCGCTGCGCAGGGCGCTGACGCTGCGGGATCAGCACTGCTCCTGGGACGGCTGTGAGGCCCCGGCCAGGTATTGCGATGTGCACCATGTGGAGGTGCATTGGGCGCATGGTGGTGAGACGAACCTGGAGAACTGTGGGTTGTATTGCGGGCATCACCACACGGCGATCCATACCTACGACACGGTGACCGAACGTCGGTCCGACGGTGGATTCCGGACCCGAAGACGGTGGTTATCGGATCAGCGGATGATCGGGAACGGCGAGCCGGGGATCCGGCCGGTGGCGGCCTCCAGGAACTCCACCGGCGGGGCGACCTCGGCGAGGAACCGTGCTGTCTCGCGTAGTGCCGGCTCCGGCGCGGTGGCCGGTACGCCGGCCGCGTGGCAGGCGTCCAGTAGGTGCACGGTGGCCTCCAGCAGGATCAGTCTGAGTCCCTCGGACACTCGGATCAACACGCCGGTGTAGAGCCAGGGGATCACCATGTCCGGGTCCAGCGTGCGCAGGTTTGCCAACGCGCGTGGGGCGTCTTCGGTGAACCGGCGCACCAGCTCGGTGGTGGGCAGTTCATCGGCTCGGGTGGCCGCATCGGACTCGATGGACGGCGCCGCTGTCTCGGCCAGGCCACCCGGTTCGTTGAAGCCACGCAGCATCGTCACCGCGTCGACCGGGTCGCCGGGCACCGACTCGGTGGGCAGATCGCCGGTCAGCAGGTGTGGGGTGACCGAGTGGTGGGCGAAGACGCCCGCCGTTGTCCAGCCGGGGCAGCGGGACGGCCTTGCCCACTGCTCGCCGGACAGGGATGTGCCCAGTGCTGCCCAGGCCTGCCAGCACTGCTCGACTGCCGCGAGCCTCGACGACACGGCCATCACGTCGCCCGGAGGATCGCGGTGAGCAGGCCGGGGAACCGGGTCTCCAGGTCCGCGTCGCGCAGCACGGACTTGCGCGCGTTGCCCTGCACCATGCTCGCCACCACGCCCGCCTCGCGCAGGGTGCGCAGGTGGTGCGACACGGTCGACGGCTTCACCGGGACCTCGGGCAACGAGGTGCACGAGCCGCCGCCACGTTCGTCGAGCAGCCGCACGATCTGCAGCCGGATGGGGTCGGCCAGCGCGTGCAGCACCTTGCCGATCTCGATCTCCGCCGGATCCGGCTGGGGGAGCCATTCGGTGTCCACGTTGTCCACCTTACGACGCCGATCGGAACGACTCGGGTAATCATGTCCGATTTCCGCGTTTCGATGAGCATCGTAACTAGCTACGATGATCGTCGTAATTATTGCCACGTATCCCTGGGGGACTCCCATGCCGCACGATCGCTGGCGGGCCTACGCCTGGTCACTCGCCTTCGGCACCTTCGTCGTGGGCACCGGCACCTTCGTCATTGCCGGGCTCATTCCGCAGGTCACCTCGTCACTGGCGATCAGCACCGCGGAGGCCGGTCAGCTGATCACCGCGTTCGCCATCGGCTATGCGGTGCTCTCCCCGGTGCTGGCGGCGATGACCGGGCGCTGGCCGCGCCGCACGGTGCTGATCATCGGACTCGTGCTGTACGCGGCGGGGAACCTGCTCACCGCGCTCGTACCCGGTTACCTGCCGGTGCTCGCCACCCGGGTGCTGGCCGCGGCGGGCGCGGCCCTGTTCACCCCGAACGCCGGTGCCACCGCCGCGCTCCTCGCGGGGGCCGAGCGTCGAGGGAAGGCGATCTCCATCGTCACCGCGGGGCAGACCATCTCCATGGCCCTGGGCGCACCCATTGGCACCGCCATCGGGCAGGCGCTGGGCTGGCGGGCCACGATGTACCTGATCACCGCTCTCGCGCTGCTCGTCGTGCCGGTCATCGCGTTGCGGCTGCCCTCGCTGACCGGTGCCCCGGCGGCGGGCCTGCGCGCACGGCTGGCGCCGCTCGGCGACCGGGCGATTCAGTGGCAGCTGCTCGTCACGCTGCTCGCCTTCATCGCGATCTTCCTGCCGTACACCTATATCAGCGTGGTCTTCGAGCCGGTGCTCACCGGGCACCCCAGCCGGATGGCCTGGCTGTTGCTGGTGTTCGGCGTGACCGGCACCGTGGGCAACCTGCTCGCCGGCCACTTCGCCGACCGGTTCGGCGCTCGGCGGGTGGTGGTGGCCAGCCTGGTCGGCTTCGCCTTCGTCATGGTGTTGCAGCTGCTGGGCAGGCATGACATGGCCCTCGCGCTGGTGGCCATCGCGTTCACCGGATGGATCGCCTGGTCGTTCACCGTGCCGCAGCAACACCGCCTGCTGAGCATCGCCAAGCCGGGCAACGAGTCGCTGGTGATCGCGCTCAACTCCGCCTTCATCTACCTCGGCGTGACCCTGTCCGGGCTGTTCGGCTACGTCCGGGTCGGTGGGCTCCCGCTCGGGGTGAGCGTGCTCGTGGTGGGCATGGCCTTCGCGCTGGTCACCGCGCTGCTCGCCGCCCGGAGGGACGCTCCCCGGTCAGGAGAGCGCCCCTCCGGCACTGAGATCACCCCCAGAGCACCGGGTGCACATCGGCTCGGGGCCGTCGCAGTACCCGGTTCAGGACCTCAGTGAGCACAGTGGACGGAGTAGTGGACGGACCTGCCACCGCATCGGTGCAGCGCCAGACGACCACGCCGTCCGGCCGGACCAGGCTCGCGCCCTCGGACGAGATTCCGTAGGCGGTGCAGAAATCGGCGTCCGGGGCGATCCGGTGGACGGCCAGCTCGATCTGCTTCGCCGCGTCCACCCAGGGCTGACCGCCCTCGCCGGTGAGCAGCACCATCTCCGCGCCGAACAGGTCCAAGGTGGACCGTCCGTCGGCGAGCGGCACCCAGGGAGCCCGCAGGCCGGGCAGACCTGGGTGCTCGCGGGGGTCGAGCGCCAGCGACGTGTCCTCGTCCTCGGCCAGCACCGAGGACGAGTGCGCGCGCTGACCGAACATCAGCGGGATGAACTCCAGCGGCTCGCCGGCACCCTCCGGTGACGGGATGCCCCGGTACCGCATGGTCGCCACCTGGTTGTTCGCCACCAGCCTGCCCAGCGGCAGCCGCTCCGCCTGGTAGGTCTCCAGGAACTCCCGGCCCGCCTGTCCACTGTGGACCAGTGCGATGCGCCAGGCGAGGTCGTGGCCGTCGATGATCGCGGTGTTGCCGCCCATCCCACCGGTCGGTGGCATCACGTGCGCCGCGTCGCCGGCCAGGAAGATCCGGCCCTCCTGCGAACGCTCGGCGATCCGGTGGCTGAAGGTCAGTTCCTCCACCGCGATCCCGCTGACCGCAAGGTCCGGCATGCCGGTCGCCCGGCGGATCAACGCGGTCCATTGCTCGGTCGACCACTGTTTGACCGCATGGCGGTTCTCCTCATCCCAGGCCGCCAGCAGCGAGGGCTGGACGTTCCCCTGCCTGCCGAGCATCCCGCCCAGGTCCTCGCCGTCCAGCTGGCACAGGGTCAGCTGGGCCGGGTCCAGCCACTCGTCGAGATCGGCATCGAAGCGCACGCCGACCAGGGACATCAGGTGGCCGAAGCCGGTCATCGGGATGCCCAGCCGCTCGCGCGCCGGGCTGCGGTGGCCGTCCGCGGCGATCAGGTACTCGGCGTGCACGGTGTACTCGGCGCCGTCCCGGTCGCACAACCGGGCGGTCACCCCGTCGGCGTCCTGGTCGAAGTCCAGCAGGGTGGTGGAGAAACGTACGTCGGCGCCCAACTGTTCTGCCCGGTGGCGCAGCACCCGCTCGGTGTGGGCCTGCGGGATCCCGAGCATGCCCATCGGGCTGATCGCGGCCAGCGTCTCGACGGTGTCCTGCCCGTCCCGGTTGAGCCACCGCTGCGGCGCCGCCTCGGCCAGCGTCCGGCCCCGCAGGAACCGGGGCACCTGGCCGAACGGGGTGGCGGCCTCTCGCAGTTCCGCCAGCAGTCCCGGAATCTGGTCCAGTACTTCCTGGGTCCGGGTGGCCAGCCCCCAGGCCTTGGGCATGGTGGAGGTGCTCTCATGCTTCTCGGCGAGCAGCACCGGCACCCCCTTGGCCGCCAGCCCGGCTGCCGCGGTGAGCCCCGCGAAGCCGCCGCCGACGATGAGCACGGTTGTCCTGAAAGCCACCGTCTCAACAGACACTTGAATCCCCCTTGACGAAGTTCGCTGCGACCAGAGTGCCGACAAACGTGTACTCAGTCAAATGTTTTACCCGGTTGATTTTTTGCGTAGACTGTGGCTCATGGGTCTTCGGGAACAGAAGAAGAACGACACCCGGCAGCTGATCTCCGACATCGCCACCGGGATGTTCATGGAGCGCGGGTTCGAGCAGGTCACGATCGCGGAGATCGCCGAGGTCGCGAAGGTCTCCAAGATGACCGTGATCAACTATTTCCCGCGTAAGGAGGACCTGTACCTGGACCGCGACCAGTTGCACATCGAGCTGCTCAGCGCGGTGATCACCGAGCGCTCACCGGGTACGCCGATCCTCGGCGCGCTGCGGGAGTTCCTGCTGAGCCAGGTCGACGACCAGGAGAACTTCAGCGGCACGGCCCCGTGGCTGCCGGCTTTCTTCAAGGTCATCGAGGACAGTCCCGCCTTGCAGGCCAGGGTGCGGGAGCAGGCCGAGGCGCAGGCGGAGGCGCTGACGAAGGTCATTGCGGCGGAGCTGGATCTACCTGCGCTGGATCCCGCGCCACGGGTGCTCGCACAGATTTTCACCGCCACCAACACGATGGTCTTCCGGGCCGGGCTGGAGGCCACCCGCAGCGGACTGACTCAGGAGCAGGCGCAGCAGAGTCAGCGGCGGTTGATCAACCGGCTGTTCGACCTCTACGCCGGGGAGATGGCGATCCTGGGCAGCAATAAGGCGCCGGAGACCCGTCCACTCGGGGTGGGGGAGTCTCCGGCGCCCTTGTGCGCAACCCCAGACGAGAGGCCCTGACCCTCGGGTGCTGGGGGTTCCACCCGTCAGGTCAGGACCGGCTCGCTCCGCGATCACCCCGGAGGGTCCGCGAAGGGTTTTCTTCCTGTGCCCGTCCGCCGGAACGAGGAGAGGCCCCGGCGACCGTGCACAGAGGAAACGCGATCACTCCGCGGTCCTGACGCGGGTTTCGTTGTGTTCTGGGTCACCACCTTGTGGGTTAGGGCAGGGAGCTGAGCCGGGCCAGCAGCGTGGCCCGCACCCGATCAAGGTCGCCGTCGGTCGCGACGTCCACCTCGCGGCCCATCCGGGTGACCTGAACGGCCTGCTTGCGCCGGTGCTGCACGATCGCCCCACGCTTGGGTCCCTGGCTGGTGTCGATGTCCACATGCTGCCGTTTGCAGGCCAGCGTGCCCGGTTGCAGGGCCTCCAGCAGCGCCACCGCGTCGTGCAGGGCGATCTGCTCGATGCCGTGCCGCTCGCGGTAGAAGCGGGACACCGGGGCGGTCATCGCGGCCAGCCGGGCGCCGGTGGAGCTCTGCACCCGCAGGGCCTGGATCCAGCCCGGTTCCACCAGGCAGGACATGGTCAGGTCCAGCGGGACCAGCGTGGTGGGCACGTCCTCCTCGGCCAGCACCCGGTGCGCGGCCTCGGGGTCGCACCACAGGTTGAATTCGGCGCCGTCGCCGACATTGCCCTGCTGGAAGCCGCCACCCATCACGACGAGGCGGTTGATCCGCGGCTTCAGCTCCGGATACGCGGCCAGCAGCAGCGCGATGTTGGTCAACGGGCCGATGGCGGCGATGGTCACCGGCTGTTTGGAGGTGCGCAGTACGTCGGCGATCAGCTGCACCGCGCCGCGGCGTTCCGTGCTGCCGGACGGCCGGGGCAGCGAGGAGGACTGTGCGCCGAGGCCGTCCTCGCCGTGCACGCTTCCCGCGCCACCGGGCTGCGGGTGGATCAGCGGCCGGGCGGCACCCGCGGCGACCGGAACGTCGGACCGGCCCAGCAGTGACAAGAGTCGCCTGGCATTGTCCGTGGTGCGTGCGAGACCTACATTGCCGAAGACCGTGGTCACCGCGCGCAGGTCGGCCTCCGGACTGGCCGCGACGAGGGCGAGGGCGAAGGCGTCGTCGACGCCCGGATCGGTGTCCACGACCAGCGGAAAAGCGTTCATACGCACACACTAAAGTGGATCGTCGATGACTGGAACGTTGAGGTTCTTTCGCTGGGCGCTGCGCAACAGGGCGTACACGCCGTACTACCTGCTGCGTTACTGGCGGCTGGGCTGGTTCCGGCTGCGCAATCCGCACGTGATCTTCCACGGGATGGTCTTCCTGGGGAAGAACGTGAAGCTGGAATGCCGCCGCGGCCACGCGCGGATCGAGTTCGGCAAGTGGGTGCACATCGGTGACGGCACCGCGATCCGCTGCCACGAGGGCTCGGTGCGGATCGGCGACAAGGTGGTCTTCGGCGAGAACGTCACGGTGAACTGCTACCTGGACGTGGAGATCGGCGCGTCCACGCTGCTGGCCGACGACGTGTACATCTGCGATTTCGACCACATCACCGAGCACCTCGACCAGCCGATCAAGGACCAGGGGATCATCAAGACCCCGGTGCGGATCGGCCCGGACAACTGGCTGGCGGCCAAGGTCGCCGTGCTGCGGGGCACCCGGATCGGCCGCGGCTGTGTGCTCGGCGCGCACGCGGTGGCCAAGGGGGACATCCCGGACTACTCGATCGCGGTGGGCATGCCCGCGCGGGTGGTCCGTAACCGCAAGGACGACTTCGAGGCGGGGGCCGCGGAGCGCGCCGTTCGCGAGGCGGCGCTGGCCGATATCGAACGGAAAGCAAAAGACGCGCTCAGCGGCCGTTCGGAGCACTAGCCCCGCTCACCAGGCCCGTAGGCTCCGGTCAACTTCTTAAGTGGAACAGATTCCATGGAAAGTGCTCCTTCGTCGCACTTTCCATGGAATCTGCATCGGAGGAAATGTGTCTGTTGTCGACGTAGCCCAACCCGCATCGACGCCGCGCCGGGCGATCCTCGGTTCGCTCGTCGGCACCTCGCTGGAGTGGTACGACTTCTTCCTCTACGCCACCGCCGCCACCCTGGTGTTCCCGGCGGTGTTCTTCCCGCAGCTGGGGGAGTTCACCGCGATCCTGGTCTCGTTCACCACCTACGCGGTGGGCTTCGTGGCCCGGCCGCTGGGCGGGATGGTGTTCGGCCACTTCGGCGACCGGATCGGCCGGCGATCGGTGCTGGTCACCACGCTGATCCTGATGGGCGTGTCCACCTTCCTCATCGGGCTGCTGCCCGGCTACGCGACGCTGGGGATCGCCGCGCCGATCCTGTTGTGCCTGCTCCGCTTCGCGCAGGGCCTGGGACTGGGCGGCGAGTGGGGCGGCGCGGTGCTGATGTCCATCGAGCACGGTCGTGCCGACCGGTCGGGGCTGAACGGCAGCTGGCCGCAGGTGGGTGTCCCTGTTGGACTGTTGCTGGCCAACGCCGTGCTGCTGCTGATGAATCTGGTGCTGCCGAAACAGGCCTTTGTGGACTGGGGCTGGCGAGTCGGCTTCCTGCTGTCCGGCGTGCTGGTGCTCGTCGGCCTCTGGCTGCGCACCCGGGTGTCGGAGAGCCCCAAGTTCGCCGAGCTGGAGGCCACCGGAGAGAAGGCGAAGTTGCCGCTCGCCGAGGTGTTCCGCGACCACTGGCGCGAGCTGATCGTGGCCATCGTGGCCCGGGTCGGCACCGATGTCGGGTTCTACACGTTCGCCTTCTACTCCACGGCGTACCTCACCAAGACCCTGCACGTGGACAGCTCGACGGCGTTGCGCGCGGTACTGATCGGCGCGGCATTCCAGGTGATCGCCATCCCGCTGAGCGGCCTGGCCTCGGACCTGTTCGGCAGGCGCAAGGTGTACTTCACCGGCTGCCTGCTGATGGCCGGCTGGGCGTTCGCCTTCTTCCCGCTGCTGGAGACCCGGTCGCCGCTGCTGATCGTGCTGGCGCTGGTCATCGCGTTCGCGACGCATGCGGTCGTCTATGGCCCGCAGGCGGCGTTCATCGCGGAGATGTTCAGCGCCCGGTTCCGCTACTCCGGCGCTTCGGTCGGATACCAGATGGCGGGCATCTTCGGCGGCGGCCTGGCGCCGATCATCGCGCTCAGCCTGTACGAGCGCTACCACTCCAGCCTGGCGATCTCCGTGTACGTGGCCGCCACGCTGGTGCTCGCCGCGGCAGCCACGCTCTTCGCCCGCCGGATCGTCGGCTAGGCGTTGAACAGGTTGCCGGTCGGGATCTTCGGGCGGGCCAGGAGCACCGGGGGCTTGACCTCGGCCGCCGCGTAGACCTCGGCGGTGTCCTGGGCGATCCGGGTCCAGTCGAAGTCGGTGGCCAGCCTGCGCTTGGCCGCGCTCGCCCGGCGGTGGGCGGCCTTCGGGTCGTCCAGCACCTGGCAGACGGCCTCGGCGATGGCCGGGACGTCTCCGGGCGGGAAGGACAGGCCGGTCTTCCCGTGTAGTACCGCCTCGCCGAGGCCACCCGCGGTGGAGGCCACCAGCGGGGCGCCGGCGGCAGCCGCTTCCAGGGCCACGATGCCGAACGGCTCGTACCGGCTGGGCAGCACCACGGCGTCGGCGCCGGCCAGCAGTGCGGGCAGTTCGCCGTCCGGCAGATAACCCGCGAAGTGCACGGCGCGCCGCACCCGGTTCTTGCGGGCCACGTCCATCAGCCACTCCGTCTGGCTGCCGTTGCCCGCGATCACCACCTCGGCGTCCTTGTGCTGCTTGCGGATCCGGGGCAGCGCGGCGATGAGATCCTGCACGCCCTTCTCCCACTCCAGCCTGCCGAAGAAGAACAGCAGCTTGCGGTCGCCCACGTACTTGCGCTTCGCGGCCGCGACGTCCACAGCGGACGGTTGCCAGTGGGTGGGCTCGATCCCGTTGTGCAGCACGGTGATCGGCTCCGGGTCCACATCGAACAGCAGCGCCGCCTCGGCGCGCATGGCCTGCGAACAGGTGATCAGCGAGTCCGCGCGGTTGGCCAGCCACCACTCGACCGAGTGCACCTGCTGGTTCAGCGGATGCGACAGCCAGCCGCCGTGCCGGCCGGCCTCGGTGGCGTGCACGGTGGCCACCAGTGGCACCCGCAGCGTGTCCGCCAGGGCGATCGCCGGATGCGCGACCAGCCAGTCGTGCGCGTGCACCACGTCCGGTTTCCAGTCCGGCAGCAGCCCCAGGCCCGCGCGCACCATGGCGTGACCCATCGCGAGGGTCCAGGCGACGAGGTCCCGTTCGAACACCAGATGCGGCGGATCCTCGGCTACCCGGAGCACCCGGACGCCTTCGAGGACCTCATCGGTGGTCGGATGAGTGCTCGCGTCGGTACCCGTCTCGGTCCGGCACAGCACGACCACCTCGTGCCCGAGCGCGGCCAGCCGCACCGCCAGGGCGTGGACATGGCGGCCAAGCCCACCGACCATGACCGGCGGGTACTCCCAGGACAGCATCAGCACTCGCATGATCGCTGCATCCTCGCAGGTGTAGGCAACGGACGTATAGCCCAGGTGTTCCTACTCATTCCCTGTGGCATTCGCAGCAACTTCCGGGGTAGGGGTAACGAACCAGGCTGTTCGGGCTACATTTTGAACGAGTTCATCTTTTTACCTGGGGGCAGGATCATGAGTACTTCCGTTTGGCGGAAGCGAGTGTTGATCGGTGGCGGCATAGCAACCGTCATCGTGGTGGGCACCGCTTGCGTACTGCTGTGGGGCGGCGCGCGTGCCGCCGGAGAACACGGCCGGTCGATGCCGTCGACACCGGCCACCACGACGGCCACGAAGCTCGACCAGTCGTCGGTGGCCACGAGGTTCATCCAGAGCATCGGCGAGCCCAGTGCCGCGCAGGCGGCCCGGCTGACAGACGCGCCCGCCAAGGCCGAGCAGGTCATGGCGCAGGCGACGCAGGCGATCAAGCCGGTCAAGGTCCAGGCCGACCTGAAGGGCGAGCCGGACGGGGACCGGTTCCCGTTCACCATCACCTGGACGATGCAGAAGGAAGCGGTGTGGAGCTACGACTCCACCGTCGAGGTCAGCAAACAGGGCGTCGTGCGCTGGACGCCGGCGATCATCCACCCCAAGCTGGCCGAGGGGCAGCAGCTGAAGCTCGCGCCGCCCAAGGGGGACACCGGTCTGCAGGACCGGGACGGCGCCCCGCTCGCCGGCAACGGCTCGCTGGCCGAGGTCGCGGGCCAGGCGGTGTCCGGGCGGCCCCGGGTGATCGCGGTGGACGGTGCCGGTGCCGAGGTCGCCGAACTGTCCGCCGGTGGCGGTGACAGCAAGCCGGCCCGGCTCACCATCGACGGCAAAATGCAGGCCGCGGCGCAGGCTGCCGTGGACGGTGTGCCCGGCGAGGCGATGCTGATCGCGATGCGGACCGGCAGCGGCGAGCTGCTCGCGGTGGCGCAGAACAAGCTGGTCAGCGGCCCGAACGTGTTCAGCGGCCTGTACCCGCCCGGCTCCACCTACAAGATCGTCACCGCGGCGGCCGCACTGGACAGCGGCCTGGCCCAGCCGAACACGGTGCTGCCCTGCCCGGGCAGGACCTTCATCGCCGGGCAGGAGTTCCACAACGCCGGGTTCGACCTCGGGGTGACCCCGCTGCACACGGCGTTCGCCAGATCCTGCAACACCACCTTCGTGCAGCTGGCCACCCAGATGGAGTCGACCACGCTGGTGAACACCGCCAGGCAGTTCGGGCTGGGCGCGGACTACGACATGCCCGGCGTGCGCAGCCAGACCGCGAGCCTGCTGCCCGCCGGTTCGCCGAACCAGAAGGCCGAGGACAGCATCGGCCAGGGCCGGGACCAGGCCAGCCCGTTCGGCATGTGCCTGGTGGCCGCCACGGTCGCCGCCGGCCACGCCCCGACGCCCTCGCTGATGATGGACCAGCCGACCAAGGTCAACGTTCCGGCCGGCCAGCCGTCAGCCGCCGCCCTGGCCTCGCTGAAGGCGATGATGTCCGAGGTGGTCACCGGTGGTACCGCCGCGGGCCAGGGCCTGCCGTCCGGGGTGCGGGGCAAGACCGGCACCGCGGAGACCGGCTCCGGCGCCGAACACGGCTGGTTCGTCGGCTACCGGGGCGACGTGGCCTTCGCCGTCCTGGTCCCCGCCGCGGGTGGCAGCACCCCGGCTGTCCAGACGGCGGCCCGGTTCCTCAACGGCTACTGATCAGGCGCTTCTGGTCGAACGCTTCTGGTCAGGCACGGACCCGGCGGAAGGCGTTGAGCGGGTCCTTGATCCCACCCACGATCAGGGCCCGCGCCGCGCTGCGGGAGGGCTGCGGCCGCTTGCCGGCTGCCAGCAGATGCATCTGCTGGCAGTACCATTGAAGCTGTAGCCAGCTGTCCGCCGGCTGCCAGCCGGTGCTGGGCGCGGGCCGCTGGGCCTCGACCGCCTCACCGGCCAGCAGCCGGGCGGGCAGGTCCGGCCGCAACGTCATCGGACGGCCGAAGCCGACCACGTCCAGCGCGCCGGAGGTGACCGCCTCCGCCATGCCCTCGGCCGTCCGGAATCCGCCGGTGACCATCAACGTCACCTCGCTGATCCTGCGCACCTTCCTGGCGTACTCCAGGAAATAAGCTTCACGCCGGACAGTGCTGTTCTTGGCCAGCCCCATCATCGCCGCCTGCTCGTAGGTGCCGCCGGACACCTCGACCAGGTCGATGCCCGCGTTGTCCAGTTCCCGGACGACGTCCAGGGACTCCTCCTCGGTGAAGCCGCCCCGCTGGAAGTCGGCGCTGTTCAGCTTCACCGACAGCGGCACCGCGTCGCCGATCTCCGCCCGCACCGCGCGCACGATTTCGAGCAGGAACCGGCGCCTGCGGGCCGCGTCGCCGCCCCAGGCATCGGTGCGCCGGTTGGTCAGCGGCGACAGGAACTGGGAGATCAGGTAGCCGTGCGCGCCGTGCAGTTGCACCCCGGTGAATCCCGCCTCGACCAGGACCCTGGCGCTGATCGCGTACCGCTCCACCAGCGCCTCGATCTGGGCACCGGTCAGTTCGCGTGGCGGCGAGAAGAAGCCGCCCACGCCGACGTCCAGGGGCACGGCGGACGGGGCCACCGGCTGCTTGGACAGGAACCGCGGGGTCTGCCTGCCGGGGTGGTTCAGCTGCACCCACAGCGGGGTGCCGGCGACGCCGACGGTGCGGGCCCAGGCCCGGAACGGCTCCGGGTCGGGAGCGGCCGGGATCGCCACATTGCGCGGCTCACCCAGCGCGGTCGGGTCCACCATGATGTTCCCGGTGATCAGCAGGCCCGCGCCGCCGTCGGCCCAGGCGCGATAGAGCCGTAGCAGCTCCACGGTGGGCAGGCCCTCGCGGCTCGCGAGTTGTTCGCTGAGCGCGGCCTTCCCCAGTCGATTGGGTAGCACCACTCCGCACCGGAGTTTGACCGGTTCCGCCAGCACCTCGGTAGCTCCCATGACCTGCTCCATTCTTATAACCGCCGTCATAACTATCGGTAAGGTAAGATATAACGAGCGCTATAACAAAGGGGGAGTGACGCATGCCACGACCGGTGTCCGAGGAGACTCCGCGGCAGCTGGCCGCCGGTGCGGCGGACATGCTGCGACACAGTGGCCTGGCCGCCACCACCATCCGTGACGTGGCCAAACGCTCCGGGGCTCCGCTGGGCTCGACCTACCACTACTTTCCCGGCGGCAAGGACCAGCTGGTCACCGCCGCCGTCCGGCATACGGGCGACACCATCGCCGAGGGCCTGCGGTTCGCCATGAGTCAGGGGCCGGTGGCCGGGGTGCGGCTGTTCCTTCAGGGCTGGCGTGCGGCGCTGGTCGCCAGTGACTGTCAGGTCGGGTGCCCGGTGCTGGTGGTGGCCGTGGAGAGCACTTCGGACGAGCTGCTGCGCACGGCGGCGGACGTCTTCGGCACCTGGCGCTCGGTGATCGCGGACGGCCTCCGTGAGCATCTGCCCGCCGAGCTGGCCGAGCAGCAGGCCACCGTGATCCTGGCAGCGGTGGAGGGTGCGACGGCTATGTGTCGTGCGCAGCGGGACATCGCGCCGTTCGATCACATTGTTGATTACATTGCTGCGGCGCTGGAGGACTCGCTCAGTCGGCTGGCCGGTTCGTGAGGCGCTGAGCCTCCGCGACGGCGGAGAGGCTGCGACCGCGGTCCAGCGCCTCCCGTTCCAGTTGCGGGATCTGCGGGGAGATCACTCGGGTGGCGAAGAGGTGCCCCAGTGGGCCGGTGATGAGCACCCTGGCCAGATGCACCAGCAGTACGTTCCCCGGGATGAAGATCTTCCTCTTGCGCCTGCGGATGCCCGCGACGAGCAGGCGCACGCATTCCTGTGGTGACGTGTAGGAGTTGGCGGGCCACGGCAGGCTGCCCCGCAGCTTCTCGAAGGAGCCCAGGTCGGCCTCGGCGTCCCGCACCATGTCGGTGTCGATCCAGTTCGGATGGGCGCTGCCGACGTCCACGCCGAGGTGGGCCACCTCCCAGCGCAAGGCGTTGGCGAAGCCCTCGGCTCCCGCCTTGGAGGCGCTGTAGGCCGCGGAGGTCGGCATGGGCATGAGCGCGGCGATGGAAGAGATCACCAGGATGTAGCCGCGTCGCTCGATGACGTGCGGCAGCGCGGCCTGGACGGTGCGGAACACCCCGGTGAGGTTGATGTCCACCGTGCGGGCGAAGGCATCGGGGTCGACGTGCCGCACCGTGCCGATGGGGGCGATGCCGGCGTTCGCCACGATCACGTCGATGCCGCCCAGGTCACGCGCCACCTGCGCGGTGGCCGCCTCGACTGCCCCTTGATCGCAGACGTCCGCTTCCGCCCAGGTGTGGCCCGGACCGAGTTCGGCGGCCAGGGTGGCCAGCCGTTCGGGCTCCAGCCCGACCAGGCCGACGGTGGCGCCCTGCCGCGCCAGCGCGCGGGCCAGTTCGGCGCCGATGCCGCGCGCGGCACCCGTGATCAGAATCGACTTCCCGGTGAAGGTCATGGCTCACGGTAAAATATAACCGGCGTTATAACAACGACTGTAGTGCAGGCCACTTGTCCACTTTCAGACAGCAACATGGGCGCATTTCTCTCACTGGACGCGAGCAAAGTGGTCATGCTCGCATTCGAGAGGTGGCTGGGAAAACGGTGTTTTGGCAGGCCACTCCCGTTCAGAGGTGGCGGGCGTCGAGGTGGCCGAACGGCCGGTCGGTGGTCGCGTACCGGGCGGCCAGGGTGGCGGCTTCGGCTGGGCGGCCGTCCAGGATGAGGCGGGACAGTTCCGCGTGCCGCCGGGTGTGCAGCGTGGCCCGGGAGCGGGCGTAGCCGGCCGCGCTGTCCTTGGTGACCATGAACGCCCAGTCGCTGGAGAGGGCCATGATCGCCTCGGACAGCAGTTGGTCCAGCACGGGTTCCCGGCCGGGGGTGGAGCGCTTGGCGTCCACGGTGCGCAGCAGCAGCGTCTGCAACTCGTCGTTCGCCGTCACCATGTCGGACACCTGCTCGCCGTCCCACACCCGCCAGTCCTTGCCCGAGCCCCAGGACGAGGCGGGCAGGTCGACCGGTTCGCCGACCAGACCGTCCCGCTGAGCACCGTCCAAAGTGGTCACCTGGACCCCGGCCTCCGGCAGCGCGCGCAGCACCTTGGCCAGCCACTGTGGACCCTCGTGCCACCAGTGACCGAACAGCTCGGTGTCGTAGGCGGCGACCACCAGGCCCGGTTTCCCCTGCCGCGCCGAGATATCCCGCAGCCGGTTGACCACAGTGGACACGAAATCGGCCACGTGCTCGTCCACTGTGGACGCCGCCAGACCGGGCTCGTACGGGCGTTTCCGGTCGCTGGGCACCGACTTCCCGGTCACCCGGAACGGCTTCAGCCCGCTCGGGTGATCGAAGGTGTGGAAGTCCCGGTAGGCGGCGTCGCCCGGATACCCGGACTTCGGTGACCAGACCCGGTAGGTGACCTCCAGGTCCCGGCCGAAGCAGACCACGTCCGACGAACCGACCGGCCTGCCGGCAGCCGTGTCTCCGCGCAGCGCCGGGCCGTCCACCAGGAACCGCCGCACGCCGGCCGCCGCGTAATCGGCCTCCATCCCCGGGGCGTAGCCGCACTCCGGGGCCCAGATGCCCTCGGGTGTGCTGCCGATGCGCCGCCGGGTGTCGGCCAGGCCCGCCTGGAGCCCGTACTGCCGCACCCGGGGTTGCAGCAGCGGCTGGAACGGGTGGGCCAGCGGACCGCCGAGCAGTTCGAGTACACCCGAGGAGACCAGGCCGCGCAGCAGCGGGGAGAACCCGTGCCGCCAGCGGCTTTCGAACAGGTCGAGGGCGTGGGTGGCCGCACGGTACTCGTGCGCCGCGACCTCCTGGAGCGCCGGCTCCGCCTTCCAGCGGCCGTGCCAGCGGGTGGCCGCCAGCTGGGCGCGCAACTGCCAGTTGCCGATCCACTCGTGGACGCCGCGCAGGCTGTGCGGGTCGTCCAGTTGCGCGGCCAGCACCGGCGTCACGCCCAGGGTCAGCTGATCCCGCCTGCCCTCGGCGGCCAGTGTTTCGAGGAGTTCGACGACGGGCAGGTAGGAGTGCGCCCAGGACTGGTAGAGCCACTCCTCGCCGACCGGCCAGCCGCCGTGGTGCGCGAGCCACGGCAGGTGGCTGTGCAGGACCAGGGCGAAGCTGCCGAAAGCCTTCTTCACAGTCGCTCCGCGATCGCCACCAGGTCCAGGCTGGCATCGATGTCATCCTCGGACAGCACGAAGTCCGCCGCGGTCACCGAGGTCACGTCGGCGATCAGCTGCTCGCTCCAGGGCTGTCCGGCCAGCGCGGTGTTGATCTGCGCGTCGATGATCGAACCGCCGTGCCGGGCGTCCAGTTCGCGCAGCCGCGGCCCGTGTCCCAGACCCAGCATCCGGGTGCGGAATCCGGCGTCGGCCAGCAGCCCGTCCAGTTCGGTGCCGGACAGCTCGCGGGTGTGGAACGGGTTCAGCGGGGTGTCCCGGCCGGGGGAGAAGGTGATCCGGTTCGGCGTGGTGCACAGCAGCAGGCCGCCGGGGCGCAGCACCCGGGCGCACTCGGCCAGGAACTCCTCCTGGTTCCACAGGTGCTCGATGACCTGCAGGTTCGCCACCACGTCCACCGAGCCGCCGGCCACCGGGAGGCTGGCCAGATTGGTGCGCACCGCGCGGACCTGCGGATAGGTGCGGCGGACGTGCGCGATGGCCTGCTCGTCGTAGTCCAGGGCCAGCACCGAGCGGGCCACTCCGGCGATCAGGTCCGCGCCGTAGCCCTCGCCGCAGCCGGCCTCCAGGACGACGGCGCCGGCGCAGAACTGCCGCAGCGCGATATACGCGGCCTCATGGCGTCTGAACCAGTAATTCTCGACGTCGAGGCCGGGTACGGTGCGCTCTCCGGTTAAGGGCAGTCCGCTCATCCGTCAGAGGTTACCGGCAAGTAGGTAGCTGCACCGGGTAGTCCGCGTCACGTTGCACGGCCCAACGAAAGCGGCAGATAAAAAGCCGCCGTGGCCGGCGCCGGGCATGCACTCCCAACACTGACCACGGCGGCATACGGGAGTCGTGGGGAAGCGTCGCGCCGCTCGGCCACCACGGATCAGACCCGCAAGGTCGTGGGTCAGGGCGTGTTGTTCACCGCCCTGTCATCACGTACATCGATCATGGCGCAGATTCGTTACCGGATTCTCTGTTGATCACCACAAAGAGTGGGGTTGTTTTTCCGGTAAGCCCTTACCTGGTATGGGGAAGCGCGTCAGTGCTTGGAGACCAGCAGCATGATCGGGGTATCCGACCTGACCAGGGTGCCCGCCACGGGCTGCATCTCGACCACGGTCCAGTTCGCCAGCACGATCGGCACGCCGACGATCTTGTGCGTGGAGCCGACGTGCACATTGCGCAGTCCCATGCGCTTGAGCTCGATGTGCGCGATCTCCGCGTTGATCCCCTTCAACGTGGGCACCTCGATGTCGCGCAGCTCGGTGAGCCTGCTCGACACGCGCAGCCGACCGCTCACGGCGACCGCGGCCACGCCGAGCACACCGATGAGGCCGAGTACCACCCAGAACCTGCGCATGTTCTTACCCTCCACCGTTGTGGTCGATCCGGCAAGGGAGGGGTCAGCGAGGGGAAACGGTCACGGCGAGGGAGCCGGGGCCGGTGTGCGAGCCGATCACCGCGCTGGTGCGGGTGATGATCAGCTGGTTCACGTAGGGGATCTGGTACTTGAGCCGGTCGGCCAGTTCCTCGGCGCCGTCGAGGTTGTCGCCGTACTCCACCGCGAGGTCCACCAGCTGCCGCCCGGCCTGGCGGCTCATGGTCTTGACCACCTGATCGAGGGCTTTGTCGCCGCGTACCCGCTGTAGCGTCCGCACCTGTCCCTTGAAGAAGGTGAGCAGTGGGCGGATCGACAGCGCGTCACCGAGCATGGCCTCGGTAGCCCCGATCGTGCCTCCCCTACGCAGGTAGTCCAGCGAATCCACGTAGGTCACCTGCCGGGTGGCCCGGCTGTGCTTTATCACCGCATTGAGGGCCTGGTCCAGGGTGCCGCCCATCAGCGCGGCCTGGCCGGCGGCGAGGGCGAGGTAGCCCAGGCTCATCCCGCAGACATTGGAGTCCACCACCTGCACCGGGACGCCGATGCCGATGGCGCCGGTCTCCGCGGCACGCACCGTCGCCGACATCCGCCCGGAGATGTGCACGGACAGGATGCCGGTCGCGCCGGCGGCCTGAAGGTGCTGGTAGACGCGGTGGAAGGTGATCGCGGACGGCGCGGAACTCTGTACGTGCAGCCCGTTCCGCATCGCGGTGAACAACGCGGGCGTCGACGCGGCGCGTTCATCCTCCAGGTCGTCTCCAATGCGGACCTGCTGGGGGATGACGGCAATGCCCATGCGTGCGGCCAAGTCTTCTGGCAGGCAGCTGGAAGAGTCCGTGACTACGGCGATCACATGACCGATATTAGCCCGTTCAGGTAGGTAACCCGAGACCCTTTCGTGTCTTTCCCGCAAGGTTCTTTCAGGTGACTGTAAGAACCTCGTGAGGCCTA
This sequence comes from Pseudonocardiaceae bacterium YIM PH 21723, assembly GCA_003600225.1. Taxonomy (GTDB): domain Bacteria; phylum Actinomycetota; class Actinomycetes; order Mycobacteriales; family Pseudonocardiaceae; genus QZFT01. Next base: position 19,203 of record QZFT01000066.1, read on the forward strand.
TCACGGTTAGTCACGCGACGGACTGGTTATCCCTAGGCTACTGGTGAGTAACATGTGTGGCAGGCGGTCATGTGCCGCATTGCACATACTGAACACGCACGGCCCACTGTGCCCCGCACCACCGGGCATGGCAGGGTCTGATCAATTGACAAGCGTCCATGCCGAACCGTCCACGAGGTTTCGGGTTCTCTTCAGGAGGTCGGAGCAGACCTATGAATATCGTCGTCCTCGTCAAGCAGGTGCCCGACACCTACTCCGAGCGCAAGCTCACCGACGCCGACTTCACCCTCGACCGCGACGCGGCCGACGCGGTGCTGGATGAGATCAACGAGCGCGCCGTCGAAGAGGCCCTGCTGATCAAGGAACGCGACGGCGGTGAGGTGACCGTCGTGTCCATGGGCCCGGATCGCACCACCGACGCGATCCGCAAGGCGCTGTCCATGGGTGCCGACAAGGCCGTTCACCTGAACGACGCCGCGCTGCACGGTTCCTGTGCGGTGCAGACCGCCAAGGCCCTCGCCAAGGTCATCGGCGCCGTCGAGGGTGTCGACCTGATCATCACCGGCAACGAGGCCACCGACGGCCGCACCGGCGCCATCCCGGCCATGATCGCCGAGGTGCTGGGCCTGCCCGCGCTGACCCACGCTCGCAAGGTGGAGATCGCCGACGGCACCGTGAAGATCGAGCGGGAGACCGCGGACGAAGGCCTGACCTTCGCCGAGGCCGCACTGCCCGCAGTGGTGAGCGTGAACGAGAAGATCAACGAGCCGCGGTACCCGTCCTTCAAGGGCATCATGGCCGCGAAGAAGAAGCCGGTCACCACGCTGACCCTCGCCGACGCGGGCATCGACGCGTCCGAGGTCGGCCTGGCGAACGCGACCTCCAGTGTCGTCGAGGCCGCGCCGAAGCCGCCGCGCTCCGGTGGACAGAAGGTGACCGACGAGGGCGATGGTGGCTCGAAGATCGTCGAGTACCTCGTGTCCCAGAAGCTCGTCTGATCCCCGCCCACCCACAAGACTGTTTCGAGGAGAACGAAGAATGGCTGAGGTTCTGGTCCTCGTCGACCACGTGGACGGCGAGGTCAAGAAGGTCACGTCCGAGCTGCTGACCGCTGCCAAGCGCATCGGTGAGCCGTCGGCTGTCGTCGTCGGTGCCCCCGGCTCCGCCGGCAAGGTCCGCGAGGCACTGGCCGGCTACGGCGCGGCCAAGGTCTACGTGGCCGAGTCCGACGACGCGGCGAACACCCTGGTCACCCCGAAGGTCGACGCGCTCGCCTCGCTGGTGTCCTCCGTCAGCCCGGCCGCCGTGCTGGTCGCCGCCACGACCGAGGGCAAGGAGGTGGCCGGCCGTCTCGCCGTCCGCATCGGCTCCGGTCTGCTGGCCGACGCGGTGGACGTGGACGCCGACGGTATCGCCACGCAGAGCATCTTCGGTGGCGGCTTCACGGTGAAGTCCAAGGTCAACGCAGGCACGCCGATCATCTCGGTGCGCCCGGGTGCCATCGAGGCCGAGGCCGCCGACGGTGCCGCCGCCGAGTCGGCCGTCGAGCTGTCCTCCAGCACCGAGAAGACCGCCAAGATCACCGGCCGCGAGAAGGTCGAGGGCGGCGACCGCCCCGAGCTGACCGAGGCCTCCGTGGTCGTCTCCGGTGGCCGCGGTGTGGCCAGCGCGGAGAACTTCACGGTGGTCGAGGCCCTGGCCGACTCGCTGGGTGCCGCTGTCGGCGCCTCGCGTGCCGCCGTGGACTCCGGTTACTACCCGCACCAGTTCCAGGTCGGCCAGACCGGTAAGACGGTCGCGCCGCAGCTGTACATCGCGCTGGGTATCTCCGGTGCGATCCAGCACCGCGCGGGTATGCAGACCTCCAAGACGATCATCGCGGTGAACAAGGACGAGGAGGCGCCGATCTTCGAGATCGCCGACTTCGGCGTCGTCGGCGACCTGTTCAAGGTCGCGCCGCAGCTGACCGAGGAGATCGGCAAGCGCAAGGGCTGAGCGCTCATCTAACGCCGCAGGGGCGTCTCCCGACGTGGAGGGCGCCCCTGCGGCGTTTTTTTGGCTTTGTGGGGGCGGTGGGGCGCTTCTGGCGGTCGTCGAAGGATGGCTTTGGAGGGGGAGACGGGGCGGGGTCTTTCCGGCCGGCGTGTTGGGTGGGGGCACGCCTGTCTGGTGTTCGGGGCCGCTGCGCGGGGCGGATGAATGTGGCTTTCCTTCGGTAGAGGTCGCGCAGTGTGGCTTTCGTTTGGCTAGACCGACTTAGAGCCACATTCAGCAAAATCACCCGGCGGGCGAGTACCTGAAGGACGCCTCCGTTTACCCCAGGTAAACGAAGGACGCCTTCAGTGCGCTCAAGTAAACGATGGCGTCCTTCAGGTCCCCCGCGGAAGCGGCCCATTCCCACCAGACCGGCGTGCCCCCGCCCAACGCGAAGGCAGGAAAGACCCCACCCCAAGCCCGTCTCCTCCTCCAAAGCCTCCGTCGCCGACCACCCGGGCCGGGCGAAGCCAGCCGCCAGCGGAATCAGGAGAACGCTTTCGGGGGGTTGCGCGCACGGCCGGGCGATAAGTGGGATTGCTTACTCCGGGTGGGTGGTCGCCGTGTGTAGCCAAGTCACGCTAATGCGGTTGGCCTCGGGGTTTGCCCCAGGTGAGGTCAGGGATTCACGGGTTTTCCACCGACGCGCAACCAAATGGACTTTCCTCGTGAGTGCTGAACCGGTAAACCGAGCGTATGGCTCAGTCGCAGCTGTTGGTCAGCACGGCTCCACCCGGTGGGGACCTGCCTGAAGACGCCCCGCGCTACTCGCTCCTGGTCGCGAGAAACAACGATGAAGTGCGCGCCGCTCAGAGGCTCCGGTACGAGGTCTTCGCCGAGGAGATGGGCGCGGAACTGCACAGCCCCGTCGAGGGCTTGGACGTCGACGAGTTCGACGAGCACTGCGATCACCTCGTGGTCCGCGACGACCGGTCCGGGGACATCGTCGGCACCTATCGCATGCTCCCGCCGGAGCGCGCTGCCGACGCGGGCCGGCTCTACTCCGACACCGAGTTCGACCTGACCAACCTCCAGCACCTGCGCCCGTCTCTGGTGGAGACCGGCCGCTCGTGTGTTCACCCGGACCACCGCAGTGGTGCCGCCGTGAGCCTGGTGTGGGCCGGCATCGCCCGGTACATGCACCTCTCCGGCCACCGCTACCTGGCGGGTTGCGCCTCCGTTCCGCTCGCCGACGGCGGCCAGTTCGCCGCGGGCGTCTGGGACCAGGTGAGCACCAAGTACTACGCGCCAGAGGAACTTCGGGTTCACCCGCACAACCCGTGGAGCGCCGAGGGGATCGAGCGCCCGCAGCGCTCGGTGCTGCCTCCGCTGCTCAAGGGTTACCTGCGGCTGGGAGCCCTGGTGTGTGGCCAGCCCGCCCTGGATGAGGACTTCGGCGTCGCCGACATGTTCATCCTGGTGGACCTGGAGAAAATCGACCAGCGTTATCTTCGGTTCTTCCTCGGAGGCTGACCAGCATGTCCGCACCGGCGAGCAACACTCCAGCACACCCATGGATGCCGTTCTCGCCCTGCGGGACCGGCTGCCTGCCACCCAGGAACTCCGTGCCCGCCGTGTCCTGGCCACGGGCCATGACGCGGCGGGTCGTCGCACTGGTGGTTCTGCTCCAGGCCGTCGGCCTGGTGCTGCTGATTCCGTTATTAGGCAAGGGCCGCGTGCGCATGCGCGTGGAGCGCAGCTGGCACTCCGCCATGCTGCGGGCCCTCGGGATTCGCCTCGACACCGATCACGACGCGGTCAAGCGGGCCGTCCGCGGTCAGGCCGGCGAGGGTGGTGCCCTGGTCGCCGTCAACCACATCTCCTGGCTGGACATCCTCGCGGTCAACGCCGTGCAGCCGGTGCGCATGCTGGCGAAGAAGGACATCGAGGAGTGGCCGGTCATCGGACCGATGGCGGCCGCGGCGGGCACCTTGTTCGTGGACCGCGAGCACCTGTCCAAGCTGCCGGAGACCGTCGCCACGATGGCCGGAGCCATGCGCGAGGGCGCGCTGGTCGGCGTCTTCCCGGAGGGCACCACCTGGTGTGGCCTCGCCTCGGGTAAGTACCGCCCCGCGCCGTTCCAGGCGGCCATCGACGCCGGGGCCAGGGTCGTCCCGGTGGTGGTGCGGTATCGGTTCGCCGACGGGCAGGTCACCACCAACCCGGCCTTCGTCGGCGACGCCACCCTGTGGCAGTCGGTCAGCCGGGTGATCTCCATGCGGGGTCTGGTGATCGAGGTCGAAGCCCTGCCGACGATCAAGGCGGGCAGCATCGGGCACACCGATCGCCGTCAGCTCGCGGCCGAGGTGGAACGGGCCGTGGACCGTGCTGTTGAACTGTCCCTGGAGGTGCGCGCACCTGGGCATTCGGTAGCCCAAGTCGCCTAGCTCGGCTCTCCGTGAGCGTGAATCCACGCGGAACTTTCCACCCAGCCCTACCATCACCTCTTCGGGTGACGTATACACATCAAATGGCCGACATACTTCGGACTGTGAACTGGCAGCGTGGCTCGGCGGTGATCAAGAGGTACCCGCTTCTGATCGAGGCCGTCATCGCAACGATGTTGTTCGTCGCCTCGGTGGGGGCGCAGACACTGCCGTTGCCACTGCCCCAGCAGCTCACCGCGCACCTGTCCGACTGGCAGGTGTTCACCCTGGTGGGCCTGGCCTGCTTCGGGATGCTGCTGGAGCGCAGGCTGCCCCGGTTCATCTGTCTGCTGGCCATCGCGTGCAACTTCCTGATGCTCTCGCATGGCGCGGTGACCGGGTTCACCTCGTTCGTGGTGTTGTTCGTCCTGTTCTTCGTCGCGGCCCGCTACCCGCTGTGGCAGACGGTGTTCTTCGGCGTGATCGCCACCGCGTGGCCCTGGGTCGGTGTCATCGTTGCCGTCGGCGAGCCGCCGGACTTCCTGCGGGTGCTGTCCGACCTGATCTTCGTGGGCACCGCCATCGCCTTCGGCCGGGTGCACTGGCAGAACACGCAGCGCGCCGAGAAGCTGCAGGAGATGCTGCAGCTGCTGGAGGACGCGCAGCAGCGACTGGCCGATGAGGCCGTCAACTCCGAGCGCACCCGGATCGCCCGGGAGATGCACGACATCGTGGCGCACAGCCTGGGCATCATCGTTGTGCGTTCCGGCGTCGCGCGCGCCCTGCTCGCCGAACATCCGGACCAGGCCCGCCAGGCGTTGCAGGTGATCGAGTCGATCAGCCGCGAATCCCTGGCCGAGATGCGCAACGTGCTCAAGGCACTGCGGGATCCGGCGGCCAACGGCGGCGGCAATGTCGAGGTCCACCCGCAGCCCGGCCTCGATCGGCTCGCCGAGCTGTTGCAGACCATGAGCTCCTCCGGTCTGTCCATCGAACTGCACCGGGAGGGCCGCGCCTACGAGCTGCCCGCCGGCCAGGACCTGACCGCCTACCGGATCGTGCAGGAGGCGCTGACCAACGTGCTCAAGCACGCCGGTCCGGCCGCCAATGTGCACCTGACGCTGCGGTACGTCCCCAGCTACCTGGAGATCGACGTACTGGACCACGGCAGGCCGAGCCGGGTGCCCGCGCTGGCCGGGTTGAACGGCAGCGGCAAGCACGCGGTGCGCGATTACACCGACACCGAGCGGCAGGCGCTGCCCGCGCTGCCGCGCAGCGGACAGGGTCTCGTCGGCATGCGCGAGCGCGTCCTGCTCTATGGTGGATCATTGAGGGCATATCCGCTGGTACACGGCGGATTCCGGGTGACCGCCGTACTTCCGCGTTCCGCACAGGACGCGGCCAGGGAAGAGGATCTGCCTACATGACGATGACATCGGTGCTGGTTGTCGACGACCAGATGCTGGTGCGCGCCGGTTTCGTGGCGTTGCTGTCCGCCCAGTCCGACCTCGAGGTCATCGGCGAGGCCGGCGACGGGCACGGCGCGGTGGAGCTCGTGAACCGGCACCGGCCCGATGTCGTGCTGATGGACATCCGGATGCCGAACATGGACGGCATCGAGGCGACCAAGCTGATCGTCGCGGCGACCGGGGGCGAGACCTCGGTGCTCATCCTGACCACGTTCGACGCCGACGAGTACGTCTACGCCGCGCTGCGTGCGGGCGCGTCGGGCTTCCTGCTCAAGGACACCCCGCCCGAGGAGCTCGTCAAGGCCGTGCGCATCGTGGCCGAGGGCAACGGCCTGCTGGCCCCCCAGGTCACCGGCCGGCTGATCCGCACGTTCGCGAACAACCCGTCGGCGATGATGAGCCCCAGGCCGCCGCTGCCGGCGTTGACCGAGCGCGAGACCGAGGTGCTGGTGCTCGTCGCCCGCGGCCTGTCCAACATGGAGATCGCGGAGAAGCTGTTCGTCTCCGAGGGCACCGTCAAGACGCACCTGAACCGGCTCATGGCCAAGGTCGGTGTGTCCTCCCGTGCCCAGGCCGTGATCGCCGCCTACGAGTCGGGTCTGGTCACCGTCGGCGGTTGATCCGCTGCGCACCGTAGGACATTTGCCGTTCGTCCGATGGCCATCGCGTCTTGAGTCGTCCGAACGGCCTCATTCGTTCGGCTGTATGTCAACCACAGTGGTACGGACCTTTGTATCCGCTGGTATGACGCATAAGGGGTCCCTCGCAGGGCATGATTTTCCTATCAAGAGGGAGGCGGACAGAGAAACCGAGGGGCATCGGAGACTCTGCCGCGAGAGGGTTGCCGGACCTGCACCGGCAACCGAGACCACAGGGGATACGAAGGTGGACGCACCTTCGCGCAGGCCGAGCTCGTCGGCGAGGGCGAGCTCGGCCTTCTTCTGTTTCCAGACCTCTTTTCCGCTTCTGCCGCAGCGCGTGTGCGCCGGCCAACTCCGCTGAAGGTGGACTTCACCAAGTTAAGCGGACTGAAGGCCACCTTCAGCATGATCACCTATGGCGCAGCGTTCTCTGGCAACTGGCCGACGGTAGGCTTTCGGTATGGGTACGACACCCGCTGAATCTTTGCGACGGCTGCGAGCCGCTGAAGCAGACGGCCGTCTGGCCGGCCTCGCGGAACGCCATGGTCTGCGCGTGATCACCGTCTTCGGCAGCGTCGTCGATCGTCCGGAGACCGCACGTGACATCGACATAGCGGTCGCTCCGCAGCACGGATCAAAGCTTGACGTGCTCGCGGTTCTCGATGAGCTGGCAGCCTTGACGGGTTCTGATGATGTCGATCTCCTAGATCTTGGCCGTGCTGGAGCCGTTGCTCGAGAACAGGCGTTGGTCTACGCAGAACCGCTGTACGAGTCGGTCGGTGGTGAGTACGCCAGGGAGCAGATTCGGGCGACCATGGAGCGGATGGATACGGCGTGGATGCGCAAAGCCGACCTGGAACTCATGGCAGAGTCTGGCGAGTGAGTCCTCGCAAGCTGAACCCGGATGTCCTCCAGACGCGTTTGCGTGCGATGCGTGAGCTGTTGAACGATCTGGAGACGCCCCCGCTGGATACTCCCGAGGCAGTCAGGACGAACCGTGCGGTGCGGCACGCCATTGAGCGCATTCTCACCCAGCTGGTGGAGTATGCGGTGGCGATCAACCAACACGTTGCCGCCGCAGTGCTGGGGGAGTCACCGACCAACTATCGCGACTCCTTCGAGGCTGCCGCCCAGTGTGGGCTGCTCGACCGTAACCTGGCGAAGTCCCTGATGCCGTCCGTTGGCCTGCGCAATGTGCTGGTGCATGAGTACCTCGAGGTAGATCTCGATCTGGTGGTGGCAGCGGTGCCCATGGCTCGTGATGGTTACCGTCGGTACGTCGCGGCGGCTGCTGCGTTCGCCGCGCAGCTGGACTGATACCGATTGGATCGCAGGGCAGAGAGGTAGTCCATGGCTAGGGATTGGCCACTCGACGATGGCTACTCCGGTGGTTGGTCCGGTGCGGAGCAGTTACCAACTGTGCCGGTGTCTGCTCCGCGACCCTTCGGCTTTCCCATTCGGGTATCGCCGTTGGAAGTCCGAAAGGGCACACTGCAGGTAAATCTCGGCAATGCGGCAACACCAGTGCAGGTTGGTCAACAGGTGACCCTCTATCTCGGGTGTGAGGATGATGCCGAGCGGGTCGAGTCGGCGTTGGCTGACGTGTTGAGCCATTACGGGCTCGAGATCCGTCATGTGAGTTGGCCGGTGGTGCGGTCGTGGTTTCGCCGACTGGGCGTGTGGTTCAAAACCAGCGATACGGCTGATCGAATTAGCCGTGATCTGGAACGAGCTGTGGAGCTGCGCGTATTGCATCAGGCTCAGGCGCAGGTCGACGCAGCTCAAGGCGATGTCGTGGCCAAACTCATCAGTTCGCTGGAAAATACCCAGAACGCGCTGATTCAGGTCGGCTCTGTGCTGCTCCTCAAAGTGAATGGCGTGCTCAGCGTTCGCAATTTGACCCAGCGTGAGCTCGCCTTGCTGGAGCACCGGCCGGAGTTGTTCAGTAACCCGGCTGGAGTTCTGCAGGCACTCCAGACGGACATGCGTTCCGCTGGTGACACCGACCGCAGGCATCTGTCCAGCTGAGGCCGGTACTCAGGCGTTTTCCGTCCCGTCATACCGCCCAGCTACCCTGGATGGGCGATGACGTACCTGGACCACGCGGCGACCACGCCGATGCTGCCCGAGGCCGTGGCGGCTATGACAGAGGCGTTGGCCGAACTGGGCAACGCCTCGTCCCTGCATTCCTCCGGCCGCCGGGCGCGACGCCGGGTCGAGGAGGCCAGGGAGGACATCGCCGACCTAGTGGGTGCCCGCCCGTCCGAGGTGATCTTCACCGCCGGCGGCACCGAGTCGGACAACCTGGCGCTGAAGGGCATCTACTGGGCCCGTGCCGCTCGCGGTAAGAAGCGCATCGTGGTGTCCGCGGTCGAGCACCACGCCGTGCTGGACGCCGTGCAGTGGCTGGGGGAGCAGGGCGCCGACATCACCGTGCTGCCGCCCGACGCCCTCGGCCGGATCACCCCGCAGACCCTCGCCGAGCACCTCGGTGACGACGTCGCGCTGATCAGCGTCATGCTGGCCAACAACGAGGTCGGCACGATCAATCCGCTCCGCGAACTGGCCGTGACCAGCGGGGACATCCCGCTGCACAGTGACGCGGTGCAGGCGCTGGGCACCCTGGACGTGAACTTCGCCGACCTGGGCGCCGACGCCCTCACGCTGTCCGCGCACAAGATCGGCGGCCCCTACGGAGCGGGCATCCTGCTGCTGGGCCGCGATGTGCCCTGCGTGCCGCTGTTGCACGGCGGCGGCCAGGAGCGGGACGTGCGCTCCGGCACCCTGGATGTGCCCTCGGTGATCGGCATGGCCACCGCGCTGCGCATCGCGGTCACCGAACGGGACCGGCGGGTCGCCGAGCTGATCCGGCTGCGGGACCGGCTGATCGCCGGTGTGCGCGCGGTCGTGCCGGACGCGGTGCTGAACGGTGACCCCGAGGCGAGGCTGGCGAATAACGCGCACTTCAGCTTCCCCGGTTGCGAGGGGGACGGCCTGTTGATGCTGCTGGACGCCAAGGGCATCGAGTGCTCCACCGGTTCGGCGTGCACGGCGGGAATCGCGCAGCCCAGTCACGTGTTGCTGGCGATGGGGGCCGATCCCGCGATGGCGCGCGGGTCGTTGCGGTTCTCCCTCGGACACACCACCACCGACGAGGACATCGATGCGGTACTGGCCGTCATCGGCCCGGTGGTGGAGCGAGCTAGGAGTGCGGGCCTCGTAGGGGCTCGTCGTGGAGAGGGACGATAGTGCGGGTTCTGGCGGCGATGAGTGGTGGCGTCGACTCGGCGGTGGCGGCCGCCCGGGCCGTGGACGCCGGGCATGAGGTGGTCGGCGTGCACCTGGCGCTGTCCGCGAAGCCCGGCACGCTGCGCACCGGTTCCCGCGGCTGCTGCACCCTGGAGGACTCCCGGGACGCGCGCCGCGCCGCCGACGTGCTCGGCATCCCGTTCTACGTGTGGGACTTCGCCGAGCAGTTCAAGGCGGCCGTGGTGGACAACTTCGTCGAGGAGTACGCCGCCGGCCGCACGCCCAACCCCTGCCTGCGCTGCAACGAGGAGATCAAGTTCGCCGCGCTGCTGGACAAGGCCCTCGGCCTCGGCTTCGACGCGGTGGCCACCGGTCACTACGCCCGGCTGTCCACAGTGGACGGGCGCCCGGAGTTGCGGCGCAGCGCCGACGAGGACAAGGACCAGTCCTACGTGCTGGCCTCGCTGCGCCCGGACCAGCTGGCACACGCGATCTTCCCGCTGGGTGACACGGTCAAGGACCGGGTCCGGTTGGAGGCTGCCGACCGCGGCTTGCAGGTTGCGGAGAAGCCGGACAGCCACGACATCTGCTTCATCCCGGACGGCAACACCCAGGCGTTCCTCGGCGCGAAGATCGGCGTGCGGCCCGGAGCGCTGGTGAACGACGAGACCGGCGAGGTCCTCGGTGAGCACCGCGGCGTGCACGAGTTCACCGTCGGCCAGCGCAAGGGCCTGGGCATCGACCGCTCGCTGCTGGACGGCACCCCGAAGTACGTGATCGGCCTGGAGCCGGCCACCGGCACCGTGCGCGTCGGCTCGGCGCGGGACCTCCAGGTCACCGCGATCACCGCGACCGACCCGGTGTGGCCCTCCGGCGTGCCGATCGACGGCCCCACCGAGTGCCACGTCCAGGTCCGCGCGCACGGCAGCGTGGTGCCCTGCGTCGCCGAACTGGTCGGTGACTCCCTGGAGATCTCGCTGCGCGAGCCGCTCTCCGGCGTGGCCCCCGGCCAGGCCGCTGTGCTCTACCGCGCGGACGCGGCGGGCGACATCGTGCTGGGCAGCGCCACGATCGCCGCCACCGGTTCATGAGCTTCCGGTTCGAAGTCCGCATCACGCCCACCGACATCGGCAAGCGGGTGTCCGTGCGCAGCCTGCTGCCGGACGGCCGGTTCACCGACGCCGTCGGCACCCTGGACTCCTGGACCGACGGCGAGCTGCTGATCACCCGCAAATCCGGCGAACAGGTCACCGTCTCCGAGTCCGCCCTGGTCGCGGGCAAGGTCGTCCCGGCGGCACCGGTCCGGCACCGCACGCCGGCCGTGGACATTCCCGAGCTGGCGAGGGTGGCCGCCAACTCCTGGCAGGCGGCCGAGACCGAGCAGCTCGGCGACTGGCTGCTGCGCGCCGCCGGCGGCTTCACCCGGCGGGCCAACTCGGCCTTCGCCCTCGGTGACCCCGGCTTGCCCGTCGAGCAGGCCCTGGACCGGGTCCGCGACTGGTACGCCGCCCGCGAGCAGCCCGCGTACGTCCAGGCCATCGAACCGGCGCTGCTCACCGAGCTGGACCGCCTGGGCTGGGAACGCGAGATCACCACCGAGGTCCGAGTCGGCGCCCTGGCGCCTCTCGCGGATCGGCCGGGTGACGGTGTCGAGCTCAGCCGGACGCTGACCGACGAGTGGCTACGGCACTACAACCGCACCGGCGCCGGAGCTCGGCAGGTGCTGACGTCCGGGCCGTCGGTGTGGTTCGCCTCTGTCCCCGGCAAGGCCATCGGCCGCTGCGTGATCGACGGCCGCTGGGCCGGTTTCATGGCCATCGAGGTCGCCCCGGAACATCGTCGCCAGGGTCTGGCGACCACCATCATGGCCGCGCTGGCCCAGCAGGCGCTCACCGAACGGGCCTCGGCCGCCTGGCTCTCGGTGGAGACCGACAACGACGCGGCCCGCCCGCTGTACGACCGGCTCGGTGTCACCGCGCACCACGTCTACCACCACTACCGGGCTCAGAGCTGATCGCTGCGGGCCAGGTGCGCCATGTGGTGTGACATCGCCATGGCAATCCACTGGGATGATCCGCCCGCTCGGCTGTCACCGCCGGGACGGCAACGGTGCAGCTCCCCATCGCCCCAGGAGAAACCGGGGCCGGGGTACTCGGGTCTGGCCACCAGTTCTCCCGCTATCCGGCAGAATTCCTCGGCCCGATCGGTCAACTCAATGCCGTCCACCTTCTTGAGCTGACGCCGCAGGACGAGGCTCTGCCCCGGAATGGTGTAGTTCAGGAACGGATACGGTGGCCGCTTCGGTCCCGTCGTCTCCGGACTTGTCCGCGGATGGATGGTGCCGTAGTCCCCGTAGCGCACCTCGGTACCCGTCACCTCATCAGAGATGGCGTTCCAGGCGGCGACCTCGGCCCGATCGCGGATCGAGGTGCCGTAGTCCAGCCTCTTCAAGGGAGTGGATCCGGAGAGCAGGGTGCAGGAGGCGAAGCTGTACTCGGCGGCCAGTTGATTGATGAGCTGGGAGACCGTGCGTACGCCGACCGCGCTGAGGCAGTCGATGTAGCCGAGATCCAGCAGAACGTGCAGTTGGTCCGTCGTGATGCCGAGGTCTGTGGCGACCGCGCGGATGCGCCGCAGCACATCGATGGATCGCACCAGTCCGTAGGGGACGCGGAGGACGACCTCGCGTTCATGATGATCGAGGAGCCGCCGGACGGCGCGCAGTTCCAGCTCGCCCGCGTCGATCCCGATGATCGGGATGAAGGCCGGTGCATCCGGTGCGAACAACATCAGCCTGGCCGCTATCGCGTCCTCTGCGGCTCGGTCCAGCCAGTCGAACTCCCCAGCGCCCACCGCCGTCACGTCCAGCCAGGGAATTCGTTGATGCTCGGCCAACCTGGCAAGGGCCAGCAACAGCTTGGGGCCGATCCGCCCATGTTCCGAGAGGCCCTTGTCCAACACCTCGATCATGGGTGTGATCCGGGTGATGTCCTGCTCTGCGAGATTCGCCAGAGCGTTCAACTCACCTTCCTTGGTCTTCAGCGCGATCAACCGAGGTGCCATCTGCCTGCCCCCAAGCTCGGCGGAAACGGTTCAGTCGACCAATCAGTGTGCTGGCTACTCACCTACTGCGGCATCACCCACCAGAGTGGTGGAAACGCCGCGCCAGTCCCGATCTTGTGTTTCGATGGACGCATGCGTACCCGGGGGCTGTTGCTCGTCGCCATGTTCGCCGCTCTCACCTCCTGCGCGGCGCCGGAACCGCCGCTGAGCAGCGGCACCGCGCCGACGCTGGAAGCGGACCTGGTCGCGTACGACAACCTGGATTTCCAGACCACCCGCAAGGCCGTCTACGACTCCAGTAAGAAATGCGCCGGCCTGCCCGCCTCGTATCTGCGGGAGCTGAACTACACCCCGGACCCGCGCCGCGAATACGGTGACGGCTGCACCATGCCCACCTCCTGGGGCTTCATCGGTTTCACCCAGAGCGCGCCCTCCTACCGGCAGTCCAAGCAGGTCACCTTCCAGGACTTCTGGAACAAGGGCACCTACGGCACCGGCTACTTCCAGCGCTCCATCCTGCTGGACCGCTACTACGCGGTGACCACGGTGGACTCCTCGGAACAGGGCGCCTGCATCATCCGGATCGACACCGGCAACATCGAGCCGTTCGTGGTGCGCGCGACCCCGCCCCGGGAGCAGGCCGAGGCCAACGCCAAGGCGGACCGGGACTTCCCGGTGGACGAGGTGCTCGCCAACTACTGCACGCGCGGCAAGGAAGCCGCGGAGAAGCTGCTCCCGCTGCTGGACTCCGGCGGCGGTTCCCGCCGGGCGCCCTAGCCTCAGGCCGCGTCCGCGGTACGGAGGTCCTCCTCGGGGAAGGTGATGCCGGTACCGATGCGTTCCTTGCTGCCTGCCGCCAGGCGGCTCATCACCCCGCGCAGCAGCGGCACGTTGGACAGCCGGATCTGTTGCATCTGCAGCCAGAAGCGGGGCCGGCTGATGTAGAGGTTGCCGCCCTGCCGGGCGCGTTCCTGGCAGTCCTCGACGAAGGGCCGCATCCGGTCCCCGTAGCGGGTGAAGGCCGGCCCTGCGTCCCCCTCGGCGGCGGCGAGCTCACCGGCCAGGACGTAGGCGCCGACCATGGCCAGGGTGGTACCGAGCCCGGAGGCGGGCGAGGCGCAGTAGCCGGCGTCCCCGACGAGGACGACCCGGCCCCGGTGCCAGGAGTCCATGTGGACCTGGCGCAGGTCGTCGAAGTAGAAGTCGTCGTCGGCGGTGACCTCGTCGAGCAGCCTGCGGGTCTCCCAGCCGTCGTGCTGGAAGTGGGTGCGCAGCCGGGCACGCAGGCTCTGCCCGTCGTGTTCGTCGACGTCGAGGGTGGGGTCGGTCCTGGTGAACATCGCGCGGGTCGAGCCCGCACCGGCGAAGTAGCAGACTCGCCGGTCCTGGCCCGCGGCGTGGAAGGTCTCCCAGCGGTCGTAGTCCAGGAAGTTGGTGATCTTGCCGATCGCGATGTAGCGCCCCAGCCGGTGCAGCCGCCAGCTCCCGGGCGGGAAGGCCATCGACCGGGTCGCGGAGCGTGCACCGTCGGCGCCCACCACCAGGTCGAACTCGCGGACCTCGCCACTGCCGAAGGTGACGGTCACCTCGGTGTCGGTCTGCTCGATCGCCGTCGGGCGGTCGCCGTAGATGTACTCGACGGATTCCCGGGTGGCGTCCAGCAACAGCGTCGCGAGATCGGCGCGCATCAGCTCGATGTCGCGGCTGCCGGCGACACCGCCGGTCAGGCTGAACCCCTCTGTCCTGGCCAGGACCCGGCCGCGCCCGTCGACGAAGTCCATGCCCCGGATGCCGGTCCGGCGGGCATTCGCGGCCTCCAGCAACCCCATCTTCTCCAGCACATCCACGGCCCGGCCGTGCACATCGATGGCCTGACCACCGGCACGAAGCTCCCGGGACCGCTCCACCACCGTGGGCCGGAACCCGTGGTGGGCCAGCCAGAAAGCCAGCGTCGGTCCGGCCACGCCGGCGCCGACGATGAGGACCCTGCTGTTGCGTTGCATGTCGATCTCTCCTCGTTGTCGTCTCCCCACTACCGTGACGCCAAGGTCGTATCGAGTCCAACGATCGTTTTCGTTGGCTACTATCAATAACCGTGATAGATCTGGACCTGCGACAGCTGGAGTACTTCCTCGCGGTCGTCGACGAGCGCAGCTTCACCAGGGCCGCGGCGCGGCTGCACGTGGTGCAGTCCGCGGTCTCGGCCGGGCTCAAGGCGCTGGAGCACAGGCTGCGGGCCGAGTTGCTGCACCGCACCCCTCGCGATGTCAGCCTGACCGACGCCGGGCGGGCGTTGCTCCCGCATGCGCGGGCGACCCTGGCCGCCGCCCGCGCCGCCGTCGACGCCGTGGACGAACTGGGGGACGGGATCCAGGGCGAGGTGCGGATCGGGACGATGGCCTCGCTACCCGATATCGGGCTGCCGACCGTGCTGGGCCGGCTCCGGGCCGCCTACCCGCGGGTGCGGATCCGGTTGAGCCATCGCCCGGGCGGCTCCCGCGATCTCGCCGAGGACCTCAACGCCGACCGGCTCGACCTCGCGCTGCTCTCCGACCCCGGAGCCGCCGGCCGGGATCTGCGCCTGACCTCGCTCGCGTCGTTCGCCATGGGTCTTGTCGTGCCCTCGGCCCACCGGTTGGCCGGGCGGGAGACCACCACGCTGGCCGAGTTGGCCGGGGAGACGTTCGTCGATTTCCCCGCGGGCTACGGCAGCCGATCTGTTGTCGACCGCGCGTTCGCCACCGCGGGGCACATCCGTGATGTCGGCGTCGAGGTGCCCAACGCCCCAGCGGCCGCGAGCTACGCCCGTCACGGGCTGGGGGTGGCCATCCTGCCGGCGCCCTACCTGCCTGCTGGGCAGCACCTGCGCATCACCGGGCCGGGCAGTGACCACCTGACCTGGTCGCTGTCCCTGGCGGCACCGGCGGCCCGCCCGCTCAGCGCCGCGGCCGCCCTGCTGGCGACGATGCTGCAGCAGACCAGCAGCTCAGCCCGCGTCCCGGCGCTGGATGCGGATGGCACCCCAGACCAGCAGGGACAGCCACAGCAACCCTGAGACGATCGCCTGCACCGTGCCCGCGTCCGGTTGCCCGGCCAGCAGGTAGGCCGGCTCCAGCGGGTAGATCACGCCGAACACCGCGGGCGCCGCCGAACGGGCCACCATCAGCAGCGGCACCACGACGAAGAACACCACCAGCGCGGCCGTCGGGTTCGGCAGGTGCATGGCCACGATCAACGCCGAGATCAGCACCAGCGCGGTCCCGGCGAGCGTCACGCCGAGGACCCAGCCGGGACGGATGTCCAGCAGGAACCCGAAGCGTTCCCGGTCGGCCTGCATGCGGATGAACACCGGGTAGATCAGGAAGGTGAGCAGCGCGGACACCAGCCACACCGACAGCACCACCACGGTCTGCGCGGACAGGTACCGCATCCGGGAGGGCTGCATCAGCAGGGTGGGCTGCGCGCTCTTGTAGTGCCACTCGCCCGCGACCAGTTTGATCACCGCGACGAAGGTCAGCAGCAGGCCGAACTGGATGGAGATCAGCAGCGGGAACATCTGCTTGGCCGCCGACTCCATCTTGCCGGTCCGGCTGAACAGGTACATCACCCCGATCAGCATCACCGGGGCGAGCAGCAGGGTCAGCCGGTCGGACAGCGTGCCGAACAGCTTGCGGAACTCGACCAGCACCAGGTTGCCGAAGCCGGTCCTGGCGGACGCGCGCTGATGCCACAGCGGCTGCTGTTGTTGCGGCGGTGCCTGCACGGTCTGCGGGAAGGTCATGAGTTGCCTCCGGTCAACCGGAAGAACAGGTCCTCCAGGCTCATCTGCTCCGGTCGCAGTCCGAGCAGCGGAATGCCGGCCTTGAAGGTCAGCTCGGACACCCGCTCCACCGGCGCGTGTGCCGCCATGTGCCCGTCGATGGCCGGCTGGATCGGGATCCGCGCGTCGGTCATCACCTGGGCCAGCCGGTTCATGTCGGCCGCCTTGACCAGGCTGCGCGCCGAGGAGGTCAGCTGGGCCAGGGGGCCGTCGGCCAGCACGCGGCCGTTGCCGATCACCAGGACCCGGTCCGCGGTCTGGTCCACTTCGGACAGCACGTGGCTGGACAGCAGCACGGTGCCGCCGCGGGTCGCGTAGTTGCGCAGCAGCGTGCGCACCGAGCGGATGCCCTCCGGGTCGAGGCCGTTGATCGGCTCGTCCAGGATGAGCAGCGGGGGATCGGTGAGCAGCGCGTGCGCCAGGCCGAGCCGCTGCCGCATGCCGAGGCTGTACTTGCCGATCTTGCGTCCGGCCGCGTCGGCCAGACCGACCATCGCCAGCACCTCGTCGGCCCGCCGGCTGGGGATGCCCGCCAGCTTCGCCGCCAGTTGCAGGTGCAGCCTGCCGGTCCGCCCCGGATGTACCGCCTGGCCGTCCAGCAGCACCCCCGCCACGTGGGACGGGTTCCGCCACTGCTGGTAGGCGCGGCCGGCGATCGTGGCGTGCCCGGCGGTCGGCGTGGTCAGCCCGCTGATCATCCGCAGCGTGGTCGATTTGCCCGCGCCGTTCGGGCCGAGGAAGGCGGTCACCGTTCCAGGTCGCAGCTCGAAGCCGACCTGGTCGACCACCGTCCGGCCCTCGTAGACCTTGGTCAGCCCCCACGCACTCAACACGGACCCGACCCTAACCAAGATCGCCGAATGCCGCGCCGGAATGGCGAAAGTTCCCCAGGTCAGGTCATCGAACGCAGCGCGGCAGCGGTGTCGGTGAAGTGCCCGGCGAAGGTGCCGCCGGTACGTACCCAGTGCCAGAAGGACAGGTTGAACACGGTCACCGCGCTGTGCGCGGCCAGCAGAGCTGCCGTCTCCGGCACGCCGCGCCCACCGAGCGCCGCAGCGGCCACCTCGGCCAGCCGGGCCAGTTTGAGCAGCTCCCGTTCCCGCAGGCTGGGGGTCGCCTCGATGATCTGCGCGCGCCGCACGGCGAAGTCGCGCCGCTCGTCGATCAGTGCCGCGCAGACGTGCAGCCCGGCCAGCGCGGCCTCCAGCGCCGACACCTCGGGTGCGGCGGTCAGGATCGTCTCCCGGACGGTGTTCTCCAGGGCTTCGGCCCCGTTGAACAGCACTTCTCGCTTGTCGGTGAAGTGCCGGAAGAACGTGCGCTCGGTGACGCCCGCCCGCTCGGCGATGTCACCGGCGGTGGTCTGGTCGAAGCCCCGCTCCGCGTACAGCTCCATCGCGGCGGCGGTCATCCGCCCGCGCGCGTCCGGCTCCCATCGACCCATGCCACCAGTCTAGTGATGACAGTGCCTGACATGAGCTGCTAGTGTCGATGTCAGTCACTGACATGGGGAGATCATCATGCGTGTTTTCGTCACCGGAGCATCCGGCTGGATCGGTTCGGCCGTCACCGAGGAGCTGCTGGCGCATGGCCACCAGGTCCTCGGCCTGGCCCGGTCCACCGAGTCGGCGGCCAGGATCGAGGCCGCCGGAGCCGCCGTATTGCGGGGCAGCCTGGACGATCTGGACAGCCTCGCGGCCGGCGCGGCCGAGACCGACGGGGTCGTGCACCTGGGCTTCAAGCACGACTTCTCCGACATGGCGACCGCCTGGCGCACCGAGCACGCCGCGGTGCAGCGGATGCTGGACGTGCTGGAGGGCACGGGGAAGCCGATCCTGATCGCCAGCGGTATGCCCGCCCCCGAAGGCGGCCTGTTGACCGAGCAGGACGTGCTGCCGTTCCACGGCCCCGAGTCGATGCGGGGTGGCGGCGAGAACCTCGCGCTGTCCTACGCGGGCCGGGGCGTCCGGCCGGTAGCAATGCGTTTCTCGCCGACCGTGCACGGCCACCGGGATCATGGATTCGTCGCGTTCCTGACCGACCTGGCGCGGAAACACGGCGTGGCCGGGTACATCGGCGACGGGTCCACCGTCTGGTCGGCCGTGCACCGGGACGACGCCGCGGTCCTGGTCCGGCTCGCCCTGGAGCAGGCGCCTGCCGGATCCCGGGTGCACGCGATCGCCGAGACCACGTTGTCCACCAGGGACATCGCGGCGGCCATCGGCGAATCCCTCGGCCTGCCCACGAAGTCCCTGGCGCCGGAGGAGGTGGAGCCCTACTTCGGCTGGATCGCCGGCTTCTACGGCATCAACGTCGCCGGAACCAACGAGCACACCCGAGAGCTCCTCGGCTGGACCCCGGTCGGCCCCACCCTGTTCGAGGACATCGCCGCCGGCGCCTACACCAATTCCACCTACGCCCAGTCCCAGTAACGCATGCTGCTCCGGAGTTGACGATGTTCGGGGAAAGCGCCCGAACATCCGGCTTCCCGTTCCGCCTCGCGTAGCACGCCCACCAGTTCGGTGTCGCTGCGAGT
>QZFT01000078.1 GCA_003600225.1 Pseudonocardiaceae bacterium YIM PH 21723
CCCGCAGCCGCGGGGGTGGCGCCACCTTTCCGGGTGGCGCCACCGCCCCCGCGCCACACTCGTCCTTCCCCTGCTGCTGGCGACGGCCACCCCGGCCGTCGCCGCCGGTGACCACTCCCATCCGGTGGTCGCAGCGGCCGGCCTCAACCCCGTGGTCGCCGCCCTGATCCGGGTCGTCGTCGTCCTGGCCTCCACCGCGGTGGCCGGTATCGGCCTGCTCCGGCCGTTGACCGGCGAGCCCGGCGAGCGCACCCGGGTCGTCGCCTGGGCCGCCGCGTCCGTCGCGGTCACCGCGTGCCTGGCGTCCACCCTCGGCGATGTGCCGCTGGTGATCGCCATCGCCCAGTCCCTGCTCACCGTGCTCATTCCGGCGCTTCTTGCTTGGCGGACGGTATCGGTGCTGCTCAGCGCGGGGCTGACGGCGCTGATCGCCGCCGCCTTCGCACCGGCCGACCAGCTGCGGGCGGCGGGGATCGGCTACGTGGTGGCCACCACCGCGCTGGTCGGCGTGGTGCTCGCCGTGCTCCTCAGCCAGACCGATCGGGCTGCGCTGGCGCGACGGCTCACGCCGATCGGGCTGGCTGCGGTGCTCGTCGCGCTGTCGGCCGGAGTCGTATGGGCGTTCCAGATCGGCCTGCGGCTCGACGTGCGGCTGGTGACCACGCCCTACGGCCTGGTCACGATCGCCCAGCTGCTGCTCACCGTGCTGGCCGCCGCCGCGTTCTTCCTGCTCCGGGAACGGCCGGGGATCGGCAGGACGGTCGGCATCGGCGGAGTGACAGCGTTGACACTGGCCATTGTCAGTGGTGCCGCGCTCGCCGCGATCCCACTGCCGCAGCCGCATCCTGTCGCCGGGGTTCCGCTGCTGCGCTCGGTGAGCCTGGGCGGCCAGGACGTGCCGGTACTGCTCACGCCTGCCAAACCGGGACGCAACCTGGTGCACGTCGGCGTGGACAAGCCGGAGGAGTACGCCGCGGGCACCAGTTCGAGCACTCTCGCCGCCCTCGGCTCCCGCTCCGGCGGGTCCGGCGGCTGGGGATTCGTCGACCTGCCCGCCGGTCCAGGGAAGCTGGTGCTCGGCAAGGGCGACGAGCAGGTTGCCATCGACTACGACGCCGGTGACGGCCCGGCCGCGGCACCCGTGACGACCGGCGACGACGGCATCGAGTGCGCCAGTGTGGCGCTCGCCGTCGCGCTCACCGATCACCCGGTTCCGCTGGGCGCCTGCCCGTCGGAACAGCTCGGGCAGCCGGACACCGAGGCGCTGCGTGGTGAGGTCAACTTCCTGGCCGGTCGCGGGGTGTCGAAGCTCTCGCTTTCTGGGGACAACTCCCCACGATCCGTCGCGGCCACCGAGGTGGTGCGGAAACAGGCTGTCGCCAAGGGGATCGAGGTCACCGACCAGTGGGACGGGCAGGCGCTGCTCGTGGTCGCCGGCTGGACCGCCGGTGCCGACCAGCTCAACAAGGTCGCCGAGCAGTCCGGGACCGTCCGGTTCCAGAACGGCATCTACCTGGCGCCCTGGCTGCTGTACCCGAGGGTGATCGGCCGCAACTCCGGCGCGATCCTGCCCATTCGGTTCAACCCGCACGAGCAGTTGCCGGTCGTCTACTCGAACCTCGTCGGGCAGACCTTCCCCGGCGATTTCCCGAGCGCTTCCGGCTTCGCCCGCTGGCTGGACGCACAACCGGAATCGGTGCGCGCCGCGATCAACGGCAAGCCCGCCCTGTTCACCGCCTCGGTGGTCTCCTTCCTGCCCACCGAGTTCAACCACGGCCATGACAGCAAGAACGGTTGGTTCCCGCAGGGCACCGTTGTGCAGATCAGCCAGGCCCTGGACACCGGAGGCAACGGATGACGACCGACGTGACGACGTGCTGCGGGGCGAAGCCCAAACCGGAACCCAAGCAGCCGCCCGCCCAGTTGCTGGTGATCGGTATCGGCGCGGTGCTCACCGTGCTGGTCGGCCTCGCGGTGGCGAGCGTGGCCGGGGCTAAGCTGGCCGTGTTGTTCGTGCTCGGCCTGGCCCTGGGCCTGGTGTTGTTCCACTCCCGGTTCGGCTTCAGCTCCGCGTGGCGGCAGCTGGTCTCGGTCGGCCAGGGCCAGGCGATCCGGGCGCACTCGCTGATGCTGGCGGTGGCCTGCGTGCTTTTCGCGATCATCCTGGGCTTCGGCTGGAGTCTGTCCGGTACGCCGCAGCCGATGCTGGCGCCCGCCGGCTGGCTGGTGGTGATCGGTGCGTTCCTGTTCGGCATCGGCATGCAGATCGGCGGCTCGTGCGCCTCCGGCACGCTGTTCGCCATCGGCAGTGGGCACACCGCGATCCTGTTCACCCTCGGCGGCTTCATCGCCGGGTCCATCTGGCAGACCTTCAACGCGCCGTTCTGGACCGCGAACGTGCCCGCCGGTAAGCCCGTCTCGCTGGCCACCAGCCTCGGTTACCCGGGCGCGCTGGCGGTATCGCTGCTGGTCCTGGGCCTGATCACCGCCGCGTCGCTGTGGTGGCAGAAGCGCAAGCAGCCGCCGGTCATCGAGCCGCAGCCACACGCGAACGGCCTGCTGCGGGCGATCCGCGGTGCCTGGCCGCTGTGGGTCGGCGCCATCCTGCTGGCCGTGCTCAACGCGGCGACGCTGTTCATCTCCGGCGGCGCGTGGGGCATCACGTTCGCCTTCGCGCTGTGGGGCGCCAAGATCCTCACCTTCTTCGGGGTGGACGTGGCGAGCTGGCCGTTCTGGAAGACCCCGGCCAACGCCGCGGCGCTGCACGGATCGGTGCTGGCCAACAAGATCTCGGTGATGGACCTCGGCATCATCCTGGGCGCGCTCATCGCCTCGGCGGCCGCCGGTGCCTTCATCCTGCACCGCCGCATTCCCTGGAAGCTGGCCCTCGGCTCGGTGATCGGCGGCGTGCTCATGGGCTACGGCGCCCGGCTGTCCGGCGGCTGCAACATCGGCGCCTATTTCTCCGGAGTGGCCTCGTTCAGCCTGCACGGCTGGCTGTGGGGTGCGACCGCACTGGTCGGCACCTACGCGGGCCTGCTGCTCCGCCCCGTCTTCGGGTTGGCCAACCCGAAGCCCACCGACGCCGTCTGCTGACGGTACCGCCGTCTTCAAGACCGCAGAACCCGACGTCCATCGGTCTTGAAGACGGTGCAACCCCTGATGAAGGAGTACGTGATGAAGAAGATCGTAGCGGCTCTCGGTGCTGCGGCGGCCTTGACCGTCCTGTCCGCCGGTACTGCTGACGCCTCCCCGGCGGCCGGTGTGCCGGTGCAGATCCTCGGACCCAACACGCTGGGTCTGCCGCTCGGCAACGCGGGCCTTCCGCTGCCCGCGGAGCTGATCCACGCGGTCCCCGGTGGTGCGCTCGGCAACGGTGGCCTCGACCTGGGTGGCGTGCTCCAGGGCCTCGGCCGTCCGATCATCTAAACAGTGCGCGGTCCGTCGGCGGCGTTTCCGCTACGCCGCCGGCGGGCCACCATTGGTGAAAGGCTTCCCTCGATGAAATTCACCAAGGCCCAGTACGTGACCGCAGGCCTCGTCCTGGTCGCGGGCCTGTTCGTCCTGTTCGGTGGACTCTGGCTGTTCTCCGGACCCAGCGACATCGCCAGTGCCAAGGCCGTGCTGCCTCCCGCCAACGAGGTGAACGCCGGCGTGTACGGCGCCCCTGGTCAGCCGGGTGATCCCGGTGCCCAGGACGGCAGCAAGAAGAGCATCGGCCGTCCCGGCGTGGACGGTTCCACTTCCACCGGCGCCGGTAATGCGGCGAAGCCGGCGGTCGGCAAGACCGCGACTCCGCGCACCGTGACCTTCTCGGTCACCGGCAGCGGAACCGCGAGCATCTCCTCCGACGTGCAGGGCTACGGCCTGGTCCGCGAGGAGCAGGCCGTGGCCCTGCCGTGGAACAACACCAGCACCTGGCCCGGTGACCAGCCGGTGCAGGTCGCCCAGGTCCTCGTGCATGGGGACAAGAACCAGCCGGTGACCTGCTCGATCTCGGTGGACGGCAAGGAGGTCGAGAAGCACTCCTCGACGCCGGACAAGCCGGTCGCCACCTGCCGGGTGAACCTGATCGGCGCCTGACCGACCGGCTCGAAGTTGACGAGTTTCGGGCCCACTCCTCTCCCGGAACTCGTCAACTTCGGAGCAGTTCTCACTGGCTTGAAGGGTCTGGGCCTGCCGGGGCCCGTCGGCGGAGCCGGTCGCTGCCTGCCTCCACAGGAACGACCGTGTGCCGCCGGCCCCTTCCCCTGGTCGGGGCGGCGACAATCGGGGTCGCCGCTCCGACCGTTCCGGATACCAGCTGATTCATCGCCTGGCAATTGACCCGGCGCCGTACTTTCGGATCAACCACAGCGGGACGCGTGCGCACGGTGTCTCCCACCACCCTCAGGGATCACACTTCGAGGGAGGAGACACCGTGCGTGTCCGACGATCCGGCAGTGTCCTGTTAGCGGGGGTGCTGCTGCTCGCCACCGCGACGCCCGCGCTCGCCGCGCCGACCGATCCACTCGCCGACTTCCACCAGCAGCAGCCGAGCTGGTCACCGTGCAAGGCCGGCTCGCCGACCGAGTGCGCCTCCATCACCGTCCCGCTGGACTACGCCAATCCCGGCGGTAACCGCATCCGGGTGGCGATCAGCAGGCACAAGGCCACCGACCAGGCCCACCGGCGCGGCATCCTGCTGCTCAACCCCGGCGGCCCCGGTGGCTCCGGCCTCGGCCTCGCCGACCGGCTGGCCAAGCAGCAGGTGGCCGGCGTCTACGACCTCGTCGGCTTTGACCCGCGGGGCATCGGCAAGTCCACCAAGCTGCAGTGCACCGAGGTCACCGGTGGCCCGCAGGTGAAGAACCCGACCCGGCCGGACGACGCCGACCTGCCCACCTACACCGCGTGGGCGCAGCAGCAGGAGCACGCCTGCCAGGAGGCCGGTGGCGGCCTGCGGCCGTACATCAACACGAACAACACCGCGCGGGACATGGACATCATCCGCGCCGTGCTGGGGGAGCCGAAGCTCAACTACCTGGGGTACTCGTACGGCACGCAGCTGGGGGCCACCTACGGCACGCTGTTCCCGTCCCGGCTGGACCGCAACGTGCTGGACTCCGCCATGGACCCGAACAAGACGTGGCACGAGCAGGACGTGGACAGCGTCGAGGCCATCGGCCAGAACGTGAACGACTGGGCGGCCTGGGTCGCCGCGCGGAACAACACGTTCCACCTGGGTACCGACGCCAAGCAGGTGAAGGCGGGGGTCGAGGAGATCGCCACCGCGCTGCGCACCAAGCCGGTCGCCAAGCTCAAGGACCTGGCCGAACTGGACAGCTCCGTCGGCCTCTACACCCGGTTCCGCCAGGGCTGGGCGCCCCTCGCCAAGGACCTCAAGGCCGCCCTCGATGAGGTGCACGGCACCGGCACCGCCGACCTGTCCGTGGCCGCGGGCATCGCCCGGAAGCGGACCCTGGAGAAGACCGTCGACGGCGCCTACAACACGGTCCTGTGCGAGTGGGACTGGCCGGACGAGCGCACGTCCTACCGGAAGATGAAGCAGTACCGGGACACCATGCCGTACGGCGACGCGGTCGGTTTCATGGCGCCGACCCCCTGCGCCTTCCGCAGCTTCACCCGCCTCGAAACGGCGCTGCCCGCCAAGCGGGACTACCCGGTCGGCATCGTGGTCCAGGCCGAGGGTGACACGCAGACCGCCTACCCGAACGGCGTGGCCATGGCGCACACGCTGGGGGACAACCTGATCAGCGTGCGCAACGAGGGCGTGCACGGTCACTACGGCAGCAACACCTGCGTGACGGCCCTGGTGGACGACTACCTGATCAACGGCGTGCTGCCCGGATCGCACACGGTGTGCGACCCGCAACAGGGCCCGGCGGACATCCCGCCGGACACCCAGCGGTCCGCCGTGGCGGCGGACATCGCATCGCTGGCCACCACCGCCCAGCAGATCGACGCCCAGCTGGCGGAATCACCGGCCAAGTAATAGGTGGGGCGTCCGGGGCCGATGCGCCGGACGCCCCCGTACCGGTCGGTCGGCGCAGTCGAAGTTCCGCTCAACGAACCAGGCGCGAGGCCGGGACTCCCACGAACTCTTCATGTAACCCGTTTCAGGGATGGAGAGACTGTGCGTTTTTCACGATCTAGTGGCGTAGTGCTGGCGTCGGTACTGACGCTGGCCACCGCGGTTCCCGCCGCCGCTGATCCGTTGACCGACTTCCACCGGCAGCCCGTGAGCTGGTCGCCGTGTGACGAGACCAAGGTCGGTCCACTGGAAGGTCTGCCGCTCGAGTGCGCCACGCTGGTGGCGCCTGTGGATTACCGGAATCCGGCAGGCGATCGGTTACAGGTGGCGATCAGCAGGCTGAAGGCCACCGACCCGGCCCGGCGCCGGGGAATCCTGCTGGTCAACCCCGGTGGGCCGGGTGCTCCCGGGCTCGGGCTGCCGGTCCAGCTCGGGCGGCAGGAGATCGCCCAGGTGTACGACCTGATCGGCTTCGACCCGCGCGGCGTCGGCCAGTCCACCCAACTGCAGTGCACGGTGATCGACGAGCTGCCGATCAAGAACCAGACCCGGCCCGCCGATGCGGACTTCGGGGTGTTCACCGCCAACGCCAAGGCCGAGGACCACGCCTGCCAGGAGGCGGGCGGGGCCTTGAGGCCGTACATCAACACCAACAACACCGCGCGGGACATGGACATCATCCGGGCGGTACTCGGTGAGCAGCGGACCAATTACCTGGGCTATTCCTACGGCACCCAGCTGGGCGCCACCTACGGCACGCTGTTCCCGTCCCGGCTGGACCGCAGCGTGCTGGACTCGGCGCTCGACCCGGCCAAGTCCTGGCACGAGCAGGACTTCGACTCGGTCGACGCGATCCGGGCGAACATCGACCTGTGGGCCGAGTGGGTCGCGGCGCGGAACAACACCTTCGCGCTGGGCACCAGCGCCGACGCGGTCAAGGCCGCCATCGAGGAGATCGCCACCGCGCTGCGCACCCGGTCCATCGCCGGGATGACCGAGGTCTCGCACCTGGACTACGGCATCGGCTTCTACACCCGCTACCGGGAGAGCTGGGCCTCCTACGCCAACCGCATGCAGTTCGCGTTGATCGAGGTCAGGCAGGGCATCAAGGCTGCTCCTTCGGTTGCTGAGGACCTGGCGAACGCCTCGCGCATCGCCCGGGAACGCACCGTCCTGCACACCCAGGAGAAGGCCGGGGTCACGGTGAAGTGCGAGTGGAACTGGCCGGATCCGCAGACCTCGTACCGGGAGATGCGGCGATACCGGCAGGCCATGCCGTACGGCGGCGTGGTGCCGGAGCTGATGGCGCCCAACCCGTGTGCGTTCCGGAGCTTCCAGCGCCTGCAGACCCCGGTCCGGGCGACCCGCGGCTATCCGGTCGGCCTCGTCGTGCAGGCCGACGGGGACACCCAGACCGCGTACCCGAACGGCGTCGCCATGGCCACCGCGCTCGGCGACACCCTGATCAGCGTGCGCGATGACGGCAACCACGGGCACTACCGGTACAACGACTGCGTGACCAAGCTGGTGGACGGCTACCTGGTGCGCGGAGTGCTGCCGCCCTCCCGGAGCAGCTGCCCGCCGTACGCCGAAGCCCCCGATATCCCGGTCGACACCAGGTCCTCGCTGGTAGCGCCCGCGATCGAATCGCTCACGGCGGTGGCATCCCGGATACACCCCTGATGCCATGTCCTCCCACGGGCTGACTGCCGGAGCAGACTCCGGCAGGACGCCGGGGGAGGGCTCCGGTTCCTAGCGTTCCGGCTGTGAACTCCTCCACCCTGCTGCGACTGGCCGGCGCCGACCTGCGCACCCGGCCCGGACGGGCGCTGCTCCCCGGGCTGGCCGTGCTGGTCGGCGTCGCCTGCCTGATCGCCTCCTGGATGCTGTCCCACGCCCTGCTGGCCGTGACCGACCAGGAGACGGCCCGGCCACCGAGCTCGGTGGCGCTTCAGGTGAGCCACAAGATCGATATGCCCGCGCTGGACGAGGTGGCCCCGGCGATCGCGAAGGTGCCGGGCATCAGCCGGGTGCTGCCCGTGCAGCACCTCACCGTCGAGGTGGTGGACGCCGGTGCCAAGGTCGGCAGCCGGGCGCACCTGGACGTCGAGCCGCCCGACCTGCGCTCGATCCCCGTCTGGCAGGGCGCCGCTCCGGCCGCGGCGGGGGAGATCGCGGTCGACCGGGTCTACGCGCACCGGCACGATCTGCGGCCCGGGTCGACCGTGACCCTGATCGACGCGGCGGGGAAGCCGCTCCCGGTCCGGGTCAGCGGGATCACCGAGCGCGGCGCGTCGATGGACAGCGCGCTGTTCGTCGGGGGCCCCGAGCTGGCCACCAGGATCGGCACCGAGCGCACGACCACGAAGCTGAACCTGCAGATCGGCACGGATGTCGATCAGGCCAGGCAGGCTGTGCAGGCCGCGGCGGGCGGCAACTCGGTCGTCCTGCCGAGTGGCGAGGGTCCCGGATCGTCTCCGGTCTACATCTTTGTCCTGTTCAGCATCCTGGCGTTGGCGACCTCGGTGGTCGTCGCCGTGTCCGCCTATCGCGCGGTCTACCTCTACCGGCAACGCACCACCGCGTTGCTGCGCTGCGTGGGCGGGGACCGGAGGCCGCTGGTGCTGGCCTGCCTGATCGAGGCCATGATCACCGGCCTGGTGTCCGGCCTCGGCGGAGCCCTGGCAGGCGGGGTGCTGGCCACCGGCCTGGCCGCGTTGCTGGATGCCACCGGAGTGTCCGAGATGCTGGGCGCACCCGGTCTGGAGCCCAGCCTGCTGCCGTCGACGACCCAGCTACTGACCGGCGCGTTCATCGCCACAGTGTTGTGTGCCGGAGCCGCGTTGCTGCCCGCGCTGGCCGCGTCCAAGATCAGCCCGCTGTCCGCGTTGCGGGATTCGGATGCCGAGCCCACCGGCGCGGCCCTCACCCCGGCGGGCCGGATCCTCGGTCTGCTGTCCGTCGGCGGCGCCATGCTCCTGGCGCTGGCGGCCGTCGCCGCCAAGGGCTCGTCGGCGGCGCTCATCGCCGTCGTGTTCTCGGCGATCGCGATGATGTTCGGCCTGTTCTGGTGGTGGGGTCCGGTCACCGTGCCGTTCCTGGCCAGGATGCTCAGCCTCGGCGGCCGGATCGGCGGACCGATCGGCAGGCTGGCCACCGCGGAGATCCGCCGGATGCCCGCTCGCAGTGCCGCCGTCGCCCGGCCACTCGCGGCCACCGCCGCGTTGCTGGTGTTCTCCGTGGTGCTGGTCGGCACCGGACGGACGTTGATGAGCGACTACGCGGATCGGCTGCGCTCCGATGTGGAGATCACCGACTCCGGGCACCGCGGGCTGCCGGACACCGCCGTCCGGGCCGCGTTGCTGCAGCCCGGGGTGCAGGCGGCCGCCGTGGTGCACAGCGCCGACGGAAAGTTCAACGGCTGGGAGAACCGGGTCGCCGGCGTGACCGCCGACCAGCTCACCGGCTGGTACCGGGCTCAGGGTGCCGACGCGCCGCAGCTGGGGCCGAAGGACGCACTGCTCAGCCGTTATTCGGCCCGGGAACTGACCGTCGGCCAGGAGTTCACCGTCACCCTGCCCGGCGGTCCACGCACCTACCGGTTCGCCGGGGAGTTCGACGGCGTGCGGCTCGGCGGCGCGAACATCCTCACCGGGGACACCGGGGTAGGGCCGGTCACCGCGGTGGCCGTCCGGCTGCTGCCGGGAACCGACCCGGCGGGTTTCCGGGACGGCGTGCACCGGTCGACGGGGAGCCTGCCGACCGTGCGGGCGGTCACCACGGCCGACGAGGACGGTGAACAGGAGGAGAACATTCGGCTCGGATTGATCCTGTTCGCGGTGCTGCTCGGCTTCTCGGTACTGGTCGCGGTGGCCGGAATCGGCATCATCACCTCGTTGTCGGTAGCCGAACGGCGCCGGGAACTCGGCCTGCGGCGGGCACTCGGGATCACCCGGAGCGGCCTGCGCTGGAGCGTCATCGGCGAGGGCGTATTGCTGGCGCTGGCCGGCACCGTCGGTGGTGGCCTGGTCGGCACGCTGTACGCGGGCATGGTGATGGTGTCGATCAACCAGCCCGCCTGGCCGACGATCCCCTGGGGCCTGGTCGGCACCTGCGCCCTGACGGTGCTCGCACTGGCCGCAGCGGCCTCCGCACTGTCCGCGCGCGCCGCCGCCCGCATCACCCCGGCGACCGCCCTGGCCAGCGGATAACGCTCCGAAGTTGACGATGTTCGCGGCGAGGAACGAGCCCGGACATCGTCAACTTCGGGACCACCGGAAAACCGGCCACCGATTGACCGGTTCAGGACAAGCCTTGCCGGCGGACCGGCAAGGGACACCGTGAGACGCGAGTGGGTGATCCGTTTCGGGTATCGCCGGTGCCACGACTGGCGGAGCCGATCACCCGTGCCGCCCATCGGACACGCAACGAAACTCATTGGGCTCGAAATATTTCGGCTGGGTAAAGATCTCCGCCGGGGTGCTGCGCAGGCGTGCCACGCGTGGTCGGCTGGCCGTCCAGCCAACATCGTTGTCCGTTGAACTACTGATCTACCGCCCATCGGGTGTCACCCGTTTGGCAACTGGTGATCAACCGGCGTTGTGCCGACGCTATGGCCCCAAGCTCGAAATTTAGTGAGAAATCGGCAATGGCGTGCAGGGTAGGTCTGCCCATAGCATGTGACTGTGCGTCAGGTGGACACTCGGAAGGGTTCCAAATGCCTGCCGCCCGCTAGCTCAGCCAGACCAATGGGACTGACCGGCTCGGAGCGAGGAGGTTAGATGAGCGACCGTCGCACCGCGACGAACGGCGACCGCGCCGCAACGTCCTCGTCAACCTCTCCAACGCAGCGGGCGTTCGCCGGTTACTCCCTCGCCCTGTTCCTCGGCGGCATCGGCCTGGCGGTCTACACGCACTTCACCGTCGGGCACAGCCACGCGGTGAACTGGTGGGCCGGCTCGCTCCTGGTCGTCGGGTTCATCCTGGCCTCTCGCCTGGTCATCGACATCGATGTGCGCAAGGTCGGCTGGGTGATCAGCTTCGGCGAGGTGCCGCTGGTCATCGGCGCGCTGACCGCCAATTTCGAGATGGTCCTCGGCGCCTATCTCATCGCCACGCTGGTGACCGCGTTGTCCCGCCGCGCGATGGGCAAGATCTTCTACAACACCGGCGTGATGCTGCTGGAGACGATCACCGTCTTCCTGCTCAACCACTTCATCCAGAACGCCGTCCCGCACAACTCCCCGGTATGGCTGGGCGTGCTCGGCGGTGTGCTCGGCTCACAGCTGGTCAGCACGGCCGCCGGTGTTGTCGCGTTGTACCTGCTCAACGACGGTGAACCGCGGATCACCGGCATCGGTGGGCTGGCCGGCCGCACCGTGGTCGTCACGCTGCTGAACAGCTCGATCGGCCTGGTCGCCTACGAGCTCTACCAGAAGGACTTCGGCTGGGTCCTGGTGCTGCTGGTGTCCGGTGTGCTGGTGGCCATCTACCGCGCCTACTCCGGTCTGCTGCGCGAGCACCGCGACCTGGAGACGCTCAGCGATGTCAGCCTCAGCGTGGCCCGCACCGGTCAGACGTTGCGCCGCCGCCTGGCCATGGGCTCGGTGGAACCGGCCGCCGAACAGGGCGACTGGGAACTGATCGCCCAGCGGATCAGTGACCAGCTCAGCGCCTCCCGGGTGGTGCTGCACCTGCGGCTCGACCCGGCCGCCGAGTCGCGCACCCTGGTCGCCGGCGCCGCCTACGACGTGCCCGAGTCCAGCAGCCTGCGGGACGACCCGCTGCTCCAGCTGCCGGGCAGCAACGTGCGCTACTACCGGGTGGAGGACGCCTCCGAGGACGTGCGCGAGGCCCTGGTGCGTCGCGGCATCCGCGAAGCACTCGTCGTCCCGCTGCGCGGCACCCACCACCTGCTGGGCGCCATCGAGGTACACGACCGGCAGAGCAGATGGCGTGGTTTCGGCCGCTCCGACGTGCGCCTGCTGCGCACCCTGGCCAGCCACCTGGCGACCGCGATGGACAACCGCAGGCTGCTGGCCAAGTTGCAGCACGACGCCTATCACGACCCGCTCACCCGGCTGCTGAACCGGCCGGGCTTCCGGGCTGCCGTGGAGGAACCGCTGCGCACGCATGCCCGCTCGGTGGTGCTGCGGATGGACCTGGAGTCGGTGGCCACGGTCAGCGACGCGCTCGGCCACACCCGCGGCGACGAGCTGATCATCATCGCCGGTACCCGGCTGCGCGCTGCCCTCGGCGACGAGGTGCCCCTCGCCCGGCTGGAGGGCGGCATCTTCGCCGCGCTGCTGGTCGACTGCGCCGAGGAGGAGGCCCACGAGCTGGCCGAGCGGTTGCACGCCGACCTGGTCACGCCGTACATGGTCGACCGGCTCACCGTCGAGGCCAACGCGATCATCGGTTACGTGCCGGTGCAGTCGGAGACCGACAGCGAGGTGTCCGATCCGGACGCGATCCTGCAGCGGGCCGATGTGGCGGTGCGGCACGCGCGCAACGCCGGCACCACGGTGCGCGGCTACGCGCCCAGCATGAGCCAGATCTTCCAGCGCCGGTTCCAGCTGGTCACCCAGTTCCGGCACGCGCTGGAGTCCGGCCAGGTGAGCGTGCACTACCAGCCGAAGATCAAGCTGCCCGAGCGGCAGGTGCTGGGTGCCGAGGCGCTCGTGCGCTGGCGGCACCCGGAATACGGGCCGGTCGACCCGGACGAGTTCGTGCCCGCGGTGGAGGCCACCGGCCTGATCGACGCGCTGACCTCCTTCGTGATGGAGAACGCGCTGCACCGGGTGCGGGACTGGCTGGACAAGGGCCTGCAGCTGTCGGTCGCGGTGAACCTGTCGGTGCGCACGCTGGCCGACGAGGGCTTCCCGGACCGGGTGGCCGAGGCGTTGCGCAGGCACGACGTGCCCGCCAGGCTGCTCACCTTCGAGCTCACCGAGTCCGGCGTGATGTCCGATCCGGCGCGGGCGCTTCCGGTGCTGCGCAGGCTGCACGCGCTGGGTGTCGTGCTCGCGGTGGACGACTTCGGCACCGGCTACAGCTCGCTGGCGTACCTGCGGCAGCTGCCGGTGGACGAGGTCAAGATCGACAAGAGCTTCGTGCTCGGCATGGGCACGGATCTGGGCGACATGGCCGTCGTGCGGTCCATCGTTGAGCTTGGTCACACCCTCGGCCTGACCGTGGTCGCGGAGGGCGTGGAGGAGGACGCGGCACGCGATCAGCTGGTCGACATGGGCTGCGATGTGGCCCAGGGCTACCTGATCTCCAGGCCGCTGTCCGAAGATCGGCTCGAAGCGTGGTTGCGGGCGCGTACCGAGCGCACCCGCGGCCTGCGCGACGAGACCATCCTTACCCTCGTTCACTAGGCAAAATGTCCTTGGGGGACCCCGGATTTTGTTCTTCGCGGAGCGTCGTATAAAGTTCTACTCGTTCCGCCGAACAGGCCCCTTTAGCTCAGTCGGCAGAGCGTCTCCATGGTAAGGAGAAGGTCTACGGTTCGATTCCGTAAAGGGGCTCAATGAGTGCAGGGCGCGCGGCTCGGTCGGGCAGCGCGCCCTTACTCATGTGAGAGACCAGGTAGCCCTGTGGCATACTGGTTTTCCCAGCAAAGCGGTGTAGCTCAGTCGGTAGAGCAAGCGACTCATAATCGCTGTGTCACCGGTTCAAGTCCGGTCATCGCTACGCAGTAGGTCTCCGAGGGCCCTGTCTTCGGGGCCCGGCCAGGCAAGCGCCTCGGCCCTTAGGTAGAGAAAGGCTGCTTGGCATGGCCTCCACAGATGTGCGCCCCAAGATCACGCTTGCGTGTGAGGAGTGCAAAAACCGTAACTACATCACCAAGAAGAACCGGCGCAACGACCCGGACCGCTTGGAGATGAAGAAGTACTGCCCGAAGTGCAACACGCACCGTGCGCACAAGGAAACCCGCTAAGGGTCCTGCGCGGATGCGCTGCCTGATGTGGCAGCCGTTCGGACCAAAGAGGCCGCCCCACGGGGCGGCCTTTTTCGTTGCACGGCAGTTTCCTCTGTTGGCTTTGGGCTGGGTAGCCTGCTCAGGTGGCGCTAGACGAGTCTTTCATTGGACGCACATACCCACCCGAGCCGATCTACGAGGTCAGCCGGGAGAAGATCAGAGAGTTCGCCGTGGCGATCGGCGATGACAACCCGCTCTACCGTGACGCCGAAGCCGCAAGGGGAGCGGGCTATCGAGACGTGATCGCCCCGCCGACCTTCGCGATGATCATCTCGCTGACGGCGACCAACGCGGTCACCCACGACCCCGAGCTGGGCCTGGACTACAGCAAGGTCGTGCACGGGGACCAGCAGTTCATCCACCACCGGCCGATGGTGGCCGGTGACCGGTTGATCGGGCAGGTGACCATCGACGACATCCAGTCCCGCGCGGGCAACGACATGCTGACCGTGCGCGGGGAGATCACCACCGAGGCGGGCGAACGGGTCTGCACCTCGATCGGGCTGATGGTGGCAAGGGGGACCGCATGAGCATCCGGTACGCGGATGTCGAGGAGGGTCATGAGCTCCCGGCGCTGACCGCCACGATCACCCGGGCCGATCTGGTCCGCTACGCCGGTGCCTCCGGGGACTTCAACCCGATCCACTGGAACGAGCGGTTCGCCAAGGAGGTCGGCCTGCCCGATGTCATCGGGCACGGCATGCTCACCATGGCGCTCGCGGGCCGGCTGGTGACCAGCTGGACCGGGGACCCGGGTGCGGTCGTCGACTACGGCGTGCGGTTCACCCGGCCCGTCGTGGTGCCGGATGACGACAAGGGCGCCGAGGTCGAGGTGACCGGCAAGGTGACGGCCAAACTGGAGAACAACACCGTGAAGGTGATGATCCAGGCCAGCAGCGGTGGGCTGAAAGTGCTCGCCAAGGCCCAGGCGATCGTTCGCCTGTCCTGAAGCGGAACCGACGCCTGGGTGAACTGTTGTGGCTCGCGTTGCGGGATCGGCCTGCTGCCCTGATGCTCGGCACCATCTGCACCTGATCGGCCAAGCAGAAAGGGCAGCCGTGGTCAACATCAACAAGCTGGTGGACAAGGCATACGAGGAGAAGTCGATCAAGGAGATCCTCGACGCCCCGCCTTCTGCCCTCGAAGGGCTGACCCCGCGGCACGACGAGATCCTCGCCGAATTGAAGATCAAGACGATTCGCGATCTCGCCAACTGGAAGCACGCGCTGAACGCCCGCGCGCTCGACCAGCTCGCCTCGCACGAGAAGTAGCAGGACTCCGAAGTTGACGAGTTTCGGGTGTTTTCCCCGAAACTCGTCAACTTCGGGACATCTGTCGCCGAGGGCCTAGACCGGCCGGTACGACCGCGGATCCGTGGCAGCGATGGTGCTCGACACGTTCTCCTGGTTGAAGCCCTTGAAACCGCCGCGCCGGGCCAGGTTCTCCAGATGCGATCCGGCGGCGCCGTCGCGGGCCATCCGGTCCGCCGTCTCCCGGTCCAGGACCCCGTCCGCCACCAGCTTGTCCAGTCGCTCGGCGGGCACCGGCCAGATCTCCGCCTCGGTGAACGCCTGACGCAGGTGCGGGAAGTCGGAGAACGGGCGCATGTGACCGCCGGGCAACGTCTCCCGCAACGCGTCGAACTCGAACTGGCCCTCCAGGTGGTGCATGCCGGCCGACAGCACCGACTCGCCGTGCAACGCGCACCACAGCCCGATGGTGCCGAGCTGCTCCCCGGCGAAGTCGACCTGGATCTCCTCCGGGCCCAGATCCACGTCCGCGAAGATCACGCCGCCGCTGTCCGGGTGCTCCAGCACCTGCGCGCCCCAGCCCGCCTCCGCGCCGGCGTAGAACTTCTCCCGGCGCCGGAAACCCAGCGTGGTGAACACCTGGATCAGTTCCTGGAAGGACTTCCGGCTGCTGCGGAACGTGTGGTGGTCGTGGTTGCCCCAGCCGAGCCCCAAGCGGTCCTGGCGGGCGTGCTGGGCGGCAGCGGCGGTGTTCCGGCGCTGCCAGAACCTGCGCTCCTGCTCCAGCACGTACGAGGCCGCCAGGCCGGGCGGCACCAGGGCCACCATCGCCGACGCCACGTCCACGGCCTGGGTCACGCCGAACATCGGGTCCTCGTGCCGGTTGCGCGCCGCCCACAGGTTCCAGGCGGCGGTCGCCTTGAGCTCGTCCCGGCGTTCCCACAGCTTCGGCTGCACGCCGGCGGCCCAGGACCGCCGTTCCACCGCGAACACCCGGACGGCGTCCGCGTCGAGCAGGACCCGGCAGAAGCCGGACAGCGGGGAGCCCTCGACGGCCGCCTTGCCGCCGAGCATCTCCCTGGCGGCCAGGGCGTCGTCCACCCGCAGCGCCAGGCCCCGGTCGCGGGCCGGCACGACCGCGGGTAACTGGGCGCCGGGATGCCGCCACACGCCCGCGACCGAGTTCCAGCCGTCGATGAATCCGGCGGCGGCCAGCTCGCCGGTCTCGACGGGCCAGCTGATGTGGTCCAGCCAGTCCACCAGCCGGGTGGCGGTGTCGGTCGTCAGCCTGCCTGCCAGCTGCGCGACGGCCGGGCTCACGGCCGTTGCCTCCGCCACCAGCCGGTCGATCAGGGCCTCGGCTTCCGGATGGGTCTGCCAGTCGAAGTTCACGTCACTCACCCTTACCTGCATACCCTTCGAAGGTCACCGCCGGATGTGCGTTTTCATTCACGGTCAACCGGAAAATGTCCGGCCGGCTGTAGTGCCCGACCGCGTCGAAGCCGAACTTCGCCCTGCCCAGCTCGTCCAGGTCCAGCTCGGCCCGCAGCACCGTCTCCCCGGTGCCGTACGGCCCGGCCAGGATCTCCCCGGTCGGCGCCACGATCACCGAGTTCCCGCTCAGCAGCACCTCGCTGTCCTCCAGGGGCGACTCGTTCGGCCAGTCCGGCGGCAGATCCCGCCGGCGCAGGTACTGGCAGGCGGACAACACGAAACAGCGGCCCTCCCTGGCGATGTGCCGCATGCTGGCCAGCCAGACGTCCCGATCGTCGGCGGTGGGCGCGCAGTACAGCTCGATGCCCTTCGCGTACATCGCCATCCGCATCGCGGGCATGTAGTTCTCCCAGCAGATGACCGAGCCCAGCCTGCCCAGCGGGGTGTCGAAGACCGGCAGGGTGGACCCGTCGCCGAAGCCCCAGACCATCCGCTCCGCCACCGTCGGCATCACCTTGCGGTGCTTGCCCAGCAGCGCACCGTCGGGGGCGAAGGTCAGCACGGTGCAGTAGAGCGTGCCGCCGGCCCGCTCGATGACCCCGATGACCAGGTAGACCTCGTGAGCGCCCGCGATCTGGCCCAGCCGTTCCGTCGCGGGACCCGGCACCGGGATGGCGGCGTCGAAGTAGCGCCGGAACCACTCGTGGCCCTCCGGCGACCGCTCGCCGACCACCGCGCCGAACCGGTTTCCGCTGGGATAGCAGGTGACAAAAGCCTCGGGGAAGACCACCAGCCGGGTACCGCCCGCCGTGGCCTGTCGAACCAACCGCTCGACCTTGTTCAACGTCGCATCGACCTGGAACGGCACCGGAGCCGCCTGCACCACGGCAGCCTTCACCACACGTGTCATGGAGATCACGTTAGGTGAATCCGCGCGGTTTCCCCTCCGCTTGTGGGGTGGTCTGAACGGCGAACGGGGCGGTCTCCCAGGAGACCGCCCCGTTCGCCGTAGGTCCTACTTGGCTTCCTTCAGCAGGTCGGCCAGCCGGGTCACGCCGGTGACCAGGTCCTCGTCGCCGAGGGCGTAGGAGAGCCGGAAGTAGCCGGGGGTACCGAAGGCCTCACCGGGCACGACGGCGACCTCGGCGTGCTCCAGCACCAGCGCGGCCAGCTCGGCGCTGGACTGCGGTCGGACGCCGCGGATCTCCTTGCCGATGAGCTGCTTGACCGACGGGTACACGTAGAACGCGCCCTCGGGGGTCGGGCAGTGCACGCCGGGGATCTCGTCCAGCAGCGCGACCATGGTCTTGCGACGCCGGTCGAACGCCTCACGCATCTCGGAGACGGCGTCCAGCGAGCCGGTCACGGCCTCCAGCGCGGCCCGCTGGGCCACGTTGCACACGTTGGAGCTCAGGTGCGACTGCAGGTTGGCGGCGGCCTTGATGACGTCCTGCGGGCCGATCATCCAGCCCACCCGCCAGCCGGTCATGGCGTAGGTCTTGGCGACACCGTTCACCACGACGGTGCGGTCGGCCATCTCCGGCACGACGACCGGGATCGACTCGGCCTTGACGCCGTCGTAGGTCAGGTGCTCGTAGATCTCGTCGGTGATCACCCAGATGTCGTGCTGCAGCGCCCAGCGGCCGATGGCCTCGACCTGCGCGCGCGGGTAGACCGCGCCGGTCGGGTTGGACGGCGAGCAGAACAGCAGCACCTTGGTGCGGTCGGTGCGCGCCGCCTCGAGCTGCTCCACGGTGGCCAGGTAGCCGGTGGACTCGTCGGTGGGTACCACGATCGGGGCACCCCCGGCGAGGGTGATGGCCTCCGGGTAGGTGGTCCAGTACGGCGCGGGCAGGATGACCTCGTCGCCCGGGTCCAGCAGGCTGGCGAAGGCCTGGTAGACGGCCTGCTTGCCGCCGTTGGTGACGAGCACCTGGTTCGCGGCTACCTGGTAGCCGGTGTCCCGCAGGGTCTTGGCCGCGATGGCCTCGCGCAGCTCGGGCAGACCCGCGGCGGGCGAGTAGCGGTGGTTCTTCGGGTCGGTACAGGCGGCGACGGCGGCGTCGACGATCGCCTGGGGGGTGGGGAAATCGGGCTCGCCGGCGCCGAAGCCGATCACCGGCCGGCCGGCGGCCTTGAGCGCCTTGGCCTTGGCGTCCACCGCGAGGGTGGCCGATTCGCTGATGCCACCGATCCGGGCGGACACACGGGGTCCGGTGGTCTGAGTCTGTGAGGTAGACGGTGCTCCCATGCCTTGCATCGTGGCAGAACCGCCAACCGGTTTTCCCAGCGCCCCGCCTGTTTCATGGCTGATCGACCGGGCGATTGGAGATTCTGCGCGGTTGTGCCGTAGACTCGGCGCCCTGGGAGCTCGATCATCAGAAATCACTTTCCAGTGATCACGGTGACGGGCGCCCAAACCGGTTGCCCAGATCGGCTAGATTGGTCTCAGGCAGTCAAAGGGGCGTAGCTCAACTGGCAGAGCAGCGGTCTCCAAAACCGCAGGTTGCAGGTTCAAGTCCTGTCGCCCCTGCAATCGATATCCCTGCATCGATAACAACGAAAGCGGAGGAATGGCGTGAGCGAGGACCGCGAGCAGCGCCCGGACGAGCGGGACACCGCGCGGCCGACCACTGCTGCCGGCAGGCGTGCTGAGCGCCGCGCTGGCGCACGTCCGGCGGCTGCCGCCGGTGCGAGCGCCGCGAAGCGCAGCAGCAAGTCGGCCCGGCCCGCCCAGGGCAAGGGCTCGCCGTTCAAGCGGTTGAGCCGTTTCGTCCGCGAGGTCGTGGCCGAGCTGCGGAAGGTCATCTGGCCGACCCGCAAGCAGCTGGTGACCTACACGATGGTCGTACTGGTGTTCGTCGTGTTCATGGTGAGCTTCGTGTCACTGCTGGACTACGGCTTCGCCAGCGGCGTGCTCGCGCTCTTCGGCTGATCAGCCACCGCGAGCACGGTACGCACGAGAAGAGGAAGCGAGACCCACAGTGAGCTCCGAGAACGGCACAGCCAACGACGTTCTGGCTGACGAGCACGAGGTTGCCGAAGCAGTCAGCGGCGACACCGAGCTGGTCGAGCAGGACGCCGAGGAGGCTGCGTCGGAGGACGCCCAGTCCCCGGAGACGCTGTCCGAGGACTCCGAGGCCGAGCCCTCTGTGGACGAGCCCTCTGCCGACGAGGACGAGGTCTTCGACCCGGTCGCCGAGCTGCGCGCCAAGCTGGAGGACGCGCCCGGTGAGTGGTACGTGGTGCACTCCTACGCCGGCTACGAGAACAAGGTCAAGGCGAACCTGGAGACCCGTGTCACCACCCTGGACGTGGAGGAGTTCATCTTCCAGGTCGAGGTGCCGACCGAAGAGGTCACCGAGATCAAGAACGGCCAGCGCAAGCAGGTGCAGCGCAAGGTGCTGCCCGGCTACATCCTGGTCCGGATGGATCTGAACGACGCGTCCTGGAGCGCGGTGCGCAACACCCCCGGCGTGACCGGGTTCGTGGGTGCCACCAACAAGCCGTCCCCGCTGACCATCGCCGAGGTGCTCAAGTTCCTCGCGCCGCAGGTCGAGAAGGACGCCGCTGCTGCCGCGCCGGGTAAGAAGACCGCTTCCACCGCCGCCAAGCCCACCATCGAGGTGGACTACGAGGTCGGCGAGTCGGTCACCGTCATGGACGGCCCGTTCGCCACGCTGCCCGCGACGATCAACGAGGTCAACGCGGACGCGCAGAAGCTGAAGGTCCTGGTGTCGATCTTCGGTCGGGAAACCCCGGTCGAGCTGTCGTTCAGCCAGGTCTCCAAGATCTGATCCCCTGGGCCCTAAAAATGTGACGCAGGGGCCGGGGCGATACAGCCGCGCTGAGGGCAGTCGCCGTCGCGTGGACCACAAGGGCACGAGCCGATTTCTTGTGGCGGCCTGTGCCGGGCTACAGTAGGTCGCTATCCAGCCGACCCTTTCGTGGGTCGGCTGTGCGCCTACATTTAAAAACAGGGAAAAGAAGAGATGCCTCCCAAGAAGAAGAAGCTCTCTGCGGTCATCAAGCTGCAGATCACGGCGGGCCAGGCCAACCCGGCTCCGCCCGTCGGCCCCGCGCTGGGCCAGCACGGCGTCAACATCATGGAGTTCTGCAAGGCCTACAACGCCGCGACCGAGTCGCAGCGTGGCACCGTGGTGCCGGTCGAGATCTCCGTGTACGAGGACCGGTCCTTCGACTTCAAGCTGAAGACCCCGCCCGCCGCCAGGCTGCTGCTCAAGGCCGCCGGTGTCGACAAGGGTTCCGGCGAGCCGCACCGCACCAAGGTCGCGAAGGTCACCTGGGACCAGGTCAAGGAAATCGCCAAGGTCAAGGAATCCGACCTCAACGCGAACGACATCGACCAGGCCGCGAAGATCATCGCCGGTACCGCCCGCTCCATGGGCATCACCGTCGAATAATTCGGCTCAGTCGCCCGGTCCTGACAGGGTCGAATCAGTTCGCCAGTCGGGTGCCAGCACGACATTAAAGTCGGCCGCGGCGGCGCCGCAGGGGCGAAGCCCCTCTGATCCAACGAGGGTGGGCCGAAGGCCTGCCCGAGTGATCAGCCGGCCGATAGAAAACACAGTGGGAGGGTCGTGCGCGGCCCGTGACCACTACTGATCCGTAAGCTAAAGGACAGAGAAAATGAAGCGCAGCAAGGCCTATCGTCAGGCCGCCGAGCTGGTGGACCAGGAGCGGCTGTACAGCCCCCTGGAAGCCGCCTCCCTGGCCAAAGAGACCTCCAAGGTGAAGCTGGACGCCACCGTCGAGGTCGCCATCCGTCTGGGTGTCGACCCGCGTAAGGCCGACCAGATGGTCCGCGGCACCGTCAACCTGCCGCACGGCACCGGTAAGACCGCCCGCGTCATCGTGTTCGCCGTCGGCGACAAGGCCGCCGAGGCCCAGGCCGCCGGCGCCGACGTCGTCGGCTCCGACGACCTGATCGAGAAGATCCAGGGCGGCTGGACCGACTTCGACGCCGCGATCGCCACCCCGGACCAGATGGCCAAGGTCGGCCGTGTCGCCCGGGTCCTCGGCCCGCGTGGCCTGATGCCGAACCCGAAGACCGGCACCGTGACCCCGGACGTGGCCAAGGCCGTGACCGAGATCAAGGGCGGCAAGATCAACTTCCGCGTTGACAAGCAGGCGAACCTGCACCTGGTGATCGGTAAGTCGTCCTTCGACACCGAGAAGCTGGTGGAGAACTACGCCGCCGCGCTGGACGAGGTGCTCCGCGCCAAGCCGTCCGCCGCCAAGGGCCGGTTCATCAAGAAGGTCACCTTCACGACCACCATGGGCCCCGGCATCCCGGTGGACCCGAACCGCACCCGGAACCTGACGACGGACGAGGCGTCCGCCTGAGTTTCGGCACTGCTCTGAGAACGGCCCCGCACGCCGAGCGCGTGCGGGGCCGTTCTTTCTCTTCCGCAGGGGGCAGGCAACATTTTGACGCCGATGGCTGCGTGAATTCGGTATGCGTCCTATAGTTCGCGGGTGTCCAGAGCTATGGCCGTCGCATTGACAGTGCTGCTGACGTTGACCGCCTGCGCACACGAGGTCCCGGACACCCAGCAGGCGCTCGGCCGCAACATGCAGGAGCGCTGGTGGGCCTGGGCCAGTTCCATCCGCGAGGCGGACAGCCCGGTCACGGATACCACCGGCGAACGCTGCGGCAAGAACCAGCCCAGCGATATCTGGTTCCTGGCAGGCACATTCGGTGGCCGTGCGACCCGCACCTGTGTCGTGCCCGCGCTGCGGCCGATCTACTTCCCCCTGGTGAACCGGGAGGAAGAGCGCCGGGAGTACTGCGACCGGTTCGTCGAGGAAGCCAAGGGCAAGGCCACCCTGGACGGCGCCCCGGTGCCGCACACCCTGGAGGGGCCGACGGCGATCAGCTTCATCACCGCCGAGGGCAACCCGTTGACGGGTGGGAACATTCGCGTCAACGCGTGGGCCTGTGGCCTCTGGGTGCGCCTGGAGCCGTTGCCCGCCGGGGAGCACAAGCTGAGCTTCGAGGGTACGGACGAGAACTTCAGCACCGCCGTGGACTACACGCTGATCATCGAGTCCAGCAACATTTCCGGCGGTTTCGCCCCGCCCAGCTCGTCGCCGGCGGGTTAGGGCATCAAGCGCCCTGGCAGTCCGCCGGCTCGGCGGTGTGCCCGGAGATGATCCATCCGCCGTCCTGCTGTTTGGTGAGCAGCAGCTTGCCCAGCCTGGGGCCACCCTTGACGGTCATCGCGCAACTACTGATCTCCGCCTTGCCGGCGCTTTCGACGATGGCGGTCGCCGGGATCTTCACTTCGCTGTAGGACTGCGCGTCGGTGATCTTCGGAGTGAGTTGCTTCGTCACGTCCTTGCAATCCGCCACCCCGAGATCGCCGGCGAATGCCTTGGCCGCATCGGCGGTGAAGCCGGAGCACACG
Source organism: Pseudonocardiaceae bacterium YIM PH 21723 (assembly GCA_003600225.1). Classification (GTDB taxonomy): domain Bacteria; phylum Actinomycetota; class Actinomycetes; order Mycobacteriales; family Pseudonocardiaceae; genus QZFT01. The sequence goes on from QZFT01000078.1 coordinate 23,134, forward strand.
CTGTCCGCTCTGCCGTCCGCGACGAAGGTGTAAAGATCTTTGACCGCCCGATCCGGCGTTTGGGCGAGGCTGGGGGCAGGGCGGCTGCCGCTGCCCTGCTGGTCGCTGCCCGAGTCCTCCACGAAGAAGTACCAGACCACCGCGAACAGGAAGAGGGTGAACAACGTGTAGCGGGCGAGCCGCTTCAACCAGCGGATCACGAACCGTGGCAGCTTCACGCTGTTGATCCTAGAGGGCCGATTTGGGAACCGGCGCACCGCTCACGTAGACTCATCGCTGGTTCTACCGAAGACCGCTGGTCTCCATGCCTGGCATGGACGAAGGCTCCGACAGGAGCGACCCGCGCAGGCTGACCGAGGCTCGCACACTCCTCGAAGTGTGCCCTGCCCCGTGCGCCCTGCGCCCGGGGCGTTTTTGTTTTCTGGGGCTGGGATCGGCCGGCACTACCCCAGAGAGGAGGCGACATGGCGAAGCCCGACAAGGTGCAGGCAGTCGCCGAGATCGCGGACAAGTTCCGTGGCTCTACCGCTGCAGTTGTCACTGAATACCGCGGCCTCACCATGACGCAGCTGACCCAGCTGCGCCGCGCCCTCGGCACGGGGTCCTCGTACACCGTCGCGAAGAACACGCTGGTCAAGATCGCCGCCTCTGAGGCCGGCGTTCAGGGCCTCGACGACCTGTTCGTCGGCCCGACCGCGATCGCCTTCGTCGAGGGTGAGCCGGTTGACGCGGCCAAGGTGCTGCGCAACTTCGCGAAGGACAACAAGGCCCTGGTCATCAAGGGCGGCTACATGGACGGAAAGGCTCTTTCCGTCGATGAGGTCACCAAGATCGCTGACCTGGAGTCCCGCGAGGTCCTGCTGGCCAAGCTGGCCGGCGCGATGAAGGGCAACCTGAGCAAGGCCGCTGGCCTGTTCCAGGCTCCCGCCTCGCAGGTCGCCCGCCTGGCTGCCGCTCTTCAGGAGAAGAAGGCCGCCGCCGAAGGCTCTGCCGAGAGCTAAGCACCACCCCCATACGTGTAGTACCCGCGTTTCGCCCGTAGTGGTGTGACCGGACAACGAGAAAGGAACGCCACCATGGCGAAGCTGAGCACCGACGAGCTGCTCGACGCGTTCAAGGAGATGACCCTCCTGGAGCTGTCCGAGTTCGTGAAGCAGTTCGAGGAGACCTTCGAGGTCACCGCCGCCGCTCCGGTTGCCGTTGCCGCCGTCGGCGCTGCTGCTCCGGCCGAGGCCGCTGTCGAGCAGGACGAGTTCGACGTCGTCCTCGAGGGCGCTGGCGACAAGAAGATCCAGGTCATCAAGGTCGTGCGTGAGATCGTCTCCGGCCTGGGCCTGAAGGAGGCCAAGGAGCTGGTCGAGGCCGCTCCGAAGGCGATCCTGGAGAAGGTTGCCAAGGAGGCCGCTGAGGCTGCCAAGGCCAAGCTGGAAGAGGCCGGCGCGAAGGTCTCCGTCAAGTAGTACGGAGCTCCACGGCTCGAAGGGCCCCCATCGCATCGCGGTGGGGGCCCTTCGCTATGCCGGGGTATCCGATGCTTCCGGCGGGCGGGAGCCGGCGCCGAAGATCGGGTAAATTTTGACATATTTTGGCTATACGGAAAACGTTCTCCGCGCCAACGCCGACACCTCACCCAAGGTCAAATTCCGCCTACGCTACGTACTTTTCCCAGTCTTTCGAGGTAACGAACATGTATCGCTAGGCCGGATGGAGTACTGCTGGGGGTGAGCGGATTGGTAGCCGAGGTCGGACCGGACCACCCGGTCGGTGTGAGTTCGGTTTCGTTATCGGGTACCTTTCGCCGCAAGCAGGTCACAAAAGTTCCAAGCCGATGGGTGACGTGGAGCACAAAAAGGCCACGTTAACTGCGTGTTTCCCAGGGTCAGTGCGGGTGCAAGCATCCGACTAGGCCGGTTGAGCGGGAAAAACCCGCCCCTGAGGCGTGACTCTGTGAGCTGCGTGACTAATACTGGTCAGTAGCAAAGCGAAGGCCCGCGCTATATCCCCCATGTGGAGCTATGCGTAGTAACCCACATGGTTGGCCTTCGTTGCATCGACGTGACGCCGGGCAGGAACGGTGTCGCGGAGGCATGCCACCAGGTGACGAAGGTCGTCGGGTAAACGGAGCAGGAGGTACCGAATGGGCGTCGCGGTCGAGGTGGAGAGCCTGTCCAAGTCCTTCGGTAGTCAGAACATCTGGGGTGACGTCTCTCTGACGCTGCCCCCCGGCGAAATCAGCGTGCTTCTGGGGCCCTCCGGTACCGGTAAGTCCGTGTTCCTCAAGTCCCTGGTCGGTCTGCTCAAGCCCGAACACGGCAGGATCGTCATCCAGGGCACCGACATCTGCCGATGCTCCGAGCGCAAGCTCTACGAGATCCGGAAGAACTTCGGCGTGCTGTTCCAGGACGGCGCCCTGTTCGGCTCGATGAACCTGTTCGACAACATCGCCTTCCCGCTGCGCGAGCACACCCGCAAGGGTGAGGCCGAGGTCCGGCGCATCGTGCTGGAGAAGATGGAGATGGTCGGCCTCATCGGCGCGGAGAAGAAGCTGCCCGGTGAGATCTCCGGCGGTATGCGCAAGCGCGCCGGCCTGGCCCGCGCCCTGGTGCTGGACCCGGAGATCCTGCTGTTCGACGAGCCCGACTCCGGTCTGGACCCGGTGCGCGTCGCCTACCAGAACCAGCTGATCGTCGACCTGAACGCACAGATCGACGCCACCTTCCTCATCGTCACGCACGACATCGGCACCGCACGCAGCGTGCCGGACAACATCGGCATGCTGTTCCTTCGCCAGCTGGTGATGTTCGGGCCCCGCGAGGTGCTGCTCACCTCCACCGAGCCGGTGGTCGAGCAGTTCATCAACGGTCGCCGCATCGGCCCGATCGGCATGTCCGAGGAGAAGGACGCCGCCACCGCGGCCGCCGAGATGGCGGAACTGCAGTCCCGCGGCAGCTTCAACGAGGCCGCGGTCAAGGGCGGTCACTTCGACGGCATCCCGCCGCAGATCGAGCCGACCAGTGGTCTGCCGGTCCGCAAGGCGGTGCAGCGGCGCAAGGACCGGGTGATGCAGATGCTGCACACCCTGCCGCGCCCCGCGCAGGAGGCCATCGTCAGCAGCCTCACCCGCGAGGAGCAGGCTCGCTACGGCGTGTTCGCGCACGTCGGCGCGGGTGCTCCGATGGCGCAGCACGCCCAGGGGCAGCAGACTGTGCAGACCAGCACGCCGTACGCCAGGCCACAGGACGCCGCGCCGACGCAGAACCTCCGGCCATCGCCTACCCGCCGGGATCTGCCGCAGGGTGACGTGGCGAACCTGCCGCAAGACAGGGGCCAACACCACCAATGACAGCTCCCACCAAGAAGACCGAGCTCGACTTCCCCGGAGCCGGTGCCCTCCGCGAAGCCGGGAAGATGTTCGCGCTCGGTCTGGACACCACCAGGGCCATGTTCAAGCGGCCCTTCCAGGTGCGGGAGTTCATCGAGCAGTGTTGGTTCATCGCGAGTGTGACCATCCTGCCGACCGCGCTGGTGTCCATTCCGTTCGGTGCGATCATCGCGCTGCAGCTCGGCTCGCTGACCAGGCAGTTCGGCGCCCAGTCGTTCACCGGCGCGGCCAGCGTGCTGGCCATCATCCAGCAGGCCAGCCCCATCGTGACCGCGCTGCTCATCGCCGGTGCCGGTGGCAGCGCGATGTGCGCTGACCTGGGTTCGCGCAAGATCCGCGACGAGATCGACGCGATGGAGGTGCTCGGCGTATCGCCGATCCACCGGCTGGTCGTCCCCCGGGTGCTGGCCGCCATGTTCATCGGCCTGCTGCTCAACGGTGTGGTGAGCGTCGTCGGCGTGGCCGGCGGTTACTTCTTCAACGTGATCCTGCAGGACGGCACGCCGGGTGCCTACATGTCCAGCTTCAGTGCGCTGGCGCAGCTGCCCGACCTGTGGATCTCCGAGCTCAAAGCCGTGATCTTCGGCTTCCTGGCCGGCATCGTCGCCGCCCACCGCGGACTCAACCCGTCCGGCGGTCCTAAGGGCGTCGGCGACGCGGTGAACCAGGCCGTGGTCATCACGTTCCTGCTGCTGTTCTTCGTGAACTTCGTGCTCACGACGCTGTACCTGCAGCTGGTCCCGCCGAAGGGGATGTAAAACGCCGTGGCATCGCTCAACAAGTCAGCGCGGCGTGTGGTGTCCGCTCCGCTGAAGACGCTGGACGAACTGGGCGACCAGGCGTCCTTCTACATCCGCGCGCTCGCGTGGGTGCCCCGGAGCCTCACCCACTACAGCCGGGAGATCCTCCGGCTGCTCGCCGAGGTCTCCTTCGGCAGCGGCGCGCTCGCCGTCATCGGCGGCACCATCGGCGTGATGATCGGTCTGACCCTGTTCACCGGTACCGTCGTCGGCCTTCAGGGCTTCGCCGCGCTGAACCAGATCGGTACCTCCGCTTTCGCCGGATTCGTCTCCGCCTATTTCAATACGCGTGAGATCGCTCCGCTCGTCGCGGGACTTGCGTTGTCCGCCACGGTCGGCTCCGGATTCACCGCACAGCTGGGTGCCATGCGGATCTCCGAGGAGATCGACGCGCTGGAAGTAATGGGCATTCCCAGCCTTCCATTCTTGGTAACGACCCGCATCATCGCCGGATTCGTCGCTGTGATTCCTCTCTACGTAATCGGACTTTTGTCGTCATATCTGGCTGCGAGGACCATCACAGTAGAGTTCTACGGCCAATCGGCGGGTACCTACGATCACTACTTCAACCTCTTCCTACCCCCGGAAGACGTGTTGTGGAGCTTCGGGAAAGTGCTGGTCTTCTCGGTGCTGGTCATCCTGACCCACTGCTACTACGGCTACCGCGCCAGCGGTGGCCCCGCGGGAGTGGGCGTCGCGGTCGGCAGGGCAGTGCGTACCGCCATCGTCTCGGTGACCGTGCTGGATTTCTTCCTCAGCCTGGCCATCTGGGGCACCAACGTGACAGTTCGAATCGCTGGATAGGAGGGAACCGGAAATGAGTGCCCCCGACACGCTGCATCCGGTCGCCCGCCGGTTGTACGGCCTCGGCCTGATCCTGTTGATCGTCGGCTTCCTGGCCACCACGATCATGATCTACAACGGCGACTTCAAGAAGGTCGCCCTGGTGACCATGCACACCGACCGGGTCGGCAACGGCCTGACCCCGCAGTCGGACATCAAGGTGCGCGGCCTGCTGGTCGGCACCGTGCAGAAGGTCACCACCAAGGGCGAGGGCGCCGAGGTCCAGCTCGCGATGGAGCCGGACAAGCTGAACATGGTGCCGCAGAACGCGGTGGCCCGGCTGCTGCCGAAGACCCTGTTCGGTGAGCGCTACGTCGACCTGATCATCCCGGACAACCCGTCCGCCGCCCGCCTCGCGGCCGGGGACACGGTTCTCCAGGACCAGTCGAAGAAGGCCATCGAGCTCGAGCGCGCGCTGGACTCGCTGATGGGCCTGCTGACCGCGGTCAAGCCGGAGAAGCTGGCGGCGACGCTGGGTGCCATGGCCACCGCGCTGGACGGCCAGGGCAAGACCTTCGGTCAGACGCTGGTCAGCCTGGACAAGTACCTCGGTGAGTTCAACAAGTCCATCCCGGACCTGAAGAAGGACATCAGCGGGTTCGCGGACCTGGCGAACAACTACAACGACATCGCGCCGGACCTGATCGCCGCGCTGACCAACGCCACGACGACCAGCAAGTCGATCGTGGAGCAGCGACAGCAGCTGAGCGATTCGCTGACCAGCCTGACCTCCGCATCGCTGAGCCTGGACAACTTCCTCAAGGCCAACGGCGGGAACCTGATCCAGGTGCTCGACAAGAACCGGGACACGTTCGCGATCCTGAACAAGTACTCCCCGGAGTACCCCTGCGTGTTCCACGACCTGGCCAGCGTCAAGGACATCTCGGAGAAGGCGTTCGGCAAGGGCACCGACCAGCCCGGCCTGCACGTGCTCCTGGTGATCGGCCCGAACCGGGGTAAGTACACCCCCGGCGAGGAACCGAAGTTCAGCGACAAGCGCGGCCCGCGGTGCTACCACCCGGAGAACCACAGCCCGCAGAACCCGTTGCCGCAGTACCCGGACAACGGACTCAAGATCGAGGACGGCAGTAAGAAGCCGTCGTCGATCGGTGCGACGCTGAGCCTGAAGAACGGCACGCTGATCGGCCCGTCCTCGGCCGCCGGCGCCAAGACCGCCGGACTGCTGCCGATCCTGAGCGGCGACAGCACGCCCTACCTGGCCAATTCGGACAGCGAGGCCGACTACGTGCGCATGTTGATGGCCATGGTCAACGGCGTTGACAAGAACGACATCCCCGACTGGAGCTCCCTGTTGCTCGGTCCGATCTTCCGTGGAGCTGAGGTGGAGTTGCAGTGAGGTCCCTGCGAGGGTTGGGCGCTCCGCTCACCAAGTTGATCATCTTCATCGTGGTCACCGTGACCGCCACCGCGATGCTGGCGTTGACCATCGCCAACAACTCGGTGGCCGGTACCAACACGTACAAGGCCAGGTTCTCCGATGTCACAGCGCTCAACGAGGGTGATGACATCCGGGTCGCCGGGGTGAAGGTCGGTCAGGTGACCGGCATCCGGATCGTGGACCAGCGGGTCGCCGAGATCGACTTCGTCGTGCAGAAGTCCAGGCCGCTGCCCGCCACCACCGAGGCCACCATCAAGTACAAGAACCTGGTCGGCCAGCGCTACATCTCGCTGACCCCCGGCGCAGGCCGGGGCGGTTCGGCGATGGCCGCCGACGAGACCATTCCGATGGACCGCACCAAGCCGGCGCTGGACATGACCGCCCTGTTCAACGGCTTCAAGCCGCTGTTCCAGGCGTTGTCCCCGGAGGACGTGAACAAGCTCTCCGGCGAGTTGATCCAGGTCCTGCAGGGCGAGGGCGGCACCATCGACGGACTGCTGCGGCACACCGCGTCGCTGACCTCGACGATCGCCGACCGGGACAAGGTCATCGGTGAGGTGATCACCAACCTGAACCAGGTGCTGGAGGCGATCAACTCGCGGAGTGCCCAGTTCAACGACCTGATCGCCTCGGTGCGCCAGCTGGTCGAGGGACTGGCCGCGGACCGGCAGGCGATCGGCGACGCGGTGACCGCGCTCGGCGACCTCTCGGTCACCACGGCCGACCTGCTCACGCAGGCGCGACCGGACCTGAAGCAGAACATCATCGGCATCCGGGATCTGTCCAAGGTGCTCGGCGACAACGGCGACGTGCTGGCCCAGACGCTGGCGATCACGCCGGTCAAGTTCCAGAAGATGACCCGGATCGCCTCCTACGGTTCCTGGCTGAACTTCTTCAGCTGCGAGATGCGCGGTCAGGTCTCCGCTCCGCCGCTGATCAACAAGCCGGTGGCCCTGCCGCTGCACCCGGTCAGCCACGAGAGGTGCAAGCGATGAGCAACTTCCGTGAGAAGAACCCGGTGGTCATCGGTGGCGTCAGCATCATGGTGATCCTGCTCGTCTGCGCCGCGGCCTTCTACTCCAAGGACCTGCCCATCATCGGCGGCGGCACCACCTACCTGGCGGAGTTCTCCGAGGCCGGTGGCATCAGGCCGAACGACGAGGTCCGGGTCGCGGGCGTGAAGGTCGGCGAGGTGCGGTCGGTCAAGCTGGACGGCGACCACGTGGACGTGGCCTTCCGGGTGCGTGACGCCTGGCTGGGCGACAAGACCTCGGCGGCGATCAACATCAAGACGCTGCTCGGGCAGAAGTACCTGGCCGTCGACCCCAGGGGCACCGACACACTGAGCCCCGGCACGCCGATCCCGCGGGAACGCACCACGGCGCCGTACGACGTGACCCTGGCGTTCAGCGACCTGTCCAAGACCCTGGACCAGGTGGACTCCAAGCAGCTCGCGGCCAGCTTCAAGGTGCTGTCCGAGACCTTCAAGGACACCCCGGAGTCGGTGCGTTCCTCACTGGACGGCCTGTCGCGGATCTCCCAGACGATCTCCTCCAAGGACGAGCAGCTGGCGACCCTGCTGAAGGGCACCAACCAGGTGAGCGGAACCCTGGCGGAGCGCAACCAGGACTTCGAGAAGCTGCTCAAGGACGGCAACCTGCTGCTCAAGGAGCTGCAGAACCGCAAGGCGGCCATCAGCAAGTTGCTCGACGGGGTGAAGGCGCTGTCCGTGCAGCTCCAGGGCCTGGTCGTCGAGGACCAGGCGCTGCTCAAGCAGGCACTGGCCCAACTGGACCGGGTCACCGACGTGCTCTACAAGAACCAGGAGAACCTGGCTCGCAGCATCCAGGCCAGCGCGCCGTTCACCCGGGTGGTGGCCAACGTGCTCGGCAACGGCCGCTGGTTCGACTCCTACATCTGTGGCCTGCTGCCGCCGAGCGCCGGCCCGATCGCCCCTGAGGGATGTGATCCCCGATGACCGTGCTGGGTAAGCCGCTCTCCAGGGTCGTGGCGATCGCGGTGGTCGTCGTGCTCGCCGCCACTGCGGTGATCTGGTACGTGTTCGCCGCGAGCACCGGCAAGCACGTCACCGCCTACTTTACCGGCGCCATCGGCGTCTACCCCGGCTCCGACGTGCGGGTACTGGGCGTCAAGGTCGGGACCATCGACGAGGTGCAGCCCGAGGGCAAGCAGGTCAAGGTCCAGATGACCGTCGACCGAGGGGTGAAGGTGCCGGAAGGCGCCTCCGCGCTGGTCTTCGCGCCGAGCATCGTGGCCGACCGCTACGTGCAGCTCACTCCGGTCTATCACGACGGCCCGGAGATGGCCGACAACACCTCCATCCCGGTCGAGCGCACCGCCACACCGGTGGAGCTGGACCAGCTGGCCAAGAGCGTGGACGAGGTGGCCAAGGCACTCGGCCCGAACGGCGCCAACAAGAACGGCGAACTGGCCGACCTGCTGAACACGGTCGCGGCCAACGTCAAGGGCAACGGCTCGGCGATGAACACCACGCTGAAGGACCTGTCCAAGGCCGCCAAGACACTGGACGGTTCGCGCAAGGACGCCTTCGGCACTGTGGACAACCTGCAGAAGTTCACCGGCATGCTGGCCGCCAACGACAGCCAGGTGCGCCAGTTCGCCCAGCTCTCCCAGGACGTCACCAAGTTCCTGGCCAGTGAGCGGGAGGACCTGGGCACGGCGCTGAAGGAGCTGGCGACCGCGCTGCAGATGGTGAACACGCTGGTCAAGGAGAACCACGACTCGCTCAAGAGCAACGTGGACAAGCTGGCCGCCATCAGCCAGGTGCTGGTGAACCAGCGCGCGGCGCTGGCCGAGTTCCTGGACAACGCGCCGGTCGCGCTGAACAACGGCGTAAATGCCTACGACGCCCGCACCGCGACGCTGCAGAGCCGTATCGCGCTGAACGAGCTGAACAACCCGCCGATCCTGATGCTGTGCAAGCTGCTGCAGAACGGTGCCGCGGGCAACGACAAGATCCCGGACAACGTGGTCGAGTCCTGCAAGCACCTGTCCAAGGTGATCGACGGGACGCTGCCGCTGCCCTCGGTCGCGCAGTTGCTGGAGGGCCTGCAGAAGGGGCAGCCGCCCGCGCTGCCGCTACCGCTGGTCGACGTGATGAAGCCGGCGATCGAGGCAGGTGACAAGTGATGCTGCGTCGCAAGATCCTGACCGTCGCCGGCCTGCTGGCCGCGAGTGCCATGTTGGCCGGTTGTGGTTCCGGGGGCTTCAACGGCTTCTACGGAACCAACCTGCCCGGTGGCGCCGATGTCGGCGACAACCCGTATCACGTGAAGATCAACTTCGCTGATGTGCTGGACCTGGTCCCGCAGGCCGGCGTCAAGGTCAACGATGTGCCGGTCGGCCGGGTGCAGAGCGTTCAGCTCGCTCCGGACGGCTGGACCGCCGAGGTCGACGTGGTCGTCAACGGTGATGTGCGGCTGCCCGCGAACGCGTTCGCCAGGCTGCGGCAGTCGAGCCTGCTCGGTGAGAAGTTCGTCGAGCTGGGCGACCCACTGGTCGGCAAGCCACAGGGCAAGCTCGCGGACAATGCCGAGATCCCCCTCGACCGCACCAACCGCAGCGCCGAGGTCGAAGAGGTGTTCGGCGCGCTGGCCCTGGTGCTCAACGGTGGCGGCCTCTCGCAGGCACAGGTGATCACCAAGGAACTGAACAATGTGCTGTCCGGCAACGAACAGCAGATCCGGTCCCTGCTCACCAACGTCAGCACGCTGACCAGCGAACTCGACTCGCACAAGACCGAGATCGTCCGGGCGCTGGACAACGTGAACAAGCTGTCCGCCACCCTGGCCGCGCAGAAGGACCAGATCGGTGCGGCGCTCGACACGCTCGCTCCCGGCATCAAGATCCTTGCCGACCAGCGTTCGCAGCTGACCAGCATGTTGCAGGCGATGGACAAGCTCTCCGCCACCAGCATCGATGTGATCAACCGCAGCCGGGACGACCTGCTGACCGACCTGAAGAACCTGGCGCCCGCGGTGCAGAAACTGGCCGAGGCGGGTGACGACCTGCCGCAGTCCTTCGGCCTGCTGCTGTCCTACCCGTTCCCGGACAACGTGGTCGAGGACATCAAGGGTGACTACCTGAACGTGTTCGTCGACATCGACCTCAACCTGGGCGACCTGATCAAGAACCTGCCACCCGCCCTGATCGGCCTGTTCCCGTTCCCCGGTGTCGGCTCCAGCAACGAGAAGAACCTGCCGCTGACCGAGTTGCCGCTGCCGTCGCTGAAACTGCCGCAGCTGCCGAAGGCGGACCGCACCACGCCGAACACCGGTACCCCTGCCCTGCCGGGCCTGGGTGGCCTCCTCCCGGGAGGTAGGAAGTAATGCTCACCAAGCGGATTCGCATCCAGCTGTTCGTCTTCGCGGCGATCGCGCTGATCGGTGTCAGTTACCTGGGTGCCCGGTACGCGGGCCTGGACCGGCTCGTCATGCCGCGCGGGTACCTCGTCACCGTGCAGCTGCCGGACACCGGTGGCTCGTTCACCAACGGTGAGGTCACCTACCGAGGCGTGACCGTCGGCCGGATCGGCGACCTGCGGCTCACCGATTCGGGTGTCGAGGTCGACCTGGACATCGACGACACCGACATGAAGATCCCGGCCAACACCAAGGCCGTGGTCGCCAACAGGTCGGCGATCGGTGAGCAGTACATCGATCTGCAGCCCAAGAGCGACGAAGGCCCCTACCTGGAGTCCGGATCGGTCATTCCGAAGAGCCAGACCGAGACCCCGATCCCGGTCAGCGCGCTGGTGAACAACCTGAACCAGTTCGTCGAGTCGGTGCCGCTGGGCTCACTGCACACGGCCGTCGACGAGCTGGGCACCGCGTTCAGCGGTACCGGCCCGGACCTGCGGCAACTGCTGCAGACCACCAACTCCTTCACCGCCGACGCGCAGGCGCACCTGCCGCAGACCCTGGCGTTGATCAAGGACGCGAAGACGGTCATCGGCACGCAGAACCAGGAGGCCGGCGCTTTCAAGTCCTTCGCCGGCGACCTCAAGCTGCTGACCCAGCAGCTCAAGGACTCCGATGGTGACATCCGCAAGCTGCTGACCACCACACCGGAATTCTCGCAGAGCCTGCTCAAGGAACTGACCGAGACCGGTCCGAACCTGGGTGTGGTCCTCGCCAACCTGCTCACCGTCGCCAACATCACGGTGACCCGCAACGACGGCCTGGAGCAGACCCTGGTCGCCTACCCGAACCTGGCGGCCTTCGGTACCTCCGTGACGCAGACGGACGCCAGGGCTCGGTTGGGGCTCGTGCTCAACGCGTTCAACCCGCCGCTGTGTGTCCGGGGCTATGAGAACACGGTCAAGCACGTCGGTACCGACGAGCACGAGCGTCCGCCCAACGACAAGGCGTACTGCGCCGAGCCGAAGGGCAGCCCGATCACCGTGCGCGGTTCGCAGAACGGTCCGGGAGCCGGAGTCGGTGGCATCTCGCCGTCCGGCAACGGCACGGCGACCGGCCAGGGCTCCAGTGGTCAGCGTGGCCTGGGCTCGCTTCCGGGCCTGCTCGGCAGCCCGTTGCTGGCGCCCAGCAGACTGGGGTCGCTGCCCAAGTGATCGTCATTCGCTGATTTTGGAGTGTCATGAGCAACGCCGACCAGCCGGAAGCGCAGACCGACGAGGCGACTGCCACGTCCTCGGTGCAGCCGTCCGGGTTCGCCCAGCGGGAAACCCGGCAGCCTGACCGCAAGACCGTACTGCTGGTCACGAGCATCGCAGCCGTGGTGACCTTCGTGCTGGCCGCGGTGTTCGGCGGGCTGTGGTGGTCCGCGTCCGCCGACGAGGACGTCACGTTCGTCCGGGACAGGGAAGCCGCGCTGCTGGCCGGTGAGCAGGGCGTGATCACCCTGAACACGATGGACTACCGCAACGTGGACAAGAGCCTGGACGACTGGGACTCGGTTGCCACCGGCTACCTGTTGGACGACTTCAAGCAGGGCCGGGAGAACGCCAAGAAGATCCTCGCCGAGGCGAAAGCGGTCAGTTCCGCCACGGTGCGGGAAGCCGCAGTCACCGAGCTGGACTCCCGGGCGGGTAAAGCCTCGATGCTCGTGCTGATCGACGCGGTCAACACGACGGAGAAGGGCGGCACCGCCAAGGGGGCTCGGCGGATCGGCGTCCAGCTGACCAAGGTGGACGGCGTCTGGAAACTGAACGGGACCGCCCCGGTCCCGGTCGGTGCCGGCTGATGGGTGTTGACCTGATGAAGGCCCCGGCCGAAGCACCCCCATCTGCTGAAGAACCGGCGAGCAGGGGACGGTTCCTGTTGCCGGCGGTGCTGGCCGTGGTGGCCGTGTTGTTCGCCGGGGCGGCCATCTGGTCCTTCCTGCAGTGGCGGGAACTGTCCTCCGGCGCCGGCGGAAACACCGCGCTGGCGGATGTCCCAGCGTCCACGAAGGTGTCCGAGCAGATCAAGACCGGTCTGCAGAAGGTGCTCTCGTACGACTACACGAAGGCCGATGCGGACGCCCAGGCCGTCAAGGACCATCTCACCGGCCCGGCGGTGGGGCAGTACGAGACGTTGTTCAAGACGATCAAGGAGAAGGCTCCGGAACAGAAGATCGTGGTGACCGCCGAGGTGAAGTACATCGGTGTCCAGCAGCTGCGTGGCGATCACGCCGAGCTGCTGGCCTTCGTCGACCAGCGGAGCGTCCGGGCGGCCGAGGGTAAGACCTCCGTGGCGCCTGCCCAGGTCGTGATCACCGCGCAACAGGTCGGCGGCAACTGGAAGATCGCCGGTATCACTCGCATGTAGTGATCGTGAAGCGGCCAGTCGACGTGGCCGGGAGGACCGGTTCTGCCAGGATGCCCAGCGGCGGAACCTGAAAATGGGAGTGTCATGACCAACGCGGATCAGCCGGAAGAGCGGGCTGCGGCGACGGCCACGGAGACGGAAGTCCCGGCCGCACAGCCGCCTGCCGAGCAGGAGCCTGAGGACCAGGCGCCTGCCCCGGCGCCGTCTGCCGAGGCCCCGGCGACCGAGGAACCGGTCGAGCCGGAATCGGTGGCCGAAGAGCCCACCTCCGACGAACCGGCCGCTCCGATACCGCCCGTGCTGCAGCCGTCCGGGTTCGCCCAGTCCGAGCCGCAGCCGGTCAACACGAGAAAGGCGCTGCTGGTCACCGGCATCGCCGCCGTGCTGATGTTCGTGGCCGCAGCCGTGTTCGGCGGCCTGTGGTGGTTCGCGTCCCAGGACGCTCAGCTGAAGGTCATCCGGGAGCGGGAAGCGGTGCTGACCGCCGGCCAGCAAGCGGTCCAGATCCTGTCCGCCGCCGACTACAACAAGGTCGAGGACACGCTGAACGGCTGGGAGGCGACGACCACCGGCGGCCAGCTGGACGAGCTCAAGGGGCTGCATTCCGAGCGGGCCAAGCTGCTCGTGGAGACCAAGACGGTCGTGACGGCCAGCATCCGGCAGACCGCGCTCACCGAGCTGGATGTCGCCGCGGGCAAGGCCTCGATGATCACGATCGTGGACACCAAGACCACCACCACCCAGGGCGGACCGACTCCGCTGCGCGCTCGCATTCAGGCCGAGCTGACCAAGGTCAATGGGACCTGGAAGATCAGCGGGCTGGGCGGCGTGCCGGTCGGAAACGGCTGAGAGGACCGAAACTCGATGACTACTCCCAAGCGCAGGATTCCCAAGGTCGCGGGCACCCGGACCCGCCCGACCACTACTCCCGCCGAAGAGACGCCGCAGCGGCCCAGTCCGACTCCGCGCCCCGGTCCGCTGAAGCCCAGCCCTGTTCCCGAGGGCACCCAGGACGCCCGTCAGGCCGGCAAACAACGCGTGCTGACCCGGCTGCCCCTGGTGCTGAGCCTGCTGGCGCTGCTGTTCACCGCGTTCGCCGCCTGGTCGTTCGTCGAGTGGCGCAGCCTGGCGTTCGCCGGCAACGGCAACCAGGCCCTGGTCAGCACCGCGGAGTCCTCGAAGGTCATCGGCCAGGTGACCACGGCGTTGGAGAAGACGCTCTCCTACGACTACAGCAAGCCGGACGCCAACGCGCAGGCGGTCAAGGACTACCTGATCGGCGACGCGGTGAAGCAGCACGAGGAATCGTTCAAGTCCGTGAAGGCGGGCGCGCAGGACAAGAAGCGGGTGGTCACCGCCACGGTGCGGGCCATCGGCATCAAGCAGCTGCGCGGCGACCATGCTGAACTGCTGGTCTTCGTCGACCAGCAACTGGTCGAGGGCGATGCCCAGCCCATCCTCGGCCCGGCCCAGGCGACCATCGGTGCCACCCAGGTCGACGGCAACTGGAAGATCTCCGGCATCAACTCGAAGTAGTACTTCCGTACACGATTTCGCGCGAAAGTCTTATCCCGATTCTCGCGCGAAATCGTGATCTTTTTGGTCCATCCGGATTAGCCAATTTGGCCTATCGGTGACATTCCCCGGCAACGATTGGAAAGGCACCCGGGTTTTTCCCGGCTGGTGCTGATAACCTCGCCCGCCGGGGAGGTTCCGCTATGGATATTGGGGGGTGGATGGATCATGCAGGTCTATGTTCTGTCCGAAATGGACAGGCAGCAGCTCCTGGAGAGGTCCCGCAGGACCGAGGAGCTCATATTTGGTCTTGCCCGGGTTGAACTGGGCTTATCGCCCGATGTGCGCGAGCGGATGGTCGACGTGCTTGCCGACGCCCTGCTCGTGGGCCAACAGCTACGCGCTGACCTGGAGAACCTGCCATGTGCGAATGACAATGGTCAAATCATCTCGTAAGCCGTTGGGAAGTGATCGTACGGTGAGTGGCTTATTTGATAATTGCGGCAAGCATCGAATACTAATTCTTGTCTCGATGACGTTGTGTGTGCTGCTGACTGGTTGTTCCGGTGCCAAACAGACGCCGGGTAGTCCGGAGAACCGGGCTGCGACCTCCAGTACCTCCGGTGCCGGCTCGAACGGTTCGTCCGGACCGGGGCTGATAGACCGGCCGAAAGAGGTGAAGATCGACGGAGTGACGGATCCCTGCACGCTGATCTCCGCCACCCAGTTGTCCTCGTTGAACACCGATGCGCAGCCCGCGGTCCGCGCGACGCCGGAGGACGGCGGCGCGAAAGGCTGCCAGTTCAGCAGGCAGCGTGGCGCCCAGTCTTTTCGGCTGCAACTCACCCCTGCGGTGCTGCCGGTGTCCGAGTCGATGGAGCCGGGTGCCGAATGGGAGATGAAGACCACCAACGTCGCCGGCTTCCCTGCGCTGACCTTCACCTCGAAGACCGGTAAGCCCCGTTGCACGGAGATGCTGGACGTCGCGGAGGGGCAGCGGCTCACCGCCCGGATCTCCGCGGTGAACGATGACCTGGATATGCGTACCGCCTGCGCGCGTGCGAAGCAGGTCCTGGAGTTCTCGCTGACCACGTTGACGAAGAGCTGAACTTCGTCCGACCGTGATCGAGCCCGCCTGCGGCTCTGCCCTGCTGCACAACCTCGGATCCGTCTTCAAGACGGAAACAGCACTTCGTTTCCGTCTTGAAGACCTGTCCGGCTCCGTCCGGCCAGAGTCTCGGTGCGTCGGCAGCCGGGTAACAAATCGAGACGACACGGTGCCGGATAGTGGTCATCCTGCCTATGGTCGAAGTGTCACCCGATCGAGTGAGGGTGGGACTGGAGAACACCGATGAGCACTTGGGGAGTGCTGGGGCTCTGGGCGGCCCTGACGGCGTTCATTGGCGCGGTATTGATCAGCGCGCGGCTCAATACCGCCAGATGACCTCGGCCCGTGGCCTTCGTGGGAGGGGGCCACGGGCCATTCGTAGAACAATTCTTGTTTGAGACGGTCAAGGCAGGTACGGACGAAGCCGCAGTTCACCACCCTCGACTGTTCGACTCGGTGCTGCCAGCCAGGGTGCGGGGCGTGTCGGAGGGCAGGAGAGCGATTGAGCTGCGCTCCTGCTGCTCCCGGTGCAGTACCCAGATCAGCTCTGCATAGGTCCCAGAAGCTGGTTGCTGGGACTGTCCGCGTCGTCGTTGAAGTAGTAGTCGCGCACGGCGTACAGGATCTCGGCGACTGTGAGATAGCCGTCGGAATCTCGGTCCAGTGCCTGGAACACGGTCTCGGCCAGGTGCAGGGGCAGCCGGAGAAAGGCGACGTACCAGCGTCGCCACTCGGTCCGGTTCAGCCGGCCGTCTCCATCGGTGTCCAGGGCATCGACGCTGCCCTGGATCAGCGGGCGGTAGACGTGGTCGAACTCCGCCGCGCCACGGGTGACCAGGCTGGTGAACGCTGTGCAGAACTCGGCCCGAGTGATGCGGCCGTCCTGATCCGCGTCGGCGAATTCGGCAAGCAGGCGCCACAGCGCGAGAAATCGCCGATGTAGATCACGATGATCGGCGGAATCGAAGGGCACGCCAGCCGCTGCTGCTACGAGCCGGGCGCGTTCGATGAAGTCGACGACCTCGAGATACCCGTTCCCGTCGATATCCCAGGTGTCGAACCGACGATGGAGCTTTTTCTCCAGCAGGGTGGTCGTCTGCATCGCTGCTCCCGCCGTGTCGCGGCCGCCCAGCTGCGACCAACTAGTCAGCCTGGCCGAGATCGCTCACCCGCGCAGCCTCAGGCACCCGGCCGGGCTACGGCTCGACCTCGCCGAGGATCTTGTTACCGGGGGAGTTCGGATCCTCGTTGAAGTAGTAGTCACGAACCCAGCCGACCAGTTCTTCGATGGGTAGTACGCCGTGCGGATCAGGCACCATCTCGTCGAAGACGTGGTCGGACACACCCATGGGCAGCTGCAGGTGGGTGGCGTACCAGAGGCGGAGTTCGCGCCGATTCAGCGCGCCATCCCCATCGATGTCCACCGCCCCGGCGCTGGCCCTGATGAACGGGCCATAGACCGCATCGAAGCCATCCGGATGGCTGACCACCAATGCGGCGAACGCGGTGCAGTACTGCTCCACCGTCAGATGATCTACGCCGGCCTCACCCGCAAGGCTCTTCCACAGGATCAAGAACTGTTCCTGGACCTCCAGATGCCGGACAGATCCGACGTCGTGGCCACCCGCCGAAGCGACCAGTCGCGCCCGCCGAACGAAGTCCTCCTCGCACAGATAGCCGCTGCCGTCGGCATCCCAGGCTCGAAACCGGCGCGCCAGTTTCTTCCCCAGATACTTCGAAACTTTCACCACAACCCCGTTCATCGCGAAGCTGTCCGCGGGGTCCCGCTCCGCCGGTCAATCCCAGCGTGGATCCCGATTGTCCGCACTACATGCCACCCGATCGGGACCCTCGAAGTGTCCCTCGTTCGATCTATGCGTCTCCCTGGTGGGTGACACACCGCGGACAGGGACGTCATGCATAGGGGCTCATGACGCGGGCTGCGAAAACGTTATGTGGGTGATGCCGGTGGCGGAACCCAGTGGTTCCTCGGGCTGTCCCCTTTATGCCGCCGAGCAGACGAGTGATGACCGAGAGGACACCTATCGCTCATCACCCACTCGGGTATTTGACGCGGCAGGCGTAGCGCCGCCTCTGGCCTGGTCAAACGGCGCAGAATCGCGGTAGATCAACTGAGAAACCACTGAGAGCTGAATTTATGGCAAACATGTTCGAGTAGCTTCAGGCTCGTGACCGCACAAACAACGCCCGCCAACGTGGCCGGCAAGTACCGACTCATCGCCACCGTGACCGCTGACTTCCTCAGCGAGCTGCACCTGTTGTTGTCCACGACCGACGACTACGAAAGAGACCGGGAGGAGACCCGCGTCCTGATGAAAGCAGGCGCCGCGAGAATGCGCGCATTCGCCGAGCAGGCGCGGTCATTGGCGGCGAAGCTCCCTCGCACCCAGGAATCACTCGCGCAGGGCGCCATCGATGTGCCCAAAGCCAAGATGCTGATCAATCTGACCAAGCCCCTCCTGCCGGACCTGGCTCGCCAAGTCGAAGATCGAGTGATCCCGATAGCCCGAGAACTGTCGATCTGGCGGATGAGATCCCTCGGAGAACGCATAGTCCGCGAAATCGATCCCGTCGGTGCTGAGACCAGGCACCAGCGGCGGAAACGGGATCGATCGCTGACGATCGCGGCGAAGCCGGATGGGATGGGTGAATTGAGGCTGTATTCCACGCTCGACGAGGTACAGGCGGCCTATCAGCGGGTCGATCGATTGGCTCGTGACACCAGGCCCAACGACGATCAGCGCACCCAGGAGCAAGCCCGCGTCGATCTCGCCGTTGCTGCACTGACCACAGCAGGCAATGAGATCAACGAGCCCATACCTGAGCCGGTGAGCACGATCCCCGGGCCACGGCGCCCAGGCTCGAATGCATCGACCAGCCACGACTCTGCGGGGAGCTCTGCGCCTGAGCTCGAATCCGCTGCAGACGGCCGCACTCCAGTCAGCTCAGCTCGGAGGTGACCCGACGTCTCCTCCGTCGCTGAGGTCGGCAGCCAAGGCTTCGACCGGTACGCACACGAACCGATAACGGTCCGCAGCAGACGGGGGTGGTGGTCGAATCTGTACCTGACATGGCTCGGTAGGAGGTGGATCTCCGACATCGAAGGGCACGGATGCTGTGCTGTGGAATGAGATCGGAGCAGACGAACAGGACGTGGTCTTGTTAGCGTGAGGCCGGGATTTCCTTGCTGCGCACGGGGGTAAGCAGGATGACCGACATCGGTTCGCCGCGTCGGCTGAGCAGCGGAGAAGCTGGTGTGCTGGGTGCGCTGGCGACCGCCGTCCTCGGCTATTCGTTCCTGCAGACCTCGATGGTCACGGCCGGAGCGGCGATTCAGCGGGAGATCGGCACGTCGGTCACCCTCATCGGGTTGGCGGTGGTCGGAGCACCCCTGCTTGCCGGGTCGGTGTGCACGCCGTTGCTCGGCGTCCTGGGCGATCGGTACGGCAAACGCCGGGTATTGATCTGGGTGCTTGGTGTGTATCTACTCAGCTCGCTGGTCGCGATTCCGGTGCGCAGCATCGAGCCGCTCATCGCTGTGCGCGCGATTCAGGGCATCGGGTTGGCCGTGCTCCCGCTGGGGTTCGGGCTCGTCCGCGAGACCATGCCCGATCGGGCTCGGCTGGGTACTGGCCTGCTCTCCGGATCCTTGGGATTCGCAGGTGGCATCTCTCTGGTTGCCGGCGGCTTGATCGCCGATCGGCTGAGCTGGCCGTGGTTGTTCGAATTCGGCAGCGTGATCATTGCCCTCTCCTTGTTGTTGGTGTTGTTGTTCGTCCCGGATACCCCGGGGGTGCGCAGCGGGCGGCTCGATGTGCGTGGTGCTGCTGTGCTTGCCGGCGGGTTGATCGGTGTCCTGCTGGCCATCACCTGGGGGCCGACCAAAGGGTGGCAATCCGGTTCGGTACTCGGATTCGCCGCAGTTGGACTCGTGCTGCTGGCGTGGTTTCCCGGGCTGCAACGGCGTACTTCGCAGCCGCTGATCGATCCTGCCCTGCTCGGCGGGGGTGCGATGCCGGTGACGCATCTGGCCGCCTTCCTCTTGGGGAGTGCGCAGTTCGTCTTCTACATCCTGGTGCCGCAGTTCGCCCTCGCCGACGGTTCATACGGGTTCGCGGCCTCGGTGACGACTGCCGGATTGATCGTGTTGCCCGGCTCGCTGATCATGCTGCTCGGCGGGACGGTGGCCGGGATGTCACGTTCCACCTGGGCGGCGTTGAGCCTCGGGTTCGGGTTGATGGCCGCGGGTGGGGTGGCGCTGGCGCTGCTGCACAACACAGTGACCGAGGTGGTCCTCACCTATGTGGTGGTCTGTCTCGGTATCGGGATGGTCGGTGCGGCGCTGCCGCTGGCGATCGGGAATGTCGCGCCGCCGGACAGGCTCGCCACCGCGAACGGTGTGAATGCCGTCGCTCGGACCGTTGGCGGGTCGGTCGGCGGGCAATTGGCCGCCGCGATGCTGGCCGCCACGCAACCGGTAGCCGCGGTACCGCCCATGGAGGCCGGATTCATCCACGGTTTCGTCCTTGCGGCGGTACTCGCGGGCGTTGGTTTCCTCGCTGTTCAACTTCGCGACCGTTGTCTGTGACTTCAGTCACTATTTTTCCCGTGATGATCTCTCAAATCAAGATCACCTAGTCGGGTATTGACGGATGTACACGAGTGTGTCGCAAGTCATTTGCGGCGTCCCGCTAATTTCCCTTGTTATTGACGCATCGGACGCCCAGGGCTTCCCGGAATCCGTATGGGATTCATATATATGCAGGTCGGAGCCGGTGTCCGGCAATTACGGATTGTAATCTGACTATGGGCCACAGGAGTGATCAGTCGCAGACATCTTGACTGTCGGCGCCAGTCGGGTCACTCTTTCTCCGAGCACTCTGCGGGCTCTTCTGGGCCCGGGCTCGACAGTCGCCGTTCGCGTGGCTAGACTGCCCCTTTGCGCTGCCCATTTTCCTGTCTTGCTGCCGCTGAACCCTTCCCCGAGGGCTCTGCTGGTGGATCAGACAGCACAAAAGTCCGGGCATCGCCGCACCTTTGACACCTGTGCTAGCGGCCAGCCCAGCGGTCGATCGGCACAGCCAGTCCCTGGAAGGACGCATCTTGGCAGTCTCCCGCGCGACAATGGCCACTGCTGCGACCAACTCCACGTCCGGGATCCCTGGGGCTCCCAAGCGGGTCTCCTTCGCGAAGATTCGCGAACCGCTTGAGGTTCCTGACCTTCTCGACCTCCAGACCCAGTCGTTCCAATGGCTTGTTGGAAGCGACGACTGGTTCCAGCGCCGGATCGATGCCGGCGACGAGACCCCCGTGGGTGGCCTGGAGGAAGTCCTCAACGAGATCTCTCCGATCGAGGACTTCTCCGGATCTATGTCGCTGTCCTTCTCTGACCCACGATTCGACGACGTCAAGGCGTCCGTCGAGGAGTGCAAAGACAAGGACATGACTTACGCAGCCCCGTTGTTCGTTACGGCGGAGTTCACCAACAACACCACTGGCGAGATCAAGAGCCAGACGGTGTTCATGGGTGACTTCCCGATGATGACGAACAAGGGCACGTACATCATCAACGGCACTGAGCGTGTTGTTGTGTCCCAGCTCGTCCGTTCTCCGGGCGTCTACTTCGACCACTCGGTCGACAAGACGACGGACAAGGACGTTTACTCCGTCCGGATCATCCCGTCCCGGGGTGCCTGGCTGGAGTTCGATGTCGATAAGCGCGACACCGTCGGTGTCCGCATCGACCGCAAGCGGCGTCAGCCGGTCACCGTTCTGCTGAAGGCCCTGGGGTGGACCACCGAGGCCATTCGCGAGCGGTTCCACCACTCCGAGACGCTGATGGCGACCCTGGAGAAGGACCACACCGCTGGTCCCGACGAAGCCTTGTTGGACATCTACCGCAAGCTGCGTCCGGGCGAACCGCCGACGAAGGAGAGCGCGCAGACTCTCTTGGAGAACCTGTTCTTCAAGGACAAGCGCTACGACCTGGCCAAGGTTGGTCGCTACAAGATCAACAAGAAGCTCGGCCTGAACCCGGGCCAGCCGGTCATCAGCGGCACGCTGACCGAAGAGGACATCGTTTCCACCATCGAGTACCTCGTGCGACTGCACGCGGGCGAGACGGAGATGAACTCCAAGGACGGCGTCGACATTCCCGTTGAGGTCGACGACATCGACCACTTCGGTAACCGTCGTCTGCGGACCGTCGGCGAGCTGATCCAGAACCAGATCCGGGTCGGTCTCTCCCGTATGGAGCGTGTCGTCCGTGAGCGGATGACCACGCAGGACGTCGAGGCGATCACGCCGCAGACCCTGATCAACATCCGCCCCGTGGTGGCTGCGATCAAGGAGTTCTTCGGTACCTCCCAGCTGTCCCAGTTCATGGACCAGACCAACCCGCTCGCGGGTCTGACCCACAAGCGGCGTCTGTCCGCCCTGGGTCCCGGTGGTCTGTCCCGTGAGCGGGCCGGCTTCGAGGTCCGAGACGTGCACCCGTCGCACTACGGCCGCATGTGTCCGATTGAGACGCCGGAAGGCCCGAACATCGGTCTGATCGGCTCGCTGTCCTCCTTCGGCCGGGTCAACCCGTTCGGTTTCATCGAGTCGCCGTATCGGAAGGTCGTCGATGGCCGGGTAACCGACCAGATCGACTACCTGACGGCGGACGAGGAAGACCGCTACATCAAGGCGCAGGCGAACGAGCCTGTCGACGCGAGTGGCAACTTCCTCAACGACCGGGTCCTCTCCCGCCGTAAGGGCGGTGAGGTCGACCTCGTCGAGCCGAAGAACGTCGACTACATGGACGTTTCGCCGCGCCAGATGGTGTCCGTCGCGACCGCGATGATCCCCTTCCTGGAGCACGACGACGCGAACCGCGCACTGATGGGCGCGAACATGCAGCGTCAGGCTGTTCCGCTGCTGCGTTCCGAGGCACCGCTGGTCGGTACCGGTATGGAGCTGCGCGCCGCCGTCGACGCCGGTGACGTCGTCACCGCGGAGAAGGCCGGTGTGGTCGAGGAGCTGTGCGCCGACTACGTCACGGTGATGGCCGACGACGGCACTCGCCAGACCTACCGGATGCACAAGTTCCGTCGCTCCAACCAGGGCACCTGCATCAACCAGAAGCCCATCGTGCTCGAGGGCGACCGGATTGAGGTCGGACAGGTCATCGCTGATGGCCCGTGCACCCAGAACGGCGAGATGGCGCTGGGTAAGAACCTGTGCGTCGCGATCATGCCGTGGGAAGGCCACAACTACGAGGACGCGATCATCCTGAGCCAGCGTCTCGTGCAGGACGATGTCCTGACCTCGATTCACATCGAGGAGCACGAGATCGACGCTCGCGACACCAAGCTCGGTGCCGAGGAGATCACTCGGGACATCCCGAACGTGTCCGAGGACGTGCTGGCCGACCTGGACGAGCGGGGCATCATCCGCATCGGCGCCGAGGTCCGGGATGGCGACATCCTGGTCGGCAAGGTGACGCCGAAGGGCGAGACCGAGCTGACCCCGGAGGAGCGCCTGCTGCGCGCGATCTTCGGTGAGAAGGCGCGGGAAGTCCGCGACACCTCGCTGAAGGTGCCGCACGGTGAGCGCGGCAAGGTCATCGGCATCCGGGTCTTCTCCCGCGATGACGACGACGAGCTGCCCCCCGGCGTGAACGAGCTGGTCCGCGTGTACGTGGCCCAGAAGCGGAAGATCCAGGACGGCGACAAGCTGGCCGGCCGCCACGGCAACAAGGGTGTTATCGGCAAGATCCTCCCCGCGGAGGACATGCCGTTCCTGGCCGACGGCACCCCGGTGGACGTCATCCTGAATACCCACGGTGTGCCGCGTCGTATGAACATCGGTCAGATCCTGGAGGTCCACCTCGGGTGGATCGCCAAGACCGGTTGGTCCATCGACGGCAACCCGGACTGGGCGAAGATGCTCCCGGAGGAGCTCTACGCACAGGAGCCCGGCACGAACACGGCCACGCCGGTGTTCGACGGCGCCCGCGAGGAGGAGCTGCAGGGACTGCTGTCCAGCACGCTTCCGAACCGGGACGGCGAGCACATGGTGCAGGGCAACGGCAAGGCCCAGCTGTTCGACGGCCGTAGTGGTGAGCCGTACCCGTACCCGATCGCGGTCGGCTACATGTACATCCTGAAGCTGCTGCACCTGGTCGACGACAAGATCCACGCCCGTTCCACCGGTCCTTACTCCATGATCACCCAGCAGCCGCTGGGTGGTAAGGCTCAGTTCGGTGGTCAGCGCTTCGGTGAAATGGAGTGCTGGGCGATGCAGGCCTACGGCGCGGCCTACACGCTGCAGGAACTGCTCACGATCAAGTCCGATGACGTGCTCGGCCGCGTGAAGGTCTACGAGGCCATCGTCAAGGGCGACAACATCCCCGAGCCGGGAATTCCGGAATCCTTCAAGGTGTTGCTGAAGGAGCTCCAGAGCCTGTGCCTGAACGTCGAGGTGCTGTCCAGCGACGGCGCCGCGATCGAAATGCGGGATGGCGACGACGAGGACCTGGAGCGGGCTGCCGCAAACCTGGGTATCAACCTGTCGCGCAACGAGTCTCCATCGGTGGATGACGTCGTGAACTAGCGCTCGAATGCTGTTGGGGAGGATCTTCCTCCCGTTGATCCTCCCCAACAGCTTCGCCGAGCAACTGTCCTAGGCCTGCACTACAAAAAAGGGGAGAAGACCAGACGTGCTTGACGTCAACTTCTTCGACGAGCTCCGCATTGGCCTCGCCACCGCCGACGACATCCGCCAGTGGTCTTTTGGTGAGGTTAAGAAGCCGGAGACCATCAACTACCGCACCCTGAAGCCGGAGAAGGACGGGCTCTTCTGCGAGAAGATCTTCGGTCCGACCCGGGACTGGGAGTGCTACTGCGGCAAGTACAAGCGTGTCCGGTTCAAGGGCATCATCTGTGAGCGCTGTGGCGTCGAGGTAACTCGTGCCAAGGTTCGGCGTGAGCGGATGGGCCACATCGAGCTGGCCGCCGCCGTGACCCACATCTGGTACTTCAAGGGTGTTCCGAGCCGCCTGGGCTACCTGCTCGACCTGGCGCCCAAGGACCTCGAGAAGATCATTTACTTCGCGGCCTACGTGATCACCGCGGTGAACAAGGATCTGCGCCACAACGACCTGTCCACGCTGGAGGCCGAGTTCGGCGTCGAGCGCAAGCGGGTCGAAGAGAAGCGCGATGCCGACATCGAGGGTCGTGCGCAGAAGCTCGAGACCGACCTCGCCGAGCTTGAGGCGGAAGGCGCCAAGAGCGACGTCCGCCGCAAGGTCAAGGAGGGTGGCGAGCGTGAGATGCGCCAGCTCCGTGACCGGGCCCAGCGTGAGCTGGACCGGCTCGACGAGATCTGGGACACCTTCACCAAGCTCGACTCGAAGCAGCTGATCGCGGACGAGATGCTCTACCGCGAGCTGATCGACCGTTACGGCGACTACTTCGAGGGTGCGATGGGCGCGGAGTCCATCCAGAAGCTCCTGGGCACCTTCGACATCGCCGCCGAGGCCGAGAACCTGCGCGAGACCATTCGCAGCGGTAAGGGCCAGAAGAAGCTGCGTGCGCTGAAGCGACTGAAGGTCGTTGCGGCCTTCCAGGCCACCGGCAACAACCCGCAGGGCATGGTGCTGGACTGCATCCCGGTGATCCCGCCGGACCTGCGTCCGATGGTTCAGCTGGACGGTGGCCGGTTCGCCACCTCCGACCTGAACGACCTGTACCGCCGGGTGATCAACCGGAACAACCGGTTGAAGCGGCTGATCGACCTGGGCGCGCCCGAGATCATCGTGAACAACGAGAAGCGGATGCTGCAGGAGGCCGTCGACGCACTGTTCGACAACGGCCGCCGCGGCCGTCCGGTCACCGGACCGGGCAACCGTCCGCTGAAGTCGCTGTCCGATCTGCTCAAGGGCAAGCAGGGTCGTTTCCGGCAGAACCTGCTCGGAAAGCGTGTCGACTACTCCGGCCGTTCGGTCATCGTGGTCGGCCCGCAGCTGAAGCTGCACCAGTGTGGTCTGCCCAAGGCGATGGCGCTTGAGCTGTTCAAGCCCTTCGTGATGAAGCGACTCGTCGACCTGAACCACGCGCAGAACATCAAGTCCGCCAAGCGGATGGTGGAGCGCGCGCGGCCGCAGGTGTGGGACGTGCTGGAAGAGGTCATCACCGAACATCCGGTGATGCTGAACCGTGCTCCTACGCTGCACCGCCTGGGTATCCAGGCCTTCGAGCCGCAGCTGGTCGAGGGTAAGGCCATCCAGCTGCACCCGCTGGTCTGTGAGGCGTTCAACGCCGACTTCGACGGTGACCAGATGGCGGTTCACCTGCCGCTGTCCGCCGAGGCTCAGGCCGAGGCCCGCATCCTGATGCTGGCCTCGAACAACATCCTTTCGCCCGCGTCGGGTCGTCCGCTGGCCATGCCCCGTCTGGACATGGTCACCGGTCTGTACCACCTGACCAAGCTGAAGGATGGTGCCGAGGGCGAGGGTCGCGCGTTCTCCAGCCCGGCCGAGGCCATCATGGCGTTCGACCGCAAGGCCGTCGCCCTGCAGGCCAAGGTCAAGATCCGCGTTCACGACCGGGTTCCGCCGAAGGGCGAGGAGCCGGAGGACTGGGCACCTGGCCGGTCCTGGATCGCGGAGACCACCCTGGGTCGCGTGCTCTTCAACGAGCTGCTGCCGCCGGACTACCCGTTCATCAACGAGCTGCTGCCCAAGAAGCGGCAGGCCGTGATCGTGAACGACCTGGCCGAGCGGTACCCGATGGTCACCGTGGCGCAGACGCTGGACCGCTTCAAGGACGCCGGTTTCTACTGGGCCACCCGGTCCGGTGTCACCGTCGCCATGTCGGACGTTCTCGTTCCGCCGGCCAAGAAGCAGATCCTGGACGGCTACGAGAAGGAAGCCGAGCAGGTCGAGAAGCGCTACCAGCGTGGTGTGCTCTCCTACCAGGAGCGCAACAACGAGCTGGTGAAGATCTGGACCCGTGCTACCAACGACGTGGCCAAGGCCATGGAGGAGCACTACCCGGACGACAACCCGATTCCGACGATCGTCAAGTCGGGTGCGGCCGGAAACATGACCCAGGTCCGCTCGCTGGCCGGTATGCGTGGTCTGGTGACGAACCCGAAGGGTGAGTACATCCCGCGTCCGATCAAGTCCTCGTTCCGTGAGGGCCTGTCGGTTCTGGAGTACTTCATCGCGACGCACGGTGCCCGTAAGGGTCTGGCCGACACCGCGCTGCGTACCGCCGACTCGGGTTACCTGACCCGTCGTCTGGTGGACGTCTCGCAGGACGTCATCGTGCGGGAGATCGACTGTGGCACCGACCGCGGCATCACGCTGCCGATCGGTACCAAGCTCGCGGATGGTTCGCTGATCGTGCACGAGCACGCGCAGACCAGCATCTACTCGCGTGCCGCCTCTGACGACATCTCGGACAAGGACGGCAACGTCCTGGTCAACCGCGCCGGCGACATCGGCGACGCGGCGCTCGAGGCGATCGTTGCCGCGGGCATCGAGAAGGTCAAGGTCCGCTCCGTCCTCACCTGTGAGGCGGCGGTCGGCGTGTGTGCCACCTGTTACGGCCGCTCCATGGCGACCGGTCAGCTGGTGGACGTCGGCGAGGCGGTCGGCATTGTGGCCGCGCAGTCGATCGGTGAGCCCGGTACCCAGCTGACCATGCGTACCTTCCACCAGGGTGGTGTGGCCGGTGACGACATCACCACCGGTCTGCCGCGTGTTCAGGAGCTCTTCGAGGCGCGAGTCCCGAAGGGTAAGGCGCCGATCGCCGACACCGACGGCCGGATCGCCATCGACGAGGGTGACCGCTTCCGCACCATCACCATCACGCCGGACGACGGCAGTGAGCCGGTGCTGTACGAGAAGCTGTCCAAGCGTCAGTGGCTGGCCACCAGCAAGGTGGACGGCACCGAGCGCGCGCTGCAGGACGGCGACCACGTGCACGTCGGTCAGCAGCTGCTCGAGGGTGCTATCGACCCGCACGAGGTGCTGCGCGTGATGGGCCCGCGTGAGGTGCAGCTGCACCTGGTGCGCGAGGTTCAGCGCGTGTACCGCACGCAGAGCGTGTCGATCCACGACAAGCACATCGAGGTCATCGTCCGGCAGATGCTGCGCCGGGTGACGATCATCGACTCGGGCGCCACGGAGTTCCTGCCCGGTGCACTCATCGAGCGGACCGACTTCGAGACCTCCAACCGCCGCGTGGTGGCTGAGGGTTCCGAGCCGGCCTCCGGCCGTCCGGTCCTGATGGGTATCACCAAGGCGTCGCTGGCCACCGAGTCCTGGCTGTCCGCGGCTTCCTTCCAGGAGACCACGCGAGTCCTCACCGATGCCGCCATCAACGGCAAGAGCGACAAGCTGATCGGCCTGAAGGAGAACGTGATCATCGGTAAGTTGATCCCGGCTGGTACGGGCATCAACCGCTACCGGAACATCCAGGTGCAGCCGACCGAGGAGGCACGGGCCGCGGCTTACGCGATCCCGTCCTACGACGACGGCTACTACACCCCGGATGTCTTCGGTACCGGCACCGGTGCTGCGGTTCCGCTGGACGACTACGACTTCGGCCGCGACTTCCGCTGAAGTTGAAGCCCTAGTCAGCTGACGATGGCCCCCTCGCCGTACTGGCGAGGGGGCCATCGCCGTTTCGTGGCCCGGATTCACCCCCACTGGCCGGGGTGGCATCGCTGAGTCGTGGCTTGTGTTGCGTTGGGGACAGTCGCTGCGCTGCATTCGTGACCGACAAATTTCTTCACCCAGTACTGATGCCCGGCGACGCCGCCCGGCACCTGCGGATGTCCGAGCCGATGCTGCGGACCTGGTTGATCGAGCGAGTGCTCGGCGAACCGCTGGTCCACGGCATCCGAGCGGAACGAACCGGTTTCTCGCTGCCCTTCGGTGCGGTGATCGAGGCCTACGTGCTGCGATCCATGCGCGAGATGCAGATGAGCAAACCGCGGCTCCGTGAGGTGGTGGCCGCCGTCCGCCGTGGGTTCGACACCCCGTTCGCCCTGGCCAGTAACCGTTTCCCGACCGATGGGGTGGCCATCGTGCTGGACCTGGCCGACGGTCCGCGCCGGCGGGTCAAGGGGTTCCGGGAAGCGATGGAACACCTGTTGTCCTCGGTCAGCTGGGACGGAGCTGACGGCTTCGCGCAGAGCCTGCGGCTACAGCAGTACCCGGAATCCACCCCGGTGGTCATCGATCCCCGGTTCCGCGCTGGAATACCCGTCCTGGAGGACATCGGAATCCCGGTCGCCACAGTGGTCGACACGTGGCTGGCCGGCGAATCGATGGAGGCCGTCGCCGAGCAATACGTACTGGCCCCGAACCACGTCGAGGCCGTGCTCCGGGCGGCATTGGCATGAGGCGCTGGCGAACCCGGAAGTACCTGCCCAGCGCCATCTACCGGGCCTTGCCCGACTCGGAGCGCGATCGATTCATCGGTGACTACCAGGCGGCGATGGTGCGGGCGGCCACCAGCTTCGACCTCGCTCCCGTCTGGGAGGTACTCGGCAGCTACCGGCGATTGGCCCGCTCGGCCAAGGCCGGTGTGGTGAGGCCGGAACCGGAGTTCGGGGACCTGGCCGAGGTCCGTGCCCGGCTCTCCTGAACGGTGTCAAGGACGAAGGTCTGGCGGCTCTGTCCGGCGCATAGGGCAGAGCCGCCAGGACGACTCAGTAGGTCACCAGGTCGAAGGTGCCGTCGTAGTGGTTGTCCACCTTCGTGCCGAGGGTGATGGTGCACCGGCGGTCGATGAGCTGGTCACGCGCGTTGAGCTGGGCGAAGTTCTTGCCGTAGGCGTCGGTGTTGTCCGGGAAGAACAGCTGGGTGGTGAGCACCTGGGCGGTGGGCCGCTGGACCTTGATGTGGATATGCGGCGTCCGGAAATCCCCGTTGTCGATGTAATCGGCGGGAATGATGCTCTTGAAACTGAACTTTCCATTCGCGTCGGTATAGAAATGTCCGCGCAGGGTATAGGTGACGTTGTCGTATTTACCCTTGGCGTCGCACTGCCAGACCTCGATCAGTGCCTTGGTCACCGGCGTGCAGTTCTGGGTGAAAACCGTTCCGGATACGGTCAGGAGTACTCCGGTGATTCCGGATGTCACCAGGTCGGTGCGCTCCGGGGTATTCGGTTTGAAGTACGGGCCCTCCATGATCGGCGGGGTGGTGCTGCCCGGCGTACACGGCGTCAGCGGGAGCGTGGTGGATTGACCTGTACCTTCGGTGAGCGCGACGCCGGCTGCGGTCAGGGCGGCTGCTGCGGCGCCTGCCTTCAGAATGTTGCGGCGTGAATGGGTCATCCTGGCCTCCAGGAATTCGGGAACGAATCGGAGGCTATTCCACATGATTGCAACCGTGAAGACGCTCAAGGGAGCATTAATTTACAGAGTGGGCACTGTTAAGTGTGATTGATCCTATAAAGAAAGAACCCTTTGTGCTGGTGGGTTCAATGGTTACCTGAAGGGTACTTAGGTACTTCGCGGTGCGGCGTTATCCACGGTGCAAGTCAGAAAATAGGCCGAGGCCCGGCTTCCTGGGCGGTGTCGAGGGTGGCTGTTGCCTGGGCGGCTCTGTCCGGCGCCGCCGGACAGAGCCGCCGGGGTTCAGTACGTCACCAGGTCGAAGGCGGCGTCGTAGTGGTTGTCCACCTTGGGGCTGAGCGGCATGACGTTGCGGCGCTCGAAGATCCGGTCGCGCCTGTTCATCTCGGCGAAGTTCAGGCCATATGCCTCGGTGTCGTCCGGGAAGAACAATTGCGTGGTGAGCACCTGGGCCGTGGGTCGCTGGACTTTGATATGGATGTGTGGCGCTCGGTAATCGGCGCCGGTTCCATAGTCGCGGGGAATGATGCTCTTGAAGCTGAACTTGCCATTCGCATCGGTATAGAAATGCCCGCGCAGGGTGTAGCCGCTATTGTCGTAAATGCCCTTCGAGTCACACTGCCAGGCTTCGATCAATGCCCTGGCCACCGGTGTGCAGTTCTGGGTGAACACGGTGCCCGACACGGTGATCAGTACGCCGGGCATCCCCGGTGTCAGCAGGTCGGAGCGTTCGGGGGTGTTCGGCTTGAAGTAGGGGCCCTCCATGACCGGTGGGGTGGTGGCCCCCGGTGTGCAGGGCGTCAGTGGGAGCGTCTTGCCCTGCCCGGTGCCTTCGGTCAGAGCCATGCCTGCTGCGGTCAATGCGGCCGCGGTGGCGCCCGCTTTCAGAATGATGCGGCGTGAATGGGTCATCCTGGCCTCCAGGAATTCGGGAACGACAGGGAGGCTATTCGACTCTATTGTTGCCGTGAAGGCGCTCAAAGGATTTGTAATTCACAGAGCTGTATGTGTTAATTGTGATTGGTGGCATTCGGGCAGGGTAAGGGCTTGCCTGGCTCGTTAGGCTGCTGATCGTGACCCTGCACAAGGCATTACCCACGCTGTTATGCGCAGCCCTGCTAGGTCTGCTGGTCCCGGCTACCGGGACGGCCGCTACCGCGCCGCCCGCGGTGACACCGCAGCCACAGTCGATCTCCGCCGCCGTCGACGTGCCCGTGCCGGATCAGGTGCGGCTGGTGGTCGCGGATGACGTTGATCAGTCCACTCGCCAGGTACTGACCGCCGCGTTGAAGTCCGCTGGTGCCGGCACCGTCACCGTGGTCAAACCGGGTGGCGCCGGAGGCGGGCTTGCCGTGCGGGCCGGGTTGCTCAGCGACCCCGATATCGCTGCGGCGCTGCCCGGTGGCGCGACGCCGGCTGAGGGGTACCGGCTGCTGACCGATCGGGACACCGTGGTGCTCGGCGGCCAGGACGCCGACGGGCTCTTCTACGCCGCGCAGACCTTCCGCCAGCTGGTCGCACCCAAGCTGATCAGAGGTGCCAAGGTCACCGACTTCCCACTGATGCCGCTGCGTGGCTCGGTGGAGGGCTTCTACGGCGCCCCGTGGTCGCACGCCGACCGGCGGGATCAGCTCGCCTTCTACGGCCGCTACAAGATGAACACCTACATCTACGCGCCGAAGGACGACCCCTACCACCGGGAGAAGTGGCGGGAGCCGTATCCGGCGGACAAGCTGGCGCAACTGGGGGAACTGGTCACGGCCGCGCAGGCCGCACACGTGCGGTTCACCTTCGCCCTGTCGCCGGGCAACACCATCTGCTTCTCCGACAAGTCCGATCAGCAGGCCCTCGTCCGCAAGCTGCAGGCGATCTACGACCTGGGCGGCCGGGCGTTCTCCATTCCGCTGGACGACATCGACTACGGCAAGTGGCACTGCGCGCAGGATCAGACCGCGTACGGCGCGCCGACCATCGCCAACACCGGCAAGGCCCAGGCGGAACTGGTGAACCGGGTCAGCCGGGAGTTCATCAGGACCCACCCGGGTGCCAAGCCGCTGCAGATGGTGCCCACCGAGTACTGGGGCACCAAGGACTCCGCCTACAAGCAGGCACTGCGTGGCCTGGACACCGGTATCGAGGTGATGTGGACCGGTGAGGAGGTGGTTCCCGCCAAGATCACCGCTGCCGAGGCCAAACGGGCGCAGACCGTCTGGGGCCGCAAGACGTTCGTCTGGGACAACTACCCGGTCAACGACTTCCAGGCCACCGCCGGCCGGCTGCTGCTGGCCCCCTATGACTACCGCGAGGCCGGGCTGGCGGACACGACCACCGGCATCACGCTGAACCCGATGAACCAGGCTTCGGCGAGCAAGGTCGCCCTGGTCGGCGGGGCGGACTTCACCTGGAACGCCAAGGCCTACCAGGCCGATCGCAGTCTGACGCTGGCCGCCCAGGAGCTGTCCGGCAACGACCCGGCGGCCACGAGCGCGTTGCTCGCCTTCTTCGACACCGAGCACCTCATGCCGATCGCGAACGGCAGTTCCATCACCAAGCAGGCGCCGGCGCTGCAACGCAGGCTGGACACGTTCCGCGCCGACTGGAAGGCCGGGAACAAGGCGAAGGCGCTGGCGGAACTGCGTCCGTACGTCGAGCAGTTGGCCACGGCGAGCGCCACCATCCGTGGTGGCTCGGTGGAGCCCGCGTTCCTGAACGAGTCGAAGCCGTGGCTGGACGCGCTCGCCCTGTGGGGCCGGTCGGCGAGCAGGACCCTGGACGCGCTGCAGGCGAAGGCCGCCGGGGAGTCGCCGGACAAGCTGTTCGCCGAGGCCAAGGCGGACGCCGACGCGGCGGCGAAGATCCAGACCATCCCGGGAACCACCCGGCCGCAGGGCCCGATCAAGCTCGCGGACGGGGTGCTGGACGTCTTCATCGCTGACGCGCCCAAGCTCTGAGGACTACCGTGAGTTCATGAGCGTGGTGAACGAGGCCGCCGCCGGGCAACCGGCGGCGGCCTTGCGGCCCTATATCGCCGCCTATCACGGCTATCACCAGCGTGGGGTGCCGCCCGCGGTGCACCGTGGACTGCCCTCGCCCTATCTGACGATCATCTTCACGCTATTCGAGCCGTTGCGGTTGATGCGGCACGGTGACTATCGGGCGATCGTCGGCGGCCTGCATCTGTCCCATGAGGTGATCACTCACGACGGGGCCCAGTCCGGCATCCAGCTGATGGTCAATCCGCTCGGCGCCCGGATGCTGCTGGACCTGCCCGCCGGCGAGCTGACCGACGTCAACGCGGAGGCCGAGCTGATGCTCGGGCCGGCCGCGAACCGGCTGTGCGATCGGATGGCAGAACTCCCCACCTGGACACAGCGGTTCGCGGCGCTGGACGAGTTCTTCCTCGCCCGGCTGGCCGAGGCAACTGTGTCCGCGGAGATCGGGTACGGCTGGCAGCGACTGATGGGTAGTGGTGGGGCGCTGAGCATCGGCGGGCTGGCCGCGGAGATCGGCTGGAGCGAGCGGCACCTGGCCAACCGCTTCCGCAGCGAGGTCGGACTGACCCCCAAGGCCGCGGCTCGCGTTGTCCGTTTTGACCGTGCCCGCAGGCTGGTGCAGCAGCGTGCGCGGGCCGGCGGACCGCTGGATCTGGCCGAGGTGGCCGCCGTGTTCGGCTTCTATGACCAGCCGCATCTGGTGCGCGAGTTCCGCCGGTTCACCGGTTGCTCGCCGACCGAATGGGTCACCGCCGAGTTCCAAAATTTCCAAGCCGAGGTCCTCAAGCCCACGGGAGAGTAGGTGGCATGAGTGAGACACCGGCACCCCAGGTCTGGCCCACGCTGCGGGCCACCGACGCACGCGCACTGATCCGATTCCTGGTCGACGTGGTCGGCTTCGAGGAGACCGCCGTCTTCGGTGACGGCGATGTGGTCGAACATGCCCAGCTGTCCTGGCCGTTCGGCGGCGGCATCATGCTCGGCTCCGATCGGGAGGATGGGGGCAAGTGGTGCCTGCGCCCGGGGACCTTCGGCGCCTATGTGGTCGTGGACGATCCGGATGCGCTGTGCGCCAAGGTCACCGCAGCGGGTGCCGAGGTCATCGCGGAGCTGAACGACACCCACTACGGCTCCCGTGAGTTCGCCATCCTCGATCCGGAGGGCAACCGCTGGTCCTTCGGCACCTACCGCGGGGAGCCTCGGAAGTCCTGAATTGTCCGGAATCGGACAGCAACATGGGCGCTTTTCTCCCGTCTGACGGGAGAAAAGCGCCCATGTTGCCATGGGAGTCGGGGGTCAGCGGCGGTAGTGGAGCCCCAGGGCGCCGTGCGAGAGGGTGGTGGACTCGGCCAGGGTCCAGGTGGAGGGCGGGAGCCCCTCAGGAAACAGGCGGAGGCCACCGCCCAGGAGCACCGGGAGCACGTTCAGCCGGATCTCGTCCAGGAGGTCGGCGCGCAGCAGTGCCTGGATGACACTGGCGCTGTTCGCCACGAGGATGTCCCGGCCCGGCGCCTGCTTCAGGGCGATGACCTCGGTCTCCAGCTCGCCGGCGATCCGGGAGTTCTCCCAGTCCGCCGTCCGCAGGGTGCGGGAGAAGACGATCTTCTCCACGGTCTGCAGCCACCGGCCCAGCTCCCGGGCCCTGGGGTGGGTGGCCGGATCGGCGGTGATGCCCGGCCACACCGAGTGGAACCCCTCGTAGTTGACTCGCCCCAGCAGCGCGGTGTCGGCGCCGCGCCAGATCCCCTCGAAGTAGGCCAGGGACTGTTCCCGGCCGGCGTGTTCGTGTAGCCAGGTGTCCTGGGCCGGCCCGCCGGGTCCGCTGGTGTAGCCATCTAGGGAGACATGGGCCCAGGACACCACTCGGCGCTCGGTCATCAGAGCTCGATCAGCAGGGCGTCGAGGCGGTCGTAGCCCTCGTTCATGCCACCCTCCATGCCGGCCGCGATGTGTCCGTCGCGGTCCTCGGCGGACTGGAACACCACGTCGGAGTGCACGATGGTCTGGCCGTCCGCCGTCTCCTCGAAGGTCATCTTCTGCAGGGAGACGTGGCCGGGCAGGCCCTCCCACTCCCAGGTCTGGGTGATGCCCTCGTCCACCGAGGGGGTGCCGTGGAACAGCCCGCGGAAGGCGAACTCATTGCCCTCGTCGTCCCGGTGCAGGAAGCGGTACTGGCCGCCGTGGGAAGCGTCCAGGGTCTCGACCTCGGTCGCGTACTTGGCCGGACCCAGCCAGCGCTTGATCAGCTCCGGCTCCACATGGGCCCGGAAGACCAGCTTGGCCGGGGCGTTGAACGCGCGGCGGACGATCAGCCGGGGAGAGTTCGGCTCGGTGATCAGTTCGGTCTTGGACATGGTCAGTCTCCTTCTTCCTGTAGTTCGAGCAGCAGCGTGTCGAGACGCGCGTGGCTCTGTTCCCAGTACTCCCGGTAGGTCACCAGCCACCCGGTGGCCTCCTGCAGGCCGGTCGCCTCCAGATGACTCAGCCGGGCGGTCGCCTGCCGGGTCCGGGAGATCAACCCGGCCGCCTCCAGCACCTTCAGGTGCTTGGACACGGCGGGCTGCGACATGTTGAACGGGGCGGCCAGTTCCGCCACCGTCGCGTCACCCTTTTTCAGCCGGTGCAGGATCGCCCGTCGCGTCGGATCCGCGAGGGCCCCGAACACCAGGCTCAGTCGATCCGCCATCTTGATAACCACTTCGTTCTAGAACTTGTTGGTTATATAGTGCACCGCGAAGTTCGCTCGGTCAATGAGTAGCCAGACACCAACCCGATAGGGGCAAAGAGTCCGGGGTTCCGCCACCTGCGGGACGGCGGAACCCCGGACTCGGCGAGGGATCAGTAGCGGACGAAGTGGCCGTCGGGGTGCAGCTGAATCCTGGCGTCGGGTGAGCAACCCGCGGACGGGGTCTCCAGGAAACCGGCGATGATCGCGTCGCCGTCGCGGTGGAAATGGCAGGTGCCCTGCGGGCTGGTCAGCGGGTACCAGAACCAGTCGCCCTCACTGCGCAGGCGTAACCGGTCCTGCTCTTCCCAGTGTTGCGCTGCCTTCCGGTAGGAGACCAGATACAACGAGGCGGCCGTGTCGTCGTACGTGGACTGGGCGGCCTCGGCGGTGATCTTCGAGGGGCCGAAATCGACCTCGGCTATCTGCTGGACCTGCACGGCGGCAGCGGCGGGGCCGGCAATCGCGGCGAGGGATAAGAGGACTGAGCTGACAACGATGACACATCGGCGGAAAGCCATGGCGCGCATGATTCTTCGAACGACCGCACAAGGTCAAGAGCGTGCCCGGGTCGGGTATATCTCAGCCGTTATCCCCGGGCACCCCCGTTGTAACCCCGTGTTCGGCTAGCTCTGCTTGTCCGGCCGCTGCGCTTCGACGATCTCGGAGAAGCTGCGCCCGCGTTCCTGCGACTCCCGCTCCAGTTGCGGGATCACCTTGGCCATCATGCGCTTGGCCAGGAAGGTGCCGATCCCACTGACGACCACGTTGCGGAGCAACTGGGCCGCCAGGCCGTTCTTGGGCACGAACACCTTGCGCCTGCGTTTACGGATGCCCTCGGCGAACAGCCGCGCGCATTCCTCGACGGAGGTGAACGAGTTCGCCGGCCACGGCAGGCTCTTGCGCCGCTCCTCGAAGGAGGCGGAGTCCGCTCCCGCGTCCCGCACCATGTCGGTGTCCACCCAGGACGGGTGGGCGCTGCCCACGTCCACGCCGAGGTGCGCGACCTCCAGCCGGAGTGCGTTGGCGAACGCCTCAGCACCCGCCTTGGACGCGCCGTAGGCCGCGGATCCGGCCATCGGGCCGAAGGCGGCCAGCGATGAGACCACCAGCACGTAGCCACGCCGCTCGATGATGTGCGGCAAGGCGGCCTGCACCGTGCGGAACACGCCGGTCAGGTTGATGTCCACGGTGCGGGCGAACGCGCCGGGGTCCACCTGCCGCACGGTGCCCATGGGCGCCACGCCGGCGTTGGCCACGATGACATCGATACCGCCGAGGTCCCGGACCACCTGCGCGGTGGCCGACTCCACTGCCTGCTGGTCGCAGACGTCCGCCTCGGCCCAGGAATGTCCTGGGCCGAGTTCGGCGGCAAGCTTCTCCAGTAGCTCGGGCTCCAGCCCGACCAAGCCGATCTTCGCGCCCTGCCCGGCCAGGTTGCGGGCCAGCTCCGCGCCGATGCCGCGTGCGGCACCCGTGATCAGAACAGCCTTCCCGTTCAGCTCCATGCCGGGCAGGCTACTCAGGGGTAGTGATCTGGTCGATACCCAGCGGAGGCTTGATCGGCGCCCGGCTCGGATCGTGGTCGCCGAGCTCCACCAGCCAGCGGTTGCGGATCATCTCGCCGATGGGTGCGGGCAGGATGTACGCCCAGCCGCCACCCGGCCGATTGCCCGCCGGCTTGGCCACGGCGTGCAGCACCTGCAGCTGCTGACCGCCCACCAGGCGGAGCCGCCGGTAGGGCAGGCCGTTCACGCCCTGCGGGCCGCCGCGCATCTCCGGCGGAGTCCCGGTCGCGTAGACCACGTTCCGGTCGTAGTCCCCGTAGTGGTCCAGCTCGGTGCCCGGTGCCAGCTTGAGCAGCCGTTTGTCGGTGAAGTGGGCCAGCGAGGGCTCGGTGTGCAGCGGCTGGATCGGCCACTCGTAATCTTCCAGCTGCTCGTCCGGTGCCCGGCGCAGCCGGTGCGCGTTCTCCCGCAGCTGCGCGGTCAGATACACGGCGGCCGGGGTGAGCTCGGTGAACCGGCCGACGCCACTGCGCACGCCGTCCTGCTGCCAGAAGACCTGGAACTGGCCGTCCTCATCGAGCAGGCACCACGCGTGCTCGGCGGGCGTCCACAGGCTGAGGAACCGCCTGCTGACCCCCGCGCGGGCGGCGATGCCGCGCAACCGGTGCTCGGCGTCCCGCTTCGCCGCGGCCACGGCCTCCTGGTCCACGGTCACCGGAATCTCCGGCGCCGCGACCTCGGGGACCGCCTGTGCGGGCTTGGCGCTCTTCTCCTGTGGCAGGCGGATGCCGTATCGCCGGGTCAGTTCCTCGGCGGGCGCGTCGGAGCTCGGTTCGCTCGGGGTGTCCGCGCACAGCTGCTCG
Organism: Pseudonocardiaceae bacterium YIM PH 21723; assembly: GCA_003600225.1. Taxonomy (GTDB): domain Bacteria; phylum Actinomycetota; class Actinomycetes; order Mycobacteriales; family Pseudonocardiaceae; genus QZFT01. The sequence goes on from QZFT01000078.1 coordinate 61,461, forward strand.
ATGACCTCCCGCAGCTGCAGCGCCTCCAGCCAGTCGGCGGGCAGTCCCTTCGGGCCCCTCAACGCGCCCAGGATCGCGCCGCAGGCACCGGCGGTGGCCGTGCTCTGCGCGGCCGCCAGCCGCAGCGCGGACTTCACGTCCGCCGCGGTCAACGCGTAGTACACCGCGATGCCCAGACAGGAGGTCGCGGTGGCCGCGTCGCCCAGCTTCGCCACCAGGTGTTCGGCGGCCGGCTCCAGGGACAGCTCCAGCGCGGTGCGCAGCTCCTCGACCGTCTCCTGGTGACCGTCCCAATAGGACAGTTCGGTGATCGCCGCGGTGACGGCCTCGGGCAGCGTCTGGTCGAGGCCGGCCTGCTGGACGATCATCGCCAGCGCGGCGGCGGGCAGGTGACCGTCCGGGTGCCCGTGGGTCAGTGCGGCGGCGCGGGCGGCCACGTAGGCCACCTCGCTGATCACCGGGGACCAGAAGGCCAGCGGTGCCGAACGCAGCAGCGCGCCCGGATCGCCGTAGGTGTTGATCGGCTTGCCGAACGAACCCGCCTCGCCGGACTGCAGCGCCTCGCTGGTGGTCGGCTCGCCGACGCGCACCTCGGACATCTCCGGTGCGTGTGCCAGCCAGCCGGTGGGCTGCTGCGTCTCCAGGCCGGGGACCGGCACACCCTGGGTGTGCAGCCAGCGCAGGTACGCCACCCGCAGGTGGTGGTACGGGTCGATGTCCTCGTGCCCGTAGTGCCCGATGGTCAGCGCCACCCGGATGGTGGCCTCCAGGGTGAAGCAGGCCAGCTGGGTGGCCGCCGTGCCGTGGCCGGGCGCGGTCAGCTCGGTGGGGTGCTCGTCGTCGATCAGCCGGGCGCCGAAGGCATCGCCCAGGGCGCCGCCGAGCATGGCCCCACGCAGGTGGTCGTGAAAGGTGTGCGTGGTCATCGGCGGCTGTACTCCAAGATCCGGGCTTCCTGTACGGCCGCGCTCACGATCGACCCCGGCTCGGCCGGGTCGAAGATGAACACGTTCTCCGGCTTGCCGTCCTGTTCGGAGTCCATCACGTGCAGCCGGGTGCCGTGCGTCCACTCGATCTGCTTGTTGGTGCAGTACACATCGCCGCGGGCGCCGTTCACCGCCAGCCGCCAGCCGCTGGGGTCGAGTTCCTTGCGCAGTGCCTGGAAGGCGTGCATGACCACGCCGATCTCGCCGGTGACCACGCCCCACGGGCCGTAGGCACGCACCGAGCAGGCGCCGCTGAAACTGATCTCGTACTCGATCCGCGCCGCGGCCCGCTGTCCGCCGCGGAAGGCCAGTACCTCGCCCTCCCGCAGCGCGCCGTCCTCGGTGATCACCTCGGGCTCTTCCGGGGCTGTCTCTTCGTCGACGGCCGCCTCCGGCTCGGGCTCCGGCACGCCGTAGCGGTGCGGCGGGGTCCACGGCATCGGGCCGAACTCGTTGATCGCGTCGTTGGTGAGCCGGCTCATCTCCGAGCGCAGCTCGATCTTGTCCAGCCACGCCGCCGGCAGGCCGTCCCGGCCGTACAGGGCGCCGACCAGGTTGCCGTAGACGGAGGCGATGGAGTCGCTGTCCCCGGAGGTGTTCACGCACAGCAGGTAGCCGGCCCGCACGTCGGTGGTGGCCATGGCGGCGTAGACCGCGATGGCCAGGTTCGACTCGCCGGTGGATCCGGTGCCCAGCTTCTCCATGATCAGTTCGGGGGAGCGCTCCGGGTTGCCGGCCAGCTCGATGCCGGCGCGCAGCGCCTCGGTGGTCTCCTCGTGGCCGTCCCAGCCGGCCAGCTCGGTCAGCGCGTCGTCCACCGCGGACTTCAGGCCCCTGGCCCGCATCAGCCCGTGCACGATCATCGCGAACGCGCCGGCGGGCAGGTAGCCGGAGGGGTGGCCGTGGGTCAGCGCGGCGGCGTCGACGGCGAGCGTGAACACCTCGCGCGGGTCCTCGGACCACAACGCGATCGGCGCGACGCGGACCATGCCGCCGCAGCCCTTGGAGTTGTTCACCGGCTCGGTGACGGAGCCGCGGGGCTCACCCTTGGCGAAGCGCTCCAGGGCCTGCCACACGGTGCGCATCGGGGCGCGGGCGGCGGACAGTTCAGGGGCGGTCACCAGCCAGCCGGGCGGCTGCGGGAACTCGGCCAGCAACGGGCCCGCGGCTTCGGACCACTCGCGGCCCTGGGTGTGCAGCCAGCGCTGGTAGGCGGCCTGCAGCTCGTCGATCACCTCGACGTCGTGGCCGTAGCGCCGGGCCATGTGTGCCCGGATCAGCCCGTCCAGGGTGAACAGGGTCATCTGGGTGTCATCGGTGATCAGGGCGACGTCGGCGGAGTCCAGGTCGGTCAGGCCGTCCGGGCCGTAGCGCTGACGGATGGCGTCGATCGACAGGAACTCGATGTCCGCGCCCAACGCGTCACCGACGGCCCCGCCGAGCACGCACCCGAGCATCCGATCCGCGATCGCGGTGGTGTCCGTGGTCATGGACGGCTTCCCTTCTACGCGTAACGGGAAACCGGCACGGCATGCACACCGTCACCGGATAGGTCTATAGCCAGAATAAGGGGCGCCAAACCGGTACTCGCGCACCGGGTTGGCGCCCCCTGCAAAGAAAAGATCAACTAGCCGGGTATCGAACGGCCCAATCCGGAGCCTCGTGCCGCCCGGAGAACTCGCGCAGCAGGTCACGGGCCGCCTCGGTGATCACATCACCCAGTTCGAGCTTCGCCCGCCATTCCTGCGGGACGGCCTCCAGCCCGTACATCGCGCCGACCAGGTTGCCGGCGATCGCCGCGGTGGAGTCGCTGTCCCCGGTGTGGTTCGCGCCCAGCAGCAGAGCATCCCGCACGTTGTCCGTGCACAGCGCCGCGTAGAGCCCGATGGCGAGGGCCTCCTCGCCCACCCAGCCGCCGCCCAGCTCGTCGGCGATCAGCTCGGGGGAGGGGTTCCGTTCAGCGGCCAGTTCCACCGCCCGGTCCAGCACTCGTACCTGTTCCTCGTGCCCGTCCCAGGTGATCAGGATGGACCGCGCCTGCTGGATGGCCACCGGCAGCGCGGTACCGCGGATCAGCGAGCCGATGATCACGGTGAAGGTGCCGGCGGACAGGTAGCCGCTGGGGTGCCCGTGGGTCAGCGCCGCGATCCGCGCGGAGACCGCGAAGACCTCGTCCGGCTGTCCCGGCCACAGCGCGACCGGTGCCACCCGCATCACGCCGCCGCAGCCCTTGGAGTCGTTGATGTGCTGGTCCGGGGTACCGACGATGCCCACTTCGGCGAACTTGCGCAGCGAGCTCATGCAGGTCGCGCCCGGTGCCCGGTTGCGGAACAGCAGATCGTGGGTGATCAGCCAGCCATCCGGTGCCGGTTCCGGGAAGCTGCCGCGCGCGTTCTCCCACGAGGTGTTCTGCGTGTGCAGCCAGCGCTGATAGGCGTGCTGCACGAAGGGAACCGGGTCGGCGGCACCCGCTCGATGGGCCCGGATCAGGCCCTCCAGGGTGAACAGCGTCATCTGGGTGTCGTCGGAGATCTCCGCCTCGCCCAGGTGGTTCAGCACGTAGTCGGTCAGGCCGTGTTCACCGAACCGGCTGCGGATCATGCTGATGTTGTTGAACTCGATCGGATAGCCGAGCGCGTCGCCGATGGCACCGGCCACGAGGGACCCGAGCACCCGGTTCGAGTAGGTGACCGGGGACGCGGCCGGATACTTCTCCTCCCACACCGCAGGAGACGGCTTGGTGTGCAGGAACGATCCGAAGAACAGCTCGGCGCCGAGCAGATCGATGGCCTCGTGCCCGGCGAGCGCGGTGATCACCTGGTTCGGAATACCGGTGATTCCCTGCTGTGCACCGGTGAGCTGACCGACCAGCAGACTTGCCGCCGTGGTGTCGCCGTGGTGGTAGGTCGCCGCGGTCACCCGGTCCAGGAATGACCGTTGCTCCGGCCCGTAGGCCCAGATCGCGATGGCCAGCGCGGAGGGCGCGGTACGGCCGTCGCCGAGTTCGGCGGTGACCTCGGCCGGCGTCGGCCGGCGTTCGCTTCGCCCGAGTTCCACGGCGCGCGAGATGGCCCGCTGGGTCGTCTCCCACCCCGGATAGGACTGCAGGATCGGGGTGAGCTTGGCGAGGGCGTCCGGCAGCGAGTTGCCGTACTGCGTCAGGGCCAGCAGCCCGGCGAGCATCCCCGCGGGAAGCCTGCCGTCCGGATGGCCGTGCGTCAGCGCCGCCGCCTCCACGGCTGTCCGGAACGCGTCCGCCGCACTGGGATCGGGCACCCACCACCACGTCAGCGGAGCAGAACGGATGAGCGCGCCACAGTCGTTCCCCTCGGTGACCGGTGCCGGATCGCGCCGGGCGTACATCGGTTCGCACCGCACCCACGGGCTGTCGGGGCGGAGTGCGTCCACTGTGGCCTGTTGCCAGGTGTGCTCCCGGACGTACTGCCCGAACTGGAGACCACGCCGCAGGGCACCGAGGAGATCACGATTCGCCGACCGATCCGCCCGGATAGCCGCCTCCGCGCTGAACATCGTCAGCCGGGTGCCGGTGCCGAAGCGGAGACCGTTCGAGCCGGCTACTTCCCGGACGGCTGACTCGAATGCCGCCTGGTCGAGGTACTGCACCGGCTGCAGACGACCCGACTCCACACCATCCCGGAGCTCGTACGCGATGGCCTCGGCCGCCGCACCACCGACCAGTGTTCCCCTGATCTTGGGCACGATGAGCCGGGCCGCCGCCGAACCCGCGGTGAACGTGTCATAGGGAGCCGGCAGCGGGAAGGGACCGCGGAAGACGAAACCCGGCCGACCGTCGATCGGATACCGCAGTTCCCAGCCAGGGCCCTCGGGTTTGTCGGCGCGGAGGAACTCGGTCTGCAGATCAAGGCTCAGCCGGTCCAGCTCGGTGCCGACGGTCACCCCGCGATAGGAATTCGCCGGCACGCCCGGGAAACCGAGGCGGATACCGGCCAGCTGCCCGGCGATCATTCCGCTGGCGCTGAGGTCACCGAGGTGATGGCAGGCCGCGGCGATCTGTGCCGCGACGCCCCTGGCCCGCCGGCCGTGATCCGGGGACGCGGCGATCGCCAATGCCAGGGCGGACACGGCGGTGTCGCCTGAGCCGAACTCTTCGGTGAGCTGAGTGGCGGTGGCGTTCTGCGGTCCGGTGATCGCCCAGCCCACGGCCCGTTCGACGGCGTTGTACGTCGGTTCCCAGCCCGGGTAGGAGCGCAGTACCGGCGCGATGCTCCGGAACGCCTCCTCGATGGTCGCGGCGCCCTCGGAAAGGATCTTCAGCAGGGCGGCCAGCACGCCTGCGGGGAGGTGACCATCCGGGTGGCCGTGGGTCAGCGCCGCCGCCTCGACCGCTGTCCGGAACACCGCGTCCGGGCCCACTGGGAGCACGGCGAGTGGCGCGATGCGCAGCAACGCCTCGTGATCATCCGCCGAATTGATCGGCTGTGCCACGGTCCCGTACCGGCCGGAGCGGGCGTATTCCAGCAGCGTCGTCGCGGTCCCGTGGACACCGGTCGCCTCGTAGAGCGCGGTACCCCGGAACAGCGCCCCGTCCGGCCGGCTCCCAGGCTGGGGCGCGGGGTGATGCTGGGTGTACAGCCAGCGCTGATAGGAACTCCGCAGGCTTGCGGACAGGTCGGGGGCGGTGCCGGTCCGGCGTGCCGTGTGCGAGCACCGGATCAGGCCATCGCCGGTGAACAACATCAGCTGGGTGCCGCCACCGACCGGAAGTGGGCCCTCCGCCAGCCGCACCACCGTGAGCAGCGCGGCGGCGGCGTCCAGTTCCGACATCGGACGGACCTGCCCGGCAGCGATCTGTGCCGTCAGTTTCCGGCCGATCGCCTCGCCGAGGGCGCCGCCCGCCAGCATCCCGTGCACCCGGTCGCCGAGCGGGATCGAGGCGTGGGAGACCTGGTAGGGCCGCATGTCGTCCGTGAGGCCGATGGGGAAGTCCGTCTTCGCCCGCATGCGGGCCTGGGCCTCGGCCAGTTCCCGGTCCCGGCGCTCCTGGAAGCTCTCAGACATCTCCACGTCCCAGATCGGTCATGTGCACACTGATATTGCCGTCCGCGTCGATGTCGAACTTGTCGATACGGAAATTGGTTCCCGCCTGGAACAGGATCTCGGCTTCTCGCTCGTTGCGCTGCGGGACCAGCTGGAGATCCTTGCCGTGGCTGGACTCGATGGTCATCTTGACGTTCCCGGTGAAGGCCCCGTCGAAGGCGACCTTCGGATCCCGGCTGCTGCTGACGAACGAGGGGTCGCGGACGATGTGTGGCCCGTCCCCCTTGGGCTGGTACTGCTCGATGAAGGCCGCGAGCTTCTCCGGGTCGTTGATGTGCATACCGCGATAGACCTGTCCGGAGTGGTCCGGCATGGTGTCCAGCGCACTGCTCAGCGCCTGCACATGGGGTGTCCGTTCCTCCAGGCCATCGCCGATGTCGGAACGCAGGGCACCGTTCGTCGACGTGTAGCCGGTGAGCGCGTAGTCGCGGACCGCGACGACATGGGCATCGCCCATGTGCGCCAGCTGAGCCTCCTGCCTGCGCAGCAGAGGCTCTTTGGCCTCCATCTCCTCGATCTCGTCCCGGAGCCGGTCCGCTTCGCGGCGAGCGAAGTCGTCCTCCGCCCGCGCGAGTTCCGCGCGTTTCTGCGGAAGCTCCTCGTGGATCTTGTTCAGGTCGTCGCGCACCTGGTCCTGGAGATCCGATCGCCGGAGATTGGCTTCCGGCGTGGTCGGATCGCCCAGATAGCGGGCCAGTTGCTCGTCCGTCGCCCGGAAGTGGGGATCCTCCCACGAGCGGTCGTGGAACTCCTGGCGGAACTCGTCGAGCGAATGGTGCGGTTCCGGGTGATCGGGATGCGCCGGGGTGTCCGGGTGGCCGGTGTGCGCCGGTGGATGGTGCCCCTCGTAGGCGAGATCATCGATGGCGACCTGCCGCAACCGGGCCTCGTCGTCATGCGTACGGCTCGGCCGGAGTTCGTCCATCCGCTGCTGGACTTTGTCGTCCCACTGCTGCTGCTCGCTGATCGGGGCCTTGTGATCCGGCCCGGCATCGGCAGGTGATCCGGGATGGGTGGAACCGCCCTCGGGGGGTTCGAAGCCGAGCTTGCGGAGGTTCGCCTCGGCGTCCTCCAGCTGCATGTGCAGTGGAAAGTCGGGACCGTACTGGTTCCGCAGCCCTTCCATCTCGACCTGCATCCGGGCATCCCACCAGTGCTGGTCCGGGTGCCTGTCCGGATGCTCGGCCATCAACCGGTCGAACTCGGCCTGTGCCTTCGTCTCCTTCTGCGCGTCGAAGCTGTCCTGCTCCGGCAGACCGGTGTGCTTCGGTTCGTCAGGGTGGACCGGCGGGGGTGAGTCACCGCCGAGCTTCTCGGACAGCGAAGCCGTCTTCTCCGGAACTGGCTCGTGGTGCGCGGGCTTCGGCTGCTCGGGTTCCGGGGTGTGTACGGCTTTCGCCGGGGCCCCCGCGGCGGGCCGCGCGGGTGCGGGTGCCTGATGGGTCTCCGGCTTGCCGGGCTGTTCGTACAACGGTTTGCCGTGTGCGTTCGCCGGTGTGCCGGGGTGGGGCGGGAGCTTGCCCTCCTCCTCCAGTTGCGCCGCGGCCAGTTGCGGCCACTTGGACTCCTTGCCCGGCTCCAGCATCGGCATCAGCCGCATCTTGTCGGCCATCGCCTGCCGGTATGCCGGCTCGGTCATCCGCACCGGGGGCGGTCCCTGCCGCCCGTGCTCTGCTGCCGGAGCGGAAGGCCGGGTCGGCTGTCCACCGACGTTCGGCGTCGCCGAGGCCTGCGCGCCCTGCGGACCGAAGTTCCGGGGAGCCTGACCTCCCTGCTGCGGCCCGAAGCCGCCCGGTGCCGGCCGGGGTGCCGAAGTGCCGGACTGCGGCTGGAATCCGGTCGGTCGCTGCCCGCCGCCCGGACCGCCGAAACCGGACGGACCGGCCACAGCGGCCGCCGCGTCGGTGATGGTCTTCCGGGGGATGCGGACGGTGGCCGCCGCCGAGGGATCGACCTTCGGGAGGGCCGGAGCCGCGCTCGCCGCCTCCATCCGGGCCGGGCGCGTACCGGGCTGCCCGGCTTGGACCTCAGGTACCGGGCGCACCGCTGGTCCGCCCGCACCGCCACGTGCCGGGCCCGGTCCGGTTCCGCCACCCCAGGGGGCCGGTGGGGCGCTGCCCTGCGCGACGGAGCGGAACGACTGCTGGCTGTGGTCGTCGACGGTCCGGTAGTTGTTCGCGGTGTGCTTGGTGTTCTCGCTGGCGTGCCCGATCGACTCGGACATCTTGCCGACGTGCTGGGTGGCGTTGTTGACGACCTCGTTCACCTTGCCGGCGAACACGTAGCCCAGTTCGCCGAAGCTCTTGGGGCCCACCTGCACGCCGCCGATGCTCTGGCCTGCCCGGGCGATTCCGTCCCTGGTGGTTCCCAGGTTCCGGCCCATGTTGTCGATGCCGTCAGGGTCGGCGTGGAACCCGGTGCCGCCGCCCATGGGCGCCCCGCCGCCCTGGTTCGGGGCCGGTCGTTGGCTGCGCTGCGGCTGGTTCACCTGCGGCTGGTTCGGGCGAGGCTGGTTGACGTGGATGTTGCTGCCGGCATGGGGACGGCTCATCAGTGGCCACCCATGGACATCGGCTTGGCTCCCTCGTACACCATCTGCCCCACGCCACCGACCATGGAGAAGCGACCCAGGTTCTTGGAGAGCGTCTCCATGACTCCGGCCAGCTTGGCCAGCCGCTCACCGTTGCGGACCAGGCCGGAGATCAGCTTCGCGATCTTGCCGGCGATCTTCGTGGCGACCGCGGTCGCCTTCACCACGGCGAGGCCGATGAACGCCGCGACGGAGCCGCCCGCGGTGAAGAGCGCGGCGGCACCGGCCATGATGGCCTTGGAGATCAGCCAGGAGATCAGGCTGGAGATCAGGCCGAACACGATGCCGCGCAGCAGCACCACCAGGTTGCCGGACACACCGACGACGGCAGCGGTGCCGTCGGTCGCGTGGCCGAGGTCGTCCAGTTCCTGGGCCAGCTGCAGCATCGACTTGCGGTAGGCGTCCGCGGCCTCTCCCTGCCAGTCCGCGACGCTGCCCAGGTCCGCGCGGTGCTGCTCGGCCATCTGCTTGATCTGCGCGGCCGCCTGCTTCAGCTGGGTCGTGTTCGCGTTGATCTCATCGGGATTCCCCAGCAGTTTGTCCAGCGGCTCGCGGATCCACTCGATGTGTTCCAGCAGCCAGCCGATGCCGGCGTTCAACAGGGCGGCCAGCGGGTCGATGGCGGTGTCGATGGTGTCCGCCACCGCGCCGATCCCGTTCACCGCGACATCGACGATGTCGGGTCCTTCGCCCTCCGCGCCCCTGCTGATGCTGTCGATCAGCCCCGCGTAGCTGTCGAGGACGCCCGCGCCGGTTGTCGCTGTCAGATAGCTCTCCGGTGCGGTCATCAGCGTCCCCGTTCCAGGATGGAGTTGTTGCCGAAGTCGTCGTCATCCCAGTCCTGGCCGGCGGCCGGACGCTTCTGCGGCGCGGCGGCCGGGGGCTCCTCCTCGGCGGGCGGCAGGTAGCCGGTGAGCATCTCCAGGGACTCGGTGCCCTCACCGAGTGGCTTGAAGGCCTCCAGCACGTTGGCCGCGGCTGCCCGCTGTGCCTGACGGGCGGTCTTCATGATCTTCGCGGCCAGGGCGCTGCCGGAGCCCTTCATCGCACCGTCGGCGATGGTCACGGAGTTCAGCGAGCCGTTCGGCGCCACCGAGACGCTGAGCAGACCGTCCTCGGATGTGGCCGTGGCCCCCGCTGTCTTCAGGCCTTCCTGGAACTGCTCGGCCTTCTGCTTGGCATCGGCGATCTTCGCCTCGAACCCGGCGAGCCATTCCTCCGGTGTCTGCACGCCCCGCACTCCGTTCACGATCACGAAAGGGGGATCGGACGACACCCCAGTTCGCCAGATGACACAACAGCATTCGGCCGAACAGCCGCATAGTGAGGCCAGACAGTAGCAGTGCCGTTCGAGTGAAGGTTCTTCTGTCCCGGGGCTGCTGGCGGTAGGCCGGAAGTCATGAACAAGTGGCTCACCGGACTCCTGGCGGTCGTGTGTTCCGTACTACTCGCCCAGCCCGCCGCGGCGCGGCCGGTTTCCTATGCGGCACTGGGGGCTTCGTACACCTCGGGCGTCGGCGCCGGGGACTACGACCCGGCCAGCGGTGCCTGCCAGCGGACGCCCCGCGCCTATCCGGCGCTGTGGGTCGCCGAGCAGCACGTTCCGGAGTTCACCTTCGTCGCCTGCTCCGGGGCGACGACCGCCGATGTGCTGGGCAAACAGCTGCCCGCCGTCCCGGAGGAGAGCACGCTGGTCAGCGTGAATGTGGGCGGCAACGACGTCGGCCTGATCCCGGTCGTCGGCCAGTGCGCCACCGGTCCGGAGCAGGCCTGCCTCGACCGGGTCGAACAGGCCCGTGACCAGGTGCGGACCGTGCTGCCCGGCCGCTTGGACGGGCTGTACGACGCGATTCGTACGCAGGCGCCCGATGCGCGGGTGCTGGTTCTCGGCTACCCACTGTTCTTCGGCACCGGAGAGTGCCCGGCGTCGCCGAAGGCGCGGCACGCGGTGAACGAGCTGGCCGAGGAGCTGAACATGATCACCGCGTCCAGGGCGACGGCGCACGGTTTCCGGTACGGCGACGCGGGCGTCACCTTCGCCGGGCACGAGCTGTGCACCGCCGATCCCTGGTTGCACGGAGCCGACGCGGGCGGGGATGCCTGGCACCCGACCCGAGCCGGCCAGACCGACGGCTACCTACCCCTGCTGCGGCGCCTGGCCGGATGAGGGCGCCCGGCACGGGCTGAACCGGGAGAGTTCCACGAGGGTCCCCTGGCCGAGCGCCTGACCGATGGTCTGGCCGAACATGTAGGCCCAGCCGCCGCCGGGCTGGCCGTATGCCGGCTTGGCGACGCCGTGGACCAGGGTGAGGGCCTGCAGCAGCCGGAAACGGCGGTAGGGCTTGGCCCTGTCCTCCTCCGGCTGGGACCGCTGCTCGAACGGCGTGCCCGCGGCGAACAGGATCGTGTCCTCGTAGTGGCCGTAGTGATCGAAGTCCTCACAGGCCCGCAGGCTGACGATCCGCTTGTCCGCGAACGCGCCGAACCCGGGCTCGTGCTGAGCCATGAACGTTCCGCAGTCCCGATCGTCGATGATCTCCTCGAACTCACGGGCCAGGTACTGCGCGTTCTCCCGCAGCTTGCTCTTCAGGAAGAAGGCCGCGTCCGAGAGCTGGGCGAACAGGGCGGGTTGGTAGTCCGCACCCACATAGCGGACGGACCACAGCCCGCCGTCCTGGAAGAGGGACCAGGTGTTCGGCTGCGGCTCCCAGAAACTCAGAAACCGGGCGCTGACGCCGGCCAGCGCGGCCTGGTCCCGGATGTCCTGCTCCCAGTTCGCCCGGAGCGCGGCTTCCTCCTCGGCGGTCGGAGCCGTGTCCTCGATCGTCTGCTCGTCCGGTGTTTCGGTCATGGCGCTCACATCCCCAGGGGTCCGGTGTCGCCGGGACCCTAGCAACGTGATCATCACTGGCCTGGAACGGCATCGGTGTCAGCTGGATGGGTAGCGCTCCGGCCACTCCGGATCCCGGTAGCCGGTGGTGGCGAAGGCGCGGAACAGATCCCGGGCCACCGAGGTGAGGATCCCGGCGGATCCCAGGCGGGCCCGCCAGTCACCGGGAATCGCGTTCACCCCGTAGCGGGCGCCTGCCAGGTTGCCCGCGATGGACGCGATCGCACCGCGATCCCCCGGGTAGTTGGCCGCTGCCAGGATGGCCTTGAGCGGGTCGTCGGCGATCAGCAGCGAGAAGATCGCGATCCCCAGCACCTCCTCGGCGACGAAACCGCCGTGCGGTAGCGGGGATTTGTCCAGGGCCAGTGCCCGATCCAGCTGCACGAGTTGTTCCTCGTGGCCGGGCCAGCTGGTCAGGTGACCGCGTGCCTTGGCCACGGCGTCCGGCAGTTCATGCCCCCGCAGCAGGTACCAGATGATCACCGCGAACGTGCCTGCGGACAGGTAGCCACTGGGATGGCCGTGGGTGAGCGCCGCGGCCCGTGCGGCCACGGTGAACACCTGATCCGGTTCAGCGGACCACAGGGCGACCGGTGCCACCCGCATCACGCCGCCGGATCCCTTGGAATTGTTGATCGGCTGCTGCGGTGTGCCGGTGTTACCCGTGTTCGCGAAGGTGAGCAGCGAGTTCACGCAGGTGTCACCGGGCGCACGGTGCGTGAACAGGTCACGTTGATGGACCAGCAGCCCGTCCGGCGCGGGCAGGTCGAAGCTGCCGCGTGCCTGTTCCCACGGCACTCCCTGGGTATGCAGCCACCGCTGGTAAGCGTGCTGCACGAAGGGGATCGGGTCGACCGCGCCCGCCTGCCTCGCCCGGATCAGGCCCTCCGCGGTGAACAGGGACAACTGGGTGTTGTCCGCGAACCGTGGGGGCTCCTGGAAATCGATGACGAAGTGCAGCGCATTCCCCGGCTGCACTTCGTCGAAGATCGCCTGGGAGCCGAACGCATCTCCGACCGCCCCGCCGATCATGAGGCCCTGCACCCGATTCGCCAGGGTCACCGTCGGTGTCCTGGCAGCAGCGTCTGGTCCCACAGTCCGTTCCTAGCGCTTGATGTTGGGGATCTGGTGCGGCTCCGGCTGGATCTCCCGGATCCAGCCACCGTCGATGAGCGACCGGATCGTGTTCGGCAGCACATAGGCGAATCCGCCACCCGGCCCGGTGTCCGTCTTGACCGGAACCCCGTGGACCACCCGGAACTGCCGCAGTACCTGGTAGCGGTGGTAGGGCTGGTCGGTGGTGCCCGGCGGCAGCGCGCGCTGCGCGAGCGGGGTGTCCGCGGCGAACACGCTCTTCGCGGTGTCGTCACCGAAGTGATCGAGGTGCGCGCCCTCGTTCAGCCACACCATCTGCTTGTTGGCGTAGGCCCCCAGCGGCGGCTCGTGCTTGGCCGGCTGGAACTCCCACTCGTAGTCGGCCAGTTCGTATCCCTCGGGCCGCTTGTAGCTGGAGCTAAAGGTGAACAGTTGCCCGATCAGGTAAGCCGCTGCCTGATCGACGTCGTCGAAGGTGACCTCGTGCTGTCGCTTGCCACCCTCCGCCCAGAACACCACGTACCGCAGATCCTCGACGAGCAGGTTCCAAGCCTGTTCCCTGTGCTCCCAGAACGCGATCCGGTTCCGGTCCATGCCCCAGTCGGCGGCCCGGTACCGCACTCGCCACTCGGCGTCGGTGCGCGTCTGGGTGGGCACCATCGCGCCCTCCGGCGCGCCCATGGCCAGCTCCTTCGCCCGGGTCCGGCGAGGCTCGGAAACCGTGGTGGGCAACTGGAATTCCATCCGCCGGATGTGCGCCACGAAGTCCGGGCTCGGCGGGATGTCGTACTTGCCCAGGTAATAGGCGACGTCCGCCGGCCACATCCAGTAGCCGTCGGTGTGGAAGGCCATCGGCACCTGCTCGGCCTTGTTCTCGTCGAGCAGGTCCGCCTCGAAGCCGCGCGCCGACAGGACGACGTGGGCATCGTTCAGGTAACTGAGAATTCGCTGTTTCTCGCCGGGGGCGAGCATCGGGCGGTAGGCGACCGGCTTGCCGTCGACCATGGCGTCGAAGACCGGGGCGGGCCACAGGTCCTCGTGTTTCTCGTCCCAGAACACGTACATGCGCTGCTGATGTAGCTGGTATGCCGCTTCCAGTAGCCAGCCAGGGGTTACGTTGGGGTAGCGGGGCAGCAGCCGTAGTTCGGTGAACGCACCGAAACGAAATTCCGCCGGCTCGGAATTCAACCGGTCCGGGAGGGCTTCGTAGTCGTATTCAGCGGTGGCAGGGCCATCCGGAGACACTGTGATGGTCGCGGTGAACCACGCGCCTCGGTAAGGGGCAAAGGTCGCGAATCGCAGCCTGCGCACCCATTGCGTGACGATGGGCGAGAGGTGGAAGCTCTGCCGCTGCCCCTCGACGGTCACCCAGGCGCTGAGTTTGGTGATGTGACCGAGGATGTTGCAGGACAGTGTCACCTGTTCCCAGGGGGACGTCAGCTCGGCCCGGATTGCGGCTTCGAGCTGTGTGAGGACTTCCTTGCCGTTCGGCGGGGGCGGCAGCTCCTCGTCCACGATGTCGCCGACCCGGCTGTACTCATCGGGTTCGTCGAGATAGTGGCGCTCTGGATCCGGCGTAGCGGGTGGAGGGAAGGCGTCGTCGGCGATAGCTGGCAGCAGATAGTGATCGAACCGGATCGCCTGCTCTGCGGTGATGCCGGAGTAGGACTCCACGTACCAGAGTACGAAAGTGGACTCGACCAGCGAGTCCGGCGCTGAGGCCGGCAGCCGCTGGTCCCGCTCGATGATCCCACCGCTGTCGGTGACGTAGTTCGGTGCGATGTCTCGCCGGAGCGGGTGGGTGTGGTCGATCCGGGCGATGCGCGACTCGTGGATCACCTCCGTCCACTCAAGAAACCTCTCGAGGTAGACGGAGTCGGTGAGGCCGGAGCAACGGCTGAGCCACTCGCGACTGAGTTCGTCGTGGGCCTGAGAACGTCGAAGCTTCTCTTGCTCAACAAGCGATTCGTTCACAGCGTCCGCACTCCCTGCCATGACACTCCTTTCGTATCCAGCACCCGTGGCCCTACCCGAGGTGTATTGGCGAGTTCCTTAGGTGTTGGAAGTCGTTCGCGTCCCACCGCGTCGGTTGTGTTCGCGAACCGAGACTTGAGATCTTGCAGAGTTTTTTCATCTGCAGTTGCCTTCTTGAGGTTCTCCTCTGCTGCGGCGACTTTCTTCTGTCCGGCTTCGAAGTAGTCCGGGTCCTCGTCCATGAACCCTCTGGTCCGCTCGATGTCCGCACGAAGATCAGCAATTTCCCTACTGATCCTCTTTGATTCCTGGTCGATACCATGGCGGATCCCGGCGAAGTCCTCGTCGGGATGCCAGCCGAAGTCATGCCGTGCCCAGGCCAGGGAGCCCTTGTCCAGGCTGGCATCCATCTCCAGCTTCTTGATGCCGGATGCTTTCCAGGTGTCGACTGACTGGGACAGGTAATTCGGGACCGTGCCGCTGTTTCGGAATTCTTTATCGATTTTCACCATATCGACTCGGACGGATCGCTCGCCGCTCTCGTTGACGAAGTGCGTTTCACGGAGCTCCCCGACCTGTTTTCCGTCTGCGACGAACTTTCCGGAGATCTCGGCCGTGTTGTCACCGAAGTCCACCTTCTCAAGCTCGAATCTGACCCCCTTGCCGCCGTACTCCCCGTCGAGCGCTGACTTGACCTCGTCGAAGTAGTGCTGCTTCAGCGCCGGGTGCATCCCCGAGCCATGCGGGTCCACGATGCTGTACAGGTTGGCCGGCTGTTTCTCCGGGGCCTCGGGGTGTTTGGCGGGGGCCTCGGGAGCGTGGGACGAACCCGGTTCGGGATCGCGATGGCCCGGCGAGTCCACCTCCGCAGGATGGTGCGGTGTCTCGGGCGCGGGGTCGTGCTTCGGCTGGTGCCGAGCCTCCAGATCGGGATGCTGATCCGGTAGCTGCGGATGCGGGTCGTCGTGCCGTCCGAACTGCGGCGGGGGCTGATCCAGTGATCCAGCCGGTGAATGCGGCGCTGCCGGCGCCTCCGGGTGGCGTTCCGTCTGGTACGCGGGCTCCCGTGTCGGCTGCGCGACGGGTGGTTCCGGGGCGTGCTCGCGTGGAGGCACATGGTCGGCACGGCTGAACTGCGGTGCGGGCTGCTCTAGCGGCCGCATCGGCTCGCCCCAAGGCTGTTGCGGCCGATATGGCTGCCCTGAGCCCCACGGTGCCTGACCAGGTGGTGGAGGAGGCGGTGCGTACTGCGGCTGACCGCCACCCCATTGCTGCGGTGGCACCGGCCGCTGTGGCGGAGGTGGCGGCGCGTAGTCGTAGAGCGGTGCCGGCGCCGCGGGCCCCCTGGACAGCGGCCGACCATCGGGTCCGAGGGAATAACCCTCGTGGTCGAGCCCCGGCGCCCGGTAGCTCGGCTCCTCCCCACGCTCGCGGAAGTCGATGTTCTTCGGTCGCTCCGGCGGGATGTCGTGTCCCCACGGCGGCGTGCGGCCATCCGGGAACGGGCTGCCGTTGCCGGTGATCTTGCCGTCCGGGTGGAAGGTGCGCCATTCGCCGTCCGGTGGCCAGCCGGGCACCTTCTTGTGGCCGTCCAGCGCCCGCGAGGCCGACACCAGGGAGCCGTCGTCGCCGACGTACACCTTCTTGGTCGGTGCGGTGACCGGGGCGTTCAGCTTCTCGGAGAGCTTGGCTGCCAGGCCGTTGTCCAGTGCGCCGGAGTCGCAGCCGGTGAGCAGCACCTCCATGCCCTTTTCGTAGCCCGGTTTCGACATGAGGAGCTCGGCGAGGTGGTCGGCGTCCAGCGTGCGGCCGCCGGCCCTGAGTGCGTTCTCGTCGGCGTGCGCGTCGAGAATGAATCTCTTCGGGTCGGCCGGGATCTTGTCGGCATGGGGCAGCTGGTTCTCGGAGAAGATCCCGTTGGTCCGGGTGTTCGTGTCGAGCGCGATACCTGACTTCGTGTTGTAGACGTTGTCGGCGATGCCGTGTGGACCCTGCAGCTCCTTGGGAACCCACGTCCGGTCGTACGGGGGCATGTCCCGCTGGTGGCCTACCAGGTGCTCCAGCTGTTCCTGGGTACCGAAGCCCGGGTGGTTCTTGGTCGGACCGGGAATGGGATCGGGCTTCGTGAACGGGTCGTATTCCGGCTTCTTCGCTGCCGGGGGCTCCGGCGCCGTGGCCTGCGGTTTCGGCGAGTGGTCCGGCGTCCGTTGGGTGGGCGGTTCGAAGAGATCACCGGTGCCTGCCCGGTGGCTGGGGGCGTGGGTGGCCGGGCCGGAACCGCCGAACTGCGGGCTACCGGCGGGCATGCCTGGCTGCATTCCCGCGGCAGGAGGAGCCGGGGCCGTGGTGCTGGGCGCGATCGGCGTGTCATTCGGGTGGTGTCCGGCGGGGTTGGTCGGCGTGTGGGCAGGCGCCGAGTCCATATGCGATGCGGCCGGTATGTGTGGTGCGGTGGCGCTGCTGCCTCCTGTGGCGGGTCGGCTCGCGGCTGGTTCCACCTCGTGTTTGGGCTGGTGCGGCTCGGGACGACCCGCTGGTGCCGACTCAGGAAGCGGCTCGTGTTTGGCCGCCGCCGGTGCGTCCGTGCGGGGCGGGGCCGCCGCCGGTTCGGTTCTGGTCGGTGCGGGCTGCTCGGGTCGCGGCTGCGGCTCGTGTTTGGCCGGGGCAGGGGGCTCCGAGTGCGGCTCGTGCCGGGGTGCGGGCTGCTCACCGTGTGAGGCCGCCGGCGCCGGTTCGTGCCGTGGGGCCGCCGGTGCGTCCGGGTTCTTCGGAGCCGATGCGGGTTCCGTCCTGGTGGGCGGGGCATCGTGTGTAGCGGGGCCACCGCCCAGCCGGTCTTCGATCGAAGACCGTGGCGTCTCCTTCGGAGCTTCGGCGGCCTTCGGCGCTTCCGGATGGGACGGGGCATCGGCCTTCAGTGCGTTCGCCTGCGGCCTCTCCACACGCTTCGCCGCGTCTTCCGCCCCTTCCTTGACCGCGTCCTTCGCCGCCGACTTGGCCGCGCTCTTTCCCACGGCCTCGCCTGCCTCCTCGGCGACTGCTTTACCCGCCTTCCCCGCCGCGGACCCGGCACGCCTGCCTGCGCTCGCCCCGGCGGCCGCACCGCCGGTGGCGGCGTCACTGACGATGTCGAACAGCAACTGACCGGCGGCCCGGCCGGGGTTCTTGGCGAAGCCGTCGACATTGAGCATGTCGGACACGAACTGCTGGGGATGGGCCACGCCCTTGGACAGCCCGGCGGCCAGCATCGTGGTGTTCTTCGCGTACTCGCCGGGGTGGGTGGCGTTGTACGGGTCGAACGGCATCACCGTGCGGAGGAACTTGCCCATTCCCTCCGCGCCTTCGAACAGGCCGATGCCGACGTTCTTGTAGAAGTCCACGCCTTCGGTGAGATGGTCCCTGGCCTCCATCTTCAACCGCTCGGTCGTGCTCGGCATCGGAGGCGCCTGGTTCATCGCGTCCGTGAGCTTCCGGGCGGACTGGTCGCCGGCGTCCCGCACTGAGTTCCGGGCCCGCGTCAGCCGCTCCCTGGCCTCGTTGCGCCTGGCCTCGCCCGGGTCGCTGAAAGCGGCAGGAGGTTGCGGCACCGGGCCGGGGTCGTCGCCCCGGGTGCGCATCGCGTTGTAGGCGTCGATCCGGCCGTTGTGCGCGTCGACCTGGCTGTTGTACTCGGCCATGGCCCGTCTGGTGGCCTGCTGACCCTCCTCGAAGATCCGAATGCACTCGGCCGCTTCCCGCTGACCGCCGTCCAGCGCGTGGTAGTACGCCTGGACCGCGGACGTCGCCTGGAGGAACGCGTCCGATGCCCGGAGCCACTTCGGCGTCGCCTGGCCGACCTTCTCGTGGTACGCGTCGCCCGCGGAGCCCTGCCAATGACCGGTGTCGATCTTCTTGAAGGCCTGGGCGGTCTGCTCTAGGGCCTTGTCGAACTTCGCCATTTCCTTGGCGGTGGATTCGAGGTCGGCAGGGGTTCCCGGGATCAGCTGTTCGGGGTCCTGGGTGTCACCGAGCTCACGAACCCGTTCCGCCATGCCCGTCGCGGAGCGGATCTCGTGTTCGGCGCCGTCCCACAGCTTGTCGACGGTGGTGTTGTAACCGAGCTTGCGGATGCCCTTGTTGATCAGGTCATCCATCCCGGTCGCCTTCAGCCCGCGCTTTTCGGCGTCCACGAACTCGGACAGGTTGCGGTCAGCCCAGGACTCGAAGCTCATTAGGCCTTCCCCCGGCCCTGCAGGAACTCGTCCACCGTCTCCTCATGCGGCTTCTTGCCCTGTGGCGGAGGCTCTTTCGCCGGACCGAAGAGTTCCTCGGCGTCCTTCTTCGCGACATCCGCGTCCTCGAAACCGCCGGCGGGGGAGTAGCGGTAGCCGGCCTCCGCCAGGTTCCGCCCGGTGGTGCGCAGGTTCTCGCCCGCCTCCTCGTAGGCCTTCTTGTTCTCCTCCATGGATGCCGGGGCCGCGTCGTTGCCGATGTCCTTCCACGACCGGTCCATGGCCTTCTCGGAATCCCCCATCGGATTCCCGAACGCGTCATGCGCGGCTCGTTTCAGCAGCCTGTTGGCCGTCTGTTCGGCGAGCTCGTAGGTGGTCTTCGTCTCCAGGAGGCCATCCCGCAGTTCCTCGCCCTCGCGGATCAACGCGCGCACGCCCCACTCCCAGCGCTCGCAGAACCCGTCCAGGGCGCCGGTCATCCCTTCGTGCCCCATGTCCGCCCGGCTGACCTTGAGGTTGGTGATGCCCCGGCCTGCGGCTGCGGTGTGGCCGAAGCCGATCTCGCCGAGTGCCTCAAGAGCGCTGTCGTATCCCTTGGCGGCGGCTTCCAGCTGCTGTGGGTCGAGCCCGTACATGTCCTTGGTCATGACGCGTCCAGGGCCAGCTCGTCCGGCACGATCGGCCGTAGCGGCGGGAAGGCCACGGGCTGTTCCGCTCCCGGATCGACGATGATCCCGACGCCCTTCTCCAGGGCGGGGAGGAACTCGTCGATCACCCGCTCACCGGTGGCCACGACGAATTCCGCGTTCTCCGCGTCGACTTGGCGGCTCTCCAGGAACTCGGCGAGCAGTTCCCCGGTGGTGAAACAGGGGATCCAGCGCAGGCCGCGGTACACGATGGTGACCAGCGCCCGATCGGGGCTGTACGCCCAGATCGCGAAGGTGGACATGCGGAAGGCGCGCAGCAGCTGCTCGGGGTCACCGCTACCCGCGAAGAAGCGCTCGGCCTCGATGGATATGGGCTGACGCACAACCCCTGCCCCCAGGAAGTTTTCGGACTACGCCGAAAGCACCATAGCAGCGTGATCTTGATGAGACAGCCGGACGGTCACTGGTTCTGCCGGACTCCGTTGGGTAGCTGATGTTCGCAGGTCACCGGCTGTCCGGGGCCGGAGGCGGTGGCCTCGGCGAGGGTCGTCGCGCTGCGGCCCAGCCGCCGGTCCAGCACGATCCGGCAGTGCAGCACACCGGTGTCGGACGGCGTGGCGGTCACGGTGGCGGTCCGGCCGGCGGGCAGCGAGGTCTCCAGCTGCAGGTCGCCCGCCCCGGACTTGTGCGAGGTGTGCCCGATCGGCGTGGTTCCCGCTTCCCGGCTTCCCCGATAGGTGACGTCCGCCTCGCCGCCTCCGCTCACCTCGTAGGTGATCGCGTAGGCGTAGATGGTCTGCTTCGCCGAAAACCAGAAGAGACCACCCATGGCCGCGGCCATGAGCACGATCACGCCGGCCACCAGAGCGATGATGATCTTGGTAGGGGTACGCACGGCGGCTCCTTCCTCTCGTCCGGCTACCGAAGAGCCTAGGAACATGCAGGTCGAACGGCATCGGACCACGGGAGGAGCCTGGCTCCACCTCAGGTCTGATCGGTGGGAATCAGCGCGTCGGGCTCGCCGAAAACGCCTGTCGCACAGTAAGGTCGATCTTCTGGGGCGCTCGCTTACCACCCCGTTTTGACCCAGCCGGATGGCGACGGGTATCTTTGCTTCCTGTGCTCGACTCGCGTCGGGCCACTCTGTCTGCATGCGAGCGATGACACGGGACCCAAGCCGGGTATGTGACGGCAACGGCTCCACGACAGTCGCCGTGCGGCGGTGGAGTTCCTCCTAATCCCGCTGGGACGCCCGGAGAAATCCTGGGACTGTGCACCGACGGGCCTACGAGTGGGGCGACACGCCCGACCTCGGGGTACGGGGGACAGAAACAGAGAACCCAAGTCCACAGTGTGATTTGGCGCCTTGCCTGGGTCGCTGACCTGGTGCAGAGCCTGGAGAGCACGGAAGAAGCAAACGCAAAGAAAGACGGTCCATGCCTACGATCCAGCAGCTGGTCCGCAAGGGCCGCCAGGACAAGGTCGCGAAGCTGAAGACCGCTGCGCTCAAGGGAAGCCCGCAGCGGCGCGGTGTGTGCACGCGCGTTTACACGACGACGCCTAAGAAGCCGAACTCGGCGCTGCGGAAGGTCGCTCGTGTGAAGCTGACCTCCGGCATCGAGGTCACCGCCTACATTCCCGGTGAGGGTCACAACCTGCAGGAGCACAGCATCGTGCTCGTGCGTGGTGGCCGTGTTAAGGACTTGCCCGGTGTTCGTTACAAGATCATCCGTGGCTCGCTGGACACGCAGGGTGTGAAGAACCGCAAGCAGGCGCGTAGCCGCTACGGCGCGAAGAAGGAGAAGAGCTAAATGCCCCGTAAGGGTCCGGCCCCGAAGCGGCCGCTCATCAACGACCCGGTGTACGGCTCTCCGCTCGTCACCCAGTTGGTCAACAAGATCCTGACCGACGGCAAGCGCTCCCTCGCGCAGCGCATCGTCTACGGCGCCATGGAAGGCTGCCGCGAGAAGACCGGTGCCGACCCGGTGATCACCCTCAAGCGCGCTCTTGACAACGTCAAGCCCGCCATCGAGGTCAAGAGCCGTCGTGTCGGTGGCGCCACCTACCAGGTGCCGATCGAGGTCAAGGCCGGCCGTAGCACCACGCTGGCGCTGCGCTGGCTGGTGGGCTTCTCCAAGGCCCGCCGTGAGAAGACCATGATCGAGCGCCTCACGAACGAGCTGCTGGATGCGTCCAACGGCCTTGGCGCGAGCGTCAAGCGTCGTGAGGACACCCACAAGATGGCCGAGTCCAACAAGGCCTTCGCGCACTACCGCTGGTGATTTCGTGGCGGGGCTGCTGTGCCCTCGCGTGCACACCGGCCCCGCCCACCACCCCACAGATTTAGCGAGAAAAGGAACAAAGTCGTGGCAGACGCGGCACGTACGGTCCTCTCCGACCTGAACATGGTCCGCAACATCGGCATCATGGCGCACATCGATGCCGGTAAGACGACCACCACCGAGCGGGTTCTCTTCTACACCGGCCTGAGCTACAAGATCGGTGAAGTGCACGACGGCGCGGCCACGACGGACTGGATGGAGCAGGAGCAGGAGCGCGGCATCACCATCACGTCCGCCGCGGTCACCTGTTTCTGGAAAGACCACCAGATCAACCTGATCGACACCCCCGGTCACGTGGACTTCACCGTTGAGGTCGAGCGCAACCTGCGCGTCCTCGACGGTGCCGTTGCCGTTTTCGACGGCAAGGAGGGCGTCGAGCCCCAGTCCGAGACGGTGTGGCGGCAGGCCGACAAGTACAACGTCTCGCGCATCTGTTTCGTCAACAAGATGGACAAGCTGGGCGCTGACTTCTACTTCACCATCAAGACCATCGAAGACCGTCTCGGTGTCCGCGCGCTGCCGCTGCAGCTGCCGATCGGCTCCGAGAACGACTTCCAGGGTGTCATCGACCTCATCGGCATGCGCGCCCTGACCTGGCGTGGCGAGGTGAAGAAGGGCGAGGACTACGCGATCGAGGAGATCCCGGCAGACCTCGCCGACAAGGCCGCCGAGTACCGCGAGAAGCTGCTGGAGATCGTCACCGAGGCTGACGACGCCCTGATGGAGAAGTACCTGGAGGGTGAGGAACTCACCGTCGAGGAGATCAAGGGCGCCATCCGGAAGATCGTCATCGCCGGCAAGTCCTTCGATGGCGACGGCATCTACCCGGTCATCTGTGGCTCGGCGTTCAAGAACAAGGGTGTGCAGCCGATGCTGGACGCCGTTCTGGACTACCTGCCCACCCCGCTGGACATGCCGGACACCGAGGGCACGCTGGTCGACGGCGAGACCGTCGCCCACCGCAAGCCCAGCAACGACGAGCCGTTCTCCTCGCTCGCGTTCAAGATCATGACGCACCCGTTCTTCGGCAAGCTGACCTACATCCGGGTGTACTCGGGTGTCGTCGCGGCCGGCGCCCAGGTCATGAACTCGACCAAGGAGCGCAAGGAGCGCATCGGCAAGATCTTCCAGATGCACTCCAACAAGGAACACCCGATGGAAGAGGCCGCCGCGGGTCACATCTACGCGGTCATCGGCCTGAAGGACACCACCACCGGTGACACCTTGTGCGACCCGGCGAAGCCGATCGTGCTGGAGTCCATGACCTTCCCCGCGCCGGTCATCTCGGTCGCCATCGAGCCGAAGACCAAGGCCGACCAGGAGAAGCTGGGCACCGCGATCCAGAAGCTGGCCGAAGAGGACCCGACCTTCCAGGTCAAGCAGGACCAGGAGACCGGTCAGACGATCATCTCCGGCATGGGCGAGCTGCACCTGGACATCCTGGTCGACCGGATGCGCCGCGAGTTCAAGGTCGAGGCCAACATCGGTAAGCCGCAGGTGGCCTACCGTGAGACCATCCGTCGCCTTGTGGAGAAGCACTCCTACACCCACAAGAAGCAGACCGGTGGTTCCGGCCAGTTCGCCAAGGTGCTCATCAACCTGGAGCCGCTGCCCAAGGACTCCGAGAACACCGAGTACGAGTTCAAGAACGCGGTCACCGGTGGTCGCATCCCGCGGGAGTACATCCCGTCGGTGGACGCCGGTGCGCAGGACGCCATGCAGTACGGCGTGCTCGCGGGCTACCCGTTGGTCGGCGTCAAGCTGACGCTGCTCGACGGTGCCTACCACGAGGTCGACTCCTCGGAAATGGCGTTCAAGATCGCCGGTTCCCAGGCGCTGAAGGAAGCCGCTCGCAAGGCGGACCCGGCGATCCTGGAGCCGCTGATGGCTGTCGAGGTGACCACCCCCGAGGAGAACATGGGTGACGTCATCGGCGACCTGAACTCCCGCCGTGGCCAGATCCAGGCCATGGAGGAGCGCAGTGGTGTCCGCGTCGTCAAGGCGCTGGTGCCGCTGTCCGAAATGTTCGGATACGTCGGCGACCTGCGGTCCAAGACCCAGGGCCGGGCGAACTACTCGATGCAGTTCGACTCGTACGCCGAGGTTCCGGCCAACGTGGCCAAGGAGATCATCGCCAAGGCCACCGGCGAGTAATACCGCGTAAGCGTGGAGTTGCCCGGACCGGAGTCCCCGGTCTGGGCATTCCGGCCCTGATGAAGTCCCGTTGGGACGGACTGGGCAAGATCTACCTAACGAAATTCCCAACGGGAAAATTATCAAGTCCAGGAGGACAGTTCCGTGGCTAAGGCCAAGTTCGAGCGGACCAAGCCGCACGTCAACATCGGCACCGTTGGTCACATCGACCACGGCAAGACCACGCTGACCGCGGCTATTACCAAGGTCCTGCACGACAAGTACCCGGACCTCAACGAGGCGTCTGCGTTCGACCAGATCGACAAGGCCCCCGAAGAGCGCCAGCGCGGTATCACCATCTCGATCGCTCACGTTGAGTACCAGACCGAGAAGCGTCACTACGCGCACGTTGACTGCCCGGGTCACGCTGACTACATCAAGAACATGATCACCGGTGCCGCTCAGATGGATGGTGCGATTCTCGTCGTCGCCGCCACCGACGGCCCGATGCCGCAGACCAAGGAGCACGTGCTGCTCGCCTGCCAGGTCGGCGTGCCGTACATCGTTGTCGCCCTGAACAAGGCCGACATGGTGGACGACGAGGAGATCCTGGAGCTCGTCGAGCTCGAGGTTCGCGAGCTGCTGTCCGAGTACGAGTTCCCGGGCGACGATGTGCCGATCGTGCGCATCTCCGCGCTGAAGGCGCTCGAGGGCGACGCCGAGTGGGGCAACAAGATCATCGAGCTGATGGACGCGGTCGACGAGGCCATCCCGGACCCGGTCCGTGAGGTCGAGAAGCCGTTCCTGATGCCCGTTGAGGACGTCTTCACCATCACCGGCCGTGGCACCGTGGTCACCGGTCGCGTCGAGCGTGGTGTGGTCAACGTCAACGAGGAAATCGAGATCATCGGTATCCGCGAGAAGTCGATGAAGACCACCGTCACCGGTGTCGAGATGTTCCGCAAGCTGCTGGACCAGGGCCAGGCGGGCGACAACGTCGGTCTGCTGATCCGTGGTATCAAGCGCGAGGACGTCGAGCGCGGCATGGTGTGCATCAAGCCGGGCACCACCACCCCGCACACCGAGTTCAAGGCGCGGGTCTACATCCTGTCGAAGGACGAGGGTGGCCGTCACACCCCGTTCTTCAACAACTACCGCCCGCAGTTCTACTTCCGCACCACCGACGTGACCGGCGTCGTGACCCTCCCCGAGGGCACCGAGATGGTCATGCCCGGTGACAACACCGACATGAGCGTTCAGCTGATCCAGCCGATCGCCATGGACAAGGGTCTGCGCTTCGCGATCCGCGAGGGTGGCCGCACCGTCGGTGCCGGCACCGTGGAAGAGATCGTCAAGTAGTTCCTGATCGGGGGGTTCCTCACACGAGGGACCCCCCGATTTGGATGCCCGCTCAGGCGTATGGCATCCTTAGTGAGTTGCTCCGCCGGGGCGCCCAGGTTTAGAGAACTGGGCGCCCTCGCGTGAGGAGCCACCAGATGTAAAGCAAGATCTAGTCGTTCGGGAGTCGGTCTTCTTCAGATCGCCCTAGACGGCAAGGGTTCACCTGAGAACCCATCCCACAGATCAAGCCAGTGGGACTGGTCTGCGAAGGGCATGCGACACGCCCGACCGCGTGGACCGGGGATCAACCCCCGGACCTGCGGAAACGCAGAGCAGGAACCGTGATACCTGAACAGCGGCGGTACGAGGGCCAGTAATGGCCGTTTCCCGCCCTTCTGTGTCGGCGGAACACTGGTTTGACGCGTGGGTGGACGAAGCGAGGCACCGCACTGTTCGGGCGGCCGGGTAACCGGCGTAGCGCAAACAGCAAGCGGCACGAGACCAGAGGAACGGCAAGCCACCATGGCGGGACAAAAGATCCGCATCCGGCTCAAGGCCTACGACCACGAGGCGATCGACGCGTCCGCGCGCAAGATCGTTGAGACCGTGACCCGTACGGGTGCGCGCGTGGTCGGCCCGGTGCCGCTGCCAACAGAGAAGAACGTTTACTGCGTCATCCGCTCGCCGCACAAGTACAAGGACTCGCGCGAGCACTTCGAGATGCGCACGCACAAGCGTCTGATCGACATCCTCGACCCGACCCCGAAGACCGTTGACGCCCTGATGCGCATCGATCTTCCGGCGAGCGTCGACGTCAACATCCAGTAAGCGTTGGTGCGAGAGCGGCGGGAAGAACTAATCCAATGTCTGACAGGCAAGTCAAGGGGATTCTGGGCACCAAGCTCGGCATGACCCAGGTCTTCGACGAGAAGAACCGGATCGTCCCGGTGACCGTCGTGAAGGCTGGGCCCTGTGTCGTCACCCAGGTCCGTAACCAGGAGAAGGACGGCTACGAGGCCGTGCAGCTGGCGTACGGCGCGATTGACCCTCGTAAGGTCAACAAGCCCGAGGCCGGTCACTTCGCCAAGGCAGGCGTGACCCCGCGCCGCCACATGGCGGAGCTGCGCACGACCGACGCCGGTACCTATGAGGTCGGCCAGGAGCTCACCGCTGAGGTGTTCGAGGCCGGCGCTGTTGTCGATGTAACCGGCACCAGCAAGGGCAAGGGCACCGCCGGTGTCATGAAGCGCCACGGATTCTCCGGTCTCGGCGCTGGACACGGCACGCAGGCCAAGCACCGTTCCCCGGGCTCCATCGGTGGTTGCTCCACTCCGGGTCGCGTGTTCAAGGGCCTCCGGATGGCCGGTCGCATGGGTAACGTCCGCGTGACGACCCAGAGCCTGACCGTGCACCGGGTGGATGCCGAGTCCGGGCTGCTGCTGATCAAGGGTGCGATCCCCGGCCCCAAGGGTGGTCTGGTGTTCGTCACCTCGGCTGCGAAGGCTGGTGCCTGATGAGCACGATTGAAATCAAGACTCCCGCTGGTAAGGCCGACGGTTCCGTCGAGCTGCCCGCCGAGCTGTTCGACGCCCAGGCCAACGTGCCGCTGATGCACCAGGTCGTCGTCGCCCAGCTGGCTGCCGCTCGCCAGGGCACCCACTCGACCAAGACCCGCGGTGAAGTTCGCGGTGGTGGCAAGAAGCCGTACCGCCAGAAGGGCACCGGCCGCGCGCGCCAGGGTTCCACCCGTGCGCCGCAGTTCGTGGGTGGTGGCACCGTCCACGGCCCGCAGCCGCGTGACTACTCCCAGCGGACCCCGAAGAAGATGAAGGCCGCCGCCCTGCGTGGCGCCCTCTCCGACCGGGCCCGCGCCGGCCAGGTGCACGTGGTCACCAGCTTCACCTCTGGTGAGAAGCCGTCCACCAAGGACGCCCGCATCGCCCTGGCATCGCTGACCCAGGCCACGCGAGTTCTGGCTGTTGTCGGTCGTTTCGACGAGAACAACTGGCTGAGCCTGCGCAACCTGGCGAACGTTCACGTGATCGCCCCCGACCAGCTGAACACCTACGACGTGCTGGTGAACGACGACATCGTCTTCACCAAGGACGCCTACGAGCTGTTCGTGGCCGGTCCGGCGAAGGGCAAGCAGGCCAAGGCCGTTGCCCGCAGCTCTGAGCTGGAGGCCGACAAGTGATCCCCGACCACCGCGACATTCTGCTCGCGCCGGTGATCTCTGAGAAGAGCTACGGCCTTCTCGAAGAGAACAAGTACACGTTTCTGGTTCACCCGGACGCCAACAAGACCTCGATCAAGATCGCGGTCGAGAAGGTGTTCGGCGTGAAGGTGAAGGCCGTGAACACGATCAACCGCCAGGGTAAGCGCAAGCGGACCAAGACCGGTTATGGCAAGCGCAAGGACACCCGTCGCGCGATCGTCACGCTGACCGCAGACAGCAAGCCGATCGAAATCTTCGGCGGCCCGGCCGCGTAAGCGCGCCGGATAGGAAACTGAGGACTGCTGAGACATGGGCATCCGTAAGTACAAGCCGACGACCCCGGGCCGTCGTGGCTCGAGCGTCGCCGACTTCGCCGAGATCACTCGTTCGGAGCCGGAGAAGAGCCTTCTCCGTCCGCTGAGCAAGACCGGCGGTCGCAACGCATCGGGCAAGATCACCACCCGGCACAAGGGTGGCGGTCACAAGCGCGCCTACCGTCTGATCGACTTCCGTCGTAACGACAAGGACGGCGTGCCTGCCAAGGTCGCGCACATCGAATACGACCCGAACCGCACCGCGCGCATCGCGCTGCTGCACTTCGCGGACGGCGAGAAGCGGTACATCCTCGCCCCGAAGAACCTGCAGCAGGGTGACCCGATTGAGAACGGCCCCCGCGCCGACATCAAGCCGGGCAACAACCTGCCGATGCGCAACATCCCGGTCGGTACCTTGATCCACGCGATTGAGCTCCGCCCCGGTGGAGGCGCCAAGATCGCCCGTTCCGCAGGCGCCTCCGTGCGTCTGGTCGCCAAGGATGGCCCGCACGCACAGCTGCGTATGCCGTCCGGCGAGATCCGGAACGTGGACGTTCGCTGCCGCGCCACCGTTGGTGAGGTCGGCAACGCCGATCACTCCAACATCAACTGGGGTAAGGCCGGACGTATGCGGTGGAAGGGCAAGCGCCCGACCGTCCGTGGTGTGGCCATGAACCCGGTCGACCACCCGCACGGTGGTGGTGAGGGTAAGACCTCCGGTGGTCGCCACCCGGTCAACCCGAACGGAAAGCCGGAGGGTCGCACTCGCCGCCGCAAGGCCAGCGACAAGCTGATCGTCCGCCGCCGGACCACCGGCAAGAACAAGCGCTAAGAGCAGGAGGGAGTAGAGAATGCCTCGTAGTTTGAAGAAGGGCCCGTTCGTCGACGACCACCTGCTCAAGAAGGTGGACGCGCTCAACGCGGCCGGCAAGAAGACCGTGATCAAGACCTGGTCGCGCCGTTCCACGATCATTCCGGACATGCTGGGCCACACCCTCGCGGTGCACGACGGCCGCAAGCACGTACCGGTGTTCGTCAGCGAGTCCATGGTGGGGCACAAGCTGGGCGAATTCGCCCCGACCCGCACGTTCAAGGGTCACATCAAGGATGACCGCAAGTCGCGCCGCCGCTAGTCGGTCAGCGATTCGAACCAAGTACAGCAAGGGGTAAAGCAGATGGGTAACAACGCCGCCAGCGTGGAAGAGCTTCCGCGCGCCGTGGCGCGGGCCCGCTACGTCCGCGTGACGCCCATGAAGGCGCGTCGTGTGGTCGATCTGATCCGTGGCCGCAAGGCCACGGATGCCCTGGCAGTGCTCCAGTTCGCGCCGCAGGCCGCTAGCTTGCCGGTGTCGAAGGTGCTCGCCAGTGCGATGGCCAACGCCGAGAACAACCTCCAACTGGACCCCGACACGCTGGTGATCTCTGCCGCGTACGTCGACGAGGGTCCGACGCTCAAGCGTTTCCAGCCGCGGGCCCAGGGCCGCGCGTACCGGATCCGCAAGCGCACCAGCCACATCACGGTCGAACTCGAGTCCGTCGGTGCGGCCACTGCTGTGACCAAGGCGAAGCCGGCCAAGAAGGCCGCCAAGCCCGCCGTCGAGCAGGCCGAAACCGCGGTCGAGGCGACCGAGACCAAGGCCCCCGCCAAGAAGGCTCCTGCCAAGAAGGCAGCTGCCACCGAGGCGAAGGCCGAGGCTCCGGCCAAGAAGGCACCGGCTAAGAAGCCGGCCGCCAAGAAGGCCGACGCCGACGCTCCGGCCGCCGAAAAGAAGGCGCCGGCGCGGAAGACAGCCGCTTCGAAGGCGAAGGCTGACGACGCCGACGCTGCTGAGAAGGGAAGTGCCAGCTAGTGGGTCAGAAGATCAACCCGCACGGCTTCCGGCTGGGAATCACCACTGACTGGAAGTCCCGCTGGTACGCCGACAAGCAGTACGCGGAGTACGTGTCCGAAGATGTCAAGATCCGCAAGATGCTCTCCAAGGGCATGGAGCGGGCCGGCATCTCCAAGGTGGAGATCGAGCGCACCCGTGACCGGGTTCGCGTCGACATCTTCACCGCGCGTCCCGGAATCGTCATCGGTCGCCGTGGCGCCGAAGCCGACCGCATCCGTGGCGAGCTCGAGAAGCTGACCTCCAAGCAGGTCCAGCTGAACATCCTCGAGGTCAAGAACGCCGAGTCCGACGCCCAGCTGGTGGCCCAGGGTGTGGCCGAGCAGCTGAGCAACCGTGTTGCCTTCCGGCGCGCGATGCGTAAGTCGATCCAGTCGGCTATGCGCTCCTCGCAGGTCAAGGGCATCCGGATCCAGGTCTCCGGTCGTCTCGGTGGCGCGGAAATGTCCCGCTCCGAGTTCTACCGCGAGGGTCGCGTTCCGCTGCACACGCTGCGTGCGGACATCGACTACGGCTTCTTCGAGGCCCGCACCACCTTCGGCCGTATCGGCGTGAAGGTGTGGGTCTACAAGGGCGAGCTCGTCGGTGGCCTCAAGGCCCGTGCCGCGCAGCAGGCGCAGCAGGACCGCGCCCCGCGCAACGACCGTGGCGGCGACCGCAATGACCGTCGTGGCGGCGGCGACCGCCCGCGTCGCGGCCGTTCCGGTGCCTCTGGCACCACCCCGACCAGCACTGAGGCCGGCCGCGCCGCCGAGGCGACTGCCGACAAGGCCGTCGAAGCTTCGGCTCCGGCAGCTGAGAAGACGGAGGGCTGAGTAATGCTCATCCCACGTAGGGTCAAGCACCGCAAGCAGCACCACCCGGGACGTTCCGGCGCTGCCAAGGGCGGCACCCGCGTGACGTTCGGCGAGTACGGCATCCAGGCTCTGGAGCCGGCCTACGTCACCAACCGGCAGATCGAGTCCGCTCGTATTGCCATCAACCGGCACATCCGCCGTGGTGGCAAGGTGTGGATCAACATCTTCCCGGACCGCCCGCTGACCAAGAAGCCCGCGGAAACCCGCATGGGTTCCGGTAAGGGCACCCCGGAGAAGTGGGTGGCCAACGTCAAGCCGGGTCGCGTTCTGTTCGAGATGAGCTTCCCGAACGAGACGACGGCTCGCGAGGCGCTGCGCCGCGCGATCCACAAGCTCCCGATGAAGTGCCGCATCGTTACGCGTGAGGGTGGTGACTTCTAGTCATGGCTGACAAGGGAACTTCTGTTGTCACCACGCTGCGCGAGCTGTCGGATGACGAGCTGGTGCTGCGCCTGCGGGAAGCCAAGGAGGAGCTGTTCAACCTCCGCTTCCAGATGGCCACCGGCCAGCTGGACAACAACCGCCGGCTGCGTACCGTCCGGCACGACATCGCCCGCGTGTACACCGTGATGCGCGAGCGTGAGCTGGGCCTGTCGGTTTCGCCCGAGGCCACCGCAGGTTCTAGTGAGGGTGCCGCATGAGCGAGAACAAGGTAGAAGAGCGGAACGACCGCAAGGTTCGCGAGGGCCTGGTTGTGTCCGACAAGATGGACAAGACTATTGTGGTCGTGCTTGAGGACCGCAAGAAGCACCCGCTGTACGGCAAGGTCATGCGTTCCACCACCAAGGTGAAGGCGCACGACGAGGCCAACACCGCCGGTGTCGGCGACCGCGTGCTTCTGATGGAGACTCGCCCGCTGAGCGCCACCAAGCGCTGGCGCCTGGTCGAGATCCTCGAGAAGGCCAAGTAAGTAGCTGAAGTCCGGTGGGCCGCGAGGCCCACCGGACTTTCGACCGAGTCTGTCAGGTCGGAAATCTGGCAGACCGTGAATGGTCAGGAGAGAAAGTGATTCAGCAGGAGTCGCGACTGCGTGTCGCCGACAACACGGGTGCCAAGGAAATTCTGTGCATCCGCGTTCTCGGTGGCTCCGCACGTCGCTACGCCGGCATCGGTGACATCATCGTTGCCACTGTCAAGGACGCCATCCCCGGCGCGAACGTCAAGAAGGGCGACGTGGTCAAGGCCGTCGTCGTCCGCACGGTGAAGGAGCGTCGTCGTCCGGACGGCTCCTACATCAAGTTCGACGAGAACGCCGCTGTGCTCATCAAGAACGAGAATGAGCCGCGTGGAACTCGTATCTTCGGCCCGGTCGGCCGTGAGCTGCGCGAGAAGCGGTTCATGAAGATCATCTCGCTCGCGCCGGAGGTTTTGTAATGAAGGTGCGTAAGGGCGACACGGTCGTCGTCATCGCCGGCAAGGACAAGGGCGCC
Source organism: Pseudonocardiaceae bacterium YIM PH 21723 (assembly GCA_003600225.1). Taxonomy (GTDB): domain Bacteria; phylum Actinomycetota; class Actinomycetes; order Mycobacteriales; family Pseudonocardiaceae; genus QZFT01. The sequence continues at coordinate 93,454 of QZFT01000078.1, forward strand.
AAGGGCAAGGTCATTCAGGCCTACCCCGACGCCAACCGCGTGCTGGTCGAGGGCGTGAACCGGATCAAGAAGCACACCCGGATCAGCCGCACCCAGCGTGGCGCGCAGTCCGGCGGCATCGTGACTCAGGAAGCCTCCATCCACGTGTCCAACGTGATGGTCGTCGACGCCGATGGCAAGCCGGCTCGCGTTGGCTACCGGGAGAACGACGAGGGCAAGCGAGTTCGCGTCTCGCGGCGGAACGGTAAGGACATCTGATCATGACCACTACTGAGAAGATCGTCCCCCGGCTGAAGACCCGGTACCGCGAAGAGATCGCCACCGCGCTGCGTGAGGAGTTCTCCTACGAGAACGTCATGCAGATCCCCGGTGTCGTCAAGGTCGTCGTGAACATGGGTGTCGGCGACGCCGCCCGTGACAGCAAGCTGATCGAGGGTGCCATCAAGGACCTGTCGATCATCACCGGCCAGCGTCCCGAGGTTCGCCGCGCCCGCAAGTCCATCGCCCAGTTCAAGCTGCGTGAGGGTATGCCCATCGGCGCCCGCACCACGCTGCGTGGCGACCGGATGTGGGAGTTCCTGGACCGGCTGCTGACCATCGCACTGCCCCGTATCCGCGACTTCCGCGGATTGTCGCCGAAGCAGTTCGACGGCAACGGCAACTACACGTTCGGCCTCAACGAGCAGTCCATGTTCCACGAGATCAACCCGGACAACATCGACCGTCAGCGCGGTATGGACATCACCGTGGTGACCACCGCTACCAACGACGCGGAGGGTCGGGCGCTGCTGAAGCACCTGGGCTTCCCGTTCAAGGAGAACTGATTCATGGCGAAGAAGGCGCTGAAGATCAAGGCTGCCGCCAAGCCGAAGTTCAAGGTGCGTGGCTACACCCGGTGCAACAAGTGCGGTCGTCCGCACTCGGTGTTCCGCAAGTTCGGCCTGTGCCGAGTCTGCCTGCGCCAGATGGCGCACGCGGGTGAGCTGCCCGGCGTGTCCAAGTCTTCCTGGTAACCACAGTTACCGGGACTGAAATTTCTACTTCGCCCAGGCCCACGGCGGTTTTGCCCGTGTTGTATGGGAACCAGGCGAGAAAGGTTGACAGGTCACCATGACGATGACCGATCCGATCGCAGACATGCTGACGCGTCTGCGGAACGCCAACGCGGCTTACCACGACCAGGTCGTGATGCCGCACTCGAAGCTGAAGGGTCACATCGCTGACATCCTTCAGCGCGAGGGCTACGTCGCCGGCTCCCGCGTGGAGGACGGCGAAAAGGGCAAGAACCTGGTGGTGGAGCTGAAGTACGGCCCCAACCGGGAGCGCTCCATCGCCGGTCTGCGCCGCGTGTCCAAGCCCGGCCTGCGCGTTTACGCGAAGTCCACCGGCCTGCCGAAGGTTCTCGGCGGCCTCGGTGTTGCGATCATCTCCACGTCCACTGGCCTGCTCACTGAGCGTCAGGCCTACAAGCAGGGTGTAGGCGGAGAAGTCCTCGCCTACGTCTGGTAGGAAAGGGGGCTTAGGCATGTCTCGTATTGGCAAGTTGCCGGTGACGGTCCCCGCTGGGGTTGACGTCACCATCGACGGCCCGAACGTTGCGGTGAAGGGACCCAAGGGCGCCCTGTCGCACCAGGTCGCAGAGCCGATCATCGTTGAGCGCGAAGAAGGCGCCCTGGCGGTCAAGCGTCCGAACGACGAGCGGCAGAGCCGTTCGCTGCACGGCCTGACCCGCACCCTGATCAACAACATGATCGTCGGTGTGACCCAGGGCTACGAGAAGAAGCTGGAGATCCACGGGGTCGGTTACCGTGTGGCGCTCAAGGGTTCCGACCTGGAGTTCGCCCTCGGTTACAGCCACCCGGTGAAGGTCACTCCGCCGGCGGGCATCACCTTCGCGGTGGAGAGCCCGACCCGCTTCTCGGTGAACGGTATCGACAAGCAGCTGGTCGGTGAGGTCGCGGCCAACATCCGCAAGCTGCGCAAGCCCGACCCGTACAAGGGCAAGGGCGTTCGCTACGCGGGCGAGGTCATCCGCCGCAAGGTCGGAAAGACGGGTAAGTGATCATGGCTAAGACTGAGACTGTCGCGAAGCGCAAGCCGGTTGGCAAGGACGCCTCCACGCTGCGTCGCATTGGCAAGGTTCGCCGTCACTTCCGGCTGCGTAAGAAGATTCAGGGCTCTGCTGAGACCCCGCGCCTTTCGGTGCACCGCTCCGCAAAGCACATTTTCGTCCAGCTCATCGACGACGTGTCGGGCAAGACCCTTGCCTCCGCGTCCACGATGGAGGCGGATGTGCGCACGCTGGACGGTGACAAGAAGGCACGTTCCGCGAAGGTCGGCGAGCTGCTCGCCGGTCGCGCCAAGGACGCCGGTGTCGAGGCCGTCGTGTTCGACCGTGGTGGCAACAAGTACCAGGGCCGGATCGCTGCTTTCGCCGACGCCGCTCGTGAAGCGGGGCTGAAGTTCTGATGATGATCAACGATGGAAGGAACGCCTGATGCCGGGACGTACACGGCAGTTCGGCGGCGGTCAGGGTGGCCCCCAGGGCCAGGGCGGCAACGAGCGCGGAGAGCGCCGTGGCCGTCGTGACGGTCGCGACGGAGGCCGCGGCGGAGCGCCTCAGGAGAAGTCTTCGCACCTTGAGAAGGTCGTCGCGATCAACCGCGTGGCCAAGGTAGTCAAGGGTGGTCGTCGCTTCAGCTTCACCGCTCTGGTCGTTGTCGGTGACGGCAACGGCACCGTTGGTGTCGGCTACGGCAAGGCCAAGGAAGTTCCCGCGGCCATCGCCAAGGGCGTTGAGGAAGCCAAGAAGAGCTTCTTCAAGGTTCCGATGATCGCCGGCACCATCGTCCACCCCGTTCAGGGCGAGGACGCCGCGGGCGTCGTGCTGCTCCGTCCGGCCAGCCCCGGTACCGGTGTTATCGCCGGTGGTCCGGTGCGCGCCGTGCTGGAGATGGCGGGCGTGCGTGACGTGCTCTCCAAGTCGCTGGGCTCCGACAACGCGATCAACATCGTGCACGCCACGGTTGCCGCGCTGAAGATGCTGCAGCGTCCGGAAGAGGTCGCGGCTCGCCGTGGTCTGCCGCTGGAGGATGTTGCTCCCGCCGGCATGCTGCGTGCCCGTGCCGCCCACGCTGCTGGTCAGGGTGCGTGATCATGGCTCAGTGGAAGATCACCCAGGTCAAGAGCACCATCGGTGCCAAGCACAACCAGCGTGAGTCTGTGCGGAGCCTCGGACTGAAGAAGATCCGTCAGTCCGTGGTCCGCGAGGACACGCCCCAGGTTCGCGGTCTGGTACACACCGTCCGCCACCTGGTTACGGTGGAGGAGGTCGCCTGATGACCATCAAGGTTCACCACCTGCGTCCCGCCCCCGGAGCCAAGACCGCCAAGACCCGCGTTGGTCGTGGTGAGGGCTCCAAGGGTAAGACCGCCGGCCGTGGTACCAAGGGTACGAAGGCCCGTAAGAACGTGTCTGCCGCCTTCGAGGGTGGCCAGATGCCGATCCACATGCGGCTGCCGAAGCTGAAGGGGTTCAAGAACCCGTTCCGCAAGGAGTACCAGCCGGTGAACGTCGGCGACATCGCTCGCCTGTTCCCGGAGGGTGGCACCATCGGTGTCGCCGAGCTGGTGGAAGCCGGTCTGGTTCGGAAGAACGAGCTCGTCAAGGTTCTCGGTAACGGAGACCTGGGCGGCATCAAGCTGGAGATCACGGTCAACGCGTTCTCCGCTTCCGCCGCGGAGAAGGTGACCGCCGCGGGCGGCACCATCACCAAGGGCTAAGAGCAGTACTCGAACAGGGGCGTCGCCTTCGGGCGGCGCCCCTGTTCGCATGTCCCGGATGGTTCATTCCCCGGTGGCCGCCGCCGGGAGGTGGGACGCTGGGGCGCATGGAACTGGAACTGGGGGAGGCGCGGGGGCTGGCGCTCGCGTTGAAGACCTTGCTGGACGAGACCCGTCAGGTACTGGCCGAGCACGGCGACGGCGCGCTGCTGGTGGCCGCGGTGACCGAGCACATCGGTTGTCCGCTGGAGCAGATCCCGAACGTGGTCGAGCACTACGCGCCGTGGGAACTGGTCAACATCCAGCTGGGCGTGGATGCCTATCTGGCGAAGTACACCCCGGATGCCGGATGGTTCGGGATCGCCGGGCAGCGGCACAGCTCGGTGGTCGACATGCTCAGCACCGCCGTGCAGTACGGCAGCTACCGCCTGGGGGCCGTGGACTACGCCACCGTGGCGACCGGGCCGGACAGCGTCATGGAGGCCGCTGCGCTCGGCCTGGTGCGCACGACGGCCCCGGACGGCACGCCGGTGGTGCTGGCGGTGCAGGGGGCCGTCGAGCACGGTGAGCCGCGGAGTTCGGTGCTGATCCTCGCGGCCGAGCGGTCCACCGCGGCGATCGTGCGGGACGAGATCGGGGTGCTCATCCGCCGGCACGACGTGTTCCGCGGTCAGGTGCTGACCTTCGGCCACACCGAGTACCGGGGCAACGAGCTCGTCACCTTCCTGCCGCGCCCGGAGCTGTCGGCGGATCAAGTGGTGCTACCGGAGGGCGTGCTCGCCGCCATCGAGCGGCACATCGTGCGCACGCCGGAACAGACCGCGTTGCTCGCCGCGCACGGTCAGCACCTGAAGCGCGGGCTGCTGCTGTACGGGCCGCCTGGCACGGGTAAGACGCACACGGTGCGCTACCTGCTCAGCAGGCTCGTCGACTGCACGATCATCGTGGTGAGCGGGCAGGGGCTCCAGCGCTTCCTGCGGTCCGCCACCACGCTGGCCAGGCGGTTGGCGCCCGCCGTGGTGGTACTCGAGGACGTCGATCTCGTGGCGCAGGAGCGCACGCCGTACGACAGCAATCCGGTGCTGTTCGAGCTGCTGAACCAGATCGACGGCATCGGCTCGGAGGCGGACGTCACCTTCGTGCTCACCACGAACCGGGTCGAGGTGATGGAGAAGGCGCTCGCCGAACGGCCCGGCCGGGTCGACTTCGCGGTGGAGGTCCCCAAGCCGGATGCGGGCTGCCGGGAGCGGCTGCTGCGGCTGTACGCCGGGCAGGTGGACCTGGACCTGGCGGATCCGGCGGAACTGATCGCCGCGGCCGACGGCGTCACCGCCTCCTTCGTCAAGGAGTGGGTGCGGCGGGCGGTGCTGGCCGCCGAGCCCGTCGACGGCCGTGTCCGGCTGGATGAGGACCTGTTGCGGGCCGTGCTGACCGAGTTGCTGGACGAGCGGCAGACCCTTACCCGGAACATCCTCGGCGGCTGAAAGGCCTTCGGGACAACGATCTGGCGGGTGCGGCGGCCGCCGTGGGTGGCGCCGCACCCGCCGGGCAGCCGGAAACGGCTGATTTCTCCGGTGAACCGAGGCGACATCGAATTTTGGCCGGCAATGCGTTCCGGTGAATATGGCGGCGGTGTGACCACCTTCTTGATACCGAGTCGCCTAACACCGAATTAATACCGTTGATCGCTCTCAGCGAACAAACCGGCTCCCGGGAGGCACCTGTTCCGGAGCAATACGCCTGTTCAGCAGGCTATGACCTGGCTGAGCTGGGGCAATCGGGGGCCGCCACAATGATCTTCATACAATGGACTGAACGGGCTAAGTCCTTCCGGCCGCCGTCCCAAATAATTCTTCTGAGCACCGCCGGGCTCCGTCCCTCGGCAAGCTGCTGTTAGAGTCGACTTCACGTCTCGCCTCCCTGTGAGTGCGTGGCGTCCCTGACGATGGGTCAGGGTCCTCTACCAGCCGGTCAACTGCCGGCCCCGCATCACACCGGCGAGAGAGCCGGCTGCGCTTTGGAGGTTGGCGTGCTCGGCGCGTTTCGCTCGGCTCTTGCGACGCCGGATCTACGCAAGAAGATCCTGTTCACCCTCGGGATCATCATTGTCTACCGGTTGGGCGCAACCCTGCCTGCGCCCGGTGTGTCGTACAAGAACGTGCAGGCCTGCATCCAGGCTGCCCAGAAGGGCCAACAGCAGGATGTCTTCTCGCTGATCAACCTGTTCAGTGGCGGTGCGCTACTGCAGTTGTCGATCTTCGCGCTGGGCATCATGCCGTACATCACCGCGAGCATCATCGTTCAGCTCCTCACCGTGGTCATCCCGCGGTTCGAGCAGCTGAAGAAGGAGGGGCAGGCGGGTCAGAACAAAATGACCCAGTACACCCGCTACCTCACCGTTGCGCTCGCCGTGCTGCAGTCCACCGGCATCGTCGCGTTGGCGGTCCGTGGCGGCCTGTTCCAGGTTCAGTGCCCGGATGTCATTCCGGACTCCAACATCTTCACCCTGATCGTGATCGTCACCGTGATGAGCGCCGGTACCGCGATCATCATGTGGCTGGGTGAACTGATCACCGAACGCGGCATCGGTAACGGCATGTCGCTGCTGATCTTCACCTCGATCGCCGCCCGCATCGTGGCCGAGGGCAAGACCATCTTCAACAAGGGCGACGAGTCCGGCCGGGGCGCGTTGATCCTCGCCGTGGTCTGCGTCTTCGCGCTGGTCATCATCGCGACGGTCATCTTCATGGAGCAGGGCCAGCGCCGGATCCCGGTGCAGTACGCCAAGCGCATGATCGGCCGCAGGATGTACGGCGGAACCTCGACCTACCTGCCGCTGAAGGTGAACCAGGCCGGTGTCATCCCGGTCATCTTCGCCTCCTCGCTGTTGTACCTGCCGGACCTGATCACCAAGCTGGCCTTCCAGAACAAGACGAACTGGTTCGTCGAGTTCATGAGCCAGTACGTGACCAACCAGTCCTCCTGGGTGCACCTGCTGATCTACGTCGCGTTGATCATCTTCTTCACGTACTTCTACGTCGCGATCACCTTCAACCCGGATGAGCGCGCCGACGAGATGAAGAAGTTCGGTGGCTTCATTCCCGGCATCCGCCCGGGCCGGCCGACCGCCGAGTACCTGAACTTCGTCCTCAGCCGGATCACCCTGCCCGGCTCGCTCTACCTGGGCATCATCGCGATTCTGCCGAACCTGTTCCTCTCCATCACCGGAAGCGGGAACAACCAGAACTTCCCGTTCGGCGGTACCGCTGTGCTGATCATGGTCGGCGTCGGTCTGGACACGATGAAGCAGATCGAGGGCCAGCTCATGCAGCGCAACTACGAGGGATTCCTCCGGTAGGGGTGAAATACCCAGGCAGCGTGGCCTGGTCTAGGCATTGATGGTTCGGCAGAGAGTTGAGCGAAGTGCGTCTGGTCCTCGTAGGCCCGCCCGGTGCGGGTAAGGGAACTCAAGCTGCGGTGTTGTGTCGTGAGCTGGGTATCCCGCACATCTCCACGGGTGATCTGTTCCGTGCCAACATCGGCGAAGAGACCGAGCTCGGCCAGCTGGCCAAGCAGTATCTGGACTCCGGTGAACTGGTTCCGGACTCGGTGACCAACGCGATGGTGGAGCAGCGGCTGTCCGACGCGGACGCCCAGGGCGGCTTCCTGCTCGACGGTTTCCCGCGGAATGTGGCCCAGGCCGAGGTGCTGGGTGAGTTGCTGCTGAAGGCGGACACCAAGCTCAACGCGGTGCTGAACTTCGATGTGGACGAGGACGTCGTGGTGGAGCGGCTGCTCTCCCGCGGCCGCGCCGACGACACCGAGGACATCATTCGTCGTCGCCAGCAGATCTACCGCGAGGAGACTGCCCCGGTGCTGAACTACTACCGGGACATCGTGGTCACCATCGACGCGGTGGGCGAAGTCGGCGAGGTCACCGACCGCGCGCTCAAGGCACTCGACGTACAGCGAGCCGGATAACAGGACGTGAATGACAGTGGTTTCCTCGGCACACTCCGTGCTCGGGTGGCTGGTTTGAGCAATCGTGGCATCGAACTGAAGAGTGTCGGTGAGATCGAGGCGATGCGCGCCGCAGGCCTGGTGGTCGCGGGCGCGCTTCGCCTGGTCGCCCAGCATGCCAAGCCTGGCGTCAGCACCGGAGAGCTCGATGAACTCGCCGAGCAGCACATCCGGGACGCGGGCGCGGTGCCCTCTTTCAAGGGGTACCACGGCTTCCCGGCCAGCATCTGCGCCTCGGTGAACGAGCAGGTGGTTCACGGCATCCCGAACCGGTCGCAGCTTCTGGTCGAAGGTGACCTGCTGTCGGTGGACTGCGGTGCGATCCTGGACAACTGGCACGGTGACTCCGCGGTCACGCTGGCCATCGGCGCCATCTCCGAGGCGGACCAGCGGTTGTCCGACGCCACGAGGAAGGCTCTCTGGGCCGGCATCGAAGCCGCTGTGCCCGGGGCCAAGCTGACCGACCTCTCCTTCGCCATCGAGACCGCCGTTCGTGAGGCGGAAGAGGCCGAGGGCCGGGAGTACGGCATCGTGGAGGACTACGGCGGCCACGGCATCGGTCGCCAGATGCACATGGAGCCGTACCTGGCGAACTACGGCAAGCCCGGTAAGGGGCCGAAGCTGAAGGTGGGCATGGCGATCGCCATCGAGCCGATGCTGAGCCTGGGCTCGCCGACCACCGAGGTCCTTGACGACGACTGGACCGTGGTCACCGACGACGGTTCGCGCGCGGCGCACTGGGAGCACACGGTGGCGATCACCGACAACGGCCCCTGGGTGCTCACCGCATTCGAAGACTGAACACGCCGATGCCCCGTCCAGCTGGACGGGGCATCGCTGTATCCGCAGCCGGATGGGTAGGTGTACCGGCGGTGTTGCGGGCAATGACCTGCTGAATCGGGTGACGAGGCTGTCGCCGGTGAGCCACTGTCCGGTAAGGCATCTGCTCATGCGCTTCATCTACCCGTTGCTGTGTGTGCTCCTGCTGTCGAGCACCGTCACCGTGTCGACTCCGGTGGTGCCTCTGGTGGCGCACGGCGAGGACGTGGCGGACGGGCAGTACCCGTTCGCCGTCTCCCTGTCGATGCCCAAGATCACCAGGCCGGACGGCAGTACCTACGCCAGCGCCTGCTCCGCCGGGTTGGTCGCCCGGCGGTGGATCATCTCCGCCGGTCACTGTTTCCACGACGGGGCGCGCAATCCCGTCAGCGGGCCACCGCGCTACCAGGTCGTCGCCACCGTCGGGCAGGCCACGTTGTCCGGTACCGGCGGACAGCGGGTGGAGGTCGTCGACGTGGTGCAGCGGGAGGACGTGGACATCGCCCTGGCGCGGCTGGCGAGCCCGGTCCGCGGCATCACGCCGCTGGGGATCACCCCGTTGCCCCCGGCGGCCGGTGACCTGGTGCGGTTGACCGGCTGGGGTTCCCGGGACAGCGAGGCCGAGCTGGGTCATCGTCCGGATCGGCTGCAGACCGGGCTGTGGGAGGTCGGCGCGCTGGACGACAGCCACCTGTACATGAGTGGTCGGTACCCGGCCAGGGACACCAGCGCCTGTCCGTTCGACTCCGGCGCCCCGGTGTTCCGGCGAGGGCTGCTGGGGAATCCGGTGCTGGTGGCGACCGAGATCAGTGGCCCGGACTGCCCGCATGATCAGCCGGAGACGACGGCGCGGACGGATGTGCTGGCCGGCTGGATCTGGTCGCATATCGGAGCATGAGCAGGACCGCCAGGCAGGCTTCCAGGCACCAGAACCACACCGGAACCTGCCTGCTGTGCGTGTTCAGCAGCCAGAACAGTGCCTCGCCCAGCAGCGTCAGCGGCAGGCCGAGCTTGGTTACCCGCCTGGGCGAGATGGCCAGCGCCAGGCACACCGGCAGGGTGAGCTCGGCCAAGATCAGCGGGGTGAGCACCCGGTACCCGATGAACAGCACGAACTGCTCGCCCGGCAGCCCGCGGAAGTGGATCAGTTCTGGCAGCACGGTGGGCAGGTAGGCGCTCAGCGGGCCGAGCACGCCGATCAGGGCGGCGTAGATCAGGGTGGAGCGCCGGCGCCCGGTGAGCAGGGCGGCCAGCACCGCCCAGGGGGCCACCAGGTCACGCAGCCAGGCCAGGTTCGCCGGAGCCCAGGCGATCACGGCGCCGAGCAGCAGGCCGTAGGCGATGGCCGCGAACAGGATCTCCGGAGGCCGTCGCATGCGCGCAGCCTAACCGGCGTGCTCAGGACAGCTGGGGCCTGCCGGGAGCCTGCTCCCACTGAGCGTCCACGACCTCGCCGTCCACCACGAACTGTCCCGAGGCCTGGCGGGCCCGCAGGTTCGCGGTGTTCACGTGCTCCTCGGTGCGCCTGGCGATCCGCTTGGCGAACAGGGTGCGCACCGGCTTGATCAGCAGCGCGATGCCGAGCACGTCGGTGATCAGGCCGGGCACGGCGATGAGGACACCCGCGGCGACCACCAGCATGCCGTCCGCGACCTCGTGGTGCGGTTCCTGGCGGCGGGCCACCGCGTCGCGGAACGCGGCCATCGCCTGCGCGCCCTGGCGACGGACCAGCCAGGAACCGAACAGCGACGCGCCGACCAGCACGGCCACGGTGGGCAGGAAGCCCAGGAAGTAGAAGGCGGCGACGAGCGCGGCCAGTTCGGCCACGAAGCCCAGCCCCAGCAGCGGCAGGATCCGCACGATGACCATCCTCGGGTAGGCAGCAGCGGTTACCGACCCAACGAACGGCCCCGCCGAAATTCTCCCGCCCCCGGTTATCCACAGCCTGCAAGCGTTATCCACAGATGGTGGATAACGCCCTTCCCCCCGCCGTGATCACCGGTAGCGTTTCGTAGTGGGTGGTCTGCCCCCGGATGGGGTGGGGCCTGCCTTCAGGGGAGTCGGCGCGGCGCGGCGGGGAACGCGCGCCGGTGGGCGGTGTGTGTGGCTGCCGGCGTCCCGGAGGTGCGTGGCGGTGGCCTGATACTCGATTTTCCTCGTGGCGTGGCCCGCCTGTCGTGGGAAAAGGCGCTGAAGGTGAGCCGGATGGCCGGGCTACCTGCGGGTACGCCGGCAGGCGCCGGGAGCCGGGTGGTGGAACGACGCGTGCCGATTAGTGGACGGAAGGTCGTGACAGCGGGGCCGAACCGGGGCATCATGGACGCAGAAAGCTGCTCCCGAACCACCCGGTTTGGTGAGCGCTCGTTCAGCGGCGTACACTCGATAACCGGCGCATCTCGTCGCCGGTTCGGTGTGTGTTCAAAACGCTGTCCCCCTTGCGGGACTCAGTTACATAGCGGTTTGACTGCCAGCCCTTCAGTGGGCTCACGCGGACCTGTGGCGATATGCCCAAACGCCCGGTTATGAGCGTCAAACCGCGAATCTCCGGGTGATCCCATTGCAGAACCATTGTCACGAAACGCGGAGGACATGGGCAAGAAGGACGGGGCCATTGAGGTCGAGGGCCGCGTTGTGGAGCCACTCCCCAACGCGATGTTCCGTGTCGAGTTGGAGAACGGGCACCGCGTGCTCGCGCACATCAGCGGCAAGATGCGTCAGCACTACATTCGCATCCTGCCGGAGGACCGGGTAGTCGTCGAGCTCTCGCCCTACGACCTGTCCCGTGGCCGGATCGTCTACCGGTACAAGTAGCCGATCCTCCAAAGCGGTAAGTGATCTCAACGACCAGGAGCGACGACCGTGAAGGTCCAGCCGAGCGTCAAGAAGATCTGCGACAAGTGCAAGGTGATCCGCCGCCACGGTCGGGTCATGGTGATCTGCGAGAACCTGCGCCACAAGCAGCGCCAGGGTTAAGCAGCACGGCACAGCGTCGGGTTCTTGACGACATGTGAAAGAGGAACTCCCCAAACCTGGCCGGTCATACGAGACCGGTCACACCCCCGGACTTCAGGCCGGGGCTGGTGGACTGACCCATTCGGGACACTGGGCGGTTGGGGAGCAAACCTGAAGTTCTATCCAGAGGAGACAACGCCGAATGGCACGCGTTTCTGGTGTGGATCTGCCCCGCGAAAAGCGGATGGAGATCGCACTGACCTACATCTACGGCATTGGCCGTACCCGCTCCAAGGAGCTCCTGGCCGCGACCGGCATCTCGCCGGACCTGCGCGCCAAGGACCTGACCGATGACGACGTGGCCAAGCTGCGTGCGAGCATCGAGGAGAACTACAAGGTCGAGGGTGACCTGCGCCGCGAGGTCCAGGCCGACATTCGCCGCAAGATCGAGATCGGCTGCTACGAGGGCCTGCGGTGGCGCCGCAACCTGCCCGTCCGTGGACAGCGGACCAAGACCAACGCTCGTACCCGTAAGGGCCCGAAGCGCACGGTCGCCGGCAAGAAGAAGGCCGGCAAGAAGTAGCCGCGGCTAGCGGAACCCTCTACTTAGGAGTTTTTCTCAGTGCCACCCAAGACTCGTCAGGGCGCTGGGCCGAAGAAGGTCCGGCGCAAGGAAAAGAAGAACGTCGCGCACGGTCAGGCGCACATCAAGAGCACGTTCAACAACACCATCGTGTCCATCACGGACCCGACCGGTGCTGTCATCGCGTGGGCGTCGGCTGGTCACGTGGGCTTCAAGGGCTCGCGTAAGTCCACCCCGTTCGCCGCGCAGATGGCTGCCGAGAGCGCTGCCCGCAAGGCTGCAGAGCACGGCATGCGCAAGGTCGACGTGTTCGTGAAGGGCCCCGGCTCTGGTCGCGAGACCGCGATCCGTTCGCTGCAGGCCGCCGGCCTCGAGGTCGGCACCATCCAGGACGTCACCCCGCAGCCGCACAACGGCTGCCGGCCGCCCAAGCGGCGCCGGGTCTAGGGGCGGGGAGGAACTAGAAAATGGCACGTTATACCGGCCCCGCTACCCGCGTCTCCCGTCGCCTCAAGGTTGACCTTGTCGGTGGAGACCAGGCCTTCGAGCGTCGTCCTTACCCGCCCGGCCAGCACGGCCGTGCGCGGATCAAGGAATCCGAGTACCTGCTCCAGCTGCAGGAGAAGCAGAAGGCTCGCCACTCTTACGGCGTGCTGGAGAAGCAGTTCCGCCGTTACTACGAGGAGGCCGTGCGCCGCCCCGGAAAGACCGGTGAGAACCTGCTCGTCCTGCTGGAGTCCCGGCTGGACAACGTCGTTTACCGTGCTGGTCTGGCCCGTACCCGGCGCCAGGCCCGTCAGCTGGTGAGCCACGGTCACTTCCTGGTGAACAACCAGAAGGTGAACATCCCCAGCTACCGGGTCACCCAGTACGACATCATCGATGTCAAGCCGAAGTCGATCCCGACGCTGCCGTTCGAGTCCGCCAAGGCCTCCTTCGGTGACCGTCCGGTTCCGGCCTGGCTGCAGGTTGTTCCGAACACCCTGCGCATCCTGGTGCACAACCTGCCGGTTCGTGCGCAGATCGAGATCCCGGTCAACGAGCAGCTGATCGTGGAGCTCTACTCCAAGTGATCGCAGATGCGGGACCGTCGTGAGGCGGTCCCGCATTCGCGCGTCACCCGGCCGTCGTACAGAAGGGCGTACCTCGGCCGAGGCAGAACCACCGCGTCAAATAGTGGTCGCGGTCTAGGAAGGAACGCAGAATGCTCATCTCGCAGCGTCCAACGCTGGCCGAGGAGTCGATCAGCGACACCCGGTCCAAGTTCGTCATCGAGCCCCTGGAGCCTGGCTTCGGCTACACCCTGGGTAACTCGCTCCGCCGGACCCTGCTGTCGTCCATTCCGGGCGCGGCGGTCACCAGCATCCGCATCGACGGCGTGCTGCACGAGTTCACCACCATCCCGGGGGTGAAGGAGGACGTCACCGACGTCATCCTGAACCTGAAGGAGCTCGTGGTGTCCTCCGAGGAGGACGAGCCGGTCACCATGTACCTGCGCAAGCAGGGACCGGGTGAGGTCACCGCGGGCGACATCGTGCCGCCGGCCGGTGTCACCGTGCACAACCCCGACCTGCACATCGCCACCCTGAACGCCAAGGGCAAGCTGGAGATCGAGCTCGTTGTCGAGCGCGGTCGCGGCTACGTCCCCGCCATGCAGAACAAGCAGGCGGGTGCCGAGATCGGCCGGATTCCGGTCGACTCCATCTACTCCCCGGTGCTCAAGGTGACCTACAAGGTCGAGGCCACCCGTGTCGAGCAGCGCACCGACTTCGACAAGCTGATCCTGGATGTGGAGAGCAAGCCCTCCATCACTCCGCGGGACGCCGTCGCGTCGGCCGGTAAGACTCTGGTGGAGCTGTTCGGCCTGGCTCGTGAGCTGAACATCGACGCCGAGGGCATCGAGATCGGCCCCTCGCCTGCCGAGGCGGACACCATCGCGGCTTTCGCGATGCCGATCGAGGACCTCGACCTCACCGTGCGTTCCTACAACTGCCTCAAGCGCGAGGGTATCCACACCGTCGGCGAGCTGGTCTCCCGCTCGGAAGCCGATTTGCTGGATATAAGGAATTTCGGCGCCAAGTCCATCGACGAGGTCAAGCTCAAGCTGGCCGGTCTCGGACTTGCTCTGAAGGACTCCCCGCCCGGGTTCGACCCGTCCGGTGCCGGCGTCTCCGACTACCCCGCTGAGGGTGGCTGGGGCTCCACTGGCCTGGGCGACATCAACCACCACGACGACGGTCACGACTACGCCGAGACCGAGCAGCTGTAGAGACGTTGTTTAGCCACTAGGAGCAAGAAATGCCTACCCCTATCAAGGGTGCCAGGCTCGGCGGTTCGGCCGCGCATCAGAAGCACCTCCTGGCCAACCTGGCCACGGCGCTGTTTGAGCACGGCCGGATCACCACGACCGAGGCCAAGGCCCGCCACCTGCGCCCCTTCGCTGAGAAGCTGATCACGAAGGCGAAGATCGGCGACCTGCACAACATCCGCGAGATCGCCAAGGTGATCCGCAACAAGGACGTCGTGCACAAGCTGAGCGCCGAGATCGGTCCGCACTTCGCGGAGCGTCAGGGCGGTTACACCCGTATCACCAAGACCATGCCGCGCAAGGGCGACAACGCCCCCATGGCGGTCATCGAGCTCATCGCTGAGAAGCTCGTGTCCACCGAGGCCGCCTCGGTGACCAAGGCCGCCACCAAGCGGACCGCTGCCAAGAAGGCTGAGAAGCCGGCAGAGGCCGCCCCGGTCGCGGACTTCGGCGATGGCTCGCACCTCCCGCTGGAGGACGGCTCGCAGCCCGAGGGCTTCCCGATCAAGGGCAACGCCGACTCGAAGCTGTACCACGTGCCGGACAGCCAGTTCTACAACAGCACCGTCGCCGAGGTGTGGTTCGCCACCGCCGAGGCCGCGGAGGCCGCTGGTTTCCAGCTGCCGCCGTCGCAGCGCGAGAACAAGGACGAGTCCTGAGTTTTTCGCTCGACTCTGACGAGCCCGCCGTTCCCTCCGGGGACGGCGGGCTCGTCCGCGTACGCCTCGACCTCGGCTACGACGGCACCGACTTCTCCGGCTGGGCCCGCCAGCCCGAGCGCCGCACGGTGTGCGGGGTCCTGGAGGAGACGCTGAGCCGGATCCTGCGGATGGACGTGCAGCTGACCGTGGCCGGCCGCACCGACGCCGGGGTACACGCCAGTGCGCAGGTGGCGCATGCCGACCTGCCCGCGGACATCGACCCGGACCGGCTGCCCCGCAGGCTGGCCAGGCTGTTGCCGGCCGATGTGCGGGTGTTCCAGGCGACGCCCGCGCCGGAGGGCTTCGACGCCCGGTTCTCCGCTATGCGCAGGCACTACCGATATCTGATCACCGATGCCCCCTGGGGCGCGGATCCGCTACGCGCCCGCACGGTGCTGGCCTGGCACCGGCCGCTGGATGTGGACGCGATGAACGCGGCGGCCGCCGAGCTGCTCGGACTGCGCGACTTCTGCGCGTTCTGCAAGCGCCGCGAGGGCGCCACCACCATCCGTGAGCTGCAGCGATTCCACTTGCAGCGGTATCACGACGGGATCATCGTCGCGGAACTGTCCGCGGATGCCTTCTGCCATTCCATGGTGCGCAGCCTGATCGGCGCGCTACTCCCGGTCGGCGAGGGAAAGAGGCCTGTCGGCTGGCCCGCCGAGCTGCTCACCCGCAACGAACGGGCCAATGGGGTTTCCGTGGCCCCAGCCCACGGACTGACTCTCGTCGGGGTCGACTACCCGCCAGACGAGGCGCTTGCGGCCCGCGCCATCGAGGCCCGCAACCGCCGCGGCTGACACGGCTAAAGGTGGGACACCCACAGGCCCACCATGAGTCCGACCACCAGACCCCAGAAAACCACCCTCACCACCCAGCCGGTGGAGTCCTTGACTCGCATACCTCACCTCCTCGTATGAGCAGGATGCGCTTCGGCCGCCCGGGTGAAACGAGTTCGGGCAAACTTCGGGCAGAACTCGGTTGGTCTGTACCATCAAGAAACTGCTGACCAGCTCGACCGGGAGAGTTGGGGCCTGTGCCGGAGTTACCGCGACACCCGAGACCCGACCCCCGCCATGTGGCCGATAGGGACGGTTTCACCGCGCTGCTGATCGAGTTGTGGCGGGTCGCAGGCGTGGGTGTGCCGGAACTGGCCGCCCGCACCAAGCTGCATCGCAACAGCCTCTACGACTACCGCAGTGGCAGGCACCTGCCCAATACGGATGCCCTGCGCACCATCCTCGCAGCCTGCGGGGTTACCGGCGAGCTGGAGATACAAGCCTGGCGGGACGCGGTGGGCCGGGCCAAACGAGCCGAGCCGCCGCGCTACGTCTCACCCGCCGCGCAGATCTGCGGGGAACTCACCGGCCGCCTCGACGCCACCGCCGAGCGGGAGCTGGACGTCCTCGCCGTCGGCGCGCACAACATGGATCTGCTCACCCAGGTCGAACGGATCGACACGGAGCATGAGGAGGAGATCCAGGAGCAGCGGCACTGCTGCGGTGGTTCCGGCGCGAACACCATGGCCGCGCTGGCCGGGATGGGGCTGCGGACCGGGGTGGCGGGCATCGTGGCCGACGACCACTACGGCAAGGCGATCCTGGCCGACCTGCGGCATCGCGGGGTGAACACCGACCTGATGCTCACCACCTACGCCGAGCAGACCGGCTTCGGCATCGTGCTGGCCGAGCGGTCCGGTGCCCGGTCGATCTACGTGTGTTCCGGGGCCAACCGGCGGTTCGCCGAGGAGGCGGAGGCCAAGGGCCTGGACGCCGAGCTCGTCGCCGCGAGTGCCCGGGCCAGGGTGCTGCACCTGACCTCGTTCGCCGGGGCGGCGGAACGCCGGCTGCAACGCCGGATGCTGGACGCGGTGAGCCCGGGCAGCGTCGTCTCGTTCACCCCCGGCGAGCTGTACGCCGCGCTGGGTGCCGACCAGCTGGGACCCATGCTGACCAGGACGAACGTGTTGTTCCTCCAGGAGCCGCACCTGGATCTGCTGCTGGCCAGGTCCTCCGCGGGCAGGCACGGCCGGGGCGAGGTCGCCGCGAAGATGGCCGCGCTCTACGAATGGCGGCATCAGCGGGCCTCCGCCGAGCCGTTGATCATGGTCGTGACCCAGCCGCCGAACTTGCTCAGCGGCAGGCTGGCCGAGTACCTGACGATCGGGTACGGCCGCAGCACCCTGGAGGAGTGCAGCGGCGCCGACATCGGGACCCGCAGGCACGAGCTGACCGACGGAACCGGGGCGGGTGACGCGCTGGCCGCCGGGTTCCTGTTCGGACTGCTGTCCCGGTGCAGCCCGGCGGATTGCGGCAACCTGGCGTTGCTGTTGGCGCTCTGTGCCTGCACCGAACTCGGGGCCAGGGCCGGGCTGATCAACCGTGCCCAGCTGGCCGCCCAGTGGACCACCCGGCTGGGCATTCCCCGGCTGCCGCCGCAGCTCGGCTGACCCCGGAGGCCGGTCGAGGCGGTAGGGCTTTCGGCGTAGGAAGCGCCGCTAGGTACGCTCGACCGGTGGATCAGCCGAACAGAGCATGGACGTGGGTTCTCGCGGTGCTGGCGGTGGCCGGAACGGTCGGTGCCAGTCTGACCTCGTCACACTGGTTCACCGACGCCTACGTGTATGTACACGGTGGGATTGCTTGGTGGCAGGGCGAGGGCATCTACTCGCACGCGATGCGCACGCCGTTCGACGACTTCACGCTCAACTTCACCTACCCGCCGCTGGCCGCCGTGCTCTTCGCGCTGCTGGCGCCGGTCGGCCCGGCCGTCGGCGCCTGGGTGCTCACCGCGCTCAGCCTCGGCGCGTTCGTGCTGGTCATGTACCTGGTGCTGAGCCGCCTCGGCGTGCGCGCGCCGTGGCCGGTGATCTGGGGATCGATCGCGCTGGGCGTCTGGCTGGAACCGGTGCGGGAGAACTTCGGCTACGGCCAGGTGAATCTGCTGCTGGCCGCGTTGATCGCACTGGACTGCCTGGTCCTCAAGACTCGTTGGCCGCGCGGCATTCTGATCGGGATCGCGGCGGCTATCAAGCTCACTCCGCTGGCCTTCGTCGTCTTCTTCCTGGTCCGCAAGGACTGGCGCGGTCTGCTGGGCGTCGGTGCCGGCTTCGTCGGCTCCTCGCTGGTCGGTTTCCTGTTCGCACCCAAGGACTCCTGGACCTACTGGACGCAGATGTTCGGCCGGACCGATCGCATCGGGAACCTGGCCTTCTCCGCCAACCAGTCGCTGCGCGGCACCCTGGCCCGGCTCGGCCTGGCGGACAAGTCGGGCACCGTGGTCTGGGCGCTGCTGGCCGGCGTGTTGTTCCTGGCCGTCTGCTACGCCGTGTACCGGGCTCGCCGCGCGGAGGACGACGTGGCCGCGATGTTCACCGTCGCGATCTTCAGCGTGCTGGTCTCCCCGGTCTCCTGGTCGCACCACTGGGTGTGGGTGGCCCCGCTGCTGACCTGGCTGGCCGTATTGGCCTACCGCGGCGCCACCGCCCTGTGGTGGGTGGTCGGCGGCACCGCGGTGTTGTTCTTGGTCAGCCCGCACTGGTACTTCGCGGAACTGCGGGACCCCGGCCCGCACTGGGGTCCGCTGCCGAATGTCGTGGGCAACCTCTACATCTGGTCGGCGCTGGCCTTCATCGCCTGGATGGCGTGCTACCCGAAGCTCACCCGGTCCAGCCAGAACTGCAGCGGCCTGGCGTCCCCGGAGACCTCGACCGAGGCCGTCGGCAGCCGCCGGTAGATCACCAGCAGCAGGGTGGCCACCGGCCCGCGCACGGTCACCGTGGCGGGCCCGCTGCCGCCCTGACCCACGGCCCAGCGGTCGACGGTGTCCGTGGCCTCGAAGGCCAGCGTTCCGTGGACCAACGGCGGCTGATGTCCGAGTTCCAGCCACTCCTCGACGGCGTCCGCCGCGACATCGGACTCCAGCCAGTAGTCCTTGCCCATGGCGAGCACGGCGTCCGCCCGGTGCACGGCCGTCTCGTGCGCACCCCGGCGGGCGAAGAAGTCCGACCCGCTGTCCTGCCCGGGCGCCGGGGTCCAGGTGGGTACTCCGGGTCCGGTCTTGCGCAGCATCTCGGCCAGTTCCGTGCCCGCCGCGCGCAGCCAGGGCAGCACCACCGCCGGATCCTCGTCGGTGAACCGGCTCAGGTCACGCATGTCGAACAGGTCCTCGTCGGCCTGCTGCCCGGTGCGGATGATCTCGGTCGCCCACCGCTGCGCGCCGCCGAGATGCCGCAGCAGCTGACCGAGGTTCCACTCAGGACAGCTCGGCACCGGAGTACGCAGATCGGCGCCGGCGAGCTGGGTGACCAGTAACTCGGACTGTGCGGTGATGACGTCGCAGTAGCGGTCGAAGCCGAGCATGCTCACTTCCTCCAGAACAGGTGATGGGTCACGCCGCTGGAGCTGGGCACCACGTCCAGGTGGTACCGGTCGGTCAGTTCCTCGGGGGACTCCCACAGCCGCACGCCGGCGCCCAGGTCCGTCGGCGCGACGGCGATGTGCAGCGTGTCGACCAGGTCCGCGTCGAGGAACTCCCGGACGGTGCTGGGGCCGCCGCCGAGCCGGACGTCCTTGCCCTGTGCGGCCTCCTGGGCCTGTTTGAGCACCGCCTCGGGTGATTCGTCGACGAAGTGGAACGTGGTGTCCGAGAGGGTGAACGACGGCCTCGGGTGGTGGGTCAGCACGAAGACCGGGGTGTGGAACGGCGGCTCGTCGCCCCACCAGCCCTGCCAGTCGTGGTCCTCCCACGGCCCCCGGTGCGGGCTGAACTTGTTGCGCCCCATGATCTCCGCGCCGATGTTGTTGGTGAAGTCGCGGGTGAAGTAGTCGTCCAGGCCCCGGCTGCCACCGGGATCGGTGCGATTGGGCCAGCTCGCGGTGGCGCCCGCCCAGGCGAAGAGCTCGGCCGGGTTCGCGTGGCCGAACGGGTTCTGCAGGCTCTGGTGCTCGCCGGTGCCGAAGCCGTCCCGGGACACCATGAAGTTCTGGACTCGCAGCAGTGAGGTCACGGAGTGATTAGACCGCTGAGGTCCGACAAACTCATCGGTGCTCAGGGGGCGGCGCTGCGGGCCAGCATGACGCGCCCGGTGGGAACCAGGTCGCCGTGCCGTTCCCAGGCACCGGAGACCGGCGTGTGCTGCGAGGTGAGCTGCCTGCGTACCGGTCGCGGGGCGATGGCGGCCTGCGCGGCGCGGGCCGGGCGACGTTTGCGGGAGGTGCTCATGTGGTGCTTGGTGAAGATGAGCCGGACGTCCAGTTCCTGCCAGACGCGGGCCACCCGGGCTGCCGCCGTGGTGGTCATCCAGGTGTAGAGCGGTTGTTCCACGTACACGGTCAACAGCCAGGAGAGCACCACCACGGTGCCCACGGCGAGCAGGCTGCGGGTGAACTGGTCGATGCCCAGCAGGCTCAGCTGGTAGGAGACGACGTAGCCGATCTCCTGGTTCAGCAGGTACACGCAGAAGGAGATCTTGGCCAGGAACTCCACCTGGGTCCGGACCGGGAAGAACATCGACCAATCGGGGCCGCGGGTGGCGAGCAGGATCAGCCCGATCATCACGCCGACGCCGAGCGCGGAGGGCAGGTCGGCGGTGTGCACGTCCTGGGCCCAGACAGCCGCGGCCAGCAGCAGCCCCAGGTGCACCGAGTTCATCCGGCGCTGCGACCACAACCAGATCGCGATGCCGACGGCGAACAGGTGCGCGCGGTGGATGCCGAAGCCGTTCCACAGGTCCTTGACCCACGGCGCCGCGTTGTCCACCTTGCCGCCCCACTGCAGGTAGATCGGCAGCAGGACCAGGGTCCAGAGCAACGCGGTGATCTTCCAGCCGCGGCCCAGGCCACGCGGCCATAGCAGCGCGGCCGCCGTGAAGGCGAGCAGCTGCAGCGGGAGGGTCCAGTAGGAGCCGTCGATCAGGTTCGTGTGCATCCAGGTGCTGAGCAGCGACAGGTTGCCCACCAGGTCACGCAGGGTGGGCTGGCCCCAGCCTTCGGGCTTCAGCAACAGCAACACCAGGTAGGTGAAGAGCACGGCGGCCAGGTACGGCGGCAACAGCCGGGCGATCTTCTTCCACCACCAGAGCGGGGTGGAGCCCTTCCGGATGGTCACGCAGATGAAGTAGGCGGAGATGACCAGCAACGTGCTGGCGCCGATCTGCAGGGGGTGCGTGCCGAGCGGACTACCGAGTTCGGAGTGCAGGATCGGCCCCTGGAAGGCCACGTGCTGGAACACCACGGCGGCCACCGCCAGGACGCGAATGACGTCCCAGCTCAGGCGGCGGGAGGAACCTCGCCGGGCTACCGTAGGCGTTGCCACGAGATCTCGACTCCTCAGTTCGATCGATCACGCTGGCCGTTATCTCCCTGTGACCCTAACGGATATCTTAAACGGGTCCAGGGGTATGGCCGTTTTCAGGTACTTGCCCATCATGTGCCAGTGGCACACGGGTGAAAACCATTCCCAGGAAATCCCCAGGAACCTCGCAGCCATTGCTGAGGAGCGACGATTGTCAACAGCAGTACGGAAAAGTGCGCACGAGGCTGGCATTCGGTCGTATCGGCTGGTCAGGACGTTGCAGGAGTACCCAGTTATCCCCGGGTGATATGCGTGGGCGGCGGTACGACCGAATAACGAACACAGCGGGCTCCCAGTTATGGCCCCCGCTATCGCATCCCCGCATAGTTCGCCCGGCCAGCGGGTTGGTTCAAGATCCTTTTTGCTGGGGTTGGGTCTGATGGTTGGGGAAAGCGGCTTTGGAGGGGGAGTCGGGCTCGGGGGAGGGTCTTTCCTGCCTGCGTGTTGGGTGGGGCACGCCTGTCTGGTGGGGATGGGCCGCTGCGCGGGGCTGGCGTGAGTTCCGTGTGAGCTGTGGGGGCTTGTTGTGGCTGAATGTGGCTTTGGTTCGGTCTAGCCAAAGGGAAGCCACGTTCAGCATGATCAACTGCGGCGACACGGTGCCGGGATGGCGCGACACGCCGTGGTTCCCAGGATGTGGCCGTCCATTGTGGATGGTGAGTACCTGAAGGCGTCCTTTGTTTACCCGAGGTAAATGAAGGACGCCTTCAGCGCGCTCAAGTAAACGATGGCGTCCTTCAGGTCCCCCGCGGAAGCGGCCTATCCCCACCAGACAGGCGTGCCCCCACCCAACAGCCCGGCAGGAAAGACCCACCCCACCACCCCTCTCCCCCTCCAAAGCCTCCTTCGACGACCACCAGACGCAACAGCCCCCGCCGCTCCAGGAGCAACGGGGGCTGTCGAGTCGAACGGGGTCAGTCGCCGCGGCGGACCGGCCCCAGGATCTTCTGCTCCGCGGGCGTGGTGACCAGGCGGAACGGCATCCACATGTCGTTACCCATGGCCATCACCTGCTCGTCCCGCTGCTGACCCAGCTGCTGGGCCATCTGCGGGTTCAGCCGCCAGATGTTCGCCGCGATCTGGGTCTGCTCCACCGGCAGCCGCTGCACCAGCACCAGGTCCGCCTGGTTCAGGATCGGGCCGGCCTGCTGGTGCAGGTAGGGCAGCACGTAGAGCGTGGTCTGCCACGGGGAACGGGGCGGGAAGATCTCCGACGGGGCAGCGCCGCCGTCGTGGATCACCAGGATCGGGTTGTCCTCGGTGGCGCGGGGCAGTTCGCTGGCCTCCAGCCTGCGGATCTGCACCAGCTGCGAGGGCTGACCGTCCGGACCGGGTCCCGCGGCCTGCTGCAGCACCTGCCAGGCGGCCGGACGACCGGTGACGACGATCACCTGGGCACCGGTGGCCATCGCCCGCAGCGCCAGCTGGCGGGCCAGGTACAGCCCACCCACCACGGCGATCCGGGTCGGCGAGGAACGCAGCACCGAGACCATCAGCGGCTCGCCGTTCATGCCGGAGCCGATCACCATGCCGCCGCGGTCGGCGGCGGGGCTGATGGCGTCGAGCATGAGCGGGGACACGTAGAACTCCGGGGCCACCGCCGGTGAGCAGACCGGGTTCTCCGCAAGACGCGTACGGGAGCTCATTACGCGTTACCTCCCAGGGGCAGAGTCGCCGCCAGGCCACTGAACTGCTGGCCGCTGAGCGGGGTGAGCGTGATGCCGAGCTTCTTGGAGATCAGCTTCAGCCGCTGGTCCGCGCCGGTCAGCTCGGAGGGGGTCCGGGCGCTGACCCGCAGCAGGCCGCGCAGGCCGACGGTGTTCTCCTCGGCGCCGTGCGAGATGGACATGGCCACCGTGGTGGACAGCGCCCGCACACCGGTGAGGGCGTTGAGGTTGTACTCGATGCCCCGGCTCGGCCAGTTGGTGATCGTGTACGTCGAGTGCCCGACACCCGCCGCGGTGACGCCGGCCCAGCGCTCGCGGGCGCTGACCTTGTCGGTTGCGGTCGGGGCACCGGTCAGCTCGGCGGCGGTCAGGCCGGCCCGGAGCAGCTCGTTCACGTCCAGCGGCCGGGTGTTCACGCCCCTGGCCTCCAGCGCCCGGGAGACCCGGGACACCGCACCGATCAACGCGCGGTGCGCGCCGACGACGCCGCCGCCACGCTCACGGACGGCGGCCGGGCAGCGACGCGGGTCCAGCCGGACGCCGACCCAGGTGGTGCGCCGCGCGGTGGCGGGCAACGGGCCGAGTACCTCGAGGTAGGAGGCGAGTGCGGGGGAGCTCGGGGACAGCGTGGTGCTGCCCGGGTAGCTGTGCCACATCACCTGGATCTCGTCGAGGACCACGCCGCGGTCCTCCAGGCAGGACGCGAGCGCGCCCAGCGGGAGACCGGCGGAGGCGGTGACGTTGGTGATCAGCGAGGGAGTGGGTTCCACCTGGAGCACCGCGGTCCAGCCGCCGTCGTGGTAGGTGATGCCCAGCGGCCGCCGCTCGTGGTCCACGGCGTGCGCGATGTGCAGGTCGGGCAGCGCGAGGCGGAGCAGCGCGACGCGGGCGTCGTCGCCGCCGGTGACCTTGGTGTCCTCGGCGTCGGCCGGGTCTGCCTCGTTCTCCTGCTGGCTCCAGGTCGCGGTGCGGACCGACGAGCGGAACGTGTACTGCCAGACCAGACCAACCCATTGGGTGAACCAGCGGCCGCTCCAGCGCAGCAGACCCAGCAACAGTCCGACCGCGGCGATCGCGATGCCGAACGGCATCGCCTTGGGGCCGGCCAGGATCAGCGGGATGCCGATCCCCAGGCCCGCACCCAGGATCACCAGGTTGGCCGCCGGCAGCGGGCCGAGGCTGATGCCTCTGGTCCGGGACCGGATCTGTGTGGTGGGCGCCGACCGGTGGCCGGGTTGACCCGGCACGGACGGTGATTGGGCAGGAGTGTGCGTGCTCACTGACATCCGCGTGTTCTCTCCCCCTGGGCTGGACGGTCGCCTGCGGTCGGACAGCATGATCGCGCTAGCTGTTGCCGGCAATAGTGGCAACCGGCTACGCGGCCCCTTGCGGTGGGTCTATCCTGCCGAACCGTACCGCTAATGGGGAGGGCAGTAGGCCGCGATGCCATCAACACCGACAACTAAGTCTCAAGTTCAGGCTTATAAGTTCGTACTCCGGAGGATGGAATCGGCATTGGTCCGGAAGGACCCCATCCTGCTGCACGACCCGATGAGTGGTCATCTACGTGCGGTTACCGGAGGTATTGCCCTCGCCGTCGTCATCGGACTGGCCTTCCTGGCGGTGGGTTTCTTCAACCCGAAGTCCGGTGCGGGCGACTCGGGAATCGTGCGGAGTTCGCAGTCGGGTGCGGTCTACGTCATCGGGCAGAACCCCCGGCGGCTGATCCCGATGCTGAACGTCGCCTCCGCCCGGTTGCTGATCCTGGCGCAGAACCCGAACTCCAACGGCGACCAGCTCAAGGTCAATGAAGCGGACGAGGGCCAGCTGGCCGACATCTCCCGCGACCGGCTCACCGGCATCGTCGGCGCGCCGGACTGGCTGCCGGACGCCGAACACCGCGCCGCGGCGAAGTGGCAGGTCTGTGACGCCCCGGACCCTGACAAGCCGCAGCACTACTTGACCAGCGTGCTGGTCGACGCGGGCACTAACGGTGAGCTGGGCGAGAAGGACATCATCCCGGTCAAGGCTGCGGGCACGAATGACCTCTACCTGATCTATCGCGTTGGCAAGCCGGATTCGCGACCTGATCACGCCAGGGTCGTGCGCTCCAAGATCGACACCGGTCAGATCTTGGACAACTCTGATGAAGCCCTCAGGCGGGTCTACAACGTGATCCCGTCGCTGGCCGGGCAGGAGCCGAGGGAGATCTCCAAGGCCACACTGTCCGCTATTCCCGAGGCTAGGGCCTTTGCGGCACCCGTCATCGACGGTATGGGTGAGCGGACCACCGGGACGGCGCTGGTCGGCGATATCGGCACGACCACCGAGTTCAACGGCCCGCCCAAGACGTGGGTCGTGCTCAAGAACGGCAAGCAAGAGGTCACCCCGATGGTGGCCAAGATGATCAAGTACCTGGGCAACAAGGGCAAGCAGTTGCCGGGTGACGTCCCGTCTGCCGACCTGGAGCGGGTGGGAATCGCGTCGACGGGGAAGCTGGAGAACCTGAACGACTACCCCTCGATCGACGCCGTGTACCTGTCTCCCAGCAACGCCAACCGTGCGGTCTGCTTCCAGTGGAGCGGCGAGGGTAAGGAAGTCAGCACAGTCTCGCTTGGGGAGCGGCTGCCGATCGATAACGACGACAAGGGACAACCGATGCGGCCGGTCCAGCTCATCGGCGCCGATGGCGAGAAGGACAACTTGGACGGCATGTTCATGAAGCCGGGTCGTGGTGGCGTGGTGCATGCCGCCAACAGCGAGGCCGATTTCAAGTCTGGAGCGATCTTCCTGGTCTCTGACCGGGGTGTCGCCTACGGCGTGCGGGATGCCAAGGTGGCCAAGGGCCTCGGTTTGGGTGAAACCAATGACTTCGGTGCGGCTCCGACGAGCATCCTTCGGCTGCTGCCCCGTGGTCCCGGTCTGAACCCGGATGACGCCCGGCGGACCTACGACACCCCGCGTCTGGCGGACTGCGTGACGATCGTCGATGGGGACAAGAAGCCGGCCGTGTGCGACAGGCTCTCCAAGCCGCTCCCGCTGCCCTCAACGGCCGCTGCGAGCGGTAACTGATCACTGAACGACCCACGGGGCCCCTGCCGATAGGCAGGGGCCCCTCGTCGTTCTGAGCCCCTGTTCCGATCGGCAGATGCCGATTTGAGACTGAAGACGGTTGAGCTGTCCATTTCGAGACAAGTCGATCGAATATCGGTGAATATCATGAATTCGCCCGAATGGAACAGTCGACATGATGTTCACCTAATATTCACGCATTTCGACCGGTATGCGGTTGAGGTAGATTCGAACAATTGCCGGCATCGTTCTGATGCTGCCTGAGCAGAGCCGGATACCTTAGCCCTGTTGGGTACTCTTTCTGTTCAACTAAAACAATTTTTTTGCTCTGGCGGAGGCGTGCAATACCTTGTTGTACTGCGTCCAGTCATCGATCGGCGTCAACGCCAAGATCTACATGTGTGGCCCGCTCGAGATGTTTTGTGCGAGGCAAGGTGTTTCCGATTTATGGTCTGAGCACTATTCGATGGGCATGAAGGTGCGATGTTCACGCAATCCGACCGCAATGACATCGTTGACTGTGTGACCTTTATCACTACTTAAGGGAACTGCTCTCGCTGTCGCCGGGATCCTCTAATACTATCCCTCTAGTAATTCGGTCGATATAAATTTGGGGATTCCGAATGAAGATTTGGAAATTTTTCGGGCGGGCCGTAGTTGTTGTGGCTTCAATTTCGCTTGCATCTAGCGTTGCGCAGACGGCAACTGCGAATTCAAGCGTCCCTGGAGTGCCATTTTTGGAATGCAATCAATCCCATGCTGGCGGCAAGGCCAGGCCAGTTTCCTTCAACACGGACGGCGTGAATATTCGAATTGGTCCGGATGTGAGCTGCGCGGTGATCGGGTCCGGCTCTTCTGGTCAGTCTGTGACGGAGTGGTGTTATGAGGGTGAGCGGGACAACTTCTGGCACTTTGTGACAAACAATTCCACCGGCGTGAGCGGCTGGGTCAAGTCCACATATCTCGTTGGTGATACTTCCCAATTTCCCACTATCTGCCGTTAATGTCTGAATAGAAGAAGGCGGACTTCTATCTGGCTGTTGGCGTAGTCGTCGCATTGTGAAAACTCGCGTAAGCAATGCTGTTTTGTAAGCCTGTGACAACTTCGCTAGGTGGGGTGCTGTCAGATTCTGTGTGGCCTTTTGGGGATCTCGTGCTGGAAAAGGATCGACTCACGGAAATATCCACGATGTTTCTTTGTGGAATTTCACATGGATCCGAGCAATAACAGCTCGACAAACCGTTTTAATCGATTGATTGTGATGAATCTGATCTAATTTTTATGCGATTTGTTCGATTTTCGCGCAGAAAAAGGGGGCGGCCACCCGAAGGTGACCGCCCCTGTGCCGTACCGGCTCTATGTCGCCTGACGCCGGTTTCGCTTGACCGTGAACACGATGAACGCGGTGAGGAGCAGGCCGACGAAGGCCGCACCGGTGACCGACAGCGAGACGATCATCGGCCACTTGCTGGGCGCCTGGGGACCGTTGACGCTCATCAACAGCTCAGCGGCCGGTTTGCCCGCGTCGCCCTCCTCTGGCAGCACCGCGGTGAGCGCTGCCTGCGGGTTGATGACGCCGTAACCGACGTTCTGGTCCCGGTTGTCCGGGCCGCTCGGGTGGCTCGAGGTGCGCTCGATGCGCCGCATCACCTGGCGGGCGTCCAGGTTGGGATAACGCTCCCTGACCAGGGCTGCCAGGCCGGCGACCAACGGTGCCGCGAAGCTGGTGCCCCGGATCCCGTTGGGGGTGCCCTGGTCCGGCTCGATGTTGCTGGTCGAATTGGCGCCCTCGCCGCCGTCCAGCGAGACGATCCGCTCGCCCGGAGCAGCCACATCGACCCAGGGGCCGGTGATGGAGAAGTCCGACAGGCCGCCGTCCTGGGCCGTGGAGGCCACGGTCAGGACGTCCTGGTCGTAGACCGCCGGGATCACCTCGGTGACCACATTGTCGGGCGTGTTCTGCTTGCTGCACGGACCGTTGCCCTGCTGCTCCAGGTTGCCCGCGGCGGCCACCACCACGGTGTTCGCCCGGACGGCCGCGGCCACGGCGTCGCGCAGTGCCGGGGTTCCGGCGCCACAACCCGCCTCGGAGATGTTGATGACCCTGGCGCCGTTGCGGACCGCGTCGTTGATCGCGTCGGCCAGCACTCCGGCGTCATTCCCGGCGGCCTGGTTCGTGTACTTCTTCGAGGTGTTCCGGTAGGAGATGATCTTTGCCTGCGGCGCCATGCCACCGAAACCGCCCGGCTTCTGGTCCCAGGACGCGGCGATCAGGCCGGCCACGATGGTGCCGTGCCCGTCGCAGTCGACCAGTCCGTTCGCCGGCGGGTCGACGAAGTCACGGCCACCTGTCAGCCTGCCGCCGTCGGTCAGCCGGGGGTGCTTGTTGACGCCGGTGTCGATCACCGCGACGGTCTGGTTCTTACCGGTCGCGAACCGCCACAGGCCCTGCACACCCAGTGCGTTGGTCTGCCAGGCCGGGTCCTCGGTGGGATGCGGCTTGGCACACGGCTGGTTGTCGTTCCGTTTCCAGTCGGCGTAGGCGGGCGGGGCGGAGACGACCAGCATGCCTGCGACGATCAGGGTTGCCGCTATGCGCTTTCGCATACGCCTCATCCCAGGTTCACGTGGCGCAGGTAGTCGTAGACCTTCATCACGCCGAGCGCCAGGGGCAGTACCGCGGCGATCAGCACGGCCTCGCCGATGTCCACCGAGCGGCGCAGCACCGGGGAGAACCGCTGGTTCGGGAACACCACGCCGAGCACCAGGCCGAGCACGCCCAGGATCAGCAGCAGGCCGAAGATGTACAGCAGCCGGGCGCTGGGGGTGGCGGTCCACAGCCACGCGATCAGGAAGCCGCCGAGGGTCACCATGCCCGAGGTGAGCAGCGCGATCGCCTGGCTGCCGTTGGCGTAGCTGCGGGCGCGCAGCATCAGTACGGCCGCGACCACGGCGGCCAGCAGGCCGCCCCAGAAGCCCTCGGCGGTGGAGGCGATGATCGAGCCGATCGCGGCGGCCGCGCCGCAGCCGATCATCAGGCCGGTCAGGTAGGAGTGGGCCAGGTCGGCGCGGTGCTCGATGACGGCGAAGTCGGCGAACTCGTTGTCCTCCTTGAGGTCCTCGGCGGAGGTCGGGACCTGAGGAAGCGGCAGCTTGGCCAGTTGGATGGTCAGCCTGGGCAGCGAGGACAGCAGCATGACGCCGAAGGCGGCCATGCCGGCGCCGAAAGCGGCGGCGTGCGTGTTGGGCATCAGCGCGGCGACCAGGGCGGCGATCGCACCGATCGTCGAGGCGATGGCGACCGCGATGAACGTGGTCACGCCACGGCCGATGATCAGCAGCGATGCGGCCGCGAAGACCAGGGTCAACACGCAGGCCAGCAGCAGGTTGTACCGGCCGACGGTCTGGCCCGGGTCGACCGGGACGATGTACAGGCCGGCCACGAAGGCCATCGGCAGGCCGCCCGCGGCGGCGATCAGCACGCCGGTCTGCGGGGCCTGGTAGGAGCGGGCCACCACGGAGCCGAAGATCAACGCGAGCACCGCGGAGACGCCGGCGGCGATGGCCGGGCCGAGGCCGGCGGCACCGGCGGTCACCGGGCCGGCCAGCAGCAGCGCGATCGCGGCGACGAACAGCGCCAGCGAGCCGGCGATGTGGCCGAGCTTCTGGGCGGTCTCCTTGGTCCACGGACGGTAGGTGTCCGGGTCGGACTCGGCGATCGCGTCCACCACGTCGTCGTACAGCGGCGGCGGCGGATTTTCACTCGCTCGGCGTAGCTGCAGCATGTCGCCGTCGGTCACGCCCAGCGTGGCGATGGTGTGGCTCGGGTCCAGCGGGCCCTCACCGAGCTTGGCCAGTACCCACCCGCCGTGCTGCCGGGCGACGGGGTCCTGCGGGGACTCCTTCGCCATGCCGAGCACCATCGGCAGTAGGTCGGCGACAGACACATTCGCTGGTAGTGCCACGTCGATTCGCGTCCTAGGCGCTACTACCGTCACCCTGCTGAACACGGTCGTCCCGGTTGCCACGTGAGGTCCCCTCGTCCTGATCGTCAAGCGCGGTTCGGGGTGAACTTTGCCGAACCGTCACACACCCTTTGCACGCGCCCCTAGTATGGCCCCACCAAGTTCCGCCGAATGGCCGGTTCCGTGATGTTGATCGGGAAAATTTCCGGTCTATGCACCTTGGCATTTTTTATGGGGGTGGCGGTGTGAACCGGACTGGGGCAATAGATCAGACTTGGCGCACTCGAAAGTCGGATCGAGGAGAGGTGTCAAACCGGTGAGCACGCTGCAGTTCAAGCGATCGCCTCGGCAGCAGCCCCCGCGCCCGCCCGGTGGCGAGGTGCATTTGGAGCCACCACCAGAGATCCCCAGGCTCATCCCGGGGAGCATGATCCAGAAGATCCTGCCGTTCGCCATGGTCGCGATGTCCCTGGGCATGGTCGCCTACATGGTCACCAGCAAGAACGGTGGCGGGCCCCAATCGATCATCTTCGGCGGCATGATGGTCATGTCCACCGTCGGCATGCTCGCCGGTGGCGGTGGCGGCAAGGGTGGCGGCCAGCAGAAGGCCGAGATGAACGAGGACCGCAAGGACTACCTGCGGTACCTGGCCCAGATGCGGGAGCGTGCCCGCGAATCGGCTGACGAGCAGCGCAAGGCCACCGAGTGGAGCCACCCGGAGCCGCGCAACCTGTGGACCGTCGCCGCCAGCAGGCGGATGTGGGAACGCAGGCAGAACGACCCCGACTTCTGCCACCTGCGCGTCGGACTCGGCTCGCAGCGTCTGGCCACCCGCCTCGTGCCGCCGCAGACCGGACCCGTCGACGAACTCGAGCCGCTCGCCACGCTGGCGCTGCGCCGGTTCGTCCGCGCCCACTCGATCGTCGACCGGCTGCCCATCGCCATCTCGCTGAAGGGCTTCGCCGCCGTCGCGATCAACGGTGAGCGGGAGCAGGTGCGTGGCGTCGCCCGCGCCATGATCAGCCAGCTGGCCACCTTCCACACCCCGGACGACGTACTCATCTGCCTGGTCAGCCAGGGCCGCGCCCGCGAGCAGTGGGAATGGCTCAAGTGGCTGCCGCACACCCAGAGCCCCCGCCTGGTCGACGGCATCGGCTCGCAGCGGCTGATGGCCTCCTCGCTCTCCCAGCTGGAGAACGAGCTGCTGGACGCCGAGCTGATCGACCGGCCCCGGTTCCAGCGTGGCGCCACGCTGGCCTCCGACCAGCCGCACATCGTGATCATCATCGATGAGGGCCAGGTCAGCCGCGAAGAGCGGATCGTGCTGGAGGACGGCCTGGTCGGCGTCACCCTGCTCGACCTGTCCGACTCGCTGGGCAAGCTCGCCGCGAAGCGCGGCCTGCGCCTGGTGTCCGAGGACAACAAGATCGGTGCCCGCAGTGGCACCGGCGTCGAGTGGTTCGGTGCCCCGGACTCGCTGTCCGCCGTCGAGGCCGAGAGCCTGGCCCGCCGGCTGGCCCCCTTCCGCATGGGCGGCTCGGTGGAGGCCAGCGACGACGAGCCGTTGACCTCCGCGCCCACCATGCTGGAGCTGCTCAACATCCCCGGCGACCCGATGACCTTCGACATCGCCGAGGCCTGGCGGCCGCGGCCGATCCGGGATCGGTACAACGTCGAGTTCGGCATCGGCGAGCACGGCCAGGCCGTCAAGCTGGACATCAAGGAAGCCGCCGAGGGCGGCATGGGCCCGCACGGCCTCTGCATCGGTGCGACCGGTTCCGGTAAGTCCGAGTTCCTGCGCACGCTGGTGCTCGCGATGATCGCCACCCACTCCAGCGCCACGCTGAACTTCGTGCTGGTCGACTTCAAGGGTGGTGCGACCTTCCTCGGCCTGGACAAGGCCCCGCACGTCTCCACCGTGATCACCAACCTGGAAGGCCAGGCGACCCTGGTCAACCGGATGTACGACGCGCTGGACGGCGAGATGGCCCGCCGGCAGGAGAAGCTGGCCGAGGTCGGCGCGAAGAACGTCTGGGACTACCAGAAGAAGATCGAGAAGGGCGCTCCGCTCGAACCGTTGCCCGCGTTGTTCATCGTGGTCGACGAGTTCTCCGAGTTGCTCGCCTCGCAGCCGGAGTTCATCGAGCTGTTCGTGATGATCGGCCGGCTGGGCCGGTCGCTGCAGGTGCACATGCTGCTGGCCTCGCAGCGCCTCGAAGAGGGCAAGCTGCGTGGCCTGGACTCGCACCTGCGGTACCGCATCGGTCTGAAGACCTTCTCCGCCTCCGAGTCGCGTGCGGCGATCGGTGTGCCGGACGCCTTCGAACTGCCCTCGATCCCCGGTTCCGGTTATCTGGCCCTCGACGGCACGATGACCCGGTTCAAGGCCGCGTACGTGTCCGGCGCCTACAAGCCGTCCGGTATCGCGAACGCCCAGGTCTCCGCGCCGATCTCCGACGACCGGATGCCGAAGCTGTTCGTGCCGGAGTACGTGGATCTGCCTCCTGAGCCGGAGAAGCCGGTCGTCATCGAGGAGGAGAAGCCGAAGAAGGAACTCTCCGAAGAGGAGAAGACCGAGCAGTCCGAACTGGGTGTCATCGTCCGCCGCGCGAGCGAGATGAAGGACCACCCCAAGGCGCACCAGGTCTGGCTGCCGCCGCTGGAGTTCCCGACCACGCTGGATGTGCTCTACGGAACCGGGCTGCAGGTCACCCCGGACCGTGGCCTCAGCCCGGTCGGCTACCACGGCAACGGCCAGCTGAACGTGCCGATCGGCCGGATCGACATCCCGTTCTACCAGCGCCAGGACAACCTGATGGTGAGCCTGGACGGCGCCACCGGTCACGCGGCCGTCGTCGGCGGTCCGCAGACCGGTAAGTCGATGCTGCTGCGTACCTTGATCGTGTCGATGGCGTTGACCCACACCCCGCAGGAAGCCCAGTTCTACCTGGTCGACCTGGGTGGTGGCTCGATGTCCACGCTGGAGGGCCTGCCGCACGTCGGTGGCTACGCCGGCCGCCGGGACATCGACACCGTCCGGCGAAGCGTGTCGGAACTCGTCTCGCTGCTCACCGCGCGGGAGGAACTGTTCCGCAGGCTGCGGATCGAGTCGATGGCCGACTTCCGGGCCCGCAAGCGGCGCGGCGAGATCCAGGAGGACAAGTTCGGCGACGTCTTCCTGGTGATCGACGGCTGGAAGGCGTTCCGGGACGACTTCGAGACGGTCGAGCCGCAGGTGCTCAACCTGGTCAACCAGGGTCTGTCCTTCGGTATCCACGTGATCCTCAGCGCCACCCAGTGGGCGCAGATCCGTCCCGCGGTGAAGGACCTGATCGGTACCCGGCTGGAGCTGCGGCTGGGTGACCCGACGGAGTCGGAGATCGACCGCCGCACCGCGGTGTTCGTGCCGGAAGGCGCTCCGGGTCGCGGTCTGACCAGGGACAAGCTGCACTTCCTGACCGGTGTGCCGCGGATCGACTCGCTCGGCTTCGAGAAGGAGAGCGACGTCCTGGAAGACCTGGGTGGCGGTATCCAGAAGACCGTCGCGCAGATCGCCAACGCCTGGCAGGGTCCGAGGGCTCCGCAGGTGCGGCTGCTGCCGGACAACCTCCCGCTGGAGAACCTGCCGCAACCCGCACAGCAGCCGAACCCGAAGCTGGTGCCGATCGGCGTCAACGAGGACGAGCTGGCCCCGGTCTACCTGGACTTCCAGGAGGACCCGCACTTCGTGGCCTTCATGGACGGCGAGTCCGGCAAGACCAACCTGCTGCGCTCCATCGTCAAGGGCATCACCGCCCGGTACACGCCGAAGGAGGCGCTGTTCCTGCTGGTGGACTACCGGTTCACCATGCTGGGCCTGCTGACCGACGAGTACCAGATCGGCTATGCGACCAACGCCAACCAGATCCCCGGCATGGTCGCCGACATCCGCACGTCGATGCTGAAGCGACTGCCCAGCAACGACATCACCCCGGACCAGTTGCGGAACCGGTCCTGGTGGACGGGTCCCGACCTGTTCGTGATCGTCGACGACTACGACCTGGTCGTGACGCAGTCGGGTAACCCGTTGCAGCCGCTGTCCGACCTGTTGGCGCAGGGCAAGCAGATCGGTCTGCACCTGATCGTCGCCCGTCGTACCGGTGGTGCCAGCAAATCGCTGTACGACCCGATCGTCGGCAAGCTGAAGGAGCTGTCCACGTCGGGCTTCGTCGGCAGCGGCGCCAAGGACGAGGGTGCGCTGGTCGGCAATGTGAAGCCGTCGGCGCAGCAGCCCGGCCGCGGCACGATCGTCACGCGCAAGCGCGGCGAGGAGCGCATGCAGATCGCCTGGAGTCAGCCCCAGCAGTAAACGGTTCGTCGAGCGGCCCCCATCCGGTTCCCGGGTGGGGGCCGCTTCGCGTGGGCTGGGCTGTTGCTCCGAAGTTGACGAGTTTCGGGGAGGTATTAACCCGAAACTCGTCAACTTCGGATACCAACCGCGTGCGCGACGTCGAAGGCCGCCGGATACAGTGCGAGGCGAGCGCAGCCGACTGGGGTGGGGAGAAGCGGTGTCCTTGCAGGTCGCGGTGGACTTCGGAACGTCGAGCACCTGTGTGGCGATGGCCTTCGGCCCCCGCCCGCCGCAGGTGGTGCTGATCGACGGCCTGCCGCTGCTGCCCTCCTCGGTCTACGCCGCGCCGGACGGCACCCTCTACGTCGGCGCCGAGGCCGAGCGGCAGGCGAGCGTCGACCCGGCCCGGTACGAGGCCCATCCCAAGCGGCGCGTCGACGAGCCGGAGCTGTTGCTC
Source organism: Pseudonocardiaceae bacterium YIM PH 21723 (assembly GCA_003600225.1). Taxonomy (GTDB): domain Bacteria; phylum Actinomycetota; class Actinomycetes; order Mycobacteriales; family Pseudonocardiaceae; genus QZFT01. Next base: position 128,465 of record QZFT01000078.1, read on the forward strand.
GGCACCTCCGTCGTACCGCTGCCCACGATCATCCGCGCGGTCCTGTCCAGGGCCACCGCCGAGGCGCAGCGGCAGGCGGGCGGGGCGCCGGTGGACACCCTGGTGCTCACCCATCCCGCGGACTGGGGCGCCATCCGCACCGGCGTGCTGCGGCAGGCCGCGGCCGGGCTCGCCCAGCGCCTGGTCCTGCTGCCGGAACCGGTCGCGGCGGCCATGTTCTACGCCTCGCTGCAGCCGGGCAGCACGGTGGCCGTGCTGGACCTGGGCGGCGGCACCGTGGACGCCAGCGTGGTCCGCAGGGACGCCGACGGGCACCGGGTCCTCGCGAGCCGGGGCAACCCGCACTTCGGCGGGGCGGACATCGATCAGCTGCTGCTCCAGCACGTCGGCACGATCGCCGAACCGGTGGACGCCGCCGCGTGGCAGCAGCTGGTCAGCGGCGGTGAACTCAGTGATCGGCGCAGGCGCCGGGTGCTGCACCAGGACGTGCGGGGCGCCAAGGAGACGCTCTCCCGGCACGCGTTCACCGACATCCCGCTGCCGCAGCCGTTCCCGGACGCGCATCTCACCCGGAGCGATCTGGAGCAGCTGATCGAACCGCGGCTGCGCGACACGATCGGCCTGCTCACCACCGCGCTGGCCGATGCGGGCAATCCGCAGCTGTCCGGCCTGTTCCTGGTGGGCGGCAGCAGTCGCATCCCCCTGGTGTCCGCCCTGGCTCATCAGGTCCTGGGCATCCTGCCGAACACCCTGGATCAGCCCGAGACCGTCGTGGCCCAGGGCGCGTTGCGATCGGTCGCCGTGCCGGCCGCGCCGGTGCCGCAGGCGCCTCAGTTGCCGCCGCCCCGGGTCGACCGGTTCGAGGACGTGCAGCCGGCCCAGCCGAAGAAGTGGCTGCCCTGGGCGATTGCGGGTGCCGCGGTGCTGGTGTTCGCCGCGGTGGCCTTCGGCATCAAGTTCGGGCTGAAACCGGGCGCGGTGGAACTGCAGACCATCGCGCACGAGAAGTACAGCTTCGAGGTGCCGAAGAGCTGGGCGCAGACCGGCGGCAATCCGGCGCGCCGGCAGGTCCAGGTCGCCCCGCCCGGCGCCGCCCCGCGCACCGACCTGATCGCGGTGGAACAGCGGGCACTCACCTATGACAGCGACGCCGACCGGGACCGGGCCGTCCGCGAGGTGCGGAGCGAGTACGACTCGGCGGGCCGGACCTTCTCCGGATTCCAGGATCGGACCACGTTCGCCGGCCGCCAGGTGCTCGCGTATCACCAGCGGCTGAGCAACGCGGAGGTGGACTGGTACGTGATCTTTTCGGCCAGGGCCCAAATCAGCGTCGGATGCCAATTCACCGCCGAAGGCCGGGATACCGTGGAGCGAGCCTGTCACACGGTGGTTCATTCGCTGGTGGCCAATAACTGAACCCGCTGGTACCCCTCGACTGGGTGATGTGGCACCGATATTCGGCGGTAAAACGTGCCGCTACAACCAGCTGGATTTGCAAAAGCAATCACTTGCGGAAAACGTCCGACAAGGCGGAACCAAACCTGAGAGGCTCGACGTCGAATAGGACGTCCGCACCACGAGACATTCGAAGTACATCCCACGAAGGGGGTCCCCGTCATGGCGGGATACGCACTTAGCCCGGACGAGCTCTCCGGCTCAGCGCAGAAGGTCGACCAGTCCGCCCAGAACATTCAGGGCCTGTTCGCGCACCTGCAGTCCGCCGTCCAGGGCATCGGGAACCAGTGGCAGGGCGACGCCTCGACGGCCTTCAACAAGCTGGCCGAGCAGATTCACACCAACGGCCAGAAGGTGCAGAAGTCGCTGGGCGAGATCTCGACCAACCTGCAGCAGGCCGGTGTGACGTACAACCAGCAGGAGCAGGACGCTCAGTCCTCCATCTCCAACATCACCAGCCGTCTCGGCTGAGTTTCCGACACCGACCACCTCCGAGATAGCTAAGGATTGACATGACCATCAGGGTTACGTTCGCCCAGCTGCAGCAGACGCAGTCCGATGTTCAGGGGACCGCCTCCAAGCTGCAGACCGAGCTCGACGACATGAAGTCGTTGATCCAGAAGCTCGCCGGCTCCTACGAGGGTGAGGCCTCCGAGAGCTGGCAGCGTGTGCAGAACGAGTGGCAGCAGGCCACCGACGAGCTGCACCAGATCATCAACGCCACTCAGCAGGCGCTCGGCCAGGCGGCCGAGAACTACCAGTCCGCTGAGAAGAAGAACGTCGGCATGTGGGGTTAATACCCGCCCGCCGTTGATGGCCCTGGACCCGACGGTCCGGGGCCATCGGCCGTTTCAGGTGATGGAGATGTACTGCGGGGACGAGTTGCAGATCGCGACCACACCCGTGCGGGCTCGCTCCGGAACGGTTTTGACCTGTCCCGAATCGCGGCCCCAGAAGCGGACGACACCGTCAGCGCCCAGCGCCAGGTTCGAGTTGTCGCCGTGCATCCCGATGGCGATCGTCCGGCTCCGGCGTATCTCCTCGGGGATGTCCAGATCGCCGTACTCGTTGTCGCCCCAGGCGATCACCGAGCCGCCGCTGGTCAGGGCGAACGCCGCCCCATGCTTCGTGTCGACGGCCACGACGTCGTGCGTCGCGGCCTCCGGAACCTTGGTGACCCCGCTGAAGTCCGCCGGGAACGCACTGTCCTCGGCCATCCAGCTGATCACCTTGCCGCCGGAGGTCACCGCCATGCTGAAGTAGGTTCCCGCGGCGATGGCGATCACCCCGGTCGCCGCTTCCCGGGGGACGGTGGCCTTGGTCTGGTAGGGACCGCCCCAGGCGTGGACCGATCCGTCCCGCTTCAGCGCCATGGCGTAATCCTGGTTCACGGCGACCGACTGCACATCCGTGTCGACGCCCGGTGGGATGTTGACCTGTCCCTTGCCGTTCTCCCCCCAGGCGAACAACCGTCCGTCGCTGCGGACCACCAGGCTGAAACCGGGGGCGGCCGCGATGTCGATGGCGTCGTGCCGGGCCTCCAAGGGAATCAGCGCCGCGGGGACGTCCTTCCCCCAGGCGTCCTTGCCCAGGCCGACGACCGAGCCGTCCGATTTGCGGAGCAACAGGTGACCGGCTCCCGCCGCTGCCTGGACCACCCCGGATCTGGCCACCTCGGGGAGTTGGTCGTCCTTGGACCACGGTCCCCACTCGTTGACCCGGCCCTGGGCCACGGTGAACTGCTCGGCCGACTCGGCCTTCGCCCCGCCCACCGTGACGGTCAGGCTCACGGTGTAGCCGCCCGCCTCCGGGAACCGGTGCTGGAACGTGCTGCCTCGATGTGGGGCCTCCGCCGCGCCGGAACCGGTGCGGCGGACGGTCCACTCCCAGGAGTCCGGGTTGCCGCCCGCGATGTTCGCGGTGAAGGTGACGAGCTGGCCGAATACCGGTCGCGCGATGGATCGTTCGATCCGGGTGATCTCCGGTTTGCCGGCCGGCTCGATGGTCACCGTGCGCTGGGCCGTGGCCGATCCGGATCTCGCGGTCACCACGAAGGAACCGATGGCCGCCCAGCTGTGCCGGACCTCGTGGCCGGTGGCCGTGCCGCCATCGGCGAAGTCCCAGCGCACCTCGGCCGACCCCGCGCCGGTGGCGGCGAGGGTGAACTCCATCCCGGCCGGGCCCCGGTCACCGGGCCGGAGCTGGATGCTCAGTTTGTCCGCGTCCCCTGCGGAGCCGGGTTGCCTGCCGGGCGCGGAACCGGGTCCGGGTACCGGTCCCATGACCTGGCCGTCCGGTCTGCCGGGATCGGGGGCGGGCTCCCGTGTGGTGTCCGGCACCGGCAACGCGCCCGCGCTCCGGTCGTACTTGGCGATCTGCCGGACCTCGCCGTCCAGGCTCAGCACACCCGCCTGGTCACCCAGCGGGTCGTTGTAGAACACGATCCCGTTGCTGACCACGAGCTCGAACCGCCGCGGCCCGTCGAACAGCTGCCGCTCGGCCAGCACCCGCATGCTGCGCAGGTCGATGATCCACACCCGGCCGCTGGCGTAGTCCGGCACCAGGACGTGCTCGCGCAGTTCGACCGGAGCGCCCAGGTCGGTGCCGGTCAGCGGGAGCGGGGCAGCGCACTGGGCGGCGCGCAGGTCGCACAGCTGGAAGCTCTGCCGGGAGCTGTTCGCCAGCAGCAGCCGTTCGCTGTCCGGGCTGCCGGTCGCCGTCACCGCGTCCTGCGGACCTACCTGGGGCCGTACCGAACGCTCGACCCCGCCGTCCCGGCTGAGCAGTTCGGCGACGCCCCGCGCGCGGTCCAGCAGCGCGACGCCCGCTCCGGCCGGGTGCAGCAGCGTGTGTCCCGCGGTGGCGGCAGCCGGGCGGGCACCACGATGCCCTTCCCGGGTCCAGACGAGCTCGCCGCTGCGTTGGTCGAGCAGCCAGAGCCGCCCGGCCCGATCGGTGGCCACCGCGTCCGGAGCGGCCGCCTGAACCAGCTTTCCGGCCGGGTTCACCGCATGCAGGTCGTGGGAGTCCAGCCGTCCCACCAGGCCGCTCTCGGTATCCACGGCGTACAGCTGGTGATCTGTGGGCAGGATCCGCAACGAGCCGGTCCGCCCCAGCGGCGTCACCGTGGCTCCCGCGCGCTGGGTGGCGGCATCCACCCTGGTCACGGTGCCGGAGGTGGGGCGAACCGCGTAGCTCGCGCCGGCCAGCCGGATCACCTCCAGCGGCCCGTCGTCCGGCCTGCCGACCGGAACCTGGGCGGCGGGCTCACCGGACACGCCGTCCACCAGCGTGAGGCGCCCGGTGCCTGCCGAGGCCAGCCACGCGGTGCCGGACCGGGTGTGCAGCCCGACCCGGTTCTCCGGGTATCCGGTCAGCGCCGCGCCGATCAGCCCGGTCACCAGCGCCAGGCCGAGGGCCAGCCACTGCGCTCGCCGGTTCATCGCAACCTCCGGGCCAGTACCTGCGGGTAGAGGGGGCGTGGATCCACCGCCGCGCGCAGTCGCGGCACGGAGAACGGCTTCGGGTACAGCGTGCCGTCCAGCTCGGTGGCCAGCTGCCAGGCCTCGTCCTTGGTGACCGTGTCCAGTGTGTGCGGGGCGAACACCGCGGCCGAGGCCAGCGGCGCCAGCTCGGTCAGCGGGCGCGCCGCCGGACCGAGATCCCGCAGTGCGCGCTGCGCGTACTCCGCCGCGGTCTCGGCGGCCCGCTGCCGGACACCGCGCTCGGTCAGCCGGTCGACGGCCTGCTGCCAGGCACCCAGCACGCTGTGTGTGAGCGTGCTCGCGGCTCGCCTGCGCCGGTGCCGCCACGCCTTCGCCAGTGCGATGCCCGCCAGGCAGGCGGGGAACACCAGTAGGAGGGCGACGGCCAGCGGCCAGCCGGTCAGTGCGCCGGTCCAGCCCGCCCGGTCCTGCTCGCCGGCCTGGGCCTCTGGTTGCTGCGCGGGACGCTGTGCCGGGGGTGGTGCCGGTACCGGATCCACCAGGACCGGGGGCGGCTGGAAGTGGCCGTCCACGTTCCGCACCGGCTTGGTGTCGGCGGGTCCGAACGGCACCCAGCCGTAGCCGTCGAAATGCACCTCGGGCCAGGCGAAGGCATCGTGCCCGGTCACCCGGAACTCGCCGTTCCGGTAGACGCGCAGCTTGTAGCCCACCGCGACCCGTGCCGGGTAGCCCTGTTCCCTGGCGAGCAGGGTGAAGATCGCCGCCCGCTGCTCGGAGTACCCGGTGAACTCCCGGTACACCGCCAGATCCGGGTCCTCGGACCTGGTCAGTGCCCGGTTCAACGCGCCGATCGAATGTCCCGCCGGGACGCTCAGGTCCTCCGGCTGATCGAGCAGATCCTTCTCCAGTTCGCGCAGTCCCGCGTACGCGGACAGCGGGCCCTGTGCCGTCTCGGTCGCCTTCCGCAGCTCGGCGGCCCAGCCGGGGGCCAGTCCACCTTGTACGGCGCGGTAGCGGTCGAATGCCGGGCCGCCGCCGGGCGTCAGGTTCTCCAGGTCACCATCGCGCCGCCGGATCAGCCCCTCGGTCCGGTAGCGCCAGTTCCGGAGGTCCGCCGCGGTGCTCATCGCCGTGCCCGTCCCGGCGTCCACGCCGACCGCTCCGGGGTCCTGGCCGTGGAGTTCCAGGCGGGTCGGCTCGCCCAACACCGGCAGGAACGGCGGCCCGAGTCCCTGGAGCTCGATCTCCGCGGTCAGCCGGGTACCACCGGGCAGCTCCTCGTGGCCGGCGAACCGGCGGCCGGCGAACCGGTACTCGCCGGCCGCCGTCCACAGCTCACCGTTGTACTCAGGCAGCGCCGCGACCCGTATCCGGTCGAGCTGGGCGGCCGAGCCCTGGTCGATCCGCACGGTGAACAGGGGTTGCGCCGGGCTCTGCCTCAGCTGGTTCTTGATCAGGGCCAGTGGGGACAGCGTCGAGTCGGCGCGTACCGGGGTGGCCCGCAGGTCCCGGGGATCGGCGCGGTGCGTGCCGGATGCCAGCAGCGGACCGGCCAGCACGCCGACGGCGGTGGCCAGCGCGATGATCGCGAGCCGGACACCCGGCCGGCCGTGCCCGCCGCGCAGGGTGGCCAGCACCAGTGCGGCGGCGATGCCCAGGGCCATGGCGATCGGTTGCGCTCGCAGGTCGCCGCCCACCAGCGGCAGGGCGGCGGCCAGCGCGAGTACCGGCGGGCCGAGTGGGGCGAACGGCCTGCTGGTGCGCAGCGCCAGCGTCACCGCACCGAAGGCGGCGAACCAGGTGAGCAGGGCCGGTGTGACGAGGACGACGCCCCGTGGCTCCGCGGGCAGGCCGACGCTGAGCATGATCGACCAGCCGCGCACCGCACCGGTCCCCAGCTCGGCCGCGGTCCGGCCGGTGGGCAGTCCGCCGCGAAGCGTGTCGGTCAGCACGCCGTACGCCGCGAAGATCGAGGCGCCGGCCAGCGCGGCGATCACGGTCGGCAGCGGACCGGGGCGGCGGATCGCGACGGCGGCGGCGATCACCCCACCGCAACAGGCGGCGCCCAGCACTGTGGGCAAGAACTCGGTGGTCGCGAAGAACGCCTGGTAAACAGGGGTTGTCGCGACGGTGATCGCGATGCACAGCAGGGCGTGCAGGGACCGGATGGCGAGCGCGTCCCCAGGCATGCCAGTCCTCCTCGCCGCCGGTCTCCCGGAGTAGATTAGGGCATGATCAATGCCGTGGTCTCGCGTTTCCGGCCACCCGTTTTGACCCTGGGGTAGACCGCCAGGTAACCTTTTTCGTTGTTATGTGGTGTGCGGTGTAACCGAGGGGTTGCGCGGCCCGTGTGACGTTCCTTCTGGGCTGATTTCGTTCTTCAGGACGGTCAAGCCAGGTGAACGCACGCGACAGACCACATCCCCGAAGCTATTGGACTAGAGGTAGATCCGTGCGCACGTTTAGCCCTAAGGCCGGCGAGGTGGAACGCACCTGGCACGTCATCGACGCCCAGGACATCGTTCTCGGCCGTCTGGCCACCCACGCCGCGACTTTGCTGCGTGGCAAGCACAAGCCCATCTACGCCCCCCACGTTGACACCGGCGACTTCGTCGTCGTCATCAACGCGGAGAAGGTCGCCCTGACCGGCAAGAAGGCCGAGCAGGAGTTCAAGTACCGCCACTCTGGTTTCCCCGGCGGTCTGCGCCAGCGTTCCTTCGGCGAGATGAAGGCCAACCACCCGGAGAAGCTGGTGGAGAAGGCGATCACCGGCATGCTGCCGAAGAACCGCCTTGGCCGCGCCATGGCCAGCAAGCTCAAGGTGTACGCGGGTGAGGCTCACCCGCACGCCGCGCAGAAGCCCGTACCGTTTGAGATCACGAAGGTTGCCCAGTGAGCGACGCCGAGAACACCCCCGTGGAAGACGTCGCCGTGGTTGACGACGCTGCCGTGGTTGAAGAGACCCCCGCTGTCGAGGCGCCCGAGGCCGAGGCCGAGGTTGCTGCTGAGGCCACCGACGCTCCCGAGGCCGAGGTTGTCGACGCCGGCGAGACCGTCGACGAGGACGCTCCGGCGCCCGTCGCGGTCCCGCGCTTCGGTGACAAGCCGATCCAGACCGTTGGCCGCCGCAAGGAGGCCGTCGTTCGCGTTCGCCTGGTGCCCGGCACCGGCAAGTTCAGCCTGAACGGCAAGAGCCTGGACACCTACTTCCCGGACAAGGTCCACCAGCAGCTGATCAAGGACCCGCTGGTCACCGCCGAGAAGCTGGAGCAGTTCGACATCTTCGGCACGCTGCACGGCGGCGGCATCTCCGGCCAGGCCGGTGCGCTGCGTCTGGCGATCGCCCGTGCGCTGATCGAGGTCGAGCCCGAGGACCGTCCGGCCCTCAAGAAGGCCGGCTTCCTGACCCGTGACCCGCGGGCCAAGGAGCGTAAGAAGTACGGTCTGAAGAAGGCCCGTAAGGCGCCTCAGTACTCCAAGCGTTGATCTGTCGGCTGTTCCGCAGCCGGTAGGTGCGATGTACAACTTCATACTTTTCTGCGGGAGCAGTCCGGTGTTCACTTCGGACTGCTCCCGCAGTTTGTTTCCCGGTCAGACATTTCGGAACGATCCCGACATGCGCACTGTCTGCGCAAGGAGGTAACTCCCACCATGTCCCGCCTGTTCGGCACCGATGGGGTTCGTGGTCTCGCCAACGCCGCCCTCACCCCGGAGCTCGCGCTGTCACTGTCGGCGGCCGCCGCCCGCGTGCTGGCCGCACGTGATCGCTCCCACCGCCCGGTGGCGGTGGTCGGCCGGGATCCACGCGCCAGCGGCGAGATGCTGGAGGCCGCGGTCACCGCAGGTCTGGCCGGAGCGGGCGCGGATGTGCTGCGGGTCGGCGTGCTGCCCACCCCGGCGGTCGCCTACCTGATCGGCGCGTTGAACGCGGACTGTGGCGTGATGATCTCCGCCTCGCACAACCCCATGCCGGATAACGGGATCAAGTTCTTCGCCGCGGGCGGGCAGAAGCTGGCCGACTCGATCGAGGACGAGATCGAGGCGCGGATGAAGCAGCCCGTCGCCGGCCCGACCGGCTCCGCCATCGGCCGGGTACAGGACCTGCCCGACGCCGAGCAGCGGTACGTGGACCACCTGCTGCTGTCCACCCCGCAGCCCCTAGATGGGCTGACCGTGGTGGTGGACTGCGCGAACGGCGCCGCCTCCACCGTCGGCCCCGAGGCCTACCGCCGCGCCGGGGCCAACGTCGTCACCATTCACGCCGACCCGGACGGCCTGAACATCAACGACGGCTGCGGTTCCACGCACATGGACGACCTGCGCAAGGCCGTCGTCGAGCACGGCGCCGACCTGGGTATCGCGCACGACGGTGACGCCGACCGCACCCTGGCCGTGGACCACAACGGTGAGCTGGTGGACGGCGACCAGATCATGGCCGTGCTGGCCATGGCGATGAAGGACGCCGGTGAGCTGGAGCAGGACACCCTGGTCGCCACCGTGATGAGCAACCTGGGCCTGCACCTGGCGATGAAAGCCAACGGCATCGACCTGAAGATCACCGGGGTCGGCGACCGCTATGTGCTGGAGGAGCTGCGCTCCGGTGGGTTCAGCCTGGGCGGTGAGCAGTCCGGCCACGTCGTACTGCCCAGCCACGCCACCACCGGCGACGGTGTGCTGACCGCGCTCCGGCTGATGGCCCGCATCGCGTCCACCGGAAAGTCCCTGGCCGAGCTGGCCGCCGTGATGGACCGGCTGCCGCAGGTGCTGATCAACGTCAAGGTCTCCGACAAGGCCACCGTGGCCAAGTCCCCGGCCGTCACCGAGGCCGTCGCCGGAGTGGAGGCCGAGCTCGGCGAGACCGGCCGGGTGCTGCTGCGCCCGAGCGGCACCGAGCAGCTGGTCCGCGTCATGGTCGAGGCTCCCACCCAGGAGACCGCCCACGCCGCCGCGACCCGCCTGGCCGACATCGTCGCCACCGTCTGACCCGATAGTTCCGAAGTTGGCGATGTTCGCGCGAGGAACGAGCCCGAACATCGCCAACTTCGGGTACGGCGTCAGATGCTGCGGATCTTGATGGTGCCGGTCAGGGTGCGGTGGACCGGGCACTTCTCGGCGATCTTGTGCAGGGCGGCTCGCTGCTCGTCGTTCAGCGGGCCGTCCAGCTGGATCTGCTTGGTGATCTCGTCGATCATGACGTTCTTGTCCTCGCAGTCCTCGCAGTCCCTGGAATGCACCCGCTGATGGCTCAGGGTGACCGTGACCTTCTCCAGCGGCCAGCCCTTGCGCTCCGCGTACATCCGCACCGTCATCGAGGTGCATGCGCCGAGCGAGCCCAGTAGCAGCTGGTAGGGATCCGGCGCGGTGCCCCGACCGATCGGCTCCGGCTCGTCGGCGTTCAGCACGTGCTTGTCCGCCAGGATCTGCTGGCCGTAGCCGCCGATCCCGTTCTCCGTGACCACAACACTCATGTGCTGATCGTAGTTTTCGGTCTGGAGGACCCCTGACTGCGCCGCCCGGGCTAACGGTCCAGAATGAGGCTCGGCACACACCTCGGGAACCGAGGCAGACCGGGATGCGTCGGACTGGGGTGCGAGCGAGGGGAGCGGGTGATGACCGGGTTCGGGACTAACGCCGAGGAAATGGCCGGGGTGGCCGGCAAGATCAAGGCGCTGCGCCAGCCTGTCGACGAGGCGGGCACCAACATCGGGAACACCGAGGGTGGCAAGGGCAACACCGGCCGGGCACACGACTTCGGCGGGCAGTACCACGACGCCATGCAGAAGCTCTCCCACCTGGTGACGAACTACGGCGCCGCCATCGAGGACTTCAGCTCCCGGTTGGTCAACTCCAAGGCCGGATACCAGTGGAGTGAAGAGACCGCCGCCGACTCCTTCAAGGGGCAGTGATGCCGAATCAGGAAGAAGTCGAGCGCGTCCTCATGGACGAGAGCGTCCCCCTCGAAGTCCGCAAGGACCTCGCGTACATGTGGGCCAAGGACCACGATCTCGACGAGGACGACTTCCCGCAGTTCGAGAACGAGATCGACGGGAACTACCAGCGCTTCGTCGGCTACGACGGCGACCAGAACGCGAAGACGGACGCCGCCTGGGACCGGGCGAACACCGCCCACCAGGTGTCGGACAACAAGCGGGCCGCGGGCGACGCGAACCGGAAGGCGCAGACCGGCGGCGGAGCGGGCGCCGGCAACTCGAACGAGATCTTCGACCGGGCCGCTCCCGGGCTGAAGGTGCTGGCGGACTTCCTGCCGCAGTACAACAAGGTGTCCGGCGGCGCGGTCGGTGGCGTGTGCATGGCCCCCACCGACATCAAGGACCTCTACCGGCGGTACGACGAGCAGCGGGACATCGACTTCGGCAAGTTCCAGCGAGACGCCGACGAGCTGGGCAGATCCGCCGAACAGATCGGCCGCACCAAGAACGACATGGCCGGGCAGACCGCGACCCTGTACGGGCACTGGACCGGTTCCGCCGCCGACGCCTCGCGCGGCTACTTCAGCAAGTTCAACCAGTCCGCCGGTGAGCTGCAGGAGAAGCTCGGCGGCGCCCAGCAGGTGATCGCCGGGCACCTCGGCACCATCGCCAAGGCCTGCCGCGACAAGGGCGACGCCGTGCTGAACATGTACGAGCCGACCTGCCACGGCGCCTCGCCGGCGATCGTGGACGCGGTGATCAACATGGCCAAGAGCAACGACATCCGGTTGCAGACCGTGCTGAACGTGAAGAACTACATCGGGCTGCAGTACGACAAGAACTACAACCCGAACGACGAAGAGCAGAAGATCATCCGGGACGTGGCCTCGAAGTGGCTGACCGGAACCTTCCAGCCCTGGTACGGGCTGAAGATGAAGACGCTCATCGACGCCTCCAACGCCGCGAAGACCGCGGTGGACGCCGCGTGGAAAGAGGTCGTCGACTACCTCAACGCGGTGAACGAGGACCCGTTCAAGGCCCTGCTCAGCGGTAAGTCCGTGGGCGGCCAGGCGGGCGACAAGGGCGGCGGCGGGCACACCGGCTCCGGCGGCGGTGACACCGGCGGTGGTGGCAACACCGGTGGCGGCGGTTCCCCGCACGGCGGGGGTTCCCCACAGGGCGGTGGCGGCACCCCGCAGGGTGGCGGTTCCCCGGCCGAGCACGTGGCCGATCCGGCCGAGCACGGGGGCACCGCGGAGACTCCGGCCGCCGCTGCGGCCGCCGAGCAGGCGAAGCACGCGGTGCCGGACCAGGTGAAGCAGTTGGTCAGCCAGAGTGGTCAGGGCGCGCAGCAGGTCGCGGACCAGATCAAGAACCAGGTGATCGGCAACCTGCCGCCGCAGCTCCAGGAACTGCTGGGCCAGCCCGGCGGTGCGAAGCCCGGCGGCCTCGACCTGGGCGGGCTGGGCGACCAGATCGGCAAGCAGGTGCACGAGGCCCTCGCGCAGGCCGGTGACCAGGTGCAACAGGCCATCAACGGTGGCCAGCAGGGGGCGGCGCAGTTCGCCGGGCACATCCAGCAGCAGGTGGTCGGTCAGTTGCCGCCGGAGCTGCAGGGACTGTTCGCGGACCAACAGCAGCAGGTGATCGGTCAGGCCGCGGCGGTGGGTGAGCAGGCGCCGCAGCAGGCCTTCCAGCAGGCTTTCGACGAGACCCCGCAGCAGGTCCAGGCGGCGTTCGACCAGGCTCCGCAGCCGGGCGAGCAGCAGTTCCAGCAGAGCTACGGCCAGGCCGCCGAGTACACCCAGCACGCGGCATCCACCGGCGCGTCGATCATGGACCGGCTGAGCGGCGGCTCCTCCGCCGGCACCTCGATCGGCGCCGCCGGATTCGTCAGCGACGCCGCGGGCGTGCTGAACCAGCACCCCGCCGAGGTACAGGGCGTGAAACACGACTCCGGTGCCCAGCACTCCAGCGCTCTGGGTAGCACCGAGTCCATCGAGCCGGGTTCGGCGGGCTCCGCCGGACTCGCGGCCATGCCGGACGGGGATGTGCCCGGCGCCCAGGGCGGCGGCGGTCAGCAGGCGGCCGCGGCCCAGGCCGGCGGCGGGATGATGGGCGGCGGGATGCCGATGGGCGGCATGGGCGGTGGCGGCGCGGGCGGCGGTGGCGGCGACAGCGAGCACAAGTCGCAGTACCGCACCGAGGCCGATGTGGTCGGCGGCGACCGCGCGCCGCACTCCAACTGGCTCACCGATGTGCTCGGCCTCGACGAGCAGACGTTCGGCGACCAGCAGCCCGAGGAACCGGAACAGGGCGGTATCGCCGACACCGGTGTCGTGCAGTCCGCGCCCGCCGAGGGCGGGGTCGTGCAGGGCGGGACACTGCCGAAGCTGGCCCGGATGGAGGACGGCGGACCGTGACCGATGTACGTGAGCTGGTGGCGCGCTCGCTGCGCCGCGCCGAGGAGATCAGCACCGAGCTGGACCTGCGCCGGGACCTGCGGGAGCGGGAGACCGAGCAGGTCGAGCGGCAGATCGCGGAGAACTCCCGGAAGCTGGCGGAGGAGTCCGGGCAGCAGCTCGCCGAGGCCGAGGCCAACGAGCAGAAGCTGAAGAAGGCGGGCGGCTGGGACACCGAGGCCGCGCAGCGGCCCCGGGACGGCGGTGTGCTGTCCATCGGTGGTTTTGAGGACGAGGCGCCCCCCGCACCACGATTTTTCCCTGCACCGGTCGAACCCGAACCGGAACCGGAACCCGTCGTCGCCCAGCCCGAGCCGCCGGCTCGTCAGGCCTGGGAGTACGAGGACGAGGACGACGATTTCTCGAATCGCAGCTGGTTGGTCTGACAACGCAGGGAGACAGGTCCATGAACGCGCAGCCCCAGTGGGGTCCGCCGCCCGTTCCACCCACCGACACCGAGCCGCCGGTGTCCAGAACGCCGTTGTTGCTGGCCGGCCTGCTGCCCGCCGTTCTCGCCCTGGTCGAGTTGGTCGCCGGCTTCGTGCGGAACGGCCTGTACACGTCCGTCGGCGGCACGATGGCGGAGAGCATGCGGGTCGACAGCCCGGTTCCGGCGGTGCTGGTCGGGCTGATCGCCCTGATCACCCTCGGCATGGGGATCGCGCTGGCCACCGGGCAGGCCTGGGCCAAGTACGCGGTGCTGATCCTGTCCGGGGTGTTCGTACTGGCCAAGCTGATCTGCACGGCGGTCATCGCCAAGGTGATGTACCAGGGTGCCGGTCCGATCCGCGAGCTGTCCGGTTCGCAGGGCGACAACACCGTCCTGCTGGTCATTCTGCTGTCACAGGTCGGGGTCGTGCTGTGGACGGCCGCCGTGTTCCTCAACCTGCGGGGCGCCGTGGGTGACACGCTCGCCGAGCTGGCCGAGCGGCGGCCGGAGCCCACTCCGAGCCCGTTCGGACCGCCGCAGTTCCCGCAGCACGTGCCGAACCAGCCGTTCGGCACCGGGCAGTTCCCGGTCGTGCCGCCGCAGGGCCCGCCGACCGGTGGCTTCCCGCAGCAGCCGCCGTTCCCGCCCCAGCAGCCTCCGCAGAACTGGGGTCAGTCACCCCGGTGATCATCGAGTAAGGGGCACCCTTACTGCGTCCAACGCAGTGTGGGTGCCCCTTACTGCGTCCAACGTGGTGAGGGTGCCCCTTACTGCATCCAACGCAGTGTGGGTGCCCCTTACTGCGTTCAGCGGACGGCGAGGGCCGGGCGGGCCAGATCCAGCGTGGTGCCCTTGGGCGGGTTGTCCGCCGCCAGCAGTTCGTCGTAGGCGCGGGTTCCGGTGAGAACTCGCAGCAGGAACGCGGTGCTCAGCGCCTTGACCAGGCGCGCGGTCTTCCGCTCCGGCTTGCCGTCGATCAGCAGCGTCGACCAGTGCGAGCCCTCGGTGAAGCCCAGGTGGCTGGCCGCCGGGATACCCCGCAGCTGCACCGCGCCCGCCCAGGCGTTGGCCAGCGGTTCGCTGTGCCCGACCGCCGGGGCGACCCGGTCCTCGCCGCCGTAGAGGTGCATCGCGGGCATGGTGCAGTCGTTGGACGCGTCCAACGCGGACGGCAGCGTCTCGGCCGAGGCCAGGGTCACCACGCCCCGCGCCCGCTCGTCCTGCGATGCGGCCAGCACCGCGCAGCCGCCGCCGGTGGAGTGCCCGGCGAGCCCCATCCGCTCCGGGTGCACGCTGATCTTGCCGTCGCCGAGCGGCACGCCGGACAGGATGTCCAGGGTGGTGCGCAGGTCGGCGGCCAGCAGCCGGTGCGATTGCAGCGGGCCACGCTGGGTGTCCGGCGCGGCGGCGACGATTCCCCAGGAGGCCCAGTGCCGCAGCAGGTAGTAGTACCGCTCGGCGGGCTGGAGCCAGCCGTGGCCGAACGCCACCGCCGGCAGGCTGCGGCCGGACTGCGGGGTGAACACGGCGCCGGGCAGCCCGACGAGTCCCAGGTCGCCGCGCAACACCTCGTGCTGACCGGGACGGCTGAGCTCGTGCAGGAGTTCTTTGGCGGTGGGGGCCATGTCCAAAAAGTAGTCCATCGGCAGCTTCCGGCCAGTGCAGGCCTGCTTGTGCGGGTTATCTCTCACGATGGGGTGATCACTCGATCTCGCTAGACTCGTTGGGTTCTTGGGGCTGGAACAGCGGAGGCGCAGATGCGGGGTGCGTGGACAACCGAGCGGGTGCGGGCGGCGGAGGACACCGTCATGGCCCGGACCAAGCCGGGCGAGCTGATGCGCCGGGCCGCGTTCGCGCTGGCCGCGCACGCCGCGGGCATGCTCGGTGAACATCGTGGCCGGGTACCGGGCAGCAAGGTCGTGCTGCTGGTGGGCGCGGGTAACAACGGCGGCGACGCGTTGTGGGCGGGTGCCTTCCTGCGCAAGCGGGGAGCGCAGGTCACCGCGCTGCTGCTGGACCCCGAGCGGGCACACGAGGAGGGACTGGCCGCCCTGCGCAAGGAGCGGGGCCGGGTCATCCCGGTGTCGCTGCTCGGCGAGGAGATCACCCAGGCGGTCGGCGACGCGGATCTGGTGATCGACGGCATCGTCGGACTGTCCGCGCGTGGTGGCCTGCGGCAGACCGCGGCCGCGCTGGTCGAGGCGGCCGACGGGGTACCGATCCTGGCCGTGGACCTGCCCAGCGGCGTCAATCCGGACACCGGTGAGGTGGACGGCGAGGCCGTGTACGCGGACGAGACGGTCACCTTCGGCTGCCGCAAGCCCGGCCACCTGCTCGGTGCGGGCGTGAAGCACAGCGGCACGGTGCACGTGGTGGACATCGGCATCGGCGACGAGCTCGGCGAGCCGGATGTGGCCGCCCTGGAGCCCGCCGAGGTCGGCGCGTTGTGGCCGGTGCCCGGCCCGTCGGACGACAAGTACACGCAGGGCGTGTCCGGCATCGCCGCCGGTTCCACCGCGTACCCCGGCGCCGCGGTGCTGTCCGCCGGCGCCGCCGTGGCCGCGACCTCCGGCATGGTCCGGTACGCGGGCTCGGTGGCCGACCAGGTCGTCGCCCGCTGGCCCGAGGTGGTCGCCAGCAAGTCGATCACCGACGCGGGCCGGGTCCAGGCCTGGGCCGTCGGCCCGGGGATCGGGGTCGGCGAATCCGCGCACAGCCTGCTCAAGCACGTCTTCGCCGCCGGGGTACCGGTGGTGCTGGACGCCGACGCGATCACCGTGCTGGCCAAGCAGCCGGAACTGCTGGATCTGCGGGACCCTGAGGTGCCGCTGGTCTTCACCCCGCACGATCGGGAGTTCATCCGGCTGTTCGGCGAGATCGGCACCGACCGGCCGGCCGCGGTGCGCGAAGCCGCCCGGAAGCACAACGCGGTGGTGCTGCTCAAGGGCAACACCACGATCATCGCCGACCCGGACGGCCAGGTGCTGGTGCACAACGCCCGTACCGCCTGGCCCGCCACGGCCGGCTCCGGTGACGTGCTCACCGGCCTGATCACCGCCCTGGTCGCCGCCGGCCGCCCGCCGATTCTGGCCGCGGCCGCCGCGGTCCTGGTGCACCACCTGGCCGCCGAACTGGCCGCCGCGGGGGCTCCCATCGGCGCCTCGGCCCTGCTGGAGCACATTCCGGACGCCATCCGCACGGTCCGCGCCGCCCACAGCGCGCGCTGATCTCGGGTCGGTTGCTTCTGGTTGTCGGCGAAGGACGGCTTTGGAGGGGGAGACGGGCTTGGGGCCGCGTCTTTCCTGCCTGCGTGTTGGGTGGGGGCACGCCTGTCTGGTGGGGATGGGTCGCCGCGCGGGGCTTTTCATGATCAAGGGCGGATTTGGTGCGTTAGATGCACCAAATCCGCCCTTGATCATGAGGAATCCGGGCGACACAGTGCGGAAATGGCGCGACACGCCGTGTTTCCCATGGATTGGACGTCCACTATGGACGGTGAGTACCTGAAGGCGTCCTCCGTTTACCCCAGGTAAACAAAGGACGCCTTCAGTGCGCTCAGGTAAACGATGGCGTCCTTCAGGTCCACCGCGGAAGCGGCCCATCCCCACCGGACCGGCGCGACAGCCCCACCCAACACGCAGGCAGGAAAGACGCGCCCCACCACCCATCTCCCCCGCCAAAGCCGCTTTCGCCGACCGCCAGACCCGGCCACCACGCGGTTGACGTAGGTCACGCCCGGGACCCGGGGCGCGCCGAAGGGCCTTGGGTGCGTGCGGTTTTCCGGGTTCCGGTGCACCGGGCGTGGCCGAAATGCAGGTCAGCGCGTTGTAGCGGCAGACGATCATTGGCCCATCGGGGCTAATGCTGTGTCACCATGGAGGAACCATGGTTCTCCGTACAGACACCGCGACCCACCGCGCCGAGACGCTGATCGACCTGGGCGCCATCAGCCACAATGTCCAGCTGCTGGCCGCCAGGGCGACCGAGCACGGCGCGGCGACCATGGTCGTGGTCAAGGCCGACGGCTACGGCCACGGCGCGGTCCCCGTCGCGAAGGCAGCCCTCCGGGGTGGCGCCACCTGGCTGGGTACCGCCGCCATCGACGAGGCCCTCCAGCTGCGCGAGGCCGGCATCACCGCGCCCATCCTCACCTGGCTGTACGTGCCCGGTGAGGACTTCGCGGGCGCCATCGCGGCCGATATCGACCTCGCGGTGTCGAGCATCGACGGCCTGCGGCTGGTCGAGGCCGCCGCCCGCCAGGCGGGTAAACCTGCGCGGGTGCACCTCAAGGTGGACACCGGGCTGACCCGCAACGGCGCGCAGCCCGCGGACTGGGCCGACCTGGTGAAACACGCGCTGGCCAGTGACGAGGTGCGGCCGCTCGCGATCTGGTCCCACCTGGCCAGCGCCGACGAGCCCGGCCACGAGAACATCGACCTGCAGGCCACCCGCTTCGACGAGGCGTATCGGGCCTGCAAGGAGTTCGGCTGGAACCCGTTGCGCCACCTGGCGAACTCGGCGGCCACGCTCACCCGGCCCGACCTCTACTTCGACATCGTCCGCCCGGGAGTGGCCGCCTATGGCCTGAACCCGATCCCCGGGCTGGATGACGGCGGTCTCATTCCCGCCATGAGTTTCCGCTCAGTGGTAGCCCTGGTGAAGCGAGTGCCGGCCGGTGAGGGAGTCTCCTACGGACACAGCTGGACCACCCCCAGGGACACCACCCTGGCGCTGGTCCCGGTCGGATACGCGGACGGTATTCCGCGCTCCCTTTCCGGCAGATTCCAGGTTGTACTCGGTGGCAGGCCGCGAGACGTCGTCGGCCGGGTGTGCATGGATCAGATCGTCGTGGACCTCGGTGACGACACCGCGTCCATCGGCGACGAGGTGCTGGTGTTCGGCCCGGGTACCCAGGGCGAGCAGACCGCCCAGGACTGGGCGGACCGCCTCGGCACCATCCATTACGAAATCGTGTGTGGCATGGGGCGTTCGCGCGTGCGGCGCACCTATGTCGACGGATAGGAAGACTGCGACATGAGCCGGTTATGGCGCAACGTGGGGGTCGCGTCGGGGGTGGTCGCGGCCGCCGTCGGCGGGATCGCGGTCGGAGTCGGCGCCCGGGGAGCCGTGATCGGCAGGCAGCTGCGCAAGGCCGAGCGGAACGACCCCTACGCGGACATCGGCCTCGGCGAGATCCCGGCCGACCGCGAGTACACGGTCGCGGCCGACGACGGCGTGCCCCTGGCCGTCGAGGAGACGCTGCCCGCGGGCGGCGGTACCCCGGACATCACCGTGGTCCTGCTACACGGCTGGACCCTCGATCAGCGGATGTGGCACTTCCAGCGCTTCGCATTGTCCGAAATGGACAGTCCGAAGGTGCGGGTGCTGACCTACGACCACCGCAGTCACGGCCGCTCCGGCCGTTCGCGCAAGAGCGCGTGCACCATCGAGCAACTGGCCAGGGACCTGGACGCCGTGCTGCGGGTCATGGTCCCGGAAGGCCCGATCGTGCTGGTCGGTCACTCCATGGGCGGCATGACGATCATGAGCCTCGCCGAGCAGCGGCCGGACCTGTTCGACGAGCGGATCCGCGGCGTCGCCCTGGTCAACACCTCGGCCGGCGAGCTGGGCTCCTACGGGCTGAACGGCCCGATTCTGTCGCCGAAGAACCCGCTCACCCAGGGCATCGGCCGGCTGGCCCGCATTCAGCCGGACCTGGTGAAGCTGACCAGGGGACTGGCCGACGACATCGAGTGGGGGGTGATCCGCGGCGTCGCGTTCGGTGACAAGGACGTGCCGTTGTCGCTGGTCAACCTGATGTACGAGATGATCAATGGCTGCGATGTCAAGGCGATCACCGACTTCATGAGCACGCTGAACACGCACAACCGGCTGGCCGCGCTGCCCGCGCTGGCCCGATGTCAGGTGAGCGTGATCGGTGGCTCCGCCGACAAGCTGACCCCCTACGAGCACTCCGAATTGATGGCCGCCGAGATCCCGGAGGCCGAGCTGATCGAGGTGTCGGGGGCAGGGCATATGGTGAACCTGGAAGCACCGGACCAGGTCAACGAGGCACTCGCCGGCCTGGCCACCCGGTCGGTCGAGGAGAAACGAGCAGGTAGGCGAAAGTGGTGGAAACAGGCCTGAGCAGCCGGGTGGAGCTGCCCACCGTGGCGGACACCGAGGCGTTCGGTGCGCGGCTGGGAGCCGTCTGCGGCCCTGGTGACCTGGTCTTGCTGGCCGGTCCGCTCGGCGCCGGGAAGACCGCGCTGACCAGGGGAATCGGTGCTGGACTCGGGGTGACCGGACAGGTCGCCTCGCCGACCTTCGTGATCGCCAGGGTGCATCAGCCCGGCCCGGCGGGGCGCGCGACCCTGGTACACGTCGACGCGTACCGGCTGGGTGGCGAGCTGGAACTGGACGATCTGGACCTGGACACCGAGCTGGAGCACGCTGTGCTGGTCATCGAGTGGGGCGAGGGGCTGGCCGAGCGGCTGGCCGAGGAGCACCTGCTGCTGCGGCTGGAGCGCCGCGACGATGACGTGCGGATCGCGACGCTGGCACCCAGTGGTGAGTCCTGGGAGAGCCGGGTTCGTGAACTGACCGCCGCGACCGGCGCGTAGCCTGCACAGCCATGCTCGTTCTCGCGCTGGATACCTCAACCCCGGCCGTCGTCGTTGGGATCATTGACACCGACCAGGAGTCACCGCTCGCCGAGCGGTTCGTGATCAATCCCCGAGGACATGGCGAGCTGTTGACCCCGCTCATTCAAGAGATCGTGGCCGAGGCCGGCCTGACGATGAGCCGCCTCGACGCCGTCGTGTGCGGCACCGGACCCGGCCCGTTCACCAGCCTGCGCGTCGGCATGGTCACCGGCGCCTCCATCGCCGACGCGCTGGGCAAGCCGGTCTACCCGGTGTGCTCGCTGGACGCGATCGGCGTCGCCGCCGCCGAGGTGGACGACCTGCTGGTGATCACCGACGCCCGGCGCAAGGAGCTGTACTGGGCCCGGTACCACCGCGGCGTGCGGGTTGCGGGTCCGGCCGTCGGTAAGCCGGAGGACGTACGGGTTCCCGGTGTCGTGCTGGCCGGCCATGTGGCTTCTCTCTACGCCGAGCCGTGGGAGTTGCCGGACCGCGGCATCGAGTACCCGACGACCGCCACCCTGGTGGCCGCCGCCGGTGATGCTCTGCTGACCGGCGCCGAGCCCGGCGAGATGGTGCCGCTCTACCTACGCAAGCCGGATGCGGTGGAACCAGGAGCACGGAAGTCGGTCATCCAGGCATGAGTGAGGTGTCTCTGGCTCGGCTACGGCACGAGGACGTGCCGCGCTGTGCCGAGCTGGAACGCCTGCTGTTCCCGGAGGACGACCCGTGGTCGGAGCGCGCGTTCCACTCCGAACTGGACGGCGGGCACTTCTACCTCGGCGGCTACCTGGCCGACGGCAGGCTGGTCGGCTACGCGGGCCTGGCCGTGGTGGCGGGCCCGCCCGCGGCGGAGGCCGAGGTGCACACCATCGGCGTCGACCCGGCCTGGCAGGGACGCGGCGTCGGCCGGGCGCTGCTGGCCGTGCTGATGGAGCAGGCCGACGCGATCTCGGCGACGGTGTACCTGGAGGTCCGCACCGACAACCGCGCCGCGATCGGCCTCTACGTCGCGCACGGCTTCCAGGAGGTCGGCATCCGCAAGCGCTACTACCAGCCTTCCGGAGCCGACGCCTACGTCATGCGCCGCCTGGCCGTGAAGCCCTAGCGGTACCGTGTCATCCGGGGGGCGACGTGGAACCTGGAGAAGTACCGACAGTAGCGCTGATCGACGATCATCCGGTTGTGCTGGCGGGTATGCGCACCTGGTACGCCGACGCTGCGCCGCCCATCGCAGTGATCGCGGCCGGTCCGGATCCGTCCGTCGCGACCGAGGGACCCGGTGCCGACGCCGACGTCGTGGTGCTGGATCTGTGCCTTGGCCGGGCTGGATCGGGAACGGGCAACCTGCGTGAGCTGGTCGACCTCGGTCGCACGGTTATCGTGTACTCGATGTCTGAGGATGCCGGGATGGCGTTGAACTGCCTGAACCTGGGTGCGTTCTGCTACCTGACCAAGGCCGAGGGGGAACGGCACCTGGTGGCGGCTACCAGGGCCGCTGCCGCCGGCAGGCCCTACACTCCGCCGACAATGGCCGGGGCATTCAGTTCCGATCGGGACACCGGCAGGCCACTGCTGGCGCCCCGCGAGTCGGAGGTGCTTGTGGAGTGGTTCCAGTGTGAGTCCAAGAGCATGGTCGCCGCGCGGCTGGGGCTGTCTGTCAAGACGGTGAACACCTACCTGGACCGGGTGCGGATCAAGTACGCCAATGTGGGCCGGCCTGCGGTGACCAAAGCGCACCTGGTCGCCAGGGCTATTCAGGATGGACTGGTATCGCTCGACGAGCTCTGAACCCACACGTCCAGCCACAGTGAGCCGTCATGTCGCACGGTGTTCAGCCGGATCAGTGGATGCTCCGGCCATGCTGCGGCAGTGGCCTGATCGGTGGTCAGCACGCCGAGCCGCACCGCGCCCTCGGTGCGCACCAGCGTGACCCTGGCCGGACCGGGAGTCATCGCCAACAGCTGTGTCACCGGGTCGAGTAGCGCGCGGCGCAGTTCGACCGGCAGCGGGTCGCCGCTACCGGTTATCGACAGGGTGACCAGCACACCGTTGCGCTCCGCCGCGGCAATGCACGCCCGCAATTCATGGGCCAGCTGATCGGTGGAGTCGTCCGCCTCGGCGAACAACCGGCGCATCCTGATCACCTCGACTGTGCAGGCCCGGCGGACCGGTGGTGCGTGTGGTTGCAGCCTTCCCTCTGCCAAACCGGACAGCAGCGGCAGTACCCGGTCACCGAGGGCGCGGTAACGCAGCAGCCGATCATGGTGGACGGAGTCGGCGACTGCCCGTGCCACCCGCACTCGTTCCCGTTCTGCCTCGGCCCGTTCCATGCGTCCGGCGCCTTGTCGGATCAGTGTCACGGCCATCGCCATGGAGGCCTGTACCCCGCAGCTGAAGACCGCGTTGGCCGACATGCCCGCTGATCGTTGCCAGTCGGCATTCCCGGTGAGCCGCAGTTGTCCCAGGGTGATCAGCAGTTGGATGGCCAGCAGAGCGAAAGTCCACAGTGGACGACGGTCGAGTAGCCACAGCACGATGTGCCCGCCGATCAGCGGTTGCACCCAGTGCGGCGTGTCGAAGTACTGGTCCGCGCGCAGGCCGCTGGTCGAATAGGCCGCGGCTGCGATCAAGGTCGGGATGGCGAACCAGACCAGTCCGTCCGGCACCGGCCTGCTCAGCACCAGGAGCAGGCCGTAGCCGCCGGCGAGCAGGATCAGCACCGTGAAGGCCAGTACCTGCGGCCAGAACTCGGCGTACATATGACGATGGTTCAGTAGCTGCGGCAGGCTGAGTAGTAGTTGAGAGCCGCCCAGCGAGACCAGCGCCGCCGACAGAGTGCCGACCCGCAACTTGCTGTCATCCCATGGTCCCGTGTCAGCCTGCATCGGGAACCTCGAGCCGGACGGTCGTTCCGTGCCCCGGTGTCGAGTCGATCAGTGCCGAGCCGCCGATAGCGGCGATCCGTCCCTGGATCGACCAGATCAGGCCCTGGTGGAAAGCGGACACCTCCGCCGGTTCGAACCCGCGCCCCGCGTCGATGATCTCGACCTGGACCCGGCCCGGCTCCCGGCTCAGCCGGACCAAGGCCTGATCGGTGCCCGAGTGCCTGCACACATTGCGCAGCGCCTCACCGACGGCGGCGGTCAGTGCGGTGACGATCTGCGGCGCGATGACGACACTCGCCCGCAACTGGGACCGTACGGCCAACGGGTGGCGCTGGATCTCCTGCCGCAGCGATTCGGTCAGATCCATTTCAGGGGGAAGTCCGCTGTCGGCGCGTAACCGCAGCAGATCCATGCCGGCTTGCGCCCGTAGCGCGGCGAGATCGGCCGCACCGCGGACCGTGGTGGCCATCATCAGGGTGGAGCACGCCGTGTCGTGCAGTTGTGCCAGGTGGAGGCGTTCGGCTGCCCGGCGTGCCGCGGACACCGCCGCGGTCTCCCGTTCGGCGGCGGCCGCGGCGATGGAACGCTCGACCGCGATACTCCTGATCGCCAGCAGCCAGAGCACGATCACCGTCAACATGATCTCCACCGGCATGTAGACGCAGGGCGCCACCATCGATCGCCAGGTAGGCGGGCCGGTCAGCGCCACCCCCAGTGCATCCGTTCCCGCCAGTGCGAGTCCGGCCAGCACGCCTGCCCAGCCGTACCCCTGCCATTGCAGGGCGAAAATCCCGATGGAGACCACGATGCAGACCCAGGTGTTGGCATGCGGGAAATTGCCGGCGGGTACTGTCCAGCGCTGGGTCAGACAGACTCCGGCCAAGACGGCCATGTCGACGGCGGGCACCGTCCAACGCCTTCCCCCTGCACGGCAGTACAGCGGAATCTGGGCCACTGACCAGGCGATCACCGGCGCAGTGATCGCCAGGGTGATCGGTAACCGGTCTGGTGGCACGGCGATCACGCCAAGGATCGCGGCCACGGTGGTGACCACACAACGCAACCGGACGACGAAGCTTCTGCCGGTCTCCAGAATCTCCCGAGGCAGTGGCTGATGGGACAGGGCTAGAAATGGAGACGAGCTTGTCGGTCGTTCGACTCTCACCGGTCCCCCTGAATCACCGATAACTTCCGTACGCACGACCAAGCGCGGCTCGCCACGGGAGGTTGTCCACCTTAGCGTGCATTGTCACTGGGGGTGAGTGCCACGCTGCGGATTCCGGTTCGCCGCGATATGGGGAGTGGGATGGCCGGGCGAGGGGGCGGCCATCCCACACATCATCGGAAGCCGGATAGTCAGGACTTCTGCAAGCCGGGGTTGCGGTCCTCGATGACGAAGGAGCCCTTGGTGGTGACCGGGGCGCCCGGGGTGCGGACCGTGTCCACGGCGCGGAAATCCGCGTGTGCCTCGGTGGCGGTGAACCGGGTGCGCACGTAGCCGCGGCGGTTGTTGAAGAACTTGATGTGCGGGTTCTCCAGGAGCACCGGGCCGGTTTCCGGGCGCCATTCGGAGCCGTCGCCACCGCTGGTGATCGAGGTGGAGACCAGTTCGGTGCCGACCGTCCTTGAGCCGCGGTCGTTCCACTTCTCCTTGATGTCGCAGCCCCACGCGGTGTGCACGTCACCGGTGAGCACCACCAGATTGCGGGCCTGCGACTCGGTCCAGCCGGCGATGATGCGGTCCCGGTTGGCCGCGTAGCCGTCCCAGGCGTCCATGTTGGTGATCTCACCGATGCCCGGCAGGAAGTCGAGCTGGGCGAAGAACACCTGCTGGCCCAGTACATCCCAGCGGGCGGTGGACCGGTGGAAGCCGTCGATCAGCCAGTCCTGCTGCCGCTGCCCGGTGATGGTGCGCTTCGGGTTCAGCCGCTCGTCGCAGGCCTTCAGCCCGTCACCGCAGGCCTGGTCGTCGCGGTACTGGCGGGTGTCGAGCATGTGGAAGTCGACCATCGAACCCCAGCGCACCCGGCGGTAGAGCTGGATGTCCACCCCACGCGGGCGCTGGGCCCGGCGCAGCGGCATGTTCTCCCAGTACGCCTGGAACGCGGCGGCGCGGCGGGCGCGGAACTCCTCCGGGGTGGCGTGGTCGGACTCCTCCGGGGTGAAGCCCGCCCAGTTGTTCTCCACCTCGTGGTCGTCGAACACGGTCAGCCAGGGCGCGGCGGCGTGCGCGGCCTGCAGATCCGGGTCGGTCTTGTACTGCGCGTACCGCTGCCGGTAGTTGGCCAGGGTGACCGTCTCCGGGCCGACGTGATCCCGCACGTTGCCGCCGGGGATGACGTAGTCGCCCTTCTTGTACTCGTACTGGTAGTCGCCCAGGTGCAGCACCAGGTCTGGGCGGTCCTCGGCCAGCCGCCGGTAAGCGGTGAAGTAGCCGTGCTCGTACTGCGAGCAGGAGACCGAGGCGATGGTCAGCGGCGACAACCGGTCCGGTTCGGGCGCCGTGCGGGTGCGCCCGACCGGGGAGAGGTAGCCCTCGGTGCGGAACCGGTAGAAGTACTCGCGTTCCGGCTCCAGGTCGTAGGCCTCGATGTGGATCGAGTGCCCCTCCTGCGGGTACGCGGTGTCCCGGTCCCGCTGCACGACGTTGCGGAAGTTCTCGTCGGTGGCGATCTCGTACTCGACCTCGAACTCGCGGTTCGGCATGCCGCCGCCACCGTCATCGCTCAGCGGCTTCGGGGCCAGCCGGGTCCACAGCACCACGCTGTCCGGCAGCGGTTCGCCCGAGGCCACCCCCAGCGTGAACGGATTGCTGATCTTCTCCGATGGCGTGCCCCAGGCGGTGGATCCCGCGGCAGCCACTGCCAGTCCAGCCGTCGCGCCGCCGAGGAGTGCGGCGCGACGGGAAAAACTCGATGCGGACATGGATCCCTCCAGATGCAGGTGTAGTCCGCTCCCCATCCCAGGTCAGAGGTGTTGCGCAGTCGAACCGGCCCGGTGTCCGGCAGAAGATGGTTCGATGAACTACGTATCCTCCCGTCACCCTCCGTCGTTGTACACAGCCATCCGAGTTGTCCACACCTGCCCCTCACCCCCACTTGACACCCCTGACCAGCCCCTATGGTGAGAGCACCTCCTCTTGGGGGAGGTCAGCCCCCGGTTGGGGCGGGGACGTGTCCCAGGGAGCGGATTCCAAGATCACCGGCGGATTCGGTGCGGCGAACGCGGCGAGGGCACCGATGATCGTGTGGGCCGCGGGTGCCGGTGAGACGGAGACCGCACGTTCGACTGACGCGCCGGTATCTACGATGCGCGTGTGGGGAGCAGTGACTACCGCCGGGTGACCGCCGCGGATGCCGATCAGGTTGCGGATTTCCTGGCAGCGGAGAGCTGGCCGTTCCACGCCAGGGACACCGTCGATCCGGATCGGGTCCGGCAGCTGTGGCGCAGCGGGTACTACGACAGCGACGGCTCGTGCACCTTCTGGATCCTGGTCGACGAGGAGCGGGCCGGTCTGATCCACCTGTTCGACCTGAAACAGGACCGGCCCACCTTCGACCTCCGATTACATCAGCGGTTCCGCGGCAAGGGCGTCGGCGAGCACGCGGTGCGCTGGCTGACCGCGTACCTGTTCCGCGAGTTCCCCGCCCTGCGCCGGATCGAGGGCACCACCCGGGCGGACAACGCCGCCATGTGCAGGCTGTTCCTGCGCTGCGGCTTCGTCAAGGAGTCGCATCGCCGCCGCGCCTGGAGCGAGTCCGTGGACGCCGTCGGTTACGCGATCCTGCGGGAGGACTGGAGCTCGGGCACCGTCACCCCGATTCCCTAGGGCCCGCAGTGGTAGTACGGCGCCCACAGCCCCGGGGCCGCCGGATACTGGTTGCGGAGTTCCCGGACCGCCTCGTTGAGCGCCAGCGGCGGGCTGCCGTGGTCCCGCATCCGGGTGTAGAACTGCTCGACCAGCCTGCCCGCGGACAGCTCGTCGATCGACCACAGCGTGCCGATCACGTCCCGGTAGTGGCCGAATCCGGGGGAGATCGCGTCGCCCGCCGACAGGAAGGCCAGCTCCGGCTGCCGCATCCCCAGCCGGGCCACCTCCAGTGAGCTCAGCGTGCCGTCCCGCAACGCCAGCCGGTCGCCGCCCATCGGGCAGGCGAAGTGCACCCACTGGTGCTTGCCGAGTTCCCGCACCACCAGTTCCCGGTCCGGGTCGGTGAGCTCCACTGTGGACGGATAACTGCTGCGCAGCCGGTGGATCTCCTCCTTGGCGAAGGGCAGCGCGCTGGAGCCGACCGCCAGCACCTCCGGTTGCCGGGTCGTCTGCGGCCGCAGCCGCATCTCGCGCAGGTGCCGGACCGACGGCAGGTAGGAGGACACCGATTCGTCCAGCATGCCCGGCATGCCGGGCAGTCCGGCGGCGTGCAACGGCAGCAGGGCCAGCGGACCGGCGGGCAGCCACCAGATCCGGGGCCGCAGCCCGCCGAGCTTGTTCAGCACCGGGGCGCCGACCGACTGCCACAGCCAGCCCAGCACCGCGACGATCACTTCCTCGCCCCGCTGGTAGGCCTCCCCGTCGCGCGAGCGCAACGCGGTCGCGCAGGTCAGCTGGGCCTGCCGGAGCGCCATCACCTGGTGCTCGACGTCGTTCAGGTTCAGCGGCAGCACATCGATGGCGTCCGGCCGCACGATGATCGCGTCCGTGCGGTTGTCCGCCACGTTGCACAACACGATGGGGCCCCCGCTGGCGGCGCCCTGGAGTTCGGCCATGTTCAGGCCGGGCAGGAAACCGCCACGCGGCATCCGGTGCCGCCTGGCCAGTTCCCGCCACCGTCCTTTGTGGATGTCGAACGGCTCCCAGTGCGGTTCGTAGTGCAACTGGATGCGGCTGGTGTCCCTGGCCCGTTCGAAGGCGACCGCCGCCAGCGGGGACTGGTGCGCGTCGGCCAGCGCCGCCACCGTCATCGGGGCGAACCAGCAGGCGACGGTCAGCCACAGTTCCCGGGCCTGCGGGGTCACCGCGCTCGCGATGAGCTCGTCGACAAGGGCCTGCGCGGCGGGCAGCAGCTCGGCGCTGAACCGTCCACTGTGGTGGTACGCGCTGATCCGCACCATGGTCGGCGCGCCGGGATCGCCCGCCACCCCGGCCCAGGTGTCGAGGGCCTCCTCCAGCCTGCCCGCGCGTTGCAGCGCCACGCCGTGCAGCAGCCGCTGGTAGGCGCTCTGCGCGCCCTGTTCGGACACGGACAACGCCTCGTGCAGGTCGCCGGGGACGCCCTGCCGCTCGTGTTGCAGCAGCAACGCGCTGGTCAGCCACAGTTCGGCGTTCGGGGTGGCGCGCAGCCTGGCGATCACACCGGGCAGCACCTCGTCCTGCGCCGGATCGAACCGGATGGCGCGCAGCTGCACCCGCATCAGCATGGTGACCACGGCCGGGCCGGTCTGCGCGGACCGGCCCGCCTCGGTGAGCAGCCGCACCGCCTCGTCCAGGTAGGTGTCGCCGAGCTCCGGGCCGGTCAGCTCGGTGAACCACTCGTTCGCGCTGACCAACGCGTCGGCGGCCAGGATGGACAGGTTCACGAACTCGGCGCTGTCCGGATCGAGGTTGTCCGCGGCGGTGCGCAGGCAGAGCACGCCCTCGTCCAGGTCCTCCTGGCTGAGGGTGTACACGAACCGGGTGACCATCAGGCGGCCCAGTTCGCCGAGCAGCTCGGGCCGCTGTTCGATCTGCGGGCCGATCTGCTCGATCGCCTCGTGCAGGAACCGCAGATCCCCGGTGTGCTCGAACCATTCGTCCAGTTCCCGCACCCGGGTCAGGTCGGCCTTGCGCTTGCCGAACAACCGTCGCAACACCAGGGCGATCTTAGTTCTCCGCAGGGCTCGTCGGCAGGGTTACTTTCCGAGCAATACGTGCCGGACTGCTCCGATCACCATGATCGACCAGTGCTGATGCGGCCATCTGGTAGCTGGCGCACCTCACGCGAGTGAAATAGTTTCGGGTTCGAAATTCCGCACTGGGGCTTTCCATTCCGCTGTTCAGACCATTCCTGGGGTTATTCCGCATGCGCCTTTCACGGTCGTATCGCGCTGCCGGTGTGTTGATCACCGGCACGCTGCTGTCCGGTCTGCTGACCGTCCAACTCAGTCCATCGGCGATCGCCAAGCCGGTGGAGACCCTCGCCGATCCGGTGTGCACCACCCAACCGGTGCCCACCCAGGCCACCAAGCCGAAGTTCGCGGCGCCCGCCGACGACGGCCCTGGCGATCCGTTCCCCGATCCCGCACCGAACGCCAACTACGACGCGCCGACCACCCCGCAGCGGATGCAGCCGGGGCAGGAGTACACGATCCCGGTCAAGGTGACCAACACCGGCAAGGACACCCTGGCCCGCAAGACCTGGTCGCTGTCCTACCGCTGGACGCTGCCCGACGGGAAGCCGTTCCCCGGCGCGGAGTCGATCAACACCGCGCTGACCGCCGACCTGGCCACCGGAAAGTCCGCCGAGCTGAAGGCCGTGGTGCGCGCGCCGCAGGTCAAGGACGCGCAGGCCTCGCTGCTGCTCAACTGGGACCTGCGCAACACCGCGGGCGCCTGGATCTCCGAGACCGACAAGATCGCCCCGCTGGCCCTGCAGGTCACCGTGGAGCGCGAGACCTCCGGCGACCTCGGCCTGGAGAAGTTCCGCCAGTTCCACGCCACGTCCACCGGCGCGGGCGGCACGCTGATGGTCAACCAGGCCTCCGGCAACGCGGTGTGGGGCTACAACCCGATCTCGGTGCCCGGCCGTGGCCTGAGCAGCTTCGTCCGCTTCACCTACAACTCGCTGGACCACTCCAATTCGGTGATGGGCCACGGCTGGTCGCTGTCCACCTCCAGCATCAACCGGATCGGCTCGCCGCTGTGGTTCCCCAAGGGGGACAACGAGGTCCGCCTGGTAGACGGCGATGGCACGCTGCAGATCTTCCGGCTGCAGGACGGCAAGTACGTGCACCCGGCGGGTGTCCACCTGCGACTGGAGAAGACCACCGACACCAACGCCGCCCGGCGGTGGAAGTTCACCCGCCCCGACGGCACGGTGATGTTCTTCGACGCCGAGGGCTACCAGACCACGGTGCTGGACCGGAACGACAACCAGCTGACGCTGAACTACATCGAGCAGACCATCGGCGGCCGCAAGGCCAAGATGCTGGTGAACGTCAAGGACGCCACCGGCCGCGAGGCGCTGACCCTGCGCTACCAGCAGCCAGATCAACGCGGCGGCGGTCACCGCAACGCCGGCCTGCTCAAGTCGGTCACCGACCTGTCCGGCCGGACCGTCACCCTGTCCTATGACGACGGTGGGGCCATGCGTCAGCTCGTCGACGGCGCGGGCACCAAGGAGGCCAAGACCTTCCGCTTCGACTACGTCGGCGACGGCCTCGGCTACCCGCGCCTCGTCACCGTGACCGACCCGCGTGGCGCGGCGACCTCGCTGCAGTACTGGGTCGAGGGCTGGGCGCTCGACCGGCTGGCCACCGTCACCGATCGGCGCGGCGCCAAGACCTCGTTCGGCTACCGGGACCTCACCGAGGCGGGGATCGCCCGGGTGGAGTCGGCGATCACCGACCCGAACGGCAACCGCGGCGTCACCGTGCTGGACGGCTACGGCCGGGCGGAGAAGCTGGTCAACGCCAAGAACGAGACCACCGAACTGGCCTGGGACGCGGACAACAATGTGCGCGTCCTGAAGGAGGCCAACGGCGCCACAACCACGTTCTCCTACGACCCGAAGACCGGCTTCCCACTGGAGATCAAGGACGCCGAGGCGAACGTCAAGAACACCGGCCCGACCAAGCTGGAATACGAGACCTCGCAGGACGGGTTCGTCGGACAGCTGATCGCCAAGACCTCGCCGGAGGGCAGGCGCTGGACGTTCGGCTACACCGACAAGGGCAACCTGGCCTCGGTCCGGGACCCGCGCGGCAAGGACCTGGCCAACACCTTCTTCACCCGCTACGAGTACGACAAGTCCGGCCAGCTGACCAAGACCATCGACGCCAACGGCAACGAGACCGCGTTCGGCGAGTTCGACGCCACCGGGTACCCGAAGCGGGTCACCGACGCGATGGGCTGCTCCACAACGGCTTCCTATGACGTGCGCGGCAATGTGCTGGCGGCCAACGACGCCAAGGGCAACACGTCCACGTTCGACTACGACGTGTTCGGCCGCCCGTTGCAGTCCACTACGCCGTTCGACAAGGCGGCCGGCCGGTTCACCGTGACCCCGGCGCCGGTGTACGACGCGAACGACAACATCGTGCAGGCGACGGCGGCCAACGGCGCGGTCACCAAGGCCGGGTACGACGCCGGTGACCTGACCACCTCGGTGGAAGCGCCCAAGGACGCCCCGAACGGTCCGGCGAAGATCAGCTCCTACGGCTACGACCTGATCGGCAACCTGCTGTCCAGTGTGGAGCCGAAGGGCACGGCCACCGCCGACCCGAACGACTTCAGCAGCAGGATGCGGTACGACGTGCTGAACCGACCGGAGTCCATTGTGGACGCGGCGGGGAACACCTCCTCGTACGGCTACGACGTGGTGGGCAACGTGGTCAGTTCGACCAACGCGCGCAAGAACACCGCGAAGCAGGAGTACGACCTGAACCACCGGGTGGTGCGCAGCGTCGACCCGGCGGGCAAGGCCACCTCGCGCAGGTACGACAAGGACGGTGGCGTGGTGTCCACAACGGACGCCGAGGGCAACACCACCGACGTCGTGCTGAACGAACTGCTCAAGCCCGCCGAGGTGCGGGTGCCGTTCAGCAAGAAGTCGACCAGCGTCACCTACCGGACCACCCGCTACGAGTACGACATGGTCGGCCAGCTGGTGAAGACCCGCAGCCCGCGCAGCGTGGAGGCGGGCAAGGTCGACGCGTTCGCCACCGAGATCGAGTACGACAAGCTGAACCGGAAGCGGACCCAGTCGGCGCCGTACAACGCCGAGGACGATGTCTACAAGGAGAAGGAAAAGACCTTCTACGGCTACGACGAGGCCGGCAACCTGAGCGCCGTCTCGTCTCCTGCCTCCAGTGGTCAGACCTTCCGCAACGTCACCCGGTACACCCACTTCGACAACGGTCTGCAGCGCACGCAGACCGACCCGTGGGGCATCGTCACCAGCTGGGACTACAACGAGCTCGGCCAGCAAGTGCGGCGTGGGCTGTCCGGTGAGGGCGGCGGCGCCGAGCGGGTCATGTCCTGGTCCTACTACCCGGACGGCAAGCTCAAGGGCCGTGCCGACGAGGGCAGCCCGGTCGGCCGCAGCGTGTTGCTGGTGGACAACAACAACGACGAGCTGACCACGGTGAAGGGCGACTGGCCCGCGGTGGCCAAGGAGGCGTCCGGGTACAACGGCTACAACCTGCGCACCCACCCGAAGTCCACTGAGGACAAGGACTCGTTCGCCTGGCAGCTGGACGTTCCGCAGGCCGGCGACTACGAGGTCGCCGTGCGGATCGGCGGTGGGCGTAAGGATGTGGCCACCGACGCGAAGTACACGGTGGAGCACGACGGCGGCAAGGCGGAGAAGACCGTCGACCAGAAGGCCGGCGCCGAGAAGTGGCTGGTGCTGGGCACGTTCCAGTACACGCCCGGCCAGGTCAAGCGGATCACCTTGTCCGGCAAGGCGAACGGCGAGCTGCTGGCCGACGCGGTGCGGCTGGTCCGGGACAACAAGTCCGATGTGGACGGTGAGCGGAAGGACTTCGGGTACGGCTACGACCTGAACGGCAACCTGACCAGCCTGACCGACACCACGCCCGGCGCGCTCATCGACAGCTACGCCATCGGCTACGACGTGCTGAACCGCACGGAGAAGGTGCAGGAGAAGTTCAAGGGCGCCGTCCGCAACACCACCGGCTTCTCCTACAACGAGAACTCGGCGCTGCGCTCGGTCACCCACGACACGCAGACCGCGACCTACGAGTACGACAACCGCGAGCTGCTGTCCAAGGTGGTCAACGCCAAGCCGAACGGCTCGGAGTCCCGGATCAGCACGTTCGGCTACACCGACCGCGGCCAGCCGGCGTGGATGGTCAAGGGCAACCAGAACCGGATCGACTACGAGTACTACCTCAACGGCGCACTGAAGAAGCAGGCCGAGAAGCGCAAGGACGGCGGCCTGGTCGCGCAGCACGAGCTCAGCTACGACGCCAATGGCAACCGCACCAAGGACGAGTCCAAGGTGCAGAACGCCGAGAAGAAGGCGGAGCTGCTGGACTCGGTCAGCGAGTACACCTTCGATCCGCAGAACCGGATCCGGAAGCTGACCCGCAAGCTCGGCGCGGACACCAGCACCGAGGAGTACGCGCACGACGAGAACAACAACGTCACCGCGCAGACCGTGGACGGCGTGACCACCAAGCACATCTACGACCGCAACCGCCTGGTGCGCTCGGAGGCCGGTGGGGCCAAGTCGTTCACCACCTACGACACCTACGGCCGGCTGTCCCAGGTGACTTCGGCGGGCAAGGTGCTGGAGAAGTACGCCTACGACGGCTTCGACCGGGTCGTCGAGCAGCAGAAGCTGAAGGACGACAAGCTGGTCAGCAGCAAGACCGCGTACGACCCGCTGGACCGCCCGGCGCAGAAGACCGAGCCGGGGGACAAGAAGACCGACTTCCACTACCTGGGCCTGAGCGGCCAGGTGATCTCCGAGGACCTGAACGGGAAGCTGGACAAGTCCTACGCCTACGCGGGCAATCGAAGGCTGGCGCAGCTCAAGTACGCCGCGGACGGGGCACCGGACGAGGTCTACTTCGGCTACAACGCGCACTCCGATGTGGAGCAGCTGACCGACTCCGGCGGACAGTCCAAGTCCACCTACGGCTACACCGCATACGGCTCGGACGACAAGAAACTGGCCACCGGTATCGACAAGCCGTCGATCACCGACCCGGCCAAGAGCGGCGAGGCGTACAACCTCTACCGGTTCAACGCCAAGCGCTGGGACCCGACCACGGGCAACTACGACATGGGTTTCCGGTCGTACAACACCTCGCGCAACCGCTTCCTGTCGATGGACATGTACAACGGCGCCACCGCCGACCTGAACATGACCACGGACCCGTTCACCAACAACCGGTACGCGTTCGCCGGTGGCAACCCGATCAACCGGGTCGAACTGGACGGGCACAGCTGGTTCGACGACTACATCGCCGGGCTCAACACCCCGGCTCCAGCTGGTGGTGGAAAGGACTCGGCGTTCCCGTTGCCGTTGACCGGTCCGGCAGTGGAGGCCCCGAAGCCACTACCCATCAATCACACCCCGATGCCCGCACCGCAGGTTTCCGACCCGCGAGCGCAGGCGATCCTGAATGACATCTACGCCAGGCCCGGGGACAGAGACGTTGTTGGTACGGGCAAGGTCGGCGATGCGTATTACCAGGAACTGGTGACAGGTAAGCAGGTCAAGGACACCTGGCACTTCAACGATGCCGCTGACCAGTTCGCGAGACTGTCCGCATACTTGGAAGATGTGCGAAAGGGAAACATCAAACCTGAAGCGTCTGTGGTCGCACAGGTCGAGCTGGAGGCCAGGGAGCTCGCCGGTCGGTTCAATATGCAGGATTACAACGGTGGTTTGACGAACCACATCAAGAGTGACCCGGACGCGTACGCCAGATGGCAGAAGTTCAGCAACACGCTGGTCAAGGCTGGCGGCAAGGCCGCTGTCGAGCATCTGACCGGTGCTGAATTCCAGTCGCGACCACACAAACAGCCGTTGAGGATTTCCGGACCCCGATGGGCTGCGGGGTCTTTACCGGCGCTTGGCGCGTTATCGGTGTTGACGCAGACATATTCGCAAGGTCCGGATGCTGCGCTGACCGACCTCTTCGACCCATTGGGGGCCTGGCGTGCGTCGAACCCCGGACAGAACTGCACCTTTCTGACCGGATGCCATGCGCAGCCCAGTTAACCTAGGTGCTTGAAGCTGTCGTGGTGCTCCCGCGATTCGACCGTGGGAGCACCACGCGGCAACCTCTTGGAGTATGGGATGGATGACCAATTTCGCACGGTCCTGATTTCCGGCGGCCGGGTGGTCAGGGTGCGTCGGGGCAGCATGTGGGATCTCGCCTTGTCGGACGGTTATCAGCCGGATGAGCAGCGGTTGGAGATGCCGTGGAGTCTGGGTTTTCTGGGGGACGTCTTGTGGTTGTTCCTGCCGGAGTCGCGGCCGGTGATCCGGCAGTTGCTGATCGACAACGTGGACGAGGCGATCGAGGACTCGAGTTCACTCTTCCCCCTTTCAGACAGTGAGATCGCCCGTGAGGTGTTGTGGGAGGCGATGGTCGAGCCGACCTTGCAGGGGCTGCCCGGGACGGCTGCGAGGCTGACCGAGTACTGCGATTTCCTGCGGTTCCTGTTGGGAGTGGACAACAAGCTCCGAGTCGGTGTCGAGTACGGGAAGGAAGTCCTGACCAAGTACGTGCTGGACAAGATCGATCGGGAGCCGTACTGGGACATGATGAACGCGCATGATCCCGAGTTCGCCTCGCTGGTCCGCGAACTGACCAACTGATAACGAGTGCGCCCCAGTTCCACGTTCGGAGTAATGGTGCGGTCCGCCCCTGCGACTCAGTGAGCAGAACACTGGGGGGACTGATGATCGAGACCGTCGCCATGCCACTGAGCCTGGGGCCGATGCTGGACCGGCTGTGGCTGCGGGCACCGGAGAGCCGCGAGTCCATTCTGGACATGCTGGACCGGGCGACAGACCAGCTCGTGGACGTCGTGCGGCTGGACCCGTTCGCCGAGCTGATCTGGCGGTGGCTGCCGCAGTGCCGTGAAGGCGTGCGGGACGCGGTGCTGAACGCGTTCGAGGGGGCCGTGCCCGGCGAACCGGTGCGGCAGCCGAGCGCCTACGAGATCTACGTCGAGGCACTGATGCTGCCGCTGCACCGCGCGCTGGAGACCGGGCGGGGACTGCCGGAGTTCTGCGCCGTGCTGCTGTCCATCCGCTCCGCGTCGGACCCCGCGATGGACGAGGCTCGCCGAGTCGTGGAACTGCACATCCTGGGACCCATCGCGGACCATCCGGGGGATCGGGCCGCGCTGGGCGCGATCTGCCCCAAACTGCTGTCCTAAGGCAGGTACACGGTCTCCCAGTCCTCGGCGGAGTCCCAGGCCAGCCGGACCGACTTGACCATGTCCAGCTTGACCCTGGCCAGCGCGTCGACGACCTTCGAGTCGGTCACCCCGCGCACCGGCAGGATCGCCAGCGCACGCCCGGTGTTGGCGCACAGCCGCAGCACCACGGACAGGTGCCGGAAGTAGGCGGCCTGCTGCCAGCGGATCCGGTCGGCCTCGGTGAACTCGGCGTCCGGCTTGATCTCCGGCTTCAGGTTCTCCGCCAGGGTGCGCAGCAGGTCCGGGGTCGGCGACTCGTCGGTGAGCCTGCGCAGGTCCAGCATGGACTGCGGGGTCTCGTGGTCGGCGCCGACCCGGCCGAGTTCGGTCAGGTAGGGCTCCACGTTGGGTCGCACGCACTGCTCGATCGTCGCCCTGGCGATAAGGCTCAGCGGCTCGTCGATGCCCTTGCCGCGCACCGCCATCATCTGCCGGGCGATGGTCAGCAACTCGTCCGGCCGGCCACCGGACAACGTGTAGCAGAGCAGGATGAACGGTTCCGGGATGCCGATGATCCGCTGCTTCAGCAGCGAGGCCGCCTCGAAGAAGCGCACCGGTTCGGTGGCTCCCTCGCCCGGTCCCTGCGGCTCCTCCAGTCCCGGTGCCTTGGTGATCGCCAGGTGGGTGGAGCGGATCGAGGTCAGCCGCTCGTTCAGCAGCAGGCGCAGCAGTGGCAGCACCGAGCGGTTCAGCAGCGCGTTGCGCCACACCGCGCGGGCGCCGGCCAGTTCGTGCTCGGCGTCCAGCAGCGTCTCCTTGGCGACCCGCATCGACCGGCTCGCCTTCCGGGCCTGCCAGCCGGTGAACAGGATCAGCACCGCCGGGATTGCCAGCACCCAGGCCCAGGTCTGCAACTTGGGCAGGATCAGCGCCAGCGCGCCGCCGACCACCAGCAGGATGCCCAGCACCAGCGTGGAGGCCAGCGCCCAGCCCTTGTTGTCGTTCTCCCGGTTGGCCAGCACCCGGGCCTCGTGCACCCGTGCCGCCACCTCGGTGTGCGCGTCCTCTTCCGGGCTCGCGACGGCCAGCAGCTCCTGCTTGCGCAGGGAGGACTGGGCCTCGAA
Organism: Pseudonocardiaceae bacterium YIM PH 21723; assembly: GCA_003600225.1. Classification (GTDB taxonomy): domain Bacteria; phylum Actinomycetota; class Actinomycetes; order Mycobacteriales; family Pseudonocardiaceae; genus QZFT01. Next base: position 165,949 of record QZFT01000078.1, read on the forward strand.
CTGTTCCTTCGCGAGGGGCGCCCTGGCGAAGGCGTCCACGATCTCCCCGCGGCCGAACGCCTCGCGGAGCGCCTCTTCGAAGACCTGCTCAGAAACAGTCGACATTGGACAAAGTGTGCTCACTCACAGATCAAATCGATAGACCCGCGATCGATTCGAGGCCTTTACGTGAAGGCTCCCGCCCAGGTTTCACTCGTCCGGGTGGGAGTCGCCGCGACCTGCTTGTAGCTCTATCGTGATCTCCGCCTTGATGCCGCGCAGGATGGTCCCGATGGCCCGGGTGAAACTCGCGTCCGAGTAGTCCACGCGGCCGCGGGTTTCGAGGTCGGCGAGCAGTGGGTAGCGCTCGGCATCCAGGTCCACCATCGGCTGGCCGTACCGATACGGATTGCCGTCGGGGTAGTCGACTCCGGTCCTGGCCTGTTCCTCGATGACGAAGCCGATGGTGAAGTCCAGCGGGATCATCATGTGCCTGGCCGCCGCCGCGGGCGGGATGCCCGCGTCCTGCATGGTGCGCAGCACGAGTTCGCTCCACCGGAACAGCGACGGGTGCGCGACGAAGGTGCCCGCGACGACCCGGGCGCCGTCCCGGTACCGCAGCAGGGTGTTCCGGTAGTTCCGTAGCCAGCCGAGCATCCAGTCGTCCCAGGTCACACCATGCCGGGGTGCCTCCAGATATTCGGTGGCCTCGACGAACAGCAGCGTGGCCATGGCGTCGATCAACGCCTGCTTGTGCTTGACGTGTCCGTAGAGGGCCGAGGCCGCGACGCCGAGTTCGCCGGCCACCACGCGCATGGTGAGCCCGTTCAGACCCACCTCGTTGATCGCGGTCAGCGCGGCTCTGGCGATCACGTCCTGGCTCAGTTTCACCCTTGACACGGTAACAGTGTTCAGCAATGGTGAACACTGTTCAGTGAATGAGAACGTTGTTCTGATCGGGGGAGAATATGAAGCGGGTACTGATCGCCGGAGCGAGCGTCGCCGGGCCGGCGCTGGCCTACTGCCTGGCGCGGCACGAGGGATTCCAGGTCACCGTCGTCGAGCGGGCCGCCGCCCTGCGGCCTGGCGGGCAGGCGGTGGACTTCCGCGGACCCGGCCGGGAACTGCTCCGCAAGATCGGCCTGGACGAGCGGATCCGCGCCGCGCGCACCGAGACCCTGGGGGTGGCCTCGGTGGACCGGGACGGCCGGGAGATCTCCCGGGAGATGGCGCACGAGCGCGGCGGGGACGGCACGATCGCGGAGATCGAGATCCTGCGGGGTGACCTGGCACAACTGATGTACGAGGAGACCGCCGGCACGGCCGAGTACCGGTTCGGCGATCACATCGTCGGCCTGGAGCAGACCGCCGATCACGTGACCGCCCGCTTCGCCTCCGGGCTGCGGGAGGACTACGACATCGTGGTCGGCGCCGACGGGCTGCGGTCCTCGCTGCGCTCGCTGGTCTTCGGCCCGCACGACCGGTACCTGCACGACCTGGGCCTGCTGATCGGGTTCTTCACCGCGCCCAATCACCTGGAGCTGGACCGGTGGGCGCTCAACTACACCGAGGGCGGTGCGGGTGGCGCGGTCGTCCGGTCCATCCGGGACAACCGGGAGGCGAGCGTGCTGCTGGCCGTCCGCGGGGATCGCCGCGACTGCGACAGCCGCGATGTCGCCGGGCAGCAGGCCTTCCTGCGGGAACGGATGGGCGGCCTGGGCTGGGAGATTCCCCGGTTGCTGGACATGATGGACGCGTCGGACGACTTCTACTTCGACACGTGCAGCCTGACCAGGATGCCCGTGTGGTCGGCCGGCCGGGTGATGTTGCTCGGCGATGCCGCCCACTGCGCGTCGCCCACGTCGGGACAGGGCACCAACCAGGCGTTCATCGGGGCCTACGTGCTGGCCGGTGAACTGGCGAAATCCGGCGGGGAGCACGCGGCCGCCTTCGACGCCTACGAGCGGATCATGCGGGACTACGTGGCCGGTAACCAGGGCGTCGGGCAGGAGAACGCCCAGCGATTCGGCTCCTTCCGGGACGATTCCGAGATCTGGATCGAGGACCACCAGCTGTCGGCGATCCGCGGCATCCAGCTGCCCGACTACCTGGCGGCCTGAGGATGAGCACCCGTGTGTTGATCTGCGGGGCGAGCATCGCCGGGCCGATCCTGGCCCACTGCCTGGCGCTCCACGACGGATTCGAGGTCACCGTCGTGGAGCGGGCGTCCGGGCTGCGGCCCGGCGGGCAGGCCGTCGACCTGCGTGGACCCGGTAAGGAACTGATCAAGCGGCTCGGTCTGGACGAGCGGATCCGGGCCGCGTGCACCGAGGTGCTGGGCATGTCGGCGGTGGATCGGGACGGCAACGAGCTGAACCGGCATCTGGCGACGGATCTGGGTGGGGACGGCCCCATCGCGGAGATCGAGATTCTGCGTGGGGACCTGTCGGAGTTGCTGTACGAGGAGACCGCCGGCCAGGCCGAGTACCGGTTCGGCGATCACGTCGTCGAACTGGAACAGCGGGCCGATCGGGTCGAGGTGCGCTTCGCCTCCGGGCTGCGGGAGACCTATGACCTGGTGGTCGGCGCGGACGGGCTGCGGTCCGGCACGCGGGCGATGGTCTTCGGGCCGCACGAGGACTACGTGCGGGACCTGGGGGCGTTGATCGCGTACTTCGACGTGCCCAACCACTTGGAACTGGACCGGTGGATGCTCTACCACGGGAAGCGTGGCCACGCGGCCGCGATCCGCAGCATCCGGGACAACCGGGAGGCGACGGCGCTGATCGCCGTTCCGGGGGTGAGCGCCGACTACGACCACCGGGACGTCGCGGGGCAGAAGGCGTTGATCCGCGAGCGGACGGCGGGCATGGGCTGGGAGGTGCCCTGGCTGCTCGACCGGATGGACGAGGCCGAGGTCTTCTACTTCGACACCTGTGGTCAGGCGCACCTGCCGTCCTGGTCAGCGGGTCGGGTGGTGTTGCTCGGCGACGCCGCCTGCTGTGCGGCGCCGACCTCGGGGCAGGGGACGAACCAGGCCTTCATCGGCGCGTACATCCTGGCCGGCGAGCTGGCCAAGGCCGGCGACGATCACTCGGCCGCGTTTAGCGCCTACGAGCGCCTCATGCGGGATTATGTGGCGGGTAACCAACGCATGGGCGCGCTGACCGCCGTGCCGTTCGCCGAGCCGGAGGAAGCGGCGGAGTGGAACGACGACCGGACCCTGGGGACCGTGCACGGGATCGAGCTGCCGGACTACGCCGTTCTCTGAATATTCGGGCCCCCCGGTTGAGCCTTTGGCACTCTCCTGAGTAGAGTGCTAATTGCAAGGCGCCGGGGAGCCCCGGCACCCGCGACGGCGGGGAGCCACGGAGCCTTCTTTACTCAGGGACCGCTTCGACGACCCGTAAGTGTGGAGGTCACACCGTGGCGAGCGTGAACATCAAGCCGCTCGAGGACAAGATCCTCGTCCAGGCTAGCGAGGCCGAGACCACGACTGCGTCTGGCCTGGTTATCCCGGACACCGCTAAGGAAAAGCCCCAGGAGGGCAAGGTTCTGGCCGTGGGCCCGGGCCGCGTTGACGACAACGGCCAGCGTATTCCGCTGGACATCGAGGCCGGCGACGTCGTGATCTACTCCAAGTACGGCGGCACCGAGATCAAGCACAACGGCGAGGACTACTTGCTGCTGTCTTCTCGTGACGTGCTGGCCAAGCTGGGCTAGTTCGCCTCTTTAGCTCATGGCACCGCCCCGGCGACCCGTAACACCGGGGGACCGGGGCGGTGCCATACCCACCTGCACCAGAACCTAGAGGGATCCAATGCCTAAGCAGATCAGCTTTGACGAGGACGCTCGTCGGGCACTCGAGCGTGGCGTGAACCAGCTGGCCGACGCGGTCAAGGTCACCCTCGGCCCGCGCGGCCGCCACGTCGTGCTGGACAAGAAGTTCGGCGGCCCCACCGTCACCAACGACGGTGTGACCATCGCCCGCGAGATCGAACTGGTCGACCCGTACGAGAACCTGGGCGCCCAGCTGGCCAAGTCCGTGGCCACCAAGACCAACGACGTCGCCGGTGACGGCACCACCACCGCCACCGTGCTGGCGCAGGCGCTGGTCCGCGAGGGCCTGCGCAACGTCGCCGCCGGCGCGAACCCGGCCGGCCTCGGCAAGGGCATCCAGGCCGCTTCCGACGCCGTGGTCGAGTTCCTGAAGACCAAGGCCACCCCGGTCAAGGGCCGCGACAACATCGCGCAGGTCGGCACCGTCTCCTCCCGTGACGAGACCATCGGCGCGCTGCTCGGCGAGGCCATCGAGCGGGTCGGCGAAGACGGCGTCATCACCGTCGAGGAAGCCTCCACGCTGTCCACCTCGCTGGAGATCACCGAGGGTGTGCAGTTCGACAAGGGCTTCATCTCCCAGTACTTCGTGACCGACCCGGAGTCCCAGGAAGCCGTGCTGGAGGACGCTCAGGTGCTGCTGCACCGGGAGAAGATCTCCAACATCGCCGACCTGCTGCCGCTGCTGGAGAAGGTCCTCCAGGCCGGCAAGCCGCTGCTGATCGTGGCCGAGGACGTCGAGGGCGAGGCGCTGTCCACCCTGGTGGTCAACTCCATCCGCAAGACCATCAAGGTCGTCGCGGTGAAGTCCCCGTTCTTCGGTGACCGGCGCAAGGCGTTCATGGACGACCTGGCGGTCGTCACCGGCGCCGAGGTCGTCTCCTCGGAGATCGGCCAGAAGCTGTCCGAGGTCGGCGCCGAGGTGCTGGGCTCCGTCCGGCGGGTCGTCGTCACCAAGGACAACACCACCATCGTCGACGGCGGCGGCGCCAAGGCCGACGTCGAGGGTCGCGCCGAGCAGCTCAAGCGGGAGATCGCCAACACCGAGTCCGACTGGGACCGGGAGAAGCTGCAGGAGCGGCTGGCCAAGCTCAGCGGTGGCATCGCGGTGATCAAGGTCGGCGCCGCCACCGAGACCGAGCTCAAGGAGCGCAAGCACCGCATCGAGGACGCGGTCGCCGCGACCAAGGCAGCGGTCGAGGAGGGCATCGTCCCCGGCGGTGGCGCCTCCCTGGTGCACGCCGCCAAGGCCCTGGAGAACGACCTCGGCCTGACCGGCGACGAGGCGACCGGTGTCGCCATCGTGCGTAAGGCCCTGGAGGCCCCGCTGTTCTGGATCGCGGCCAACGCCGGTCTGGAAGGCGCGGTCATCGTGAACCGGGTCCAGGAGCTGGAGTGGGGCAACGGCTTCGACGCCGCTCGCCTGCAGAACGTCGACCTGCTGGACGCTGGCATCGTCGACCCGGTGAAGGTCACCCGCTCCGCGGTGTCCAACGCCGCGTCGATCGCCCGGATGGTGCTCACCACCGAGGCGTCCGTCGTCGACAAGCCCGCCGACGAGGCCCCCGCCGCAGCCGGCCACGGCCACGCGCACTAGCAACACCTGATCCGAAGTCGGCGATGTTCGGGAACGTTCCCGAACATCGCCAACTTCGCGTGCGTGGGTTCATCAGGTCGGGGTTGTTCGCTCTTTGCCGAAACTCGTCAACTTCGGGTACTCCTGGGGTATGCGCGTTGATTGGCAGAAAATGCTGGTCGGGCAGCTGGAGTTCTACTGGGACGTCCACCTGTGGCCCCGGCTCGAGGGCCTGACCGACTCCGAGTACTTCTGGGAACCCGCCGCCGAGGTGCCTGCCATCGCCTGGCGTATGACCCACATCGCCGTCGGCTGCTTCGCCGACCGGACCCGCGACTTCTTCGCCGGTCCGCAGGCCGCACCCGACCCACGATCCGCCGCCGAGGCGCTCGACTACCTCGACGCCACCTACCGCCGCTGGCACGACGCGATCGCGAACGCGGACGACGCCGCGTTCCTCGCCCCGCTGGGGGACAAGGGCGGCTACTACGCCGAGGACCCGATCGCCGCCCTCGTCGTGCACATCAACCGCGAGGTCATGCACCACGGCGGCGAGATCTGCCTGCTCCGCGACCTCTACGAGCACCGAGGCTGACCAGGCTCAGCCGCCCTGCAACAGCAGGTCTGCCGCGACCGCGGCGCCGTCGGGACGGGTCCAGCCGGCCACCGCGCGAGCCTGCCCGGCCAGGGACAGGGCCTCCTCCAGTGCGGTGACCAGTGAGGCCACCGTGGGCACGCTGTCCGGGTGCGCGCCGCCGACGCCCAGGTCCACGGTCCGCTCCGCGAAGTAGAACTGGTCGTACCGCTGCGGCAGCACCACCTGCGGAGTCCCGGCCTGCAACGCCACCGTCGTGGTGCCCGATCCGCCGTGGTGCACGACGGCCCCGACCCGGCGGAACAGGGCCTGGAAGTTGGCCTCGCCGATCGGCAGGCAGTCCGGATCGCCCGCCAGTGGCGACATCTCCGACCAGCCCTGGGAGAAGATCACCCGCCGGCCCAGTTCGCGTGCCGCCTTCACCGCGATCAGATTCGCGTCCTGTGGCGCCCGCATGGTGCTGCCCAGCCCGAAGTAGATCGGCGGCTCACCGGCGTCCAGGAAGGCCTCCAGGTCGGCCGGCAGCGGCCGGGTGTCCCTGATCAGCCAGGCCCCGGTCTGCACCACGTCCAGCTCGTCGGGGGCCGGCCACGGCGCGAGTACCTGGTCGGCGGCCAGCCAGGGCCGCTCGGTGAACATGTGCGACCGCACGTCCTCGACCGGGGACAGGCCGAGCCGGGCCCGTTGCCGGTTCAGTTCCGGGCCGAACAGCCGATGGAAACTCTCCCGGTCGGCCTCCCACCGGGTCGCGTTGCCTGCGTCCTCGGGCAGTCCCAGCCGAGGGTTCGGCGGCGGCGCGAGTTTGGTGGACGGCAGCGTCATCGGGGCGTAGGCGGCCCAGATCGACGGGATGTCCAGGTGTTCGGCGACCGAGTGCAGGGCGTGTTGCAGCGCGCCCGTGCCGACCAGCAGATCGCAGCCCCGCCCCGTGGCGAGCACCGTCTCGAACTGCGCCGCGACGCTCTCGTCGACCAACGCCTGAACCTGCTCGGGGGTGATCGTCTCCAGGCCGGCCCTGGCCACTCCGCTGGAGACCGGGCCGCCCATCGGCACGAACTCGTGGCCGAAGCTCTCGATGAATCCCCGGAAGTCCGGCGGCGCGCAGAGCACCACCGACGTGCCGCGGTCGCGCAGTTCTCCAGCCAGCGCGATCACCGGTTGCACATCGCCCCGCGAACCGATTGTGGACAGCAGTACCCGCACGAGATCCCCCTCATCGCCATGGCCGACGAGAGGACAGTGTGCGCCGACCCCGGGGCCTTGCCACAAGCCCCGGGGGCGGCTATACGTTTAAGTGGGAGAGGATGCCCAGCAGCCTGGCCAACGTGTCGATTTGTCGACCTATGCCGCCATCCAGCTTCACCAAGAGCGTGGAAATGCCCACCGACTCCAGCAGCGTGATCCGCTCGGCGATCATCGCCTCGGTGCCCAGCAGATTCGTCTTCGCGCCGATGTCCACCGGAACCGCGTCTGCGGCGGCCTCCCGCTCGCCCGCCTTCCACAGCCGGACGACCTCGTCCAGCTCGAAGCCCTGCCGTTCGAAGGCCTTCCGGTAGAACTCGCCCATCGCGCCGATGGTGAACGCGTAGCCGCCCGCGTGCTTGCGGGCCACCGCGTCCACATCGTCGGTGATCTCCACCGCGACCGGTGCCACCAGATCCAGGTCCGCCAGGGTTCGCCCGGACTCGGCCGCGCCGGCGGCGATCGGGTCCAGGAAGACGTCCGCCGACTCCGGCAGGAACGCGTTGCCCAGCCAGCCGTCGGCCAGTTCGCCGGTCAGCCGCAGGTTCCGCGGCCCGAGCGCCGCGTTGTAGATCGGCACATGCGCCGGCGGTGCGAAGGACGTGAGGGCCCGGCCCTGGCTGTCCGGTAGCGGCAGCTGGAAGACCTTGCCCTGATAGGACAGCTTCTCACCGGCGGAAATGAGCCGGATGATCTCGATGGTCTCCCTGGTCATGGTGACCGGCGCGTCGAACCGGACGCCGTGCCAGCCCTCCATCACCTTCGGCCCGCTGACCCCCATGCCGAGCAGGAACCGGCCACCGGACAACGCCTGCAGGGACATGGCCGAGCTGGCCAGCGACGCCGGAGTCCGGGCGCCGAGCTGCACGACCCCGGTGGCCAGCTTGATCCTTGAGGTGCGCGCCGCCAGGTAGGCCAGCGGGGTGAACGCGTCGTAGGCCCACATCTCCGGTACCCAGACCGAGTCCACGCCCAGCTTCTCCGCGTGCAGCACCAGGTCCACCGTCTCGTCGGTGACGAACGGGACCATCAGGGCGACCTTCATCGAGCCTGCTCCGCGAGCTCCTTGATGCCGTCCACGCACGCCTGCAGGCCGGTCTGCCACTCGCTGAGCCGCCGCTCGATGATCCGGGCCTCCTTGTCCGGCATCCGCTCCACGTTCCAGTGGATGATGCTCTTGCCCGTTCCGAGGCGAGCGGTCTGCGACAACCTGGTGCCGCCCTCGACCGGTTCCAGCTCGAAGGTCCAGGTGGAGGTCGGGTTCTCCGGGTCCATCACCGCCCAGCCGAACCGGCTATCCGGCTCGTTGATCACCACGAAGCAGACGGTCTCCCACTGGCCGACCTTCGGGTGCTCGTTGACGCCGATGAAGCTCTTCTCGTCGACCCACCTGGTGCTGACGGCCTCCGGGCTGAACCGGGGCGGCACGCTGATGTCGCTGATCAGCGGCCAGATCTGCTCCGGGGTGGCGTTGACGAAGGTCTCCGCCCTGGCCGTGATGAGGTCGACGTCGGTGATCTTCATGCCACACCCTCCACTAGGTCCTTGATCCCGTTCACAACGGCCTGCATGTTGTCCCGCCATTCGCCGAGGCGCCGCTCGATGATCAGCTCTTCCTGCTCCGGATACCGGCTGATCGCCTGTGCCAGCTTGCTCGGCCCGCTGCCCAGCCGCGCGTGGTAGCGCAGCACGGTCGGTTCGACCTCGAAGGTCCAGCTGGCGCCCGGCCGGTCCGGGTCGACGGTCGCCCAGCCGAACGCCTGCAGCGGTTCCCAGATCACCACGTGGTTGAGGATCTCCCACTGGCCGATCCGCGGGTGTTCGCTGATGCCGATGAACCGGGCACCAGGGCCCGGCTCATCGAGCCAGTGCGCACCGATCAGCTCCCGGCTGAACCGGGTGGGCAGCGTGATGTCGGTGATCAGCGTCCAGAGATCGGCCCGGTCGGCGCGCACCGGCACCTCGACCGTGGTGGAGGGGTGATCCGCCAGCTTCATGGGCTCACCATAGGCGACTTATACTGATCAGCATAGAACTAAGTTCGGGCGCTGGTGGTCTCCGCGATCCGTGCCGCTGGGGCCTCGACCAGTACCTCGACCCTGGCCGGCACGTTCTTGTGCCACGGGGTGCCCAGGAACGGGTCCCGGCGGCGGTGGTCGGTCAGCTGGTTCAGCGCGACGCCGACCCGGCGCACCACGCCGTGCTCATCCGCCTCGTCCAGGCCCATGCCGTTCGGCAGTGAGATGTGGCCGGGCAGCATGGTGTCGGTGATCTCCACGGTGGACTCCGCCGCGCCGTTGGCGGTCACCACCCGCACCCTGCTGTCGGCGGTCACGCCCAACTCCTCGGCGTCCTGCGGGCTGATCCGCAGCGCGCCCTCGGCGTCGCGGCGTCGCCAGGTCGGGTCCCGGTAGATGGTGTTCGCGGTGAACGCCCGGCGTTCACCCGCCGACAGGACGAGCGGGAAGCGTGGGTCGTTCGCCGGCTGCTCCGCGAGCCTGCCGAACTCCTCCAGCATCAGCGGGAAGGCCAGCCGGAACCTGCGGTCTGGGTAGCGCAGGTAGTTGAAGGCGTGTTTCCACTCGTCCAGGGTGAACACCACGCCGGACGGGGAGTCGACGATCGCCTCGTACAACGCGTTCCCCTGGGCGGCGCCCTTGCCGATGAAGCCGGCCCTGGTGACGGAGTCCCGGTTGAAGATGGCGCAGCTCAGCGCGAACAGGTAGACCGGCGCGGTCTGCTGCCGGCCCGCCGGCAGGACGGGGCCGAGGGTCTCGTAGGCCAGGTAGGAGGCCATGCCCATCAGCTCCGGCTTCGTCCGCATGGAGATGAACAGGGTGAGCAGCCAGGTCTCCCGGCTGATCCCGGCGGCCCGGTGCAGCCGGTCCAGTACCCGCTGGTCGACGAGCCCGGTGGCCCGGATCAGCTCGGCGTAGATCTCCGGCTCCGCCTTGGTGCCGGCCAGGGGTTCCATGAGTGGTTTCCGCAGCTGGAAGCAGTTGTGCGGGAACTCCACGTTGAAGAACGTGTTCTCCCAGCGCTCGAACTGGTTCGCGGAGGGCAGCACGTAGTCGGCCTGGCGGGCGGTCTCGGTCATGGCGATGTCCACCACCACGCTCAGCTCCACCGATCGCATCGCCTTGGTGAACTCCTGGGAGCCGGGCAGCGAGTGCAGCGGGTTGGTGGCGTCGATCCACAGCACCCGCAACCTGTCCGGGTGATCGGTGTTGACCTCGTCCACGATGGCCGAGCCGGGAATCAGTCCGGCGACGATGGTCGCGCCGGAGACCGGGGTGCGGTCGAACGACTTCTCGAACCACTCCCGGTCGGTGCGGACGCCGGTGAGGTCGCCGAGCGGCCTGTGATCGTTGAAGGTGCGTTGCAGCAGGTCACGGGCTACCGCGGGCCCGACGAGCGGGAGAGCGATCTCCAGCGCCGTCCTGGAGAACCAGGCCGCGATCCGGCCGCCCAGGCGGGTGCCACCCAACCAGGGGAGCAACCGGGCGACCAGGCCGAGCTTGTCCAGTGCCGCCACCAGTGGCCGCTCCAGCCTGCTCGGCCGGTACGGCTCGTCCCGGATGACGTCGGTCGAGGAGTTCAGCGGCGCGAGCCAGCTATGGATGAACATCGAGCCCTTGTTGCCGAAGTTCCCGGTCAGCAGCCACAGCTGTTTCTGCAGGTAGGACACCAGGGTGCTGTTCGGGCCCATTTGGGTGCCCAGGTCCTCGTAGGTGGTCGCGGCGGTGGTGCCCGCGATGGCCCGGGACGCCTGGCGGAGGAGTTCCTCGTCCACTCCGCAGCGCGCGGCGTACGTGGCCACGTCGAGGTCGGCGAACGTGGCGCGGACCTCGTCGAGGCCGACGGCGTGTTTGGCCAGCCAGGCGTGGTTGATCAGGTCTTCCTGGAATAGCACGGCGATCATCGCGGCCAGGCACCAGGCATCGGTGCCCGGCTTCACCTGGAGGTGGATGTCCGCCATCGCGGCGGTCTCCGTCTTCCGCGGATCCATCACGATCATGGTCCGGTCCGGATCGGCGGCCATTTGCTTCAGCGTCGGGCGGCTGCGCGGGAAGCTGTGCGACTGCCACGGGTTCTTGCCGATGAACAGGGTCACCTGGGCGTTCTCGAAGTCGCCCTTGCTGTGCGAGCCGAAGAGCACCGCGTCGACGAAGGCCTCGCCGGTCTTCTCCTGGGCCAGCGCGTTGGACTTGTACCGGCCGCCCAGCAGGTTCATCAACGCGTAGCCGTAGCCGGCGTTGGTGTGGCCACCCTGCCCGGAACCGCCGTAGTGGAAGATCTTGTCGCCACCATAGGTTTCGCGGACGTGCTTGAGCTTGGCGGCGATCTCGGCGAACGCGGTCTCCCAGCTGATCTCCTCGTACTCGCCGTCCGGGGTGCGCCGCAGCGGGCTGGTCAGCCGGTTGGCGTTGGAGTTGTACTTGTCCAGCCGGAGCGGCTTCTCGCAGGTGTACCCGGCCGAGGACGGGTGGTCCTTGTCGCCGCGGATCTTCAGCATCCGGCGGTCCGCGACCTGGACCTCCAGGCCACAGTTGCACTCACAGAGGATGCACGCGCTCTTCTGCCACTCGGCCATCCGACCTCCTATGTAAGACGAACCACATAGCGGCGAGCGTGTACGAATAGGCAATTTATGTAAAGCAATGAAGGGCGCCCTTCCGCTTCTGGTAGCGGAACGACGCCCTTCTGGCAGGTCAGGGTCTACACGGCGATCGGGGTGATGGGGATGCGCTTGCGGGTGCGGACGATGTTGTCCCGCTCGGACTCGGACATGCCGCCCCAGATGCCGTAGGGCTCCTGGACGGCGAGGGCGTGCTTGCGGCACATCTCCAGCACCGGGCAGCGCATGCAGACGGCCTTGGCCCTGGCCTCCCGGCGTGCCCGTGCCGGTCCACGCTCACCGTCGGGGTGGAAGAAGAAGGCGCTGTCCATGCCGCGGCACAGGCCTTTCAGCTGCCAGTCCCACAGGTCCGCATTCGGCCCAGGAAGTCGTCGAGTGTCAGCCATGCCAAGCACCTTCCTTGCCGGAGGCGGTCCCGGATGGGACGCCCCGCCTTGTTCACAACCCTGCAAACCGCGCCAAAACTTGTTCACCAAGTTCGAGTCACAGGTTATTCAACTTCGACAAGAAGGGAATAGTGGTTCCCCCGGATCGGTGACCTCTAGGCTCAAGCCCCCCGCCCAGTGGAAGTTGATCGCCGGGCATCAGTACTGAGTTGCCGACTGTCGGAGACGAACGGAACATGGGCCTGGTGAGAACGCAGCCGGAGACCGCCGTGGGCGGCGAGTCCGCGTTCGACGAGGCGGACTCGGTCGAGCCGCGACTGACCGTGGCCGCCGTGGCCCGGCAGCTCGGCGTCGCCCCGGCGACCCTGCGAACGTGGGACCGCCGATACGGTCTCGGTCCCAGCGACCACACCAGCGGCAGGCACCGTCGGTACGGCCCGACGGACATCGCCCGGCTGGAACTCATGCAACGCGCGTTGCTGCGTGGCGCCTCGCCCGCCGAGGCTGCCCGGTACGCGTTGTCGGTGCCCATCCCGCGGCCGGATCCCGAGGCGGCCAAGCAGTCCGAGGCGAAGGCGGAACCCGCGCCGGAGCGCTCCGGCGTGCTGCTCAGCGGATCGCTGCTGGTCGGCGGCACCCTCGAAGAGATCGACATCGACGAACGGGCCAGGGCCGGCGGCCGGGCCCTCGCGCTCACCGGAGCCGGCCGTAAGGCCCGTGGCCTGGGCCGCGCGGTGCTGGCCATGGACACCCTGGCGGTGCTGGCCGTGCTCGCGGACAGCGTCGACGAGGACGGGGTGGCCACCACCTGGGACGAGGTCATCTCCCCGGTGATGGCCGCGGTCACCACTCGTTGGGATGACTACGGCGCCCGCGTCGCGATGGAGCGGCTGCTGTCCGAGTGCGTCCGGATCGCCTTCAGTCAGGCGATCATGACCGCCCCGGCGCCGGGGAATCCGCGCCCGGTCTTACTCGCCTGCGTGCCCGGCGACACCCACAGCCTGCCGTTGTACGCCCTGGCCGCCGAGCTGAGCCGGTGCGGGATCGGCTGCCAGGTGTTCGGCGCCTCGCTGCCCGCTGAGGCCCTCGCGGCCGCGATCCGGCGCACCGCCCCCGCTGCCGTGGTGCTGCGCGCCCAGCTTCCCTCTGACGCCGACCCGGGTCTGATCGCCGCCCTGCCGAAGACCCGCCCCAGGGTCCGGGTGTTCGTCACCGGACCGGGGTGGGAGGCCGCCGGGAACCAGCCCGGGACCGAGCTGCTGGCCGGTCTGCGGCCCGCCGTGGCGCGTTTGGAGCAGGTCTTTATCGGCTGAGCCGAAAAAAGTGTTTCGTGCTTGTTTTTGCCGGAGGGGCCTCCGGTCTGGCATATGGGTCACCGGGGGTCGTGTTACACCCCAAGAGAGTTATTGCAGGTCACCCGGCAAATAGGTGGTCCTTCACCCACTCTGTCGAACGGGTACCCTGGAGGTTGCTCCGTTCCAGTGAACAGAGCGCTGAACCCCGCTCGGAAGAATTTCTTGACGGATTAAGCACCGGATCGTGTCAAGGTTTGCCGCTCAGCGTCCGATAGGGGATGAAGAACGTCACTCGGCTGTAGGAAGGGAGTCCCCGTGACGACGGTCTTGATCTGCGACGACCGGCGCAGTGTCCGGGAAGGTCTCACCCGTGTGATGTCGGCTGTCCCCGGGGTGAGCCGGATCGACTGTGTAGCGCACGGTGACGAGTTGTTGGCGCGGTTCTCGCGGCAGCCTGTCGACGTCGTTCTGGTGGGAACCCAGCGCGCCGTACCGACTGGCGTCGAGGCCACCAGGCGACTCGTCTCTGCCAATCCGCAGGCGAACGTCATCGTCTTTGGCGCCCCGGACGACGCCGGCAGCATCGCGGCTGCAATTGCTGGTGGGGCTCGCGGTTACCTGCGCTGGGACGCCTCGCGTCCCGAGCTGGTCGCCGCCCTCGCCCACACTCTGGCCAGCACCTCGGTTCCGGCTCCTCGCCAGCCGTCGGACCCGGGTGTGCAGCTCACCGAGCGCGAGCTCCAGGTGCTGCGCGGCATGAGCCAGGGCAAGAGCAACGGTCAGATCGGTCGTGAGCTTTACCTGTCCGAGGACACGGTGAAGACCCACGCCCGCCGGCTGTTCCGCAAGCTCGGCGTCCGCGACCGCGCCCAGGCGGTGGCCCACGGCTTCCGCCGTGGTCTCGTCTCCTAAGCGCAGGACAGCGACACACACACGAATATCGAAGAACGGAGCGGATCCAGCAGCCGGCCGGATCCGCTACACGTTCGTTCACGCCCGCACCCCCGGTGCGTCATCCCCACAGGGTCGGTGACGTACCGGGGGTCTCGCGTGTCCGTTCCCGTACCCGGTCTCGAGTCGCGAACCCCATCCTTTACCTGAATACGTCTCCCGCCCAGTGGTGGTTCAACCGTCGGCGGGCAAATCTGTGAAAGATCGCCGCGCAGTCGGTGCCGGTGCCCGCCCCTGGTGATCCGGGTGCCCGGAGGCCACCGTCAAGCGAGCCGGGGCAACCCCTTCGAGGGAACATCACATTCGGCGGATCTTCGAACGCAACCCGGGCCAGGTGCGTACGTCCTTATGACAGGTGAACACCACCTGGACGACGTGTGTGCCACACAGGTTCCAATCTGGCGACAAAATGGCCAACCCACGTGGGTGGACCCTGGACCGGGGGAAGATCTCCACCCCCCATCGAGGGGTTATCAAAGTGTGGCTACCGGTCGTCAACAGGTACTGATACAACGCATTCATCAGCGTGCTGACCTGCGACGCTCGACCTATGGCTCCGAGCCCACCGCACGAGGATTGGACGAATGCCTGCTCCACACAGTGCGGATAGCCGCCCACCCATACGCCCGGTCGGAGATGCCCGGTACGGTGAGCCAGACCGGCGCGACACCATGACCATCGGCGGGACGTCGCCCGTGCCCGGACAAGAATCCGGACACCGCCGCGTAACACATAGGCCTCTAGTTGCGATGACCATGTTGGGGGACGGCATAGACGTCTTAGTGGGAGCCGCTGTCGACGGTGACCGCCGGGCGATCGAGCGTCTACTCGCGTCGATCCGGCCCCTGGTGGTGCGGTATTGCCGCGCCCGAGTGGGAAGTCAGGAACGGTCATCTACGTCGGCTGACGACGTGGCGCAGGAGGTGTGTCTCGCGGTGCTAACGGCTCTGCCCTCGTACCGTGACCAGGGACGCCCGTTCTTGGCCTTTGTGTACGGCATCGCCTCGCACAAGGTCGCGGACGCGCACCGGTCTGCCGCGCGTAACCGATCTGATCCGGTTTCTGAGGTTCCCGACGCGCCGGAAATCGGCGCGGGTCCCGAGCAGCGGGCCATGCACGGCGAACTCAATGCCGAGATGGCTCAGCTCCTACGAATCCTGCCGGCCAAGCAGCGGGAGATCCTGCTGCTACGCGTTGTTGTCGGGCTGAGTGCTGAGGAGACCGCGGAAGCGGTCAACTCCACGCCCGGCGCCGTTCGCGTGGCACAGCACCGCGCGCTGGCCCGGCTCCGTAAGTCGTTGACGCCGGAGGAGGTGGTCTAGGTGGCAAAGCACC
The DNA here is from genome assembly GCA_003600225.1 of Pseudonocardiaceae bacterium YIM PH 21723. Lineage (GTDB taxonomy): Bacteria > Actinomycetota > Actinomycetes > Mycobacteriales > Pseudonocardiaceae > QZFT01. Next base: position 181,784 of record QZFT01000078.1, read on the forward strand.
GCGATGGTTTTTTCGGCATGTCCGACGATGACCTGACTAGACAGTTCGCACGTCCAGCCAACCTGGGCGCCGAAGATCCGCTGGGCTGGCCGGTTGACGAACTTTCCGAGCGGGAGACTCCGTTCGACATCGCCGCTGTGCGGGCCGATGACGAATTACTCGACGCGATCGGCAGTGGTCACGCCAGCCTGCGAAACGCCATGTTCTCCGACGAGCTCGGGGCGCTGCTGCTCGCCTGGCGGCGCGATGTCGACGCTGAGCCCATCGGCCAGCTGATCGACGTCGAGACCGCTGCGGCCACCATTGCCGCCGCCCGTAACCGGGGCCGTAACCGGTTCCGGCTGCTGGTTCCGCTCGCCTCCGCCGCTGCGGTGCTCGCCATCGCCGCGACCGGTGTCGGCGTTGCCGCGCGGGACGCGGGCCCGGGCAGCTCGTTGTTCGGCGTGACCAAGGTGCTCTACAGCGACAAGGCCGACTCTCGTCAGGCCGCCGCGTCGGTGCAGAAGTTCCTGGAGACCGCGCAGATGGCGAAGCGGCAGGGCAAGCTGGCCGACGCGAACAAGGCACTGCAGCAGGCGAACGCCCAGCTGTCCAAGGTCTCCGAGGACGAGGACAAGTCCAAGCTGAAGGCTCAGCTGGAGGAGACCGACAAGCAGCCGACCGGCCCCACCACCCCGGTGACCAGCCAGCCGACTCCGACCGGCAGGCCGGACTCCGGAACGACGGTCAAGCCGAGTGAGCCGTCGTCGCCGGTGCCGAGCTCGCCGCTCCCCAGCCCGTCGACCTCACCGGTCACCGGTGGACCGAGCAGTCCGAGTGTGCCGTCGTCTCCGCCCTCGGGTGGTTCGGGTACGCCGGGCTCCGGAGCCAGCACGGGTAAGAGTGGTGGCTCCAGCTCGCCGACCGGCAGCTGAGTACGCCTGAGTGACATTGCTCACCGCCGGATCGGTCTTGGACCGGTCCGGCGGTGGCTTTTTAGTCGAGAAACAACAGAAAGTGCAGGTCAGTGGGCGGTTTCGGAGGAAGTGACCCCGTCCGCGTAACCCCTGCAGTACTCCCAGCTGACGTACGCCTGCGGGTCCGGCTGGAACGCCGGCTCGTGCGGCCGCATGTGCCCATCGGACAGCAACTGCTGCAGGCTCGCCCGCAGCAACTCCCAGTCGTGATAGTGCGGTTCTCCGCAGTCGCCGCAGTCCACGACAACGCCACGCACGCCGCGTGGCTGCAGCAGGGCCTGGTAAACCGCCAGGTCAGTGAGGTCGGTGAGCAGTTCGGCACGTTCGCTGTCCGTCAGCGGCTCGTCGAACTCATCCGCAACCGAGTCAAGCGCACGTGCCGGGTCGTCGGGGTCACCCGCGAAAGGATCGGGAGGCATCGAATCGTGCGGCACGCCTGGCACCGTACCGTCCCGCCGGGAACAGCGGGCTCCCGGCCTGTGGTTGACCAGAGACGCAGTACCTGTGGTTAACCCACCTGAGTCCTCCTGTGGTTAACCACATGGCCAACCCGGCCAATCCGATCTCATTCGGCAGCTAGCATTAACCCACCGCCAGCCGCACCTAGGAAGGTCCAAGACCCGCGATGAGCAGCGAGTTGTCCTCGCCCACCTTGCCGGCGAAGTTCGCCACCCTCGGACTGACCTACGACGACGTGCTGTTGCTCCCGGCGGAGTCCGACGTGATTCCCAGCCAGGTCGACACCAGCACCCGCCTGACCCGCAACATCACGCTGCGCGTGCCCCTGATCTCCTCGGCGATGGACACCGTCACCGAGGCGCGGATGGCCATCGCCATGGCCCGCCAGGGCGGCATGGGTGTGTTGCACCGGAACGTGTCCGCCGAAGAGCAGGCGGCACAGGCTGAAACCGTGAAGCGTTCCGAAGCGGGCATGGTCACCGACCCGATCACCTGTTCCCCCGATGACACGCTCGCCGAAGTCGACTCGCTGTGCCGTCGCTTCCGCATCTCCGGTGTGCCGGTGACCGATGCCGAGGGCACCCTCGTCGGAATCATCACCAACCGCGACATGCGCTTCGAGATGGACCACAGCAAGCTGGTCCGCGAAGTGATGACCAAGATGCCGCTGGTGATCGCCCAGGTGGGCGTCACCGCCGAGGCCGCCCTCGGACTGCTGCGCAGGCACAAGGTGGAGAAGCTTCCCCTGGTGGACGGCGCGGGCAAGCTGCGCGGCCTGATCACCGTCAAGGACTTCGTCAAGACCGAGCAGTACCCGTATGCCACCAAGGACCCGGACGGCCGCCTGCTGTGCGGCGCCGCGGTCGGTGTCGGCGATGACTCCTACCACCGCGCGATGCTGCTGGCCGAGGCCGGCGTGGACGTGCTGATGGTGGACACCGCGCACGGCCACTCACGGGCCGTGCTGGAGATGGTCGCCCGGCTGAAGAAGGAACTCGAGGACACCGTCGACATCGTCGGCGGCAACGTCGCCACCCGGGCGGGCGCCCTGGCGCTGGTCGAGGCGGGCGCGGACGGCGTGAAGGTCGGCGTCGGTCCCGGTTCCATCTGCACCACCCGCGTGGTGGCCGGTGTCGGCGTGCCGCAGGTGACGGCCATCTACGAGGCCGCTCAGGCCTGTGCCGCCTCCGGCATCCCCGTCATCGGTGACGGCGGCCTGCAGTACTCCGGCGACATCGCGAAGGCCATCGCGGCCGGCGCCTCCAGCGTGATGATCGGATCGCTGCTGGCCGGTACCGCCGAGGCCCCCGGTGAGCTGGTGCTGGTCAACGGCAAGCAGTTCAAGATCTACCGCGGTATGGGTTCGCTGGGCGCCATGCAGTCCCGGGGTCAGGCCAAGTCCTACTCCAAGGACCGGTACTTCCAGGACGACGTGCTGTCCGACGACAAACTGGTTCCCGAGGGCATCGAGGGCCGGGTACCGTTCCGCGGTCCGCTCGCCCAGGTGGTGCACCAGCTGGTCGGCGGCCTGCGCGCGGGTATGGGTTACGTGGGTGCGCAGACGATTCCGCAGCTGCAGGATGCGTCGCTGGTGCGCATCACCGCGGCCGGGCTCAAGGAGAGCCACCCGCACGACGTCACCATGACGATCGAGTCCCCGAACTACACCCGCCACTAGGCATTTGAGAAGAGAATAAGGAGTACTCGTGCGGGATCAGGTTGAGATCGGCATGGGCCGAACCGCGCAGCGCGCGTACGAACTCGACGACATCGAGATCGTGCCCTCGCGGCGTACCCGCTCGTCCCAGGACGTGTCCACAGCCTGGCAGATCGACGCCTACCGGTTCGAGATCCCGCTGATCACGCATCCCACCGATGCCGTGGTCTCCCCGGCCACCGCGATCCGCATCGGTGAACTCGGCGGCCTCGGCGTGCTGAACGCCGAGGGCCTCTGGGCCCGGCACGCGAACGTGGAGGAGGCGTTGTTCCGCCTGTTCCGCGCGGACGAGGACGACGACGACCCGGACGCGGTGATCAAGGAGCTGCAGGAATTGCACTCCGCGCCGATCCGGGTGGACCTGCTGACCGAGGCCATCCGGCAGATCCGCGAGTCCGGGGTGACCGTCGCGGTGCGGGTCAGCCCGCAGCACGCCGAGGAACTGACCCCGGACCTGCTGGCCGCCGGGGTGGAGATGCTCATCGTGCAGGGCACGATCATCTCCGCCGAGCACGTGTCCCGGGGCAGTGACCCGCTGAACCTGAAGCGGTTCATCGCCGACCTGGACGTGCCGGTCATCGCCGGTGGCGTCGGCGACTACCGCACCGCGATGCACCTGATGCGCACCGGCGCGGCGGGCGTGATCGTCGGCTTCGGCGAGTCCCTGGCCTCCACCACCACGCAGGTGCTGGGTATAGGAGTCCCGATGGCCACCGCCATCGCCGACGCTGCCGCAGCGAGGCGGGACTACCTGGACGAGACCGGTGGCCGGTACGTGCACGTGATCGCCGACGGCGGGTTCTCGTACTCCGGGGACATCGCCAAGGCCATCGCCTGTGGCGCCGACGCCGTCATGCTCGGCGAGCCCCTCGCGGAGGCCTCCGAGTCGCCCGGCCAGGGCTACTACTGGACCAGCGCGGCCGCGCACCCGTCGTTGCCGCGGAGCCAGGTGCTCCAGGTCGGCTCGCTGGGCTACGACCTGGAGACGGTCCTCTACGGACCGGCCCCCAGCGCCCAGGGCGTGCTCAATCTGTTCGGTGCCCTCCGCCGCGCGATGGCCAAGACCGGCTACTCCGACCTCAAGGAATTCCAGAAGGTCGGCCTCACCGTCCGTTAGGGACTTTCCATGGAATCTGCTCCCCACAAAGGGTCACCCCGAACGGGAGCAGATTCCATGGAAAGTGCTCCCCTTAAACAGTCCGGTACAGGTTACGCATGGTCGACCAGGCGGGCTTCGGGGTGAAGTCGTTGGTCAGCACGCCCAGGTGGCCGAAGGGGCCCGGGTCCTGCGGGTCGTCGCGGAGCATGAACAGGTCGTAGCCGATGATGTTCAGCCGCCGGCTGTTGTCCCGGATCGCGGTGAACTCGGCTTTCAGCGCCGCCGCCTGATCGGCGGGCGTGTGCTCGCCCGCGTCCGCGTAGCCGTTCTCCACCACCATGATCGGCACCGACTGGCCCCAGCCGGCCAGCCGCATCCGGTTCTCCCGCAGGTCGGTCAACCAGTCCAGCGCCTGTTTCCCGTGGTCACCGGGCTGCGAAACCTGCACATCCGGATACACCTCGGCGCCGACGAAGTCCGGCCGGACGCCCGCGGCGGCGAAGCCCTTCCAGAAGTCGAGGTCGGGCAGTTCCGGGGAGATCGCCACGTCGAACCCGATCCGCAGGTCCCGGTAGCCGAGGCGCCGGGCCTCCTGCTGGGCGGCGCGAACCCCGTCGATCACGTCCTGCTGCGCGATGGGCCACGGCACCCACTCCGGCAGGTTCGCGTCCAGGCCCACCGAGATGGTCGAGGCGAACGGACCGGCGGCGCGGACCTGGGCGCGGACGAAGTCCAGCCAGGTCTGCGGGGTGAACGTGTCCTTGTCGTGCACCAGCACCAGGTTCAGCTTGCGGCCATGCCCGAGGTAGGGGAGCAACGGCTTCATCGTGTCCCGCCCGGCGTGCGCGTAGGCGCGGATGCCGAACCGGTCATGCCCGCCCTGCAGCTCGTCCAGCGACCGGACGATCTTCGGATAGGCCGGGTCGGTGGGCGCCGGAACACCCGCCGGGCCGATGGTGAACGGGTACAGGCCCAGGGTGAAGTCCGCCGAGGCTTGGGCCGGTACCGCCGTGGCGACGGCCAGTGCGACGGCGAGCGTCGCCGTCCAGATCTTGCGCATATCTCCCCCTCATATCGATCCGAAGTTGGCGATGTTCGGGGAAAAGCGCCCGAACATCGCCAACTTCGGGACTAGGTAGTTGTTCGCAGGCCCCACGAGCCCTGGTAGGCCCGGCCAGGTTCCAAAGTCAGCAGTCCGTCGCCGCTGTTGAACGCGTTCGGCGCGGCGGTCATCGGTTCCAGTGCGATCCCCGAGCGCCGGGTGCGGCTCGGCGGCGCGGCGTTGTCGGTGTAGACCTGCAGGTATCCGTGTGTGTCGTCCACCCACAGCTGCACCTGGTCCAGCTGGGCCGTGGCCACGCCGTCCGCCCGGTGCAGGTCCGTGTAACCGGTGTCCAGTTCGGTGCCGTCGACCGCCCGCGGCGTGCGGAAGTCGAACGGGGTCCCCGCGACCGGAGCCTTGCCGACCGGGATCAGCCGGTCGTCGGTGCGCAGGTAGCTGTCCGCCGGGACGGTGAGCAGCGCGGACTCGTCGAGCAGCAGGTAGGGGTGGTAGCCGGCGCCGAACGGGGCAGACAAGCGGCCCACATTCCGGGCGGTGAGCGTGACGTGCAGGCCGTCGCCGGTGAGCGCGTACTCCAGCGCCAGGTCCAGCGTGAACGGGTAACCCTTCTGTGGGTACAGCACGTAACCCATGGTCACGCGGTCCGCGTGCTGCTCCCGTGGCTGCCACGGAACCCAGTTCACCAGCCCGTGGATCGCGTTGAGCTTCGCCGGTTCGGCGAGCGGCAGCTGGTAGGCGGTGCCCTGGAACTCGTAGCGACCGTGATCGATCCGGTTCGGCCAGGGCGCCAGCACCTTGCCCATCTGGCTGTCGCCCATCTCGTCCGCGCCGTGGGTGAGCAGCCTTTCCTGCCCGCTCACCGTCCAGGACCGCAGCGTCGCGCCCACCTCGGTGATCACCGCCGCCTGCCCCTGCGCGGTGATCTCGTACTGCCTGCCGGTAGCCAGTGTCATGGGTAGGCACGGTACAGATCGACCATGGTCCGCCAGGCCGGCTTGGGCGAGTAGTCGGCGTTCAGCAGGCCGAGGTGGTCCAGGTTGTACTCGTGCACCGTGGGGTGGTCGCGCAGCATGTAGAGGTCGTACGCGGTGATGTTCAGCCGGCGCGCGGCCCCGGTGATCGCGATGAACTCGGACTTCAACGCGGCCGCCTGGTCGGCCTGGGTGTGGCCCGCGGTGTCCGAGGTGTAGCCGTTCTCGCTGATCATGATCGGCACCGAGGAGCCGAATCCTGCTAGGGGCATCTTGGTGTCCCGCACGTCCGTCAGCAGTCCGACGGCCTGCTGCCCGTGATCGCCGGGCGCGGGGAACCAGACGTCCGGGTAGACCTCGACGCCGATGAAGTCCGGCCGCAGGTTCGCGGACTTCAGCGAGGTCCAGAAGTCGGTGTCCTGCGGCCCGGCCGCCACGTCGAAGCCGATCTTCAGGCCGGTGTGCCGGGCCTCCTGCTTCGCCACCGCCAGGCCGTTCACCAGGTCGTCCCGGGACATCGACCAGGGCAGGCCCGGGATGTTCGCGTCCACCCCGAGGGACAGCGAGTTGGTGAACGGTCCCGCGTACCGGACCTGCGCGCGGACGAAGTCCAGCCACTGCTGCGGGGTGGCCGAGGGGTCGTGCACCAGCACCAGGTCCAGCTTGCGGCCGTGGCCGAGGAACGGGACGAAGGGTGCGACGGCGTTGTGCCGCGGGTCCGGGTTGAAGTCGGCGTAGGCCCGGACGCCGAACTGCCGGTGCTGTCCCTGGAGCGTGTTCAGCGAGGAGATGATCTTCGGATAGTCGTCCTTGGCGGGATCCGGGGTATCCACCGCCGCGTATCCGGCGGGGTAGATGCCCAGGGTGAGTTGATCCCGGGTCGCCGCGTCCGCGGTAGCCGGTATGGCGGCCAGCAGTGCGGCGGCGAGTAAAGCCCCTGTTAAGCGACGCATGTGTGGTGCTCCTCCCAGTGCGGTTTGCCCCAGCCTGCCGAAGCGGAGCGAAAGGCACCGGTCACAGACGGCGCCTTTCGCCCCTGACATCTGTCACCGGCCGGAAGCGCACATACCGGCGGTATGCAAGGGTCTGGTGATCTGCGATTCCGGGCTTTACAGTCAGAACATGGCATCGGTACCCAGCAGTAACTTGGATTACGACGTGGTCGTCGTCGGCTCCGGTTTCGGCGGGAGCGTCGCCGCGCTGCGGCTGACCGAGAAGGGCTACCGGGTCGCCGTCCTGGAGGCCGGCCGCCGGTTCGAGGACAAGGACTTCGCCAAGACCTCGTGGAACCTGCGCAAGTTCCTCTGGGCGCCGCAGTTCGGCTGCTACGGCATCCAGCGCATCCACCTGCTCAAGGACGTCATGGTGCTGGCCGGCTCCGGGGTCGGCGGCGGCTCGCTGGTCTACGCGAACACGCTGTACCGCCCGTTGAAGCCGTTCTACGCCGACCGGCAGTGGGCGCACATCACCGACTGGGAATCCGAGCTGGCGCCCTACTACGACCAGGCGACGCGGATGCTGGGCGTGGTGCCGAACCCGACGTTCACCGAGTCGGACCGGGTGATGCGCGCGGTCGCGCGGGACATGGGCGTTGAGGACACCATGCACACCACCCCCGTCGGCGTGTTCTTCGGGACGCCGGGGCAGACCGAGGCCGACCCGTACTTCGGCGGCGCGGGCCCGGAGCGCACCGGCTGCACCGAGTGCGGCGAGTGCATGACCGGCTGCCGGCACGGCGCGAAGAACACGCTGGTCAAGAACTACCTGTACCTGGCCGAGCAGGCGGGCGCCGAGGTGCTGCCGCTGACCACGGTCACCGGACTGGAGCCGCAGCCGGACGGCAGCTGGCAGATCAACACCCGGCGCACCGGCGGCAAACTACGCCGCGGCCACGCGACCATCACCGCGGGCCAGGTCATTCTGGCGGCGGGTACCTGGGGCACGCAGAGCCTGCTGCACCGGGCGAAGGAGGCCGGCACGCTGCCCGCGCTGTCCGACCGGCTGGGTGAGCTGACCAGGACGAACTCCGAGTCGATCATGGGTGCCACCCGGCTGAAGGTCGACCCGAACCTGGACTACTCCCAGGGCGTGGCGATCACCTCGTCTTTTCACCCGGACGAGAACACGCACATCGAGCCGGTGCGCTACGGCCACGGCAGCAACGCGATGGGGCTGCTGCAGTCCATCGCCACCGACGGCAGGCTGCCGATGCCGAGGTGGAAGCAGGCGCTCAAGTTCATGTGGAGCAACCTCCTGCTCACCACGCGGCTGTTCAACGTCCGCAAGTGGAGCCAGCGGGTGATCATCCTGTTGGTGATGCAGTCACTGGACAACTCGATCACCACGTTCCTCAGCAAGGGCAGGCTGACCTCCAAGCAGGGCCACGGCGAACCGAATCCGACGTTCATCGTGCCGGGCTTCGAGGCCGCTCAGACGGCGGCGAAACACATGAACGGCTACGCGGGAACCTCGTGGAGCGAGGTGTTCAACATCCCGCTGACCGCGCACTTCCTCGGCGGCTGTCCGATCGGCGAAACGGCGCAGTACGGGGTGATCGACCCGTACCACCGGGTACACGGCTATCCCACACTGTCCGTTGTGGACGGTGCGGCGATCTCCGCCAACCTCGGGGTGAACCCGTCGCTGACCATCACCGCGCAGTCCGAGCGGGCCATGTCGCTGTGGCCCAACAAGGGCGAGGACGACCTCCGCCCCGCGCAGGACGAGGCCTACCGGCGGCTCAACCCGGTCCGGCCGAACCATCCCACCGTCCCGGCCTCCGCTCCCGGCGCGCTGAGCCTGCCCATCGTCGGCATCAGCCACCCCGCAGCCCGCAAGCCATCCGACGAGGAGTCCCGCACCTCCGCCTGACAACATCCCGAAGTTGGCGATGTTCGGGGCTCGTTCCTCGCCGCGAACATCGTCGACTTCGGAGCAGGAGGCTTTCGGGCCGATCCCACGGCTTTCCGAATTCGCCTGGGAACGCCGTTCCCTTTGCTCCGAACATCGTCAACTTCGGAGTGGGCAGGGGTGGCGGGTTGTCCGGTGAGCGGGCACGCTTGACCGTATGGCGAAAGCTTTCGCGTCCAGCGCGGACACCGAGGCAAAGACCGAAACCCTGGAAGTGCTGGCGGACGGCGTCTACGCGCTGACCGCGGAGGGCGATCCCAATGTGGGCGCCATCGAGGCCGAGGATCACCTGATCTGTTTCGAGGCACGGGCGACCCCTGCCGCCGCCCGGGACTGGCTGACGAAACTCCGGGAACACACCGATAAACCGATCCGCTACCTGGTGCTCAGCCACTATCACGCGGTGCGCGTGCTCGGCGCGAGTGCGTTCGGTGCGCAGGAGATCATCACGCATCGGAAGACCGCCGAGCTGATCGCCGAGCGTGGCGAACAGGACTGGGCCAGCGAGTTCGGCCGGATGCCCCGGTTGTTCAAGCAGCCGGAGGAGATCCCCGGGCTGACCCGGCCGACGATCACCTTCACCGACCGGCTTTCCCTGCCCCTGGGCGGGGATCGCGGTGAGCTGGAACTTGTCTACTGTGGACGCGGGCACACCGCCGGCGACATCGTGGCCTGGCTGCCGAAGCAGCGGATCCTGTTCGCCGGTGACCTCGTGGAATCCAAAGCCGCGCTGTACACCGGCGACGCGTTCCACAACGACTGGGCGACATCCACTTTGGACAACGTCGCCGCGCTGGGCGCGGAGACGCTGATCGGCGGCCGGGACGCGGTGGCCCGGGGCGCGGACCAGGTGGCGGCGGCCGTCAAGCAGAGCAGGCACTTCCTGGACGAACTGCGGCGTCGCGTCGGTGACGTGCACGGGCGCGGCGGCACGGTCGCCGAGGCCTTCGACGCGGCGCATTCCGCCCTGGTCGAGGAGTACGGTCGCTGGCCGATCTTCGAGCACTGTCTGCCGTTCGATGTGCAGCGGTACTGGGACGAGCTGGACGGCATCGACTGGCCGATCATCTGGACGGCCGAGCGGGATCGGGAAGTGTGGGCGGCGCTCCAGGACCGGCCGTGAACGAGGAACCGGTTCTGATCATCGGTGCCGGGCCGGTCGGCATGGTGGCCGCCCTGCACCTGGCCAGGGCCGGGGTGCCCAGCCTGGTCCTGGAGCAGCAGCCGGAGCGGGACCTGCGTGGCAGCCGGTCCATCGTCATGCAGCGGGACGGCCTGGATTCGCTGGAGCGCATCGGGCTGGGCCGGGCCATCGCCGACGCCGGGGTGACCTGGGAGATCGGGCGCACCTACTTCCGCGGGCGGGAGATCCTGCGGACCGGGTTCCCGGAGACCAGTAACAGCGTCTTCCCGCCGTTCGTGAACACGCCGCAGCCCACGGTGGAGGTGCTCATCGAAGCGGCATGCAAGGCCGAACCGCTGATCACCGTGCTGCGCGGCAAGCAGGTGACCAGTGTGTCCCAGACGGACACCGCGGTTCAGGTCATTGTGGACGGTGCCGACAGCTACACCGGATCCCATTGCCTGGCAGCGGATGGGGCTCGGTCCACTGTGCGCAGACAGCTGGGGCTGAGCTTCGACGGCGAGTCCTTTTCGGACCAGTTCCTCATCGTGGACCTGACCGCGACACTGCATTTCGGCAGGCCGGAACGCCGGTTCTACTTCGATCCACCGTGGAATCCGGGCCGCCAGGTGCTGCTGCACCCGGTTCCCGACGACGGCTGGCGCATCGACTGGCAGGTGCCACCGGACTACGACCAGGACGCCGACGACCTGGACGCCCGCATCCGGCAGATCATCGGCCGGACGACGTCGTACCGGTTGAACTGGGCGTCGGTCTACCGGTTCCACCAGCGCCGGGCCTCCCGGCTGCGGGTCGGCCGGATCCTGCTGGCCGGCGACGCCGCGCACCTGATGAGCCCGTTCGGCGCCCGGGGGCTGTCCTCGGGGATCGCCGACGCGGAGAATGCCGCCTGGAAGATCGCCGCCGACCGGGCGGGCCAAGCCGGGCCCGGCCTGCTGGAGTCCTACGACCAGGAACGCGGCGCGGCCGCCGACGAGAACCTCCGGGTCACCGCGGCGACCATGCGCTTCCTGGTGCCGTCCACCCCGGAGGAGCACGCCCGCCGGACCGATGTGCTGGAACGCAGCGTCCTCGACCCGCAGGCCTGCGCGGAGATCGACTCCGGCCGGCTGGCCGAGCCGTACTGGTATCTGGACTCCCCGCTGACCACCCCGGGGCCCGATGACGCCGTCGCGGCCTTTCCCCGCGAGTCCGGTCAGGCCCGTCCGCCGCTGCCGGGAGTCGTCTGCCCGGACGCGGAACTGCCGGACGGGAGCCGGCTGCGGCACCGGCTCGGCACCGGGTTCACCCTGTTGGTCGATGAATGCCAAATAAACAGGTTATCCCACATCAATGGCTGTCAGATACTGCATGCGGGCCTGTCCTGGTCCCCGGGAGCGGTGGCAGCATTGATCAGGCCGGACGGCCACCTGGCCGCCGTCTTCACCGACATGACCGGGTTGCCAGTCGATCTGCGGAAGGCCATGCTGCGCAGTACCGGGTGGTAGTAAGGGGAACGCCATGACCGCGTTGACTCGCAGGCAGCTGATCAGCGGTGGGTTGTCCGTCGCCGCGCTGGCCGCGCTGGGCAGCTGTAGCTACGACGAGGCCCCGGTCTCGCCCACCGGCACCAGCAGCCCGTTCGGCCGGGCCGGTGAACCGAACTGGGACGAGCTACGCCAGCGGGTCAGCGGTCTGTTCCTGCCCCAGGAGACGGGTTACCGGGACGCCGCGAAGGTCTTCAACACGTTGTTCGACGCGAACACCCCGGCGGCGGTGGCGAAGGTCAAGACGCCGCAGGAGATCCAGGCCTGCCTGGAGCTGGCCGCCGCCAGCCAGACCCCGATCGCCGCCCGCGCCGGTGGCCACAGCTACGCCGGCTACTCGGCGCAGAACAAGGCGTTGATCGTCGACCTGCGGGCGATGTCCCAGGTAGAGGTGGCAGGCGACGGCACCATGGTCGTCGGTGGCGGTGCCCGGCTGATCGACGTCTACGCCGCGCTGGCCAAGGCGGGCCGGCTGATCCCGGCCGGTTCGTGCGCCACGGTCGGCGCCGCCGGACTCACCTTCGGCGGCGGGCTGAGCGTGCTGAACCGCAAATACGGGCTCACCTTGGACTGGGTCGATTCAATCAACCTGATCACCCCGGACAGCAGGCAGCTGACGGTGTCACCGACCAGCGAGCCGGACCTGTTCTGGGGGCTGCGTGGCGCGGGCGGCGGCAACTTCGGCATCGCCGATCGGATCACCTTCCGCACCGCACCCGCGCCCGAGACGCTCACCATCGTCACGCTGAAGTTCCCCCTTTCCGCCCGCGCGGAACTGCTGGAGTCGTGGGTGCGCTGGGCGCCGAAACAGCCGGACGAGCTGTGGAGCAGCTACGGCATCGCCAAGGACGAATGCGGGCTGACCGGATGTTTCGTCGGCACCAGTGCAGAGGTCCGGCCGCTGCTGGAGAGGTGGTACACCGATGCGGGTATCCGGCCGGCATCGAGCAGCATCGTCGAGCACAACTTCGGCAACGCCATGCTGTTCCTGGCGGGGTGCAAGCCGGATGACTTCCCCACCTGTCAGGCGAGTGGCCGTCGCAACGCGCACCTCGGCTCGTCCCGGATGGTCGAGCATGAGCTCACCTCCGCGCAGGCGAGCGCGGTCGTCGATCTGGTGGACGACGCGAAGGACTTGACGTTCCTGTTCGATTCGCTCGGCGGCTCGGTGATCCCGAATCCGAAGCACGACTCGGCCTTCGCGCACCGGGACAAGCTGGCCGACTGCCAGATCTTCGTGAATGCGCCACAGGGTCAGGCCGCTGCCGAGAAGATCCTGCGCCCGGTGGTGGACGCGATGGCGTCGCTGATCGGTAGCGGTTCGTACATCAACTACATCGACGGCGGGCAGCAGGATTGGCTGCAGGCCAGCTACGGCAAGAATGTGGACCGGCTGAAGTCGGTCGCCAAGAAATACGATCCGAACAAGGTGATGGCCTTCCCGCAGGGAATTACCGCTTAGCCTGATTGACCTTTCGGGATTGGCGCTGGCAATATCGATCGACGGCCTTAATTCACTTTGGGGGTGGCCGAAATGATCGATGTGACCAGGCGCCAGCTGTTCCGTACCGGAGCCGGCCTGGCCGCTGCGGCGTATCTCGGGTTCGCCTCGGACACCGAGAACGCCGTGCGGCTGGTGGGCGGACCGGACTGGAATGCGCTGCGGAAACGCGTCAAAGGCGGGGTCTTCCTGCCGCAGGACGACGGGTATCGGCCGGCCGCCCGGGTGTTCAACGACCTGTTCAACGAGCGGACTCCGGCGGCGGTGGCCCTGTGCGCCGACGCCGACGAGGTGAAGGCCTGTCTGGAAACGGCCGCCCGGAATCGGATTCCGATCGCCGCCCGGTCCGGTGGGCACAGTTATGCCGGTTACTCGGCGCAGAATGACGCGCTCATGGTGAATATGACCAAGGCGAACTCGGTGGATGTCCGCGCCGATGGCACCGCGGTGATCGGTTCCGGCGCCCGGCTGATCGACGTCTACGCGGAACTGGCGAAGCGAGGCCGGTCCATTCCGGCGGGTTCGTGTTCCTCGGTCGGCATCGCCGGGCTCACCCTGGGCGGCGGGCTGAGCGTGTTGAACCGCAAGTACGGCATGACCATCGATTGGGTAGAGTCGATCAAGGTCGTGACCCCGGACTGCCGGCTGCGGACGGCGTCACCGACCAGCGAGCCGGAGCTGTTCTGGGGACTGCGGGGCGCCGGTGGCGGGAACTTCGGCATCGTCACCGAATTCACCTTCCGCACCGCCCCCGCGCCGGAGACGGTCACCGTGATCTGGGGCGATCCGGGCGGCTTCGCCATTCCGGTCTCCGCCCACGCCCAGGTGCTGGCGGCCTGGCTGCGCTGGGCCCCGGTGGAACGCGACGAGCTGTGGACCTTCTTACGGCTGAACCAGAACTACTGCCGGCTGCTGGGCACCTACGCCGGGCCGAAGGCGGAGGCGCAGGTGCTGCTGGAGCGGTTCTACGCCGAGGCCGGCATCACGGCGGAGCAGGCCCGGCTGACCTTCACCGAGATGAGCTACGGCGATGCCATGCTCCGGTACGCCGGATGCGCGCTCGGCGACTTCCCGAAGTGCCAGGCTGACGCCAAGAACACCGTCGGCAAGCATCTGGGTACGTCCCGGATGGTCGAGCACACGCTCGACGACGCCACCGTCGCCAAGGTCGCCGAGTTGTGCCATACCGACCCGAACGTCTGGGTGCAGTTCGACCCGCTGGGCGGCTCGGTGCTGCCGAACCCCCGGTACGACGCGGCTTTCCCGCATCGCGGGGCGATCGCCGACCTGCAGATCTACGCCGCCGCGCCGAACGGCCGGGACGCCGCCGCGGCCGCCATGGCGCCGGTGCGCGACGGGCTCGGCGAGCTCATCGGCCGCGGCTCGTACATCAACTACATCGACGCCGACCAGCAGGACTGGTTGCAGGCCAGCTACGGGAAGAACGTGGCCCGGCTGAAGTCGGTCGCCCGGCGGTACGACCCGCACCGGATCCTGGCGTTCCCGCAGGGAATCACTCCCTGACCTTCGGCACGGGCCTCATGCCGGCTGAGCCGATCTTGATCTAGCCGCACTTATCCGTCTTCAAGACCGATAACTCCACTCTGGACTGTTGCCGGTGGGGCCAGGGAGACCTGCGGGGCTCCTGTGGTGAATCCAGCTCCCCTCCGAAGTCGTCGTCCCCGGCCGCCAGGCGCACCGACCCCCGTTTCGCGAGGGCCGGGCTCAGTCCGCCTATCAGACCATCTGTGTCCACTGTGGAGTGAAGTTGGTCTGCTCACCCGCCTGACCGGGATTCATGCGTGAACACCAAGCGCTACGGTGCCTCTACTGTCGGTATCGAACCTGGTGGGTGGGGCTCCAATGAAACGCGGATTTGTCATGCGGCGAGCGGGAACTGCGCTGATAGCGGTGCTCGCCATGCTGGCGGTCGAGACCTCGGACGCCATCGCGAGCACACCGCAGGACCGGGCTGTCAGTGTCAAGATCACCGAACAGTCCAAGCTCGACAAGCTGGTGGTCTACAAGGGCGCCAAGCCGAGCGAGTACGCCGACCTGATGAAGGCGCCCGATGTCGTCCAGGGCGATCCGCCGCCCGGCGAGTACCGTGGTCTGCTGGCCACGGAGACCCCCGCGCAGGCGTCGGGGGCCAGCATCTCGATGGTCAAGTACGAGAACGGTGTGTCGCAGGACGGCGAGGATGTCGACGGGCCCGGCCAGAGCCAGATCGGGCCCGATGGGCGCCCGCTGCTTCCGCCGAACCACTACATCTGCGAATACCAGCCGAAGCACTGCCTGCCCGCCAGGCCGACGGTGACCTACCTGCACCTGGCTGAGGCCGGGGGCATCGTCAAGTACACCATTCCCGGGCCGATCGACCTGGTCACGGTGGACTACGACGCCGGAAGCGACCCGACCGAGGTGGCCTCGGCGGTGAAGAAGAAGCTGGGCATCGACCAGGACAGGTACCTGGTCCCCGCGCTCGGTACGGACGGGCGGTTCAAGGCACTGCGCCTGCAGGCCAAGAACACCAATGGCTCCGTGCGCCAGGAGATTCTGGTGCCATGGGCCCAGATCGAGGGCAAGGGGGAGCACAAG
Organism: Pseudonocardiaceae bacterium YIM PH 21723; assembly: GCA_003600225.1. Taxonomy (GTDB): domain Bacteria; phylum Actinomycetota; class Actinomycetes; order Mycobacteriales; family Pseudonocardiaceae; genus QZFT01. The sequence continues at coordinate 197,728 of QZFT01000078.1, forward strand.
CCCAAGATCGAGAGTGCCTACAAGTTCGACGGGGTCGCCAACTACGAGAACGGCAAACCCGGCGACAGTCCATCGTGGACACAGGCCCGGATGCTCCAGCGCGACGAGGAGTGCAAGAACTCGACCTCGCAGTTCTGCCGCATCGGAAAGGCGGCTCTGGCGAAGGCCACCGCCGAGGCCCAGGCCGATGCGCAGAAGATCCTCAAGGACCCCAGCTTCAAGCCGCCGCACCCCGCCCCGCACCAGAAGCTGACCGACGCGGAGCTCACCCAGGTCGCCAACGATCTCGCGAAGCGGGTCAGCGCGCTACATCCGGGTGCCCGGGATCTGACCGGCCTGGGTAAGGGCCTGGCCAAGGCGCTCAAGGGCGTCATTTCCGGCGTGACCGCCGGTATCCAGGCGGCGGAGATCGCCGAGAGCGCCGCGGGTTCGAACTCCGGGGACCTGGAGAAGGTGTGTTCGGCGCTGGGGCCGATTCCGATCGTCGGTGACATCGCGGGCATCGTCAACGCCGCCGCCGAAGGCGACGCGGTGGAGATTGTGAAGAACGTGCTCACCCTCGGCCTGTCGATGGTGTCGGTGGCATTCCCGCCGCTCGCCCCGGTCGCGGACGCGGTGGCCTTCGTGCTGGAGGTGGCGGTGTTCCTCGGCAAGTACCTGTGGGGCCTGCTGTTCCCCGCCCCGCCGGACCCGAGGGAAGAGGCATACAAGGCCAACCAGGCGCTGCACGACGAGGCGGGCGTCCGGTTGCAGTGGGAGTACGCCCAGTACGGCCAGATAAAGGCTTCCCCACGGCAACGGCAGGTCTTGCAGTCACTGGTTGTGACGGCCAAATCCGATCTCGGCTTCTCGCCACAGGGTTTCACCGAGGTCGGCTACTCCGACTTCTATCTGCGGACCGTCGCGGTGCGGGTGTACCAGGACGGGATCCGGGTCGCCGACCTGACCTGCCGGTTCATGCCCGCTACCGGCAACCGTTATCCGAGCGATGACTGCGAGAGCCCGGTTCCGCTGCTGGCGACGGCCGCCCATCCGTTGCGGATCGAGTTCATCTACGACACCGACTCCCGATGCGGCAACGGCACGGTCTGCAAGAACCGGGACGTCGACATGCAACTGACCCGTCCCGGCGAGAAGGACCTGCCGTTGAAGTACGCCATCTACGGCTGAGTGTTCTTCGCCTGCGTGACCGTGGTCTTCCCGGCGTTCCGCGCCGGGGAGACCACGGCCCCGCATCCAGTGGAAGCGTTTGCAACCGGAGCGGAAATCATGTGTCATCATGGTCACCCTGGGGCGTTCACTGGGGTAGGGACTCATGGATATCTCGATCGGAATCGACGCCGAGCAGTCGGCGGACGAGCTGCGCTCACTCAATGAGTGGCTGCTCCAGGAGGACCCGTTGCGTGGTCGGGTCTCCCTTCAGGGCGCCGATCCAGCCCGGCCACATGGGCGGGCTGCTGGAGGTCCTGACCGTGGCGCTCGCACCCGGTGGGGCGGCCATCGCCCTGTGCACGGTGTTGATCAGCTGGCTGAAGACGCGCACCAGCGACGTCAAGCTCAAGCTGGACCGGCCCGACGGGTCCAAGGTCGAACTCGACGCCACCAATGTGAGGGGCATGACCGCGGAGAAGCTCGCCGAACTGATCCAGCGATGAGCGAGGACCTGGTTCCGCTGAGCTCCCCGGGTACCCGGGTGCTGCTGATCGGTTCCGGGCGGCATGCCGAGGACTCGCAGGTGCCCTCCATCCCGCAGGTCGAGGACACCGTGCGGGAGCTGGCGGTCACGCTGGCCCAGCGCTGCGGCGTGGAGCCGACCGTGCTGCTGGACCCGGAAGATCCGATCGAGCTCGGTGACGCGATCGCCAAGGCGGCGCGGGAGGCGACCGATGTGCTGGTCGTCTACTACATCGGGCACGGCCTGATCAGCCCGGGAAACGCGCTGCACCTGGCCACCGTGGCCACCGACGACCCGATGAACGGCCTGGCCTTCAAGGCCCTGCCCTACCAGGCGGTGCGGGAGGCCCTGGCCACCAGCAGGGCCCGATCCACCGTGGTCGTCCTGGACTGCTGCTTCGCCGGGCGAGCTCTGGGGTCCCTGGGCACGCCGGCCTCGGACGCCTTCACCCTGGCCGCCACCGGCGGGACCTATCTGCTGGCCGCGGCGGCCGCCTCCGAGCAGGCCCTGGCGCCGGTCGGTCAGCCGTACACCGCGTTCACCGGGCAGCTGATCTCCCTGCTGCGGGACGGGGATCCGAACGGTCCCCGGCTGCTCACCATCGACCACGTGTTCCGCTATCTGCGCCGGGAAATGACCCGGCGGGACCTGCCCGCCCCGGCCCGGCAGCCCAGCGGTCAGGCCGGTGACCTGGTGCTCTGCCGGAACCCGGCCTACCGCGCGCCGCTGGAGGCGGTCGCACAGCCGCAGATCATCGGGGACGAGCCGGACTGCCCTTACCGGGGTCTGGACTTCTTCACCCAGGACGACGCGGCGGTGTTCTTCGGCCGGGAGGAGCAGGTCGAGGAGATCCTCGGCAGGCTCGCCGGCTGGGTGGACTCCGGTGGGCTGATCGCCCTCGTCGGCCTGTCCGGCGTCGGCAAGAGCTCGTTGATCCACGCCGGGCTGCTGCCCGCACTGCAACGCGGCGAGCTGGCGGTGCCCGGCTCCCGCACCTGGCCGCACCTGGTGCTGACCCCGGGCGACGACCCGCTGGCCCACCTCGCGCAGCGGCTGTCCGGCGCCAGTGACATCCCGGCCGAGGAGATCACCGCCCGGATCGCCGAGGACCCCGCCCAGCTGGCGGTGATCATCCAGATCGCGCTGCGCCGGTACACCGGTGGCAAGGAGGTCGCGGGCGGCCGGTTGGTGTTGTTCATCGACCAGTTCGAGGAGTTGTTCACCGCCGAGGTCGACGAGCGGCACCGGCGGACCTACGTGGCCGCCCTGCACGCCGCTGCCGCCGGGGTGGCCGTGGTGATCTTCGGCCTGCGCGCGGACTTCTACGCCCAGGCCATGATCCATCCGGAACTGGTCGAGGCGCTGCGGGATCGCCAGCTGCCGCTGGCGCCGATGACCCAGGACCAGCTGCGTGAGGCGATCGAGAAGCCCGCCCTCGCCGTGGGCGTGCCCCTGGAGGACGGGCTCGCGGAGAACATTCTGCGCGACCTGCAGGGCAACGCCGAGTTCACCGGCGGTGCGCTGCCACTGCTGTCCTACGCGCTCCAGCTGACCTGGATGAACCGGGCCGGTGGGCCGCTGACCCACTCCGCGTACGAATCCACCGGCGGTATCTGGGAAGCGGTCACCCAGCAGGCCGATGTGGCCTACGAGAGCCTGGACTCCGCCGGGCAGGCCGCCGCACGGATGTTGTTGCTGCGCATGGTGCACCTCGGTGCGGCCACCGACGACACCCGCAAATCCCTGGACCTGTCCGTCATCCTGGACGACATGTCCACAGTGGACCGGCTGCCGATCCTGAGTGCCCGGGACGGTTTCGCGCAACGCAGGCTGATCACCATCGACGGCGACATCGCCCGGATCTCGCACGAGGCCTTGCTGCGGCACTGGCCCCGGCTGCGGAAGTGGATCGAGCAGGACCGGCAGGGCCTGCTGGTGCACCGGCAGCTGGCCGAGGACGCGGAGAAGTGGCAGCTGGCCCGGCAGTCCCAGGAGTACCTGTACACCGGTACCCGGCTGGAGGCCACGGCGGACTGGGCCGACGACAACCCCGATCAACTGACCCAGACCGAACGCGACTTCCTGCGAGCCGGTGGGCGGGCGCGCCGGGAACGGCGCGGCATGCTGGCCGGGGCCGTGCTCGTGCTGGTGATGTTGTTGATCGCCCTGCCGGTGGCCGGGGTGCTCGCCTACCAGAACATGAACGACCGGACCGATGGCGACGCCCGGCGGATCGCCCAGCAGGCCGACGCCCTGCGTGGCGTCGACCCGGCGACCGCGTTCCAGCTCAACCTCGTCGCCTTCGAGCTGGCCCCCGGCCTGCCCGAGACCAGAAGCGGGCTGATCGCGTCGTCGACGAATCCGCATCCCGTGGTGCTCAGTGCGCACCAGGGCGCCGTGCGGCAACTTGCGTTCACCGCCGACGGGCACATCCTGGCCAGCGCCGACGCGCGCACGGTAAAGCTGTGGAACACCACCGATCCGCGCAGGCCCAGCGTGCTGCGGGTGCTCCCGTCGCCCGGTACCGAGCCCGCGATCGCGATGGATCAGCAGCGGCCGCGACTGGCCGTGGCGGCAGGGGACCGGCTGGAGTTCTGGGACGTCGTCAAGCAGACGCAGACCAGCTCGGTGCCCGCACCCGGTGCGCGGGAGCTGGTGTTCAGCCCGGACGGTGGCACGCTGGCGGTACTGGGCGACCAGGGGCTGGCGCTGTGGGACGTGACCGGGCAGCCGGCGCAGCTCTTCACCGCGCCGTTGCCGGGCACCGAGTCGCTGACCGGGGCGTTCAGCCATGACGGGCGCACGCTGGCCACGTCGGCGAAGGCCCAGGGCAGCACGGTCATCCAGCTGTGGGAAGTCGCCGATTCCCGCGCCGCGTCCGTGCAGTCCGCCATCGTCACCGATGTCGTGGGCAGACTCTGTTTCAGCCATGACGGCCGGGTTCTGCTGGCCACGACGTCCGGCACCGGGGTCGACCGGTGGAACGTGGCGGATCGGCAGAAGCCCAGCCCGATCGAGAAGCGGTATGTGGGCGGGCACGACAAGTCCAGTTCCCTGTTCACCGCCGCGGGAAATGTGCTGATCTCGGCCACTGCGGCCGGGCAGACCGACTTCCAGGGCGTTCTCGACAACGGCGACATCACCGGCGAGTCGAGGTTCCGGACGATCCCGTCGGCGAGCCCGTTCAGATCCATCGCGGCGAGCGCGGAGAGCGGTGTCTCGGCCTTCGGCCTGGACGGCGGCCAGATCCAGGTGTGGGCCTCCAGGCGGGCGGCACCCGGCCTGCCGGGCACGCACGGGACCTTCCCCCGGCCCTCGTTCGGCGACCAGTTCAACCGGTTCGGGAATCTGTACGTGAACCGGGTGTCGCCCAGCGACCGGCGGGTGCAGCTGTGGGACACCAACCAGCTCGCCGCGCCGAAACACCTCTTCGACTTCCCCGAACCCTGGACCGAGGCCGGATTCTGGTCCGCCACCGGCCAGCTGATCACGTACTCGGCGGACGGCAAGGTCGCCCTCTGGGATGTGTCCGACCCGGCCCGGCCGCGGCCGGTGTTGCAGGTCGACGGCGAACGATCGCCGGCGCTGTCGCCGGACGGCACCCTGCTCGCCACCATCGACCGGCGCCGGTCCGAAGTGGACATTCACCGGCGAGCGGATGACGGGTCCTGGGCCAAGGTCGGCGCCTATCGGACCGGTTTGGTGCCGGCCGTGGACCACCAGATCGGGTTCGCCGGGACGGGCGCGTTGTACGTGCCCGAGGGCGACGAGGTGGTCCTGCTGGACATCCGGGACCCCGCGAATCCACGGCGCGTGGACAAGCTCACCGGAGCGGCGGATCGGGAGATCTCCGTCGGCATCGGCCAGACCTTTATCAGCGCGGCGAAGTACGGCGACTTCCCGAGGGCCTGGGACCTGCGCGAGCCGGGGAAGCCGGTGGACTGTGGCAGCCAGCTCGAACTGGGCACGGCCGCGACGGTCAGACCGCTGTCCGGGGACAAGGTCCTCGTCCAGTCGATGGCGGGCGGGGCGCTGACGGTGTGGGATCTGCACGAGCCGTGTAAGCCCAAGCTGATCTCGACCGTCAAGAAGACCGGCGAGACGGCCCGGGTGGTGGTCAGCCGGGACGGCAGGTACTTCGCCGAGGGCCCGCTGACCGGCACCGCGGCGCCGGTCCGGGTGTGGGACGTCGGCGGGAAGGATGCCCCGGTGGAGATCGCCACCGTCCCGCTGCCGGATGACGTCAACTGGATGGAGTTCCTGCCCCAGGCCGGGTGGTTCGCCATGGAGACCGGCCTGAAGGAGCCCAGGACCGCACTGCTGGACATCGACGCCGAGCGGGTGCACCGGACCTACTGCGACTCCGATCCGGTGTTCCCGATCAGTGATGATCAGTGGATCGCGCAACTCCACGGCCAGAAGATCGACATTCCCTGCTCCTAGAGCTCGATGCCGGTGAAGACGGTGACGCGTTCCTCGGTGAGGTCGGCCATCGCGGAGCGCAGGCCCTCGCGGCCGACGCCGGAGCCCTTCACGCCGCCGTACGGCATCTGGTCGGCGCGGTAGGACGGCACGTCGCCGATGATCACGCCGCCGACGTCCAACCGGGACGACGCGGTGAAGGCGGTCTGCAGGTCCCTGGTGAAGACGCCCGCCTGGAGGCCGTACGGGGAGTCGTTGACCGCGTCCAGCGCGGCGTCCACACCGTCCACAACGGACACCACGAGAACCGGGCCGAAGACCTCCTCGCGCCAGACCTTGGCGGACGGGTCCACATCGGACAGAACGGTCGGTTCGATCGAGGTGCCGATGCGCTTGCCGCCGGTGAGCAGGGTCGCTCCGCCATCCACCGCCTCGGTGATCCACTCCTCGATGCGGGCGGCGGCGGCCTCGTCGACCACCGGGCCGACCTCGACGAGCGGATCGTGCGGGTCTCCGGTGATCAGGTCGCGCACCGACTCGACCAGCAGCGGCACGAACCGGTCGGCCACCGCCCGGTCCACGATCACCCGCTGCACCGCGATGCAGCTCTGCCCGGCCTGGTAGTTGCCGAACGTGGCGATCCGCGCGGCCGCGTGCTCCAGATCCGGGTAGTCCGCGCAGATCACGGCCGCCGCGTTGCCACCGAGTTCCAGCACCACGTGTTTGCGGGGCACGGTGTCCAGGATGGACCAGCCGACCGGGCCGGAACCGGTGAACGAGACCACCGGCAGCCGGGCGTCCTTGACCAGGGCCTGCGTCTCCTCATTGCCCACCGGGAGTACGGAGAACGCGCCCGCGGGCAGGTCGGTCTCGGCGAGCAGTTCGCCGAGCAGCAGGCAGGCGAGGGGCGTGCGGGGCGCCGGCTTGATGATGATCGGGGCGCCGACGGCCAGGGCCGGGGCGACCTTGTGCGCGACCAGGTTCAGCGGGAAGTTGAACGGGCTGATGCCCAGCACCGGGCCCCGGGACACCCGCCGGATCATCGCCAGCCTGCCGGTCGCGGCCGGATCGGTGTCCAGCCGCTGCAACTCACCGGAGAACCGGCGGGCCTCCTCGGCGGCGAAGCGGAAGGTGGACACCGCGCGGTCCACCTCGGCCTCGGCCCAGCGCAACGGCTTGCCGTTCTCGGCGGTGATGATCTCCGCGAGCTCCTCGGCCCGCTCCCTGATCCCGGCGGACACGTGGTCCAGCGCCGCCGCGCGCCGGTGGGCCGGGAGGGTGCGCAGCGTGGTGGACACGGCTGCGGCCGAGGCCACCGCGCGCTCGATCTGCTCCGGTCCGGGAACGGCGCAGCGGGCGACCTCGGTGCCGTCGAAGGGGTGGTGCACCACCAGTTCGCCCACGCCCTGTTCCGGGCGACCGGCGATGAAGCACGGGTGCACGTTCGCGGCATACGCATCCATATGCGACACCGTAGTAGGATCACCTGTAGCTGACTGATGATGGTGGCTAGGGTTCCGCCGTACTTGTTACTTACGGGTCTGGTTCGAGCGCCACAGAAGGTCCCCTCCGTGGGGACCAGCACCTCCGGGAGAGAAGCCCAGGGAGGGACCGGTCGGTACACAGGTGTACACGTGTGCCGAGAAGGTTCCTCATCGCTTTCTCGCGCCCGATCCCGAAGGTTGACCATGACAGCTCATCGTCCGGTCCTCGTCGTCGATTTCGGCGCCCAATACGCCCAGCTGATCGCCCGCCGCGTGCGTGAGGCGCAGCTCTACTCCGAGGTCGTCCCGCACACCATGCCGGTGTCCGAGATGCTGGCCAAGGAACCCGCCGCCATCGTGCTGTCCGGCGGCCCGAGCAGCATCTACGCCGACGGCGCGCCCAGCGTCGACCCGGCCCTGTTCGACGCGGGCGTGCCCGTGTTCGGCATCTGCTACGGCTTCCAGGCCATGGCCGCCGGGCTCGGCGGCGTCGTGGAGAACACCGGCGGTCGCGAGTACGGCCGCACCGAGCTCGCCCCGTCCGGTGGTGTGCTGCACGACGGTCTGCCCGCCGCGCACCCCGTGTGGATGAGCCACGGCGACTGCGTGACCAAGGCCCCGGAGGGCTTCGACGTCACCGCGGTGTCGGCCGGTGCGCCGGTCGCCGCGTTCGAGTGCGTCGAGCGGCGCTTCGCCGGCGTGCAATATCACCCGGAGGTGTTGCACTCCCCGCACGGCCAGGAGGTGCTGCGCCGCTTCCTGCACGAGATCGCCGGGCTTCGTCCGAATTGGACCACCGCGTCCATTGTGGACGAGTCGATCGAGGCCATCCGGGCACAGGTCGGCGAAGGCCGGGCCATCTGCGGCCTGTCCGGCGGCGTGGACTCCGCCGTCGCCGCCGCCCTGGTGCACAAGGCCATCGGCGACCGGCTGACCTGCGTGTTCGTCGACCACGGCCTGATGCGTGCCGGTGAGCGGGCCCAGGTCGAACGGGACTACGTGGCCGCCACCGGGATCAAGCTCGTCACAGTGGACGCGCGGGAACGGTTCATGGACGCGCTGGCGGACGTCACCGACCCGGAGCAGAAGCGCAAGATCATCGGCCGGGAGTTCATCCGGGTCTTCGAGCAGGCCGCCCGGGACCTGAAGGACGAGGGCGCCTTCGACTTCCTGGTGCAGGGCACCCTGTACCCGGACGTCGTCGAGTCCGGCGGCGGCGCGGGCGCGGCCAACATCAAGAGCCACCACAACGTCGGCGGGCTGCCGGACGACCTGGAGTTCGACCTGGTCGAGCCGCTGCGCACGCTGTTCAAGGACGAGGTGCGCCGGGTCGGCACCGAGCTGGGGCTGCCCGAGGTCATCGTGCACCGGCAGCCGTTCCCCGGCCCCGGCCTGGGGATCCGGATCATCGGCGCGGTCACCGAGCACCGCCTGGAGATCCTGCGGCACGCCGACTCCATCGCCCGCGAGGAGCTCACCGCGGCCGGCCTGGACCGGGACATCTGGCAGTGCCCGGTGGTGTTGCTGGCCGACGTGCGCTCGGTGGGCGTGCAGGGCGACGGCCGGACCTACGGTCACCCGATCGTGCTGCGCCCGGTGTCCAGCGAGGACGCGATGACCGCCGACTGGACCCGGCTGCCCTACGACGTGCTGGAGCGGATCTCCACCCGGATCACCAACGAGGTGGCCGACGTCAACCGGGTCGTGCTGGACGTGACCTCCAAGCCGCCGGGCACCATCGAGTGGGAGTAACAACGTAAGCAAGGTGCCCTTGCTCGCATCAGACGCGAGTAAGGGCACCATGCTTACGAAAAAGGCCGGGCCCCCTTCTCGCTGGAGCGGCGAGAAGGGGGCCCGGCTTGCTCCCCGTAAAGACTGTGGTGGGCGCGGCCCGCCCTCGCTGGACCGCGCCCAACCGTGAAGCTGTACCCGCGTTGCCCGCTCTCCGGTGAAGCGGAGGTGGCCGGAGTGCGGTTGTGCCGCCCCGCTGGTGCATCTTCTGTATAGGAGAAGGGGCACCCACCCGGCTGATGACGCGAGAACCCTAGATTTTTTCCGTCTCGTCCTCATGTTCGGCCGTTTGGTCCACCGGTTCGGCCTTACGCTCGCGGCCGCGCACCGCGTTGACGATGACCAGCACGCCGACCAGTCCGAGCGCGCCGACCGCCAGCCAGCGGGCCTCGAACACCACGTCCTGCGTCCGGCCGAGGATGGCCAGGCCGCCGACCAGCAGCGCGATCAGGCCGAAAACGAGGGCCAGTGGGTCCACCGAGTAGGGCTTGTTGTCAGCCACGGTCCACCTCCACAGCTCCGGTGCCGACCTCGACGTCCAGCACGATTTTTCCGTACTCCGGCTCGCCCGGTGCGCTGGCGGTCACCCGGGACGGCAGGCCGCCGACCTGGCTGTCCAGGCAGTTCACCGCGCCGAGGCCGCTCTTGCAGCTGACCTCCGCCGCCACAGCCGTGGGCAGCGTGACGTTGACCTCGCCGATGTTCACCTTCACCGAGATGTTCTTGGTCTCCCCGGCGGGCACCCGCACGGCGGTCAGATCCAGGCTCGCCTTCCCGGCGTCCAGGTTGTAGCTGGGCTGCACCTCGCTGATCGAGTTCGCCGACCAGTTGACGTGGGCCCCGCTGGTGTTCAGCCGGTGCGTGACCCCGGAGCCCAGCGTGATCAGGATGGTCGGGATGACCAGCAGGATCAGGCCCCGGCCGCCGCGGACGAACGCGCCGACCACCAGGCCGATGCCCATGACCACCAGCAGCACGCCGAACATCTCGGTGCCGTTCGCGGAGAAGCCGTAGCGGCCCTCCAGCAGCAGCATCGCCGCCGCGACGACCAGGACCACACCGAAGGTGATCGCGGTGACCGGAGACCGGCGCTTCGGCGGCTTCGGCGGGAACGGGGGCGGCGGCGGGCCGTACGCCGGCGGCGCCCAGTTGGGCGGTGGCGGGGGCGGTGGCGTTGCCGGGTGGATGGGGGCGTCGACCACGCTGGTCGGCGCGTCCATCCCGGCTGCCACGGATCCCTCAGACGCGGGTGGCATGGGAGCTCCTGGAGTCGGAGGCGTTGGGTAAGGGGCTGCACCGGAACCGGAGCCATTGCGGTTCCGGTGCAGCAGGTACAGGGCGGCGCCCGCCAGGCCGAGCACCAGGAAGGCGGTGAATCCGCCGTCGACCACGATGCTCGCCGTGGGGATCAGCAGGATGCCGAGCACGATGGTCAGCACCGCGCCGGTCGCACTGCGCTTGGTGGTCACCAGCGCCTCGGCCGGCGAGGTCTCGTCCCCCTCGCCGGGCAGCAGCAGCCAGCCCAGCAGGTAGATCAGCACGCCGACGCCGCTGTAGAAGGTGGTCACCACGAACAGAATCCGGGTGAGCAGTGGGTCTATGCCATAGCGGGCGCTGATGCCTGCCGCCACCCCGGCGACCTTCCGGCCGTGCAGCGGGCGCACCGGCCGCTGGGCCCAGAAGTCGTCGAGAGGCCCCTGCGTGGCCTGCCCGGTCTCTGTCGTGTTCATACCGAGAAGATTGCCCGGTCCGCGTCCCCGGCACATCCGGGATGGACCCTGAACTGAGCCCTGAGACCCCCATGGGGCATCCGGGCGGACCCTGATGCCCTGGTAACCCGCACGTGTGAGGATGATCTGGTGTTGAGGTTTCCCCCGCCGCCGTCCAATGCGCGGCAGCCCGTGCAGTCCACGGTGACCTACACCCGTTTGCAACGCAGGCGATCCAACCGGATCCTCGGCGGCGTCGCGGGTGCCATCGCCGACCAGCTGAACCTGGACGTGGTCTGGGTACGCTGCGCGTTCACCGTGCTCGCCGCCCTGCCCGGCATCGGCGTGATCACCTACGGCCTGCTCTGGCTGCTCGTCCCGCAGGCGCCGGCCGGCGTCGGTGGCAGGGACACCGGTAAGCAGCGGCAGCAGTCGCTGATCCTGCTGGTCATCGGCATCGGCATCGGGTCACTGGCGGTCATGTTCGCCGGCGGCACGGCCAGCTGGATCATGCTGCCGATCGCCATCCTGGTGGTCGGTGCGGCCGTCGTCTGGCGGGAGGCCGACTCCACCCAGCGGCGACGCTGGCGGGACGGCGCGAAGGCCGGCCTCGTCGGCCCGGCGGGCTGGCACACGTACGTCCGGATCGGCGTCGGTGCCGCGCTGGTGATCATCGGCCTGGTGTTGCTGCTGCTGGGCAGCGCGGGCGCCAATCCGCTGCAGACCGGTCTGCTGGCCGCGCTGGCCACCCTGGTCGGCGCGGGTGTGCTGACGGTGCCCTGGTGGGTGCGCCTGGTCGGCGACCTGGACAACGAGCGGGCGGAGCGCATCCGGGTACAGGAGCGCGCGGACATCGCCGCGCACCTGCACGACTCGGTGCTGCAGACCCTGGCGTTGATCCAGAAGAACCCCGATCAGCCGCGGGAGGTCTCCCGGCTGGCCCGCAGCCAGGAGCGGCAGTTGCGCGCGTGGCTGTACGGGCAGAAAGAGGGCATGGAGAACTCCACGCTGTCCACCCTGCTGGCCGTCTCGGCGGGCGAGGTCGAGGACACGTTCGCCATCCGCGTCCAGCAGGTCGTGGTCGGCGACTGCCCGGTGGACGACAAACTGATGCCCCTGGCCGCGGCCGCGCGGGAGGCCATGGTCAACGCGGCCAAACACGCCGGGGTGCAGGAGATCAGCGTCTACGCTGAAGTGGAGCCCGACCAGGTGTCCATCTTCGTGCGCGACCGGGGAGCCGGTTTCGACCCGGACGCGGTGCCGGAGGACCGGCACGGCGTGGCCGACTCGATCAAGGGCCGGATGACCCGGCACGGCGGCAAGGTGCGGATCAAGACCGCGCCCGGTGAGGGCACCGAGGTGGCGTTGCACATGCCACGGACGAAGGAGGCGACGAGCTGATGGAACCGGTGAAGGTTTTCCTGGTGGACGACCACGCGTTGTTCCGCACCGGCGTGCGCGCCGAGCTGGACGGGGCCGAGGAGATCACCGTGATCGGTGAGGCCGGCTCGGTGGCCGAGGCGGTCGCCGGCATCCGGCACTTCGCCCCGGACGTGGTGCTGCTGGACGTGCACATGCCGGACGGCGGCGGCGCCGAGGTGCTGCGGCAGATCCGGAGCACCGACTCGCAGACGACCTTCCTGGCGCTGTCGGTCTCCGACGACGCCGAGGACGTGATCCAGGTGATCCGCGCCGGTGCGCGCGGCTACGTCACCAAGACCATCTCCGGCCGGGAACTGGTCGAGGCGATCCAGCGGGTGTCCGAGGGCGACGCGGTGTTCTCGCCGCGGCTGGCCGGCTTCGTGCTGGACGCGTTCTCCAGCGGCAAGGCCACGGTCGGCGGCGGCGACCCGGAGGTGGACAGCCTCACGCCCCGGGAACGGGACGTGCTGCGCCTGCTGGCCAGGGGATACGCGTACAAGGAGATCGCCTCGGAGCTGTTCATCAGCGTCAAGACGGTGGAGACGCACGTGTCCTCGGTGCTGCGCAAGACGCAGATGTCCAACCGGTACGAGCTGTCCCGCTGGGCTGCCGACCGACGGCTTGTGTGATCGTCGGTTACTGACCAGTATGGGCGCGTGACTGAGCCGAATGCCACCGGCAGCGTGGAGATCGCCGCTTCGCCGGAGAAGGTCTACGAGCTGATCAGTGATGTGCCGAACTTCGGCAAGTACACCGCCGAGACCTACCGGGCCACCTGGCTGGGTGGCCCGCGTAAGCCGGTCGTCGGGCAGAAGTTCCTCGGCTGGAACTCCAACGGCAAGATGACCTGGGCGACCCCGGTGAAGATCACCGCCGCCGACCCCGGCCGCCGATTCGCCTTCCAGTGCCTCGGCGTCGGATTCGAGGCCGGGTACTGGCAGTACGACATCGAGCCCACCGACGGCGGCTGCCGGCTGACCGAGTCCTCGTGGGACAAGCGCCCGCGCTGGATCGCCAAGCTGGCCGACACGCTGATCCGGGTGAAGGACCGGCCGGCGGACAACACCCGCAACATCGCCGCCACCCTGGAACGCCTGAAGCTGGCCGCCGAGAGCTAGTCGAACCCGAAGTTGACGATGTTCGGGAAAAGCACCCGAACATCGTCAACTTCGGCGAACTACGCCATCGCGGGCTCGGCTACCGGAGCGGGCTTGGGCGTGGGTTTGCGGGACAGGGCGGTGCCCGCGAGTACCACTGCGGTGCCCAGCAGGGCGCTCCAGTTCAGCTGCTCGTGCAGCAGGACGGCGCCGAGCAGCACGGAGACCGGTGGCATCAGGTAGGTGACGATGGACGCGGTCACCGGCCCCTCGTCGGCCATCGTCTGGAAGTTGAACCGGAAGGCCAGCCCGGTACCGAACACACCCAGGATGACCATCGAGCCGATCACCAGCGGGCTCAGGTGGACCGGGGTGAAGCCGTCGGCGACCGGGAGCAGCAGGGTGCCGATGACGAACGCGAGCATCATCTGGGAGCCGGCCAGCACGATCGGATCGAGTCCCTCGCCGCCCAGCGCCTTGGTGACGTAGTTGAGCGCGATCGCGTAGCAGATGGCGGCGATCGTGCAGGCCAGCGCGCCCCAGCTGAGTGCCTGTGAGGCGTGCCAGGGCTGGAAGATCAGCAGCGTCCCGACGAAGCCGATCAGCAGGCCGCCCAGCCGGCGGCCGGTGAGCCGCTTCTCCACGCCGATCGCCAGCGCGATCAGCAGTGTCCACAGTGGAGTGGTCGCGTTCAGCACGCCGGCCAGGCTGGAATCGATGGTGCGCTCGCCGACGGCGAACAGGGTGAACGGGATGACGTTCCAGAGGATGGCGACAACTCCCAGATGCAGCCATACCTTCGGTTTCCGGGGCAACCGGTGCCCGCCGACCAGCACGAATGCCAGCAATACCGCAGCGCCCAGGCCGATCCGGACCCAGGAGATCTGTTGCGGGGACAGCCCTGCCAGCGCGTACTTGATCCAGACGAAGCTGGACCCCCAGAACAGTGCACATAAAGCCAGTCGATACCAGCTCGCGGGGTTGTTCATGCTGTCACTGTGCGGAACGGAAAGCCTTAGGTCAATTTAAATGATGTACACCCATCATTAAGTAGGGCTGTATGGTTGGCCGCATGTTGGATGTTCGTCGACTTCAGGTGCTGCGGGCCGTGGTGAGCAGTGGCTCGGTGACCGCCGCCGCGGCCAACCTCGGCTACACGCCGTCCGCGGTCTCCCAGCAGCTGTCCACACTGGAGCGCGAAGCGGGTACCGCGCTGCTGAACAAGGCGGGCCGTGGGCTGCGCCCGACCCCGGCGGGCCGGCTGCTGGCCCAGCACGCGGCGAGCCTGGCGGCCACCCTCGCCGACGCCGAATCCGCCCTGGCGGACCTGCGCGCCGGGCGGACCGGGAAGCTCTCGGTGATCTTCTTCCAGACCGCGGGTGCCTCGCTGATGCCGCCGGCCCTGGCCGCGTTCCGCACGATCTACCCCGAGGTCGGCCTGCACCTGTCCCTTGAGGACGACATGGACGCCAGCTACCGCAAGGTGCTGGACGGGGAGGCCGATCTGGCCGTGGTGGTCGAGCGGCAGAACGCTCAGCCCAGGCGGGGCCTCACCCTGATCCCGCTGGCGCAGGACCCGTTCTACGCCGTGCTGCACGAGGATCATCCACTGGCGACCCGGCAGAGCGTGCGGCTCGCGTTGCTGGCCGATCAGCCGTGGATCGGCTGCCAGGACCCCGGCCTGTGCTGGACCGTGGTGGTGGAGGCCTGCGCGGCGGCCGGATTCTCCCCGCACCTGGCCCTGGACGCGGGAAACTACTACAACACCCAGGCCTTCGTCGGCGCCGGGCTGGGCATCGGTGTACTGCCCGGATTCGCCCTGGGCGCGTTGCCCAAGGGCGTGGTGATCCGGGAGATCCGCGACCCGGAACCGGTCCGGGATGTGTTCATGGCGGTGCGGGACGGCGAACAGGAGCTGCCGATGATCTCGGCGTTGTCCGCCGCACTCCGTCGTGATTGAGCGGACAGCGAGGGCCTAGTGATGGCCGTCGCTGTCCACCTGTAACTTGCCGTCCCTTTTACTGATCGCCGTCGGCCACGTATCGGTGACCGAGGTGCCGTCCGCCTTCTTGGTCAGGGTCAGCGTCACGTATGCGACGTTGCCACTGACCTGTCCGACGGAGAACTGGGAGATCGTGTAAGTGTCCCAGTAGGCCTTGAAGCCGGACTGGCCACCGTAGCTGCCCTGCCCTCGGGCGGACAGCTGCTTGAACGCCGACTCCGGGGCACCCGTCAGCTGGCCGAAGTAACCCTGCGTCGTCGACCGGATCTCGGACTCGGTCGGCTTCTTCTTGTCGTCGTCCTCGTCGTCGGGGTCCTTGGAGGACGACGAGACGGAGGACGAGCTGGACGACGAGCTGCTCGACGACGAGGACGTCGTCTGCGAGGGCTTGGGCGGCTTCGCCGGAACGGTGACCGAGGGTGTCTCCGACGGCGTCGGGATCACCCCGGTGTTGTTGCCCTTGTCCCGGCCGAACAACGTGTTGGCCAGCAGAATGCCCAGCACCGCGGCGGTGAGCACCAGGAACGCCGCGATCAGCAGGAACCGGCGCCGGGCACCCGGTTCACGGTCCGCTGCGGGCTGCCAGCCCTGCGGCGGCCTGCCCGGCGGCGGGGTGGTCGGGCCGTTCGGCGTCAGGTGCGTCGGGCCCTCGGACATGGGGCGCATGTCCAGCCGGGTCCGTGGCGCGCCCGCCGCCGCTCCCCGGGCACCCGGAACCGCTTTGGTGGGTGCCTGAGAGGGCGAGATGGCCTGGGTGAGCGCGGTCGGCGGGATGTCCCGGCCGGCTGCGATCGCGGCCAGGGCCTCGCGGGCCTGGGCCATGGTCGGCCGGGCCGCCGGTTCGGTGCGAAGCAGCTGCGTCAGCAGCGGGGTCAGCGGACCCGCGTTGCGTGGCGGCTTGTAATGACCCGCGGCCACCAGGTGCAGCAGCGCGAGGGTGTTCTCGTTCAGGCCGAACGGCGGCTCGCCCTCGACGGCCGCGTAGAGCATGGAGCCCAGGGAGAAGACGTCGGAGGGGGCTCCGGGGTCGTACCCCTTGGCCACCTCGGGCGCCAGGTAGGCCGGGGTGCCCGCGAGCATGCCGGTCTTGGTGACCGTCACGTCGCCGGTCGCCCGGGAGATGCCGAAGTCGGTGATCTTCACCAGGCCGTTGTCGCCCAGCAGGATGTTGCCCGGCTTGATGTCCCGGTGCACGATGCCCGCCGCGTGCGCGGCCGACAGCGCGGCGGCTGCCGCGGCGCCGATGTGGGCTACCTCACGGGCGGGCAGTGGACCGCGTTCGGTCATCACCGCCGCCAAGCTCTTGGAGGGCAGGTATTCCATGACCAGCCAGGGCTGGCCGTCCTCCTCGGCTACGTCGAACACCGCGATGGCGTTCTGGTGCTGCAGGCGCGCCGCGATGCGGCCCTCGCGCATGGCGCGAAGTTTGGCCTCTTCTTCTTCATCTGCGGCCAGCCCAGGTGCCAATAGCAGCTGTTTTACCGCGACGACCCGGCTCAGCCGTTCGTCTCGTGCCTGCCAGACGACGCCCATGGCGCCGCTGCCAATGCGACTTTCCAGCCGGTAACGCCCGGCGACCAGGCGTGTTCCGTCGCTCACTGGCGTCTCCCCGTGCTCCTCACAACGTCAAGGTTAGGTGCAACGTCGAATCCGCGGTCAGTAGGGGGCAGGCCTGTCATGACTCCGTCACCGGCCGACAGCGCGACGTGAGCAAGCCGCACCCACGTCACGCTGGGTTCTTCTGGAATTCGACGCACCCGCTCAGCAGGTCTCCCACTTCGACGGGTCCTCCCAGGTGCAACCATCCTGGTGCGAGGCCGCCTGATGGACCGACTGCGGCGCGCTGGAGAACCTGCGCGGCGTGACCGGCTCGGCCGTCGAGGTCTGGTCCAGGATCGACGGCGGCACCTGGGTGATCGTCCGCTGCGGGTTGTTCACCGCGGACACCGGGTCGTTCGTGTTCTGGATCGGCGTGGACGGCGTGCCGTCGTTGATCGCCGACATGCCACCGGCGACCACTCCGAGCAGCACCACGACGCCGCCGATCATCGCGGCCAGCCGCTGGTTCTGTTCCTTCTGGGTGCGCCGCGGGATGTCCCGGCCGCGGTTGGCCAGCTCGTCCGCCCAGGCCCGCCACTGACCGACGTCCTTCGGCGAGGCCAGCACGCCGATGGTGCCGGCCTCCGCGAGCCTGCTCCGGGCGCGGCGGACCGTCTCGGAGATGCGTGGTTCCGGCTCGGGCCGGTCGAAGAAGCTGGACGAGTCCGGGTCGGCGAACCGGGACGCGCGCTCGCGCGGCGGACGCTGCTGTTCGGTGTACCGCTCCCGGTAGTGGCTGAGCGCCGACTCCGGTTCCGGTTCGGGCTCCGGCTCCCGGTAGACGGGCTCCGCGTAGCGCGCGGATTCCCGGTACTCCGGCTCGGCGTACTCCTGGTAGCGGGGCTCGGGCTCGGCGTAGCGCGCGGGCTCCCGGTATTCGGGCTCCAGATACCGCCGTGGCGCCCGGTACTCGGGCTCCGCCGGTGCGGGCTCCGGATACTGGTCGTCCTCCCGGTAGCGGTGCCCCTGAGGCCTGCGGCGGACCGGTTCGCTGTACCGGTGCCTGCGGATCGGCTGGGACGGCGGCTCCGGTGCGGCCTCTTCGTAGGCGTGGTCTTCGGTGTGCCCGTAGGCGTACCCGTCGTCGCGGGAGGCGGCCCGCCGGCGACCCCTGGTGGGCCTGGCCGGCTCGGCGTAGTCCGGAGCCGGGGTCTCCTCGCGGTACCTGGGCGTCCGGTACTGGGATTCGCGGCGCCGCGGTTCGTCGTACTGAACCGCCGGCGGCTCGGCGACGTAGGTAGGAGTGGGTTCCGGCGCGCTGTGCCGGGAGGTGGCCGCGGTGTTGTGCCTGGCCAGCAACTCGGCCACGGTGACGTACTCGGCGGCGCCGTCGTCGTAACGCGGCTGCGGTTCGTATTCGCTGTACCTGACCATCCCCGACTGAACCTCCACCCGTGCTGCGCCTCACCCGGTGTAACGGCCGATCGGGGCTGAGGTCACTCTTTTGAGTGGTCCGTTTGGGTAAGCATCGAAAGTTGATCTGCTCAGAGTCACCTGAATGGAGCAGTTATCGCCGGTCAGCCGACGGTCGGTGACCGGTGTGACCTGCTGAATGTGGCTGTGGCTTGTGGTGGCGCTGGGGGCTTCTGGTTGTTGGCGAAAGAGGCTGCGGAGGGGGAGATGGGCTTCGGGGGCGTCTTTCCTGCCTTCGTGCTGGGTGGGGGCACGCCGGTCTGGGTGGTCGGGTTGCTGCGCGGGTTAACCGAGTTGACTTGTCGTGGCTTTTTCCCACGACAAGTGCCACTTGTCGTGGGAAAAAGCCACGACAAGTGGGGCGACACGGTGTGGAAACGGCGCGACACGCCGAGGTGGGTGTCCACTGTGGACGGTGAGTACCTGAAGGCGTCCTTCGTTTACTCGAGGTAAACGATGGCGTCCTTCAGTGCGCCCAAGTAAACGATGGCGTCCTTCAGGTCCCCCGCGGAAGCGGCCCATCCCCACCAGAAAAGCGTGCCCCCACCCAACGGCCAGGCAGGAAAGACCCACCCCGGCCCGTCTCCTCCTCCAAAGCCATCGTTCGGCGACAGGCGGACCCGGCTCACACAACTGTTACGTACCTGAAGCAACCACCATTCCCGCAGGACAACCGATGCGCGTTACTCGAAGTACAGCCCGTTTCCCCTAATCGGGTGGTCCGAATGGCCGCATATCGGATCGATGTAGTCCATGGACGGTACTGGTCACCTTTCGTAGTCTCTCCTTAGACCTTGCGGGTGATAGCCGGTCGTAGTGACCGGGTCGCAAAGTCGTCTCTGCGCCGGCTCTGGGGGGCCGGAGACTACGAAGGAGAACGCGCAACCGTGGCTTCGAAACCTTTGAAGCGCACCATGCGTGGTTTGCTGGCGGCTACCGCGGTGATGATGACGGTGAGCCTGGCTCCCGGTTCCATCGCCGACCCGGCACCCAACAACGCGCCCGACGCTCTCAAGCAGTTCAATGACCTGTCCGCCCAGGCCGAATCGGTCGGGCAGCAGATCAACAAGGTCAACGAGGACATCGACGCCAAGAAGTCGGATGCCGAGAAGGCCCACCAGGAGCGGGACCAGGCCAAGGCCACCGCCGAGCAGGCCGTCAAGGACCAGGCCGCCTACCGCGACCAGGTCGACGGCATCGCCGCGCAGGCCTACACCAACGGCCAGATGAACAGCATGGGCGCGCTGCTGACCGCCAAGGATCCCGGCGCGATGCTCAACCAGATGTCGATGCTGGACGCGTTGGCCTACAACAACAAGGCGGCGATCAACGCGCTGTCCGGCAAGGTCGCCGCGGCCAGTGAGGCGGAGAAGAAGGTCGCCGACGCCGACCAGAAGGTGGAGAAGGCCCTCAAGGACACCGAGGAACTCCGCGGCAAGCTGACGGCGCAGAAGACCGAACTGGACACCCGCAAGGGCCAGATGAAGGCGGCCTACGACAGCCTCACCAAGCCGCAGCAGACCGCCGCGCGGCCGCCGACCGCCCCGGCGGTGCCCATCACCGGCTCCGACCTCGGCTCCAGGGCCGCCAGCGTCGCGCAGCAGCAGCTGGGCAAGTCCTACGGGTACGGCGACGTCGGCCCCAACACGTTCGACTGCTCCGGGCTGACGATGTTCTCCTACCGCGCCGCGGGACGGCCGATCAGCCGCACCACCTACACCCAGGTGAACGAGGGTGTCGAGGTGTCCAAGGGCCAGCTGCAGGTCGGCGACCTGATCTTCCTCGGATCCGACCTGCACCACGTCGGCATGTACCTGGGCGGCGAGCGGTGGGTGCACGCCCCGACGACCGGGGACGTGGTCAAGATCGCCAACGTGCCGTGGCCTCAGGTCAGCCGGATGCGGCACATCCAGTAATCGCGTACCGAACCGGCTTCCTTCCGATTAACGGTGGGAAGCCGGTTTTTGTTATGTGCTCACAAAACTCGTCTGGATCAGGGTTACCGGACGGTGATCTCTGGCTGAGCACCAGCGATGAGCAGCGGGTATTGCACATGGCGAGATCTTCGTCACCCGGTTGGCTGGCCCAGTCGGTCGCATGGGGATGTGACCCCCGGCGTGGACGCGGACAGTAACCTTTCGTAGTCTCATCCCCGACCTTGCGGGTGATGATCGGTCCCTATGGCCGGAACGCGGGTCTACCCTGCACCGGTTTCGGGGAACCGGTACGCCGATGGAGAAGACAACCGAAGGAGTGCTCGCAACCGTGGCTTCGAAACCCTTGAAGCGCACCATGCGTAGCCTGCTGGCGGCCAGTACGGTGATGATGACGGTGAGCCTCGCTCCCGGTTCCATCGCCGACCCGGCCCCGACGAACGCGGCCGATGCCCAGAAGCAGTTCGAGGACCTGTCCAAGCAAGGCGAGCAGCTGGCCGAGCAGATGAACAAGGTCACCGAAGAGATCGACCACAAGAAGGCCGAGGCGGAGAGCGCCAGGAGCGCCGCGCAGCAGGCCGTCAAGGATCAGGGCGCCTACCGCGACCAGGTCGATCAGATCGCCGCGCAGGCCTACACCAATGGCCAGATGAACAGCATGGGTGCGTTGCTGACCGCCAAGGATCCCGGCGCGATGCTCAACCAGATGTCCATGCTGGACGCGTTGACCTACAACAACAAGTCGGCCATCAGCACGCTGCAGCAGAAGGTGACCGCGGCCGACGAGGCGGACAAGAAGCTCGCCAAGGCGCTGAAGGACACCGAGCAGCTGCGCAAGGACCAGGAGGCCAAGAAGGCCGACCTGGACAAGCGCAAGGACGAGCTGGACGCCATCTTCAAGCGGCTGTCCGCCGCCGAGAAGAAGGCCGTTCACCCGGCCGGTGCGCTCAAGGTGGCGCTGACCGGCTCCGGCCTCGGCGTCTCCGCCGCGAACTTCGCGCAGAGCCGGCTCGGCGACGCCTACGTCTGGGGCGGCACCCAGCCCGGCGGCTTCGACTGCTCCGGCCTGGTGCAGTGGGCCTACCGGCAGGCCGGTGTCAGCCTGCCCCGCGTCACCAATGCGCAGGCCGGCGCCGGCGTCTCGATCAGCAAGGGCCAGCTGCAGACCGGCGACCTCATCTTCCTGGGCTCCGACCTCTACCACGTGGGCATCTACCTGGGCGGTAACCAGTGGGTGCACGCCCCGACGACCGGTGACGTCGTCAAGGTGGCGAACGTCCCGTGGGGCCAGGTCAGCGCGATGACCCACGTCCAGTAGGACCCCCGCGCTACGCACTTCCACGTAGGGAGTAGCGTCGCCGCACGGCCTGTCGGCCCGGCCGGGCTGAACCGGACCCTGTGTCCAGGTTCACCGCCCAGCCGGGCCGAATCGGTCTGAAGTTCCCCCTGGAGCGTCTGAACGTCGCCTACCTCGGTGAACCGTTCGGCGCAGTCGATTACGTTGAGTGTTGAAGCTTCACCTACACGAGTTAATGCGCGTGTTGGTCGACAAATTTGTCCGACCCTGTGGACTCGAAAGCTCACGTTTCGTAATCTGTTTTCGACCTCGCGGTCTAATGTCGGTCACCGTGGCCGGCAGTGAGGTCACCGCCGAGTCGGCTTGGGGGAGCCGAGCCGGGGATCCAACCAGATCCCTTGGGGTGAATCCGGCGATGTGTTCTTGCCGAACACGTCATCCGGTAGGGCTAGTTCCGGCCCGAACCCGTCAGCTAACCCGGTAGGCGGCCCGGAGCTAGAAGGAGAGCACGCACCTGTGGCTTCGAACCCGATGAAGCGCACCATGCGTGGATTACTGGCGGCGACCGCGCTCATCGTTTCGGTGAGCATCGCCCCCGGATCGATGGCGGACCCCGACCCGACCAACGCCTCGGACGCGCTGAAGCAGTACCAGGAGCTCAGCAAGTCCGTGCAGTCCGTCGTCGACCAGAAGAAAAAGGTCGAAGACGACATCGACGCCAAGAAGCGCGACGCGGAGAACGCCAAGGCCGCGGCCGAGCAGGCGATCAAGGACCAGGAGCAGTACCGGGGCGCCGTCGATCAGATCGCCGCGCAGGCCTACACCAACGGCCAGATGAACAGCATGAGCGCCCTCCTGGTCGCCAAGGACCCGTCCCAGTTCCTGGACCAGATGTCCGCCCTGGACGTGTTGTCGCACAACAACCAGTCCGCGATCACCGATCTGCAGAAGACGGTGGACGCCGCGGCGGCCGCGAACAAGAAGCTCCAGGACTCGATCAACTCCACCGCCAAGCTGCGCAGCGACCTGGAGGCCAAGCAGGCCGAACTGGCCCCGCAGATCGCCAAGGTGGAGGGCATCTACAACCGGCTCAGCGGTGCCGAGCTCGCCCAGATCACCGGCAACCGCGGCACCAAGATCCAGCTGCTCGGCAACAGCGTCGGCACCAGGGCCGCGATGATCGCCCAGGACTTCCTCGGCGTCCAGTACGTCTGGGGCGGCACCACGCCGAGCCCGGGCTTTGACTGCTCCGGCCTGGTGCAGTGGGCCTACAACCACGCGGGCCGGCCGATGTCCCGCTCCACCTACACCCAGGTCTACGAGGGCACCCCGGTGAGCAGGGACAACCTGCAGGCCGGTGACCTGATCTTCCTGTACGGCAACCCGCCCGGCCACGTCGGCATCTACCTGGCGGGCGGCAAGTACATCAACGCGCCGACCACCGGTGACGTGGTGAAGATCGTCAACGTGCCGTGGGGCGATGTGACCGCCATGCGGCACATCGGTTGAGCCCGGTAACAACACAACCACGATCGGGGCCGACTTCCTTCGAGGGGTCGGCCCTGAGCCGTGCCGTCTTCTAGGGTGCGAGGCATGAGTGGTGGCAGAGCCAGACGCGTCTGGGCCGCGGTGGTCACCCTCATCATCGCCGTGACGGGCGTGCTCCTGCTGGTGCTGCCGGGCGGCAGCCCGCCACCCGCTCCGGAGCCGCCGGCGAGCAATGCCAACCGGCCGGCGCCGCCCGGTATCTCGACGGGTGAACCGGCCGGCGACGGCAAGATCCCGGCGATCGGCGCGCTGCTGCGCAGCCGTGCCGAGGCGGTGCGTCAGCGGAACCGGGCCGCCTTCCTGGACACGGTCGACCCGCAGGCGGACGCCGCCTTCCGGGAGCGGCAGGCCGAGCTGTTCGACAACCTGCGGGACGTGCCGCTGAAGCTCTGGGACTACCGGCTGAACGCCGACGAGACCAACGAGGTCGAACACCCGAGCCAGCAGCGCCGCGGCTCCGAGGAGCTGTGGTCGCCCCGGGTGGACCTGCTCTACCAGCTGACCGGGGCCGATCCCCAGCCGACCAGCAGGCCGCAGGGCATGGTGTTCTCCCGGCGCGGCGACCGCTGGTACCTGATGGCCGACGCGGCGCAGGCCGCCCCCGGGCTGAAGGCCTGGCGTGGACCGTGGGACTTCGGCCCGGTGCGCGCCTCCGCGACCGCCAAGGGCGTCGTGCTCAGCCACGACAGCAACGCCGAGGTGGCCGATCGGGTCCGCGGCGAGCTGGACAGCGCGGTGGACGCGGTGACCTCGGTCTGGGGCGACAGGTGGAGCGGCCGGGTGGCCGTGGTGCTGCCGGAATCCACCGAGGAGTTGCAGTCGCTGGTCGGCCCGGAGTTCGCGGTGGACAGCATCGCCGCCGTGGCGATCGCGGACCGGGTGGACGGCGGCAAACAGACCGCGGACGGCCAGCGGGTGGTGCTGAACCCGACCATCGCCGCGCGGCTGTCCCCGAGCGCGTTGCGGGTCGTGCTGCGGCACGAGATCGGCCATGTGGCGACCCGGGGCGTCACCGTGGACGGCTCGCCGCTGTGGCTGCTGGAGGGCTTCGCCGACTACATCGGCTACAAGGACAGCGGCATCCCGATGCGGCAGGCCGCGCCCGAGCTGGCGAAGAACGTGCAGCGCCCCGGGTTCACCGCCGCCGAGCTGCCGGCCGACGCCGACCTCCACAACGGCGGCACCAAGCTGGACTTCGCCTACCAGCGCTCCTGGTCGTTCGTGGTGTACCTGAGCCAGCTCACCAGTGAGCAGCGGGTGGTGCAGATCTACCGGCAGATCGCGTCCAAGGGCAAGATCGACCAGGACATCGTGGACGGGATCCTGCGCGACGCGACGGGTAAGGGCCACGCCGAACTCCGCGACGGCTGGACGGCCTTCCTGCAGCAGAACTTCCGCTGAGCCTCCGGGGTGGGGTCGCCTCGACTCCGAAGTTGACGAGTTTCGGGTGCTTTATGGCCGAAACTCGTCAACTTCGGCGGCCGCGGTCCGCTCTGCGGGAGAGGTGCGCTCGATCATGAGCACCGGATGGGGGACCGGGGCTGCCGGGGACGGCCCCGGACTGGTTCACTGGGGTGGCTCGGTGATCAGAACTGGGAAGGGCTCCTTGTGTTCGTCAGTGAATTTCTCGGCCGCAAGCTCGATCGGCGTTTCCGGATGCTGGACTCCAACCGGAACGGTGTGATCGACGAGCGGGACTTCACCCTCGCCGCCGCAGGCCTGGCATCGGAGTTCGGGCACGCGCCCGGCTCGCCGCGGGCCCAGCGCCTGCTGAACACCCACCTGGCGACCTGGAAGGAGCTGCTCCGCGCCGCCGACGAGAACGGGGACGGCAAGGTCTCCCCGGAGGAGTTCAAGCGGGCCTTCACCACCACGATCCTGGTGTCCCAGGAGGCCTACGAGCGCGCGTACCTGCCGATGCTGCTCGAAGCGATCATGATGGCCGACGCCGATGGCGACGGTGAGCTGACCGCGGGCGAGTTCCAGCGGCTGAACACCGTCTACATGCACGCCAGCGCCGAGGACAGCGCCGACGTGTTCACCCGGCTGGACCGGGACAGCAGCGGCACGCTGACCGTGCAGGAGATCTCCGACGCGATCCGCGAGTACTACTTCAGCGAGGACCCGGCCGCGCCGGGCAACTGGCTGCTCGGACCGCCGCCGGTGGAGGCCGAGGTGGCCCCGCAGCGGCAGGCGCAGGCCGAGGAATCCATCATTCCGGAGTGGCACTCGCCTCGTTGATCATGACTGCCGGGTACCCGGAACTCGTCAACTTCGGGTACCCGGCAAACGAGACAGATCCGTAACAGTCTCAACAGGCCGGGCAACCTTTAGCATGGGGTTGGTGCGGCGCACCCTGTTGATCACGAATGACTTTCCGCCCCGGGTGGGCGGGATTCAGACGTACCTGCATTCCCTGGCCACCCGGCTTCCCGCCGAGGACCTGGTCGTCTACGCGCCCGCGTTCAGCGGCCATCAGGAGTTCGACGCCGCGCAGCCCTTCGAGGTCGTCCGGCACGCCGGCGGGCTGATGCTTCCGGTACCGGATGTGTTGCGCCGCGCCCGGGAGATCCTCATCGCCAAGGAGTGCACCGGCGTCTGGTTCGGCGCCTCCGCCCCCCTGGCCCTGATCACCCCCTGGCTCCGGCAGGCCGGCGCGCGACGGGTACTGGCCTGCACGCACGGCCACGAGGTCGGCTGGTCGATGTTCCCGGGCTCCCGGCAGGTGCTGCGCAAGATCGGCGACACCGTCGACGTGCTGACCTTCGTCAGCCGGTACACCCGGTCCCGGTTCGCCTCCGCCTTCGGGCCGCAGGCGGCGCTGGAGTATCTGCCCTCGGGAGTGGACACCGAATTCTTCCGCCCGGACCGGGAGGCCGGCGCGCGGATCCGCGAACGGCACGGTCTCACCGACCGGCCGGTGATCGTCTGTGTGTCCCGGCTGGTGGCCCGCAAGGGGCAGGACATGCTGGTCAAGGCGCTGCCGGAGATTCACAAGTCGGTGCCGGACGCCGCGCTGCTGATCGTCGGCGAGGGGCCCTACCTGGACTCGTTGCGCAGGCTGGCGCACGAGGCCGGGGTGATCGACCACGTGGTGTTCACCGGCGAGGTCCCGTGGGAGGAGATCCCCGCGCACTACAACGCGGGCGATGTGTTCGCCATGCCCTGCCGCACCCGGGGCAAGGGGCTGGACGTCGAGGGGCTCGGCCTGGTCTTCCTGGAGGCGGCCGCCTGCGGGCTGCCGGTGGTCGCCGGCCGGTCCGGTGGCGCGCCCGAGGCCGTCCGGGACGGCGAGACCGGGTTCGTGGTCGAGGGGACCGACGTGGCCGAGCTGAGCGAGGTCCTCACCTCGCTGCTGGCCGACCGGCAGGCGGCGGTCACCATGGGCCGCCTCGGCCGGGTCTGGGTGGAGTCGGCCTGGGACTGGTCCCGGCTGGCGGAGCGCTTCATCGCACTGATGGCATAGCTCCGCAGCGGTGAAGCCGCGATCATCCGTGAGGCATCGAACGTATTACCCATATCCGCCACTCGGCCCGGTTCGCAACCCGGATGGCGGCAGAGCCGGCGGCGGTGAGCGGCGAGAAATCCATCGCCGTCGCCGGACACCTGTCACGTCCCGGGTGAGCGCCGAATCTTTCAGTTGAGCGGACAAACCCTTGTGCCCGGCGGCGAATCCAGGCAAGCTCAACGGAGTTCGGTCGAAGGGGGCGACCGGCCTGAGCCGCGTGTTGTGCGGACATCTTTCATCCCAGTTAACCGTGTTAGCGCCGCGTCAGTGACGCGTCAGCGCTTGGCGGCATGCTTCTTGGTGGGCAGAGGTGGTTTCACCCCGGTAAGCCGGTGTGAAGTGGCCGAATCCCACAGCAACTGGGGGTCAGATGGCCCGCGCAACCTGGGGATGCGCGGGCCATCTGCGTATCTTCGTCTAGGCGTACAGCGCGGCGATGTCCTGGGCGTAGGACTTGGCCACGACACCCCGGCGCAGCTTCATGCTGGCGGTGAGCTCGCCGGTCTGCTCGGTGAAGTCGTTGTTCAGCACGCGGAACTTCTTGATCGCCTCGGCCTTGGACACGGCCTTGTTGGCCTCGTCCACCGCGCCCTGCACCTCCGCGAGGAGCTGCGGGTCGTTGACCAGTTCGGCCATCGGGGTGTCGGCGGACTTGCCGTGCTGTTCGGCCCAGCTCGGCAGGTATTCCGGGTCGATGGTGACCAGCGCGGCGATGAACGGCTGCTTGTCGCCGACCACCATGCACTGGCTGATCAGCGGATGCGACCGCAGCCGGTCCTCGAGCACCGCGGGGGCGACGTTCTTGCCGCCCGCGGTCACGATGATCTCCTTCTTCCGGCCGGTGATCGACAGGTAGCCGTCCTCGTCCAGCGCGCCCAGGTCGCCGGTGTGGAACCAGCCGTCGGTCAGGGCTTCCGCGGTGGCCTTCTCGTTCTTCCAGTAACCGCGGAAGACCACCGGGCTCTTGATCAGGATCTCGCCGTCCTCGGCGATGCCGACCGTCGAGCCGTCGACCGGCCTGCCCACGGTGCCGATCTTCAGGTGGTCCGGGTTGTTCAGCGTGACGCCCGCGCTGGTCTCGGTCAGGCCGTAGCCCTCGTAGACGATGACGCCGACGCCGCGGAAGAAGTGCGAGAGCCGGGCGCCCAGCGGTGCGCCGCCGGAGAGTGCGGCCTCACATCGGTTGCCCATGGCGGCGCGGAGCTTGCCGTAGACCAGCTTGTCGAACACCGCGTGCTTGAGCCGCAGCGCCAGGCCGGGGCCGCCCTTGTCGAGGGCCTCGCTGTAGGCCACGGCGGTCGCCTCGGCGGCGTCGAAGATCTTGCCCTTGCCGCCGGCGTGCGCCTTCTGCTTCGCGCCGTTGTAGACCTTCTCGAAGACCCGGGGGACCGAGAGCAGGAAGGCGGGGCGGAACGCCGCCAGGTCTTCCAGCAGGTTCGACACGTCGGCGGTGTGGCCGAGGACCACCCGGTTGTACACGGAGCCGATGACGATGACCCGGGCGAACACGTGCGCGAGGGGCAGGAACATCAGCACCGAGGAGTTGGCGTTCATGTGCTTGTCGAGGACCAGCTCCACGGCGCGCACCTCCCACAGCAGGTTGCCGTGGGTCAGCTCGCAGCCCTTGGGGCGGCCGGTGGTGCCGGAGGTGTAGATCAGCGTGGCCAGGGTGTCGGCCTTCAGCGCACCGCGCCTGGCGGTGAGTGCCTGCTCGTCGACGCTCGCGCCCAGGGCGGTCAGCTCGTCCACCGCGCCCGGCGCGCCGGCCTGGCTGGGGCCCTCGAACTGCCAGATGTGCTGCAGCTCGGGCAGCTTGCTGACGACGCTGTCCACCGTGGCGCGGTGCGCGGCGTTCTCCACCACGATCGCCCTGGCGCCGGAGTCGGACAGCACCCATTCCACCTGTTCGGCGGACGAGGTCTCGTAGATCGGCACCACGACGCCGCCCGCCGCCCACACGGCGAAGTCGACGAGGGTCCACTCGTAGCGGGTCTTGGACAGGATGGCGACCCGGTCGCCCTGTTCCACTCCGGCGGCCACGAGACCCTTGGCGACGGCGATGACCTGAGCCTGGAAGTCCTTGCTGGTGACGTCCACCCAGCTGCCGTCGACCTTACGGCGGAAGATGACGCCGTCACCGAATCGCTCGGCATTGGCCCACACCATGTCGGTCAGGTTCTCGTCTGTGCCCACCGCGACGGTGGCGGGAACACGGTACTCACGCACGAAGACCTCCGGGGCTGCGGTCTGTTACTGGGCGGTAAACCTAACGGTGTGCACCATACTGCCGGTAGGTCGTTGATGGCAGATGCACGTGTTCGTGACACTCTGGAGCACGTGACCTCGATACATGTGGTGGACCAGACCTTCATCGCCGCACAACGTGAATTGGTCGCCCCTTTCTTTCACGACCAGGACTCTTGGCGCAGGTATTGGCCCGATTTGGTACTTGTTCCTTATCAAGTCCGGGGCAAACAGGGAATCCGCTGGACGGTTTACGGGGATCTCATCGGCACTATGGAGATCTGGCTCGAACCTGTGATGGACGGCACTGTCGTGCACTACTTCCTGAAGGCGGACAAGGCCGCCCGGGACTCCAGGGACACCATCGACGGCGCGCAGACGCTGGCGCTCACCCATCAGGAGATCCACCGGGAGTGGGAACGCTGGAAGCGCGCGGCCAAGGCCGTGGTGTTCGAGGTGAAGGCGGAGTTCGACCGTGAACGGGCGCCGGGCGTTCCGCCGGCTTAGTCCTGGTACGCAGTAAGGGTGCCCCTTACTGCGCTCAACGCAGTGTGTGTGCCCCTTACTGCACTGAGCGCAGTGTGGGTGCCCCTTACTGCATAAGCCCCGCCTGGTCGGCTGAGCGGGTGCCCGTAACCTGGGGTAGTGCGGGTACACGTGGTCTCTGATGTGCATGGCAACGCCGAAGCCCTGGCCAGGGCCGGAGACGGCGCCGACGCGCTGCTGGTGCTCGGTGACCTGCTGGACTTCATCGACTACCGGGAACCGGGCAAGGGCATCATGGGCCGGATCTTCGGGGCCGAGAAGGTCACCGAGTTCATCCGGCTGCGCACCGAGGGCCTGCGCGAACAGGCCGGCGTGTACATCCGCGGCCTGTGGGACGAGCTGTCCGACGGCCCGCGCCTGGTCTCCGAGGCCATCACCGAGGAGTACGCCCGGCTGTTCACGGCCCTGAGCGCGCCCGCCTACGCCACCGCCGGCAATGTCGACTCGCCCGAACTGTGGCGGAAGATCGCCGCGGAACTGGGCACCGACCTGCGGTTGTTCGACGGCGAGAGCATCGAACTGGGTGGCCTGCGGATCGGGTTCGTCGGCGGCGCGCTGCGGCTGATGACCTTCCCGCCGACCAAGTCACACTGGCAGCCGTACCTGCGCTCGCCGGAGGAGTTCGACGCCGCGGTCGCCGGCCTGCCGCCGGTGGACATCCTCGCCACGCACATCCCGCCCGCCGTGGCGGAACTCACGTACGACGTGGTGGCCCGGCGCTCCGAACTCGGTTCCTACGGCCTCCTAGAAAAGATCCGCGCTGATCGTCCGCGCTGGTCCCTGTTCGGCCATGTGCACCAACCGTTGTCCGGAAGGGTCCGCATCGGGCCGACCGAATGCGTCAACGTCGGCCATTTCAAACGCTGGGGCCGGCCCTACGTCATCAACTGGTAACGCGGGGGCCTTGGCTGACCGTCGGCGTCCGGTTTGAGCAGGGTAATGTCGCCGCCATGGCCGATGAGTCCACCCAGTCGATAGTGATCGATGCGCCCGCCGACCGGATCATGGCGGTGATCGCCGACTTCTCGTCGTACCCGGAGTGGATCGACGCGATGAAGGAGACAGAGGTCCTGGAGACCGATGCCTCCGGGCGCGGGCTGCAGGTGCGCTTCCAGATCGACGGCGGCATGGTCAAGGACGAGTACACGCTGGCCTATGACTGGGCCGCGGACGGTTTGCGCGTGAGCTGGCACCTGGTCAAGGGGCAGATGCAGAAGGCGCAGCGCGGGAGCTACACGCTTTCGGTAAACGGTGTTAACACCACGGTCACCTACACGCTCTCCGTAGAGTTGATCATTCCGATGATCGGTTTGTTCAAGCGCAAGGCGGAAAAGGTGATCATGGATAGCGCGTTGAAGGAACTCAAAGCCCGGGTCGAGCAGCGGTAGACGGCATGCGCGTACTGCTGTTCACCGGTAAAGGCGGCGTCGGCAAGACCACCTTGGCGGCGGCCACCGCCGCACACGTGGCCGCGCGCGGCGGCAAATGCCTGGTGGTCTCCACCGACCCCGCGCACTCCCTGGGCGACGCGCTCGGCGTGCCGCTGACCGGCGTACCCAGCGAGGTGGACGGCGGCCTCTCCGGCGCGCAGATCGACACCCGGATGCTGGCCGACGGCGCGTGGCCGGGCTTGCGCGAGCACCTGCGCCGCATGCTGGCCGGCGCCGGCGTGGACGAGCTCGCCGCCGAGGAACTCACCGTGCTGCCCGGCGTCGAGGAGCTCCTCGCGATCGGCGAGGTTCACCGGATGGCCGCCGCCGGCACCTGGGACACGGTGATCGTCGACTGCGGTCCGACCGCCGAGACCCTCCGGCTGCTGGCGCTGCCCGAAGCGCTGCACGGCTACCTCGAACGACTCTTCCCGCAGCACCGCCGCGTGGTGCGCGGCCTCCTAGCAGGCCTGGCCGGCAGCAAGGATGCGTCCGGCTGGGACGCCGCCGCCGACGCCATCGGCCTCCTCGCCGAGCAGCTGGACGCGTTGCGCGCCCTGCTCACCGACGCCTCCCGGACCAGCGTGCGGCTCGTGTTCACCCCGGAACGGGTGGTGCTGGCCGAGACCAGGCGCACCATCACCGCGCTGGCGTTGCAGGACATCCAGGTGGACGGCCTGCTGGGCAACCGGCTGCTGCCGAAGGCCGGATCCGCGCGTGGCCCCGCCGCGCACTGGCTGCGTACCCGGCGGGCCGAGCAGGACGCCGTGCTCGCCGAGCTGACCCAGTCCACCGGCCTCGGCCTGCGGCAGATCCCGTACCTGGCCCACGAACCGGTCGGCCTGCCCGCGCTGCGTGACCTGGCCGCCGAGCTGTACGGCGAGGACGACCCGGTGGCCGCCACGATCAAGGACGACATGCTCTCGGTGCAGCGCACCGGAGAGGGCCGCGACGCCGAATACCGGCTGCGCATCGCCGTGCCGCTGCCCGCGGACGCCGACCTGGATCTGGCCCGGGTCGGCGACGAGCTGTCGGTCACCGTGGACGGCAGGCGACGGGTGATCTCGCTGCCCGCCGTGCTGCGCCGCTGCGCGGTGACCGGGGCCAGCGCGGGCGAGCACGGTCTCACGGTGCGCTTCCGGCCGGACCCCAGCAAATGGATGAGGTGACGGATGTCCCCGCAGGGTGGTGAACCGCGTCAGCTGGCCGACGAGGCCAAGCTGTTGTTCGAGGCCATCGCCGGCAAGGCCGATCCCTGGCTGCAGAAGATGGCAGCTGAGACGGCCTCCGGCGAGCACTCCCCGGCGACCTGTGGCTGGTGCCCGCTGTGCGCGGTGCTCGCCGTCCTGCGCGGTGAGCGGCCGGAACTCGCGGTCAAGCTGGCCGAGCAGGCCAGCGGGCTGCTGACCACCCTCCGGTTGCTGGTCGACCAGCAGACCTCCGGAGGACCGGCTCCGCAGCAGCGCACCGAAGGCGCACCGGCGCAGCCGACCACCGTGGAACGGATCAAGGTCGACCGCGAGTGACCGTCTGCGTCGGAGTCGACGTCGGCGGCACCTGCGTCCGGGCCGGAGTCGTGTACTCCGACGGCACCGTCGGCGAGATCATCCGGGTCTCGACGATCCCGGTGGCCGCCGACCTGGAACACGCGATCACCGGTGCGGTGAAGTCCCTGGCCGCCCGGCACCCGGTGGCCGCCGTCGGTCTCGCGGTGGCCGGATTCGTCGCCGCCGACCGGCGGACCATCGGCTTCAGCCCACACCTGCCGTGGCGCGATGTGGACCTCGTCGCCCGGATGCGGGATCTCCTGGAACTCCCGGTGGTCCTGGAACACGACTGCAACGCGGCCGCCGTCGCCGAGTCCCGGTTCGGCGCGGCCGCGGGCGCCTCGGTGGCCACCCTGGTCGCGCTGGGCACCGGCATCGGCGGCGCGCTGCTGATCGACGGCGCGGTGTTCCGGGGCGCGCACGGGGTGGCGCCGGAACTTGGACACCTGCGGGTCCAGCCGGGCGGGCGCGTCTGTGCCTGTGGCAGGCGTGGCTGCTGGGAGCGGTACTGCTCGGGTACCGCGCTGGCCACCGATGCCCTGGAACTCCTGGCCACCCATCGGAACCGGCCCAGCGTGCTGCGCTCACTGCCAGCCGTTTCCGTCACAGGCCGCGCCGTCGCGGCCGCGGCGGCGGACGGTGACTCCCTCGCGCTGGCCGCGGTGGACCGGCTGGCCGGCTGGCTGGGGGAGGGGCTCGCGCTGGTCGCGGACGTCTACGACCCGGAACTCATCGTGATCGGCGGCGGGGTCTCCGGATCGGCACGGCTGTTCCTGCCCGCCGCGCTCGCCCGCTACGCCGAGGCGGTCACCGGTGGCGGACACCGCACGCTGGCCCGGGTCGAGGTCGCGCAGCTCGGCGACGACGCGGGAATGGTGGGCGCCGCCACCCTGGCCGGCGAGGCCGGTTGATCATCACTGGGCGGGGCCGGCGGTGCGAAGCCGAGGGTGAGCGAGGCCCTCTCGCAGAGCGGATCGGTGTCGTGGTTCACGACCTTCTGCCCGCCGCGATCGAACACCGCGCTGATCCGGAAGGAATCGGTGGCCTGCGCCAGGGACAGGTCGACGGAGTCGGAGCTTCGCGTCGCGGAGAGCCGTCCCTCGCGGTCCACCACGCCGTCGCTCAGCGTGGTCAACTTCCAGTGGATAGCGAACGGGCAGGTCAGCGGGTCGGGTTTGAACACCAGGGAGAACCTGAGCGCGCTGATCGGCGCGGAGGCCTTGAACGTGGTGCTCAATCCCGAGTTCGGGAAGGGTGCCCGCAGCTCCCGCATGTCGAAGTCCCACCGATCCGAACCGTCCGCCCGCACGGCGTGGTGCGCCTCGGGATAGTTGAACCCGGTCGAGGTCAGCGTCACCGGGTGGCCGTCCCGCGACCAGAGGATGCCGGTCGTCAGCAACCCGGTGACCAGGACGACCACGCTCAGACCGGCGGCCAGCGCCCGCCGCGATCGCAGCCGGCTCCGGCGATGGCCGTCCCGCAGCAGGATCAACTGCGCGGGCGGGGGCGCGTCGTCACGGGCGGCCGGCCGGAGCGTGTACAGCAGGCCGGCCAGGCCGGTGAACGCGGCGATCACGCTGGCCACCTTGTCCGCGCCGTCCAACCCGAGCAGCACCAGGCACCCGGTCAGCACGAGAACGCCGGTCACCACCCCGCCGGCCACCGCGAATCGCGTCATCGCCCCATCCTGGCGGCGCCCGATGGCGTCTCCGCCGATCATTGGCTGACGGATGGGTAACGAGGACGCCGTTCACCTCGGCGACAGATGATCGATCACCTGGCGATATTGCCGCCTGATGGACTGGGGGCATGAGACGACCTCGATCCTTGATCGCCGCCCTGCTGGCCGTCACCCTGCTGATCCCGGCCGCCACCGCAGGGGCCGCCGCCGACCCGCTGTCCGGCTGGGAACGATCGCGGCTGGCACCCGGAGTGGAGCTCTACCAGGGGGTCATCGCCGGCCGGCCGGGCGCCGACGCCTGGACGGTGACCGTCCGGCAGGGCGGCGGGCACCTGGGCGGGCAGGCCGAGACCGACGCGTTGCTGGCCCGGTTGCGCGCCGCGGGCTTCGAACCGGAGGCGCAGCAGGTGCGCTGGCCGGACGGCTCCGACCGCACCGGGGTGATCGGCAGCCGGGTGCGGGTGGGCCGGTTCGGCGGACAGAACCAGGCGGAGAACCAGCGCACCGCCCTCACGAAGGCCGGATTCGACGCCATCACCGAGTGGACCGGCGCCGACGCCACCCCGGGCACCGGCATCGCCCAGGTGAAGGTCGCCGTCATCGACCCGAGGCAGTTCCGGGGCAGCCTCGGCGGCAGCTACGGCACCGCGGTCGCCGGCCGGGAGACCGTCACCGCCATGGCCCAGGGCTCCTTGCTCGCGGTCAACGCGGGTTTCTTCGTCATGGAGCCGGTCGACGGCGTTCCCGGCGCCGCCGCGGGCATCGCGGCCTACCGGGGCAAGCTGCAGAGTGCCGCTACCAACGGCCGGATCGCGGCGATCCTGCGGGGCAACGGCCTGCGCCCCGAGTTCGCCCACCTACGGACCCGGTCCACGGTGAAAGCCGGGGCGGACACGGAGACGATCGACGGTATCAACCGGACGCCCGGCGTGGTCCGCAACTGCGGCGGCGTCGGCGGGGACAAGCCCACCGAGCGCCCGCAGCACGATGTGACCTGCACCGACCCGGACGAGATCGTCCGGTACACCGCCGAACTGGGTGCGCCGACCTCGGCGGGGCCGGGCACCGAGGTCACCCTGGACGCCACCGGCACCGTGCTCGCGGTCCGCGACCGGGGTGGGGACGTGCCGGCCGGAGGCAGTGCGCTGGCCGGGATCGGAGCGGGCGCGACCTGGCTGCGGGACCACGCGGTTCCCGGACAGCGGCTGGTGGTCGAGGACCGGATCCTGGACGAGCGGGACCGGGAGATCCGGCTCGGCGCGGAGGACGACATCGTCAACGGCGGGCCGGAATTGGTCCGCGACGGTCGGGTGGCCATCGACTTCGCGGCCGACGGCATCGAGCGGATCGGCGACCCGTCGTTCGCCTACACCTGGGGCATCAAGCGGAATCCGCGCATGGTGCTCGGGGTGGACCGGGCGGGCCGGTTGCTGCTGGTGACCACTGCGGGCAGACAGCCCGGGTACAGCGACGGGCTCGGGCTGGGTGAGGTGGCGAAGCTGGTGCAGTCGCTCGGCGCGGTGCGGGCGATGAACCTGGACGGCGGCGGCTCGGTCGGCATGGCGGTCAACGGGAAGATGATCACTATGCCCTCGGACGCCACCGGGGAACGCGCCGTCGGTGACGCCCTTCTCCTGCGCCGCTAGCCGTCCCGCCTGCCGCTGACGCGAGAGCCATCGGCGAAGTTGGCGATGTTCGGGGAATGCACCCGAACCTCGTCGACTTCGGAGTCAGTGGGGGAGCGGCGCGTCAGACCTGGGCGCCGTCGTCCCAGCCCTCGGGTGGGTCCTGCTTCATCTTCAGGATCAGCAGGCCCACCCCGGAGGCCAGCGCGAGCAGCGCGAGGATCAGCCCGGTCTGCGAGTTCAGCCCGATCACCTCGGGAGCGACCAGCAACAGCACGCCGATCGCCATCAGGAGCAGGGCACCGATCGTCGGCCCGCGCAGCGGCGGCAACGGAGGTGGCTCCGGGGGAACGAAGTGCTCGTCTTCCTCACGGTCCCGCTTGGCGGGCAATTCCAAGGGAAGTGTGGTGGTCCCGCTGTCCACGGGGACCTCGTCTACCTGCTGCTCCGGCCATACCGGCGCACTGCCTTCCTGGCGCCATTCTGCGACGATCTCGTCGAATGCCGCGTCCAGGTCTTCCGGCTTGTCGCTGCTGCCCATCCGCCCGCCGCACTTATTCGCAAGGTTGCCTTCGGAACTTCTTCCCATGTTCGCACGTTGCCACGCGGGGTGGGAGAGTGCGGACACCTCCACATGGCGCAATCTCCATCGCGGCGTGATCAAGGACGCGTCTGCTCGTTCAGGCGTTGAATCGTTGCCCTACCCGTAAGTAGGCTGTTCCGCGCTGGTCAGACGGGCCTGCAGTGAAGCTTGCCGAGTCGAAGCGGTGATGTTCGGATGAGATTCTGGCTGGTGAAGTACGTGTTGCTGGGGCCGTTGCTGCGGCTCTTCTTCCGGATCCGCATCGAGGGACTGGAGAACATCCCCAGTACCGGGCCCGCCATTCTGGCCGGTAATCACATCGCCGTCGCCGACTCGTTCTTCGTGCCGCTGAAGGTACCCCGCAAGGTCACCTACCTGGCCAAACAGGAGTACTTCACCAGTCCCGGTTTCAAGGGCTGGCTGAAGAAGCAGTTCTTCGGTGGCATCGGCATGGTGCCGATCGACCGGTCCGGTGGTTCCGCGGCGCAGTCCGCGATGGACACCGCGGTGCGCCTGCTCGGCGAGGGCAAGCTGCTCGGTCTGTACCCGGAAGGCACCCGTTCGCCGGATGGCCGGCTGTACAAGGGCAAGACCGGCGTGGCTCGTATCGCGCTGGAGACCCACGCTCCGGTGATCCCGGTGGTGATGATCGGTACCGACAAGGTCAATCCCATTGGATCCAGCATGTGGAAGCCCGGCACGGTGACCATCAAGGTCGGCCGGCCGATGGAGTTCTCCCGCTACGACGGGATGGGCGGCGACCGGTTCGTGGAGCGGTCCATCACCGACGAGATCATGTACTCGCTGATGGAGCTGTCCGGCCAGGAGTACGTGGACGTGTACGCGGCCAAGGTCAAGGAAGCCGTTCCGGAGCAGGTCGACCGCCGCGAAGCGGAGTCGGTTAAAGCCGGGTGAACGCGGGGCCTTAGGGTGGCCGGGTGCGCTTTTTCTACGACTGTGAGTTCATTGAAGACGGAGTCACCATCGACCTGGTCTCCATCGGGGTCGTAGATGAACAAGGGCGCGAGTTCTACGCGGTGTCCACCGAGTTCGACTCCTCCCGTGCCGGACTGTGGGTACGGCAGAACGTGCTGCCGAAATTACCGCCGCCGAGCGACGCTGCCTGGTGCAACCGGACGCAGCTGCGCGAGCGGTTGACGGAGTTCTTCGCCCCCGCGGGGCGCAATCTTCAGCTGTGGGCCTGGTATGCCGCGTACGATCACGTCGCGCTGGCTCAGCTGTGGGGCGCCATGCCCGCACTGCCACCGGAGATCCCGCGGTTCACCCGGGATCTGCGCCAGCGGTGGGAAGACCTGGGCCGGCCGAAACTGCCCGCCGCACCGACCAACGCGCACGACGCGCTGGCCGATGCCCGGCACAACTGGCAGCGCTGGCAGGTCATGGAGGAGCACCGGCAGAAGTCCGGCTTCGCCCACCGCTGAATCACACACTCAACTGCTCAACGTCGAGCGGGTTACAAACTTTCTGAATCGTTTGATTGAACGATCCAGAAGTGGAACCCTGGACTGTGACGTGAGTAATTCAGGGAGGAGAGCAGATGCGAATCGGTGTGCTCACCGGTGGCGGTGACTGCCCAGGTCTGAACGCGGTCATCCGGGCGGTCGTGCGCAAGGGCGTCGAGGTCCACGGACACGAGTTCGTGGGCTTCCGCAACGGCTGGCAGGGGCCCATTGAGGGCAAGACCAAGCCGCTCGGGCTGGAACAGGTCGAGGACATCCTGACCCGGGGTGGCACCATCCTGGGGTCCTCCCGCACCAACCCGTACAAGATCGACGGCGGCGTCGACAAGATCAAGGCGGTACTGGCCGACCAGGGTGTCGACGCCCTGATCGCCATCGGTGGCGAGGACACGCTCGGCGTGGCCCGCAGGCTCACCGAGGACGGCGTCGGCGTGGTCGGTGTGCCGAAGACCATCGACAACGACCTGGGTGCCACCGACTACACCTTCGGCTTCGACACCGCGGTGCACATCGCCACCGAGGCCATCGACCGGCTGCACACCACGGCCGAGTCGCACCACCGCGCGCTGGTGGTGGAGGTCATGGGCAGGCACGCCGGCTGGATCGCGCTGCACTCCGGCATGGCCGGCGGCGCGAACGTGATCCTGGTTCCCGAGCGGCCGTTCTCCGTGGACAAGGTCGTGGCCTGGGTCCAGCGCCGCTTCGAGAAGGAGTACGCGCCGATCATCGTCGTCGCCGAGGGCGCGATGCCCGAGGGTGGCGCCGAGGTGCTGAAGACCGGGGAGAAGGACGAGTTCGGCCACGTGCGTCTCGGTGGCATCGGCACCTGGCTGGCCGAGGAGATCGCCGAGCGCACCGGCAAGGAGTCCCGCGCCGTCGTGCTCGGCCACGTGCAGCGCGGTGGCACGCCGACCGCGTACGACCGCGTCCTGGCGACCCGGTTCGGCCTGCACGCCGTGGACGCCGTGCACGAGGGCGACTTCGGCGTGATGGTGGCCCTGCGTGGCACGGAGATCGTCCGGGTCAAGCTGGCCGAGGCCACCGACGAGCTGAAGACCGTGCCGATCGAGCGCTACAGCGAGGCCGAGGTCCTGTTCGGCTAGACCGTTTCACCTGGAGCCCAGAGGGCCCCTCGTCTCCCCGGTGTGGGGGGCGAGGGGCTTTTTCCGTTGTGGGGAGGGGTTGGGTCTGGCCGTCGTCGAAAGATGGCTTTGGAGGGGGAGACGGGCTTGGGGCCGCGTCTTTCCTGCCTGCGTGTTGGGTGGGGGCACGCCGGTCTGGGTTGTCGGGGGCCCTTCACTGTCCACAGTGGACATTGTGTTGGCGTGTCGCCCTGTTTTTGCAGCGTGTCGCCCCACTTGTCGTGGTTATTAGTCACGACAAGTGGCACTTGTCGTGGACAAAAGTCACGACAAGTGGGCTCAGGCCCCGCGCAGCGGCCCCGACGACCAGACAGGCGTGCGCCCACCCGACACGCCGGCAGGAAAGTCCCCGCCCGCCACCCGTCTCCCCCTCCAAAGCCCTCTTTCGACGACCGCCAGACCCAACCCCCGCCGCCCCCGCATCCCAGAGTCCGGGAGGAATTCCCTGCCCGCTTTCCGGGCGTTGATGTTCGGTACATCTGCGCAGGTGGGCGTCACAGGGGTGCGCCGGAAAATCAGGTGCGTCCACGGCTACGCTGGTGGCGTGAACTGGACCGTTGATGTGCCCGTGGAGACCCTTCCGGAGCTCCCCCCGCTGTCGCCTGAACTTCGTGCCCGGCTGGATGACGCGCTGGCTCGCCCCGCCGCCCAGCAACCGAAGTGGCCCAACGCAGAGCACGCCCAGAACGTCCGCACGATTCTGGAGAGCGTCCCGCCGATCACCGTGCCCGCCGAGGTGCTGCGGCTGCAGGAGCGGCTCGCACAGGTGGCCAGGGGAGAGGCGTTCCTGCTGCAGGGTGGCGACTGCGCCGAGACCTTCGCGGACAACACCGAGCCGCACATCCGGGGCAACATCCGCACGCTGCTGCAGATGGCCATCGTGCTCACCTACGGCGCCAGCCTGCCGGTGGTGAAGATGGGCCGCATCGCCGGCCAGTACGCCAAGCCCCGCTCGTCCGACCTGGACGCGCTCGGCCTGCCGTCCTACCGCGGCGACATGATCAACTCCCTGGTGGCCACGCCGGAGGCCCGGGTTCACGACCCCTCCCGCATGATCCGCTCGTACGCGAACGCGGGCGCCGCGATGAACCTGCTGCGCGCGATGACCGCGACCGGCATGGCCGACCTGACCAAGGTGCACGACTGGAACAAGGACTTCGTGCTCCAGTCCCCGGCGGGCGCGCGTTACGAGGCCCTGGCCAAGGAGATCGAGCGGGCGCTGCGCTTCATGGACGCCTGTGGCGTCGATGACCCCAGCCTGCACTCGGTCGAGTTCTACGTCAGCCACGAGGCCCTCGTCCTCGACTACGAGCGCGCCATGCTGCGCCTCGACGACGGCAAGCTGTACGACCTGGGCGCGCACTACCTGTGGATCGGTGAGCGCACCCGCCAGCTGGAGGGCGCGCACATCGCCTTCGCCGAGCTGCTGACCAACCCGATCGGCCTGAAGATCGGCCCCACCACCACGCCCGAGCTGGCCGTGGAGTACGTGGAACGGCTCGACCCGCACAACACCCCGGGCCGGCTGACGCTGATCAGCCGGATGGGCAACTCCAAGGTCCGCGACGTGCTGCCCGCCATCGTGGAGAAGGTCACCGCCTCCGGCCACCAGGTCATCTGGCAGTGCGACCCCATGCACGGCAACACCCACGAGGCCACCACCGGCTACAAGACCCGGCACTTCGACCGGATCGTGGACGAGGTGCAGGGCTTCTTCGAGGTGCACCGCGGCCTGGGCACCCACCCCGGCGGCATCCACATCGAGCTGACGGGCGAGGACGTCACCGAGTGCCTGGGCGGCGCCCAGGACATCTCCGACGCCGACCTGCACGGCCGGTACGAGACCGCCTGCGACCCGCGGCTGAACACCCAGCAGTCCCTGGAACTGGCGTTCCTGGTCGCGGAGATGTTGCGGGCCTAGAGACGTGCGGATGATGAGTGGGCGGCTGCTGGCCGCCGTCGCGGTAGTGGGTGCGGTCGTGCTGGCCATCGGAGACCAGGTCTCCGGTGGCGAGCGGCTGGGTGTCGTC
This sequence comes from Pseudonocardiaceae bacterium YIM PH 21723, assembly GCA_003600225.1. Classification (GTDB taxonomy): domain Bacteria; phylum Actinomycetota; class Actinomycetes; order Mycobacteriales; family Pseudonocardiaceae; genus QZFT01. The sequence continues at coordinate 238,938 of QZFT01000078.1, forward strand.
GGCAAGCAGGGGGAGCTGTCCCCCGAGGAGACGACGACCAGCAGTCCGCCGCCGACAACGGCGCGGACCTTCGCCGCGCCCGTTCCGACGACGACGGTGGCCCCGCCGCCGCCCGCCATCACCCCCGTGGTCAGCAACGGCCCACGCACCCGGCCGCTGGTCGCGCTGACCTTCGACTCCGACATGAACGAGGCGATGTTGCGGTCGCTGAACAGCCACCGCGTCGCCTCCTACGACGCCACCCCGGTGGTGGACGTGCTGCAGGAGATGAAGGTGCCCGCCACCTTCTTCCTCACCGGTATGTGGGTGGAGCGGTATCCGGAGACCGCCGCCCGGATCGCCGCCGATCCGATGTTCGAAGCGGCCAACCACTCCTACTCGCACCGGTCCTTCGCTCAGCCCTGTTACGGGCTGCCCGCGGTGCCACCGGGGGAGATGGCCGCCGACGTGCAGCGCGCCTTCGACGCGATCCGGGTGAAGGTTCCGCAGGTCAAGCCCTACTTCCGCTTCCCGGGTGGCTGCTACAACGAGGCCGCGCTGCGCGCGCTGGCCCCGCTGGGCATCACCGGCATCCAGTGGGATGTGGTCGGCGGCGACCCGTTCAACCAGTCCCCGGACTCCATCGTGCAGGCCAGCCTGGCGAAGGCTCAGCCCGGATCGATCATCGTGTTGCACTCGACGTTCGGCACCGCGCCGATGACCGCCAAGGCGCTGCCCCGGATCATCGCCGGGCTGAAGGCCAAGGGCCTGACCCCGGTCACCCTCTCCGAGCTGCTGAACCATCCGGCTGCGGCCAAGCCCAACCCACCGCACGCCGAGTTCTAGCCGCCCGTCCCGGAGTTGACGACGTTCGGGCCCTTTCCGAACATCGTCAACTCCGGAGGCCAGCCCTGGGCACAATTTTGCGTGACGCGAAAACTTGCGCGGCGCGCAAAAAGATGTACCGTGGAGGCATGGCCACGGAGAAGGGCTTGCGGGAACGCAAGAAGGAGCAGACCCGGGAGGCGCTGAGCTGGGCGGCGATCCGGCTCACCGTCGAGCGGGGCTTCGACAACGTCCTGGTGGAGGACATCGCGGCGGCCGCCGGGGTGTCCGCTCGGACGTTCAACAACTACTTCTCCAGCAAGGCCGAGGCCATCGCCGCACGACATGCCGACCGGGGGCGGCGCATCGCGGCGGAACTGCTGGCCAGGCCCGCGGACGAGCCGCTCTGGACGGCGATCACCGAGGCGGTGGTGGCCGGTTTCACCGGAGCGCCGGGCGGACAGACCGATCCCGGGCCGCAGTGGCGGAAGCAGGTGCCCATCATGCTCGATTCCCCTGCCCTGCAGGGTGAGTTCCTGCGGGCCAACGCCGCGGTCGAGGCGGACATCCTCGCGGCGATCTCCGCGCGCACCGGCATCGATTCCGGGCAGCTGTATCCGAAACTGCTCGCGGGCACGGTCGGGGCGGCCATCCTGGCCGTGCTGGATCACTGGCGCCAGGCCGAGGACCCGCCGCCGGTCGCCGAGCTGTTGCGCGAGGCCTTCGGCCTGCTCGCGCAGGGCCCGCCCACTCGATAACAGACGGCACGCGCAGCAAACCCGGCAGGCCGCCGGGTCGCTGGAGCACGTCCGCATACTGGAGGGAAACGCCATGTCCCACGACATCGTCATCGCCGGTGGTGGGCCCAACGGCCTGCTGCTGGCCTGCGAGCTCAGCCTGGCGGGTGTCCGGCCGCTGGTGCTCGAACGGCTCCCGCAGCCGACCACGGAGAACCGGGCCAACGGCCTGGTCGGCCAGGTGGTCCGGCTGCTCGACCACCGCGGGCTGCACGAGGAGCTCAGCGGCAACCCCGAGCCGCCGCGACCGGTTCCGCAGTACGTCTTCGGCGCGTTCCCGTTACCCCTCGCGGACCTGCCCGCCAACCCGATGTGCGTGCTGGGGGTACCGCAGACCCGGGTGGAGGAGGTACTCGGCCGGCGCGCGATCGAACTGGGGGTGCGGATCCTGCGGGGACACGAGCTCACCGGGCTCACCCAGGACTCCGACGGCGTCGATGTCGATGTCGAAGGCCCGGACGGCCCGTACCGGCTGCGGACCCGCTACCTGATCGGCGCCGACGGTGGCAGGAGCCGCACCCGCAAACTGGCGGGCATCGAATTCCCGGGCGTGACCAGGGATGACACCGTCTCCCGGGCGGCGCATGTCCGCGTTCCCGCCGAGCTGATCGACCCGGCGACGGGCGGGCTCACGGTGCCCGGTCACGGCGTCATCCCACCGTTCCAGCATTACCGCACCGAACACGGAATGATGGCGTACGCGCCGTTTCCCGACCGTCCCACGCTGCTGTCCACCATGGAATGGGGACCCGTCGTGGACCCGGACGCGCCGATGACGCTGACGGAGCTCCAGGAGAGCGTGTCCAGGGTGCTCGGCACCGGGATCGCACTGAGGGCACCGGAGGGACCCGGCTCGCACCTGGTCCGGCGGCGCGTCGGCGGCAATTCCCGGTTGGCGCAGCGCTACCGGCAGGATCGGGTGCTGCTGGTCGGCGACGCCGCGCACGTGCACTCGGCGATCGGTGGCCCCGGGCTGAACCTCGGCATGCAGGACGCGGTCAACCTGGGCTGGAAGCTCGCCGCGGTGGTGCGCGGGACGGCGCCCGAGGGGTTGCTGGACACCTACGACACCGAGCGGCGGCAGGCCAGCGAGCGGGTCCTCATGCACACCCAGGCACAGAGCGCGCTCGTACAGCCCGGACCGGCGGTCACCGCGTTGCGGGCGTTGTTCGGCGAGTTCCTCGCCGAGCCGGAGAACCGGTCGCGCATCGCCAACATGATGGCCGGTACCGATATCCGCTACGACATGGCCACCGGTCCGCACCCACTCACCGGGTATTTCCTCCCCGACGTGCCGCTGTGCACGGAGGAGGGGGACATCAGGCTGGCCGAGCTGGCCCGGACCGGCAGGCCCCTGCTGCTCGACCTGGCCGGCGATCCCGCCATCGCCGACATCGCGGCGGGCTGGCGGGACCGGGCCGACCTGATCACTGCTAAGGCGGACGTCCCGGCCGCCGCCGTGCTCATCCGGCCGGATGGTTATGTCGCCTGGGCGGCGGACACCTCCCGGCCGGATGAGCTGCGGGCCGCCCTCACCCGCTGGTTCGGCGCGGAGGAGTGATCAGGGGCAGATTCCATGGAAAGTGCGCTTTTTGCACTTTCCATGGAATCTGCTCATCTCACTAGGGGCAGAGCTTCTTCCCGTCGGCGACCACGCAGCCGGCCGGGACCCCGTTCGACTCGGTGGTGCCGAAGTTGGCGGTGATGGTGAAGTCGCCGAACGTCGTCCGTTGCACCTTCTTGTCCGCCGACAGGTATTCGAAGCCGGTCATCGCCCTGGTGCCCGCCTTCTCCTGAATGGCCCGGAAGAACCGCTGGTACTCGGCGATCTCCGTGCCCTTCTCCGCCAGTCGCTTACCGTCCAGGACCAGGTTCAGCGGGGTGTTGTACAGCATCGCCGTCAGGACCCGGTCCCGCTTCTGCGCGGGCAGCTTGTACAGGTCGATCTCCCAGCGATCGGTGGTGACCACCGAGTCGTGCAGCACCGTGGAGTACAGCGGCACCCGGTAGACCGGGTCGAACATCGCCTTCACCGCGTTGTCCGACAGCTTCGCCGGCTTGAAGAAGAAGGCCGGGGCGGTCTGCGGGTAGTACGCGCCCCAGTTCGCCTTGTCCTTGCTCTCCTCCCAGTAGTGCGGGGAGACGGGTGTGCTGGAACCGTGGCTGTAGTCCAGAACCTGGTTGGCCCAGGAGCCGGCCGACTCGGAACCGAGCACGAACTTCCCGTGCTGCTTGCGCATCCGGTCCAGCTTGTACTCGCGGTCCTGCGCCTTGGTCATCGGGTGATCTTTGCTGTGGTCGTTGAACAGCTCGCCTGCGGCGTCCACGTCCAGGAAGTAGCTGTTCACGCCGGTCCCGGTCATCTTCGCCACCCGGTCGGCCAGGTAGTGCTTGGTCGGCTCGGCATCTGCGAGGGCCTTCGAGCTGACGTAGCAGCCACGGCCGCCGAACCCGGTCTGCAGGCTGCCGTCGGCCTTGCGGACGCAGAAGTCCGGCCACACGTTGTCCGGCCACTTCGAGGTCGGGTTGTCCGCCTCTTCCGGTACCTGCGCGTTGTCGTACGAGTCGTACGGCCCGACCAGGTAGCCGGCATCCTTCCCGGCCTTGACGAACCCCGGGGTCACGCCCTTGAAGTCGGCGTCGTAGCCGAGCCACATCCGGTCGATGCCCAGTTCACGCAGCTTCGCCGGCAGCGCGGGGGTCCGGCCATCGCCCCACAGGTAGGCGTGAAAGGCGCCGATCAGCTTGCCCGCCTCCGGATTGGCCTTGATCTTCTGCTCCAGCGAGCTCAGCTGCCCGTGCTCGGCCAGCCAGCGGCGGTAGTCCTTGGCGGCGGCCACCGGGGAGGAGTCGGTGAGGCTGAAGGCGACGGTGTACTCGTGGCCCTCGGTGAAGTCGTGGCCGCCGGTGGCGCGCAACCTGCCGTGCTGCGAGCTGAACTTCAGTGTGCTGCCGATATCGGTGGGTACCAGATAACTCACGCCGGCCTTACCGATGGTCTGGCCCCAGAACGGCATGGTGATGGCACCAGCCAGCTCCAGAGGGCTGTCGGTGAGGTGGCTGTCGGCAGAGTTCCAGAACGGGTCGTTGGCCGGGATGTTGAGGCCTTCGCCGCGAGGTACCTGGAAGGCGGTGGTCTTGGAGGAACCGGTGGCCGGCCAGGCCACCGTGCCCTTGTCGCCGGTCAGCGTGACGATCAGCCGGCCGTGGTCGGTGGTAGCGCTGGCGGCGAGGCCGCGCTCCGGGAACGACCAGCGGGCGGTGGCGCCCTCCCAGCGGACCTCGCTGGGCTTACCCAGGCCGGCGACCTTGTCGGACAGCTCAACGCCGCCGGCGCTCACATGAAGGGTGTCGAAATCTATCTTCAGTTCGCTGCCCGCTGCGGCGAGCCCGAGCGATGCTTGCCCGGGTGCCGCGCAGGACATCAGTGATAAAGCCAGGACAGAGATCAGAGAAGTTGCTCGTACAAACACATCTCTGACTCTGCCCCGGCTACTTCATCGTTCTGTCACAGCTCATCCCCAGAACGACACGAAGACTGCGATCTCCGTCCCAGGGCGGACCCGTGTCCCGGCCGCCGGATTGGTGTTGGTCACCGGGGAGTTGCTGCCGGGGAAGAAGGAGACCAGCTTGGGCTTCAGGCCGGCGTTCTTCAGGATCTGCGCAGCCTCGTTGGCCCGCTTGCCCACCACGTTCGGCACGATGGTGGCGGTGGTGAACTTGACCGTGATCTTGCTCTCCGGCACGTCCTCGCCCTTGGTGCCGGCCTGCGGATCGATGGAGGACACGACCGCGGTGGGATCGTTGCCGTTGCCGCCGTCGATCGGCTGGTAGCCGGCCTGTTGCAGCGCGGCGAACGCCTGGTCCTTGGGCAGGCCGATCACATTGGGCACCGGCTTGGGCGCCGGGCCCTTGCTGGCGATGATCCGCACCGGGGTACCGGCGACGGCCGGGCTGCCCGACTGCGGGTCGACCCGGATCACCCGCTCCTTGGGCACCGTGGCGCTGTACTCGTCGTCCTTCGGCTCGTGCGCACCCTCGAGTTCGGCCTTCTTCAGGATGGCCTTGGCCTCGTCGACCGTGATGCCCTGCTGGATGGCCGGCACGATCGGCTTGCCCTTGGACACCGCGAGCTGGATGTCCGTGCCGCGTGAGACCTCGGTCCCGGCCGGCGGATCGGTGCCCAGCACCTGACCCTTGGCGGCCGCGTTGTCGAACCGCTGAACGATCTTCACGTTGAGTTCGGACCTGGTCAGCAGGTCGGTGGCCTCCTGCTGGCTGAGCCCGGCGACCCCGGGGACCGTGGTCCCGTTGCCGCTGCCCATGAACCAGGCGAAACCGGCCACGAGCAGGGCCAGCAGCGCGATCGCACCGATCCACATCTTGGTGGTGCGCCGGTCCTTGGTCCGCTGGTCGGCGAACTGCTGCTGCGGCGGCACCGGCGGCGGGGGAGGGTTGTACCGGTCCATCGACCAGGCCCCGGCCGGTGGCGCGGGCAGCGTCCCGGCCGGCGGCAGCATCCGTTCGGTGGCGTCCGGCGCGGGAGTCGCGTAGACCGGGGCCTGCTGCTGCGGGACCGGGGCGGGCTCGGTCGGCAGGTACTGCGGGGTGCCGTTCAGATAGGCCATCGAGGCCGAGGCGGGCGCTTCACCGGCACCGGACCCCGGAGCCGGGATGGCTATCCGGGCCAGGCCGAGCTGGTTGCGGACCGACTGCACGGCCAGCAGGAACGCGGCGGCGTCGTCCGGGCGCTGGTCGGGTTCGCGCCGGGTGGCGGACAACACCAGCTGGTCCAGCTCCGGCGGCAGGCCGGGCACCTTCTCGCTCGGCGCGGGCACATCGCTGTTGACGTGCCGGTAGGCCACGGAGAGGGCGGTGTCGCCGGTGTACGGGGTGGTTCCGGTCAGCATCTCGTAGAGCAGGATGCCCGCCGAGTACACGTCGCTGCGCTGGTCGGCCGCGCCGGTGGCGACCTGCTCCGGCGACAGGTAGGCGACGGTGCCCAGGATGACGCTGTCGCTGGTCATCTGGTGCCCGGAGATGGCCTTCGCCAGACCGAAGTCGGCGACCTTCACCACACCCTGGCTGGAGATCAGCACGTTCTCCGGCTTGACGTCCCGGTGCACCAGTTCCGCGCGGTGTGCCGACGAGAGCGCGGACAGCACCGGCTCCATCAGCGTCAACGCCAGGGTGGGGGACAGGGTGGTCCGCTCGAAGAGCAGGTCGCGCAGCGTGCCGCCGTCGACCAGCTCCATGATCAGGAACACCCGGTCGTCCTCGCCGTCCAGGCTCGCGCCTCGATCGACGCCCTGGTCGTGCACGGCTACCACGTTCGGGTGGTGTAGCCGTGCCGCAGACTTGGCTTCCAGAACGAAACGCTCAGTGAACGTACGATCTGAGTTCAACCGCTGGTCCATCACTTTGATGGCCACCGGACGCTCGAGACGGGTGTCTACACCTCGGTAAACGGTTGACATCCCACCGCGGGCGAGCATGCCGTCCACCCGATACCGAGAATCGAGTATCAGGGTTCCGAGGTCAGTCACTCGCTGCTCCACAGCAATCCATCGTAGGCGTCGGTGTTACCAGTCCGTTGCTCGGCATAACGATCCGAACTGTGGCAGGGTAATCCAGGTGAGTGCAATTCCCACGGCAACTGACGTTCTGGACCCGGACGTAGCCGTTCTGTCACTGCCCGATGTGGCCGAGAACCTCGGCCTGCCCATCACCCGCGTGCACCAGATGCTGCGGGACAAGACACTGCTGGCCTTCCGCCGAGGCGGAGTCGTTGTCGTGCCCGCAGACTTCCTGATCGACGGGGAGGTCGTCAAGCATCTGTCCGGCACGCTGACACTGCTCGACGACGGCGGTTACGCGCCGGAGGACATCCTGCGCTGGATGTTCACCGTCGACGACTCGCTGGCAGGCACGCCGATCGCCGCACTGCGTTCGGAGCGCAGCCGCGAGATCAAGCGGCGAGCCCAGGCGATGGCGTTCTAGGGATCTTCTTAACTTCCGGTTTACCTGAAGGGCACTCCCGTCTCGGGGGTGCCCTTCCCTGCCGTGGGGGCGGGGGTTGGGTCGGGCGGTTGGCGAAAGAGGGCTTTGGAGGGGGAGACGGGCTGGGGGCCGCGTCTTTCCTGCCTGGCTGTTGGGTGGGGGCACGCCGGTCTGGTGGGGATGGGCCGCTTCCGCGGGGGACCTGAAGGACGCCATCGTTTACTTGAGTGCGCTGAAGGACGCCATCGTTTACCTCGGGTAAAGGGAGGCGTCCTTCAGGTACTTACCGTCCACTGTGGACGCCCACATTGTGGGACACTGCGGCGTGTCGCGCCGTTTCGACACCATGTCGCCCGGATTCTTCAAGATCGTGGGCGGATTTGGTGCATCTAACGCACCAAATCCGCCCCCGAT
>QZFT01000068.1 GCA_003600225.1 Pseudonocardiaceae bacterium YIM PH 21723
GGTTGTTCCATCTTCAAGATGGATTTGGGGCCCCGGATCCATCTTGAAGATGGAACAACGGCCACCCGTTCACCCACAGGAACACCACCAGTCACAGTGGCCCCACCCGTCACGCGTAGGGCTCCGACAAACGGCGCAGGTCAGCACCAGAAGCGATCAAGCCCCGACCCCGTCCGAGAGCCCAGAACGGCGGGCCCCCACCCAACAGCCAGGCAGGAAAGACAGGCGGGCCCCCACCCGTCTCCCCCTCCACAGCCCTCTTTCGACAGCCACCAGACCGGACCCAAAACCACCTACTTCAACAGGAGCCCCTTGACCCGGCGGGCGGCGATGACGCCGCCGATGACGGTCATCACCGCGAAGTAGGCGACGTGCCAGAGCAGTCCCCAGTGCGGGTGACCCAGCGCGATCGAGCGGATCAGCTCGATGCCGTGGTACAGCGGGAAGCACTGGATGAGCACCTGCAGCCACTCCGGGTACACCGACAGCGGGTAGTAGGTGCTGGAGAACAGGAACATCGGGATGACGAACAGCATCACCATGTCGAAGTCCTGCCAGCTGCGCAGGAACGTGGCGACGGCCATACCCGCTGCGGAGAAGGCCAGCGCGACCAGCAACGACGCCACCAGCGCCAATAATGCCCAGCCGGGACCGACCAGGCCCATCGCCAGCATGACGATCAGGAAGGTCAGCGAGTAGATCGCGCCGCGGACCAGGGCGAAGCCGATCTCGCCGAGGGCGACGTCGACCGGACCCATGGGGGTGGCCAGCACCGCGTCGTAGAGCTTGGCGTACTTCAGCCGGAAGAAGATGCTGAACGTGGCCTCCATGATGGCGCCGTTCATCGCCGAGATCGCCAGCAGCGCGGGCGCCAGGTAGGCGGCGTAGTCCACACCCTCGATCCCACCGACCAGCCTGCCGAAGCCATAACCCAGCGCGAACAGGAAGAACACCGGCTCGAAGAATCCGGTCACGAAGGTGAGCCACGCGCTGCGCTGGCTGAGCACCGCGCGCTCCATCATCGAACTGGCTCGGCGCGCGTACATACCCGGCGGGATGATCCGCAGCGGTACCAGGGGACGCAGCAGGGTGGTCATTTCTCCAGCTCCTTGACGAACAGCCGCATCGTCGCCCAGGTGCCCAGCACGATGAGCAGCACCAGGTAGGTCAGGTGGCCCAGCGCGGACAGCGGATCCAGCGTGCCCAGAGACAGTCCCCTGGACAGCTCGGTGCTGTGCCACAGCGGCGTTACCCAGGCGATCGCCTTCGCCCACACCGGCAGCGTCTCGACCGGGTAGTAGGTCCCGGCGAACAACATCATCGGCATCATGATCAGCCGGAAGACGACCTCGAACCCAGGCTGTTTGTCCACCCTGGTCACCGCGAAGGCGACCACCAGAACCGAGAAGGCCATGGCGCCGAGCGTGGAACACAGCACCGCGGGTATCACGGCCCAGCTGTGTACCGCCCCCAGCAGCGTCGCGATCACCGCGAACACCGCGCTCACCGAGAAGGCCCGCAACGCGATCCACAGCAGCGTTCCGCCGGCGATCTGCCGCGAGGACAACGGGGTGGCGTTGATGCCCTGATAGATCCGCACCCACTGGAAGTTGGCCAGGATCGGATAGGTCGACTCGAAGGTGGCGGTCTGCAACGCGGCGGTGGTCATCAGTGCCGGAGCCAGCCACACCAGATAACTGACGCCGCCGGTGAACTCGGCGATCTTCGGATTGCTCCCCAGGAAGATGGACATGCCGACGCCCAGGGACAGCAACAGCAGCAGCGGGTTCACCACACTGCTCACGATGGTGCTGCGCCAGCTGCGCTTGTACCAGGTCCAGCTGTACTCGACGTACAGCAGCGGCCCCTGCCAGGCGGGAACCACGCGTCCGATCGATGCGACGGCCATCAGTCCACCAGCTGCCTTCCGGTGAGCCGCAGGAAGACGTCCTCCAGCGTGCTGCGCCGCACCAGGCTGGACACCGGCTCCACCCCGCGCTGGTGCGCGGCGGACAGGGCACCCTCACCGTCGGCGGTGTACAGCAACAGCCGGTCGGGCAGCACCTCGATCCGGTCCGCCAGGGCCTCCACCTGGGGCACCGAGTCCTGCTGGGTGCCGGGGGTGAACCGCAGCTCCAGGACCTCTTTCGTCGAGTACTGCGCGATCAGTTCGGACGGCGATCCCTCGGCCACGATCTTGCCCGCGTCCATGACGACGAGCCGGTCGCAGAGCTGCTCGGCCTCGTCCATGTAGTGGGTGGTGATGATCTGAGTAACGCCCTCCTGCTTGAGCCGGTAGAGCCGGTCCCAGAGCAGGTGCCGGGCCTGCGGGTCGAGGCCGGTGGTCGGCTCGTCCAGCAGCAGCAGCTCGGGTTCGTTGACCAGCGAGCGGGCGATGGTCAGCCGGCGCTTCATACCGCCGGACAGCGGGTCCACCCGGCTCTTCGCCCGGTCGGTGAGCTGGGCGAACTCCAGCAGCTCGTCGGCCTTCTCACCGGCCTTCGACCAGCTGATGCCGAAGTACCGCGCGTAGATCTGCAGGTTCTGCCGCACGGTCAGCTCGGTGTCCAGGTTGTCCTGCTGGGGGACGACGCCGATCCGGGCCTTGATCTGCGCCGCCCTGCGGTCCGGGTCCATGCCCAGCACGGCGAGATCCCCGCCGCTGCGCGGCGAGACGCAGGAGATCATCCGCATGGTGGAGGACTTCCCCGCCCCGTTGGGGCCGAGGAAGCCGAACACTTCACCGGGTCTGACCTCGATATCGATTCCATCCACGGCGGTGAAGGAGCCGAAAGTCTTAGTCAGTCCGGTTGCGGAGACCATCGCGGCTGGCATACCGGCAAGCTATCGGCGACCCCTGACAAAGTCATGCGATTAACGGAGCCGGAAGGGATCTCCGGCACCTCGCCGGTTCTCGGTCTAGGCTGTTCGCCATGTGGATCAACAGGATCTCCGCCGCCGGTGTGCTGTTGCTGGGCGCCCTGCTGGCCGGATGCAACGGGGACACCACCAGCACGGAGAACCTGCCTCAGGGCTCCGAACTGACCAGCAAGGCCGCCACCGCGATGAAGTCGGTGGACGCGGTCTCGCTGGACATCGCCACCGAGGGCAAACCGAAGGGCCTGCCGCTGACCAGCGCGGCCTTCCAGCTCACCAACAAGGGCGAGGCCACCGGCAAGGCCGTGATCTCGATCATGGGCCCGGCCGCCGAGTACAACTTCACCCTGGTCGGCGACTCGCTGTACCTCAAGGGCGTGACCGGCGGCTACACGAAGCTGCCGTCCAGCATGGTGACCTCCTTCTTCGACCCCAGCGCGATCCTCAACCCGGACAAGGGCGTGGCCCACCTGCTGGCCACCGCGAAGAACCCGCAGACCGAGGCGAGCGAGACGATCAACGGACGCAAGGCCTACCGGGTCAAGGTGGAGCCGGACGCGACCGCGGTGAAGTCGCTGGTCCCGGTGAGCGGCGAGGTGAAGACCGCACAGGTGTGGATCGATGCGGAGAACTCCCAGGTACTGCAGGTGAAGCTGCCGGTGCCCGCCGATTCCGGTGAGGCCTCGGCCACGGTCAAACTCTCCGACTTCGGCAAGCCGGTCACCATCCAGCCGCCGCAGTAATGAGGTCCCGGGTAGCCATCGGCGTCGGTGGCACAGCGGTCCTGCTGGCCGCGCTGGACGCCTACGTGGTGGTGACGATCCTGATCCAGATCGTCACCGACCTTGGGGTGCCGGTGAACCACCTGGAGCGGGCGACTCCCCTGGTCACCGGCTATCTGCTGGGCTACGTCGCGGCCATGCCGCTGCTCGGCCAGCTGTCCGACCGCTGGGGCAGGCGCCTCGTCATCCACCTGTGCCTGCTCGGCTTCGCGCTCGGCTCGGTGCTCACCGCCGTCGCGGGTGACGTGCCGATGCTGGTGGCCGGCCGCGCGGTGCAGGGCATCGCGGGTGGCGCACTACTGCCGGTGACCATGGCCCTGGTCGGCGACCTGTGGTCCGACCGCAGGCGGGCCACCGCGCTGGGCGCGGTGGGCGCGGCCCAGGAACTGGGCAGCGTGCTCGGCCCGCTGTACGGGGCCGTCGTGGCCGGCTGGACCGGCTGGCAGCTGATCGGCCTGGAGGGCTGGCGCGGGCTGTTCTGGCTGAACGTGCCCCTGGCCCTGCTGTCCATGGTGGCCGTCCAGTTCGCCCTGCCCAAGGACCTGAACTCCATCCCGGAGGATCGCCGGGTCGACCTGGTCGGCGGCGGCCTGCTGGCCGTGGCCCTCGGGCTGCTGGTGGTCGGCTTCTACAACCCCGACCCCGCCGCCGGCGTGCTGCCGACCTGGGGCCTGCCGTGCATCGCCGGTGGCCTGGTCGTGCTGATCGCCTTCGGTTTCTGGGAGTCGCGGGCCAAGGTCCGGCTGCTGGATCCGGCCGGGGTGCTGATGCGCCCGTTCCTGGCCGCGCTCGGCGCCAGCTTCTGCACCGGGACCGCGTTGATGGTGACCCTGGTCGACGTGCAGCTGTTCGTGCAGACGCTGCTGGGCAAGAACTCGACCGAGGGCGCCGCGCTGCTGATCCGCTTCCTGATCGCGTTGCCGATCGGCGCGGTGCTCGGCGGCTGGCTCGCGGGCAGGCTGGGCAACCGCCTCGTCACCGTGGTCGGCCTGCTGATCGCGACCGGCGGCTACTGGCTGCTGCACGGCTGGCAGATCAACGTCCTGGACCAGACGTATCCGCTCGGCCTGCCGGTGTTCGACACCGACCTGGCCATCGCCGGGCTCGGCCTGGGACTGGTGATCGCCCCGCTGTCGGCCACCGTGCTGGCCGTGGTGCCCGCCGCGCAGCACGGGGTGGCCTCCAGCTCGGTGGTCGTGGCCCGGATGACCGGCATGCTGATCGGGGTGGCCGCGCTGTCCGCGTGGGGACTGTCCCGGTTCCAGTCGCTGACCAGGAACCTGAACACCCCGCTGCCGTTCGGCATCCCGGCCGAGGAGTTCAGCCGGCTGCTCGCCGCATACCGGACGGCGTTGAACGAGGCGTTGCTGATCCAGTACCGGGAGATCTTCCTGGCCACCTCGGCGGTGTGCCTGGTGGGTGCTCTCCTCGGGCTACTGCTGGAACGCCGGTCCTCGGCCTAGAGCTCGCGCAGCAGCCAGAGCTCGTCGAGGTCGATGCCCTGCGCCATCCGGATCCCACCGGGGAACCTGCCGACCAGCCGGAAATCGTGCCGGGCGTAGTAGGTCTCGGCCCCGAATCCGCCCTTTTCCCGCAGGTAGACCTGACTCAGGCCGAGCGAACGGGCGCGCTCACAACAGGCTTCGATCAACTCGCCCGCCAGGCCCTGACCCCGGAAGTTGGGATCGACCAGCAGCAGCCGGACGATCCCGCGATGCCTGCGCAGCGGGTCGACCTCCTGCTCCAGGCTGATGCAGCCGATCAGGTCCTCGCCGGCGTCGGAGACGATCAACGACCCGGCCGGATCCATGGCGCCGGAGGCAATCCGCATGGCCGTGGCCCGCAGATTGCCTCCGTCAAAATCCGTGCTGTCCAACGGATCGGGCGCCACACTGGCCGACCTGGAGAACAGGTCGGTCAGTTGGTTCACCAGATCCGGCCCTGGCTTGTCGATCAGGTATGGACCCCGGATCCTGCTCGCCGGACTACTCATAGATCAGGGAACCACAGTTTGATCTCGCGGGCGGCCGACTCCGGGGAGTCCGAACCGTGTACCAGGTTGAACTGGGTCTCCAGGCCGAAGTCACCGCGGATGGTGCCCGGGGTCGCCTTCTCCACCGGGTCGGTTCCGCCGGCCAGCTGCCGGAAGGCCGGGATGGCACGCGTGCCTTCGACGACGATCGCGACGACCGGGCTGGAGGTGATGAACTCCAGCAGCGACTCGAAGAACGGCTTGCCGTCGTGCTCCGCGTAGTGCTGCTCCGCGATGGCACGGTCGACGTTCCGCAGCTCCAGCGCGGCCAGGGTCAGGCCCTTGCGCTCGATGCGGGAGATGACCTCGCCGACCAGACCACGGCTGACGCCGTCCGGCTTGACGAGGACGAGGGTGCGCTCGCTCATTTCATCTCCTCGCTAGCGCTCGTCGCCTGCATTCGCGATGCTGCTGTGTTGAATTGTTCGCTCGCACGCTCGCTCACGAGGTGCCACTCCTTTTGATGCTTGAACGACTGTCCGAATTTCGCGCAGCGTAGCCGGATCTTGTGCGCGGGCACCAGCCGCCCCCACGGTCGACCTGCGATGTTGCTATCGATCGTCACCGATCAGCAGGGCGGCATCCAGCTCAGCGTGTGCTCGAGGATTGTCCCGCCACCACTTGGCGTAGGCCGGATTCGCCTCGACGAGCGAATGGTACGCCTGTGCAACACTCCCGAAGGCCTCATGGGTACGCCCGGACAATGCCCCATCGGTCCGGCACACCACCATGATCTGCATCCGCAGCGGATCATCAAGCAGCGGAAGCACAACGATGCCCTCGCCGCTGGGCGTGCACGGCGGCACGGTCGCCACGGCTCCGGCGGCCACCAGGTGCCGGATCAGGCTGCGTTCGGTGGTGTGGTGCCGGATCTTCGGGGTGAAGCCGACGGACATGCACGCGGTGTGCAGCTGCAACCGGCCGCTGTCGTGTTCCGGCGGCGGAACCACCCATTCGAAGTCGGCCAGCCGGCCCAGATCCACCGGTCCGTCGCCCGCCAGAGCGGAGTCCGCGGGCACGGCGACGAATCGCGGCTCGGTGAGCAGCGAACGGATCTCCACGCCCCGCAGCTCGTAGCGGTCGAGTCCCTCGAAGCGCTCGAAGACCGCGATGTGCACGCGGGAGGCCAGCAGCCTGGCCAGCAGTTCCACCCCGGACGGCTCGATCTCCGCGCGGATCTCGAACCCGGGGATCCGCCTGCCCAGTTCGGAGACCAGTTCGCCGATGAACAGCACCGGCGTACTGCCGACGACCACCGACCGCGGATCGTTGCCCCGCGCGCGTTGCTGGGCGACGACCAGCAGGTGATCCAGGTCGCCCAGGATGTGCCGGGCGGTGCCGACGACGTGCCTGCCCAGTTCGGTGGCCGAGCTTCCGCTGGCGGTGCGGATGAAGAGCTGGCCGCCGACGAGGCGTTCCAGCCGCCGCAGCTGCGCGGTCAACGCGGGCTGGGTGAGCCCCAGCTGACTGGCGGCCTTGCTGACGCTGCCCGTGTCCGCTACGGCACAGACCGCACGCAGATGTCGTAGTTCAAGATCGGGCATAACGCCAATTTATCCCCACGGCCTATGTCCGACTGCCTGCCTTTCGGCCCATTCTCCCCGAATCCGAGTACCGCGTTTCAGGCTAGCTGCTCCGAACGAGTGGGCTTGGCTGTTAAGTCCACAGTGGATCTGTCGTTACCGGTCATTGTCCGGGAGCGTCGCACGTATGCCGGACCCTGCATCCGGCCCCTGCGAAAGGAATAGCAGATGCGTATTCGCGCATTCGGAATTCTGCTGGCCGCGATGGCCGCCGTCATTCTGCCGACCCAGACCTCCATCGTGGACTCGCAGAACACGGCCGAACGAATTGTCGGCGGGCACGACGCCACCGAGAGCTACGGCTTCTACACCAAACTGCTGGTCAACGGGGCGTTCAACTGCGGCGGCTCACTGATCGCCCCGGAGTGGGTCGTCACCGCGCAGCACTGCGTGCTGTTGCAGCCGACCTCGGTGCGCATCGGCGGCAGCACGATCAGTGGCGGCGAGGAGATCAAGATCGCCAGCACGGACAGCGTCGGCCCCGACTTCGGCATCATCAAGCTGGCCTCCCCGTCGAAGCAGGGCACGCCGATCCCGATCACCGACGACGCCCTGGCCGTCGGTGCCGCGGTGCGAATCCTGGGTCACGGCACGACATGCCCGACCGACGGCTGCGGCTCGGCCGCCAAGACGCTGCAGGAATTGGACACCGCCCTGGCCGCCGGATGTGGCGCGGGCGCCCAGGAACTGTGCGTCGGCGACACCAAGGGCAAGGGAGCCTGCCGGGGCGACTCCGGCGGCCCGATGATCATCAAGGTGAACGGCCGCTGGGAGCTCGGCGGCGCCACCAGCCGGGGCTCCTCGGTCTGCGGGAACACGCCCGCGATCTACGAGAAGGTGCCCGCCTTCCGCGACTGGATCAAGGCGCACACCGGCTGATTCGATCTTAGGCCGATCGCGTGAGTTTACTGTCAATATCGGAAATAGGCTTTTCTCAAAGAAACCCTTAAGGCACGGTGCCAGGTGTGCCGGATCCTGCAACCGGCATTCCCTGCGAAAGGACAATTAAATGCGTATCCGCGCATTTGGCATCGCCCTTGTCGCGATGGCGGCCGCTGCTGCCGCCATCGTGCTGCCCACCCAGGCCACCACCACGGAGTCCGCTCCCGTCGCCGAGCGCATCATCGGCGGCACCAACGCCACCGAGAACTACGGCTTCTACGTCAAGCTGTTCTCCGGTAGCAGCTTCCTGTGCGGCGCCTCGCTGATCAGCCCCGAGTGGGTCGTCACGGCCAAGCACTGCGTCGACGCGCGCCCCACCTCGGTGCGGGTGGGTGGCACCACGCTGAACAGCGGCGAGCAGATCCAGATCGCCAGCATGGACTCCACCAGCCCGGACTTCGGCATCATCAAGCTGGCTAAGGCGTCCGCCCAGGGCACCCCGATCCCGATCACCACGAACGCCCTGGCCACCGGCCAGGCGGTGCGGATCATCGGCCACGGCCAGACCTGTCCGACCCGGGGTTGCGGCAGCGCGCCGAACAACCTGCAGCAGCTGGACACCACCCTGGTCAACAACTCCGGTTGCACCGCGTCCTTCCAGTCCGCCAAGGAGCTGTGTGTTGGTGACAACACCCAGCGCGGTGCCTGCTACGGCGACTCCGGCGGCCCGCTGGTCGTCAAGGTGAACGGCCGTTGGGAGCTCGGCGGTGCCACCAGCCGCGCCGGCCAGAACAACCCGACCTGCGCCACCGCGCCGTCCATCTACGAGAAGGTTCCGGCCTTCAACGCCTGGATCAAGTCGCACACCGGCTGATAGCCGAATCCGTTTCCCGGGTCACCACGGTGGCCCGGGAAACACCCCTTATGACACTGTTTCCTGCGGTATCTCCCTGCGAAAGGAAACAGAAATGCGTGCTCGCGCATTCGGCGTTCTCGGTACCGCAATAGCACTAACGGCGGCATTCTCCTGGCCCAACTCGACGGCCGCTCCCATCGTCGG
This sequence comes from Pseudonocardiaceae bacterium YIM PH 21723, assembly GCA_003600225.1. Classification (GTDB taxonomy): domain Bacteria; phylum Actinomycetota; class Actinomycetes; order Mycobacteriales; family Pseudonocardiaceae; genus QZFT01. Next base: position 9,217 of record QZFT01000068.1, read on the forward strand.
CGGGCACGACGCCACCGAGACCTACGGCTTCTTCGCCCAGCTGTTCCGCGACGGCGCCTTCGACTGCGGCGGCGCGTTGATCGCCCCGCAGTGGGTGGTCACCGCGAAGCACTGCGTGGCGACGCCGCCGACCTCGGTGAAGGTCGGCAGCAACCAGCTGTACGGCGGCGAGGCGGCGGCCGTGGCACAGACGTTCGCCACCGACCCGGACTTCGGGCTGATCAAGCTGAGAACACCGGTGAAGGCCACCCCGATTCCGATCACCACGGCCCCGCTGAACACCGGGGACGCGGTCCGGATCCTCGGCCTGGGCCAGACCTGCCCCAGCTTCCTGGGCTGCGACGAGAACCCGACGGTCGTCCAGGAGCTGGACACCACCCTGGTCACCCCCTGCAACTACCGGTTCGATCCGGCCACCGAGCTGTGCGTCGGGGACAAGACGGGCCGCGGCTCCTGTTACGGCGACTCCGGCGGCCCGCTGATCGTGAGGGTGGCCGGCCGCTGGGAGCTCGGCGGCGCCACCAGCCGCCCCGGCGAGCAGAACCCGGCCTGCGCCGAACAACCCTCCATCTACGAGAAGGTCCCTGCCTTCCGCGACTGGATCGCCCAGCACACGGGCTGACCTGCACAAGGAGACGAACAATGCGTTTTCGCGCCCTGAGCATGTGTGGTGCCGCGATCGCCGTGGCCGCCGCGCTGCTGTGGCCATCGGCGGCGGTGACATCGCATCCGGCGTCCGCGCAGATCGTCGGTGGCCACGACGCCACCGAGGACTACGGGTTCTTCGTGAAGCTGTACGCGGGCCCGAACTTCCACTGCGGTGGCGCCCTGGTCGCGCCGCAGTGGGTACTGACCGCCGCGCACTGCCTGTCCGGGCCGGGCTTCTCCGCGCGGATCGGCGGTCGCACCATCGACTCCGGCGAGAAGATCGCGATCGTCGGCGATGAGCAGACCCCGAACGCCGACATCGCGCTGGTGAAGCTCGCGACGCCGTCCAAGCTGGGCACCCCGATCCCGATCACCGACAACGCGTTGCGGCTCGGCCAGCCGGTCCGGATCCTCGGTCACGGCCAGACCTGCCCGGTCAGTGGCTGCGGTCCGCTGCCCAAGACCCTGCAGGAGCTGGACACCACCCTGGTCGACGGCTGCACCATCACCGTCGAGAGCGAGCTGTGCGTCGGCGACAAGACCGGCCGCGGCGCCTGCTACGGCGACTCCGGCGGTCCACTGGTCGTCAAGGCGAACGGCCGCTGGGAGCTCGGCGGTACCACCGAGGGCGGCGGCGAGATCTGCGCCGAGCAGCCCTCGGAGTACACCCGCGCGCCGTTCTTCCGCGACTGGATCACCAAGCACACCGGCTGACACGAACGAGGACGGCGGATTCGTCCGCCGTCCTCGGCTTATGTTTCGGAGGCATGCGGCCGATCCGGTAATGCCCGGTAGCTAAGTGAAAGCGCAATACTGTTCATCTCGATTAGGCGCGACAGTGTGGATTCACCCTGCGAAAGGAACAACCACATGCGCGCCAAGATCCTGTTGGCCGTTCTGACCCTGTTATTCGCCGTTCCCGGTACGGCGCAGGCGGGTCAGGGCATTGTCGGTGGCCAGAACGCCACCGAGAACTACCCGTTCTACGTGAAGATCCTTGACGGCCAGGGCCGGTTCTTCTGCGGTGGCTCGCTGGTGCACGCCAAGTGGGTCGTCACCGCCCAGCACTGCGCCCGGGAGAACCCGTTCCACGTCCTGGTCGGCGGCAGCACCCTGACCAGCGGCGAGAAGATCGCCGTCGCCACCTATGACTTCACCGACCCGGACTTCGCCATCATCGGCCTGGCCTCCGCGTCCACCCAGGGCACGCCGATCCCGATCACCGACAACCCGCTGACTCAGGGCACCCCGGTCCGGATGATCGGCCACGGTCAGACCTGCCCGACCCCCGGTGGCTGCGGCCTGCCGCAGACCCTGCAGGAGCTGGACACCACCCTGGTCGACGGCTGTCAGCCGATGCCCGGCGAGAAGGAACTGTGCGTCGGCGACAAATCCGGCCGCGGCGCCTGTTACGGCGACTCCGGCGGCCCGCTGGTGGTCAAGGCGAACGGCCGCTGGGAACTGGCCGGCGCCACCAGCGGCTCGGGTGGCCCGAGCTCCACGTGCGCCCGCTACCCGTCGATCTACGAGAAGGTCCCGTACTTCAAGGCGTGGATCCAGCAGCACATCGGTAGCTGATCAAGCCTTGTTGCTCGTGGCGGAGATCGCCGTGTGGTCGGCGGCCCGCTGAAGCTCACCCAGCACGGCGGCGGGATCGCGGATCAGCTGCGGGTTCCGCTGTAGATGGGCGATTTCGTGCTGGGTGAGGTTCCGGACAAGGGGCACTCCGTCGATCTTGATCAGCAGCACCGAGCCGATCTGGACCAGGGCGTTCTGCGTGCCTTCCAACGAGGTCAGCAGCCCGGCCACCGCGCCGGCCTGCGCGGAGTCCACCTGGGCCTGCACCTGATCCACGGCCCGCAGTTCCACCGCCCGATCCAGCTCGCGATACAGGCGGCGGCCGGTCTCCCCGGTCGCCGCCCTGCGGGCACCGACCCGCATCCGGCGGAACCAGGACCGGATGATCGGCTCCCCCAGCTCCAGCACGGTCAGGCCGAATGCCTGGAACACCTTGTGCAGCGCGGCTTCCACGGCAGGTGCAGCCACGGCGTCGTCAAGGTAGATCACGGCCGGGAGCTCGTGGACGGCGAGCGCCTCGAGCCGGCGGTGGGCGATATGGACTACCTGCCTCAACTGGCTTGCCAAGCGCGGGTCGCTGTCGGCGAGGCGTTGCACCATCGACTCGATGTTGCGGAGGGCCGCAAACCAGAGGTCGGTCGTGTTCGCCTTGCGCAGCAGGTCAGCGGCCTCCAGCACGGGGCCGGGTTCCCGCGAATCGACGGTGCTCAACAGGGAGACGATCTCCGGCGTCAGGCGCGCCAGTTCGGGATCCAGCTGCTGTGCCACCGTGTGACCCACCGCGTGGTTGCCGATATGGGCAAGGCCACCGCTGATGCTGAGGCCGTAATTCCTGTTCTCCGCCATCACGCCATGATGGTCGGCCGAGATCACGTGATGATCCAGATGTTGCGGATGTCCGGTAATGCCAGCAGTGTGAGGCACCATGGCCCGCCTGTTGATCGTCCACCACACGCCCTCCCCCGCCATGCAGGAACTGCTGGAGGCGGTGATCGCCGGGGCGACCGACGAGGAGATCACCGGCGTGGAGGTGGTCACCCGCGCCGCCCTGTCCTGCGGCGCCGCCGACGTCTTGGCCGCCGATGCCGTGCTACTGGGCACCCCGGCCAACATCGGCTACATGAGTGGGGCGTTGAAGCACTTCTTCGACACCATCTACTACCCGTGCCTGAACGACACCGTCGGCAGGCCGTACGCGCTGTATGTACACGGCAACAACGACGTCACCGGCGCGGTGCGCTCGGTCGAGACGATCACCACCGGGTTGCGGTGGAAGGCGGTCCGGCCACCCCTGGAGGTGACCGGCCCGGTGTCCCGTGACGAGGCGTGGGAACTGGGCGCCTCGGTCGCCGCCGAACTCATGGTCTAGGTCAGCGAGGCCTGCAGTTCGTTCAGCTTGGTGGTGATGATCTGGGCACTGCCCGGCACGGCGGTGACCCAGTGCTCGTCCGGTTTCTGGAACACCCAGCGACCGGTGGGGATGTCGATGTAGTTGATCCCGTTCTCCGGTTTGGCGCGTCGCCCGGCGGCGTCCCGGCGCGCGGTGAGCAGCTCGCCGCCACCGGTCCGCGGCTCCTTCATCAGCTGCCGGAACGGACGGGCGTCCGGATGTTCCTTGGTGCTGGCGAACCCGGTGAACTCGCCGTCGCCGTAGCCGCGCCCATTGCCGGTCAGCTCGACCTCGGGCAGGTTCAGCGACCTGCCCTGCGCGGCTCCCACCTCCGGTAGCGCCCGCACCAGGCACTCGGCGAGGGCATCGGGCCGCGCCTGCTCGAAGGTGACCGAGTTGCCCTCCCGCTTCACGGTCACCGCGTTGCTGTCCAGGGCCGCGACCAGCACGGATCCGCTGACGGTCGTCGTCTGGTACCAGCCGTAGAACTCCACGGCCGGCCGGGCGATGGTCTGCAACCAGCTGCGGAACCCGGGATGCAGTCCCTGGGGACCGGCCAGCCCGCGAGCGGTCAGCTCGTCCCAGGCGCGGGCATCCGCGGCCTGCTGTTCTTCCTCGTCGAGCCAGCTCGAACCGGTGTACAGCGTGTTGTGCAGCTCGCCCAGGTTCTCCCAGCGGAAGAGGGCCTTGAGCGTCTCCATCGACAGCACAACCTGGTTGTCAGTCACCTATCCACCAATCACCGGAGGTGCGGTCGGCGGAAGATCGCCGACGATTTCGTCCAGATAATCGTTCTGCAGGTACGACGCGGTCTCGTGCTCTTCGTCCTCGGACTTGCTGCCCCGCGCACCGGCGCCGCCCATACCGCCCATGCCGGACTGCCCGGCCGCACCGGGACGACCGGCGGCTCCGGCTCGCGTGCCACCTTCCGGCTCGACGCCGAAAGCGCCGGCGCCCTTGCCCAGGCCGCCACCGGATCCGGCACCGACGGAACCGCCGCCACCGATCCCACCGACCTTGCCGCCGCCGGCACCGCCACCCTTGGCGCCCACGGCTCCGCCGCCACCCTTGGCACCGGCCCCGCCGGAACCCGTGCCGGCCGCGACCTTGCCGCCCGCTCCGACCTTGCCGCCGGATGTGCCACCGGGAACCCGTCCACCGGGAACCCCGACGACCCCGCCCTGGCCGGGCAACTGACCGCCGCCACTTTGGCCGGGGAGGTTCCCGCCGCCACCGGTCCCGCCGGCTCCGCCTGTTCCGGTGGAGCCGCCCGTGCCGGACTGGCCGATGTGCGTGTCCGGCGGAGGCGTGTAGGTGCCGGGACGATCGGCGGCGCCGTTCGACGTTCCACCGGTGCCGCTACCGACATCCACGGAACCGACGTGGCCGCCACCACCGGAGCGGCTGCCGGTGGACCCGCCACCGGTGCCGGTTCCCGTGCCGGAGCCGGTTCCCGGCGACTTGGCCGGGTCGATCTCGATGGCCGACTGGTCCATCTTGATGTCGGGGTAATTGGTGGGCATGCCGGTGCCGTTGTAGTTACTGGCGCCGCTGTAGGTGTTGTACACGCGGACGTTGTTCTCGGAGTCCGCCTTGTACTTGTCGATCTTCGAGTCCAGCTCGGTGGTGCCCGGCGTCATCCGGTTCAGGAAGTTGTTCTCCGGCGCCTTGTCCTCCACCGGGTGCACACCGTTGAACGCATCCTGGAAGGACCCCGCCTGACGACCAAGCAGGTCCTGCGCCGTGTTGAGCTTCGGCTGCGACAGCTGCAACGCCAAAGCCAGAGGCTTGGCACCGGTTGCAGTGTTCTGTGAAGCATCGCCTTCCCATGCGCTCTCCATCTTGGAGACGAGCTGGGAGATCCGCTGCTCGATCTGGCCGTGCAGCGCCTTTAGGTCGTTGGCCGCCTGTTGTGCCGCTGCCAGGGTTCCGGCCCCCGGGCCATTTCTGATCTTGTCGTAAATTTCGTGCGCTGAGAGGTTTTCACCCATTACGAGCCCCCTTTCAGATCAGTCATCACCGTGTCGCCGAACTTGGTCACATAGCCACAGGGGTCCGACTTCTCCGGAGCATTGCTCGCATCCACACCCAGGGAGATCGTCAGCTGATCGGTCAAGCCGATAGCAAGAGTGCACGCACCATTGGCCGTGCCATCGGTCTGACCATAGATCAAGGCGGGGTGTCCCTGAATCGCCGCAACAGGCCGGAAGAGCTTGAGTGTGTCCTTCTGCCCATAAAGCGAACTCAGCCCATCTTTATTTGCCGTAACAAAGGTGGCGCCGTAGTACAGGCCCTTTGATCCACTGGTCCACCTGCACGCAGGCCCTAGCGCAGCAGTGGTGACCTTCTTGTCCGTGGTTCCAAGAGCCTGGATCTGTGCTTCTGTGAGCAGCGAACAAGGATCAGCCTGGAACTTCGCGGTGTCGATCGGCTTTTCTACCTTCGGAGCGCCTGAGCTCGAACTTGGCGCCGGAGCACTTGAGCTGGTGCTCGATTCTGAGCTGCCGTTGCATCCCGCGATCACCAGTGCAGTCGCAGCAAGGACGAGGGCAAAGTTTCGAGTGCGCACTCAGGTATTCCTTTTCACCTTGTCAATGAGATCTTGCGACGCCTGCTCGTTGCGGGTGTAGTTGTTCAAGGCAGCACGAAGCTTCTTGATGTACCCGTCGGCATAAACACGCATCGCCTGATTGTGTTCTTGGTAGGCACCGCCGGACGTGTTGGCCGCTTTGGCCATAGTGCCGCTGGCCTGCTCCGTGCCCGGGCCCCGGACACCAACCATGACCTGTGACTGGTCCCAGGCGGTCTGCAGATCGGTGCGAAGGTCTTCCCACTGGTTGATCAACCCCGCCAGCTCGTCGGGACTGACCCGGAACTTCCCCCCAGCCCCACCGCCGCCGTAGGTGCCCTCTCCCAGCGGCCCGGGGAGCCCAGGTACCGCGGGAGCCGACGACGTGGTCGGCAACGGAAAGGGCAGCGGCGCGTCTTCACCGGCCATGAGAAGTTCCTCCCCAAACGAATCACCCAGGCAAGCGGGGTACAGAGTATCGGTGTCCCCGGAACATCGTCGGGTGAATGGCGGGAAGAACCCCTCGGACCTGAATAACCGCCCGATAGTCGAACCGGTTCACAGCCGATTGCCGCTGGCAGGCAATCCCGCTCCCTCATCGAGAACGGCAGCCAGCCGGCGGAGACAGGCGAGTGATTCCTCCTCGTCCAATGCCACACGATCGAGCGTTCCCATCAGCTCGTAAAAGACCGCCAATTCCGAATGCTCCTCATAAAAGATCGCCGTCACCGGGGTCTCCGCGTAGGCCAGCGGCCGAAAGCCGTCGAACTCCAGTACCCGGAACGGCGTGCGCACCGGTCCGGCAGGCGGCACGACGCGGATCGACACCCGCGGCAGAACAGCCAGCCGGATCAGGTGGTGCAGCTGCTCCGACATCAGCTCCAGGTCGCCGATCGGCGTGTGCAGCGCCTGCTCGTGCAGGAAGAACACGCATTCCGGGTGACCGATCAGGTCGAAGATGTCCTCCCGCCCCGGCACTCCGGCCGTGCGCGCGTAGTCCGGGGTCCGCAGCAGCGCCGGGATCAGCTGGGTCGCGTACTGACGCACCCGGAACGCCTGGCGCTCCTGCCTGGCCAGCAGACACTGATCGGTGGTCGGCAGAATCCAGCCGGGCGCACCGAACCCCTCGTTGAGTTCCAGCAGGCGCCGTCGCTGTTCACCGGTGACCCGGCACTGGGCCAGCAACGCGGACAGGTCCTCGTTGCTCACTCCCCGCTTGCCGTGCAGCAAGCGGTACAGCCGCGGCCGGCTCCAATCCAGGACATGAGCCAGTTCCGGCACGCTCTTGTGCGCGCGTTGCATGACCTCGCCGAGGGCGGCGCCGAGTTCGCGACCGCGGATCGTTGGTTCCATATCGTCCACGGGATTTCACGATCATGTATGTCCCGGGGGCCATCTCCAGCGAAATCGTTCGTCCGATCCGGTGGCAAACCCGACTGAGCATCGAAATTCACACCTGCTAGAAACTCACATGGAACTTATTTCGCTGTGAATGGAGCGCTATGCGTGTCAGGCCGTCCCGGTTGGCCGTGCTGATCAGCCTGGTGGCGTTGGTAGCCGCCTGCTCGAACGCAGAGGCTCAGCTGGAGACGCCGAAGCCGGCGCCCAGCACCAGCGTCGCGCCGAAAATCCCGGTGCTGCCCGGAATGCCGGAGGTGCGCGACCCGAAGAACGTGTACTCCGAGGCCGGGCCCGGCATGGTCCGCGCGGATCTGAAGGCGCACCCGAAGCTGGTGTACGTCCCGCACAGCGAGTCCGGGGACGTCTGGGTCATCGACCAGCAGACCTTCCAGGTCGTGGGCCAGTACAAGGCGGGCGTCGAGGTGCAGCACGTGGTCCCCTCCTGGGACCTGAAGACCCTGTACGCCACCGATGACCTCGGCGACGTGATGATGCCGTTCGACCCCGCGACCGGGAAGCCCGGACCGGCCTTCCCCACCGTGGACCCGTACAACCTGTACTTCACCCCGGACGGCAAGTTCGGCATCTCGGTGGCCGAGCGGCTCAAGAAGCTGGTCTGGTACGACCCCAAGACCTGGCAGATCACCGGCGAGACTCCCACGCCGGACTGCGGCGGCATCGATCACGCCGACTTCGCCCTGGACGGTAAGACCGCCGTGTTCACCTGCGAGTTCTCCGGACGCATCGCGGTGATCGACGTGGTCTCCCACCAGCTGCTACGCATGATCGACATGCCGCAGCGGAACACCAGGATGGGCCCGCAGGACATCAAGCTGAGCCCGGACGGTTCGCTCTACTTCATCGCCGACTCCGACTCCGACGGCGTCTGGGTGGTGGACGGCGCGGCCACCAAGGTGATCAAGCACATCCCGACCGGTGACGGGGCGCACGGCATCTACCTGGACCGGCAGGCCAAGCGGATGTTCGTCACCAACCGGCACGAGGGCACGGTGTCCGTGCTGGACGCGTTCACCGGCGACGCGATCACCAAGTGGGTCATCCCCGGCGGGCACCAGGCAGGCCACGCCGGGCACGGGCAGAGCGGCGCCAGCCCGGACATGGGCGCACTGACCGCGGACGGTGAGCAGCTCTGGCTGTCCGGCCGCTACCACGGCGAGGTCTACGTACTGTCCACCAAGGACGGTTCGCTGATCCACAAGATCAAGACCGGCCGGGGGCCGCACGGGCTCACCGTGTGGCCGCAGCCTGGCCGATATTCGATCGGGCACACCGGAATCACCCGGTAGAGAGCGAAACCTTCTCCTGCTCCGCACTGTTCGGCGGCATGCCGTCCGCCATGGGAGCGAGAATGCGTGTCCTTTCCGCCGTCGTCGTTGTGCTCGGCGCGCTGCTGGTCCCGATCACCGCCTCGGCAGGCCCGTCGGCCTGCCCCTCGGTGGGTACGAACTGGTCGGGACCAGGTCCGTTCGCGGTGACCAGTGAGCAGAGCGGCGTCGGGCACACGGTGTTCCGGCCGACCGACCTGACCACCTGTTCGCATCCGGTGATCCTGTGGGGCAACGGAACCGGAGCCACCCCCGACAACTACCTCCAACTACTGCAGCACCTCGCCTCGCACGGCTTCATCGTGGCGGCGGCGAACACCGAACAGTCCGGCAGCGGCAAGGAGATGCTGGCCGGACTGGACTGGGTGACCGGCGAGAACAGCAAGCCGGGCAGCCCGTACGCCGGTCATGTGGACCTGGCGCACGTGGGTGCCAGCGGGCACTCACAGGGCGGTGCGGGCACCGTCCAGGCCGGCGCAGATCCCCGGGTCGTCAGCACCGTGCCGATCGAGCCGGGTCCGGGCGGGGACAACGGGAAACTGCACGGGTCGGTCTTCTGGCTGGCCGGGCAGTTCGACCTGATCGTGTTGCCGATCCTGCTGGTGCTGCCCCGCTACCAGCAGTCCGGCCACATCCCCGCCGTCTACGGCGAACTGGCCGGCGCGACTCACCTGACGCCGCAGGGCGACGGCGGAGGTTTCCGAGGCCCGATCACGGCGTGGTTCCGCTACCAGCTGATGGGCGACGCGCAGGCCCGCGCCGAGTTCGTCGGCCAGAACTGTGGGCAGTGCGGGTCGAAGGCCTGGTCCAACTTCCAGCGCAACGCCAAAGTCCAGTAGTGGGGTGGAGGCTGGGCCCGCCGGAGGGGCGGGCCCAGCCGGCACTCACGAGGACGGAGTCCACTCCACCGTCGTGGTGCAGTTCGGCGGCGGGCTGATGAACACGGTCGCCCTGGTGGTGCCGTCCGGTTTGACCACCAGTACCCGGATCGTGGACACGTCGGTGCACTGGAAGATCCGGAACACGAACGTGCCGCCGTTGACCAGGTCGTCCTGCTCCAGCACGTTGCTCTCACCGTTGGTGCGCTTGACGGACATCATCACGATCGGCAGGTTCTGCCCGGTGTGGTTGACCACGTTGACCACATACGGTCCGGCCTGCGGTGCGGCGGTGGCGGTGGCACCGCCGCCCAGCAGCGCGAACGCGGTCAGCAACGCGGCGCCCCGGATCACGGGTTGCCCCAGACGACCTCGGTCGTGCAGTCCGGCTGCGGGAGGATCGTGCCGGTGGACTTGAAGTTCGTCCCGTACGAGATCCCCTGGATGAACTGCTTGACGTCGTTGCACGGTCCCAGGTCGAAGACCTTGCGCTGACCGGGTGGCAGCGTGCGCTGCCCCAGGAACACCGCGTTGGGATTGCTGAACTTCGTCAGGCTGACCACCACGTCGTCGAAGGTGATCACCGAGTTGTTGACCACGGTCAGCGTGTAGTTCTGCGCGGGCGCGGCCTGCGCGGCCACCCCGCCGCCGAGCAGCGCGGCGACGACCGAACCGGTCGCGAGCATGGTGCGGAACATGGTCTCCCCCTAGTTGGTGTTGCGGATGACGATCTGGTCGTCGCAGCCCACGGGATCCCCCTGGATGTTGCCGGTGTTGAACAACGAGACCCCGCCCTTCACCCCGGCGACGGCGAACTGGGCCACGTCGGCGCAGGTACCCAGGTCGAACTGCGCGGCGTTCCCCGGCGGCAGCGGCGGGCTGTGCAGTAACTGGGAAGCCGGATTGCTGTGCCTGCTCACCGCGACGACGATCTCGTCGAAGGTCTCGCCGGAGAAGTTGACGACCTCGACGCGGTAGTTCTGTGGCGCCTGGGCCTGGGCCGGTGCGGCCAGGCCCAGCGGAAGCAGCAGCGCGGCTCCCAGTGCGGCCAGTGTGGATCGCATGAAATCCCCCTCGGTTCGTGCGTACCGCATCACCCTAGGTTCGCGTTTTCGCTGGTCACAGAGCCGAGTTTTGCTAGCTGACAGGGGTTGGGCCGGCTTACCCAGTGGAAATCAAGGGGAAAAGGCAGTAGGGCTTTCCACTGTTAAGGGGAGGAACCTGCCTCGCATGCGAATCCCTGTGCGTGTACTCGGTGCGATAGTCGGATTGGTCGGTGCCCTCCTCGTCGCGGCGCCGGCGGCCTCCGGAGCGGCCGGCTGCCCTTCGGTGAACGGGAAGTGGGCGGATCCCGGACCCTTCGCGGTGATCAGCGAACAGAGCGGGGACGGTCACACGGTCTTCCGGCCCACCGACCTCGGTACCTGCCTGCATCCGGTGATCCTCTGGGGCAACGGCACCTGGGCCACCCCGGCGAACTACCAGAAGCTGCTGGAGCACTTCGCCTCACACGGCTTCATCGTGGCCGCCGCGAACACCACGTGGGCCGGTTCAGGGAAGGAGATGCTCGGTGGCCTGGACTGGGTGAGCGCGGAGAACTCCCGCACCGGCAGCCCGTACTTCGGCAAGGTGGACACCGCGCACGTGGGTGCCTCCGGCCATTCACAGGGTGCCGGCGGCGCGATCGCCGCCGGAGCAGACCCTCGGGTCGGGGATACCGCTCCGATCGAGCCCGGCGGCCCCTGGGGTGACGTGACCGGACTGCACGGACCGATGTTCATTCTGGCCGGGCAGAACGACAAGACGGTGAGCCCGGCTTCGGTGGTGGCCAGGTACGACAACGCCGGCCACATCCCGGCGATCTACGGCGAGCTGGCCGGCGCGAACCACCTGACCCCGGTGGGCGATGGCGGCGGCTTCCGCGGCCCGGTCACCGCCTGGTTCCGCTACCGGCTGATGGCCGACCCGCAGGCCAGGCCGGAGTTCACCGGCCCGAGCTGTGGCCAGTGCACCTCGACGGCCTGGTCGGACTTCCGCCGCAACGCCCGAGCAGACGGCTGGGGCGGCCGCCGGTGGACCAGCACGGAGCCGGTCAGACCTGTCGACGCTCGGTGATACCGGAGCCCCGAAGTTGACGATGTTCGGGGCTCGTTCCTCGCCCGAACATCGTCAACTTCGTTCTCAGTTCTGTGCCTCGTGCTCGGCGATCCGGCGCTTGAGGTCGGCGCGGAACCAGAGGAAGCACACCCAGACCAGGGCGAAGATGACGCCCATGACACCCAGCGGCAGCGAGATCAGGCCACAGAAGATCATCGCGACCTGCAGTGCCAGGGCGAACTTGAGGCCCCACGGGCGGCGCTGGACGCCGGACGCGACCACCATCAGCAGCGCCAGCGCGACCACGATCCAGCCGCCCGCCGAGTCGATCCCGCCACCGAGCTTCTCGATGACCAGCAGGGACAGGCCGACGGTGATCGCTTCGAGGATGAGCGTGCCGGCCATGATGCCGCGCAGGCCCTTCCACGGATCGGGCGCACTCATTCCGGCTGCTTTCCGAACAGGGTCCGCGCCTCGCCGGCGGTGACCACCGAACCGGTGATCACCACACCGGAGCCGGACATCGGCACGTCCGCGTCCTCGCTGGTCTCGGCCAGCTGGACGGCGGACGCGATGGCGTCGTCCAGGCGGTGCTCGACCAGTACCCGGTCCGGGCCGAAGATCTGGGTGGCCTCGCCGGCCAGCACCTCCGGGTCCATCGCCCGCGGCGAGGAGTTCCGGGTGATCACGATCTCGTCCAGCACCGGCTCCAGCGCGTTCAGGATGCCGTCGGCGTCCTTGTCGTTCATCACCGCGACCACGCCGACCAGCTTGGTGAAGTTGAACTCCTCGGACAACGCGGTGGCCAGGGCCTGCGCGCCGTGCGGGTTGTGCGCGGCGTCCACGAACACCGTCGGGGAGCTGCGTACCCGCTCCAGCCTGCCCGGGGACGCGACGGCGGCGAACGCCTCGCGCACCGCGTCGATGTGCAGCTGGTTCTGCGGGCCCGAGCCGAAGAACGCCTCGACCGCGGCCAGCGCCAGCGCGGCGTTGTCCGCCTGGTGCTTGCCGTGCAGCGGGAGGAAGACCTCTTCGTAGACCCCGCCGAGGCCCTGCAGCCGGAGCACCTGGCCGCCGACCGCTGTGACCCGCTCCAGCACGCCGAACTCCTGGCCCTGCCGGGCGACGGTGGCGTCCACCTCGACCGCGCGTTCCAGGATCACCTGCAACGCCTCGGGCTGCTGCTGGCCGACGATCGCGATGGCGCCGGGCTTGATGATGCCCGCCTTCTCCTTCGCGATGCCGCCCAGATCGCTGCCCAGGTATTCGACGTGGTCGACGCTGACCGGGCAGATCACCGCGATCTTGCCGTCGGCCACGTTGGTGGCGTCCCAGGTTCCGCCCAGGCCCACCTCGATGATCCCGGCCTCGACCGGGGCGTCGGCGAACGCGGCGAACGCCATCGCGGTGAGCACCTCGAACTTGCTCATCCGGATCCCGGCGCTGTCCTCGGCCGAGTCCACCATGCCCAGGTACGGCTGGATGTCCCGGTACACCTCGACGTACTTCTCCGGGTCGATCGGCGCGTTGTCCACGCAGATCCGCTCGGTGACCGTCTGCAGGTGCGGGCTGGTGGTCCGGCCGGTGCGCAGCCCGATCCGGCTGAGCAGCGCGTCGATCATCCGGCTGGTCGAGGTCTTGCCGTTGGTGCCGGCGATGTGGATCACCGGATAGCTGTGCTGGGGGTTGCCCAGCACATCCATCAACCGCTCGATCCGGCTCAGCGTCGGATCGATCTTCGTCTCCGGCCAGCGGGTGTTGAGCTCGGCCTCGATCTGCTGAAGTGCGTCCACGTTCTTATGCCTCCGGCAGGGTCGCGAGCCTGCCGTTGATCCGCTCGATGTCGGCTTCCGCCACGGCCTTCCGCGTGCGGATCTTCTCCACCACGTCGGCCGGGGCCTTGCCCATGAAGGCCTCGTTGCCCAGCTTGGCGTCGGCGCCCTTGAGCTCCTTCTCCGCCACCGCCAGGTCCTTGGCCAGCCGCTTGCGCTCGGCGGCCACGTCGATGGTGCCGGACAGGTCGACCTCGACGGTGATGGTGCCTCCGGAGACGGCGACCTCCAGCTTGGCGGCCGGGGAGAACGTGTCGCCCGGCTCGATCAGCCGGACCAGCGACCGGATCGACGGCACGAAGGCGTCCAGGCCGGCGGTGTCCACACCGGACAGCCGGGTGGCCACCTTCTGGCCCGGGTTCAGCCCCTGGTCGGAGCGGAACCGGCGGATCTCGGTGATCAGCTTCTGCACATCGGCGACGTGCGTGGCAGCCGCCCGGTCGACCGGGCGCCCGCTGACCTTGGGCCACTCGGCGACCACCAGGGACTCACCGCCGGTCCAGCTGGTCCACAGCGCCTCGGTGATGAACGGGGTGATCGGGTGCAGCAGCCGCAGCACGGTGTCCAGCACCGCGCCGACCACGACCTGGGTCAGCTCGGCGCGACGGCCGCCTTCGGCCAGCTGCACCTTGGACAGCTCCAGGTACCAGCCGCAGAACTCGTCCCAGAAGAACTTGTAGAGCGCGTCGGCCAGCTTGGCGAACTGGAAGTCCTCGGCGAGCGCGTCGACCTCGGCGATCGTCGCGTCCAGGCGGTCCAGGATCCACTGGTCGGACTCGGTCAGCTCGGCGCGATCCGGAAGCTCGGCGAGCGGCTTGGCGCCGTTCATCATGGCGAACCGGCTGGCGTTCCACAGCTTCGTGCAGAAGCTGCGCGAGGCGCTGACCAGGTCCGCGCCGACAGGGGCGTCGGTGCCCGGGTTGGCACTGCGGGCCATGGTGAACCGCACGGCGTCGGTGCCGTACTCGGCCATCCATTCCAGCGGGTCGACCACATTGCCGGCCGACTTGGACATCTTCTTGCCGTTCTCGTCCCGCAGCAGGCCGTGGAAGGCGATGGCGCGGAACGGCGGCTGGCCGTCCATGGCGTACAGGCCGAACATCATCATCCGGGCGACCCAGAAGAACACCAGGTCGTTGCCGGTGACCATGGTCGAGTTCGGGTAGTACTTGGCCAGGTCCGGGGTCCGGACCGGCCAGCCGAGCGTGGAGAACGGCCACAGGCCACTGGAGAACCAGGTGTCCAGCACGTCCGGGTCCTGCACGTAGCCCTCGGGGGCCTGCTCGTCGGGTCCGACGCAGACGGTCTCACCGTTGGGGCCGTACCAGACCGGGATCTGGTGTCCCCACCACAGCTGGCGCGAGATGCACCAGTCGTGCATGTTGTCGACCCACTGGAAGTAGCGGTTCTCCATCTCCTTCGGCGAGATGGTCACCGTGCCGTTGCGGACCGCGTCACCGGCGGCCTTCGCGAGGGGCTCGACCTTGACGAACCACTGGAGGGACAGCCGGGGCTCGATGGGCTCCTTGCCGCGCTCGCTGTGCCCGACGGAGTGCAGGTACGGCCGCTTCTCCGCGACGATCCGGCCCTCTTCGCGCAGCCGCTCCCGAACGGCGACCCGGGCTTCGAACCGGTCCATGCCGTCGAACTCGGTGCCGGTGTCCGCGATCCGGCCGGACTCATCCATGATCGTCAGCATCGGCAGGTTGTGCCGCTTGCCGATCTCGAAGTCGTTCGGGTCGTGCGCCGGGGTCACCTTGACCGCGCCGGTGCCGAACTCCTTGTCCACGTACTCGTCGGCGACGATCGGGATCCGCCGGCCGGTGATCGGCAGCTCGATCTCGGTGCCGATGAGGTGCTGGTAGCGCTCGTCGTCCGGGTGCACCGCGACGGCGGTGTCGCCCAGCATGGTCTCCATCCGGGTGGTGGCCACGACGATCGACGCGTCACCGTCGCCGTAGCGCATGGAGACGAGTTCGCCCTCGACCTCCTTGTGGTCCACCTCGGCGTCGGACAGCACGCTCTGCGCGACGGGCGACCAGTTCACCAGGCGTTCCGCGCGGTAGATGAGACCGTCGTCGTAGAGCTTCTTGAAGATGGTGTTGACGGCCCGGTTCAGGCCCGCGTCCATGGTGAACCGCTCGCGGCTCCAGTCCACGCCGTCGCCGAGCTGCCGCATCTGGTCGAGGATCTTGCCGCCGTACTCGTTCTTCCACTGCCAGGTGCGCTCGATGAACGCCTCCCGGCCGATCTCGCGGCGGCTGGTGCCCTCGGCGCGCAGCTGTTTCTCGACCAGGGTGTGCACCGCGATGGACGCGTGGTCCATGCCGGGCATCCACAGCACGTCGTTGCCCTGCATGCGCTTACGCCTGGTCAGCACGTCGATCAGCGTGTGCTCGAACGCGTGACCCAGGTGCAGGCTGCCGGTCACGTTGGGCGGCGGGATGGAGATCGCGTACCCGGGCTTGCCGCTGTCCGGGTCGGCGGTGAAGTAGCCGGCGTCTACCCAGCGCTGGTACAGACCCGCCTCTACGTCCGCCGGATTCCACGTCGGCGGGAGTTGGCTGGTCGACTGCTGCTGCTGGATGTCCGTCACGCCCACCGATTTTACGGAGCAGCTCAAACGCGTTTCATCCGCATTACCGGAATGCCATCGGGCCGCGACCTGTAAGGGGTTTCCGGCGGTTACTGTTCGCCGTCCGACCACGACGACCTGGGGAAAGCGCGATGGCACCGAACCGCGATCAGTACATCGAGCAGCAGTGGGTGAAGCAGGGCCGCAGGCGGGCCCGCCGGGAGAAGCTGGCCAGGTTCCGCTGGCTGCTGGTGATCCCCGCGGTGGCCGCGTTGTTCGGTGGAGCCGTGGCGGTGTCCAGGTACGGCCTGGTGGACAAGGTGGTGAACGTCGTGTCCCCGGCACCGGACGCGGCGGCGGCCGGCTGGCTCGACCCGAAGTACCCGTTCGCCGACTCGCCCGCTGCGACCTGGGCGGATGGTGCGGCGGGGATCGAACCGCCCGCCGCTGCGCCGGTCGGCGGCTACAGCGCGGAACAGGTCGCGGCGGCCGCGGCCCGGGTCAAGGAGCTGATCGTGCTCAGCAGGCTGGACCGTTCGGTCATCCAGCAGGGCAGGACGGAACCCGTGACCAGCAGGCTGAGCGCGCGGGCCCGCCAGGAACTGGGCGGGGACCTGCGCACCGTGGTCGCCAAGCTCACCGATCAGCGGCCGCTGATGGACGCGCAGCCGAAGGTCCGGGGCACGATGACCTTCGACGTCGACGAGCACGGCGTCCTGCGCGCGCACACCAACTACGTGTTCGTGTACGCCTTCGCCCCGCAACCGGCCGGGAGCCACGCGCGGACCTGGGACGTGCTGACCCTGTACCGGGTGAACATGGACTACCTGGTCATCGACGACACCGCCCGGTTCGACCGGGACAGCCAGGGCCTGGTACCCGGCGGTGGCGCCGGCAGTTACTACCTGAACATGGACTGCGCGCTGTCCAAGCAGGGCATCATCGCGCCGCCCACCAGGGTCAAGGTGACTGTTTCCGCAGGTGTGGACGACAGGGGGCGCAGTCCGGAGTCGTTCTTCGACCCGAACTCGCCTATGCCGACGGAGAACAGCTGTAAGTAGGCGGGCGGGGTTGGGTCTGGCGGTCGTCGAAAGCGGCTTTGGAGGAGGGGACGGGTGGGGGACGCCTGTCTTTCCTGCCGGGCTGTCTGGTGGGGGCACGCCTGTCTTTGCTGTCGGGGCCGCTGCGCGGGGCGGTTTGGTGCTCAGTCCACTGTGGATCGAGTGGTTGCGCATGGTTAAAGACGATTTCAGGGCCACAAACCGTCTTTAACCATGCACAACCCCACCCCGTTCACCCACAGGAACACCATCAGCCACGGCAGCCCCATCAGCCACGCGCAGGTCCGCGCGAGAGCGGATCAGAGCCCGAAGGCGGCCCCGCGCAGCGGCCCCGACGACCTAGACCGGCGTGCGCCCACCCAACACGCCGGCAGGAAAGTCGCAGCCCGAAGCCCGTCTCCTCCTCCAAAGCCATCCTTCGACGACGACCCGAAGCACACCCCCACCCCAGCAAGCCCCGAACCCCGAGTAGTGCAAGATCACACCCGGATGGTCGTGCTGATCAGGCCCATCGGAGGCATGTCGATGCGGCCATTCGAGTTAGTGATTTGCATCACATAGTCTTGCGACAGCTTCACCCGAACGTGATCATCAATCGACTTGACGCGCCCTTGGTCTCCTCAAGTTCGCTGACCAGCCCGGCTCGCCCCCGAGCAGCTCAGAACGGCTTGACCAGAAAGACGCTTCAGACATGCGGGATGTGTGAAACGTTATGGGACCGTAGGCCGATTGGGTCAGCGGATGCTCGTTGAACCATAGGACGCTCGCTGTCCACGATGACGCATTCGGCCTACAGAAGTAGGCCACCGGACCACCCGAACGAGGCCAGGTAAGACAAAATGTCAACTGCAGGTCACGTTTTGGACACGAAGGCCTGGTTGGGTGCTCACTCGACAGCGGGCGTTCATCGCACAGGGCGACAAGAGATGCACCCCTTTGATGGCATGAGAAGTACGGAACGCAATACAAATAGGCAGAAGTTCCCCCTTTCGGGGGACTCCGAAGCGCCTATTGTGAAGTGGCCCAAAAGTTATCGGCTGGAGGTGTGAACGGATGCCCAGGTCTTCGCGTAGAGCGGGGAATGTCACACCTGATGCGCACCTGACAGTCGGCGACATTCTGGCAAGGCACATCGCGGAACTCACCCAGCCTCCGGGCCTGCGGGTGAATCACCTCGAACCGGAGCCCGACGCCGACGACACCCGTATTGCCGTGACGACGGCATCTGCGGGAACCGCGCGTTTCGCGGGGCAGACGCCCTCGCAGACGCCGGAGATGGAGGACGACTACCGCCCTCCGCTGCTGGTCCCCCTGCGCTGGGTTCTCGGCCTCGTCGCCGTGGCCGTGGTCAGCGCATTCGTGCTCAGCGGAACGTATTTCGCCCGGAACAGCCAGCTTGGTCTGCAGGACCAGGGTTTCGGGAAGAACACCACGCCGTCCAGCGACAGCAACAGCTGGTTCAACAGTCGCAAGAACGGCACAAGCTCCACGGTGCCCACCGACCCGGCCACCGGAAAGCCGATCGACACCTCCTCACCACTGCAACAGCTCAGCGACTCGCTGAACCACAACGGAGAGAACACCGGCGGCCAGTTGCTGGCCGGTGCGAACCCCGACGTGGCTGTTCCGCAGGTGAACACCGGCACGGGAACCGGCGGAGGATCGAACACCGGCGGCAGCCACTATCCGCCACCGGCAGGTCCGGCCACGCAGGCACCGCCGCCGCAGGTCACCCAGGCACCTCCGGCGAACACCGGTCCGCAGAAGCCGAACAAGCCGGCGCCCACTAACAAGACCGTGTGGGACTGCTGGAGCTTCTGCCCCTGGTAGGAGTTACCTCGCTCGATGATGGGCATCCTCCGCATGGAGGGTGCCCATCATTGCGTTCGGCCACGAACCGGTGACGTGGGTTTGCAACCCGCTGACCTGGGGAAACCCGGTAAGCGCATTCCAGGTGAAGCGCCTCACCCGATCAGGGTTGGACACGCCGGAAAAGTGGGACAATCGGGCTATGAGCAAGGCACCGAAAGCGGACATCAACGAAGCCGATCTTCAGGTGAGCGCACCGAAGGACCACGCGGCGGGGGTACCCGCCGTCCTGGTGGCGCTGCACCGGGGCGTGGAACAGATGGGCGTCGCCCGGACCGCGCTGACCCTGCCTCTGCTCAACCAGCGCCACGGCTACGACTGCCCCGGCTGCGCCTGGCCGGACCCTCAGGGCCACCGCAGCATGGCCGAGTTCTGCGAGAACGGCGCGAAGGCGGTCGCCGAGGAAGCCACCAAGCGGCGGGCGGGCGTGGAGTTCTTCGCCGCGCACCCGGTGAGCGAGCTCGCCACCAAGACCGACTACTGGCTCGGCCAGCAGGGCCGGCTGACCCACCCCATGGTGCTGCGCCCCGGCCGGACCCACTACGAACCCCTGCCGTGGTCCGAGGCCTTCGACCTCATCGCGCACACGCTGACCGGCTTGAGCTCGCCGAACGAGGCGTTGTTCTACACCTCCGGCCGCGCGTCCAACGAGGCCGCCTTCCTGTACCAGCTGTTCGCCCGCTCCTTCGGCACCAACAACCTGCCGGACTGCTCCAACATGTGCCACGAGTCCTCCGGCGCCGCGCTGAAGGAGACCATCGGCATCGGCAAGGGCTCGGTCAGCCTGGAGGACTTCGACCACGCCGACCTGATCGTGGTGGTCGGGCAGAACCCGGGCACCAACCACCCGCGGATGCTGACCGCGCTGGAGAAGGCGAAGCAGGGCGGCGCCAAGATCATCGCGGTGAACCCGTTGCCCGAGGCCGGGCTGCTGCGGTTCAAGAACCCGCAGAACGTGGCGGGCGTCGTCGGCAGCGGCACCCCCCTCGCCGAGGAGTTCTGCCAGATCAGGCTCGGCGGCGACCAGGCGTTCTTCCAGGCCATCGGCAACCTCCTGGTCACCGAGCACGCCGACACCCTGGACCGCGACTTCATCGCGGAGCACACCCACGACTTCGAGTCCTATGTGGACCACGTCAAGCAGCTCGACTGGTCCGAAGTGGACCGTGGAACCGGACTGCCCCGGGAGCAGATCCACCGGGTGGCAAGGGAATTCGCCGGCGCGAAGCGGATCATCATCTGCTGGGCGATGGGCCTGACCCAGCACAAGCACTCGGTGCCCAGCATCCAGGAGATCGTCAACGTGCTGCTGCTGCGCGGCATGATCGGCATCCCGGGCGCGGGCGTCTGCCCGGTGCGTGGCCACTCCAATGTGCAGGGCGACCGCACCATGGGCATCTGGGAGAAGATGCCGGAGAGCTTCCTGTCCGCTGTGGACACCGAGTTCGGCATCACCAGCCCGCGCGAGCACGGACTGGACACAGTGGACTCACTGCGGGCCATGCGGGACGGCAAGGCGAAGGTGTTCTTCGCCCTCGGCGGCAACTTCGTGTCCGCCACGCCGGACACCGAGGTCACCGAGCAGGCGCTGCGCAACTGCGAGCTCACCGTGCACGTGTCCACCAAGCTGAACCGCTCGCACGTGGTGCACGGGAAGGCCGCGCTGATCCTGCCCACGCTGGGCCGCACCGAGCGCGATCACCATCAGTTCGTCACCGTCGAGGACTCCATGTCCGTGGTGCACCGGTCCGAGGGACGGCTGAAGCCGGCCAGCGGCTACCTGCGCTCCGAGGTGTCCATTGTGGCCGCGATGGCCGAGGCCGTCCTCGGCTCCGGCCACGTCGTCCCCTGGGCGTCCATGGCCGAGGACTACGACCGGATCCGGGACCGGATCGCCCGCGTCGTGCCCGGCTGCGAGGACTACAACGCGAAGGTGCGGCAGGAGAACGGCTTCGTGCTGCCCCATCCGCCCCGGGACGCGCGGGAGTTCCCCACCACGACGGGGAAGGCCAACTTCACCGCCAACGAGCTGTACGTGCCCCACGTGCCCCACGGCAGGCTGCTGTTGCAGACCATGCGCAGCCACGACCAGTTCAACACCACCATCTACGGCCTGGACGACCGCTACCGGGGTGTGAAGAACGGCCGCCGGGTGGTGTTCGTGAACCCGGATGACCTGGCGGCTCTGTCCATTGCGGACGGTGCGATGGTGGACCTGGTCGGCGAGTGGCGCGGCGAGGAACGGCGCGCGGAGAACTTCCGGGTCATCGCCTACTCCACGGCACGCGGCTGCGCGGCGTCCTACTTCCCGGAGACCAACGCGCTGGTGCCCCTGGATGCCACGGCGGACACCTCGAACACCCCGCAGTCGAAGTCCGTGGTCATCCGCCTGGAGGTCCGCCAGTAACGGCTTCCCCCGAGTGGAACTTCACTTGTGTGAATTGGTACTGAACATGGTTACCATTCAGTACCGCTAGTTCGGAGTACCCCTGCAACTCCCGCTAGGAGCACATGTGAAGAAATCCCTGCGCGTCGCCTGGCTGGCTGTGGCCACGGCGACGGTCCTGTGCCTGCCGTTGTCGGCGGCCTCCGCGCACGACCCCAGCACCCCCGAGGGCAAGGCCGCGGCCGCCGCCTTCATGGCCGACCACAAGCCCGCCGAACGGAACACCGCGGTCACCGGCCAGGCGGCCGCCGTCGCGTGCACGAACGGCAAGGCGGGCAGCTACCCGTGCAAGAACGTGGACCTGCTGTCCGTGCTGCCGCTGTCCAGCATCGGTGGCGGCAACGGCAATGACGTCTGGGGCTGGACCGACCCGTCCTCCGGCAAGGAATACGCCATCATGGGCCGCACCAACGGGACGGCCTTCGTGGACATCTCCACGCCCACCTCGCCGAAGTTCCTGGGCAACCTGCCGTCCAACGGCGGCAGCAGCTCCTGGCGGGACATCAAGGTCTACAAGGACCACGCCTTCATCGTCGCCGACGCGATCAGCGGCCACGGCATGCAGGTCTTCGACCTGACCAAGCTCCGCTCGATCACCTCCGCGCAGACCCTCACCGCCGACACCGTCTACAAGGGATTCGGCCCCTCGCACAACATCGCCATCAACGAGGAGACCGGGTTCGCCTACGCGATCGGCTCCAACACCTGCAGCGGCGGCGCGCACATGGTGGACATCCGCACGCCGAAGTCGCCGAAGAGCGCCGGCTGCGTCAGCCAGGACGGTTACACGCACGACGCGCAGTGCATCGTCTACCGGGGCCCGGACGCCGCCTACCAGGGCCGCGAGGTGTGCTTCAACTCCAATGAGGACACGCTGACCATCGTCGACGTGACCGACAAAGCGGCGCCGAAGCAGATCTCCCGCACCGGGTACACCGGCGCCAAGTACTCGCACCAGGGCTGGTTCACCGAAGGTGAGCGGTACTTCCTGCTGGACGACGAGCTCGACGAGCAGAAGGGCACCGACAAGCGGACCAAGACGTACATCTGGGACCTGCAGCAGCTATCGGCGCCGAAGCACACCGGCACCTACACGGCCCAGGTGACCTCGGCGGACCACAACCTGTACACCAAGGGCAAGTACGCCTTCGAGGCGAACTACCAGTCCGGCCTGCGCATCCTGGACACGTCCGCGGTGACCAGCGGCACGCTGACCGAGGCCGGTTTCTTCGACATCTACCCGGCCAGTGACACCGACCGGTTCAACGGCGCGTGGAGCAACTACCCGTACTTCAAGAGCGGCGTGGTGGCGATCAGCGGCATCGAGCAGGGCCTGGTCCTGGTCAAGCCCAACCTCGGATGAGCAAGCTCAAACGCGCGGGGATCGGGGCCGGGGTGCTCGCGCACCTCGCCCTGATCCTCTATGTCGTGTTCGGCGGCACCCCGTCCGTCCCGCACCGGATGGCGGCGCCGGACACGGTGGCACACAGCGATGGCCTGTCCGACACCGAGAGCGGCTACCGGTTCGAGCCGATCACCATGCCCGAACAGCGTGGTGACGCGGTGCCGGTGGCCTTCCGGATCATGAACCCCGGCGGTGTGGCGGAAACGCGGTTCCTGGACGACCAGGGCAAGCAGCTGCACTTCTTCGTGGTGCGCGATGACATGCAGGCGCAGCAGCACCTGCACCCGGAGCTGGACGGTGACACCTGGCGGGTGACCATCCGGGTGCCGGACGGTGGCGCCTACCGGATGTTCGCCGAGTTCATCCCGCGGGACAACGGTGATCCGCTGCACCCGGTGGTGCTCGGCGTGCCGTTCGCCATCGCCGGGGACACCGAACTGGTTCCGGTGCCCGCCCCGGAGGCCACAGTGGACACCGGTAGCGGGTTCACCGTGTCCAGAGTGGACGGAACCGCGGATCTGCCGGTACGCAAGCAGACCGTCGTCCGGCTGAAGCTGTCCACATCGGACGGTAAGCCGGTGGAGAAGCTCGAGCCGTATCTGAACGCCAACGGCCACCTCACCGGATTCCACACGGTGCTGCTGTCCACCACCCACCTGCATCCGATCGAACCGGTGGGCGTGCCGCTGATCAACGGGGAACTGACCTTCCAGGCGCTGTTCGGCGAACGCGGTGAATACCGGATGTTCCTGGAGTTCGTCTCGGGAGGCAGGACGCACACGGCGGCGTTCACCGTGTTCGTCAGCTAGGCCGCTGTCAGGCCAAGAACCCGAAGTTGGCGATGTTCGGGCGTCTTTTCAGCCCGAACATCGCCAACTTCGGAAGACAGATCACGACGTCTAAGCTGGTCCTATGGGCCGAGTGACCGTACGACGCAAAGTGCTGAGGCTGCGCGGCGGCGTCGGCACGGTGCGGCAGGACAACCTGGCCGCCGAGGAACCCCTGGAGATCCGGGTGGGCGGCAGCCCGCTCAGCGTCACCATGCGCACCCCGGGCGCCGACGTGGAACTGGCACACGGCTTCCTGCTGTCCGAGGGCATCATCGGCGGCCGCGAGGACGTCAGCATCGCCCGGTACTGCGACGGCGTGGACGACCAGGGGCGCAACACCTACAACGTGCTGGACATCGCCCTGGCCGACGGCGTCCCGCCACCCAGCCCGGACATCGCGCGCAACTTCTACACCACCTCCAGCTGCGGCATCTGCGGCAAGGCGGCCCTGGACGCGGTGAGGACCAAGACCCGGCACCAGCCCACCGGTGGCCGGATCGATCCGGCCGTGCTGGCCGAGCTGCCGGACCTTCTGCGCGCCGCGCAGAAGGTGTTCGACGCGACAGGCGGGCTGCACGCCGCCGGCCTGTTCAGCTCGGCGGGCGAGCTGCTGGTGGTCCGGGAGGACGTCGGGCGGCACAACGCGGTGGACAAGGTGCTCGGCTGGGCGATGCTCAGTGACCGGGTGCCGCTGTCGGACACCATCCTGCTGGTATCCGGAAGGGCCTCCTTCGAGCTCGTGCAGAAGGCCGCCATGGGCGGTATACCGGTATTGGCGGCGGTGTCCGCCCCGTCCTCGCTCGCCGTCGAGCTGGCCGCCGAGCAGGACATCACCCTGATCGGTTTCCTGCGGGCGGACACCTGCAACGTCTACACCGGAGAGCACCGCCTCACATGACAGCTCTGAATGGCCTCACCGTGGTGTCGGTGGAGCACGCCGTGGCGGTGCCCTACGCCACCCGGCTGCTGGCCGACCTGGGCGCCCGGGTGATCAAGGTCGAGCGGCCCGGCGGTGACTTCGCCCGGCGCTACGACACCTCCTGCGGGCCGGTGTCCTCCTACTTCGCCTGGGTCAACGCCGGTAAGCAGTCCGTGGAACTGGACCTGAAGTCCGAGCTCGGCGCGGACGCGATCCGCAGGCTGGCCGACCGGGCCGACGTGTTCCTGTGCAATCTCTCCCCCGGCGCCACCCGGCGGCTCGGGCTGGACGCCGGCACGCTGCGTGAAAGCCGCCCGGAACTGATCGTCGCCGAGCTGTCCAGCTACGGCACCGACGGCCCGTACGCGCACCGCAAGGCCTACGACGCCCTGGTCCAGTCCGAGACCGGGCTGATCGACCTCACCGGCACCGGGGAGGACCGGGCGCGCACCGGGATCTCGGTGGCCGACATCGCCGCCGGGGTCCAGCTCCAGGCGGCCGTGCTGACCGCGCTGTACCACCGCGAGCGCACCGGTCAGGGCAGCACGCTGCGGCTGGCCCTGATGGACGCGCTGGCCGAGTGGATGCAGCAGCCCATGCTCTACGCGCTGGGCACCGGCACGGTGCCGCCGCGGTCCGGGGCGCACCACCTGTCCATCGCGCCGTACGGCCCGTTCCCGTGTGCCGGCGGCGCCGTGCACCTCGCGGTGCAGAACGAGGGCCAGTGGCAGCGGCTGTGCACCGAGGTGCTCGGGCGGCCGGAACTGGCCGCGGATCCGCGGTTCGGCACCGTCGCGGACCGGGTGGCCAACCGGGACGAACTGCACGAGATCATGTACGCGGAACTGGCCGGATTCGGGCCGGACGAACTGCTGGAACGCCTCGACGCGGCCGATGTGCCCGGCGCGCGGACCCGGGACGTGCTCGGCCTCGCCGAGCATCCGCAGCTCGCCGCGCGGGACCGCTGGCGGCCGGTAACGGTGAGCGGCGGGCCGGACATATCCCTGTTGCGACCGTCGGTGGATTCGGATGGCTGGACGGCTCCGCCCGCGAGCGTGCCCGATCTGGGGGAAGACACCGAATCGATACTCAAGTGGCTTGGCTACACATCGGAGCAGATCAGATCATTGACGGGCTGACATCCGTCCACAGTCGTAGTCAAGAATCAACCTAGTGCTGTACGGAACACACCTTCCAGCAGAAACATTCGCGAGTCATACTCCGATTGCCAGCTGGGAACAGGACGATGGACGGTGCAGGCCGCCATCGGGCAGGCACGGGAAAACGAGGGGAAGAGCATGGCGCGGGGGGAGGTACCCGGCTCGGGCTTCGGTCCGATCAGCCGGCGCACGTTGCTGTGGTCGGCCGCAGCCGCAGGGGCGGTTGTCGGCGGTACCGTGCTGTCCGCGCGGACCGGTGACCCGACGATCACCACGCTGAAGCGGCTGGCCGGGTTCGACAACGGCCCGGCGAAGCCCGGCGCGGTGCGGATCGAGAAGGTGCGGTCCCGCGCGCGGAACCGGGTCGTCGACATGGTCACCATGTATCCGACCCCGGACCCGGAACCGGATCTGCCGGTCTGTCTGCTGCTACACGGCCGGTTCGGCAGCGCGCGGCTGGCCAGTTTCGGCAAGCTGCCCAAGGTGCTGTCCACGCTGGTGCACAACGAGCTGGTGCCGCCGTTCGCGCTGGTCGCGCTGGATGGTGGCCCGAACAGCTACTGGCACCGCTACCGGCCGGACGACGACCCGATGGAAATGCTCCTGGAGGAGTTCCCGGAGTGGATGCACGAGCGTCAGCTCGGTGACGGGAACGGCACGCCGTTCGCCATCACCGGGGTGTCCATGGGCGGTTTCGGCGCGCTGGTCTACGCCCGGCGCCGGCTGGAGGCCAACAACCCGTTGAAGGCGGCGGCCGTGGTCTCGCCCGCACTGATGACCTCGTGGAACGAGATGAAGACGCGGAACGCGTTCGCCGACCAGGCCGCCTGGTCCGCGCTGGACCCGCTGCGGCACATCGACAAGCTCGGCAAGCTTCCGCTGGGCGTCTGGTGCGGCACCGAGGACCGGTTCATCACCGGTACCCGGCAGTTCATCAAGGCGGCCCGCCCGCAGGTCGCCTCGACCAGCCCGGGTGGGCACAACGACATCTACTACACGCATGCCGCCCCGGAGGTCGTGGACTTCCTCGGCCGCTACGTGCCCTGAGTCAGGTTCGTCTTGGTGCCGACCCGCTTGACCAGGTCGATGACCTCGGTCACCGGCTGCGGCAACGTGCCGGTGCACACCGCGGCATTGACCTGTTTCACCCAGCCGTCGGGGTGCCGCAGGGTGAGCTCGTAGGTGGTGCCGGCCAGGCATCCCTGCCCGACGGCGTCGTACCGGTCCGCCAGCAGGGTCACCGACTCCAGCAGGTGCGCCCGCTCGGCGAGGGGTTCGTCCACCGTGTAGCGGCTGCTCGGCGACGGATACAGGTGCTCGACGAGCTCCACGGTGCTCTGCGTGACGGAGTCCTTCCCGGCGGCCGGCACGCCACACGACATCAGGGCGGCCAGCGCCACGAGACACACGATTCGACGAACCAGCATGGCGGTTCCTTCCGCAAGAGAGCCCTACCCCTGTTGATAGGGGTAGGGCTCCTTCATGACGGAGGTCTATCGCAGCGTGTATCCGTACGTGTAGGCCAGCTCGATGGCCTGCGCCAGCTCCGCGGGCTGGGGCTCGCCGGAGACGGTCTGAATCCGCTGGAGGTAGTCACCGTAGGAGACGGTGAGGGTCAGCACCGCGCGGTCGCAGCACGGCGGGTTGTCGATGTCGCCGTAGCGCGGCGACAGCTCCCGGAAGGACGGCTGCTCGACAATGGCGAACAGCTGCGCACTCCCCGGCCGGCCCGGCGCGACCACGTAATTCCGGGTGGTGTTGGCGTAACCGCCCTTGGTCTGCAGCGTGACTCTTTTGATGTCGGAGCCATTCGACGCGGCGGGAGTGGCCACCGCCGAAGCGCCGATACCGGTAATCATGAACAATGCGGAAACAGCGAGAACAACGAACTTACGGGTAAAGCTCACAACAGGTCCTTAAATAGGCTTTTCACTGCGGCTGACTAATTCATCGACCATCGGTCTTGACGCCGATTTTGCGAGCCAGGCCGATGACATCGGTGACCAGCTGCGGCTTCTGGCTGCAGTCCTCGGTGGTGACCTTCTTGGACTGGCCGTCCGCGTACTTCACGGTGATCTCGTAGCCGAACTGGTCCCGGCAGTTGTTAGGCGTGCGGTACTCGTCCTTGAGCGAACGGAAGTCCGCTCCGGTGACCTTGCCGTACAGCTCGGCCTTCTCGGTGGCCCGGTTGTCCTTGTCCACGGTGTACAGGTCGTGCACGCCGGCGAAGCCGCCGGTCTGTAGCACCTGCACGCTGCCGACCTCGGCGGCCGCCGTGGTGGAGACGGGCGCCGGCGAACCGGCACCGTTCGGCGCACCACACGCGGCTGAGGTCACCAGCATTGTTCCCATCGCAGCGGAAAAGGTTACTGCGACTGCGAAACGGATGGCCTTCACAAAAATTCCTTCCTCGGCGGACCCCTGCAGTCCGCCTAACCGAAATAGTGATGGCAATACCATCCGCGACCGCTTGGCGTTCACGGAAAGCCGCATTGCATCATCGCTCTGCTTGTGTCCCCGGATGGTTACGCTTCGCGTGGTCATGACTCACAGCCTTTGCTGAATTCACTCACCCGAAAATGCTTTTCAGGTGCAATGTCGAGTATGTCAGATGCATCACAATCCGAACCATTGGACTGCCACCAAAGAGGGAAGAATCCGCTGGCAGGCCCCTCTGTCGGTGGGTAGTCCGCCGACAGCCGGCCGGTGTTCGGTTGCTCACTGCGCTGACCTCGAACGGACACGCGGCGTGCCTGACGCCACACCGCGATCGGTCCGCTTCCGGTCATACCCATAGGACGGGGCTCACACCCGATCGCGTTGCACCGGCCTGGCGATCACGGCCGCCTGGATGGGGTGGCGTGGGGTGGGGTGCGTCTGGCGGTTGGGGAAGGAGGTCCAGTTCGGCCGCCATGTCCGCGACCCGGCGCAGTGGCCTGATCAGCATGAAGTAGT
>QZFT01000069.1 GCA_003600225.1 Pseudonocardiaceae bacterium YIM PH 21723
ATGTTCGGGCATCTTTCCGCCCGAACATCGCCAACTTCGGGACTCAGTGGTCGGCGAGCTGGGCCTGGAACATCCAGCGGATCTGCTCCAGGTCCTTGGTGATCTGGATGAACATGTCCTCGGTGACCGGGTCGGTCTTGCCCGCCGACTCGATGCGCGACCGCATCCGGCCGGCGGCGGTGTCCAGGGTGCTCACGATGGCCGCCACGGTCTCCCGGTCGTTGCGGTAGCCCTCACCGAAGTCGGGTAGCGCGGAGTCGGTGGACACGGTGCGAGCGCGGCCGTCCGGTGAGATACCCAGGGCGGCGGCGCGCTCGGCGACCTCGTCCATCTGGCCGCGGGACAGGGTCACGAGCTCATCGAGCTGCAGGTGCGCGCTGCGGAAGTTGCGGCCGACGACGTTCCAGTGGGCCTGCTTGGCGATGAGCGACAGGTCGATCAGATCGGTGAGCGCCTCCTGCAGCAGCGCACCGGTGGATTTGGTCTCGGCCGGCGCCAGGGGGCTGCTGATCGGCGTGGTGGAGAGAGTCATCTGTGCGACCTCCTCTAAACTTGACTAATTCAAGAATAGCCCTCAGGGCGCCGCGGTAAACATGACTCAGGGCGCACCCTTGGCGAAGTCCACGACCTGCCTGCCCACGGCGTGCAGGTTGTCCAGTACCGGCCCGTCGAACCCGGCCTCCGCCGTGTTCACCGCGACCCCCAGCGGGGTCGGCCAGCCGCGCAGCGCGTGCACGATGGAGCGCAGCGCGGTCAGCGTGTTGACCGCCGCCTGCCAGCCCATCGCCGTGGCCACGCAGCCCACCGCGCGCCCGTGCAGATACGGCCGCTCGTCCTCGCGCAGGTCCTCGATGTAGTCGAGGGCGTTCTTCACCAGACCGGACACCGTCCCGTGGTACCCGGGCGACGCCAGCACGACACCGTCCGCCGTCCGCAACCGGTCGACCAGTTCCCGGGCCAGTGGCGGACGCTCGGCACACACCGGGTCGTAGAACGGCAGCAGAAGATCGGGACCGGTGAACCGATAGATCGTCGCGCCCGAATGTTCCGCACCGGCGAGCGCGGCGTCCAGCGCGCGCTCGGACTGCGAATCGGCCCGCACCGAGCCGCCGATGCCCACCACCGTGATCGCCATACACCGATCCTGACATCCGCAAAGGAGATTCGTCGGCGGCTTGGCGACATGGTTACGACACGCGGCCCTATCCGATACCCCGGATGCTCCATCCCCTATGATCGGCCGCTGTGATCTACCGGAGGGTGCTGTTAGTCGAGCCTCATCGGACGATCACGGGCGACTCCCCCGAGCGCCCTCGGCCAGAATGGGATTCCCGGAGCGAGGGAGGGTATACCTACCCCCGATTTGTCGTACCCCGACCCCGCGTTACGGCATTCGCTCAATGTGAGTAATCTCGCTGGCCGAACATGATCCCCTCTTTTAGGAGCAACATGTCTTCGTCGCTCACCCGACGGGTCGCTTCCGCTGCACTGCTGGTCGCCGCTGGTTCGGCGTCCGCTGCCGGTGTTGCAGCGGCAGCCGACGCCCCGAGCCTTCCCGCCCTCCCCGGTGCCAGCACGCTGCCGGTTCCCGGCCTGTCCGGCCTGGCCGGCAAGGTCCCCGGCGTTCCGGGTGCCCCCGCAGGCAAGACCCACGAAGCCCCCGGCGTTCCGGGCCTGTCCGGCCTCTCCGGCCTGGCTCAGGGTGGTCTGCCGGTCGACAAGCTGACCAACCCGGCTCAGGGTGGTCTGCTGGGCGGCACCAGCCTGCACGGCGTGAACAGCAACGACAAGCAGGCCGTTGTCGACGCCCTCACCGGCAAGTCCGCTGACATCCCCGCCGTGAACCGCATCCCGATGGCCCCGCAGGCCCTCAGCGCGACCGGCCTGACCCAGGGTCTGTCCGACACCCGCGGTCAGCTGTCCCAGGGTGGCCAGCTGGCCAACCAGGCTCAGCTCGGTGACCTGGCCCGCGCGCTCGGCCAGGACCCGTCCTCGCTGCAGGGCACCAAGCTGCTGGGCTCGATCGGCGGCACCGGTGGCCTGCCCATCCACGTCGCCAACGTGGACGCCGCCCAGGCCGTCCCCGCGGGTCGCGCCCAGGCTCCGAGCCTGCCGGTCGTCGGCGCGCTCGCCCAGGGTGGCCTCGGCGGCCTGCCGGTCATCGGTGGCGCTTCGGCCGTCCCGTCCGTCCCGGGCCTCCCGGCCGACCTGCCGATCAACAAGCCGGGTGTCTCCGCGCTGTCCGGCAGCACCCCGCTGACCAACAACTAAGCCCCCACGGCTTTGTTCGCCGGGCCAGGTCCGTGATCCCATCGATCACGGACCTGGCCCGCGCCGTTTCCCTACCTGTCCCTGCGCCCCAGTACCGACAGCACGCCGCCGGAGAAGTCATGCCAGGCGGCCGTTTCCATCTGCAATGCCTGCCTGCCCGCCGGAGTGACGTCGTAGCTGCGTCGACGACGACCGTCGACCACCGACCACTGACTGGCCAGCAGGCCCTGCCGCTCCAACCGGTGCAACGCCGGGTACACGGTCCCCTCAGGCAGATCGAATGTGCCGGCGCTATGTTCGCGAAGTCGGATGAGCAGGGCGTATCCGTGCGCGGATCCCTCAGTGAGCACCGAAAGCAGAAGTAGATCGAGTGTGCCCTTGAGACGTTCCGCATGCTTCATTGCCATGTGAACCGACATTAGGCCTAGCAGTACTATGCGTCCACTCGTGTGATAAGAGGGCAGCGAGACCGTTATCCACACGTGGCCGAAGCCAGCGGCCTTACTCAGCAGTAACGTGGCCGGTGCCGGTTCCCCCACGGTCCTTTGCGAGGCGTAGATGGCATCCCTGGCCGAGCGTGTCCCTGCCGGAGTGCAGGCTGGATTCCTGCGAGCGGCGTTCGCCCTCCCGAAAACGGTCCAACGACTCATTGTCGGTAAGCCGGTCCACCTGGACGGGCAAGAACTCCATATCGATGTACAACTGCTACTCAAGTTGCAACAGTTGTCCGGCCAGGCCGAGCTCGGCGGCAGCGGCACTCCCGATCAGGTCCGCGCCGGGCTCCGCGCCTCCGCCGCGATGATCGACGCGCAGAAGATCGGGCCGGTCAGCACCCGGGACCTGAAGATCCCCACCGAGGACGGCACCATCGGCGCCCGGTTCTACGAGCCGGAGGGCCTGGGCGACAAGTCCCCGCTGCTGGTCTACATCCACGGCGGCGGTTTCGTGGTCGGTGACATCGAGTCACACGACAACCTGTGCCGGTTCCTGGCGAAACACGCCGAGGTGCGGGTGTTGTCGGTGGACTACCGGCTGGCTCCGGAGAACAAGTTCCCGGCGGGCGTGCGCGACTGCTACGCGGCGTTCCGCTGGGCGCACACGAACGCGGCCGAGCTGAACATCGACCCGGAGAAGATCGCGGTGGGCGGGGACAGCGCGGGCGGCAACCTGACCGCGACCACCGCGTTGCAGGCGATCGCGCAGGGCGGGCCGAAGCCGAAGTTCCTGCTGATGTTCTACCCGACGGTGGACGCCTCGGTGCGCCGCCGTTCGCGGGAGATCTTCGGCAAGGGTTTCTTCCTCACCGACGCGGGCATGGACTGGTTCTTCGCCCACTACGTAGCCAAGGACGAGGAGAAGTTCGAGCCGCTGTGTTCGCCACTGCTGGCCGAGGACCTCTCCCAGCTCCCGCCGGTGTATCTGTCCACAGCGGGCTTCGATCCGTTGCGGGACGAGGGCGAGGCGTTCGTGGCGAAGCTGCGTGAGCAGGGCGTTCCGGTGGCGCACACCCGGCACCGCGGCCTGATCCACGGCTACGCCAGCATGCTGACGGTGGGCACCGCCTGCCGCGAGGCCACCTTCGAGGCCGTGGGCGCACTGCGGGCGGGGCTGAGCCTGTAATGCTGGGACCACTCCTCCAGGGATTCTTCGCCCTGCCGGCGCCGGTCAAACGACTACTCGCCGGGAAACCGATCCGCATCGACGGGCAGGAACTCGACCTCGACGCCCAACTGCTGGTCAAGGCCCTGCGGCTGGGCGGCGCGTCGAAGCGCGAAGAGGTGATCGCGGGCCGGGCCGGCATGCGGCGCACCACGTCGATCATCGATCACCGGAAGGTCGAACCGGTACACACCCGGGACCTGAAGGTGGACACCGTTCCCGGCCGGCTGTACGAGCCGGACGGTCTGGCCACCGGTTCCCCGCTGCTGCTCTTCCTGCACGGCGGTGGCTTCTCCAGGGGTGACCTCGAGACGCACGACAACCTGTGCCGGTTCCTGGCGAAGAACGCCGAGGTCCGGGTGCTGGCGGTGGACTACCCGCTCTCCCCGGAGAGCAAGTTCCCGGTGGGCGTGCACGCCGCGTACGCCGCGTTCCGCTGGGCACACGAGAACGCCGCCGAGCTGGGCATCGACCCGGAACGGATCGCCGTCGGCGGGGACAGCGCGGGCGGGGCGCTGACCGCGACCACCGCGCTGCTGGCGATCCGCGAAGGCGGGCCGAAGCCGAAGTTCCTGTTGATGTTCTACCCGACGACCGACAGTTCGACCCGGCACCCGTCCAGGGACCTGTTCCGCGAGGGTTTCTTCCTCACCGATGTGACCATCGACTGGTACCTGGACCAGTACCTGAACGTCCGGGACGAGGTGCTCGACCCGCTGGTGTCCCCGCTGCTGGCGGAGGACCTGTCCGGGTTCCCGCCCAGCTACGTGTCCACGGCGGGTTTCGACCCGCTGCGGGACGAGGCCGAGGCGTTCGTGGCGAAGCTGCGGGAACAGGGAGTTCCGGTGGCGTTGACCAGGCACCGGGGCCTGTTCCACGGGTACGCGAACGTGTTCCCGGTGAGCCGGGCCTGCCGGGAGGCGGTCCTGGAGGCCGTCGGCGCCCTGCGCCTGGGGCTGAGCCGATAGGGAAATTCGGGTGCTAACGATCTTGTAACTGTGGACCATGAGCTCGTGGTCATTTCCCGGTTCCGAGACGTCATCGCCCTGCCCGGGGTTCGCCCGATGCTGCTGGTGTCCTTCCTGTCCCGGCTCCCGATCACCATGCGCAGCCTGGCGCTGACCGTCTACGTGGCCGTCGGCCTCGGCATGTCCTACGGCGCCGCGGGGCTGGTCGGCGCGCTCTGGTCGGTCGGCATGGCCATCGGATCGCCGCGGCTGGGCCGGCTGATCGACCGGCGTGGCCTGCGCTTCGTCTTCCTCCTCACCGGCATCGTGGAGACGGCGTTCTGGCTGGTCGTGCCGCTGCTGAGCTACCAGTTACTGGTGCCGGTCACGTTGCTCGCCGGCGTGCTGGCGGTGCCGAGCGCGATGGGTACCCGGGTGGCGTTCAGCTCACTGGTGCCCAAGGAGCGGCACCGGGCGATGTTCTCGCTGGACTCGATCCTGGCCGAGTGCTCCTTCGTGCTGGGCCCGACGGTGTGGATGCTGATCAACACCTCGTACGGCACCAACGCCGGCATGCTCACCCTCGGCGTGGTGGTGCTGCTCGGCTGTAGCTCGATGATCTTCCTGGGACCCCAGGTCAGGCAGGCCGTGGCGACAGGTGCCACGGCCAAGGTCAACCTGTGGGCGAATCGGGCACTGCTGGCCAACCTGTTCGCCACCGGGGCCACCATCTTCGGCTTGCTCGGCACCGAACTCGCCGGGGTCGCGCTGCTCCGCGAGTCCGGGCAACTGGGCTGGGCGGGCGTGATGATGGCGTGCTGGGCGGTGTACTCGGCCATCGGCGGTCTCGTGCACGGCGCGGTGCCGCGGTCCTTACCGACGAACGTGCTGGTCGGGCTGTTATGCGTGACCGCGATTCCGGTCGGCCTGGCCGGCGGCACGCCGTGGATCCTCTTCCTCGCGCTGCTGCCCACCGGGCTGATGTGCGCGCCCAGCCTGGCCTCGCTGGTGGAGGGGCTGAACCTGCTCGTGCCGGAGCGGCTGATGGGTCAGGCCAGCGGCATGCAGCAGATGGCGGTGACCGTCGGCGGTGGGCTGGGCACCGCGGTGACCGGCTTCGCCATCGACCACACCGGCCCGGCATCCGGCCCCCTGGTGGCCGGTGCGGGTGGCCTGGTGCTGCTGGCGATCGGCGTCCTGCTGGGGCGGGCACGAACGGCATCACCGCAGCTCCCGGCGCTGGCTACGGCCGGCGACTGAGGTGCACAGCTACCGCGAACTGTTCCGGGTCCCCGGCCTCCGGCTGACCTATGTCATCGGCCTGGTGGCTCGGCTGCCGATGCCCGCCAGAGCGCTGGCGCTCACCGTCTACACCGCCGTCGGGCTCAGCCAGGGTTACGGCCCGGCCGGCCTGGTCGTCGGGCTGTTCACCCTCGGCTCGGCGCTGGGCGCGTTCCTCTGGGGCACGCTGAACGACCGGTACGGCCTGCGGCTGGCGATGACCGTCACCAGCATCTGCGAGACGGTGTTCTGGCTGCTCGTGCCGCAGATGACCTTCCCGGTACTGGCGGCGACCGCGTTGTTCGGCGGGATGACGGCCAGCGTCGGCGGCTCCTGTTTCCGGATCGCGCTCGGCGTGCTCGTGCCCGTCGATCAGCGGCGAGCGGCGTTCTCGCTGGAAGCCACCATGACCGAGCTCTGCGCCCTGGTCGGGCCGCCGGCCTGGATGCTGGTCAACACCAGTACCTCGACGCCGACAGCGTTGTACGGACTGGCCCTGCTGACGCTGCTCGGCTCCGGCGGCTTCGCACTGCTGATCAACCCACCGCTCGGCGAACGGTCGACGGTGAGCGCGGCGGGCTGGTTGGACCGGCGGCTGCTGTCGTTGCTGCTGGCGAACAGCGCCGCGATCGTGGTGATCATCGGGGTGGAGGTCGGCACCTTCGGCATGCTCAACGAGGCGGGCCAAGCCAGGTGGGCCGGCGTGGTGATAGCCGCGCAGGCCGCCTTCTCCGGGATCGGCGGCCTGGTCTACGGCACGCTGCGCCGCGGCTTCCCGCTGCCGCTGCTGGTCGGGATCAGCGCGGTCGCCGCGCTGCCCGTGGGGTTGGCCGGCCACTCGCCACTGGCCCTCTCACTCGCGGTGGCGCCGATGTACCTGTGCTGCGCGCCCGCGCTGGCCGCCACCGCACACGCGTTGAACGAGGTGGCGCCGGTCTCCGCGCTGGGCCGGGTGATGGCGATGATGCAGGTGTCCAACATGGCCGGGGCCGGTGCGGGCGCGATTCTCGTCGGCTTCGCCATGGACGCGGTGACCCCGGCCTTCGGCCCGGTCGCCGTAGGCCTCGGTGGACTGCTATTGCTGGGGATCAGCCGGCTCCTGCTGGTGTCCAGGCGGACGGCGGTCACCGTCTGATGCGCCGCTATCGCGAACTGTTCCGCATCCCCGGGTTGCCCCTGCTCACCGTGATCGCGGTGCTGGGCAGGCTGCCGATGACGGCGCGGGTGCTGGCGCTGACCGTCTACACCGTGGCCGGCCTCGGCCAGGGAACCGGCAGGGCGGGGCTGGTCGTCGGACTGATGACGCTGGGCATCGCGGTGGGCGCCCCGCTGTGGGGCGCGTGCGGTGACCGGTTCGGTCTGCGCCCGGCCATTCTGATCACCGGCCTGGCGGAGACCGCGTTCTGGCTGGCCGTGCCGCAGATGAGCTACTCGGTGCTGGTCTCGCTGGCCCCGTTCGCCGGGATGCTGGCGGCCGTGACCGGGCAGTTCTTCCGCATCGTGCTGAGCGGCATGGTGCCGGTCGGCCAGCGGCGCCCGGCGTTCTCCATGGAAGCCACCCTGGTCGAGGTCTGCTTCACCCTGGGGCCCGCCACGTGGATGCTGGTGAACACGGCGACCTCCACCCCGATCGCGCTGCGGCTGCTGGCCGGGATGACGCTGCTCGGATCGGCCGGGTTCGCGTTGTTCGCGAACCCACCGGACCGGATCCCGGCGCCCGCCGAGCCCGATCGATGGCTGACCCGCCCGGTGCTCTCGCTGTTGCTGGCCAACTGCGCGTTGCTGGTGGTCGTGCTCGGCACCACGATCTCGGTGATCGGCATCCTCGACCACGCGGGTCACCTGGGCTGGGCCGGGCTACTGACGGGAGCGCAGGCGTTGTACTCGGCGATCGGCGGGCTGGTCTACGGCACGCTGCACCGGGAGTTCCGGCAGCATCGGCTGCTGCTCGTGTGCGCGTTGAGCGCGCTGCCGCTCAGCCTGGTCGGCAGCAGCTGGTGGGCGCTGGGACTCGCGTTGATCCCGGTCGGGCTGTGTACCGCTCCGGGCTACGCGATCTGCAACGCCACCATGAACGAGATCGTGCCGCCGGAGGCCATCGGCCGGGTCATGGGGCTGGTGCAGGTCTCCGGCACGCTCGGCGCCAGCCTGGGTTCGATGATCGCCGGTTTCGCCATGGACGAGGTGACCCCGGCCTTCGGCCCGGTCGCGGTGAGCGTCAGTGGCCTGGCCCTGCTGGGTCTCAGCCGGCTCGTGGCTCGAACGAAGGTGGAGGTCACCGTCTGATGCGCCGCTATCGCGAACTGCTGCGGATCCCCGGCGTCCCCCTGCTGTGGACCTCGTCGATCATGGCGCGGTTGCCCTCCACCATGCGCATGCTGGCGCTGCCGGTCTTCGTCACGGCGAGCCTCGGCAAGGGACTCGGCGCGGCGGGCCTGGTCGGCGGTCTGTTCACCCTGGGATCGGCGATCGGCAGTCCGTGGCTGGGCAGGCTCACCGATCACCGCGGACTGCGCGCCACGTTCACGGTGGTCACCGTGGCCGAGACGGCGTTCTGGGTGGCGGTTCCGTGGATGAGCTACCCGGTGCTGGTCGGCTGCGCGTTGTTCGCCGGGGTGCTCGCCGCTCCTGCGGGTACCGGGACCCGGACGGCGATCGCGGCCATGGTGCCCGGCGACCAGCAGCGGCAGGCGTTCGCGCTGGACGCCGTGGTGGTGGAGATCTGCTACATCCTCGGCGGGCCGTTGTTCACCGTGCTCAGCGGCCTGACCGATGTGTCGGTGACGCTGCGGGTGATGGCCGTGCTGACCTTGATCGGCTCGGGCGGGTTCGCGCTGCTCAACCCGCCGACGCCCCGGCAGCTGCACGGCGACGCCGAGGGTGATCATCGGTTGTGGCGGAACCCGGCCCTGCTGAGCCAGCTGTTCCTGCGCACGTCCACGTTCTTCGTGATCATGGGCGCCGAGCTGGCGCTGCTGGGCATCCTGCGGCAGCACGGGATGGACAACGCGCACCTGATCGGCGTGCTGTTCGGCTGCTGGGCCGTGTATTCGATGATCGGCTCGTTCCTCTACGGCCTGGTACCGCATTCGATACCGCAGAAGTGGATCATCGGGTTGCAGGCGGGCCTCGCGGTACTGGCCTGTTTCAGCGGGGACAGCTGGTGGACGACGGCCCTGCTGATCGCGCCGATGGCGGTGCTCACCGGACCGGCGGTGGCGAGCTTCTCCGAGGCCCTGACCACGGTCGTCAGCCCACGGGTCCTCGGCCAGGCGGCGGGCATGAGCGGGACCGCGGGCACCCTCGGCGGCAGCCTGGGCACCATCGTGGTCGGCTTCGCCGTGGACCACACGGCGCCGGTCTACGGCCCGCTCTACGCGGCCGCCGGCGGCCTGCTGCTTCTCGGCCTGGCCTCACTGCTGTCCGAAGTTGACGAGGTTCGGGCGAAGAACATGCCCGAAGCTCGTCAACTTCGGAGCTAGCGGGTTAGAACGTCGGGGCGAGGGCCTCGGCGATCTCGTAGGTGTTCAGGGCCGCGCCCTTGCGAAGGTTGTCGCCGCAGAGGAACAGGTCCAGGGTGTTCGGGAAGTCCAGCGCCTGGCGGACCCGTCCCACGTAGGTGGGGTCCCCGCCGACGACGTCCGCCGGGGTGGGGAACACCTTGTTGGCCGGGTCGTCGACCAGCACGACCGTCGGCTGCGCGTCCAGGATCTTGTGCGCGGCCTCCACGGTGACCTCCCGCTCGAAGGTGGCGTGCACCGCGAGCGCGTGGGTGGTCAGTACCGGGACGCGGACGCAGGTGGCCGAGACCTTCAGGTCCGGGATGCCGAGGATCTTGCGCGACTCGTTGCGCACCTTCAGTTCCTCGGAGGTCCAGCCGTCGTCCTTCAGCGAGCCAGCCCACGGCACCACGTTCATGGCGAGCGGGGCGGGGAATGGCGAGTCGGCGACCGGCAGGCCGGCGGCCTCGATCGTCTCCCGCACGTCGCCTGCCCGTACGCCCACCGGCTTGCCCGCGACCGCGGCCAGTTCGGCGTACAACCGGTCGACGCCTTCCTTGCCCGCACCGGAAACCGCCTGGTAGGAGGCCACGACCAACTCGCGAAGGCCGAACTCCCGGTGCAGCGCGCCGATGGCGGCCATCATGGAAAGCGTGGTGCAGTTGGGGTTGGAGATGATCCCGCGCGGCCGGTTGTGGATCTGGTCCACGTTGCACTCCGGCACGACCAGCGGCACATCGTCGTCCATCCGGAAGGCACCGGAGTTGTCGACGGCGACCGCGCCCCGGGAGGCGGCGATCGGCGCCCATTCCTTCGACACCTCGTCGGGCACGTCGAACATGGCCACGTGCACGCCGTCGAAGGCCTCGGGGGCCAGCGCGATCACGGTCAGTTCCGCACCCCGGACGGTGATCTTCTTTCCCGCCGAGCGCGGTGACGCGATCAACCGGATCTCACCCCACGGCGAGGAATCCCGGCCGTTGATGATGTCGATCATTACCGTTCCGACGGCGCCGGTCGCTCCGACCAGCGCGAGTGTGGGCTTGGACATCCTAGATTCCCGTTCCCGCATAGACGACGGCCTGCTCATCGCCGGCCAGCTCGAAGGCATCGTGCAACGCCTTCACCGCGTCGTTCAACTGAGTATCGCGACAGAGCACCGAGATGCGGATCTCCGAGGTGGAGATGATCTCGATGTTCACGCCCGCCTTGGCCAGGGCCTCACAGAAGGTCGCGGTGACACCCGGGTGCGAGCGCATGCCCGCTCCGACCAGGGAGACCTTGCCGACGTGCTCGTCGTACAGCACGTTCTCGAAGCCGATCTCCGCCTTGGCGTTGTTCAGCGTGGCCACCGCGGTGGTACCGGTCTCCTTGGAGACGGTGAAGGTGATGTCGGTGCGACCACTCGCCTCCTGCGAGATGTTCTGCACGACCATGTCGATGTCCAGCTCGGCCTCGGCCACCACGCGGAAGATCTTGGCCGCGATACCGGGTGAATCCGGCACTCCGACGACGGTGACCTTGGCCTCCGAGCGGTCGTGCGCCACTCCGGTGATCATTGCCTGTTCCACGGGTAGCTCCTCCACTGAGCCGGAAACGATGGTGCCGGTCTTGTCGCTGTACGAGGACCGGACGTGCACGGGGACGCCGTAGCGGCGGGCGTACTCGACGCAGCGCAGCATCAGCACCTTCGCGCCGCTGGCCGCCATCTCGAGCATCTCCTCGTAGGTGACGGTGTCCAGCTTCTTGGCGTCCGGCACGATCCGCGGGTCGGCGCTGTAGACGCCGTCCACGTCGGTGTAGATCTCGCAGACGTCGGCGTTCAGCGCGGCGGCCAGCGCGACCGCCGTGGTGTCCGATCCGCCACGCCCCAGCGTGGTGATGTCCTTGGTGTCCTGGCTGACGCCCTGGAACCCGGCGACCAGCACGATCGCGCCCTCGTCCAGGGCTTTGCGCACCCGGCCGGGGGTGACGTCGATGATGCGTGCCTTACCGTGCGCCGATGTGGTCAGCACGCCCGCCTGAGACCCGGTGAAGGACCGCGCTTCGGCCCCCAGTGAGGTGATCGCCATCGCGACTAAAGCGTTGGAGATTCGTTCACCGGAGGTGAGCAGCATGTCCAGCTCGCGGGCCGGGGGTACTGGTGCGACCTGTTTCGCGAGGTCCAGCAGTTCGTCAGTGGTGTCGCCCATCGCCGAGCAGACCACGACGACATCGTTTCCCGCTTTGCGGGTCGCAACGATGCGCTCGGCCACTCGTTTGATTCGATCAGCACTCTCCAACGAGGATCCGCCGTACTTCTGGACGACGAGCGCCACGTGAATCTGACCTCCTGCCTGGCCTTTAGCCCTAGGAATTCAGTGTTCAGCACAGCATTGCAGCGACTTCCCCGCAGCGTACAGACGTTTGTGGTCTGTGCCCTGTGTGTTGAGACAAACGGATAACCTGGGGCGACGCTGGGTATGGGGCAGGTGGAGGAACGAGTGTCTACGCCACAGCTTGAGGCCGAACAATCGGCCGCTGACCAGGTGGAATCGGTTCCTCAACCGGAATCGGTGGCCACCCGGCTCCGCAAGCACCTCGGATGGCGGTTGCCGGGACAGAACACGGTTGCGGCGCTTGTCGCACCCGGCGTGGTGTACATCGGCATCCGTGAGCTGTCCCTCATGGTGCTGCGCTGGATCGCGGGCCGGAACCAGTTGAGCGTGCCGTCGGCCCTCACCTCCTGGGACGGCCAGTGGTTCCTGAACATCGCCAAGTTCGGGTACGACGGAGTGTCACCCAACCTGGTGGACGCCTTCGGCAAGCGGAACCCGGACACCCCGATGGCCTTCTTCCCCGGCTATCCGGCGATGGTGAACCTGCTGAACCGGCTGCCGGGCGTGGGCCTGGTGAGCGCGGCGTTCGCGGTGAGCCTGGTGTCCGGCATCGTCTGCGCCTACGCGATCTCCCGGCTGGCCAGGCAGGTCGCCCCGGTCACCGGGCTGGACGACGCGGGCCGCCCGCTGAACGCCCAGCGGCTCGGGCTGATCATGGTCGCGTTGTTCGCGGCGTCCCCGATGGCCATCGTGCTGTCCATGGCCTACTCGGAGTCGCTGTTCTGCGCGCTGGCCGCCTGGGCGCTGGTGGGCGTGCTGGAACGACGCTGGCTGCTGGCCGGCGTGATGACCCTGGGCGCCGGCCTGGTGCGGCCCACCGTCGGCGCGTTGATCGTGGTCGTCGGGCTGGCGGCGCTGCTGGCGATCATCGGCCGCCGGGACGGCTGGCGCCCGTGGGCGGCGGGCCTGCTGGCACCGCTGGGCCTGATCGGCTACCTGCTGTGGGTGGGCAGGCGTTCGGGCAGGCTGGACGGCTGGTTCGTACTGCAGCGGGACGGCTGGAACTCGCGGTTCGACTTCGGCGCGGAGACCTGGAAGTTCAGCCTGGACGTGCTGGCCTCCGGCCGCTCCGTGCTGGAGACCGTGACCGTGGG
This sequence comes from Pseudonocardiaceae bacterium YIM PH 21723, assembly GCA_003600225.1. Taxonomy (GTDB): domain Bacteria; phylum Actinomycetota; class Actinomycetes; order Mycobacteriales; family Pseudonocardiaceae; genus QZFT01. The sequence continues at coordinate 13,131 of QZFT01000069.1, forward strand.
CATCCTGATCGTGGCCGTCGTGCTGATGGTGATCGGCTGGCGGCAGGGCGTGCCGTGGCCGCTGCTGGCGTACGCGGCGGGCGTGTTCCTGATGGACGTGGGTTCCAACGGCCTGATGAACTCCAAGGCCAGGCTGCTGCTACCGGCGTTCACGCTGGTCATCCCGGTCGCGGTGGCGCTGGCCCGGAAGCGGCAGCAGACCGTGTTGCTGGTGCTGGCGGCGGTCGCCGTGGCGTCGGCCTGGTTCGGCACCTACTCCATCGCCGCCTGGGGCTACGCGATCTGAGAACTCGTACTCCGAAGTTGGCGATGTTCGAGCGCTTTCCCCGAACATCGCCAACTTCGGGGCTACAGGGCAGCGGGGGACAATGGAGCCCGTGACTGACACTCTGCCTCCCAAGGACGCCGTGACGAGCGTGCCGGTGCACCCGCTCATCGCGCAGCGCTGGAGCCCGCGCGCCCTGCGCACCGACATCGCCCTGACCGCCGAGGACCTGCGCCCGCTGCTCGAAGCCGCCCGCTGGGCGGCGTCCAGCGGCAACACCCAGCCGAGCCGCTTCCTGGTGGGCCTGCGCGGGGACGAGACGTTCGACAGGATCCGGGACAGCCTGGTGCCGGGCAACGAGAACTGGGCGCGCAACGCCGGGGCGCTGATCGCCGGGCTGGTGATCACCGAGAACGAGAAAGGCCCGCTGGACGCCGCCGAGTACGGCCTGGGTCTCGCGGTCGCCAACCTGGTCCTCGAAGGCGTGCACCACGGGATCGTCGCGCACCAGATGCGGGGCTTCGAGCACGACAAGCTGCGCGCCGCGTTCGACCTGCCAGCGACGGTGCGGACCGTGGTGGTCATCGCCCTCGGACACCTGGACGGCCCGGAGGCGCTGGGCGAGCGGCTGGCCGCCCGCGAGTGCGCCCCGCGCACCAGGATCGAGTTGTCCGAGCTCGCCTTCACCGGCGAGTACGGCACCGCCCTCTACTAGGCATCGAGTGAGGGGCACCTTCACTGCGTCCAACGCAGTAAGGGGCACCCTCACTGCGTTGGGTGCAGTAAGGGTGCCCCTTACTGCATGCAGGGGGGGCTAGCCGAGGCGGCGGATCAGCTTCACCACGATCGAGGTGGCGATGAGCCACACGATCGCGGCCAGGCCGTAGTTGACCAGGACCTTCGTCCTCGCGTCATCCGGCAGGAAGAGATCCTGGAAGCCGAACACCAGGGAGTCGGCCCAGCCGCGGACCCACTTGGTGATCCCGTTCTCCGGATTCGCACCGCCCACGGTCAGCACGACGTGGGCGGTGAGAATCACGGCGGCCAGGGTGCCGATCCAGCGCGCGATCGTCGCGATGATCGAGACCAGTCGACGACGCACGGCACCGGCCCCTTCCGTCCGCAGCTCATGTTCGGCCATGTGGCCGAGTGTGACATGGCCCGCAGTCGGAAGGCTACTGGCGAGTAATACTTATCGCCCGGCGAGCCGGGCGAAGAAGCCCGTGACGATCAGCCAGAACACGGCGGCCAGGCCGTAGTCCAGGATGACCTGCAGGGCGGGGCTGCCTGTCTGGAAAATGCCGACGAACCACAGGGCAAAAGTATTGGCCCATGAGGCGATGAACTGCACCAGCGCGTTACCCGGATTGGCTCCGGCGAGCGCGAAAATGATGTGTACGACGAGCACCACGGCTATGACCGTGCCGATTCCGGCGATCACGCGAGCGACGGTTCCGCGTCCGGAGCGGGTCCGCCATCTGGTGGCTGCCATGTTGTGACCTCACTCTCACTCGGTCGTGGCAGATGCCTCTCATATGGCGAGAGCGCACTTGCGCACTGTGTCCTGCCCCCGGTTACCCTCTGTTCGTGCGGCGCAACCTCCTGCTTGCTTGCCGCGACGGGGCCTGATCCGAGCCGGCTCCCCGTCGCGGGGCCTGCGCTTGTCAGCGCATCGCCGGTTCGCAAGACGGCGACCCAGGAGAACTGAAATCCCATGAGCACCCAGCACGGCGGCTACGTCCCGGCGGCCTCCCGCATCCGTAAGCCCAACCGCGAGGTCCCGGCAGCCCAGCCGCAGTGGAACCCGCAGCGTGGCAGTTCGATGCCCGTACACCGCTACCAGCCGTTCCACGAGATCGTGGAGAACGTCGACCTGCCCGACCGCACCTGGCCGACGCGCCGGATCGAGACCGCCCCGCAGTGGTGCGCGGTCGATCTGCGGGACGGAAACCAGGCCCTGATCGACCCCATGTCCCCGGCCCGCAAGCGGCGGATGTTCGAGCTGCTGGTGGCCATGGGCTTCAAGGAGATCGAGGTCGGCTTCCCGGCGGCCAGCCAGACCGACTTCGACTTCGTCCGCGAGATCATCGAGGACGACGCCATCCCGGCCGACGTCACCATCCAGGTGCTGACCCAGGCGCGGTCCGAGCTGATCGAGCGCACCTTCGAGGCGGTGAAGGGCGCGCCGAAGGTCATCGTGCACCTGTACAACTCCACCTCGATCCTGCAACGCCGGGTGGTGTTCCGCGAGGAACGCGAGGGCATCAAGAAGATCGCCACCGAGGGCGCGTCGGTGGTGCTGGAGACCTCGCGGAAGTTCCCGGACACCGAGTGGCGTTTCCAGTACTCCCCCGAGTCGTACACCGGCACCGAGCTGAGCTTCGCGGTCGAGGTGTGCAACGCGGTCACCGAGATCTGGCAGCCCACCCCGGAACTGCCGGCGATCATCAACCTGCCCGCCACCGTCGAGATGATCACGCCGAACGTGTACGCGGACTCCATCGAGTGGATGCACCGCAACCTGGAGCGGCGCGACTCCGTGGTGCTGTCGCTGCACCCGCACAACGACCGCGGCACCGGCGTGGCCGCCGCCGAACTGGGTTACCTGGCAGGCGCGGACCGCATCGAGGGCTGCCTGTTCGGCAACGGTGAGCGCACCGGCAACGTCTGCCTGGTGACGCTGGGCATGAACATGTTCAGCCAGGGCGTCGACCCGCAGATCGACTTCTCCGACATCGACGAGGTCCGCCGCACGGTCGAGTACTGCAACCAGCTGCCGGTGCCCGAGCGGCACCCGTACGGCGGTGACCTGGTGTTCACCGCGTTCTCCGGCAGCCACCAGGACGCCATTAAGAAGGGCTTCGAGGCCCTGGAGAAGGCTGCCAAGGAAGCGGGCAGCGATGTCGAGGACTTCCCCTGGGAGGTCCCGTACCTGCCGGTGGACCCCAAGGACATCGGCCGCAGCTACGAGGCGGTCATCCGGGTCAACTCGCAGTCCGGCAAGGGCGGCGTCGCCTATATCCTGAAGGCCGAGCACCAGCTGGACCTGCCGCGACGGCTGCAGATCGAGTTCTCCCGGGTCATCCAGGACCACACCGACACCGAGGGCGGCGAGGTCTCGCCGAAGGCCATCTGGGATGCCTTCGCCACCGAGTACCTGGAACGCCAGGCGCCGGTCGCACTGCTGCGCAAGCGGCTGTCCGACGACGGCAACGGCAACGACCAGATCACCGCGCTGCTGCGCATCGACGGCGACGAGCAGGAGGTGACCGGCGTCGGCAACGGCCCGATCGCCGCGTTCATCGACGCGCTGGCCAGTGTGGGCTACGACGTGCGGGTGCTGGACTACTCCGAGCACGCGCTGACCGCGGGCGACGACTCGCGCGCCGCCGCGTACGTGGAGTGCGCGGTGGACGACAAGGTGCTGTGGGGCGTCGGCGTGGACGGATCCATCGTCAACGCCTCGCTGGGTGCCATCGTGTCCGCCGTGAACCGCGCCTACCGGTAATTCCTCGTCCCGAAGTTGACGAGGTTCGAGTGAAAACCGCGAACCTCGTCAACTTCGGATACCTAGTTGTCCGATACAAGACAGCCCGCCTAGGGGTTTCTACCTGGGTTTTCCCCCTTTTGATGGTGTCGGCCACCGCGACACCGCACCCATCAACTACGGTCAGACGGGTGAACACGGAATGGATTCTGCTCATGGTCTTCGCCGTAGCGGCGATTCCCATGGCGCCGACCGATGCCGTGTTGTTCGCATCCGGGGCCCTCGCCGCACGCGGTGACCTTCCCCTGGCCGCCGTCATCGCCGCCGCCGCAGCGGGCGCGGCCACCTCGGACTTCATCAACTACCTGATCGGCCGGACGATCGGACCGGCGGTGACCGGCCGGTTGAAGAAGCGCAAGGCCGGCCAGGTGGCCCTGGACTGGCTGACCGATCAGATAGACCGCCGTGGCGAGCTGATACTGGTCGCCGCCCGGTTCGTGCCCTGCGGTGGCCTGGCGGGCGCCCTACTCTCCGGAGCCATGGGCCTGCGGGTACGCCGGTTCCTGCCCATCTCGCTGGCCGGTTCGGTGCTGTGGTGCACCTACGCCGGACTGCTGGGTTACCTGGGCGGACAGCTCACCGGCGACCCGATCTACGGCTTCTGCCTCGCGCTGGTCATCGCGCTCGCCCTCGGCATCCTGTTCGGCAAGCTCGCCAAGCAGAAGCGTCCCGAGGAGACCGGCGACCCGGTCCTCCAGGACGCCTAGGTAACGAACGGCATAGCTCCGGCGACATGCCGGTTACCTGACGCGGGCTGTTCTGGGGTCCCGCGAACTCATCTGGGGGAGTAACCGTTGTTCAAGCACGCCCTGCGGGCTGCGGCTTTGCTGGTCGCCGCCACCCTGGCAACCGGAACGGCCGCCCTGGCCGATCCCGCTCCGGCCCCCGCGCCGAAGCCGCAACTCGTCATCACCGCGAAGCTGGACTCGCCACCCCCGGTGTTCTACCCGGGCGACGTGGCCGTCCTGGAGATCGAGGTGAAGAACACCGGGGATGTCCCGGCCGAGATCGAGAAGGTCGTCGTCACCACCACGCCGGACGACATGGCCTGGCGCAGGACGCTGGACGACGTGAAGAACGTGGTCGTGCCGGCCGGTGGCACCTACAAGAACTACATCGCCGGCTCGGCCAAGGACAACCTGACGAAGGACATCGCCGTCCGGGTCGACGCGAAGGTCAAGGGTGACGCCTTCGAGGTGAAGGCGTTCGAGCAGATCCTCAAGGTGGCGGACCCGACCAAGAAGGCCCCGGTGGCCGGCGTCGTGGTCGGCGACGGCAAGGGTCTGGCCGGCGGCACCGTCGAGGTGTACGCCAACAGCAAGTTCTTCGCCAAGACCACCACCGACGCCCAGGGCCGGTTCAGCTTCACCGGCGTGCCGACCGGTCTGACGAGCGTGCGGGTCCGCGACCTGCCGGATGGCTGGGTCACGGTGGACTCGACCGAGATCACCCTGGACGACAAGGGCGAGACGAACCTGCGGATCGAGGCCCAGCGGCCGCTGTCCGACTTCCTGAAGTCCACCATCAAGTTCGAGCAGGACGACTACCAGCCGGGCGACTCGGCCAAGCTGACCGTGACCCTGACCAACTCCGGCAAGCTTCCGGTTACCGGGATCATCGCCGAGTGCTGGTCGCAGTCCAAGGAGAACAACCGGATCAGCACCGACGGCTTCGGTGACCTGCGGGAGTCCGCCGGTGGCGTCACGGTGAACGCGGGCGAGACCAAGACCGTCCCGGTCACCGCGGTCGTACCCGCCGACGCCGCCAAGTGGGGCGTCGTCGAGGCGTACTGCCGCTTCGGCACCAAGAACGACCTGTTCCGCGGCGTGCACGCGAACGCGTACGCCCGTGTCCCGGCCCCGGCCGCCGACACCTGGGGTGTGCTGCACGACCTGAAGGACGAGAGCAAGGGCATCGCCGGCCTGAAGGTCAGCCTGGTGGACAAGATCAGCGGCAAGGTCGTCGCCACCGCCACCACGAACGACCAGGGCCGGGTGGACTACAGGACGGTGCCGGCCGGTGTGTACACCGCCAAGCTGGAGGACAAGGGCCAGTGGAAGCTGTGGCGGCCCGGCATCGAGTTCCACGTCGGCAGCTGCACGGACTACTGCAAGGGCGGCTGGCGGCTGCCCGTCGTCGCGGACGGCACCCCGACCGACCCGGGTACCACCGAGCCCGGCAAGCCCGGTGACCCGGCGCAGCCCGGTGAGAACCCGCAGGCGCCCGCACCGCAGGCGAAGCCCGGTTTCCTGGCCTCGACCGGTGCCAGCGTGCTCGGCCTGATCGGCGGGTCGATCCTGCTGCTCGGCGCCGGTGCGGGCGCGATCTGGTACACCCGCCGGCGCAGGACGGCGTAATCAGCTCACGCGCTGCGGTCCGTTCAACCGGCGGGCCGCAGCGCGGGCATGTCCAGGAAGTGCGGGATCCAGGCCCAGTCGCCGGGCTGCCAGCTCAACCAGCGCAAAGCCGTGGCCAGGCCGGCGGCGTGGTCGACGGCGTACGCCTGGTAGAAGACCGGGCCGGACAGCAGGATCTGCCAGCGATCCGGTTCGGTCCGTTCGCAGTTGTAGCGCACGGCGGCCCGGATGCCGACGTGCGCCAGCTGATCCAGGATCAGCTCGGTGTCCCCCAGGAACGGCATCGCCAGTTCCGGCCGCTCCAGGCGGTCCCGGATCTCTTCGAAGCAGCCCTTCAGCTGGGCTCCGGCCACCTCGCGGGGCCGATCGGCGAGGGCCGGGCCCCACAGCCGGACGTACCAGATGTGACTGGGAGCGGCCTCCACCATCACGTGCAGGCCGGGTCTGCCCAGCTCGAGCATCACCGCGGCGAGTTCCATCGATTCACCGTGCCATGGCTTCCACCCAACGGCAGCATGTAACGGGAGCTATATCTCCACACGATCGAGCAGGTAGAGCCATGGCCCGCTGGGGTGGCCATCGGCGGATCATGGGGAGACCGAGTGCTGAGAAATGTTCTGCGGATGGCGGTCGCCGCCGCCCTCGTCCTGACAGTGGCGCCCGCCGCGCACGCGGCCGAGCCACGGCTCGACCTGACCGCCTCGGCGCCCGCCAAGACCTACGACCTCGGCTGGTACGTGCCGATCACCCTGACCGCGCGCAATCCGGGTACCACCGCGGTATCCGGCTTCCCGGTGACGGCGAGCAGCACCGCCGGCTGCCGGTTCGCGCTGGACGGCGACGACTGGCCGGGCCTGCGGGACGGCTCGGTGTCCGTCGAGGCCGGCGCCACCCGGGACTTCAGCCTGCGGGCGGTCTTCAGCCGGGGTTCGGGCGACTGCCCGATCACCTTCAGCTCCGCCGTGGGCACGGCGACCGCCACCGTGAAGCTGCCGGTGATCCCGGTCGGCACCGTGCAGGGCGTGCTCTTCGGCGACCGGAACGGCAACGGCGCACCCGATTCCGGGGAGGCCCTCGCCGGCGTCCGGGTGGCGGTGATCGACGCCTACCACGACCGGCGGGCCGTCCGCACCGACGCCGAGGGCCGGTACCGGGCCGAGGGCGTGCCGCAGGGCCACATCGAGGTCGCGCCCGAGGAACTGCCCGACGGCTGGGTGATCGACGGGGGCGACGACCACCGGCTGGGCGACAACCTCACCCTCGATCTGCCCGCCCGCCGGCCGCTGTCCGACAAGCTGGTGGTCACCGGCAAGTTCGGCAAGGACACCTACCAGCCCGGGGAGACCGCGGAGCTGACCTTCACGCTGTCCAACAGGAGCGATGAACCCTTCAGCCGGATCGGCCCGATCTGCGACCGGATCGGTCAGTCACCGGATCACGTGGACACGAGCAAGTGGGACGCCTTCAAGTACGGCGTCGACCTGGCACCCGGCGAGACGAAGACTTTCACCGTGACCAGCACGGTTCCGGCGAAGTCTCCGCAGTACGGCGTCGTCCGGGCCAGCTGCGACTTCACCCCGGGCAACTACGACCGCGTCGGCAACCCGCACGCGGACCTGTACGCCCACGTGCCCGGCGGCAAGCGCGACCTCTCGGGCCTGTTCTTCCACAACGAGAACGGCAACTGGGAGGTGGACCCCGGCGAGGCGAAGGCCGGGGTGCGGGCCGACCTGGTGGACAAGGTGACCGGCGAGACCATCGCGGTCACCCAGACCAACGCCGAGGGCCGGTTCCTCATCGCCGATGTGCCCTTCGGCTCGTACACACTTCGGCCATCTGGCCCGTGGCGGCTCAGCCGGTCGCAGAGCACACTGACGGTCTGTGGTGGCGACGGTCCGTGTGGCGGCGAGCGAAGCATCGAGATCGAACCGGCGCCGCCCCTGAGGTAACCGGAACTGGGGAGATCACGTGCTGATACGCGTTGCAGGGGCGGCGGTCTCCGCCGCCCTCATGCTGGGGATGACGCCGGCGGCGTTCGCCGACGAGCCGGTCACGGTCGCCGGGGTGCTGTACGGCGACACCAACGACAACGGCGCCTTCGACGAGGGTGAGCCGCTGCTCGGCGGCGCCGAGCTGCACTTCTCCGCGAACGGCGAGACGGTCACCGCCACCACCGGCGAGGACGGCCGGTTCGAGTTCGCGCCTACCGGCCCGCAGACCGGGCAGCTCCAGGCGGACAGGCTGCCCGACGGCTGGGCCGGCGTCCCCTCGCCGCTGACCATCGACGCGCGGGCGACGGACCTGAAGGTGCGCGCCGTGCGCCCGATCGCCGAGCGGCTCACCGTGACCGGCAGGTTCGACCGGGACCAGTACCGGCGGGGCGACACCGCGCAGCTCAGCTTCACCCTCACCAACACCGGCCGGTACCCGCTGAAGCACATCCAGCCGGGCTGCGACCGGGCGAACAACTCGACCCACGTGGGCCACGACCAGTGGACCGAGCTGGACAAGGGCATCGACCTGGCTCCCGGTCAGACCCGGACCGTGACCGTGCCCGGCGTGGTGCCCGAGACTGCGGACAACGGCTGGGTGTCGCTGACCTGCGATTTCAACCCGGACGCCGAGCACCCGACCGGCGGCCCCGAGCTGCGGCTGGACGCGGGGGTGGCCAGCGACAAAAGGGGCCGATCGCGTGGCCTGCTCTACCACGACGGCAACGAGGGCAGGGAAACCCCGGCCGGCGTCAAGGCCGGGCTGGTGGATCACTGGACCCACAAGGTGATCGCGGTGGGCGAGACCGGGGCCGACGGTCGCGTCGAGTTCCCCGATGTGCCGTACAGCAGCTACGAGATCCAGGTGTACGGCGACTGGAAGCTGCTCCGCGACAAGAGCAACGTCACCCAGGTCGGCGGCTGTACGCACTGCGACGCCCCCTGGTCCGAACCGATCGTGCCCGGCCCGACGCGGCCGGTGCCCCAGCCCGGCGACTCGGCCTACCCGGCAGCGGCCACGGTGTCCTTCACCCGGGCCAACGCCGGCTGGCTGATCGGCGGCGCCGTGGTGCTGCTGCTCGGCAGCGGAGCCGCCCTCTGGCTGGCCCGCAGGAAGACGGCCTAGTCAACACCTTTCGGCCTGCTGTAACACGGGCCACAGATCCACACGATCGAGCTGGTAGAGCCGTGGATGGGGACACGGCACTCCAGAGGGGGATCAACGTGTTCAGACACCTGTTAGGGCTGGCGGCAGCCGCCGTCCTCGTGCTGACGACCGGGCAGGCCGCCACCGCGGCTCCGGCACAGGAGGATCAGCTCCAGGCGACACTCACCGCGCCGGACGGGACCTACGTACTCGGCCAGACCTTCCCGATGAGACTGACCCTCACCAACACCGGGGGCACGACGCTCTCCCGGATCTTCGCGCGCACCGACTACTTCACGAACCCGGGCGTGCATGTGGACCACACCCCGGACTGGGCCGTGCTGAGCGACTACAACGGGCCGGGCGCGGAACTGCAGGCGGGCGCGAGCCGCACCTTCGACCTGGTCGGCTCCTTCACCGAGGGCGGCGGCGACGTACGGGCCGCGCTGGACATCTTCCACAAGATCTACAACACCGAGTTCCCGCTGGCCAAGGCCTCGGCCCCGGTCAAACTGGCGCCCGCGGGGAGCAAGGTGAAGGTCGCCGGGGTGCTCTATGGGGACCGGAACGAGAACGGTGCCCTCGACCCGGGTGAGAGCCTGGCCGGGGCCACTCTGAAGCTGTCCCTGCAGACCGAGCCACAGCCACTGACCACCACGACGGACGGCGACGGCCGCTTCGACTTCGGCGAACACACCCCGCAGGTCACCAGCCTGTACGCCGAGGAACTGCCCGGCGGCTGGGTGCCGTTCCGTCGCGAGCTGATCCTGAACGACGGCTCCGGGGACCTGCGGATCGCCGCGATCCGGCCGTTCAGCGAGAAGCTCAGCGCCACCGGAAAGTTCGACAAGGACACCTACCGGGCGGGCGACACCGCGCAGGTCACCTACACCTTCACCAACATCGGCAGCACCCCGATCGCCGGTTTCCGGCACGGCTGTGACCGGGTGGGCGGCTCGCCGAACCACGTGACCACCGATCAGTGGGGCGAGATCGACCGGATCAGCCTGAACCCGGGCGAGAGCCGGACGGTGACGGTGCCCAGCGTGGTGCCGCAGCGCTCCCTTGAGTACGGAACGACCGTGCTCAACTGCGACTTCAACCTGGACGACGCCTACCCGGCCGGTGGCCCCGAGGTGCATCTGATCGCCCGGGTGCAGACCGACGCCAAGGCCGACACCTGGGGTCACCTCTACGAGGACCGGAACAATAACAACTGGCTGGATCCGGGCGAGGGCGTCGCCGGCATCAGCACCGTGCTGGTCGATGACGTCGACGGCGCGGTGGTGGCCTCGGCCGTGACGAACGCCGAGGGCCGGGTGGACTACCCCGGACTTCCCTACGGCCGGTACACGGTGCGGGTAGAGGGGCCGTGGAAGCTCCTGGACCCCTGGGACAAGGTAATGGTCGGCACCTGCAACTACTGCACTCCCGACTGGCGCACGCGAGTAGCCGCCGCCTAGCCCTGAACGTGGCTTTCAGGCCCATGGATGGGCCTGAAAGCCACGTTCAGGCGTCTCACGGGTCCAGGACCAGTTCCGGGACGAGTTCCGGTTCCACCGAGTGCGGCCGCAGTTCACCGGAGCGGATCTGCTCCGCGTAGTGACAGGCGACCTTGTGCCCCGACTCGACGGCGCGCAGTCGCGGCCGTTCGGTGTCGCAGCGGGTGGCCTGCTTCCACGGGCACCGGGTGTGGAACCGGCAGCCGGCGGGCGGCGCGGCCGGGGACGGCAGGTCACCGGTGAGCAGGATGCGTTCCCGGCGGTCCTCCACGACCGGGTCGGGTACCGGAACCGCAGACAGCAACGCGCGGGTGTACGGGTGCAGCGGGTCCGTGTACAGCTCGTGCGCCGGTGCCTCCTCCACGATGCCGCCCAAATACATCACGCCGACCCGGTCGGCGATGTGCCGGACCACGGCCAGGTCGTGCGCGATGACCAGGTAGGTCAGCCCGAACTCACCCTGCAGGTCCTCCAGCAGGTTGATCACCTGCGCCTGCACCGAGACGTCCAGCGCGGACACCGGTTCGTCGGCCACGATCAGGTCCGGCCTGACCGCGAGCGCGCGGGCGATGCCGATGCGTTGCCGCTGACCGCCGGAGAACTCGTGCGGGTACTTGCGCAGCGATCCGTGTGGCAGGCCGACCGAGGTCAGCAGGTCACGCAGGGTCTTGCCCAGGTCCACGCCCTTGTCCAGGCCGTGTACCCGGATCCCCTCGACCAGGATCGACTCCACCGACTGGCGTGGGTCCAAACTGGACAGTGGGTCCTGGAAGACCATCTGCATCCGGCGGCGCATCCGGCGCAGGTCCTCGCCCTTCAGCGTGGCCAGGTCGGTCCCGTCGAACACCATCCGCCCACCGGTGGGTTCGGTGAGCCGCAGCAGGCCTCTGCCCAAGGTGGACTTTCCGCAGCCGGATTCGCCGACCAGGCCGTAGGTTTCGCCCCGCCGGATGCTGAGGTCGACCCCGTCCACCGCGTACACGTGCCCGACGACACGGTCCACGAACAGCCCCCGGCGGATCGGGAAGTGCACCTTGAGATCTTCGATCTCCACCAGGTTCGTCATCGGACCGCCACCTCCATCGGGTTGTGGCACAACAACAATCGCTGCTGGTCGCCGGTGAGTTCCGGGGTCCGCGCGGTGCAGTCGGCGATCTGGTTGGCGCACCGCGGGGCGAAGGCACAGCCGCCGTCCCACGGGATGTTGTCGGCCACCGACCCGGGAATCGGCACCAGCCGGTCCCCTTCCAGGTCGAGCCTGGGGATCGAGGCCAGCAGGCCGTGGGTGTACGGGTGCCGGGGCAGCTCGAACAGCTCGTGCCGCCCGGCCCGTTCCACCACCCGGCCGCCGTAGAGCACATTGACCTGGTCACACAGCCCGGCGACCACCCCGAGATCGTGGGTGATCATGATGAGCGCGGTGCCGGTGTCGGTGACGAGTTCCTTGAGCAGCGCCAGGATCTGCGCCTGGATCGTCACGTCCAGCGCGGTCGTCGGCTCGTCGGCGATCAGCACCCGGGGCCGGCAGGCCAGCGCGATGGCGATCAACGCGCGTTGCCGCATGCCACCGGACAGCTGGTGCGGGTACTCGGTCAGCCTGCGTCGCGGGTCGGGAATGCCCACCCGGTTCAGCAGGTCCTCCGCCTCGATCATCGCCTTGCGCCGGGGCATGCCGCGATGCTTCTCCAGCACCTCGGTGACCTGGATGCCGATCGGGATCACCGGGTTCAGCGAGGACAGCGGATCCTGGAACACCATGCCCAGGTCCTTGCCCCGCCGGGCCCGCATCTGGTCCGGGCTCAGCGACAGCAGTTCGGTGCCCTCGTACCGCACCGAGCCGGTGACCTGGTTGCCGCGCTTGGGCAGCAGGCCCATGATCGCCAGCGAGGTGACCGACTTGCCGCAGCCGGACTCGCCGACCAGCCCGACGGTCTGCCCGGGCTCCACACTGAAGCTGACCTTGTCCACCGCGGTGAACGGTTCTTCTCCCCTGCGGCGGAACACCACCGAGAGGTCGGTGACATCAAGCAGTGCCATCGCCGCTCACCGCCGGTTCTTCGGATCGAGGGCTTCCCGCATGGACTCGCCGAGCAGGGTGAAGCCGAGCGCCACCACGATGATCGCGATGGCCGGATAGAAGGACAGTTGCGGGCTCACGTCGAAGTAGCGCTGGGCGTTGGCCAGCATCAACCCCCACTCGGCGCGATCCGGGTTGGGATCGCCGAGCCCCAGGTAGGACAGCGCGGCCGCCTCCAGGATGGAGATGGCCAGGGTCAGCGTGGCCTGCACCAGCACCGGCCCCAGGGAGTTGGGCAGCATGTGCCGGAACACGATCGCCGCCGGCTTCACCCCGGTGGCCCTGGCCGCCAGCACGTATTCACTGTGCCGCTGCGCCAGCATCGAACCGCGCAGCAGCCGGGCGAACACCGGAACGGCCACCGTGGACACCGCGATGATGACCGTCCACTGTGAACCCTGGCTGAACAGCGCGGCGATGGAGATGGCCAGCAACAGGCTGGGGAAGGACAGCAGCACGTCGACCAGGCGCATCAGGACGTTGTCCACCCAGCCGCCGAGCGCACCCGCCGTGCCACCGATGAGCATGCCGACGGCCATGCCGAACACCGTGGCGGCCACGGCGACCAGCAGCGTCTGCTGCGAGGCGAGCAGCAGCCGGCTGAACAGGTCGTGGCCGAGCTGATCGCTGCCCAGCGGGAAGCCGGGCTGCGCGCCGGGGATGTGATCGGCGCGCAGGTCCTGCAGCAGTTGCGGGAACCGCTCCGTCGCCGAATGTGGCGCGATGAGCGGGGCGAACGCGGCGAGCAACAGGAAGGCGGCCACCAGCACCGCGCCGGTGATCGCCACCGGGCTGCGCCGCATCCGCCGGAACGCCTCGGACCACAGGCTGCGGCCCACCGAGGCGTCGCCGGCCAGCCGGTCGATCCGTTCCTTGCGTCCGGTGAGCATCTCGGTCATCGGACCCTCACCCTCGGATCGATGATCGCGTAGGAAATGTCGACCAGCAGGTTCATCACCACGTACACCAAGGCGGCGAGCAGGATCAGCGCCTGCAGCCGCGGATAGTCGTGCCGCTCGATCCCCTGCGCGATCAGGGAACCGATGCCTCCCCAGTTGAAGACCTTCTCGGTGAGCACCGCGCCGGCCAGCAACAGGCCGATCTGCAGGCCGACCGTGGTGGACACCGGCAGCATCGCGTTGCGCAACACGTGCCTGCCGCGCACGGTGCGCGCGTCCAGGCCCTTGGCGTTGGCGGTGCGGACGTAGTCCTCGTTCAGCACATCCAGCACCGCGGCCCTGGTGATCCGCACGATGGCCGCCATCGGAATGGAGGACAACGCCACCGCGGGCAGGATCAGGTGCAGCGTGGCGTCCCAGGCGGCGTCGTACTCACCGGTCAGCAGGCCGTCCAGCACGGCGAATCCGGTGATGTGCGTGGCGTCGATCTGCGGATCCAGCCTGCCGGACGGCGGCAGCCAGCCCAGCTGGATGGCGAACACGTACTTGAGCATCAGGCCGGTGAAGAACACCGGTACCGCGACGCCGATCAGGGAAACGCCGACGGTGAGGTTGTCCAGCACCCCGCCGCGATACCTGGCGGCCAGGTACCCCAGTGGGATGCCCGCGCCGACGGCGATCAGCAAGGCCACAATGGACAGTTCGATGGTCGCCGGGAAACAGCGGCCGATCTCGGCCAGCACCGGGTCGGCGCTGATCAGGGAGTTGCCGAAGTCACCGGTGGCCATCCGGCCGAGGAAGCCCAGGTACTGCTCCCACAGTGGCCGGTCCAGCCCCATGACGTGGTTGAGTGCCTCGATCTTCTCCGGAGTCGCCTTGTCCCCCAGGAGCGCGGTGGCCGGGCCACCGGGCAGTGAACGCAGCCAGGCGAAGATCAGAATCGACAGGATGAACAGGGTCGGTATCGCCTGCAACATGCGGCGAACCGTGAATCGGAGCATGGCAGAACCTCGTGGTGGGAGAAGTCCCGAAGTTGACGATGTCCGGGCTCGTTTCTCGCCCGAACATCGTCAACTTCGGAGGCCGGAGTCGTTAGTTCACGCTCACGGTGTTGAACCGCTCGTCGGTCAGTGGACTCGGCTTGAGGCCCTTGACGTTCTGCGCGACCACGATGCCCGGCGGCGAGTGCGACACCGGCACCGCGGGCAGGTACTTGCTCATCACGTCCCGGTTGATCTGCTGCCAGGCCGCCTTGTGCTCCTTCGGGTCCACTGTGGAGTCGGCGTTCGCCATCGCGGAGAACAGGCCGTTGTCGTCGAACCCGAACTCCGGCTTCGCCCGGCCGAAGAAGGTCCCGACGAAGTTGCTCGGGTCGTTGAAGTCACCGGTCCAGCCGAGCAGGTGCAGATCGTGCTTGCCCAGCTGCTGGATGTCGTCCTTGTAGCCACCGGTGAACGGCTTGGCCACCAGGTTGATCTTGAACCCGAGGTTCTCCAGGTCGGTCTTGATGACCGTGGCGATCTCCTGCGGGTTCGGCATGTACGGCCGGGTGACCTCGGTCGGGTAGTAGAAGTTGAGGCTGATCCCCTCGGCGCCCGCGTCCTTCAGCAGCTGCTTCGCCTTCTCCGGGTTGAAGTCGTACTTCTGCACGTCCTCGGCGTAGCCGTCCACCGTCTTGGGCATGAACTGGGTGGCCACCTCGGCGCCCTTGGGCAGCTTGGTCTGCACCAGCTGCTGCCGGTTGACGCCGTACGCGATCGCCTGCCGTACCCGGATGTCCTTCAGCTGCGGCACGTTCTTCTCGTTGATGCCCAGGTAGAGGATGTTGAACGCCGGCCGGATCAACACGTTGAAGTTGTCCTTCTCCAACGCGTTGTAGTCGGTCGGCGAGGGGAAGTCGTAGCCCTGGATGGTCTTGGCCCGCAGCTCGTCCTTCCGCGCGGCCTCATCCGGGATGATCTTGAAGATCAGCTTGTCCAGCTTGGCCTTCTCGCCCCAGTAGTCGTCATTGCGGACCAGCGTGACGGTGCCCAGGGCCTTGTCGTACTTCTCCAGCTTGAAGGCGCCGGTGCCGGTCGGATGCAGGTTGGCGTACTCGCTGTAGGTGAACGAGTCGCCGGACTTGACCAGCTTGTCCGCGTCGTACTTCTTCAACGCGTCCGGGCTGGAGATGGAGAACGCGGTCAGCCCGAAGGCCCCCGGGAACGCGCCCTTGTACTTGCTGAGCTGGATGACCGCGGTCAGCTCGTTGTTCGCGGTGCAGCTCTTGTAGACCGGGTCGCCGGTACCGCTGGTCTCGTTCTTCTCGAATCCCTCGAAGACATCGCCGTAGTAGATCATCTGGCTCTGGGCCGCCGCGCCCTTCATCTTGAACCAGCGGTCGAAGTTGAAGCAGACCGCAGCCGCGTTCATCGGCGTGCCGTCGGCGAACTTGACGCCCTTGCGCAGGTTGAACGTCCAGGCCTTGCCGTCCCCGCTGGAGGACCACTGCTCGGCGAGGCCCGGCTGCAGGTCGGCGGTCCCCGGCTTGTACATCACCAGCGTGTCGTACAGCTGTCGCGCGACCCGGAAGGCCTCGCCATCGTCGTTGAAGATCGGATCGAAGTTCTTCGGCGCACCCGCTGCCCCGAAGACCAGCGTCCCGCCCTTGCCCCCAGCCCCCCGTTGCGATTCCGCGCAGGCCGCCAGACTGATTGCCACCGCGCCCGCCAGGCCGATGACGGCCAATCTGCGGAGCAGGGTACGTGTGGATCGCACCATCTGCACACCTCTGTCACATAGCTTCGCCATCCATCTGTGGTCGCCGACACTAACCTCCGACCTGGCCTTTTTTGGCCAACACTGAGGTCACGATCCCGCTACACGGATCTTGCGAGTTGTCGGCTATGTGGTCTCGCTATGCCCCCTACAGCATGACCTTTACGCCGTACGGGTTACGCGCTCGCCGGATTTCCCCTGGATCGAACCCGAAAATCCGTCATGATTTGCGCCGTCCGGCCGCCCGCCATCCGGGAGCTTTTCGGCGAGGGCCGATGTGTATCGATCGGTGCGCGGGTCAGCACGCCTCGGGCGGGCGGAAGCCGAAGCAGGCGACCACGGTGTCCAGTTCGGGGGTGAGGAACAGCTGGAAGTAATAGCCCAGCCTGCCGCGGTCGTCCACATATCCCAGGCAGAGCGTGCCGCCCTGATAGGTGCGCAGGTCCACGATGGCGCGGGTGATGCCGATGCCCGGGTGCCCACGCCGCTGCACCAGCCGGCCGCGCCGGGAGAAGGTGGCACTCAGCGGGCCGGCCGCGGTGGGATCCGACCAGACCTTGAAGCCGGCGTACGCCTCCAGGGCGTCCCGGCACTCCAGGTAGGCGGGGATGTCGCGGTCCAGGGTCCGGATCAGCCGTTCTCGCTCCATGACCCTTCCCTCAGCGGGGCCAGCACCGAGCGGTATTCGCGGTAGTAGTACTCGCCGATATCGCGAATCCCCTGGTCCTCGCTGGATCTGGCCACCGATACCACCTGGGCCAGAATCGACCAGCACTGCGAGCAGGCGAGCAGCTCGCCCAGCCGCAGGAAGTCGTGCTCGTCGGCGGTGGGCAGGATGCCGCTGACGATCTGCGCGAGCCGGGTGTCCAGCGAGCGCGGCCGGGCAGCCATGAGCACCGGCCAGACCATCGGCGCCCATCCCATGGTGAGCGCCCGGTTGACCAGCACGGACAGCAACTGGGGAACGTCATCCGGGAAGTTCTGCAGGAAGGTCAGCGCGGTGCTGGTGTCCGCGGGCGAACCCATCAGCGCGACACGGAGCGTCTCGGTACGCGCCTCGGACTGATAGATGTCCAGGCGTAGCCGCGCCAGCTCGCTCTCCCCGGTCACCAGGGCGTTCCACTGACTGTCGAAATCGTGCCGCATGCCACCTCCGCGCCCGTCCAACGCACGGGAGGTAGTACGGCTACGTATTGGTGTCGTCCGCCACCGTCGGAATGGAAGCCCAATTATCTGGCGGGGTGGGGGCGCTTCTGGCTTGTCGTCGAAAGCGGCTTTGGAGGAGGAGACGGGCTCGGGGCCTGGGTCTTTCCTGCCTGGCGGTCTGGTGGGGGCACGCCTGTCTGGGGGTGCTGGGCCGCTGCGCGGGGCGATGGTTCGGCATTCGGCCACTGTCCACAGTGTCCGTCCACAAGGGACGTCCACATCATGGGAACCACGGCGTGTCGCGCCATTCCGACACCGTGTCGCCCCAGTTGATCATGCTGAATGTGGCTTTCAGGTGGCCTAGCTTGGTGAAAGCCACGTTCAGGCGCAACGAGCCCCCACAGCTCACACCGAGCACACATCAGCCCCGCGCAGCGGCCCATTCCCACCAAACAGGCGTGCCCCCACCCAACACGAAGGCAGGAAAGACGGGCCTCTCCACCCGTCTCCCCCTCCAAAGCCATCTTTCGAAAAACAGCCAGACCCAGCCCAAGCCGACAGGCCTAAACGGAGCGCCGACCGGACAGGGCCCGGCCCAGGGTGAGCTCGTCGGCGAATTCCAGGTCGCCGCCCATGGGGAGGCCACTGGCCAGCCGGGTCACGCTGAGGCCCGGGAAGTCGCGGAGCATGCGCACCAGGTAGGTGGCGGTCGCCTCGCCCTCGGTGTTCGGGTCGGTGGCGATGATGACCTCTTTGACCTCGATACCGTCCTCGGTGGTGCCGATCCGGGTGAGCAGCTGGCGGATGCGCAGCTGCTCGGGACCGACGCCGGACAACGGGTCCAGCGCGCCACCCAGCACGTGGTAGCGGCCGCGGAACTCCCGGGTGCGCTCGATGGCGAGCACATCCTTGGGTTCCTCGACGACGCAGATCAGCGAGATGTCCCGGCGCGGGTCTGTGCAGATCCGGCATTTGGCCTGCTCGGAGACGTTGCCGCAGATCTCGCAGAAGACGACGCCTTCCTTGACCTTCTGCAACGCGTCCTGGAGCCGGCCGATGTCGGCCGCCTCCGTGGACAGCAGGTGGAAGGCGATGCGCTGCGCGCTCTTCGGACCGATTCCCGGCAGCCGGCCGAGTTCATCGATCAGGTCTTGTACCGGTCCCTCGTACATGGACACTAGAAACCGGGCAGACCCATGCCGCCCAGCGCGCCCTGCAACGGACCCATCTTCTGCTGGGCCAGCTGCTGCACCTCCTGGTTGGCGTTGTTCACGGCGGCGATCACCAGGTCGGTGAGGGTCTCCACGTCGTCCGGGTCGACCACCTTGGGGTCGATCTCCAGGCCGACGAGCTCGCCACCACCGGTGACGGTCGCGGTGACCAGGCCGTTGCCCGCGCTGCCCTGCACCTGGGCCTCGGCGATCTCCTGCTGCGCAACCATCAGCTGCTGCTGCATCTTCTGCGCCTGAGCCATGATCTGCTGCATGTTCGGCTGGCCAGCCATGGTGTTCCCTACTTTCAAGTCAACGTCTGACTACACCTTATCCAGCGCCGGCAGCAACACCCGGAACGTGGCGCCCTTTCCCACCCCGGTGTCCAATTCCACCCGTCCGCCGTGCGCGCCGACGAGCGCGGCGACGATCGACAGGCCGAGCCCGGCACCGCCATGTTCCCGGTTCCGGGACAGCTCGGCGCGGTAGAACCGGTCGAACACCCGCTGGGCGTCCTCCGGGGCCAGGCCAGGACCCTCGTCGATCACCTCGAACACCGCCCAGCCGGGCCGTTCGCTCAGCCGCAGTGTGACCGGTGATCCGGCCGGGGTGTGCTTCTGCGCGTTGCTCATCAGGTTCACGATCACCTGACGTAGCCGCACCTCGTCGGCGAGCACCGGCAGCGAGCGGCCGTCCTCGTTCTCGGCGAGGTCCAGCCGCAGCGAGATGGGCCGCTCCGGGTCGATGGTGCGGGCGTCGGTGACCGCGTCCACGCCGAGCACCACCAGGTCGACGACCTCCTGGCGCAGCGGTCGTTCGTGGTCCAGCCGGGCGAGCAGCAGCAGGTCCTCCACCATCAGCCCCATCCGCGCCGCCTCGTCCTCGATCCGGCGCACCACCCGGTCCAGCTCCGGGCCGGGTGGCACCGCACCCTGCCGGTACAGCTCGGCGTAGCCGCGGATGGAGGTGAGCGGGGTGCGCAGCTCGTGGCTGGCGTCGGCGATGAACCGGCGCATCCGCTGCTCGGACTGCTGCGCCTCGGCGGCGGCGGTCTCCCGGGCCCGGAACGCGTTCTCGATCTGGCCGAGCATGGTGTTCAGCGCGCCGGCCAGCCTGCCGACCTCGGTCTTCGGATGCCCGGGGGCGACCCGCCGGGACAGGTCACCGGCGGCGATCAGGTCGGCGGTCTCCTCCACCTGCTCCAGGCGGCGGAAACCCATCCGCACCAGGACGTAGCCGAGCCCGGCGAAGATCAGGACGGCCAGCAGCCCGATGATCAGCAGCACCTGTTGCAGCCGGCTCACGTCGGAGTCCACACCGGACAGTGGAATGGCCAGGATCGCCTGGTCGTCCGGCGCCCAGCGGGCCCGGAACATCTGCACCCGCCAGCTCTGACCATCCACAGTGGAGGGAGCGGTGAACGGGCGGTCACTGAACTCGTCGGAGTACCGGGGAAGCTTCGGCTGCCCCTTGGTGGCGGTGTTCTCCGCCTCTCGGATGATGTCGGTGGAGGTGCGGCGCAGCAACAGGTAGTCACCGCCGAACCCGGGCCCGCGCCGGCCGCCAGGACCAGGAGCGTTGGGCGACTTGTTCGCGAGGAACGGCCTGATCTGCGCGGCCTGATCGTCCACTTTGGTCACCAGGTAGTCGCGCATCAGCGAGGTGGCCGCGATCCCGGTGCCCAGCATGGCCGCCGACAGCAACACCACCAGGAGCGCGACCAGCAGCATCCGCAGCGGCACCCGGGCCAGCCGGCCGCGGATCGGCGCCGGGACCAGCCGGCGCACCCAGTTGTCCAGCTGCGGGCCGGTCATTCGCCGGCCGCTGGTGTGCGCAGTACATAACCGAATCCGCGAACGGTGTGGATCAGCCGCGGCTCCACCGCGTCCACCTTGCGCCGCAGGTAGGAGATGTACGTTTCGACGATCCCGGACTCACCGTTGAAGTCGTAGCTCCACACGGCCTCCAGCAGCTGGGCCTTGGACAGCACCCGGCCGGCGTTGTGCACCAGGCACTGCAACAGCTTGAACTCGGTGGGCGACAACGTGATCGCCTTGCCCGCGCGGCGCACGACGTACTCCTGCTCATTGAGCTCCAGGTCCGCAATGCGCACGACGCCCGAGCGTTCCGGGGTGCCCTTGCCCGCCCGGCGCAGCACCGCGTTGACCCGCTCGATGACCTCTTCCAGACTGAACGGCTTGGTGACGTAGTCGTCCCCGCCCAGCCGCAGGCCGGTGACCCGGTCGTCCACCGCGTCCCGCGCGGTCAGGAACAGCACCGGGACGTCCCGGCCGCCGGCGCGCAGCCGGCGCAGCACCTCGAATCCGTCCAGGTCGGGCAGCATGACGTCGAGCAGCACCACATCCGGGTGGTGGTGCTCGACCGCCTGCAAGCCCGCGTATCCGGTGGGCGCCGAGGACACGTCGAAGCCCGCGTACTTCAGGCTCGCGGACAGCAGCTCACGAATGGACATCTCGTCCTCGATCACGAGCAACTTGACCTTGTCCTGGGCCACCGGACACTCCCCTATTTGTTCTGAGCTTGTTCGGTGATCGTCTTCGCGGTCACCGTGCCGTCTTCGGCCTTGTCACCCTGCACCACGACCACTGAACCAGCGGTGAGGTCGGACGCCGCGCCGGACTTCGGGATCTGCACCTTCGTATCACCCGAAACGGTGACCTTGGTGGTCGATCCGTCCCGCGCCTTCAGGTAGACCGTGCCGCCGTCGACATGGTCCACCGTGCCCACGGTGCCCCGGCCGCCGGGGAACTGGCCCCCGCCACCGCCACGCTGGCCACCACCGCCGGGGAACTGCCGGTTGGCCGCCGGACCTGCGGCGTTCTTACCGCTGAGCGAGGAGTCGACCCACATCCCGGCGAAGAAGGCGGCCACCACCAGCACCACCGCGCCGAGCCCGATGGTCAGCTTGGACGGCTGGAAGCCCTGCTTGGCCTGGAGTTGCTGTTGCAGATCGGTCATGCCGGATTCTCCTTATTCGTGACGCAGAGCTTCGATGGGACGCAGCCGGGCCGCGCGATTGGCCGGGTAACTCCCGAAGAACAGTCCAATGAGGACGGACACCCCGAAGGCGAGCAGCACCGCGTTCCAGTCGATGACCGGACTGACCCCGGCGATGGTGAAGCGGGAACCGCCGATGCCGATCAACACGCCGAGCAGGCCGCCGATCATGGACAGCAGCGTGGCCTCGGCGAGGAACTGCCCGAGGACCGCTCCCCTGGTGGCGCCGACGGCCTTGCGGATGCCGATCTCCCTGGTCCGCTCGGTGACGGTGACCAGCATGATGTTGGTGATCCCGATGCCGCCGACGACGAGGGAGATGGCGGCCACCGAGGCCAGCAACACGGTGAAGACGTCCACCGTCTGGGTCCGTGCGGTGAGCAGTTGCTGCTGGTTGAGCACCCGGAAGTCGGTACTGCCGTGCCGCTGGCCGAGGACCGCGGTCACCTGCGCCTGGGCGCTGTCGATCACGTCCGCACTGGCCGCCTGGACCACCAGCTGGCTCAGGTTGCCCGGCCCGGTGAGCGCGTACTGCACGGTGCTCAGCGGGGCGACCACGGTGTCGTCCGCGTTCTGCAGACCGCTGGATCCCTTGCTCGCCAGCACGCCCTGCACGGTGAACGGGATGTTGTTGATCAGCAACTGCCTGCCGATCGGGTCCGCTCCGGGGAAGGCGTCCTGGGCGACGGTCGCGCCGATGACGATCACCTTGCGGGCATCGGCCACATCGGCGTCGGTGAACGCGGCGCCCGCGGACAGCGGCGAGTTGGTGATGGTGAAGTAGTTCGGCCGGGTGCCGATCACCTGACCGATATCGATGCTGGTCCCGTTGTAGGTGGCGGCGGCCGTGGAGGTGACCACCGGGGTCACCGAGCCGACATCCGGCGCGATGTTCCGGTCGGTCAACGCCGTCGCGTCGGCCTGGGTGAGCGGCCGGGAGGGCACGCCGGTGCCACCGCGGCTAGGGCTGATCGTCAGGGTGTTGGTGCCCAGGCTGTTCAGGCTGTTCTGCACGGACACCGAGGCGCCGTTGCCCACGGCGACCAGCAGGATCACCGCGGCCACCCCGATCAGCACGCCGAGGATGGTCAGCGCGGACCGCATCTTGTTGGCGGTCAGGCCCTTTCCGGCGAACCGCAGGATCTCGAAGAGGGTCATGCGGCCCTCCGGTCCTCGACGATCACGCCGTCCACCAGCCGGATCACCCGCTGCGCGTGCGCGGCGACGTGGTCCTCGTGGGTGATCACCACGACGGTGCGGCCATCCGCGTGCAGCCGGTCCAGGATGCCCAGCACCTCCTCGGTGCTGTGCGAGTCCAGGTTTCCGGTCGGTTCGTCGGCCAGCACCATGCTCGGCGAGTTGACCAGCGCCCGCGCCACGGCGACCCGCTGCTGCTGACCGCCGGACAGTTCGTTGGGCGCGTGATCGGCCCGGTTGCTCAGCCCGACCAGGTCGAGCGCGGCCCTGGCCCTGGCGAGCCGTTCCTTGCGCGGCACTCCGCTGTAGACCATCGGCAGCTCCACATTGGACAGTGCCGAGGTGCGCGGGATCAGGTTGAACGACTGGAACACGAACCCGATCTTGTGATTGCGCACCAGGGACAGCTGGTTCTCGTTCAGCCCACCGACATCGATGCCGTCCAGGTGGTAGGAGCCGCTGGTGGGGATGTCCAGGCAGCCCAGGATGTTCAGCATGGTCGACTTGCCGGAGCCGGAGTGGCCCATGATCGCCACGTACTCACCCTGATCGATGGCCAGGTCGACGCCGGCGAGGGCGTGGACCTCGGTGTCACCGTGACCGTAGGTCTTCCGCACCCCGGCGATGTCGATCACCGGGGTCATCGGCCGCCACCCCGCTGGCCGCCACCCTGGAACCCGCCACCGCCGCCACCGGGGAAGCCGCCACCGGTGTTCCCGCGCTGTGTTCCGGTGCCGGTGCTGACCGTGACCGCGGGCGGAACCACCTGGTCGCCGACGTTCAGGCCCTCGGTGATCTGGGTGAGCGCGTCACCCTTGATCCCCTCGGTGACGTCCACCCGCTGCTGCTGCCCGTTCACCAGGACGTTCACATACCGGTCGGCGCCGGTGCCCTGCACCACGTAGGCGGGCACGCTCACCGCGTCGTCCACCTTGTTCACGGTGATCGCCACGCTGGCCGACTGGCCGGGCTTCGCACCGTCCGGCACGCTGCCGAGCGTCAGGGTGGCGCCGTACTGCACGGCGCTGTTGTTGCCGCCGCCGCTGACCGGGACCAGGTCGACGGAGGCGACCGTCGCGTCCACCGGGTGGTCGGCGAAGGCGTTGATGGTGACCTTGGCGGTCTGGCCGACCTTCACCTTGGACACGTCGATCTCGGAGAGGTTGGTCCGCACCTGGAACGCGGACCAGTCCTGGATCACCAGGAACTCGCCGTTGGTGGCGCTGCCGACGGCCCCGGCGATGGACACCACGGTGCCCTCGGTGGGCGCATACAACACGGTGGTCGCCGTGGTCGCCAGCACCTGACCCTGGGTGACCTGGTCGCCCACCTTCACGTTGATCGTGCTGATCACGCCGCCGAAGGCGACCGGGGTCGAGCTCGCACTCTGCACGGTGCCCGCCGCCGAGACGGTCTGGGTCACGGTCGCCTTGGTCGCGGTCACCGTGCGGGTGGTGCCACTCGCGGCGGAGGTGCCGCCGTACAGCAGCGTGTAGCCGCCGTACGCCAGTAACCCCAGCAGCAGAACCAGGGTGATGTTCAGCGCCAGTACCCAGCGCCGCCGAGGTGTCTTCATGCGGCACAGCCTGTAGGTCCTGGTTGTGAGCGACCTTCAGGCCAGCTGGGAACCCGCTGTGAACCAGGTATCGGTCAGAGCAACCCTGAGCCGAAGTACCTATTCCCCAGTAGCTCCGAAGTTGGCGATGTTCGGGCAGAACCTGGCCAGTCGGTGGACGTCGGTGATCCGGGAGCCCCGCAGATACACGCCGC
>QZFT01000070.1 GCA_003600225.1 Pseudonocardiaceae bacterium YIM PH 21723
CCCTGGGTGATCGCCGCGCTGCTCGGTGGCGTAGCGGTCCTCATCCCCCCCCACGATCTTGAGGAATCCGGCGACACGGTGCCGAAACGGTGCGATACGCCGGCAAACTCCGAAGTTGACGAGGTTCGGGACGCTCGTCGTCCCGAACCTCGTCAACTTCGGAACGCGTATCCAGGGCCCAAACAGCCAGACCGGCGTGCCCCCACCCGACAGCCAGGCAGGAAAGACCCGCCCCCGAGCCCATCCCTCCCTCCGAAGCCTCCTTCGACGACCACCAGAAGTAACCCCGGACCAGTCCAGGCGCACAGTTGGACCAGCGGGCGATCACACAGAGTGGTTAACTGAACATGATCACCATAGGTCAGAGCCGATAACCCAAAAGGACGCAGTGCGCATTGCGCCGTCCACACTCCACAGAGTCACCAACTCCGGTTACAGTGGGCCCACGGGTTGTCCGAACATCGAGAGCGGGAGGCTCGGCGTGACCAATCCTGCCGTCGACGGCAGCGGTGCCACCGGCGCTCCGCATGTGCTGCGCGTGGAACCGACCGCGATTCCGGCCATGCGAACCTCTATCGCCCAGTCCCTGGACAAACTCGGCAAGCAGATCGAGCACGCCTTCAATGACCTGCGGATTCGTCCCTGGGCGGGCGACCCGGTGAGCGATGAGACGGCCGGCTCGTTCAACGAACACTCGATGGATCCGGGCGCGGGGGCGATCGCCGCGCTGTCCGGTTACCGGGACCAGTTGCAGGCAGCCGCAGACGCCCTGCGCTCGGCGGAATCCCAGTACCGCATGGTCGAGGGCGACAATGCGGCCATCTGGGGCAAGGGCTGCTGAGCGCACTTCCGACGACGAGCCTGGCCGGAAGTGAGCAAAGCCACCCGGCCTCGAGGAGGATCACAATGGGCGAGCACCGCTGGCGTGGATACAGCCACGAGGAGCTCTACCGGCAGATCCACGCCGGACCTGGCCCCAACGGCTCCACCACGGCGATCGGCCGGTGGCAGGAGATGGCCAAGACGCTCACCGAGATCGACGACGACATCAAGCGGATGGTCCGCAACGGCGCCGTGAGCTGGGAAGGCGCCGCCGCCGACCAGACCAGGGCCGGGATGACGCCGCTCGCGCAGTGGGCGGCCGAGGCCACCGCGAACGCCGAGTCGATGAAGCAGCACACCGAGCAGCAGGCCACCAACGTCGGCAAGGCCCGCTCGGACATGCCCGCCCCGGAACAGGTCACCGCCGAGGAGCCCAGCAGGATCAAGTCGGCCGTCGTGCACCTGTTCGGCGGGCAGACCGACTACGAGCGGCAGGAGGCCGCGCAGGCGGCGGCCGAGCAGCGGGCCTTCGAGGTCATGCACAACTACGAGACCGCCTCGCTCAGCACCGCGAGCGCGCTGACCCCGTTCTCCCCGGCCCCGCAGGTCGTGGTGGACGCACCGATCCCGGTGCGCGGCGAGGGCGGCGCGGTCAACTACGTCTTCTCCCACGGCGGCGCCCGGGTGGGCGGCGCCAGCGGCTCGGCCGTCCGCGGCGGGGCAGGCGGCACACCGAGCACCGGCCGCGCCGGTGGCACCACGACCCGGCCCGGCACGCAGCCGGGCACGGCAGGCACCTCAAATCAGACCACCGGCGGAAACCAGACCGGCCGGGGTGGCGCCTCCGTCGGCTCGGCATCGACCTCGGCGGGGTCGAACCCGCAGGTCAAGCCATCCGACACCAGCGCGACCCGGCCCGCGGCGCCCAGCACGTCAGTGTCCACGACAGGACCGACCGGGACCACCGTGCGCACCCAGGGCAGCAACCGCGCCGACCGCGAACTGCCCGCGCAGACCGACCGGCGCGGCACCGAGACCACGGCTGCCTCGGCCGCCGGACCGATCACCCCCGGCGCCGCACCCGCGGCCCGTCGCGGCGAGCAGAGCGCGGGTGCGCCGTTGCGCGCTCGCGGTGCGCACGCCGACGGCGACGAGGACCACGAGCACCGCAGCTTCCTGGTGGAGACCGACGATCTCTTCGGAGAAAACCGTATGGTCGTGACACCGGTGCTCGGTGAGGATGTTGATCGGTGAGTACGCAGCTCGTGACCGAACAACCCCTCCAGCTGACCGCGACCGAGTTCGACGTGCTCTGGGAGCACCTGGAACTGGGTCCGATGCCGCTGGTCATCAAGGTGCCCTCCCCCGGTAGGACGTTCACCGAACGCCGGGGTATCGAGCGCAAGACCTGGGACGACCTGGAAGAACGCGGCCTCGGCCGGCAGGTCGGCCTCGACCCCATGCTGGAGCGCATGCTGCGCACGCTGGCCAGGCCGGACCAGGAGGTCGACGGCAGGCTGTGGCTGGGCCGGAAGATCCGGGTACTGGCCGCGACCAGGGACGATCTCAGCGTGCTCGCGGTGCTGGACGGCGGCACGCTGTCGCTCTACCCCGCGACCACCGGCAGCCTGCCGCGCCTCGCGGTCGGCGTGCTCGACCACCGGCAGGCGGGCAGCGGACGATCGGTGACGCTGCGCAGCGCCGACCTGGACGCGGGCGCCGAAGCCGCCGCGACCGCACCCGGTGGGCTGGCCGGCGCGCTCGTGCAGCGCGGAGTCCGCCCGGAGGACGCGGACATGCTGGCCGGCATGGTGCTCGGCGCACAGCAGCGTGGCCAGTTCGGCGCGGCGATCCGGGACCGCTGGGCCCGCAGGCACCGCGCGGACCGGGTGATCGGCTTCTTCGACACCGAACGTGGCCGGTACGCGCAGACCCGCCGCCCGGCGCCGGACGGCGTGCTGTGGAGCGCCATCTACCCGGTGGACGACCGCAGGCTGATCGCCCAGCTGGAAGAACTGCTCACCGAGCTCGGCCTGGCCAAGTAACCGGTCCGCCTCGTGTCGGGCACGGATAGGTAGCGCAGCAGAACGAAACACCCCGCTCGCCGATTATCGGTGCATAGCGAGACAGTTCCGTCTCGCATCTACCCTGCGCCGGTGAAGCGAGGAACCCGTGTTCGGAGTGCTGGCACGCACGCCGTCTGATCGCAGTACCCCTCTCCCACCGCGGACCGCCCTGCACCGCCGCCTGCTCGGCCGAATGGCCGGGCGCGCGCTGGTCGCCGTCCCGGTCGCCGCCGCACTCAGCCTCGGCCTGCAGTGGGCGACCGACCGGCTCACCCTGCAGCCCGGCGGATCGGAAGCGGCTCCGAGCAACGCGCCGCTCGCCCTGCTCGTGCTGTGCGCCGCCGTACTGAGCTGCGTGATCGGCCTGGCCCTGCGCCAGCGGCGGGCCCCGTGGGTCACCGATGCCGTCGGCGTCCTCGCCCTGCCCGCACTGGCCACCCTCTGCCTGAGCCTGCAACTGCACGGCACCCGGCTCTACCTCGGCGGTATCACCGGAGCGCAGAGCTTCCGGTTGCCGTTGCTGGGCAGGCTGACCGACTCGGCCGCGTTGCAGGATCCGCTCTACCAGGGGGTCGCGCCCTACTTCCCGTCCCTCTGGTTCTGGCTGGGCGGCCGCTTCGCGAACCTGCTGGAACTGCCCGCCTGGCAGGCGTACAAACCGTGGGCGATCACCACCATCGCGATCACCGCCGCCGTGGTCTACCTGCTGTGGAACCTGGTCACCGAACGCCGCACCGCGGTGCTGCTGGCCCTGATCACCACGCTGACCGGCTTCGGTGAAGCGGCCACCGCGCCGGATTCCTGGCCGCTGATGGCCGCGATCGCCCCACTGACCGTGCTGGCCTGGAAGCTGCTGCACACGCCCGACGGCTGGATGCTGGCGCTCCTCGGCGGTTTCCTCGGCCTGTGCGGCGCTCAGGACACGCTGCTGGCCGGGTTCTTCGGCTTCGTGCTCATCCTGCTGGCGGTGGCCGCCCGGAAATACCGAAGTCTGGCGGGCATCGCGGCGATCGCGATCCCGGTGTCGCTGCTGTCCTGGGGGCCGTTCGCCCTCGCCATACTGCGTGGCGAACCGCTGGAGTCCAGCGTGGCACTGCACCACCTGCCCGAGGTGGGCGCGCGCCTGCCGCTCCCGATGTTGCAGCCGACCGTACTGGGCGCGCTCAGCCTGATCGGTTCGCTGTGGATCCTGCTCAGCCTGCGGCGCTCCCCGCAGGCGCAGGCGCTCGGCGTGCTGATCGGCGCCGGATACGCCTGGCACCTGCTGTCCAGCGCCCTGCTGCCGCTGCACACCACGCTGCTGCCGTTCCGGCTGGAACCGGCGATGCGGGCGGCCTTCGCCGTCGCCGGGGTGCTGGGTCTGCTGGCGGTGCTGCGCGGGCTCGTCGGCCACCGGATGCTGATCCGGGGCAACGCCCTGCTGGTCGGGTTCGCGCTGCTCGTCGCGGGCACCGTCCAGATCGCGCAGAGCTCGCACGAGGAGATCGCCGACCAGCTGAAATACGCCTACGAGGACCCGTATCCGGCCACCGGCCGCAGCGCCCGGGACGGCCTGGACCCCGCCGGCGACCTGAGCGCGACCATCGCCCGGCTCACCCCCGGCCGATCGCCCGCCGACCTGGTGGTCCTCAGCAGCGTGGACAGCGTGTTCGCCGCCGCCCCGTATTGGTCCTACCTGGCGGGCCTGCCGCACTACTCGAACCCGCTCGGCCGGTACAACGCGCGCACCACGACGCTGGACGACTGGGCGACGTGTGAGAACCCGGTCGCCCTGCTGCGCGCCCTGCGCAACAGCGAGTTCCGCGCGCCGGACGTGTTCATCCTGCGCAAAGAGGCCGACGGCCTGCACTTCGCGGTGAGCGAGGAGGTGTTCCCCGCCGTGCCGACCATCCGGGAACGGCAGATCGTGTTCCCGGAACGCCTCTTCGACGCCGAGCACTTCGACACGGCGCAGGCCGGTCCCTACCTGGTGGCGGTGCGCCGCTGACTCACGGCAGCCGCCACCGCTGGGCTGGCGAATCCGAGCACTCCTGCACCACGGCGGGGGCGCCATCCGGGCCGGTCAGGCAGCGTTTCGTCGCCTGATCGACCAGCCGGCCCGCCGAGTCCAGGAGCCACCGCTGGCCGGTGCACTCGGCGATCCGCGCCGTGCCGTCCCGCGCGTCCAGGCACCGGGTCATCACCCGGATCGTGTCGTCCGAGGCCACGTGCCACCGCTGGGCGGCGCCCAGCCCGCAGTTCCACAGCGCGACATGGGTGCCCGGGGTGTCATCGGACTCGGCGACGGTCAGGCACTTGGCACCGCTTCCGGTGATCTGCCCGGTGGATCCGGTGCGCAGCGCGACCGGGGCCAGGTCCACCGGCACCTGCGTGCGCAGGTGCCGGGAGGAGGTGCCGAGAGTGAGGATGAACCGGCCACCGGGAACGGCGAACCGGCCACCGGTCCAGATGGCGAAGTCCTGCCTGGTCAGCTCCAGCCGCACGTGCTGGGTCTGCCCCGGCGCGAGCTTCACCGCGCGGAACCCGCGCAGCACCCGGGGCGGCTCGCCGTTGCCCGCCGGATGACTCAGGTAGATCTGCGGCACCGCCGTACCCGGCCGGGCGCCGGTATTGGTCACGTCGAACTCCACCGGCACCGTGCCCGCCTCATCCGGCGGGCCCGCGGTCAGCCCGGAGTAGCCGAACGCGGTGTAGGACAGGCCGTGGCCGAACGGGAACAGCGGCGCGGTCCCGGTGCTGTCATACCAGCGATATCCGACATTCAGGCCCTCCGAATACGTGTAGGCGCCGTCCTGGCCGGGATACTGCTCCGGCGTCCGCATCGGCGTGGCATCCAGCCCGGTCGGGAAGGTCATCGGTAATCGGCCGCCGGGCTCGGCATCGCCGAACAACAGGTCACCGAGCGCGTTGCCGTCCTGTTCACCCGGATACCAGGTCTCCAGGATCGCGGGCGCGCCATCCACCCAGGGCATGGTCACCGGCCCACCGGTGTTCAGCACCACCACGGTCCGCGGCTGAGCCGCGGTCACCGCCGCGACCAGCTCGTTCTGGTTGCCCTCCAGATCGATGTCCGGCCGGTCGGTGCCCTCGGTGTCGCGGTCGCCGACCACCACGACAGCGGCGTCGGCCGCCTTCGCCTGGGCCACCGCCTGCTGGATGTCCGGGTCCACCGAACCGGGCTGGTGCCAGCCGAAGGTCAGGTTCGAACCGCCACCACGCTGGTAGTACTCCACGGTGAACCGGTAACGGCCGCCCGCCTCCAACCGCACGGAGTCGCTGGTCGCGGTGACGACGCCGTGGTCGTACCAGTTGTCCACGATCTGCCTGCCGTCCAGGATCACCCGGCTGCCGTCGTCGCTGGTGCTGGCCAGTTTGTAGTTGCCGGTGGCCGGGGCGACGAGCAGGCCGGTCCACCGCGCCGACCAGTTGGTGGCCGGTACGCCCGGCGCGGGCGATCCGCCCTGCCAGTCCGCGTCGATCTGCGCCTCGCTCCGGCTGAGTACCGGGTTCCCGGCCAGATCCGGGTTGCTGAAGTACTGCGCGGTGACCTCACTCAGCGCGGACGCCGGAACCGGGTGCGGCGCGGCCGCTCCCAGCGCGTAGTCCACGGTCAGGCCCCTGGCGCGCAGCCCGGACACCGGATCGACGGTGTACTCGGGATAGGGAGTGACCGCCGAGCTGCCACCGCCACCGGTATGCGCCCGGTCCCCCCACGGCCCGCTCACCGCGAGCTTCGTCGTACCCGCTGCCAGGGGCAGCACCGCGCGGTCGTTCTTCAACAGCACGCTGCCCGCCGCGGCCTGTCGCCTGGCCAGTGCCGCACCGGCCGCCGGATCCGCGCTGAGTCGCGGGAGAGCGTCGAAGGAGCCGGTGCGGAACAGTAATCGCAGAGCCCGGCGGGCCATGTCGGTCACCACGGACTCGGGCAGTTCACCGCGCCGGACCGCACCCGCGAGGTCGCCGTAGTAGGTGCTGACGAATTCCTGGTCCAGGCTCGCCACCGCGGAGTCGACGGTGGAGTGCGTCGCCGGGTAGTCGGAGCCGATCACCCCGTCGAAGCCGTACTGCTGCCGCAGCACATCGCTGAGCAGGAACTTGTTTTCGCACGACCACTGGCCGTTGACCTGGTTGTACGCGCACATCGCCGACCAGGCGCCTGCGTCACGCGTGGCGGAGGTGAACGGCGGCAGGTAGATCTCCCGCAGCGTGCGTTCGTCCACATTGGACGTCGACGTCTCGCGATCGCGTTCCTGATTGTTCGCCGCGACGTGCTTGACCTGCCCGGCCACCCGCTGGCTCTGCAGGCCACGGATCATCCCGCCCGCGAGCTGCCCGGCCAGGTGTGGATCCTCGCCGTAGGTCTCGAAATTCCGTCCGCTCTGCGGCACCCGGACGATGTTCACCATCGGGCCGTAGATCACCTGATAGCCGCGGGCCCTGGACTCCCGGCCGATCATCGCGCCGGTCTCGGCCACCAGCTCCGGGTCGAAACTCGCGGCCATGGCGGCCGCCGCCGGGAAAGCGGTGGCGGGCTGCCCGTCCCGAACACCGACCGGGCCGTCGGCCAGGCGCAGCGGGGGAATGCCCAGCCGGGGAACGCCGGCTATGTAGCCGACCTGCTTCTCACCGGCCGGCGGCGGGTAGATGCCCTGCAACAGCACGGTTTTCTCATCGAGGGTCAGCTGCCCGAGCAGACTCTCGATGCGTTGCTCCATGGGCTGTGCGGAATTCAGCCACGGGCGACTCGGCTCGGCGGCGATCGCGGTGGCGGACAGGACCAAGGAACACAGCGTGGCGACCACGCTCAACCCCCGACGGTGACCCATGACACAGATGATCGCTATACATCTGTCCGGGCAAAGCCGTCATCCGGGTGTAATACGACGGTTAATTCGAATTGTGCGCAGCCAAAATCGAGGATCGACCCGCGTCCTCGGGTCGCCCTGATCCGACGGGTAGCCTAGCCCTCGATGCCCCGACAGGGCCGCTTACGCAGGTCGTTGACGTAGTCGAACGGCGCACCCGCGGCCTCGGCGGCATCGGCCACCACGCCCAGATAACGCGCGGACGGCAGCCCGCCCTCGTACGCGTTGAGCACGTACATCCAGGCCAGCACGGAGCCTTCCAGGGTCTGCACCCGCAGCCGGAGCTTGCGGTGATACCCCAGCTCGGCGCCCTCCCACCGGTCGAGGGCAGCCTCGTCCTGCGGCAGCACGTCATAGAGCACGACGAATACCTGCGAGTCGGGGTCGGGCACGATCGTGGTGAGCGCACCCTCCCAGCCGAGATCCTCCCCGCCGAAGGTCAGGCGCCAGCCGACCAGCCAGCCGGTGCCGGACATCGGCGAGCAGGGGGCCCGGTCGAACATCTGGGCCGGATCCATGTTGGAGCCGTAGGCGGCGTAGAGCTGCACTGCCCTAGCTTAGCGACCCGCGGCGAACTCGGTCGGACATGTACACCGTTGCCACGGACGCACAGCCCTGACATGAGATTCAGACCACCCGATCCGGGCTATCGCCGGTCGGGACATCCGTGCGGAAATTCAGCGCGTACCGTGGTGGCGGATCAGTCAGCGGTTGCGCGGACGGGGGCTGCCGTAGCGAGCGGCGATCCAGGCGGATGCATCGCAAGGCGGACGAGGGAGACATGGCGGAGCCATGGCGACCGAGGACAACGCAGCGAGGCGCCGCCTGGGCGCCGCGCAGCAGGCATCGCCCCGTCCGCGTGACCGCTCACGCGGACGAGATCAGCCAGAGTCAGACGGAGGAAGAGACCAGTGACGCGCATCGTGATCATGGGCGGCGGACCGGCCGGATACGAGGCGGCATTGGTGGCCGCAAAGCACGGCGCAGAGGTGACCGTCATCGAAGCAGAGGGCTTCGGCGGCGCCTGCGTGCTCTACGACTGCGTCCCGTCCAAGACCTTCATCGCCTCCGCCGGCGCCCGCTCCGCCTTCCACCGCGCGGGCGAGCTCGGCATCCGCACCGAGGTCGACGACACCGATGTGGAACTGCCTGTCGTGCACGGCCGGGTCAAGGGCCTCGCCCTCGCCCAGTCCGCCGACGTGCGCGCCCGGCTGCACCGCGAAGGCGTGCGGCTGCTGACCGGCAGCGCGAAGTTCTGCGACGCCAACAAGGGCCTGGCCACGCACACCGTCGCCGCGACCCTCGCCGACGGCAGCACCGAGCGGCTGGACGCCGACGTGGTGCTGATCGCCACCGGTGCCAGCCCGCGCATCCTGTCCGGCGCCGAGCCGGACGGTGAGCGCATCCTGACCTGGCGCCAGGTGTACGACCTGTCCGAGCTGCCCAGCCACCTGGTCGTCGTCGGTTCCGGTGTGACCGGTGCGGAGTTCGCCTCCGCCTACACCGAGATGGGCGTCAAGGTCACCGTGGTGTCCAGCCGGGACCGGGTGCTGCCGCACGAGGACGCCGACGCGGCGGCAGTACTGGAGGAGGTGTTCTCCCAGCGCGGTACCGACCTGGTGAAGAACGCCCGCGCCGAGTCGGTGAAGCGCACCGAGAACGGCGTCGAGGTCCACCTGGCCGACGGCAAGGTGATCGAGGCCAGTCACGCGCTGATGACCGTCGGCTCCATCCCGAACTCGACGGACATCGGCCTGGAGGCGGTCGGCGTGGAGACCGCGCAGAACGGTTCGATCAAGGTAGACCGGGTGTCCCGCACCAACGTGCCCGGCATCTACGCCGCCGGCGATGTCACCGGCCTGCTGCCGCTGGCCTCGGTGGCCGCCATGCAGGGCCGCATCGCCATGTGGCACGCGCTCGGTGAGGCCGTCGCCCCGATCCGGCTGAAGACGGTGTCCGCGAACGTGTTCACCAGCCCGGAGATCGCCACCGTCGGCATCTCCCAGGCCGCCATCGACTCCGGCGAGGTACCCGCCCGCACGGTGATGCTGCCGCTGGCCACCAACCCCCGGGCCAAGATGGAAGGCCTGCGCCGCGGTTTCGTGAAGATGTTCTGCCGCCCGCAGACCGGCGTGATCATCGGCGGCGTCGTGGTGGCCCCGGCCGCCTCGGAGCTGATCCTGCCGATCGCGCTGGCCGTGCAGAACCAGCTGTCGGTGGAGCACCTGGCGCACACCTTCTCGGTGTACCCCTCGCTGTCCGGTTCGCTCACCGAGGCGGGCCGCCAGCTGATGAGCCACGACGACCTGGAGTAACCCCCTTCGTCACTGAGCCACCTTCGCCTGTGGGCGGGGGTGGCTCTTTTTGTTGTAGCCGTGGTGGCTGCGTCTGGCGGTCGTCGAAAGACGGCTTTGGAGGAGGAGACGGGTTCGGGGCTGTGTCTTTGCTGCCTGCGTGTCGGGTGGGGGCACGCCTTTCTGGTGGGGATGGGCCGCTTCCGCGGGGGACCTGAAGGACGCCATCGTTTACTTGAGCGCACTGAAGGCGTCCTTTGTTTACTTGAGGTAAACGAAGGACGCCTTCAGGTACCTACAGTCCACAGTGGACAGCCACATGGTGGAAACCACGGCGTGTCGCGCCATTTCGACACCGTGTCGCGCTGGGTGGCCTTGATCAATGCGGAGCTTGGGTCGCCAGGAGCACCGAAAGCGTCTTTCGGGGCCTTTACCGGGCCCAGGAGCCACCGCTTCGGCCCCGACCACCCAGACAGGCGTGCCCCCACCCAACACGCCGGCCGGAAAGACACGGCCCGAAGCCCGTCTCCCCCTCCAAAGCCTCCTTCGACGACCGCCAGAAGCGACGCGCCGACCGCCCCAAAGCGGGCAATTGCAACACCACCCCCGGAATCCGTCTCACCCCCGCGAAGACTGTTGATCTTGACGATCTTGCGCCCGCTGTCCAATTTGTAATAATCGGAGCAGCGATCGCAGGCGGACCGGTTCTCGTTACTGGCCATAATGCCGATTGTCCCGAAGTAGACGCGCACCACACTCGCGCAACCTTTTGCCGTTTACTCATTTCCGCAGATTATGGCCGGAAGATCGGGAACCAATGGGCCAAATTGCGTATCAACTACCGCCAAGCGACCTATAACACCAGCTCAGCGCCGTAATACAACCGAGACAGGCAGAGCCATGTCGCTAGCGTGCGACCAGGCGTTACGCCTACTGATTATGACCTGTATCACCAAAAAGCAGTTGTGAATTAACCAAGTTCTTAGGGCAAGCTGTTGTCATTCCCGAAGCGTTCGGGGACGCGCTGGGGATCACCACACTGGGTGCACCGATTTGTATCGGTGTTGAAACATTACTTGGGGAATTCACGTGAAGAAGTCTTTCGGCCTGTTCACCGCTGCCGGCGTTGCCGGTGCGATCCTGACCGCCGCGGTCGCTCCCGCTGCGTTCGCCACCACCGTTCCGGAGTCGCCGGCCCAGCCCAGCACCTCCAACCCGAACATCCCGAGCTCGCCGGCTCAGCCGTCCAGCCCGAGCATGCCCGGCCCCGGCGGCCCGAGCACCCCGGAGTCCCCCGGCATCCCGATGCCCGGCCCGAGCGGCCCGTCGCTGCCCGAGTCGCCGAAGCCGTCCTCCTCGGCTCCGAGCACCACCAAGCCGGCCCCGAAGCCGGTCGAGACCGACGAGATCGCCCTCGTCTTCGGTGAGTACGGCGTCATCCTGATCGGCCACTGCGAGGCCGGCCCGATCACCGACGTCAAGACCAACCTGCCGCTGACCTTCGAGACGATCGTCAACGCCGACGCCGCCAAGGAAGGCGACTACGCGTTCAAGGTCGCCATCGACGGCACCAAGAAGGTCGACCTGAAGTCCGACTCCTACTGGGTCTCCGCCAAGTGTGGTGGCAAGGAGCTGAAGATCTCCGTCGCCAACCCCAAGGCCAAGGAGACCGTGAAGGCCGCCGAGAAGAAGTTCGTCCCCAAGGGCAAGATCGAGACCGGCGACGGAAGCCTGGCGGTCTGATCCAGTCATGATCACGCACGCTGCACGGGGTGGCCGTCGCATCGCGGCTACCCTGCTCCTTTCGCTCACCCTGGCGCTGACGGCGTGTGGCGGCCCTGAGGCCACCACGTCGCCGTCTTCGCCGGCCACCACCTCGGTGTCCGCGACGGTGAAGCCCGCCTCGGTGAAGATTTCGAAGATCAACGCGGAGTCCTCGTTGGTCGCCAGTGGAATCAACACCGATGGCAGCATTGCCACCCCGTCCGTGCACCAGCCGATGCAGGCGTCCTGGTTCGACCAGAGCACAGTTCCCGGAAAGCCCGGCGGCGCCGTGCTGCTCGGGCACTACGACGGCGACGGGAAACCGGGCATCTTCTATCGGCTGAAGGAACTGAAGGTCGGCGACGAGGTCGACGTGAAGTTGTCCGACGGCAAGGACCTGAAGTTCACCGTCAGCAAGACCCAGCAGGTGGACAAGAACCGCCTGCCCAAGGAACAGATCTTCGGGGAGACCACCGAGCCGGAGCTGCGCCTGATCACCTGTGGCGGAGCGTTCGACAAGGCCGTCCACTCGTACACCGAGAACACAGTCGTCTTCGCGAAGCTCAAGGCCTAGCAGGGAACCTGGAGTTCGCGACAGACACGGTGCTGCCGCGCCGTAGCACCTGATGGGGTCACCGTTCGCAGGGAGCGGTGGCCCCATTGTCGTATTCGTAATAATTGAGCCCCGTTACCAGTAATGCGCGATTTGTCGGAAATCGGACAATGCCCGCCGTGACGCAACCGCCGGCCAGGACCCCATTTCCGCAGAACAACGGCCATAGCTAGCCATCCAAGGCGTGAAATCGCCGCCCAGGTTCGGCTGAACGGTCTATTTTCCCAGCTCAGCCCGTTACTCATTCGAGACTTGAAGCGCGTTGTCGCTACTCGCCCCCGGGGTGTTACCGCCACACTTGGTGAACTGAATCACACGAAAAAAAGCTGTGAATTCACCAGTCGTATACGGCACAGTGATGGCACTCCCGGCCCAGCCGGGACTGGTAACTGGGGATCAACCAATCTGGGTTGCGCCGACCTGTGTCGGCGATGAATTGACTTGGGGAATTCACGTGAAGAAGTCTGTTGGACTGCTGGCCGCCGCGTCGCTGGCCACCGCCGTGCTGTCCGCCTCGATCATGCCGACGGCCATGGCCGACGAGACCACCACCACCGCTCCGGCGCCCACCACCTCCACCAGCACCACGGAGTCCCCGGCGCCGACCACCCCGCCCACCACGGCACCGACGACGCCGCCCGGCACCACCGGTCCGACGACGCCGCCCACCACCCCGCCGACCACTGGTCCGACCACGCCGCCCGGCACCACCGGTCCGACCACGCCGCCCACCACGAGCAAGCCGGCCACGCAGGACCGCATCGGCTGGTGGTTCAACGCGGAGGAGCAGGTCGGCGGCGTCTACGTGAACTGCGCTGCGGGCCAGCCCACCGACCTGCAGACCAACCTGCCCGCCGTGTGGGACGACTGGGTCAAGGTGACCGACGACGAGACCGGTTACGCCAACATCCTGCGGGAGATCACCGGAGACATCGACGACAACGCGTACCACTTCGTGTCCGTCAAGTGCGGTGACGCGATCCTGAAGTGGGAGGAGAACAAGCCCGGTGGTGGCGGCTCCGGTGGCGCAGGCCCGATCGCGCCCAAGCTGCCCGAGAAGGGCAAGGTCACGCCGAGCGCGCCCAAGGGCAAGATCGAGACCGGCGCCGGCGGCACCGCCTGATCATGGGTACTCGCTTCGCAGTGCGGGGTGGCCGCGCCGTCGCGGCCGCCCTGTTCCTGTCTCTCAGTCTCCTCGCGGGCTGCGGTGATTCGAAGGACACCGCAGCTCAGCCGGGCCCGTCACCGGCCAGCATCGCGCCGGCGCCGAAGGCGACCCCGGCGTCGGTGAAGATCGCGAAGATCGGCGCGGAGTCCTCGCTGATCAAGACCGCGGTGAAGAGCGATGGCAGCCTGGACGTGCCGCCGGTGGACAAGCCGATGCAGGCCTCCTGGTACGCGTTCAGCGCCGTCCCCGGTCAGCCGGGCGCCGCGGTGCTGCTCGGTCACGTGGACGGCAACAGCCAGCCGGGCATCTTCTTCAAGCTGAAGGAGCTGTCGGTCGGCGACGAGGTCACCGTGAAGATGTCCGACGGCACGGACCTGAAGTTCGCCGTCAGCAAGACGCAGCAGGTCAACAAGGACGAGCTGCCCAAGGACGCGATCTTCGGCAAGACGGACGCCTCGGAGCTGCGCCTGATCACCTGCGGCGGCGTCTTCGACAAGGCCGCGCACTCCTACAAGGACAACACGGTCGTCTACGCCAAGCTCAAGACCTAGTACCGATCCCGAAGTTGGCGATGTTCGGCGATAAAGCTGCCGAACATCGCCAACTTCGGAGCATTTATGTGTAGAGCGTTCCCCGGGCGACGATGACGGCGGAGCCGGCCACCTGGACCGACTCGATCCGGTCCGGGGTGCCCATGGCCCTGGCCCGCATCGTCGACGGGCGGCCGATCTCCACGCCCTGCAGGATCTCGATCCACTCGCCGAACGGGATCCGGCCGTGCCTGGCCAGGTGCACCGCGAGCGAACCGGCGGCCGAGCCGGTGGCCGCGTCCTCGACGACGCCATAGGCGGGCGAGAACATCCGCAACCGCCACTTCGCGCCGGATCCGGCGAAGCAGTTCGCGGCCATGTCCGGCAACGTGGCGAGAATCCGCTGGTCAGGCCGCAGATCAGCGAGTGCGGCCTCGCTGTCCAGGTCGACGAACACATGCCGCGGTCCGTTGTTGTAGACCTCCACCGGCAGCCCCGAGAGTCCGAGAGCGTCGAGCAGCTCCGCCGCGCGGTCGTAGGGCTCCCAGCTGGGCACCGGTTGCCACATGCTCGCCGCGCCGACCCGGCCGTCACCGTCCCGCTCCAGGTCGAACGGCACGGTGCCCATGGCGGTCTCCATCCGGATCCGCTCCGCCACGGTCAGCTCGCCGAGCACGATGGCAGTCCCCAGCGTCGGATGCCCGGCGAACGGCAGCTCGTTCACCGGGGTGAAGATCCGTACCCGCACGTCGCCGTCCCTCTCCGCGGGCAGCACGAACACGGTCTCCGACAGGTGCATCTCCTTCGCGATCTGCTGCATGCGCTCGGCCGGAATACCGGCGGCATTCACGAAAACCGCCGTCGGATTGCCTTCTAGGGGGACCTCGGTGAAAACGTCGGCCACCACGTACTCGTGCGCACTCATGTGGGAATGCCGCCGCGGTCGATCTTCGGCACCTCGATGCCCAGGGCACGCAACTGCTGGAACGGATTCATGAACTCGCGCTGCTGCTTGATCCTCCCGTTCTCGAACAGGAACGAGTGCAGGAAATGGTTCTCGTAGTGGCCGGGCGGATAGGCCGGATACAGAATCCGCCCCACTCCGTCGCACTCGGCCCAGAACCTGTCGGGGTCCTGGGTATCGAAGATCTCGACGTTGATCCATTCCCAGTCCGGGAACATCCGCAGGGACCATTCACCGTGCGCCTTCAGCGTCTCGTGTCCGGTGGAAACAACCGGCTTTCCGGTATCGGTGGTGTACAGGCCGGCACTGCCGTCCTCGGTGAACAGCAGGTGCCTGGTCAGCCGGTTCTCCCCTTTCCGGCTCAGGTAATCCGCGACGATGGCACGGTTCTGCACGCGTGAGTCGTCCACTGCAATCTCCTGTCTCAGAGCCGGAGCTCGGGTCGGTAGATGTCCAGCCAGGTGCTCAGATCAAGGACTCGTTCCAGTCCATTGCGGACGTTGAGTGGCATCGTTTCCGAGTCCTGCCGCAGCATTTCGGTCAACCAGCCGCGGTCGATGAGTGCGAATACCGGATCGTCGGTGCCGAGCAGTTCATGGCATTGCCGGAAAAGGGCCGCCGCGTAGAGCGGAGCCAGCGTGGCCGGATAGGGCGACTTCGTCCGATTCAGCACGGACTGCGGCAACAGATCCGCGGTCGCGGTACGCAGCAGGGTCTTCTCCCTGCCATCGGAGTACTTGATCGACCACGGGGTGTTGTAGACGTATTCGACGAGCCGGTGATCGCAGAACGGAACCCGGACCTCCAGCCCGACGGCCATGCTGATCCGGTCCTTGCGTTCCAGCAGCATCCGGACGAACCGGGTGAGATGCAGGTAGCTGAGCTCCCGCATCCGCCGCTCATATCCGGATTCACCCTCGGCCGGCTCGACCTC
Organism: Pseudonocardiaceae bacterium YIM PH 21723; assembly: GCA_003600225.1. Taxonomy (GTDB): domain Bacteria; phylum Actinomycetota; class Actinomycetes; order Mycobacteriales; family Pseudonocardiaceae; genus QZFT01. The sequence goes on from QZFT01000070.1 coordinate 16,021, forward strand.
GGCGACGGCGACGGCGTACTCGTCGCGGATGAAGCCGGGGACGTCGAGCGCCGCCTTGAGGTCGGCGTTGAACCGGTCGGAGTTGAACGCCCGGTCACCGCTGACGAAGACCGGCATCCAGGGGAAGTCCGTCGCGGCCTGCGTTTCGGGCGCGTGGAACCACGTGTACCCGCCGAACACCTCGTCGGCGGATTCCCCGGACAGCGCGACGGTGGAGTTCTCCCGGATGGCCTGGAACAACAGGTACAGCGAGGCGTCCATGTCCCCGAAGCTGACCGGGCTGTCCCGCGCGGTGATGACCGTGCGGCGTAACTCCCGGTCGGCGATCGCGGCGTGGTCCAGCACGATGTCCTCGTGCCGGGTACCGGCGTACTCGGCCAGGTCGTGCGCGTAGGGCACATCCAGGCTGCCGCGCACGTCGTCGGCGACGAAGTCCTTCTTGCGCCCGACGAAGTCCACCGCGAAACTGCGCACCTTCTCGTCGAGCTGGTCGGCGGCCAGCGCGGTGATCACACTGGAGTCCAGCCCGCCGGACAGCAGCGTGCAGCGCGGCACGTCGGAGACCAGTTGCCGGTTCACCACGTCGGTGAGCAGCGAGCGCACGGTGGCGACGGTCGTCGGCTCGTCATCGATATGCGGGCGGGTCGGCAACGTCCAGTAGCGGCGTTCCCGCAGGCCGGCGCGGTCCACAGTGACCAGGCCGCCGGGCAGTACCTCGCGCATCCCGCACCACACCGCGCTGCCCGGCGGCTGGGTGAAGCTGACCAGTTCACGCAGGCCGTCGAGGTCGATCGCCCGGTCGGCGAGGGGGTTGGCGAGGATCGCCTTCGGTTCGGAGCCGAACAGCACTCCGTCCCCGATTTCGGTGTAGTACAGCGGTTTGACGCCCAGCCGGTCGCGGATCATCACCAGTGAGTCGATCCTGGCGTCCCAGAGGGCGAAGGCGTACATGCCGTTGAGCCGGTCGGCGACCGCCTCGCCCCATTCCAGGTAGCCGTGCAGCACCACCTCGGTGTCACTGCGGGTCTGGAACCGGTGGCCCCGGCGGACGAGTTCGCCGCGCAGTTCGGCGAAGTTGTAGACCTCGCCGCTGTAGGTCAGCGCCACCGTCCCCGCGTCGGTGTGCACCTGCATCGGCTGGGTGCCGCCTTCGATGTCGATGACCGCCAGCCTGCGGTGGCCGAGCGCCGCGTGCCGGTCGAACCAGGTGCCTTCGTCGTCGGGCCCCCGCAGGCTCATGGTCGCCGTCATGGCGTCGAGAGTCGCGCGGTGCTGGGTCAGATCCCGATCGAACGAGACCCAGCCGGTGATTCCACACATCGATTCACCTTCCGTCTGGATGTCAGGGTTGGAGCCGCTGCGAACGCCAGCCGGAACCGGAGCGCTCGTACCGCAGTCGCGGGTAGAAGTGGTCGGGGGCGGCCTGCCAGAACTCGACCGAGTCGGGTTCGAGCAGATAGCCGAGCCAGGTGGCCGGGCGGTTCAAGGCCGAACCGACCTGGCTCAGCTCCTGGACCCGCGCCCGGAGCGCCGGCTCGTCGAGCAGCGGCGCGCTCTGCTGGGTGGCCACGGACATCGGCAGCGCACCGGCCGACCGGCCGGCCCAGATCGCGTCGGATTCCGCGTCGGGCAGCGGGTGGGTCGGGCCGCTGACGATCACCTGCCAGTCGATCTCCCGCCAATACAGCACGCCCGATGACCAACCCGTCACGGCGATGTCCCGGCCCTTGCGGCTGACCGCGTGGGTGGCGAACACCAGCCCGGTATCCCGGATGTCGAGCACGGCCACCATCCGGTTCGACGTGTGGCCGTCGGCGTCGGCGGTGGCCAGCGCCATGGCGCCGGGCCGCTGGGCGGCGTTTGCGACCGCGTGGTCGAACCAGGCCCTGACCAGGCCCATCGGCTCCTCGGGCGGAGCGCTGAACTCGGTCATGACGCACCTTCGACGATGGCCTCGACCTCGGTCACCATCCGGTCGGTCGCCGGGTATCCGATGAGTTCGGCGGCCCGGTTCGGCGGCAGCGGGGCCGTCAGATCGGCGGCGGACTCCCAGAGCATCACCGCTCCCCAGCGGTCGGTCCGCCGGTCGGAGATCCAGAACTTCAACCGCAGTCCCTGGACCTCCGTCCAGGGCCGCACGCCCTCCTCCGCCAGGGCGGCGCGCAGCGAGTCGATGGTCTGCTCGGACCTGGTGAGGTCCCACCAGGCGATGGTGGCTTTCATGTGTTCAGTACCTCCTTGGTCTCCAGCACCGACGCCAGCAGCTGTCCCAGCAGCCGCTCGCCGTCCTGGGTGAGCACCGATTCGAGGTGGAACTGCACCGACCGGAAGTGCGGCCCCCGCAGGGCGTGCACCTCTCCGCTGCCCGCGCTGCGGCTGACCTGCACCTCGCCGAGGCCGGGACAGTCGAACCGGTCGGCACGCCCCACCGCGACGTACGAGTTGTAGAAGCCCACCCGTTCCCGCGAACCGAACAGGTCGATCTCGCGCTGGATGCCCTGGTTGGGCACTTCCCGGCGCAGCAGCCGCAGCCCGAGGTAGGCGCACAGCAGCTGGTGGCTCAGGCACACGGCCAGGAACGGCGTGCGCCGGGACACCAACTGGTCGATGGTCGCGGTGAGGTGGGCCATCCGCGGCTCGCCGGATTCCCGGGGGTCGCCGGGACCGGGGCCCAGCACCACGAGGTCGTGGTCCTCGAAGCGGTGGGTCTCGTCGAAGCGGGCCAGCTGCACGGTCAGCCCGATGGCGCGCAGCTGGTGGACCAGCATCGAGCTGAAGGTGTCCTCGGCATCGATGACCAGTGCCCGGCGGCCGCTCAGCACCGGTTGCGGCTGGGACCGGGCATCGGCGTCGCTCAGCCAGAACCGCCCGATCGTCGCGTTGCGCCTGCCCAGGGCCTCCTGGACTAGCGGATGATCGTCGAGCCGTTCGACGGCGCCCAGCGCCGCCAGCATGCCCGCCGCCTTGGTGCGGGTCTCGGCCACCTCGGCGAGCGGATCCGAGTGCCGGACCAGCGTGGCGCCCACCCCGACCTGCACCTGACCGCCGGCCCGGATGTCCGCGGTACGAATGAGGATCGCGGAATCCAGGGCACCGCGACCGAGGAGCGCCACGATGCCCCCGTAGTACCCACGGCCCTGCGGCTCGTAGCGGGCGATCACCCGGCAGGCGTTCTCCAGCGGACTGCCGGTCACCGTCGGCGCGAACATCGTCTCCCGCAGGATGTCCCGCGGATCGAGATCGCTGCGCCCTTCGATGAGGTACTCGGTGTGCGCCAGCCGGGACATCTCCCGGAGGAACGGGCCCACGACCTGGCCACCGCCGTGACAGACGCGGGCCATCATCTTCAGTTCCTCGTCCAGCACCATGTACAGCTCGTCGGTCTCCTTGCCGTCGCTGAGGAAATCCATCACCTCGGCGAGCACCGGGCCGGTCGGCGGATAGCGGTAGGTCCCGCTGATCGGGGTCATCGCCGCGACACCGTCCCGCAGGCTGACGTGCCGTTCCGGGGTGGCACCGACGAAGGTCCGGGTACCCGTGTGCACCAGGAAGGTCCAGTAGGCGCCGATCTCCCTGGTGAGCAACCGGCGGAACAGGCTCAGCGCGTGCCGCGTGGAGTAGCCGGTGATGGTGGTGACGAACGAGCGCTTGATGACGAAGTTGGAGCCCTCACCGGTGCCGATCTCGTTCTTCAGCACCGCTTTCACCGTCTCGGCGTACGCGGCGTCGTCGATGTCGAACCGCCCGCCGCTCAGCGTGATCCGCTCGTCCGGCAGGTGGCTCAGCACCTCGGACGTGTCGAGCACCCCGTGGTCGGTCACCGACATCGCGATCAGCGGCGACCCGTCCTCGGCGGCGGCGAACCCACGCTCCGCGATCTGCCGGTGGGGCACCAGGACCAGCGTCTGCTCGGCCGCCGGGATGTCGGCGAGCCGGGCCGGCGTGCTGACCTGTCCGAGCAGGATCTCCATCCGGTCCGGGCCGAGCGTGCCGGGCCGGTGCAGGAGGGCGAAGGCGCCGGGATCGAGCCCCATCACGTGCTTGAGCGACTGCAGCGGGGTCATCGGAAGACCTCCTCGGCCGTGGTGACCACCGAGCAGCGGGTGGCCGCGTACTCCAGGGCCAGCCGGTGGTACTCGGCGGAGAAGTCGCCGACGGCGTCGGCGACCAGGAATGTCTGGATGTCGTTGGTGAACGCCTCCAGGGCCGTCACCAGCACGCCGACGTGGGCGTATACCCCGCAGACGATCAGCTGGTCGCGGTTCTGCTCCCGCATCCGGGTCAGCAGGCCGGACCGGAAGAAGGCGCTGTAGCGCCACTTGGTGAGCACCCGGTCCGCCGGTCCCGGCGCGAGCTCGTCGACGATCTGCCGATCGCCGGGATCCACCCGCATGCCCGGACCCCAGAAGTCCTTCAGCAGCCCGCGTTGCTGCTCGGTCATGCCACCGGGTTGCGCGGTGTAGAACACCGGGACCCCGAGCGCGGCGCACCGCTCCCGCAGCAGCACGCAGTGCCGCACCAGCGGTTCCCGGACGGCCGGCGGGAACGGCGCCAGGAAGTAACGCTGCATGTCGTGGACCAGCAGCACCGCCCGCTGCGGGTCGAGCGACCACCGCGCCGTGCTGGCGGGCAGTTCACCGGGCGTCGGCAGTGGGTAGGCCGCGATCGGCGCTATGCCCGGCATGGTTCGCCCCCGGACCGGCTCGGCACCGGCGCCTGCCAGGCCAGGGCCACCGACACCGCCTGACGCGGGTTCAGCCGCGGATCGCAGAACGTCGTGTAGTCGTCGCCGAGCCGGTCCACCCCGTACTCGTCGTCGACGCATTCGGTCACCGCGGCAGGCGTGGTCTCCAGGTGGATGCCACCCGGCACCCCGCCCGCCGACCGCACCGCGGCCTGGAACGCGGTGACCTCCCGGATGATCGTCTCCACCACCCGGGTCTTGCGGCCGTCGGCAGAGGTCACCGTGTTCGCGTGCATCGGGTCGACCAGCCAGATCACCGGATGACCGGCGTCGCTCACCGCCTCGACCAGCGGCGGCAGCAGATCCGCGACCGCATCGGCGCCCATCCGGGCGATGAAGGTGAGCCGGCCGGGCTCTCGTTCCGGGTCCAGCCGGGCACACAGCCCGATCAGTTCGGTGGCCGTCATCCGTGGCCCGACCTTGCAGGCCACCGGGTTGATCACGTCGGCGAGGAGTTCGACGTGAGCACCGTCCAGCTGGTGGGTCCGTTCGCCGATCCACGGCCAGTGGGTGGAGGTCAGCGCGAGCCGCCCCTGCCGGTCCCGGCGCAGCATCGGGATCTCGTAGTCGAGCAGCAGCGCCTCGTGGCTGGTCCACACCGCCGGATCCACCCGGGCCCGAGGGGTCGGGCAGAGGTGCGCCATGACCTGGCTCGCCGACCAGTAACCCGTGAGCAGCCGCTGCGGATCCGGCCGCCGGGCCTCGGGATCCGGTTGCGGGCCGTTCACCATGTGTCCCCGGTAGACCGGCAGTTGGACGCCGCCGACCCACTCGGTGGCCGCCGACCGGGGTTTGGCGTACTGGCCGGCGATCCGGCCGACCGGCACCACCGGCTGATGGGTGATCGCGCTGACGACGTCGCCGAGCAACTGGAGCAGTCCGGTCTTGCGCTCCACCTGAGCCGCGGTGCATTCCGCGGGATCCTCCGCGCAGTCACCGGCCTGCACCACCTGCGCGTGCCCGGCGGCGACTCCGGCGAGCAGCATCCGGAGCCGGCTGAGGGATTCGATCTCTACCAACGGAGGACAGTTCGCCAGCACACCTCGGACCCGCTCAACCTGCGCCGGGTCCTCCCAGCGAGGTTGCTGGTGCGCAACCAGGTCTTGCGAAACTTCCACTGACATGACATTCAAAGCGTTCTCCGAATCGCCGACGATCACCGGCATTTTCAGTAAATGGGCAGGCCTGTACGCACTACTCGTCGTCAATCCGAGTAGTCGATTCACCAGCCTGCTGCACACAAAGTCGAGTACGCGCAGCCGCGTATCATGACGCGTTCGCGCACGAAGTCCCAGGGATTTTCAGCGAGGCATCCATGAGTTCCATCCGGCGCGGCCTGTTCATGGGTACAAACACCCAGAATCGTCGCCGAGTGACCGGAGAACTCGTCATGAATTCCACGCCTCGGTAATGTGGCGAGCACGTATCTGATCTTCCAGCGTCAGCGAAACCCCAGTTCGCCGGTAAGGTCAGACCGACTTTTTCCATGCCATCCCCCCGGATTGAGGTGGCAGTCAGGCAAATGCGACGCGCCCCCTGTGCGAGCCCCCTGACACCCCGCCTACCACCCCGAATGTCATAAATCCACCATCAGGTCGTGCCTTTACAACTGTCAACCTTAGGCGATTAATTCCACTCTTGCCGCTGTCAACGACGCCAAGTTGAACCCCTTCATTCAGTCGGCCTATTCGACAACTCCGATACATTGATGTTCTTCGCATGGCCCATTACTCAGCACATAGAAGCGTTATCCCAGCTCAATCGTCGACCACTGATCACCGGCCGCCATCCGACACTTGTCACTGGCCAGGAATTCGGTTAGGAAAGGAAGTGGGGAATCCGACTGTGGGTATTTCTGGAGGGGGAAGGTCGGTATGGATGTCGACGTTCAAGCGACGCGGAATATCATTGAAATGATCACTGGCGGATGGCGGGCCCAGGCCCTCTACACCGCGGTCAAACTCGAACTACCGAGTCATATAGAAGCCGGTCACACGACCAGCAGCGCGCTCGCCGAATCAACCGGCGCAGCGGAAAAAGGCATTCACCGGCTGATGCGCCTCCTGGTGGCCATAGGTGTATTCACCGGGACCGAGTCGACCGGCTATCGGAACACCGATGTCAGCGCGGCACTCCTCGACGAGTCCCTGCGCGACCTGTGTGTGCTCTACGGCGAGGAGTTCTATTCCGCCTGGGGGCACGCGCACCACGCGATCAGCACGACCAGCTCGGGATTCGAGGCCGCCTACGGCCGGCCGCTGTACACCTACCTCGGCCTGGACGCGGACTTCGCCAGGCGATTCCAGCACACCATGAACGCGGGGAGCATGTTCTTCCCCCAGGTCCCGGAGATCTTCGATTTCACCGGCGGCAAGACGGTGGTGGACGTGGGTGGCGGCGGCGGGCTGCTGCTGGCGACGATCCTGAACGCGGTACCGGATGCCAAGGGCACACTCTTCGACCGCGAACACATGATGCCCGAGGCGCGCGAGTTCCTGGCCGCCACCTGCGGACTGGACCGCGTCCAGTTGGCCGCGGGCGACATGACCCGGTCCGTCCCGGCCGGTGGGGACGTCTACCTGCTCTGCCGGGTACTGGCGGGCTCGGACGACGACACGGTCGTCACGATCTTCGGGAACTGCCGCCGCGCGATGGCCGATTCCTCGTCCCGGCTGCTGGTGCTGGACCGCTTCGTCCGGGACGAGGACTCCACCGTGCTGCCCGCGCTGTGGGACCTGCACCTGTTGATGACCACCGGGGGCGGGCACCGGACGCTGGAGGGGATCACCGCGCTGCTGGAGCGGGCCGGCCTGGTCATCGAGCGGAGCGCCGAGTTGCCCATGGAGACGACCGCACTGGTGGCGGCGGCGCGCTGAGTTTGCCGGGGTTGCTTCTGGCTTGTCGTCGAAGGAGGGCTTTGGAGGGGGAGATGGGTGGGGAGGGGCGTCTTTCCTGCCGGGCTGTCTGGTGGGGGCACGCCTGTCTGGTGGGGATGGGCCGCTTCCGCGGAGGACCTGAAGGACGCCATCGTTTACCTGAGCGCACTGAAGGCGTCCTTTGTTTACTTGAGGTAAACGAAGGACGCCTTCAGGTACCTACAGTCCACAGTGGACGGCCACATCGTGGGAACCACGGCGTGTCGCGCCATTTCCGCACCGTGTCCCACCGAGCACCCTTGATCAACGCGGAGTTCGGGCCGCTGGGAGCCCTGAAAGCGTCTTTCAGGGCTCCCAATCGGACCGAGGGCCAGCTTCAGCCCGCGCAGCGGCCCCGACCACCAGACCGGCGTGCCCCCACCCAACACGAAGGCAGGAAAGACGCCCTCCGAACCCGACTCCCCCTCCAAAGCCATCCTTCGACGACAGCCCGAAGCGCCCCCACCACCAGGCGTCAGGCCCAGTCGAGGGTGCGGGTGACGGCCTTCTGCCACTGCCCGTACAGGTGTTCCCGCTGATCGGCGGGCATGGCGGGGTCCCAGCGCTTGTCCTGCGCCCAGTTCTCCCGGATGTCCTCTGTGGACGCCCAGAACCCGACGGCGAGCCCGGCGGCGTAGGCGGCGCCCAGCGCGGTGGTCTCGGCGACCACCGGGCGGATCACCGGCACGTCCAGGATGTCGGCCTGGAACTGCATGAGCAGTTCGTTGGCCACCATGCCGCCGTCCACCTTGAGCGCGGTGAGCGGAACGCCGGAGTCGGCGTTCATCGCCTCGATCACCTCGCGGGTCTGGTAGGCGGTGGCCTCCAGCACCGCGCGGGCCAGGTGACCCCTGTTCACGAACCGGGTCAGGCCGACGATCGCGCCGCGCGCGTCGGCCCGCCAGTGCGGAGCGAACAGACCGGAGAACGCGGGCACGAAGTAGGCCCCGCCGTTGTCCTCCACTGTGCGCGCCATCGTCTCGATGTCCTGGGCGGTCTCGATCATTCCCAGGTTGTCCCGGATCCACTGCACCAGCGAACCGGTGACCGCGATCGAGCCCTCCAGCGCGTACACCGGGTCCTGCTCACCCAGCCGGTAGCAGACCGTGGTGAGCAGCCCGTTGTCACTGACCACCTTGTCCTTACCGGTGTTCAGCAACACGAAGTTGCCGGTGCCGTAGGTGTTCTTCGCTTCGCCGGGACTCAGACAGGCCTGGCCGAAGGTGGCCGCCTGCTGGTCACCCAGGATGCCCGCGATCGGCACCCCGGCGATCGGACCGCGTTCCCGGATCGAGCCGTAGATCTCGGAACTGGAGCGGATCTCCGGCAGCATCGACAGCGGGATGCCCATCTCGGCGCAGATGTCGGCGTCCCAGGTCAGCGTGTCCAGGTCCATCAGCAGGGTGCGGGAGGCATTGGTCGGATCGGTGACGTGCAGGGCGCCGCCGGTGAGATTCCACAGCAGCCAGGTGTCCATGTTGCCGAAGGCCAGGTCCTTGCCGTCGGTGTCGGCGTTGTCCAGGATCCAGCGGATCTTCGGCCCGGAGAAGTAGGTCGCCAGGGGCAGCCCGGTCTTGGCCCGGTAGCGGTCCTGATCACCGAGGTCCCGGCAGATCTGGTCGGTGCGGGTGTCCTGCCAGACGATGGCGTTGTACACCGGCTGCCCGGTCTTGCGGTCCCACACGACGGCGGTCTCCCGCTGGTTGGTGATGCCCAGCGCCGCGATATCCGATGTGGACAGGTCGGCCTTGGCGATCGCGCCGCCGATGACCTGCCTGGTGTTCGTCCACACCTCCATGGGGTCGTGCTCCACCCAGCCGGCCCGCGGCATGATCTGCCGGTGCTCGGTCTGGTCGACCGCCACCACCCGCCCGGAGTGGTCGAAGATCATGCATCGAGTGGACGTGGTGCCCTGGTCGATCGCCGCGACGTAGCCGTTCATGTGTCCCCTCTACCTCACCTGGTTGATCTCACCCTCGCAGCAGAGACGCAGGTCACACAAGTACTGCCGCATCGGGAGGCAACCCGTTGCCCGGGAAGGCGTCTTATCCCATGTAAGCACCGAGTGGGGACTCGGAACGCGTGCAAGGACTTGGCCCAAGGTGTGGGGACGCCGGGATGGGCCATTGCAGGGCCGGAGGAGTCGGGACCTCCGGCCCTTATCCTTTTCTGTGGCGCCCGTCCCAATTCCAGTACGGGGCAGATCACCACGCCATGGTCATAACTTGCGGGTAGCGTTGATGCCGTGAACAGCGCGGATCTTGACGGACGGCTCGGCCCAGCGGAGCGGGCGACCTCCTGGCAACGGCTGGCCGGCGAACAGTTCGACGTGGTGGTCATCGGCGGCGGCATCACCGGTGCCGGCACCGCCCTGGACGCCGCGACCCGTGGCCTGCGCGTCGCGCTCGTCGAGGCCCGCGACCTGGCATCCGGTACGTCCAGCCGGTCGTCCAAGCTCTTCCACGGTGGCCTGCGCTACCTGGAACAGCTGGAGTTCGGCCTGGTGCGCGAGGCGCTGCACGAGCGGGAACTGGTGCTCCAGCGGCTGGCCCCGCACCTGGTGCGCCCGGTCTCCTTCCTCTACCCGCTGACCGAACGCTGGATCGAGCGCCCCTACGTCGGCGCCGGGCTGGCCCTCTACGACACGATGGGCGGCGCCCGATCGCTGCCCAGGCACAAGCATCTGACCAGGTCGGGCGCCCTGCGCCTGGTACCGGGCCTCAAGCGCAGCGCGCTGGTCGGCGGAATCCGGTACTACGACGCGAGCGCCGATGACGCCCGATACGCGATGACCGTCGCCCGCACCGCGGCCCGGTACGGCGCGATCGTGCGCCCGTCCACCCAGGTCGTGCACATGCTGCGGGAGGCGGGACGGATCTCCGGGGTCCGGGTGCGTGACACCGAGACCGGCCAGGAGACCGACGTCCGCTCGCACACGGTGATCAACTGCACCGGCGTGTGGACCGACCAGCTGCAACGGCTGTCCGGCGCACGCGGCCGGTTCACCGTGCGGGCGTCCAAGGGCGTGCACCTGGTGGTGCCCCGGGACCGGATCGTCTCGGACAGCGGCATGATCCTGCGCACCGACAAGTCGGTGCTGTTCGTGATCCCCTGGGACAACCACTGGATCATCGGCACCACGGACACCGACTGGAACCTGGACCTCGCGCACCCGGCGGCCACCAGCAGCGATATCGACTACGTGCTCGGCCAGGTGAACTCGGTGCTGGCCACCCCGCTGACCAGGGACGACATCGAGGGCGTCTACGCGGGCCTGCGACCGTTGCTGGCCGGCGAGTCCGAGGACACCTCGAAGCTGTCCCGCGAGCACGCGGTGGCCCGGGTCGCCCCCGGCCTGGTCGCGATCGCGGGCGGGAAGTACACCACCTACCGGGTCATGGCGGCCGACGCGGTGAACGCCGCGTCCATCGACCTGCCCGGCCGCACCGCCGACTCGGTGACCGACCAGGTGCCACTGCTCGGCGCGGACGGCTACCACGCGCTGCGCAACCAGGCGGAGCAGCTGGCCAGGGAGTACGGCCTGCACCCCTACCAGGTGCGCCACCTGCTCGGCCGGTACGGCTCGCTGGTGCACGAGGTGCTGGCGCTGGCCGACAAGGAGCCCGGCCTGCTGCACCCGGTCACCGGCGCCCCCGGCTACCTGCGCGCGGAACTCGTCTACGCGGCGACCCACGAGGGCGCGTTGCACCTGGACGACGTGCTGGCCAGGCGGACCCGGATCGCCATCGAGTACGCGCACCGCGGCGTGGACTGCGCCGAGGAAGCGGCCACGCTGATCGGCGAGGTACTCGGCTGGGACGACGCGCAGCGGGAGGCCGAGGTCTCCGGCTACCTGGCGCGGGTGGCCGCGGAACGCGCCTCCCAGGAGCAGCCGGACGACGAGGGCGCCGAGCGGCAGCGACTGAGCGCACCGGACCCCCGTCCGGAGCTGCGCGACCTGGCCTGACCCCACTCAAGAGCACCATCCGTTACGACTTATCACGGCTTCCTCCACGATAGGTCGCTGACCGACGCCCAATTTGACCCAGTACCTAGGCGCGCTTCATCCAAATGGATGATGAAGATGGCGTCCGATATCAGGACACTGGACTTGTCGGCTGAATTTGCGGTCGATAATTTGGGGGAACAAAGCTCGCTGGGGAACGTATTTTCTGGGGGAAGTCGCTGGTCAGCGGCGCCTGTGGACGCGCCATGACTCATGCGTATTTGTGCTACCTATTCGTTTCCCGCGGGCAGACATCTAGGGGGACATACTTTTATGTCGATCGATTTCGAACCGACGACCGAAATAGCCGCGGATAACCTGACGCTGGCGCCTTACGTAGATAAGCTACCTATTCCGAAGATTCAGCGCCCGGGCCTTGGCGGCGACATTCAAATCCATGCCAAGCCCGCCATGCACCAGTTCCACCGGGATCTCCAGGAGAGCAAGATCTGGGGTTACGAGGGAACCTTCCCCGGCCCCACCATCGAGGTCCAGAGCGGGCAGCTGGCGCGCATCGACTGGATCAACTGTGTTCCGCCCACCGAGGCGTACCCGGTGAAGCACGTCGAGAACAAGCTGGAGTTCCCCGGCTACGACCAGCCCGGGCAGGGGGCCGGGCTGGATGGGCCCGGAGTGCCGGACACCAAGGCCGAGGCGTTGAAGTCGTGGCTGGTCACCCACGTCCACGGGCAGAAGGGTGACGCCCACAACGATGGCTGGGCGTTCAACGCGACGAAGTACCAGGGGGTACAGCGCACCCAGTTCCCGAACAACCAGGCGGCCTGCGCCAACTGGTACCACGATCACGCCATGAGCATCACCTCGCTCAACGTGATGGCCGGGCTGGCCGGCATGTACATCATCCGGGACCAGGAGGAGAAGGACCTCAATCTGCCTCGGGGCAAGTACGAGGTGCCGTTGGTGCTGGCCGACCGGAACTTCATGACCGAAGGTGAGCCCGGGAACAGGAAGCTCACCCCGCAGTTACTGCACAAGCAGGCGTTGGGACCCAACGCCGATGAGGTTCCGCCGGGGCAACCACCGGTGATCGACATTCCGGTGGCGTTCTACGGTCCGTTCAACACGGTCAACGGCAAGATCACCCCGTACCACGACGTGGAGGCCCGCTGGTACCGCTTCCGGGTGCTGAATGCCGCCCACTCCCGGTTCTACGGGCTGAAGCTGTTCTACGAGTACACCACCAAGAACAACAACGTGCCCGTCCCCGCTGCGGACCTCAAGCGCGCGGTGAAGCTGATCGGCACCGACTCCGGCCTGCTCGGGAAGCCGATGGACATCCCCGAGGACGGCCTGATCCTGGGTTCGGCGGAGCGGGTGGACCTGCTGATCGACTTCTCCGTGTTCAAGGGCAAACGCATCAAGGTGATCAACGTCGGCTCGGACAATCCGCAGATCGACCCGTTCAACGCGGTCATGGAGTTCCGGGTCAGCCCGCAGACGGTGATCGACACGTTCAAGCTGCCCGACGTGATCTCGAAGCAGTACTACCGGGTCACCCATGACACGCCCCCCGGCGGACACCACGGGCACCGGTGGGCGGTCCTCGCCGACCCGACGAACATGATGATGATCTGGGAGATGGTGGAACTCCACGGAGACGAGGCCCAGAAGTATCGGGGCAAGATCACCGACGGCATCATCGAGGTCGACCTCGACGGGAACCCGGCCACGGAGACCACGGTGTTACGCAGGGTGGCGGTGATGTTCGAGGACGCGTTGACCTTCTTCATCAACGAGGGCGACTGGGAGCAGTGGCGTTTCCTGAACCTGACCGACTTCCCGCATCCGATGCACATGCACCTCGTCCGGTTCCAGGCACTGGAGCGCAGGGTGGTCGACGACCGGGCGTTCATCCGGATCCTGGAGAACGGCAAGGTCATCGGTGGCGGCACGGACAAGAAGCCGGTCACCTTCCGGACGGTGGGGCCGAACGACGGCCTGCTCCCGCACGAGATCGGCTGGAAGGACACCGTGCGGGTCGACGGGACCGAGCTGGTGTCGGTGATGAGTGAGTTCGAGGGCGGCACCGGCACGTTCATGTACCACTGCCACATCCTCGACCACGAGGACGACAGCATGATGCGCCCGTTCGCCGTCATGCCGAAGGAAGTCCTCGAATACCACCCGATGGATCATGGCCACGGCGGCCACCACCCGGGTCTGAACAACCGGAAGCGCCGCACGCAGGAGTAACACGGCATCACGGAGGGCGTCGTCGGAGATCTCCGGTGACGTCCTCCGCGTGGATGGCTACTCATCAGATGGCCGCAACAGGACCGTTATCCATTCGGGCACACTGGAAATCACCCGCTGATGCGCAACGGCCGGGTAATGGCCTGCTTCACGCCCTAGGCGGGTGAGATATCCGCCTGAAGAGGAGTGAGTATGCGTGTCGTCATAGTCGCCGCCGCATTACTCGGCGCGTTGCTGGTCCCTGCCACAGCTTCGGCGAGACCGCCGGTCTGTCAGACGGCGAACGGCAATTGGTCGGAGAGGGGTTCGTTCGCGGTCACCAGCGAACAGACGGGGGCCGGTCACACGGTGGTACGGCCGGCCGATCTACGAACCTGTACGCATTCGGTGATCCTGTGGGGCAATGGCACCGGGGCCACCACGGACAAGTATCTACCGCTACTTCAGCACCTCGCCTCACACAGCTTCATCGTGGTGGCGGCGAACACGACCCAGGCAGGCAGCGGCAAGGAGATGCTGGCCGGACTGGACTGGCTGTTCAAGCAGACCACCGCACCGGGCAGCCCGTACCGGGGTGGCTACGTGGACCGGTCGCACATCGGTGCCATCGGACACGGGCAGGGCGCGACCGGAGCGATCAACACCGGTGCGGGCTACGAGGTGATGACGATCGTCCCGATCCAACCGGAGCCGGGTGGGGATGCCGGCCAGCTGCGCACATCGATGTTCGTGCTGTCCGGCCAGGATGACACCGTCGCGCCACCCGCACAGGTCGAGCAGCGGTACCACCAGGCGGAGCACGTCGCCGCCGCGTACGGCGAGCTGGCCGGGGCCGACCACCTGACGCCGGTCGGGGACGGCGGCGGATTCCGCGGGCCGGTCACCGCGTGGTTCCTGTGGCGCCTGGAGCGCAACATGGACGCCCGCAACGAGTTCATCGGCACGGACTGCAAGCTGTGTGAATCGGGGCCGTTCTCCACGTTCCTGACCAACGAGCGCCTGGGGTAACGGGCTTCCCGGAGTTGAGGAGTTTCGGGCTGCTCACCCGAAACTCGTCAACTCCGGTTACGCGCTCAGCGTGGTCAGCGCGGCGTGCACCATGGTGCGGACGCCGACGAACAACGCGCGCTCGTCCAGCTCGAAGGTGGGCTGATGCAGGTCGTACTTGGCGCCCTGGCCGGACCACACGCCGAGGCGGGCGAACGAGCCGGGGATGTGTTCCAGGTACCAGCCGAAGTCCTCGCCACCGGAGGACTGCTCGGTCTCCGCGACGCCCTCCGCACCGAGTGCGTCGGCCACCGCACTGCGCAGCAGTTCGGTGGACTCCCTGTCGTTCACCACCGGCGGCGTGCCGCGGTGGTACTGGAAGTCGTGCTGCACCCCGGTCGGGCCGAGCAACTGTGCCACCAGTTCCTCGGTGAGCGGCTTCAACGCCGCCCAGGTGTCCCGGTTGCCGGTGCGCATGGTGCCGCGCAGCATGCCCTGCTGCGGCACCGCGTTCGGCGCCTCGCCCGCGTGCACCGAGCCCCACACCAGCACGGTGCCCGTGCGTGGGTCGACCCGGCGGGACAGCATCAGCGGCAGGCCGGTGATGGCCATGCCGAGCGCGTTCACCAGGTCGGCGGTCAGGTGCGGCCGCGAGGTGTGGCCACCCGGCGAGCTGAGCGAGAGCTCCAGCAGGTCGGTGGCCGAGGTGATGGCGCCGACCTTCATGCCCACCTGGCCGACCCGCAGCCGCGGGTCGCAGTGCAGGCCGAAGATCCGCTCGACGCCGTCGAGGCCACCGGCGGCGATGACGTCCAGCGCACCGCCGGGCATCACCTCCTCGGCCGGCTGGAAGATCAGCCGGACCCGGCCGGGCAGCGCGTCCTCGTTGGCCGCCATGGCCAGTGCGGCGCCCAGCAGCACCGTGGTGTGCGCGTCGTGGCCACAGGCGTGCGCCGCGCCGTCGTTCTGTGAGGCGAACGGCAGGCCGGTGACCTCGGTGAGCGGCAGCGCGTCGATGTCGGCGCGCAGTGCCATGCAGCGGGGACCGCTGCCCAGCTCACAGATCAGTCCGGTGCCGGTCGGCAGCACGCGGGGTTTCAGCCCGGCGTCCAGCAGCAGCTTCTCCAGGAAGGCCGTGGTGCCGAACTCCTGACGGGACAGCTCCGGGTGGGCATGGATATGCCTGCGCCAGGAGACGAGCTCCCTGGCGTTCTCCCGCAGCCAGCCGTCAAGCCAGGCCGGACCGCGTCCGGCCCCGAGGTCTTCCACAGTGGACATGCTGACGCCTTTATCGTCGATCAGCGCGTCGTCCGTGGCTGACAGGTCGTCGATGGTCGTGGATTTCATGGGGTCCGCCGGGAACCCTGGGCGTGAGTCGAGCACGGTCACGCCGCACCTCCTGCCGCACTTGCCGGCACTACCGCGGAGATCGGGCCACGCTCGGCCTGGGCGGCCAGCAGCGCGGCGCGTTGCACCGCGTCCGTGGCCGCGGCCACCGCCGTCAGGGCCAGCGCGCTCGCACCGTCGAGGACCGCCTGGTCCGCCGACGGGCTCGCGCACGCGGCCGTGAACTCCGGCTGGTGGTTCACCGCTTCTCCACAGTCGATAGCGATCGTCGGATGGATGGCGGGCAACGCCTGGGAAACGTTGCCCATATCTGTACTGCCCGCAGTGAGCTGTTGCTCCTGATGTGGGCTCAACGGGGTTCGGCCCAGTCCAGTGATGGCCGACCGGTAGGCCTGTACCAGCCACTGGTCCGGTTGTAACTCGGTGTACACAGGCGAGAGCTCTGTGGTCTCGTAGGTACAACCGGTGCCGATCGAACCCGCCTGAAAACAGGCTTGGATTCGGGTCTCGAGGCGCGCCAGCGACTCGGAGTCCGGGGCGCGCAGGTAGTAGACCGCGGTGGTCGTCGCGGGCACGATGTTCGGCGCGGCTCCGCCGTGGGTGACGATGCCGTGCACCATCTGGCCCTTTTCCAGGTGCTGGCGGGCCAGGCCGATCGCCACCTGGGCGATGGTCAGCGCGTCGGCCGCGTTCACCCCGCGATCCGGAGCGGCGGCGGCGTGCGCCTCCTTGCCCCGGTAGGTGACCTGCAGCTCGGCGATGGCCAGCGTCGGCATCGCGACCGTCTCGTGCGGAGCCGGGTGCACCATCATCGCGAAGGCGACGTCGTCGAACACGCCCCGCTCCAGCATCAGCACCTTGCCGCCGCCGGTCTCCTCGGCGGGCGTGCCGATCAGCTTGATCCGCAGGTCCAGCGGGTCCGCAACGGTCGCGAGGGCGAGCGCGGCACCGACGGAGGACGCGGCGATGATGTTGTGCCCACAGGCGTGCCCCACCTCGGGCAGGGCGTCGTACTCGGCGCACAGGCCCACGGTCAGCTCGCCGGTGCCGTACTCGGCGACCAGCGCGGTCGGCAGCTCGGCGACGCCCCGGGTGACCCGGAAACCCTCGCGTTCCAGCAGGTCGGCGACCCGCGACGCGGCACGGTGTTCCTGGAAGGCCAGCTCCGGTTCGGCGTGGATGCCGTGGGAGAGCTCGATCAGCGCGGCTGAAGACCGCCCCACCGCCTCATGGCAGAGCGTGCTGAACTGATCGGGTGGGGTACCACCGGGCTCGAGACTCATTTGTGCCAATTGTGCCCAACTGGCGGTATGGATCACAAAGTTTTTGTCCTGGTGCTAGCCAACCGGTAGTCAAACTGCGCTGAGCGGCGGCGAAACATCGGTCGCGCGGTCCCCCATTTGGGGGCTGGCGGCGACGAACGGTATTGATCTTCCGATTACTGGAAGGTCAGGAACCGCCACCCTTGCCGCGGCGCTTGCGGCCGAACCAGATGATCGCGATGAGCAGCACGGCGACCACGAAGGCGATGGCCTTGCCCTGGTACTGCGAAGCCGGCGATTCCTCCGCTGCCACCTGGAATGCGGTTACCGCCCAGGCGGGGGACGCACCGAACAAGATCACCGTCAGTCCAGTGACCACCGTCGTCACGATCCGTCGCACCGAGCCTCCTCGACCGCGCCACCCGCGTGGCACCAGGTATTCCTTCACTCGCCAAAGTGTGCCCTGCTCCCTCGTCCGAGGTAACCCCTATCGGGGACGTTGATCTCACACCGTTGCCTTGGATTTGGGGTGTGCCACCCGCAGCGCTTCCGGCATGCGGGTGGACAATGGGCGTGTGCCAGCGCCAGACCAGGACGACGCGGACATCGCCGCCCAGGTCACCGAGAAGGTGACCTCGAAGAAGGACGGCCACGGTGAGGAGGTCCGACGGATCGCCTCACGCTACGTGCTGCAGGAAATGCTCGGCCGCGGCGCCATGGGCACCGTCTGGGCCGCCTACGACGAGTACCTGCACCGCCGGGTGGCGGTGAAGGAGGTCCTGCTGCCGTTCGGCATCCCCGACGAGGAAGCCTCCGAACTGCGCGAACGCACCATGCGCGAGGCCCGCTCCATCGCCGCGCTGAGCCATCCGAACGTGATCACCCTGTTCGACGTGGCCCAGCACGAGGACGAGCCGTTCGTGGTGATGGAGCTGTTCGAGTCCAGCAGCCTCGCCACGCTGCTGGAGGAACACGGTGCGCTCAGCCTCGGCCAGGCCATCGCGATCGGCGACGCCGTCGCGTCGGCGCTGCTGGCCGCGCACCGCACCGGCATCACCCACCGCGACGTGAAGCCGGGCAACGTGCTGATCGGCCACGGCGGGATCATCAAGCTGTCCGATTTCGGCATCGCGCGCAACGTCGCCGACGCCACGCTCACCCATCGCGGCATGATGCTCGGCTCGCCGGCCTACATCTCCCCCGAGGTCGCGATGGGCACCGGGCTGACCGGCGCCGCCGACGCCTGGGGGCTGGGCGCGACCCTGTACGCGGCCATCGAGGGCAAGCCGCCCTACGACGCCGGCGACCCGGTGGCCACGGTCTCCGAGGTCGTGCGCGGCCCGGTCCCGGTACCGAAGAACGCGGGCCCGCTGACCCCGGTGATCACCGGGCTGATGGTCAAGGACCCCACGCGGCGTATCTCCCTGGAGGAGGTCCGCAGGCTGCTGCGCGCGCACCGGCCGGACTCCGGCACCGGCGTGTTCCGGTCGCTGGCGATGACCAAGCCGGCCATCCCGTTACCGCAGCGGCTCAAGCCGGCCACCCGGCCACAGCCCCAGCAGCCGCTCACCCCGCCGTCGCCGCAGGCACTCGCGTCCGACCCGGGTCCACTGCCCTGGGCGCCACGCACCGGCAGCGGCCCGCGGCCACCGGTCGTCACCCCGCCGCCGATGCCCCTCGCCCAGGCCCCCGGGCCGATCCCCGGCCGGCCGATGCCGCCGCCACACCGGCAAGCGCAGCCGTTCCAGATGCCCGCACCCGCGCCGGTGAAGAAGCAGCGGTCCCGCGGCTGGATCATGCTCCTGGCCCTGTTGTTCCTGCTGGTGGCGATCGCCCTCGGCTTCGCGGGAACCCGCCTCGCCTTCGGTGCCCCGTTGCTGCCGCCCTCGTACAAGTCCAGCCTGCTCGACGACAGCGCCACCGCCTCCGGGCTGCCACAACTGGAGGTCAGGCAGTCACGGCTCGGTACGGAGAAGATCCCGTACACGGTCGAGACGCCGACCGGCTGGCAGAGCTACCCCGAGCAGCGCATCAGCAAGGTCGGCCCGAGCGCCATCGACCGCTGGGTGTCGCCGAGCGGAACCCAGATGATCTCCGTCGAGCGGTTCCCCGGGTACGTGAACCGGTTTCGCATGGAGGACTACTCCGGCCTGGTGTTGAACGCGCGCTACGGCTCTGCGCTCGCCGGGCAGAGCAGTGCCACGCCGAACGAGGCCAACACCCAGTCAGAGCTGATCTACCGCACCGTCGAAGGCCCGCAGGTGGCGCGCACCACCTACTCCCTGCTGGTGAAGAGCGGCCCGGACCTGTGGTCGGTGGGCGTGACGGTGCCCGCGGAGCAGGAGAAGAGCAGCACCCTGCTGTGGAACCGGATCCGCTCCACCTTCCAGCCCCGCTAGTCGTCCGGCGCTTCGGGCCTGTTGTCGAAAGATGGCTTTGGAGGGGGAGACGGGCTTTGGGGGCCGTCCTTCCTGCCTTCGTGCCGGGTGGAGGCACGCCGGTCTGGTGGTCGGGGCCGCTGCGCGGGGCTTTTCATGATCGTGGGCGGATTTGTCGCGTTGGATGCGACAAATCCGCC
>QZFT01000071.1 GCA_003600225.1 Pseudonocardiaceae bacterium YIM PH 21723
CGGCGCCACCGGAACACGTTCCGGTGGCGCCGAACTGTATTCATGGTCAACTCGGCACCTCTATGTAAAACAACTTTACATGTAAGGTCATTTTACATAGACTTGGCTGATGGCTATCCCTGAGTTCGACCCCGCAACGGCACGACGAACCGCGATGACCGCCCTGGAATCCTGGGCGCGGCAACAGGAACGAGTGCCGGAACAGCGCGCGGCCTTGCTGGCCGCGGCCTGGTATGCCGGAGAACGCACGGTCACTGAACTGTGTAAGGCGTCCGGCCTGAGTCGACCGACCGTGTACGCCGATCTGCGTTCTCAGGGCATCGACGCGGCGACCGCAGACCGCGCGGCTCCTCCTCATCAGCCGAGCTACCGCCCGTTGAATCAGCAGCAGATTGCCGACCTGGCCGAGCACATGAGCGTGATCCTGCTGCCGTCCGTGATTGGTGACAAGAACGAGAAGCTGGCCGAAGTGGCATGGGCGGCCATGCAGATCATCAGGACCATCGGGGATCTTCTGGACCCCGAATTCAACCCCGGCTATGAGGTGAAAGACCTACGGGCCGGATTGCTAGACACGCTCGCTGGCCGGGCCGAGACGATCCGCCGGACTGCACACCGGCTGTGGGCGGATGAATCCACGCTCGACAAGATCACCAAGTGGACCTTCTGGGACGACATGAACGCCGCTCCGGTCGACCTGTTGCCGAGCGAGGCCACCCTGACGGTCTCCCTGCCCGAGCATGGCACCGACATGACGGTGCGCCTCGGTATCGGCGAACGTCTTGAGCCCGAGGGCTCTACCACTTGGACTATCGATGCACCCCAGCCTCTGGAAGCCATTGATGGTTACCGGCACTTGGAGATCAGGTCACTGTTGAACAACCTGGCCGAAGTAGTTCGGGGAGCGCTTCACCCCGATCTGTTTCCCCCAGATGATCACTGACCAGTTCATGGTCTAGACCGGTTCCCTGTTACGCCGCGGTGTCCAGGTCGGCCAAGCCCCGTTCAATCAGCTGGCCGGCGCGATGCGCCGAGGAATCGGCCAGCAGACCGGCGCCCTGCGTGTACCGCTGGGTTGTCGCCGGGTCACGGTGACCGAGGAGAAGCTGGACCCGGTTCAGGTGCTCACCGGCGTCCGTCAGCCGCGTGGCGATCGAGTGCCGCAGGACGTGAGGGTGGAGCCGGTCGGCAACCTCGACTAGCTCCGGGTGGGTACCGGCAACCCGATGAAGGGTCAGCCGGACCTCGGCGCGGTCCAGGCGGCCGCCACCGGCGCGGCCGCGGTACGGCAGGGTGGTCAGCAACGGTGTGCGGCCGCTGGCCTGGCCAGGCAACGCCAGGCCGCTGCAGGTCCGCCACGCCAGGTAGGAGTCCAGTCTGGCGGCCGCCGCCGGTGGAACCGGGATCCGCTGCTTCTTCCCGCCCTTGCGTGTGACGTCCAGGACTCGATATCCGAAGTCGCTCCCGTAGTCGGTGACGTCCAGGCTGATCAACTCGGACACCCGCAAGCCGAGGATGGCCAGCAACGCGACTACCGCCGAGGTACGCAACCGGGTGGGGCTGTCGTACCGGTCTGCAGCCCACACCAGGAGATCCAGCTGGCGCGGTGACAACGCGCGGGTTGGGGAGTACATGCGGTCCAGGTCCAGGCCGGCCCGCTTGCGGCTGACACCGGCGCTCGGGTGGTAATCCGCCCATCCTTCATCAATGGCGTGATCAAACAAGCTGGTCACGACGGCCAACCGGCGGCCGCGGGCTGCCTTGCCCAGCAACGGTTCCGTGTCGTCGTCCGGGTGCGTGCGGTTGGCCATGGCGGTCAGCCAGGCGCGCACGTGATCGCGCTGGACGTCTTCGATCGGGTCCAGGCCGGCGGCCAGGCACGCCGGGTACCAGGTCAGATCAGCGGCAAGGGCGCGCTTACTCGGGGTGCGGGCCCGCATGATCTCCCGCAGGGACGGCACGGGGAGCGCGTCCACCAGGTCCTGGAGTTCGTACTGGTGCACGACGTAGGCCACGCCGAGGTCCCGCCCGTACGCCGCGGCGGTCCCGCGTTCTGCGTCGAACGTGGCCAGCCACTGCCCGGTCCGGCGGAGCAGCTGCTCCACGTCGACCTGGCCGGCGGATCCGCCGACGTCCACCAGGACGCCGGACGGTTCCACCACCAGGTCCGCGCCGGGCGTGGTCACAGGTGCTCCGGGTCCGCCGGTCCGGACAGTTCCACCGTGCCAACCTGGCGGCCGCGGAGTGGGTTCACCGGCCGGTTGTTCACCGCGTCCAGCGTGCCGGTGATCTCCCCGGCGGCGGTCTGCAGGGTGAGCGTCGGAACGGCGGAGCCGGGCAACTGCTGCAGGACTCCGATCAGCTGATCGACCGTCCAGCGTGTCGTCTCGGCGGCGGCCGCCATCTTCGGCTTGAAGTCCAGCACGTTGTCCGCCGCCTCGGCGCCGTGCTCATCGCGGGTCATGGGGGAAGGGTGCCACAGACCCCCGACACGCGCGAACGCTACGAAACGTGCATTTCGTAGTGCTTAACCTGATCAGTGGACACCCCGCCGTAGGCTTCAGTGAAATACTGAAGGCATGGCCACCCCACCCCGCATCACCCGCGCTGAACTGCGGGAAACCCTGGTGAGGATCATCAATCGCCGGGTGAAGGTGGACGACCCGGACCGACACCACCTGTGCGACGACCCGGACCAGGCCGACCCGCGCGAAGTCCGCGCCTACCTCCGCCGGTACGCCGGACCGAACATCCCCCGCTGGGTGCTGCAGGCCGACGCCGTCGACCGGCTGACCCTCGGCGCCTGGACCTGGTGGGATGACCGGCGCGACGAGCTGGCCGACCTCCGCGCCGGCATTCGCCTCGGTTTGTTCCTGTCCACCTTGGGCGCCCCGCTGGGCATCAAATCCCCCCAGGGCGTCCAGGACCGCATGGACCGGCTGGAGGCCCTGCTGAAGTACGACCGGCCGGACGAGAAGCTGACCAGGACCGCCCGCCGGATCCAGCGCGAACACGACCCGCGGGACCGCTGGGTGACGCAGCACGCCACCGAGCTGCAGGACGTGGCCGGCAGGGTCCTGGCGGCCGCCGAGCGGCACCAGGTCACCGGGGAATGGCTCGAGGAGTTGGCCGCCGACCACGCGGCCGCGGCCTGGTCGCCCGCGTCCCTCGGCGTCCTGGGCCTGGCCCTCGGCGAACTCCGCACCGCTTCCGCGGTCACCGAGCTGCAGACCACGCACAACGTGCACCGCGCCATCGCGGCCGCCGAACACTTGCGAACACGATTCGCCCACTTCTAGCGCGAAAATCGGCCACCTGTGCTTACCGTGCGCCCGTGGATACTTCCCAACTCCGTGAAGACGAGCTACCCGAACACGGTCCGCAGTACCTCCGCCTGATCGGCGCCGGACCCCGCTACCAGGTGATGACCCCGGACACGTGCCCGCGGTGCTCTGCAGACTTCCGGCCACGCCGGACCAGCCAGGGCCTGGTGACCGGGATCCTGATCAGCTACAGCCCGACCGTGAAACGCGCCGTGTACTGGTGCCTGCCGGAACACGGATGCGGCTACCGGTGGACGAACACCGGCGTAGAGGAGTGGGTTGCACCCCGACCGCCGTAGGCGGTCACGGCGTCATCCAGGTAGCGACCGTGCCAGGCGGAAGGTGCACCGCGGCCGCGGGCTGCGGATCTTCCCCGCCCAGGGCGTAGTGAGTCGGCGAGCCACCGGTCGGAGACCACAGACATTTCCCAACCACGGCGAACGAACCATCACGGTGGCGCTGAACGACAGTTCCCGGCGGGAACCCGCCCTGGGAACTGCACAGCATCGCGTCCAGCGTCTGGAGTGCCCCCGACATGCCGATTCCCCGGATCAACGGATGGCCGTATTCGCTGTCGTAGTCGTACGGAGTGAACTCCCGGTCGACTTGACCAAGAAGGCTGGCGGCGAACTCCCGCGCCCGAGGGTCATCATGCGTAGCGGCCTGAGGTTCCAAGATCGCGCGTGCTCGCTCGACAAACCGCAACGTCGACTCCCACCACCCGTTTTCCATGAGCAACCGCGCGTATCGGTCCAGCTCGGCGAACGCCGCATCAACGGGCATCGGCTCACCCGCGGCGACCAGCTCCGCCAACAGCTCGGCATCCGGCAACAGCTCCGGGCGCTCATGCAGGGCGACCACGTACAGCAGATCCAGCGCCAGGCGCCGCTCCCACCCGCCGTAGGTGGGACCGTCCAACCACCAATCGGCCAGATGCCGCGGGCGACTGTCGATCTTTGAGGCCATCCTGGCGTGCACCCCGATAAACCGAGGATTGACCAAGGGCCACCGGCGCCGCACCGTCCAGTAGTACCGCTGATCTTCCGTCATGACCCGGCGCCCGAACTCCTTCGGTTCCTTGGGCGGGAAGGCATACCAGTCGATACCCGACCATTCGGCCGGCTGCTCAGCATCGGCCTGCAGGTTCGGCGCCGTGAAGTGGGCCGCGGTGTACGAGGTGCCGCCCGCGGCCGCGCGGGCCCTGGTGGCCTGCTTACGAGCCTTGTCCTTGGTCATGATCTGCTCCAGACCGGTAGGTGATCCCACGCATCCCCACCAGACGACTGGCAGATGATGACTTCTCTCATGCGCGAGTCGGAGACCCTTCGGTCCTCTTCGCTGTTCCGGCGTGGGCGGGTTCAGCTCGGAGTCAGGCCAGCGCACAGCGGCCGCCGATCACGATACCGCCGACACCCCGGCGACAGGAGAACCAAGTGGGTTGATGTGCTGAAGTTCTAACGTGCTGATGGGCTATCCCAGCTAAACGGCATTTTTTGAGTGTTGACACTCTCCCTGAGTCGAGTGTAGTTTTAAAACTACGCCAACTAGGGAGGGTGACATGGCCAGCACCGGATCACTGTTCGAGCAGTTCGAGACCGCCGCGCCGGCGGCCGCGGTGGACGTGCCGCTGTTCGACCTGCAGGAGGGCACCGAACCGGTTGCCGCGGCCAAGGTGTGGGAAGCACCGACCGCGCCGGAGCGCCAGGCCGTCACCGGCGGACTGTTCCCCATGGCCCTGGCGCTCCCCGCCGAGGACGCCGCCGAACTGTCCTTTCAGCTGACCATCTGAGCACCGGAGAACACCATGTACGGCGACCGCGAACCGATCGAGCACCAGCCCACCGAACACGTTGCGGAGGCCAGCCAGGCCGAACAGGCCGTAGACCTGGCCGCCGAGTGGGACCGCGTGCAGGCCGGCGACCAGCAGCCCACCGGCGGCCGCGTGTGGGGCCTGCCGGAACTCGCCGAGGGTGAGCTGTGGGTGGACATCGCCGGCGCCTCGGTGATCGCCGGAATCCCCTCGAAGTCCATCACCGCGTACCTGGCCCAGGGCCGTCCCAAGCGGAACCCCTTCCCCGCGGCTCACCGGTTCCTGTACCGCCTGTACTGGCCCATGGGCGTCATCCAGGCGTGGCACCACCGGGAGAATGCGCTCCGGTCCGACTCGGCGGAGTGAGTATCGTCGTCCCGTTCGCCGTGCTGGTGTGCTGACGTGCTGATGGGTTATCGCAGATAGAAAGGCTAAATCGTGACCGAGCAGGAGATACCGACGCCGCAGAACTACACGGCGGAGCACCCGGACGCCGGCGAATGGGTGGCCTCGGACAACCCGCTGGCCGAAGCGTTCCGGCTGGCCGGCGCCGAGGAGGCGCGCACGTTCGCCGCACAGTTCCGCGGGATCGGCCTGGCCACGCTGCGCACCAGCCGGACCCTGCAGAACGAGGGCCTGGCCGCCAGCGCGCGTGAGCTGAACACCGGCGGCCTGGAGCAGCTGGCCGCGGAACTCTCCGACACCGAACGCCACCGCCGCGCGTACGTCGAGCACCGACGTGCCGAGGGTGACCCGGACTACCAGTACCCGGCGCACCTCATCGGCCCCGGTGCCGCCGACTACCCGCCGCCGGCGGCCGGCTGGATGAGCGCCGAGGACCGCGCCCTGGCCGCCGAACCCCCACCGTTCGCCGAACTCCTCGGCGCCCTCGGCAACCTGTCGGCACTCCTGCAGGACGACCCGCACCGGAGGCGGCCATGACCGCGGCCGCGAAGCAATGCGGGGTGCCCTGGGGAATCTGCCCGGATCACGGCCGGTCGCTGCGCACCAGCGCGCGCCGTACCTGGTGCACCTCGTTCGGATGTGACCGGACGTGGAACTACGACCGGCTGGACATGGACTGTCCCGAACCGGTGTGGGCCCGTCTGGACTTCGCCGAGGGCGAGGTAACCGAATTCTGCGAAGCGCACGCACGCGACGCGGACATGTTCGTCCGGCCCAACAGGCCGGTGATCACGCGCCTGGACGGCCAGCCGTTCGCCGGTGCTCCCTACGACGAGGGCGCCTAACCAGCTCAGCACCACGAACACAATCCATTGCTCTGATGTGCTGATGTGCTAGTGGGTTATCCCAGTTAAAAGCCACTTTTTGCCAAAATTGTGATCAATAACTGAAGGTAGGTGCACTAATGGAACACCTTGGTTTCAAAAACGGTGAGCGTGTCGAGCACCCCAGCCGGGGTACCGGAACTGTTCAGGTCCGTCCGTGGGATGAGAACAAGTTCCCCGCCGGGGGTACCTGGGGGGAAGTCAAATGGGATGACGACAACTACCCCGAACAGCTCGAACAGGTCGCAACAGACCTGACCAAGCAATGAGCGACTAGCCATGTGCGCCGAGGGCCCCACCTGCTGCAGGTGGGGCCCTCGGTTCGTTCGGACGGCCTGGTGGTCTGTCGGGGTTCAGGCTCGTCTCCTGCTGCCCAGCGAGGTCAAGACCTCGGGGTCATCACTGGGCAGCGTCTCCACCGGTGGACGCCGGGGGGACGTCGCTCGGGGGCTTCAGCAGGGCGCACACGGGTTCCAGCTGACTGGCCAGGGTGATCAACGACGGACGGTAGCGCGCCTTCTCCCCCTTGGTCTCCGGCGGCCGCACTTTCCAAATGGTCAGTTCCGGAACGGTGATCAGGTTCGTGACCTCGATGGCCAGGTCTGCAACGCTGGGCCGGTTCTCCAGCAGCGTCGGACGCCAACCGGCGGCTAGGAGGCCCTGACAGACCCTGGCCACGTTCTTCAGGGCAACCACGACGTTCTCCGGGTGCCTGCCATCGTCGGCGTACACCTCGGCGGCACTTCTTAACGCGCGTAGGTCGCCGTAGAGCTGGGCGCCGGCCTGGATCTCTTGGGCCGTGCTGGGCATCCATTGACGTTTCGCGCTGGTCATCGTGTGCCGATCGTGGAAAGGGTGGAGCCGAACCCTGGGGGATCGTCCGGCCCCACCCGTGTCGGTGGGTCGAGCGGCGGTCTCGTGGAGGTCATCCGAACCAGGTGAGGCGCGGTCCGACACCCTATGGACCGCTACCGCCGCCCGACTGGTGTAAGTCACCTCACACCAGTGGCTAAATTTAGCAGATTGATTTAGCGAATGCTGTCAGGGTGTTGTCCCCGTGTCGCTGGAATCAGCCGGTCCCCCGGCTGAGAGGATGGGAAGACCCTGTATATGCCGGGAAAAGCCAGATGGGAGGGCTGCGTGACCACGCTGATTGATCCGACGATGCCGCGGCGTCGCCTCGGTCGGAAACTGCGTGAACTGCGGAACGCCGCCGGCCTGCTCGCTGAACCGGTCGCCGTCGAACTGGACTGCAGTACCGCCAAGATCAGCACCATTGAGGGCGGAAAGAACAAGGTCCGCAAGATCGACGTTGAACGGATGCTTGCCTTCTACGCCAACCACAAGCCGGGGTTGATCACGCCGGAGATCACGGACGAGCTGCTGGACCTCACTCGCCAGTCCGGACAGAAAGCATGGTGGTGGCCGTACCAAGCTGGTGTTCAGGATTGGTTTCGTGAGCTGATCGGCCTGGAGGGTGAATCCAGCCTGGTCCGGAACTTCGAGTACCACGCCATACCGGGCTTGCTGCAGACCGAGGCCTACGCCTCGGCGCTCACGGCGTCCAGCTTGCACGTGCCCGAATCCCAGCGGGCCGAAGTCGTGGCCGTTCGCGTCGGCCGCCAAGCGAACCTCCGGCGTGGTGATTTCAAGCTGTGGGTGGTGATCGCGGAGCACGTTCTCCACCGCCAGGTGGCCGACGACCCGGCGATTCTGCGGGACCAGCTGGAGCACCTGGCCGCCATGGCGAAGCTGCCCAACGTCCGGATTCAGATCCTGCCGACGAAGAACAGCCTTCAGCACTGGCTGACGAACCCGTTCATGCTCTTGGAGTTCCCGCCCGACGTGTGGACCAAGACCGTTTACTGGGAGCACCCCGGCGGAGCGGAGTACCTGCAGGATCCTGCTGGCGTCGCTCGTTATGAGCTGGCCTGGTCTGCGTTGACGAATCCGGACAAGGCGGCGAACGCCGCTCACGATGAACAATCCTCATTGCAGGTCATCCAAGCCGCGTGAGGAGTACAACCCAGTGGAAGCAGCACTGAAAGGGGCGAAGTTCCGGAAAGCACGACGCAGCGAGAACGCCGGCGCTTGTGTCGAGACCGCAGAACAGAACGGCGTCCGTGGTTTCCGTGACTCCAAAGACCCGTTGCAACGGGTCGTTGCCGTAGGCGGAGCGCAGGGACTCCAGTTCTTCGCCGCGGTCGATTCCGGCCGGCTCAAGAAGTCCAAGCAGGCCGATCAGTGATCATGGCCCCGGCGGATACCCGCCGGGGCCGTTTTTCTTCGACGCCGGTCCCCTGCTCCTGCAGCGTCAGCAGGGCTCTACGCCGGTGATCAACCAGCCCTTGGCGTAGTTGCCCTGGACGCCGTCCTGGTGCTCCATCACCAGGCGGCCGATCCGCGGGCCCGGCGGATCCATCTCCGCACCGGAGCCAGGGTTGAACCAGCGCAACCCGCACGTGTCGACTGTCGCCGCGGTCCCCGTACTGGTGACCGCGCCCGGCGGGACCTTCGGCTGGACCCAGACGGAGTTCTGGCTGATCTGGTCGGCCAGCGTCGGAATGGCCGTGTCGCAGTCTGCGGCCTTGGCCATCGCGGCGAACTGCACTTGTCCGGCCGGGCTCATCTGGCGGCAGAGCTGAGTACTGCGGTTGACCACCGCGCGGTGTACGGCCTGCACGACGGCCGGCGGTGTCTGCGGCAACGCGATTCGCGGCCGCGTGGACTCCTCGTACCGGCGGTCCCGCTCGTGTAGCTCGTCGGTTTTCTGCTTCTCAGCCTGGCCGATTGGACCGGCCGGACTGACCTTCCAGGCCTCCCAGCCGAGGCCGGTTGCCGCCGTGGTCACCAGGGCCAGGCCGGCGCCGAACATCCTCCACTCCATGACTTCCCCCATCTGTCTGTCTACCTACAGCATCCCGCCTATATCGCCTGATGGGACCGGATTGCGGGAATTTCCTGAAAATCTGAGCGCTCAAGTGTACAAATAACGGTCCAGTCACGATCCGAAACCTGGGGGTGTAGGAAGTGTGCAGATCAATCGATGAGCGGCCGCCGTACGGCAAGCGTTGCGCGGGTTGCCGCGGCCTTAGAGCGAACGTGCGCGATCGCATGGCGAAATACGAGCGGAAGCTGCAGGCGGCCAATGCCGCCGAAGATTGGGACCGCGTCGACAGATACGCGGGATTCGTGGAACGCGATTCCACGATGCTGGAAGAGATCGACGGGGGCCCCGGATACGGCCTCACGCCTCCTGCAGTCCCGGAGAGCATGGCCGCCGGCTACACGTGGGAATCCACTATCGACTGGACCGACGAGCAACTTTCCACGGCGTACGTGGAGCGGATCGAGTCGGGCGACGAGGCGGCCGCGGACGTCCTTGAGCAATTGATGAACCAGCGGGATCAGCTGGACCGCAACCGCGATGCGGCCATTGCCACCATGCTGCAGGAGCGCCAGGACCAGGAACGCGCTGCATTCGATTCCTGGACAACGCAGACCGGAAACGGCGACTTATCGCCGTTGTCCAATCCCTCACGGCGTCCGGAGCGACGCCGGTCCCCTGATCAGGTGTGCAGGGAGGAGTACGACACGTACGTGTCCATGTCGTACCTGTCCGCCGAGCAGGATTGCCGCGGACACCTTCTCTCAGCCGAGGGCCAGGCCCGCGGCGTGGATCCCCAGACGTTGTTCAGCGGGCCCGCGCGAATCGCGGAGAAGTACGCCTCCGACGAGCTGAAATCCTGGTGGGGCCGCAATGGTCGCGTGACGTACATCGAATGGAAATACCAGTGGTTCGGCAGGGAAAGCGACCGTGTGGCGGCACGGTCGGCGAAACACGCGTCTTACGGGGAGTACGTGGCATGAACGGCAGACCGATTAGTGAAATCCTCGGCGCGATGGAGATTCTGGACCTGCAGCGCGAAGGACGCATTGCCTACCTGTCCGGCGGAGCGATATCGGGTTGCCCGTACGGCCGGACCGAGCAACCGGCCGAAGTCGAGACGGCCCGGAAACTGATGTGGGTCCGCGGCTTCAATGCCGCCAAACACGACACCCAGCAGCCTGCAGCCGAGGCCGAATAACCATGCCGGTCCCCTCCTGAACATGTCCGTGAAGGCATTGTTCGGGAGGGGATTTTCTCATGATCGCTAACGCCGGTCCCCCCTGAACGCGACCGGTAGCCCTACCCCAGGGGTAAGGGTGGCCGGCCGGAAGTGGGGGAGCGAACGGGGCCCTGGTGGCGTTCACCGAGGCGCGTCCGGCGTGCTGCTCGGCGTCGTCCTGGCGGCCGCCGAGGAAACCGGACCTGCAGGGCCAGAAGGGGCTCCATGATCCACATCCCCTCTCGCCGTGCTGGCCGCTGCTCCCCCGGTTCCCCTCGGCGGCCGCGGCCGCGGTCCGGGTGGCCGCTCCCCTCTCCAGGGTCGGTTCAGGGCCTGCCGGGCACTCCCCCGGAGGCCCTGCAGCGGCCCCTCCCCTCCCCCACCGAGGGGCCCGCCACGCTCGAAAAACGCGCTGCGTTTTCGCGCTTCGCTCATCGGGCCGCGCGACTCCGCAGGTATACTGACGGCGTAGCCGTCAGATATCCTCGGATGTCCGCGCGCGACCCGCATACCCTGCTCTCCGGATTCCACCGAATCCATGATCAAAAAAGGCCCACGGACGGACTGTCCGAGGGCCTTTCGTTGATCTTGCGGTGATCGCCAGGGCGGTTTCAGATCGTGCGGCGCCGGTGCACCACTTGGCCATCTCCCGCGGCCGGCTGTAGCGGCTCCTGGGGCCCGTTGGGCGGGAGCACGTTCGGCACGGTCGGAGGATCCACGTAGCGCCCCTGTGTGCCCTGGGGTGCCTGCTGGGCGGGTTGTCGTGCTGCAGGGCGCGGCGGGGCCCACACGTTCGTGGTGGACGGCATCCGGACGACGTTCGGCGCCTCGGGTCCGGCCGGAGGCGGGTAGAACGGTTCGGCCTCCTTGTTGTCCAGCGGAGCGTCCAACAGGAAGCTCTGAATCCGCATGAGCTTTCCGCCGAGGCGGGCGACACCGCGGCCACGCACCATTTCTTCGCCGTATTCATCGGTGGCCATCCGGTAGTCATCTTCCAGCGCCATCCGGGCGCCGGTCCCCGATACGAATCCCAGGACCACGCGGTCCTCCAGCTGGTCCCGTACCGGTCCAGGAATGGCTCCTTCGGCGTCCGGGCGCTGGGTGACCAGCATTAGCGTGCCCTCGGATTCACGAATCTGACGGCCCAGCTGGTCATAGAACCGATCGGCGTCCTTGCCCAATTCGGCACGGATTTCCTGGCATTCCTCGATTACCACCAGGTAGCGGGTGAGTTGCGGCTTCACTCCCCCGCCGGTGTGGTAGATCCATTGCCGGTCGTAGCGGGATCGCATCATGGCCGATGCCGCTTGCAGACCTTCTAGCCATTCCTCGGGTTCACGGGCAATCATGATAATTCCGTGACGTCCGACGAATGGCGCGTAAGCGCTGGATCCTTTTCCGTCCAGGATGATGACGCCACCGGGAAATTTGCCTAAACGCATTCCTCGCGCGATGTAGCCGCGTACGAAGTTCGTTTTACCGGCGCCGGTACCACCAATGACCATGATGTTTCGTTGCTCGTCCGGGTCGGACACCGCCAGGGGAAGACGCTCCAGGGTCTGACTACCGTCCTCCGAGCGTTCTTCGTAGAACATTCCGGCTGACTGGTCATCGGTCACCCCGATAGGGATTTCCCGCATTTGTTCCGGCCACAGGTGATCATAAACCTTGGTCGGCAGAGTGGATACCGCTTTGATGTGAATGGCGGTGTATCCGGCGGGAAAATCGACGTCGTAGGCCCCGGCGTGTTTCAGGCGCCACCGTACGGTTTGCAATACCAGGTCACGGCGTGACGGTTCTTCCGGACGTACTTCGGCCGGATAGAAAATTTCGACTTCCTGGAGTACCCGGCCTTTCCATGTCGCATGGCGTGCCCGGAATTGCTCCGGTTCCTGCCGGGTCGCCGCGGCGATTCCCGTAATGACCCAGGACAGCAATCGGCGCCGTGCCCGCAACGTGTCGGTGAGACCGGCGAACACGAGCCACAGACCAACGGCGGCCAGCCAGGCCCACACTCCCGCGGTGAGCACGAGCCAGCCGAACGCCACCAGGCCGGCGGCCGGTCGGTACAACCGGCGTACCCGCCGGCGCATCCACCAAGGCATGAACCGGTTCACGATGCTCAGCAGCACCAGGGCGCCGAGGCCGGCCAACAACGGCATGATGTCCAGCCCGGACAACGGCCAGAAAACGGCGATCAAGCCGAGGGTGATCCAGCCGGGTGCCCGGCGTGCGTCCTGCACGGCGGCCCGGATCTCGGCGCCACCGATCGAGTACCACCAGGCGGCCACACGGGACCGGAAGTCCCTCCAGCTGGTCGGCCACCAGCGCGGCCGCCGCCTGCTCCAGGGGATCCGCTGGAACCCTGGTTGCATCGTGGTCATGGCATCACCGCGGCCAATCCCGCGATGTCGTACGCGGCTCGTTCGTGGTCACGCTCGCCTCTTCTTGCTT
This sequence comes from Pseudonocardiaceae bacterium YIM PH 21723, assembly GCA_003600225.1. Lineage (GTDB taxonomy): Bacteria > Actinomycetota > Actinomycetes > Mycobacteriales > Pseudonocardiaceae > QZFT01. The sequence goes on from QZFT01000071.1 coordinate 12,986, forward strand.
CGTTCGGTCCCCATCCCGGCGGGCGGGTGCCGCGAAGTTCGCGCGGGTACTCGGTCGCGGGCCGGCGGCCCAGCTTGTCCGGGAGCACCAGGCGGGACGCCGGATAGGCGCCGATTACCGCGGCCGTGAACAACTTGGGCAGCAGCCACTCCCCCATGGGCAACCGGTTGGCCAGGCGGCTGTTCGGCTGGTAGCCCACCGGAACCTTGGGCGTCTCCACACCGACGCGTACGGCGCCGTACCGGTCGGTGGCGTAGTCCACCAGCTGGTCCAGGCCGGTCAGCATCTTGACCATGTACCGCTGGATTGCGTACCAGTCGTCCACGTCGTCCAGGGCGGCCGAATCCAGGACGCCGCGGCGGTCGATCGGACCCATGGTCCACCCGTGTTCGGCGTAGTCGCCGACACGCAGAACGGCGGCGGTCCACTTCGCGCCGGGGTCCACGCCGATACACGGCGGCGTACCGAGGTCGGGCGGCCGCACCGGTGCGGCCGGCGGTGCTGCAGGTGTCGGCGGGACGCCGGTCGGCAGGGTGGTCATGCTCCCCACCACCCGGACGTCCACGTGGCGGCCAGGGCGGCCGCGCCGGTGAGCACGGCGGCCAGGACGACGCTGCATCCCATGTCGCCGCCGGAACCACCCGCCGAGGTGTATTCCACGGCGTCCTGGTTGACCGTGATCCTGCTGCCGTTGTCCAGCTGCAGGTCCAAGTCACCGAAGATGCCGGTACTGGTGATCTTCCCCCTGGATCCGGTCGGCTGGCCTTCCACGCTGCGTGTCAGCCGGACCCAATCCCCTGGTTCGTACGCCATGGTGTTCCCCCATCTCGTGCGTTGCTGTACTGGTTGGTGCTGTGGCGGGCAGGCCGCCGGAAACAGCGGGGGCCCTGCGGCACTTGCAGCCGCAGGGCCCTCGCCGGACCGACTCCTGGGGACGCCGGTCTCCCCTTCCGCGCGTTACCGCGGGTCTGTGGCGCCTACTGCTCGTCGGCGCGGTCGGTGAAGGGCTGCAAGTCGTCGTCCAGGCCGATCGGTGTCGTCTGCCGCTCAGCAACGCCAGGGCTGATCACGTGGCCGGCCTCCACCTGCTCGGCACGGTCGGCGTGCAGCTCGTCCACCAGGGCCTGTTCGGCCGGGTCATCGGTACGGGTGCCGCTGAACTCGGCAATCAAGTCTTCCAAGCTGTCAGCCATTACTACACCTTCTCGTCCAGTGAGATAATCCATTTCTTAGTGGCACTATCGTAGTCCCGTCCAAGGACTTTGAAGTTCGTTCCGGAGCCAAAAAGAACTTCTTCTTCGTACATCATGCGGCTTGGGAACTCGCTAATGTCCTTACCGGTCCGTGAGTAGATCTGGAATTCCACGTTCCCGCCGAAACCGGCGTGACCTGGCGCCGTACTGGTGAAGCCAGGCTCCTTGATCGTGGTTCCTGGTTCGTAGCGTTGCAGCACGTCGCGCAGGTCCGCACCCTCCACGGTGATACCTCGGCGCACCGGCCCTTCGTGGTTGGGCAACTTGTCCAGCATCGAATTCAGGTTGTCGGCGAACGGTTGTTGTTCAGCCATTTTTGCGGGGTCGTTACTGCGTAGAGCGTCGTTCAGATCCACGCATTCGGTGTCGGTGTATCGGGCACCGGCCAGAATGTCCTCATTGGTCATGCCTTTGACCATGTCCGGGTTCATTCGGTGAGCCCGGTCCAATGCGTCCTGATCAACGCCGTATTTGTCCTGGTAGGCCTGGCGGGCCTCGTCGGAGGCGCCCGCCGGCGCCTTGTCGCCGCCCTGGTGTGCCTCGGGGGCCTCATGCACCGGTCCCCTGTCGGGATGGGGCGTCGTACCGGGCGGGGTGTCGCCGTGGTGACCGCCGGCCAGCCGGTTGTCCAGGTCGTTGATTCGCTGGCCGAGGTCGCCCTGGCCAGCCTGGTCCAGGCCCCTGGCCGCGCGCTGGTCGGCGGCCGCCAGGTCCGCGGCGGTGTTCCCCGCCGGCGCCAGGTCGCTGCTGCCGCGGGGGCCGAACGAGTGGCCGACGTCGGAGGCGTTCAGGGCGCCGGTGGTCGGCCGGTCCCCGTGCATTCCTGGCGGCGGCGGTGGCGGTGCTGCCTTCCCTGCCTTGGTGGCCGCCGATTCCAGGGCATCGCGGCCGCCGGCGGTGGCTGCTCGTTCTCCCGCGGCCTCCAGCGCTTCACGGCCGGCGGTGCCGAGGGCCTTACGGCCTACGGCGGCCGCGCCACTGGCCAGCCCTGCCGTGACGCCGTCCGCCGCGGCCATGGCCGCGGCTCCAGCTCCGCCGGTGGCTGCGCCGATGGCGATATCCGGCACGAGGTGACCGAGGGCCTTTCCCGGTGAGTCCTTCCAGGTGTCCAGGTCGATCAACGTCTCGGCGAACTTCTGCGGGTCCGTGGTCGCCTGCTGGTAGATGCCAGTCACCAGGCCCTCAATGTTCCTGGCGTACCGCAACGGGTTCATCAGGTTCTGAATGGAAGTCGGGGACAACGTCTCGTAAAGGTCGCCCAGCCCTTTCAGACCCTCGTAGGCGCCCACCACCAGGTCCGCGCCCTGGGTGAGCACGGCCGTTCCCTCGTCGGCCAATCCGCGGCCGACCCGCCCCCAGAAGCTCGGCTTCTCCGGGGCCAGCTCGGTGCCGGTCTTGAAGGCCTTGGCCGCGTCGTCAGCCGCCTGCTTCGTCTTGCGGCGGGCGGCATCCAGGATGCGTTTCGCCTCGTCCTTCTTCGCCTTTCCGGGGTCGACCCAGGCCCCTGGTGTGGGTCCGGGATGGTCGCCTTCGCCGCGGTTGTAGGCGTCGGCCTTCTCGTTGTAGGCCTTCACCTTCTGGTTGTGCGCCGTGCGGGATTTCTCGGATTCCTCGGTGCCCTGCTGCCACAGCTGCAGGGCCCGGCCGGCGTCGGCCTGGCCGGTCTGCAGCATGGCGGCGTAGTTCTGCAGGGCCCTGGCCGGTTTGGTGAACGCGTCGCCCGCGGTGTTCCACTTGCCTGGTTGGGGGTGGAAGAACTCCCGGAACTTGTCCGCCGCTTGGCCTTCCCAGTGGCTGGAGTCGATCCGCTTCATACCCGCCGCGGCCTCGTTCAGGCCGAACGCGAGTTTCCCGAGCGACACCACGGCCTCGGTGACTTCCTCGAGGTCGCCGGGAAGCAGGTCTTTCGGGTCGTCGGTGTCGCCCAGTTCCTTGCGGGACAACTTGCCGGGAGACAGCAGGCTCATGGCTGCGTCCCCCCGCCCTGGCGCTGCTCGAAGATGCCGGGCGCGGTCCGGTCGAACTTCTTGTACATGTCCTTGAGCACGCCGGAGAAGAACTCCTTGGCGTCGGCTTCGGCCTTCTCGTAGGTGCTGCGGGTGTCGGCCAGCTTCTCCACCATGCCCTCGGCGTCACCGACCATGGCGCGCAAGCCCCAGCGCCACCGATCGGTGAACGCGTAGACCGCGGCGTACAGGCCTTCATCTCCCCAGGTCGCCGGGTCGTGCGCGAGGTTCCCGAGGGTGCGGCCGCTGGTCTCCTCACCGTGGATGCCGAGGTGGCGAAGCTCCGCCAAGACGGACTTGATTCCGTGTTCGGCCAGGTGCAGGCCGGCCAGGTCTACGCCGTATCCGCCGCTGCTCACTACTCACCCCCGCCGGGGGCCGGGGGGATGTGTCCGTCTGCGACGTGCCCCAGGTAGTCGGCCATCTCGCTGCCCGTGGCGGCCAGGCCCTCCATGCGGGTGCCCATGGTCTTCATGAACGTGGCCATGGCGGCCGCCACTCCAGGATGGCCGTACACCTGCGGGGTGGACGTCATCGCACGCAAATGCAGGTCACGGGCGCCCTCGGCGGTGGCCGCGGAGGTTTCCCGTAGCTCCTTCACCACCTTGTGCAGGCCGGTCTCCGGGGGCTGGTCACCGGTGGCCGGCGTGCTGGTGGCGGCCGCGGTCTCGTCAGGCTGATGCACTGCTACCCCCAGGTAGAACAGGTACGGCGGCCGCGGCCGCCGGCTCGTCGACGGGCCGCGGAATGGTCATCATGTGCGGGGCGCCGAGGTCCAGCAGGACGCCGGCGAAGCGCATGTGCGGAAGGATGTTGTCCACCACGTCGGCGCCGGTGGTCGACAACCAATCGCACTCCCCCGACCAGGCGCCGAGGCGTTCGAGGCTCGTCCAGACCAGCAGCCAGGACCCCATCCGGGCGGTGTCGGCACCGACCAGGGCCCGCGGGCGGCGGACGTACTGGAAATAGACCGTGGTGGCCCGGAAGCCCTCCACCATGTCCGCGGCCGATCCGGTGCCGGCGTAGTAGTGCAGAGCCGCGCGGACTACCGGCGGCTCGGTGATCACCGCTCGTCCTGTTCGCCGTCATCTTCGGTGGCCGCCACGGCCCTGGGTGCGATCACGTCACGCTCGTGATCGGTGCCCTTGTCCAGGACGATGCCGGTTCCTGCGGGCAACCGGTCTCGCAACACCGCGCCCTTGATTACGCTCGTTTCGATCTCCCAGCCGTCCTTTACGCCGGGGATCGCGTTGTAGCTGCTGTAGGCGTGGGCCCATCGGTGCCCGTCGTTGTGCTGGTGGGTGAGGATCTGCTGGCCCTTGTCGTCCAGCTCCACCCACACCTCAGCCTTCAGGAATGCGGTGGCCAGGTTGCCGAGTTCGGCGACGACTTCACCGCGGGCCAGGCGGACGAGCTGCTGGCCGCTGATCGTTTCGGGCCGCCGGTCGTTCCACTGCTCCAGAATCCCCATGCTCAATCACTCCCCCATGAAAGTGCTCTGCAAGTTTTTGTCACGGGTTGGTCTACCCGCTCCAGGGGGACAGATCTTGCTCCGGAGATCTTCTCCGGACAACTACATTTGATTCGGATACGCCCGAAAAGACCAACGCCGGTCCCCTCACCTGCACTTACCAGGTGATGGGACCGGCGTACGCGATCATGTAAATGAGTAGTTACACGGCTACGGATGGTGGTCTGTTCCGCTATTGTCGGCGAATTTCAGACATCAAAGCAATGGGTATTGGTTCGCGACACTTAAACAGATATCCGGGCGAGATGAGGCTCCGCCAAGGCCAGGGCGTCGGTGATGATCTGCCGGTGGTCGAACGCCAGCCGGGTCTCCCCCAGCCGCTGGACGTCGACCCATTCCGCGCGTTTCGCGTCGTCGCCGGCTACCGGCGGTTGCGGCGTATCGAGCACGGCCAGAAACGCACGAGAGATGACGTGCTGGTGGCGCGGATCCCTGTACGGCTCGTCATAGATGTCGACATGCCGCAGGTTGTCCGCGGTGATGCCGGTCTCCTCCTTCAGCTCACGCGGAGCCGCATCGGCGAACCGCTCCCCGCGGTCGACGTACCCGCCGGGTAAGGCCATGTGCTCGGCGAACGGTGCCCCTGCCCGCTCGATCAGCAGCACCAGCCAGCCGCCGTTCTCTCCGGGTGCCAGACACACGACGTCCGTCATCAGGTAGGCGTCTTCTACGCCGTTCCACTGCTCGGTCACTACTGGTTCTCCTCCTTGAAGTCGGGCGCCAGGACTCCGGCCGGCGGGGCGCCCGAGGCCCCACCGGCCGGTGGCATCAATCGGTGGTCTGTCCTGTAGGAACCTGGCCGTTGGCCTGCTGCCATGCGGTAATGGCGGTCTCCACGTCGGCCAGGTGGTAGCCCTTGGGGTTCTCCCCGCGGTTCAGGTTGGTGTCCCGCGATGGCGGGGCCAGCTGGCCGTATTCGCGCTTCAGGCTCCGGGTCAGCCCGCCCTCCACCGGTCGGCCCTGCTGCTCCATCCACGCCTCAACCTCGGCGCCCGAGGCCCGCGGCGGGGTCCGCTGGCCACCGATGGCCAGCACGGCGTCCCGCAGGTCGGCCAGCAGGTTGGGCACGTTGCCGCGGGCAGTCCGGACGGCGGCCGCCTCGTCGGCCTCGGTCCAGGTCTCCACCGCGCCGGACCGCTGCAGCGCACGCCCGTGGGACTCCTCGCGCGTGAGGTGATCGAAACGGCTCAAGATCGGGGCCCCCAACCCGACGACGTACGCCTTTCCGGCGTCGTTGGGCTGGTCATCCTGCGCCGGGACGAACATGGCCGGACGGACGCCCTGGTCCCGCAGATCCTTGGGAAGCTGGGCCGCGTCGCCCGCTTCCATCGCGGCGTAGATCTTCACGTCCACGTTGGTGCTCGCCGTGCGGGAGCCCATCCATTCCAGGACTTCCCGCTGGTTGGCCAGCACCACGACTACCCGGACCTTCTTGCCCCTCGTGATCAGGGAATCGACCCTGGCGCGGAGGCGCGCGACCTCGGCGAGCCGGGCGTATTCATCGATCACCACCGTGATCTGTGGTCCGTCCTCGGCGGTCCATTCGCGCATTCCGAGCCTGGCCGTGCGGTCCTCCATGATCGCCTCTACGGCGGTCAGCAGGCGCTCGGCGGCCAGCACGTCGGTGGCCAGGGGTCGGGACATGGCCGGTTCCCAGGCTCGCATGTCCGGACCTGCAGTCAGGTCGATACCGACCACGACGGAGCCCACCGCGGCGGTGAGCACGTCGAACAGGATTAGCAGGATGCTGGACTTTCCGGAGCCGGTCCGGCCGATCAGCTGAATGTGGATGCCGGCCAACACCAGGGCCAGGCGGCCGCCGTCGAAGCGGGTGCCGACCTCGGCAGGCTGGCGGAGCGTCAGGACGCCGACCTGGCGCGGCGCCGAGGTCACCGACGTGGCCAGCAGGTCCTCCATGATGATGCGCATGGTTCGGGACCGGGCGGTCCCCTCCGAGGCGGCCAGGATCAGCCCGCCGGGAATGCAGTCCAGGTAGCGCTCCAGCTGGTTCAACTTCGCTTCGGTGATCTCGTCCAGCAGGCTCAGCCCGGATGTCCAGCCCCACCCTGCAGGGCTGCGCTTCACGAACGTGACCTGGCCCTTTACCTTGATCTGTTCCAGGCCCTCGGCGAGGGTGACCGCGGTCCCCCGGTCCGAGGCCGTCAGGTCCAGGCCGGCGGGGAGCAGGGCCAGCGGCTCCTCCTCGGCGGCCTCCTCCAGTTCCAGCGCGGCGTCCTGGGGACGACCGAGGCGGGCCAGCGCGAACAGGATGCCGCCACCGATCAGACCGAGGCCCCACCAGGGCGTGGAGTCGATGATGTGCGGCCACCCGAAGTAGACCGTTCCGCCGATGACCAGGATGGCACCGCCGCGGAACCAGCGATCTTTGTTCAGCGTGGCCATGTCCTCCATGGCCTTGTCCGCGGCCCTTTTCTCCGCCTTCTCGTCGCCGATGGCCTGGACCTCGGCGGCCGCGTGAGACTTCCGGAGCCGGGCGGCCCGCTCCGGCTGCCACACCACCCGGTACAGGCCATCGGCGACGACCGGCAGGCCCCGCAGGGTCCACCCGCTGTAGGTCACCGACCGGCGTCCGACGTTGCGAGCCTGGCGGGCCCGGTTGGCGCGGCGCTGCTGACGTCGCCGCTGTTCGGCAATGGTCAGCTCAGCGACCGGACGCCGGCGGAGCCGGGCACCGGCATTCTGGGCCAGGTCGGTGCACGCCTGGACCATCCTTGTGCGGACCGGCTGGTCCTGGTCCTCCTCCAGCTCCGGCGCCGGTCCCCCCTGTGTGGGGAACGTCGGCACGGCCGGCGGCTGCTCGTCGTCCTGGCCGCGGTGGCCGAACCGGGCGGCCGCGTCGACCACGGTCGGGTACGGGTACTTCTCCGCTGCGTTCACGTCGCTGTCCCTCTCCCTCACGCGACCTGGTCAGTGCTGGACGTGGTGCTGGTCTTCGGTGCGGCCGCCTCGGCGGCCAGGTGGTCCTTCTCGCCCCGGAGCGTCTGCCACAGGGCGGTTTTGCGGTCTCCCCCGACGCTGAGCCCCTGGCCGCGGAGTGCGTCCAGAACGGCGTCCTTGGTCGGTTTGCCGCCGGTGGCCAGGATCGAGATCACGATCTGGCGGGCGGCCGGGAGCACGTCGGAAATGTCCGGCTGGCCGGTGCGGTCAACGGGCGGGTAGCCGCTCGTTGACGGCGTGGCCGGTGCTGCTGGCCGGTCGGTGCGGACCGGCTGGCCGCCGTGCTGGCCGGTCTTGCTGGCCGCCTGATCGGTGGTGGCTGGCCGCCTGCTGGCCGGTAGCTGGCCGGTAGTGCTGGCCGGTCCGGCCGGAAGTGCTGGCCGGTTGCTGGCCGGTGCGCTGGCCGCCTTCTTCACAGCGGCTGGCCGGTTGCTGGCCGCATCGCTGGCCGCCTTGTTCTGCTCCGGCTGGCCGGTTGCTGGCCGCTTACCGATACCCAGGTTGATCAGGCGGAACCCGCTCCGGCCGGTGCGGCTGGCCGGTTCCTCGGCGACCGGCTGGCCGCCCTGCTGGGAACGGCTGGCCGGTCCGGCTGGCCGCTTCGCCTTGACCGGCTGGCCGGTCTGGCCGCTGGTGCTGGCCGCCTGCTGGCCGCCGTGCTGCGCAACCGGCTGGCCGGTCTGCTCGGCGTCTGCGGCCGGTACGGCTGGCCGCTGTTCGGCCGCCTGCTGGCCGGTGTCGCTGGCCGCGCCTTTCTTCTCCTTGGCCGCCTTGGCCGCGGACCGGCTGGCCGCCTTGCTGGCCGCCACGTGATCGGCCGCGGCGACGGCGGCCGCCGGGTCGGTGAGGTCGAACTGAACGGCCAGCCGGTAGGCCTGCAGCGTCGGCCAGAACAGCAGGACCCACCGGTCCAGCGGCCAGCGCGGCCGCCGTGGCCGCGGCGTCACCTGGCCGGCGGCGTGCAGCTGCTCCCGACGCTCTCCCCACTCGTGCACCTCCCAGCTGACCGGCCCGAGGACGGACAAACCGGCCATGACCGACCCGAAGTGCAGGTAGTTCGCCGCGGAGGACCCAGCGATCACGGTCCACATGGCCGCGCGGGCCACCAGGGCCCGCTCACCTCGGCGAACGGCCTTGCGGACCACATCACCCATGGCCAGGCCCGTCATCTCCAGCGCCGAGGCGCCGGCCGCGGCGAACAGACTGCCGAGGGACCAGCCGAACATGTGCACCGACGCCAGTTGCTCTTTCAGGGCCCCGTACTGGCCAACCCATGCGGTGGCGACGGCCAGGACCACCAGGCCGCCGATCAGCCGACCGCCGAGGGTGGTTGCCGTGCGAGCCGTGAAAGCAGCCCATGCAAGGCTCCTAGCTGCGGCTTTACGCTCGCGCTTGCCCTCGTTCTCCTTCCGCTTGTCTCGCGCTTCCTTCCGCTTATCCGCTCGTTTCTGGCGCTTCCGCGCGTCGGCGTCGTCCTTCTTGGCCTTCTTCAGATTCCACGCGGCCGAACGGTCGCCGATCTTGCGTTCGGACGCGGCGTCCTTCTCTCGGATCTTCGCTTCGGCCGTTGCCGTTGCTGTCACCGGTCTACTCCTTGTGCTGACGTGCTGGTGTGTTAGTGGTCTGGTGTGCCATCGGGTTACAGCTGTTCAAATGCTGTTTTCATCCGTTATGGCTCGTAGCTGATGTGGTCCGAGGTCTGTGCGACCCACTCACACCAGGCGGATACCGCGGCCCCGTCGCCGATGTTCAGCCCGCCTTGCGCGGCCTGCAGGTGGTAGGAGACGGCGACCTGGCACGCCACGGTCTGGTTGTCGCAGACCAGCGGCAGCGTCCGGCCGGTGGCCAGGTCGTTGACCAGCCACGCCTCCAGGTTCAGCTCCACGGTGGTGACCTGCAGGCCGCGGCGTCGCAGTACCGGTTTCGGGAAGACGGACACGGTGGTGTCCTGGACCCGATGGCCGGCGACCGGGCACACCTCGCCGGTGTGCAGCCGGGTAATCACCAGGCCGTTGGCCGCCATCAGCCACTGTTCGGTGTTCATCAGCGCCCCCATGCCAGAAACGCCGCGCCTACGCCGAGGGACAACACGAGGAAGCCGACGCGGAGAACAGCATCCTGGGCGGCCGGTCCCCCGAGCCACAGCACGAGCAGGCTCACCAGGACCACAGCGAAGAAGCCGAGCATGGCCGCCAGGGCGATACCAAATCGCCGGTCAGCAGTGGTGCGGTACTTCATGCCGTCACCCCCACCCGGACCTGGTGGACCTGGGACCGGTCCCCCTCTTCACCAGTGCGGGGTTCCGGCATGTGCCACTCGGCGACCGGTGCGGCCTGCTCCTCGTTCGGCGCCGGTCGGTACAGGTCGTTGTCGTTGGCCAGGCGGACGGCCAGGGCCGACTCCGCGCCCTCGGCCAGGACCAGCAGCACCGCGGCGAACAAGCCGAACAGCCTCACCACCAGCTCGGCGCCGAGTTCAAGGACGCCGGTCACGATGCGCAGCAGCAGGCCGGCCAGGATCACCAGGACGATCAGCGTCACGTCCGCGCCGGTCGACGCCTCGCGGAACTTCTCTCGTACCTGCTCGGTCGCGGTGCTCATCGCTGTCCCCCAGCAACGTCCTGGGCTTCGCGGTCAAGCTTGCCGAGCAGTCGGTGACCGGCCTCGGTCATCACCAGACGCTGAACAGCAACCTGGCCCCCCTCGGTTCCGCACCACGGCACCTCTGAGAGCGCGAGTGTGGGAACGATGTGGCCGGCGGTCTCCAAGCACAACAGCGCCAGGGACTCCTCCGACGTGCCGAGATCCGGCAGCGTCGAGCCGGGCCGGTCCCACAACAGGGCGGCCGCATCAGGTCCGGCCGGATCGCCGGACGGCAGGCTGACCACGGCATCGTCCGTGACCGCCTGGAGCACACGGCGAAGAACCTCACGGCTGGGCGTCTCGATCATGCCGCCCACCCCCGGCGGGCCTGGCTGCGCAGTTCAGCACGGACAACATGCCGATGGCGCCGAGCCTGGCACCGACGAGCGGCGGCAGACGTCGCAGAGCTGTTGAACGGCTTGGACCGAACTCGGTCTTCACCTGCAATCATGACCATGGGGACCGTTCTCCTTCGTATGGAGGTCTCCGTAGGCCCTCGGCTAGGGATTGCCCCCCTAGTCGAGGGTTTTTGTGTTCGGCATGTCGCTTCACTGCCGGTTTAGGTGCACGCCTAAGATGTCACCCAGACCGGGGTCTGGTCAATAGAAGGCTTCTATTGCATCATGGAGCCACACGGATGGATTACTAGCGGAGGAGCGCCACCTACTGATGGGCATGAGTCGCCGTGAAGTCATGGAGCGGTTCCGCCTGGCCATTCAGGCAGGCGAATACGGTCCTGGAGAAACACTTCCGAAGGCTGCCGACGCCGCGACTGAGCTGGGCGTGTCCAAGCAGACGGTGACCGATGCGTACGGAGATCTGCAGGCCCAGGGCCTAGTAGAGATGGTTCGCCGCCGAGGTACGACAGTCCTTGACCGGAAGCGCGAACGGATCAATCGGTCCCGTCTCGTGTACAGGGACGACCTTGGGTACTACTTCGATCCGACCTCGGCGCCCTGGCGATTGCTGGAGCACTTCGGCATCCACCGCGAACAGCCTGCCGGCGACATTGCCGAACTACTCGAAATCGCCCCCAGTTCGCAAGTACTTGCACGTCACCGGCTCGTTGGGTTGCCGGTCGACAGGAAAGCCAAGCGTCCCAAACCAGTCCCGATGCAACTCGCCAGCTCGTACCTGCCTGGCTGGGTCGTTGATCAGTTGCCCATCGTCTCCGAGGTCTACACGGGACCGGGCGGTGTACTCGATCGCATCGAGGAAGCACTAGGCGGGCCGCTCAACTGGGCGGAGTACTACGGCGCGGGCGGCGCCACACCGACCGAGGCCGAACGCCTCGGAGTTCCGCCACAGGTCGCAGTGCTGAAGATCTATTGCGTGACACGGCTGGCCGATGGACGCCCGGTAGAAGTCACGGTGCGGACTGTCAGTGCAACGAAATTCGAAATCGGGCCCATCCCGCTGGTACGGAGCGAGTCGGCGCACTTCCCGCCTTCACCAGCCACAAAGCCTGTTCCACCTGATCAAGGAGGGGGTTCGGGTGCCCCAGGACCATGACCGAGGACCGCCGACACAGCGTGCCGTGTCGGTGAACAACGGCAAACGGTGGAAAGATCGGCCCTTAGAAACGCAAAAGGCCAGGAGAGGCAACTCCTGGCCCTGGCGTGAAGACCTGGCACAACGTTCGCGGTCCTCGGAAGGGGTTCACACCGAGGGTACAACAACCCGAGGTCACGAACGTCGTGTCACGCCCAGAAGGACGTGAGCGAAAGATGAATGAGCCCCTTCGTCGGCCCGATCAAGGAGAGGTATCTCCGCTCGATCGGCTCCGCGAAGTCAGCACGGTGGCAAAGCATCACCTACGGCTACCGACCCTTCTCCTGCAGTCGAAGAACCACCCGGCAACTTCGGTGGCGGTCTTCCTGCTCGTTGACTCGCGGTCCGGCCCGGAGCGACCTGCATTCGTGCGGCGCGAGGCTGGCGCCGAACGCCTCGGACTGTCAAAACAGCAGTGGGACCGCGCCATGGCGCCGCTGCTCCGGGCCCACGACAACACGAAGGGTGTTCAACCTGCATTTGTCCAGAACACCCGCCGTGGCCAGGGCCGTGCGTCTGCCCGGACAACCGTCACCGTCGCCAAGTTTGTCCGGATCCCTGTTCACTCGCTGGACCGGCTTGTGGACGACGAACGTCGGATAAGTCCGAAGGCGCTCCGGCTGCTCGGCGCTGTCTGGGAGCTGCAGCCGAAGAACAACGATGGCGGCACGCGTCCGCCGTGGTGCGAAGTATCGGCCGCGAAGTTGGCCGCCACGGCGGGAGTCTCCCCTGTCACGATTCCCGCTCTTCGGCAGGAACTCGAAGACGCTGGGATGGTGCTGGTAGATGTAGCCGATGGCCGTTCAGCGGTCATCCTCCCCTTGGCTCGTGAGCTGGAGCCCGAGGAGCACGAAGAACTCAGCGAATGCCTTCAGGCTGTCTTGGCTGAACGCGACGGCGACCGTATCCCCTACCGGCCCCGGTCCGGACAACGAACCGAAGTCCAGCTCAGCACCGATGATGGAACCACCCCCAAAAATCGAGACGACAACTTGCCTAGCAGCGAAAACGAGGCGGAAAAATCGTCTTCGGCAGCTCACAGAACGGAGCTGCGGAAGACGTGGCGCAACCTCGTAGGAGGGCAAAATGAGGCGTCTGCCTGAATCCACGCAACCGGTTGTGAACGTCGACGCGCTCAGCTGGGCACTGACGATCGAACCCCCCGGAGTCACTGAGTTCGGTCTCCTCGTCTACCTGGCCCAGCGAGTTGCCGCTGACTTCTCCGTGGAGATGAGCTTGAAGGCCGCAGCCAAGGAGTTGGGCAGCGCCACCAACACGCTTTCCCGCGCGTTGAACACCCTCGCCCGCGCGGAACTGGTCACTGTCGAGCAGCTGGACAAGGTGGGCGGCGTGTACGAAGCCGGCCGCGGCCGCCGCGTTCTTCTTTCGCATCCAGCAGCGCCTCACATGTGCGCGGACCAGGTTGCCGAACGCGCCGAGGACAAGGCACGCCGTGCGGCCGTGCGGGCCAGCCTCCCCGAAGACGTGTGGGAGTCGCTGAAGCCGGCGCGCACCGAAACCCCTGACGATGAAGAGGACCAGGAGGCGCCGATGGTCACGAAGTTGGAACGCCGCGGCCTCCGGCTTCTCACCGCTTCCCCGGCGCATCAGGAGCGCCAGGAGCACGCTCAGCAACCCCAGCAGCTGACTGCCTGGTAGTACCGAATACCTCAGTCCGCGGGCCCGCCTCATGCAGATGAGGCGGGCCCGCTGTCGTTTCGAACACGTACGGAACCACCCCCAGAAACCGAGACGGAACCACCCCTAAAAATCGAGACGGAACCACCCCTAAAAATCGAGACGGAACCACCTACAGAAACCGAGACGGAACCAGGGGGAAAAACCGGGATGGAACCACCCCCAGAAACCGAGACGGAACCCCTGCAGAAACCGAGATCAAAAGAGCAGCCATGCAACGCGCCGTTATTGCAGGTCAACAGCAGATTTTGAGCTTCCAGAAGAAGGTCCCCTCCCACTGTTCTTCTCACTGAACTTCCCCACTGAACCTCCCCAAAAAGCTTCTGGGGGCGCCGCGCCCCCAGACCCCCTGGCACCGCGTGACCTCCTTCGTCGGCCACGCGGATTGAGACAGATTCTTTCAGTCTTCACTGAAGCCACTTAGATACTCATCTTTAGATCTGAACTACCGACCGCGTACGCGCGCGAAGCCCTACCCGGAGATCAAAACGGGGCTGTGGCGCTCCCTGCGGTACCGAGGTAGGTCGCGTGTGGGATTTGCCGCAGGGCGGGCCGTTTGGCCGTCAGGGGCGATTTCAGCCCCCACTCCCCTGCGTCCTTGCTTGCGTTCGATCATCGAAACGGGGAAGGGCTGGCCTGCTTCAGCGGGGGAGCAGGCGAGGTGTTCGGCACGGTGACGCCGGCGGGGGAGTACGGCAGCGCGGCCGCCGGCGGCCGCCTCGGCTACGGCGGAGGGCCGGTGACGGTTTCCGGCCGCGGCCGCGCGGCGGTCAGCAGCGGATCCGGACCGGGAAGTTTCCCGAACCTAATTTCGAAAGTAGTAGATGAACAGGCATTTTCCCTGGTCACGGACCGGGGTAGGGGAGTGGTGGCCGATCGGTACCAAGCACGCGTTCCCGAACCCCCCTCCCGAACCCGGTTTTGGGCCGGTTCTGCAGCTCGATACCCCCTCGGTCTGCTTGCGTGCTTACTCGCGTACATGCAGGTCAAGACGCTGACCGATGCGCTTACACGTGCTTGATTCGTGCCGTCTGGGGTCTCCCCTCAAGCGCAAGCGGAAACGACGAAAAGCGCATGGAGGCCGGCGGGGGTCGCCTGATCGGCCCATTCTCCCGTTGTGCCAAATCTGATACATTGAATCAAAATTGGCGCAACGATGGAGGTGGTTCGGATGGAGACGACGCTCTACACCTCGGAGCTGGCCGAGACGCGTACCGGATGGGAGCTGTACCGGGATGGCGCCCTGGCCGCCAGGTTCTCCTCCGGGCAGGCTTTGCCCCCGGAGGTGGCCAAGGCGTACGCGGACACCGTCCGGGGAGGACGTCCTGCCGGCTGGCTGAACGGCTGGACCGACGAGACGAAGACCACCTACTGGGTGTCCGATCCGACCGACCTACCAGCAGCAGGGGGCGCCTGATGTTCGAGTTCATGAGCGCCGCCGACTACGAACGCTGGTCATCCGCCACGACGCTGCAGCAGGTTGCACAGCTGACCGCCCTGTGGCTCGAGGGTTCCATCGATTCTCAGCCGGGCTACATGCCAGAGTCCGGGCCCGCCGAGGAGACGACGGACGGCGGCCTGGTGCCCGTGCTCGCCCGCTGCAACCGCGCCGGCTGGCTGACCGACTGCAGCCAACCCGGTCTATCGATCGCCGAGGGTGACCAGCGCGCCGGGGTCGAAGGCTTCACCACGCCGGACCTTGCCGACGTCCTGGCCGCGGCCGCCCTGGACGCCGGCCTGGTGGTCCACCTGCACGACGGCACCGGGTGGAGTGGCCGCAACGAGTACACCGCGGTCACCCGTGACGAACAGGGCCGGATCTTCACCGGCCTCGGTCGACGCCGTAGCCGCCGTGAACTCAACTTCCAGTACAGCGAGGTTTCCCGGTCGGCTCGACGGGAGATCCGCGCCGCCCAGCAACTGACCATCATCGACCCCGAATGGGGCCGCAAAGATCTGCTGTGGACCACGCTGGAGACCGCGCTGGACGAGTTCGATCGGACACGGGCCGTTCTGACTTCGGCCGACACCGACGAACGAGGGGGGAACCGATGAAGGCGGGGCATTTCCTCGCGGTGACCGGGCTCGTCCTGGTCCTGGCCGCGGGAACGCAGCACAGCGACACACCCACCAGTCCGCCCGCACCGGTCGGAACGCACGCCGAACAGCCCACCGTCCCGGCCGCCGAACCGGCATTCCAACCCGAGCCACGTGCACCGCGGCCACCTCGGCGACGACCAGAACCGGCTCCGGCGGTACCCGCTCCGGCGACACCCGCGCCCGCCGAGGTCGACGGCGTCGAGTACCCCGGCGTGCTCTACGGCTGCAAAGGGCCGGATCTCGTCTCCCTGGACCCGGAACCGCCGGGAAGCAGGGCGTGGGCGACAGAGAAATGCCGCAAGACCTATCGGGACCTGGAGGCCATCGGTTGGTGACGGACTCACTCAGAGAAACTGAAAACAGCGAACAAGCTGCAATAACCCACTAACACGCCTGCACACAAGCACGCTAGAACGACAAGGAACCCCATGCAGATCATCCCCGAGGACATGGAGATTCTGGCCGCTGGTCTGCGCGCCATACAGGCCCTGGACTCGGCAGAAACCAGCCCCGCGGACCGGGCGAACGCACTGCAGCAGCTGGCCGCCGCGGGCAATGTCCTGGCGAACCTGGACCAGGTACCCGATCGGGTGCTGTGGGCCCTGCACGTCTACGGCGGCCACTCACTGGACGAGACCGCGGCCGCCGGCGGCTACGGCAAACCAGGCGGCGGCCGAAGCCTCACCGGCGTACGCAACCGCCTGGAACGAGAGACCAACCGCCGGGTGAGGAAACTGGCCGCCGACCTGGCGGCCGCCGGTGCGGACCACCAGCTGGTCCTCCCACCCGCGCCCGGCAAGGCGATCCAGACCGCGGCGGCCGCGGCCGCCGAGCTGACACAGGCTCGACAGCAGGGCGACCACGACGCCATCACCAAAGCGCTGGAGAACCTGCTGAAGGCATGGAGCAGGGACCACCGGCAACTGTTGGTCAACCTGGCCCAACAGGTACCGACCACCAAGCCAACGTTGTGGAGCTGACCACGATGAACCGCCGAACCATCGCACCGTTGTTCGTCACCGTGCTGGCCGTCCTGGCCGCCTGCACGTCGACCGGCACCGACCCGGCAGGGGACTGGGTGATCAGCTCCACCAGCTACAGCGGCCAGCGCGGCGGAACCGGCCTGCACTACGCCACGTGCACCCCGCCCGGCGACCCGGCGGCCAAACGGCACGTGGTGATCACCGAGCAGCAGGACCACGCCGACACCGACCAGTACGACACCGGCAAACCCTGCCCCGCCGGTCCCCGGCTCACGGATGACCAGCTGGACGAACTAGTGACAAATACGCCAACTGAACAGCAGTAACCCACTAACACGACAACACGACAGAACACCAACACATGGAGGTGGCACCGTGAACAACCGCTACGACACCGAGGACCAGGCCCCTGACGGATACAAGGTCGTCGCCGAACACTTCCCGCTGGACGGCCCGTACAGCGAAGACCACACCCGCGCGGCCGCAACCGCCATTGCGGAGCTGGTGCGCTACCTCAACCACGCCACCCAGCGCACCACCAGCGACGCCGTGCCGTATGCCAGTGTGGCCGGCTCCGTCGCGTCCAACCTGTCCGCGACCCTCCACGGCATGAAGCAGCTCGCCGACCAGATCGGACGGCACGCCGAGCAGTGGGCGACCGAACCAGGTATTCGGCACGACGGGGGAGAAGATCCGGCGGTTGCGCTCTATGAAGCCGTAGCCGAGCTGAAGAAGGCCGGCAAGCAGTCCGTGAACCTGGGCGAGACGTTCAACCACGCCGCCAGCTACCTGCACCGAATCGGCCACGATAGCTGAAAACCTGGCCAGAGCAGCGATAACCCATCAGTCCATCACCACACCAGCACAAGGAGAAGGCCATGACCACCGAGGCACCCAACGCCGCGGACCTGGTTGACGACCACTGGGGACGGAACTACAGCCCGGAGCATCTGCGGAGCGCCGCGGCCGCCGTTGCGGCACTCCTGCAGTACGCCGGCGACGCCACCGGCGACGCTCCGGAGGAGTCGCTGGCACACGTTCCGGACACTCGGCGGCTGACCAACAGCCTGAAGACCGCCGGCGAGCAGTTCGGCCAGCTGCTCGAACAGCTGGCCGCGCGAGTCGAGCAGTTCTCTGGTGACTCGACCGTCTACCACGACGGCGGCGGAGACCCGGCGGACACGGCGACCAAGGCCGCCGGCCTGCTGGCACAAGCCAGCCGCGACGCGGAGAGCATGACCAGCCACCTGAACGAGGCCTACGGACTGCTGTTCAGCCTCGGACACAACACCCCGAACAGCACCGACCTGCAGGGGACCGGCCGGTGAGGTGGATAAGCCGCGGCCAGCAGCAGCGCGACCACCGAGGCCAGCGCAACAAGTGCGCCGCGTGCGGAAACGACGGCACCACGGCCAGGCCGCTGACGATCAGCAGGGACGGAATGCGCATCCACCTGCAGCACTACCACGAGCCGCGGTCCGGCTACTACGGCGACACACACCAGGGGGTCGGCTGATGGCCGGCACCGTCTTGAAGGACATTGCGCTGGACCTCGGCGCCGCGGTCACGATGTCCAACGCCGTTCACATGTGCCTGTCCGAGTGGGCAGGGCGCGACGACTGGCGCCGGTCTCCCCAGCAGCGGACCAAGGTCGGGCATGAGGGACTGGACCGGCTGAACAACATGGTGAACGCGGTGCAGGCGGTGTTCATCCGCCTGGCCGCCGAGGTCGACAAGCCGGCCACCCTCGCGCCGGTCGGCGAGGTGTATCCGGTCGGTGACCGGCACAGCGTCTACCTGGCGCACGAAGAGGCCGTGCTGGCCGTGAACGCTGCTCGCCCGGAGCTGGTGCGCCTCGACGGCGACGGCCAGGCCTGGGCGACCGAGGCATACGCCAGGCTGGTCAGCTCGATACCGCGGTTGGTCCGGGTGCGCGACGTCCTGGCGGTCACCCTCGGCACCGATGCGGAGTTCTGGCGCCACCACGTCGTGGCCGGCCTGGCCCGGCCTGGCCAGAGCGTCGTCCACCCCGGCGGCGACGACCAGGCACCGGTTCTGGACCTGCTGCAGATCAGCGAACCGGACGCCGAGGACCTGGTGTGGCTCCACGCGGTCCAGGCAACCATCCGGGTCTCCGCGGACTACCCCCTGGAGCTGCACACCGCCGAGGACGCAGACCTGGAACAGGCATTGACCATCGAAGAATCCGAACGGATCCGGTCAGAAACCAACTCTGATCAGCTATAACCCACCAGCACGACAAACCATCACCACACCAGGACACTGGGGGACTGACACCATGATGGGCCGAACCCATGCATTGACCGGCTGGACGGCCGGCCTGGCGGCCGCGCCGCTGCTGGGCCAGACGACCCTCCCGCGTGCCGTCCTGCTGGCCACCGTCGCCGCGGGATTCGCACTCTTACCGGATTTGGACCACCGACACAGCACGGCCAGCAGGTTCCTGGGACCGATCACCGGTGCGGTGTCCTGGGTGCTGCGCCACCTGTCGGCCAGCGTCTACGCGGCCACCAAGGGCCCGCGCGACGAACCGTGTTCCGGCGAACACCGCCACCTGTCGCACACGGTGGTGTTCGCCGTGCTCCTCGGCCTGGCCGTCGCCGCCACCACGGCGGCCGCCGGCCGCTGGGCGGTGCTGGCCGTCGTCCTGGTCGCCGTGTTGCTGGCGGAGGACGCCCTGGGGGACTGGGTCGTGGTCCCGGTCGTCGTAGGCATGGGGGCCTGGTTCCTCGGCGCCGGTCCCTCCGCTGTGCTGGCCGAACTGGACCTGGTGTCCGGCTGGCTGGGCATCGTGGCCGGCCTCGGATGCATCGTCCATTGCCTCGGCGACGCCTTGACCCTCTCCGGGTGCCCGTTCCTGTGGCCGGTGCTGATCCGCGGTGAAACCTGGTACGAACTCCGGCCCCCGGCCCTGATCCGGTTCCGCACCGGCGGACCTGCTGAAAACTGGCTGATCTTTCCGGTGTTCGCCGCGGCCGCCGTGCTGCTGCTACCCGGTGCGTGGCCTGCAGCGCTCGAACTCTTCCACCGAGTATCTGAACAGAATCACCAAGTGACCAGTAGCAACCCATCAGCACGTTGACACACCAGCACACCAAAATACTGGGAGATCACCATGAGCACCTTTGAACCGCGCCCCGGCGACAACCTCACCGATGACGATCTGACGTGGGCCGTTCTGCAGTTCGCTATTCAGCAGCTCGGCGGCTCCGTCGTGGTCCCGCTGGACGAGTTGCCGAACATGATCGGCCGCGAGGATGGCTCACACCTGGCCATCTTGCTGGAGCCCGCCGAGGTCGACGGACGGCCAGCGGCACGGTTCACCGTAGAACGGCGCCACACTCCAAAAAATGGTGTTGAGCAGGGATAGCCCGCTAACACATCAACCCGCCCGTACGGCACATCGAAAGCAGGGGAGACGATGCGAAGAGTCACCATCACCAAGAACAACGGCGACAGCACCGAGCACGTGGTGTCTGACGAGGAAGCCCGCGTCATGGAAGAACTTCCGTTCACCTCGCCGTGGGTAATGATCGTCAACTCCAAGCCGCACCCGGCTGCAGGGGAGGAACCGTGACCACGGCCGTACACCAACAGTGCAGGTCGCACTTCATAATTGTTTCAGTGATGACTGAAGATAAGCGCGTTGCTGGTGGTGTTCCGGTACGTGGGTTGTTGCGCCGCTGGTCACCGGCTCCGCGTACCGCTCTATCCGTGCGACACTGGAGACCAGACGAGCCAAGGAGGTGGATACGGTGACTGCAGCGCTACGGCATCCCATTGGGCCCACCACCGTGGACGCCTGGCTGGACATGGCCCCGCCGGCGGACGGTTCCCGCCTCGAACTCATCTACGGACACCTCTACATGTCGCCTGCCCCATCCGGTGAGCACCAATTTGCCGGGTACCGGCTGGCGCGGCTCCTGGAGGACGCCCTGTCCGCCGCCGGAGGCCCCGGCCTCGGTCTGTACGTCGTGCCCGCGGTGAACGTACGCATCTCGTCGGCCTGGCGGACGGCGTTGATTCCGGATGTCGCCGTGCTCACCTGCCCGCCGACCGGCGCGAGTTTCGCCGCCGGCGTCCTGGCGGCCGCCGTCGAAATCTGGTCCGCGGGCAACTCCCGCGAAGAACGCGAGACGAAGAAGGCCGCCTACGCGGCCGCCGGCGTCCCCTGGCTGTGGACCATCGAGGACGTGGCCGGCCAGGTCCGCCTCTCCGTCTTCCAGCTCGGCGCCGAGGGCTACGAGCAGGTAGCCACCGGCACCGCGGCCGCGCCCGTCCACGTACCCGGACCGGTCCCCGCGAACCTGGACCTTTCCCGCCTCAAGCCCTAACCCCACCGACCTGCAGCAGGGCCCCGGAGCGTGTGCTCCGGGGCCCTACTCGTTGCTTCCCAGTGTTGACGTGCTGATGTGCTCCTGGGATGACGTGTTAGTGGGATGCCCCTGGTAGATCAGTGAATCCATGGGGCAGACTGCACCCCGTGATGTCACAAGCCGCCATTGTGGCGCTCCTCGCGATGAAGGGTGGCGTGGGTAAAACCACCGGCACTCTGTGTCTGGCCTCGGCGAGCCGCGCCAAGGGTCTGCGGACCCTGGTCGTGGATCTCGACCCGCAGCGCAACACCACCGAGACGATCATTAACCCGGACTACCTGGCCGCCGTCGCCGCGGCCCGGACCCGCAAGGACCTGCCGGACATGCTGGTGGACTTGCTGGAGATGGAGAACCCGACGCGGGAAGACGTCCTCCGCGCGATCCACTCCGGTTCGGATGTGTGGTCCGGCGTCGACGTGTTGCCGGCCAGCCTGTCCCTGGCCAGCTTCGAGCAGGGATCACCGGTCATGGTGACCAAGCTCCGGGAAATCCTGGCGCTGATCTCCGACCTCTACGACGTGATCCTTCTGGACTGCCCGCCAAGTTTCCTGATGCTGACCACCATGGCCGCCTACGCGGCACAGATCATCTTGGTGATTGGCGAGCCTGCCCGGTTCGGTCTGTCCGGCCTGATGGACACCTGGAAGCTGTTGGCCAGGCTCGTGGAAGCAGGGCTTCCCGATCTCTTGGAAGCCGCGGTGATCGTCAACCTGTACGACCAGCGCGAGAGTGACGACCGGGTCCGGTTCAAGGAAATCGCCGCAGCCTTCAAATCGATCATGTGGGCTGACGTCCTGTTCCGGCGGGTTGTCGTCGGCCTGGCCATTGACGCCGGCGTACCCCTGCACGACTACCAGGACCAACCCCGTTACAAGGACAAACGCCGTGAGGAAGTCACCACCATTGTGGATGGCTGGCTGAACTCGATTCTGGTCAAGACAGGGAAGAAAGCCGCATGACACCCAAAGACCAAGGAGTGGAAATCTTCGGTACCGGGTTCAACCCGGTGGCCTTGGTGGCCAACGCCAACAAACAGAACCAGGCCCCGGTTCCCCCTGTCACACCCAAGCAGGAGGACGCGGACACCGAGAAGCCGGCGGCCAAGCCGAAGCGCGCGACCAAGGCCAAGGAGAAGCCGAAGTCAGCCGTCAAGCCGCGGAGGCACAGCGTCGCAGGGAAAGATCTGCCGGACCCCAACGACATGGTTCCGTACAACAGCAAAACCAAGCGTTGGATCAGGTTGGCAACCCGGACGTACTGCTTCGAGCACGAGATCGACCAACAGGATTTTAAGGCCATGGCACTCGTCAACGAGTTGCGCCGCCAGGGCTTCCCCGTCGACGACTACGACCCGGACCAGCAGGACCAAGCTGGCTGAGCAAGAAGTGCATCCGGTCCCGGATGCGGCCGCCGAGGCGGTGAGCAAGAAGTGCGTCAGCTAGCTGACGCGACCGGTTCAGCAGGTCGGTACAGAGGAAGCAAGATGTAGCAAAACCCAGGGTTTTGCCCAGTTCGGCGCCACCGGAACACGTTCCGCGGAGGCCACCCCGGCATGCCGATCGGGAGCCGCCGCCAGTGCCACGGCGGTCACCGGTGCCACCATCAGGGTCAGTCCGAC